>CABUIH010000006.1:0-103238 GCA_902491615.1 uncultured Collinsella sp. | reverse complement strand
CCGGAGGAGTTCCGGAGACAGTCCCTTGCGGCGTAGTTCTTATTTAAGCCGTCCAAGTTTTAGGGTGCAGTTCATATGGAGCGGTTTGCCCTTTATATATCGAGCGCCTCGGCCATCGCGGCCGTAGTGATTGCCGTGGTTCCACAGCAACTGCCCACCATTGCGGCACCGGCATGTCTCCATTCGATGCATGCGCGCGCGAAAGCTTCGGGGTTCTCGTGCCATACGGGGCCATCCTGAGTCTGGACCGGATCGCCTACGTTGGGACGCACCGTGACGGGAGTAGTCGCCGATGCAACCATCCTGGGCACCGCCGCGTTCGCGGCCGCAAGCGAACAGCAATTAACACCAACCGAATTTGCGCCGTGTTTTTCGGCGTACAAAACGGCTGCCTCGATGTTGAGGCCATCGCCCAGCAGGTCGCCTTTATCGTCAACGACAAAACTCACCAGAACAGGCATGCCGTCGGCGGCATCTCGGGCGCCGGCAAGCATGGGCTGCAGATTACGGATAGACGTCACCGTCTCGATCAGCAGACCGTCAACGCCAGCATTGAGCAAGGCGCGCGCCTGTTCGCGCGCAATGCCGCGGATTTCACGATACTCGACAGAGTCCTCGGCAAACCACTCAATACCGATCGGGCCCATTGAGCCCAGCAGTAGCTGAGGGTGCGCCTGGCGGGCATCGTCGACGGCCCCGCGATTGACCTCCGCCACGGACGGCGCAATCTGGTCGTGCTTGAGGGCATAGCTCGATGCCTGAAAGGTATTGGTAATGAGCACCTGCGCGCCGGCGGCGACATACAAGCGATGGATACGAGAAACGGTCTGCGGCTCTGCCAGATTCCAAAACGCCGGTGGAATGTCGGCGGCATCGTACTCACTCAACAGAACACTGCCCATGGGGCCCTGCGCCAACAAGGTCTCGCTCGACAAGCGGCGCGTAAGTTCCTCGGCACCAAAGCGGTTGTAATAACTCGTATCCATATATATCCCGCTATTCCTCGACGCTGATTCCCTGCTTTTCGAGATAGGCGAGCCAGCGGCTCATCGTGTCCTCGGATAGCGCATGCTCCATCATGCAGGCCTCGGAATCGGCTCGCTCAAATTCGACACCGAGCTCCTGAACCAAAAACGTGCGGATGAGGCGATGACGGTACCAGATAGCCGTGCCAACCTCGCGGCCGCGATCGGTCAGGATCACCTTGCCGTAGTGCGATTGCTCGACAAGCTCGGATGCCTTGAGCGCCGAAACCGCTTTATTGACCGATGCCTTGGAGACGCCAAGGCGCTGCGCGATGTCGACCGATCGCACGCCGTTGGTTTCCCCCTCTTCGCTTTCAATGCGAACCATGCACTCCAAGTAGTCTTCGTTCGCCACCGTCAGATGTAGTTCGCGCGAGCTAATTGTCGTATCCATGATCTTCCGTCCCTTCTGCATTCAATGGCTGATTCTACCCCATCCAAGCGTCGTGGTATGCCGTGGCATACCGTGCTAGAGTTCTTGTTGCACACGACGACCAAGATTGGAGCGGTCTTTATGGAAAACACCACCACGAGCCCCGATGTCCTCGAGCGCTTTTTGCGCTACGTCCAGATCAACACACAGTCCGAGGATGCAAACTGCGACCAGGTACCCTCGAGCGCCGTTCAGTTTGACCTTGCCAACGTGCTGGCTGAAGAGCTGCGCGAGCTTGGTGCGGAAGATGCCTACGTGACCGAGCACGCCTATGTCTGCGCGCATATCCCCGCAAGTGCGGGCGCTGAGGACAAGCCCGCCCTGGGCCTGATCGCTCATCTCGACACCACCGAAGTTGCACCGGGCGCCGGCGTGAAGCCGCATATCGTACACTACGAAGGCGGCGACCTGGTCTGCGGCACGGTTGACGGTAAGCCCGTTGCCATGGGTACCGCCAAGCTTCCCGCCCTGACTGACCTCGCGGGTGAGGACCTGGTCTGCAGCGATGGCACCACGCTGCTGGGCGCGGACGACAAGGCAGGCGTCGCCGAGATCATGTCGCTTGTCGCGCGTATCGCTCAGGACCCTTCTCTGCCCCATCCCACACTCGGCATTTGCTTCTGCCCTGACGAGGAGATCGGCCACGGAGCCGAGCTGTTGGATATCGATGCCTTTGGCTGCAAGTACGCCTACACGGTCGACGGCGGCCCCATCGGCGAGCTGGAGTGGGAGTGCTTTAACGCCGCCGAGGCGACCGTCCGCTTTGAGGGCCAGTCCATCCACCCGGGCGACGCCAAGGGCCGTATGGTCAACGCAGGCAATCTGTTCTGCGACTTCAACGCGTTGCTCCCCTACGCGCAGCGCCCGGAGTATACGGAAGGCTACGAGGGCTTTAATCACCTTGAGGGTGTATCTGCAACCGTCGATCACGCCACAGCGCGCTATATCGTCCGCGACCATGACGCCGCCAAGTTCCAGCAGAAACTCGACCTTATTGATGCCGCCGCCTCGATGCTCAACCAGCGTCTGGGTGAGGAGCGTGTGACGGTCGAGATTAAGCAGCAGTATCGAAATATGGCCGAGATCGTTCGTGACTATCCCGAGCTTATTGATGTTGCCAAGGAAGCCTACCTTGCCTGCGGTGTTGAGCCCCAAGTGCTGCCGATTCGCGGCGGCACCGACGGCGCGCAGCTGTCGTTCCGCGGTCTGCCCTGCCCCAACCTTTCCACCGGCGGCTATTGCTACCACGGCGTCAACGAGTTCGTCCCGGTCAGTTCGCTCGTCAAGATGACCGACGTGCTCCAGGAGCTCGTCGCCCGCTTTGCATAGGCCTGGCTGCACAAGTCCAAAAGATGAATTGCCCCGTCCTCAACCAAGAACGGGGCGATTTTTTTACTGCAACGAGAATAGGTTGACGCACGCCAGCCTCTTAACGCAAGGAGTGTCCCAAACTGCCGGCACAAAAGGAACGTCCCCAAGTGCCAAGTGCATCAAGAGTGTCCCCTTTGACCAGTCGTTTAAGAACGTCCCCAATGACTAACGTCGCAGGTTGAGGACGGGCAGCGAGCGGGTCGCATTTGAGACAAGGTGACGTGAAACGAAAGGGCGCTGACCTTCTGGTCGCGCCCTTGAAGTTGAACGTCAGATTGTCCAAATGCGGCCCGCGCAGCGTCAAGCGGTTATGCGGTTTGGTAAAACCGCGTAACTCTAATAGTTGGCCTCGTAGCCGTTGCCGTCGCCGGTGGGCTCTTCGTAGTAGTCCGAATCGCTCGAATCGCTTGAGTCATCGGAATCGTCAGAGCTGATCGATGAGGTTGCGGTACCGTTTGCGTAGTCGTCAGACGTGTTGTTGTTCAGGTCGCCAATCGTAGAGCTGGAACCGTCGGAAAGACCCATGGTGTTGGGACCCTTGGGATCCTTGCCGGCATCGACGCGCTCCATCATTTCCTTGAGCTCGTCCTCGTAGACAAAGACGTAGCTCACACCGTCGATCATGGTGCTGTCGTCGGCGTACGAGGGCAGGTTGGCCGAGTAGATACCGTCGACATCCATACCGCGCATGGCGTTGACCGTAGCCACGATATCCTGAACGCTCATATCGGTTACAAGCATATCGGACAGCGAATTAACCAGGCCAAAGATCTTCGTGGCATCGAAGTTATTGAGAATCTGGTTGGCAAGGGCGCCAAGCACCTGACGCTGGTGGCGCATGCGCGTGTAATCGCCGTCGGCATAGGTGTAGCGGCAGCGGGCATAGGTAAGGGCGGTGGCACCGTCCATATGCTGCTGGCCAGCGGTAATCTTAATATCCAGGTGCTCGGGGTCGTCAACATCATCGGTTGCGTTAATGTCGATACCGCCAACCGAATCAATCAGCGCCTGCATACCGTCGAAGCTGACCTCGGCATAGTGGGAAATCTGAACACCGCACAGCTCGTTGACCGCCTCGACCATGGCCTCGGCGCCGCCAACGGTATGGCAGGCGTTGATCTTCATGGTCTCGCCCTTGTACTCGACCTTGGTGTCGCGCGGAACGGAAATGAGCGTCGCCTGCTTTTGCGTGGGGTCGATGCGTGCCAGGATAATCGAGTCGGCACGATACGTATCCTCGCCCGGACGGCCGTCGGTGCCAAGAAGCAGCACGTAGAACGGATCCTTTGCCTCATCGGTGTCAACCAGAACCCGACGCAGATTATCGGTAATGACATTAGAATCGCCGAGCTTGCCCATAATGGTGGCAAACCACAGGCCGGCAGCGGTAGTGGCACTCAGCAGCACACCAAGCACGACAATGAGCGCGACGTGACGAATCGTGTGGCTACGACGACGTTGACGAGCGCGCTCGGAATAGCGAGCCACGTTATCGCGACTGTAGATCTTGGCCTGCGCACCAGTTGAGGGTCTTCGGGCGGTGGTATCCGCGAGAGGCTTTTTATTAAACATAGGCAACCTGTATTAGTAGATGACGGGATCGGGGACGGTAGCATGCTCGACATGCGCGCCGAGCGCCCGCAGCTTTTCGACAAACTGCTCGTAGCCGCGCTTGATGTGATGAATAGCCGAAACCTCGGTCGTCCCGTCAGCGATCAAGCCCGCTACGACGAGGGCCGCTCCGCCACGCAGATCGGGCGAGGTAACCTGTGCACCCGAGAAGCCCTTGACGCCATGAATCATGGCATGATGGCTCTCGATACGAATGTCGGCACCCATGCGCACCAGCTCAGAGGCAAACATAAAGCGATTCTCGAAGATGTTCTCGGTAATAACGGAACTGCCGTCGGCAAGGGCGGAGAGTACCATAATCTGCGCCTGCATGTCCGTCGGGAAGCCGGGAAACGGAAGCGTTTGGATGTCGACCGGCTTGATACGCTCGACACGGTTCACATGGACGCCATCCTCGACGCGCTCGCAGTCGATACCCATGAGCTCCATCTTCTTGAGCACCATGCCCAAGTGAATGGGGCAAAAGCCCGTGATATCGACACCGCGATCGTCGGCCATCAACGCACCGGCAACGATAAAGGTACCGGCCTCGATGCGGTCGCCCACCACGCGATGGGTAACAGGATGCAGCTCTTCCACGCCCTCGATGGTCACGACAGGCGTACCGGCGCCAACAATCTTGGCGCCCATCTCGTTGAGCATGTTGGCGAGATCGACGATCTCGGGCTCGCGGGCGGCATTGTCGATAACCGTGGTGCCCTGCGCGCGCACGGATGCCATAATGAGGTTCTCGGTCGCACCGACACTGGCGAACTCGAGCGTGACGGTGGTACCGCGCAGACCTTGGGGCGCATTAGCGTTGATGTAACCGTGGGCGGTATCGAACTCAACGCCCAGGGCCTCAAGACCAAGAATGTGCATATCGATCTTGCGAGCACCCAGGTTGCAGCCGCCCGGCATGGCGATCTTGGCGCGATGGAAGCGACCCAGCAGGGGTCCCATCACGGCGGTGGAAGCACGCATCTTGGCAACGAGCTCGTAGGGGGCCTCCCAAGAATCGACCTGAGAGGTATCAATCTCGAGCGTGTGCTCGTCGAGAACATCGATCGTAGCGCCCATGCCCTTGAGCACCTTGCCCATCACGTGAACATCGGAAATATCGGGCACGTTCTGCAGCGTCGTCTTGCCCGGCGCCAGAAGCGTTGCCGCCATGAGTTTGAGCGCGGAGTTCTTGGCACCCGAGACGGGCACGGAGCCTCCGATGGCGTGGCCACCCTCAACGCGGATAATATCCAAGGTCTACCCTTTCAAAAAGCATGCCCGGGGTGGCTGGGCCATCCCGGGCATGATGTGTTCGCAAATGGTCGAACGCTAAATCGTTTGACTATTGGGCAAGCTTGAGCTTACACCATGCGATTTCATTATAGAGGTAGGCGCGGCGTGCATCATCCTCCGACAAATTACCCAGCTTCTCTTCAAAACCTTGAATATCAGCTTTAAGCTTGTCGGCATCGACGGTCGCCAAATCGCAAGCGCGCTCGGCGAGAACGGTCACGACATCGTCCGCAACCTGGGCATAGCCGCCGGCCACGGCAAACGTGTGGTCGACAGTGCCCATGGCCTTATCGGAAACGCGAACGTAACCGCGGTCGATCGTGCAGATCTCGCTGGAGTGAGCAGGCAGAACGCCAAACTCGCCATCCGTGGACGGAATCGACACAAACGCAGCGTCGCCCTCATAGGCGCAGCTCACGGGGCACACGATGCGGATACGCATAACCTACTTCTCCCCCATCTTGCGGGCGCGCTCGCGCACGTCCTCAATCGTGGAAGCATAGCGGAAAGCCTGCTCGGGCAGGTCATCGGCCTTGCCGTCGACAATCTCGGCGAAAGAGCGGACGGTATCCTCGACGCGGACGTAGACACCGGGGTTGCCGGTGAACTTCTCCGCGACGTGGAAGGACTGCGAGAGGAACTGCTGAATCTTACGGGCACGGTTGACCGTAAGGCGCTGCTCCTCGGACAGCTCGTCCATACCCAGAATGGCGATGATGTCCTGAAGGTCGGAGTACTCCTGCAGGAGCTCCTGGACCTTGACGGCGACACGGTAGTGCTCCTCGCCGACGATCGAGGGATCGAGAGCGTCGGAGGAAGATGCGAGCGGGTCGATAGCCGGGAACAGGCCGAGCGACGAAATGCTACGCGAAAGAACCGTGGTGGCGTCGAGGTGCGTAAACGTCGTGGCAGGCGCCGGGTCGGTCAGGTCGTCTGCGGGGACGTAGACAGCCTGGACGGAGGTAATGGAGCCCGTCTTGGTCGAGGTAATGCGCTCCTGGAGGTCGCCCATCTCGGTTGCCAGCGTGGGCTGGTAACCAACGGCGGACGGCATACGGCCCAGCAGTGCGGAAACCTCGGAACCTGCCTGGGAGAAGCGGAAGATGTTGTCGATGAACAGCAGAACGTCCTGGCCGCGGTCGCGGAAGTACTCAGCGGTGGTAAGGCCGGCCAGACCGATGCGCAGACGCGCTCCGGGCGGCTCGTTCATCTGGCCATAGACCAAACAGGTCTTGTCGATAACGCCAGACTCGCTCATCTCGAGGAACAGGTCGGTGCCCTCGCGGGTACGCTCGCCGACGCCGGTGAACACCGAGGTGCCGCCGTGCTCCTGGGCGAGGTTGTTGATGAGCTCCTGAATCAGAACGGTCTTGCCGACGCCGGCGCCGCCGAACAGGCCCGTCTTGCCGCCACGGATGTAGGGCTCGAGCAGGTCGACGGCTTTGATGCCGGTCTCGAAGATCTCGGTCTTGGTGGTGAGCTCGTCGAAACGGGGCGCTGCATGGTGGATGGGGTAGAACTCCTCCACCTCGGGCATGGGCTTGCCGTCGACGGGCTTGCCCATGACGTTCCAAATGCGGCCGAGCGTCTTGGGACCAACGGGCATCTTCATGGGCTCACCGGTATCGGTGGCGATGAGGCCGCGCTGCAGGCCGTCGGTCGAGGACATGGCGACCGTGCGGACGACGCCGCCCGGAAGCTGGCTCTCGACCTCGAGGATCGTGCTCAGGTGACCGATCGGGGTCTCGGCCTCGACCGTGAGCGCGTTGTAGATCGGGGGCACCGCGCCGTCAAACTTGACGTCGACGACAGGGCCGATGATTCGCACGATGCGACCATCACCGGCAGTCGTCTTCTTGGTGGCTTCCTCGACCGCAAGCTTTACGGTGTTATTAGCCATTACTGTTCCTCCAATGCTGAGGCTCCGCCGACGATCTCGTTAATCTCGGTCGTGATCGAAGCCTGGCGCACGCGACTATACGTGCGGGTAAGGGTCGAGATGATCGCGGTGGCGTTTTCCGTCGCGGAGTGCATGGCCTTGCGGCGTGCACCCTGCTCGGCAGCCGCCGAATCGATCAGGGCCTGGTAGATGACCGTCAGGATATAAGACGGTACAAGCTTGCCGAGAACATGCTCGGGAGAGGGCACGAACTCGAACGTGGACGAGATGCGCTTAGGGGCGTCGGTCTCGTTCTTACGCGGACCGTGGGCCATAGCGATCATCTCGGGGTCGAGCGGCAACAGATGCTCGACGCGAAGCTCCTGATCCACGCGGTTCTTGGCGTGGTGGTAGACAAGCTCGACACGGTCAAGCTCACCGGCACGATACGCATCGCAGATATGAGAGGAGATCATGCGGGCCTGATTGAAATCGGGCTCAGAGGAGTTGCCCTCAAAGTGCATGACGACGTTTGCGCGGTCACGGAAATACGTGGCCGGCTTACGCCCGCACGCGATGATCTCGCACTCGATGCCGTCGTTCGCCCAAGAAGCGGCGAGCTTTTCGGCCGTGCGCTCCACCGTCGTATTGAAACCGCCGGCAAGGCCGCGGTCCGAGGCAATAACGACAATCAGGCCATGCTTGACACTCTCATGCTTCTGCAGCATGGGATCGGTGCCCGAACAGGAGGCGTCGCCGGCGACCGTCAACATGACGTCGGTCAGCGCCTCCTTATAGGGCTCGGCCTGCTTGGAGCGATCGAGGGCACGACGAATCTTGGCCGTAGAGACCATCTCCATCGTGCGCGTGATCTGCTTGGTCGTGGTAACCGAGGAGATTCGCTTCTTAATGTCGCGAAGGTTGGCCATGGGGCTTAGTTCTCCTCTGATCCAGAAACATCCGAATGGTGCTTGGCCATGAACTGCTGCTTGAAGTCGCCGATGACGCGCAAGAGCTCAGCCTTGGTGTCATCATCGATCTTCTTGGCGCGAACCTTGTCGAGCAGCGAGCCAAAGCCATTGTCCATGTACTCGATGAGCTCGGCACGGAAAGGCAGCACGTCGGCGATCTCCAGGTCATCCAGGAAGCCCTCGTTGCCAGCGAACAGCGTAACAATCTGCTCGCCAACCTCAAACGGCTTGTAACGCGGCTGCTTCAGGAGCTCGGTCATGCGGGCACCATGGGTCAGCTGCTTCTGCGTAGCCTCGTCAAGGTCGGAGCCAAACTGGGTAAAGCCGGCGAGCTCCTGATACGAAGCGAGGTCCAGACGGAGGTTGCCGGCGACCTGCTTCATAGCCTTGGTCTGCGCGTCGCCACCGACGCGGGACACGGAAATGCCCACGTCAACTGCCGGGCGCTGACCCTGGAAGAAGAGCTCGGACTGCAGGTAGATCTGACCATCGGTAATGGAAATGACGTTGGTCGGAATGTAGGCCGAGACGTCGCCGTCCTGGGTCTCGATGATCGGCAGTGCCGTCATGGAGCCGTAACCGTTCTTCTTGGACATCTTGACGGCACGCTCGAGCAGACGAGAGTGCAGGTAGAAGATGTCGCCAGGATAGGCCTCGCGTCCGGGCGGACGATGCAGCGTCAGCGACATCTGACGGTAGGCCACAGCCTGCTTAGACAGGTCGTCGTAGATGACGAGCACGTGGCCGCCGGGGTTGGTCTCGCTGGCGGGCTTGCCGTCCTCGCCGTTGTACATGAAGAACTCGCCGATAGCGGCACCGGCCATAGGCGCGATGTACTGCATAGGGGCGGAATCGGCAGCGGTGGCCGAAACGATGATGGTGTAGTCGAGCGCACCGTGCTGAGCGAGGGTCTCGCGAATGTTGGCAACCGTGGAGGCCTTCTGGCCGATGGCGACATAGATGCAGACCATGCCCTTGCCGCGCTGGTTGAGAATAGCGTCGATGGCGATGGCGGTCTTACCGGTCTTACGGTCGCCGATGATGAGCTCACGCTGACCGCGGCCAATAGGCACCATGGAGTCGATAGCGAGCAGACCGGTCTGAACCGGCTCGCACACCGGGGTACGATCGATGACGCCGGGGGCCTTGAACTCGATGGGGCGACGGTGCGTGGCGACGATGTCGCCCAGGCCGTCGATGGGCTGGCCGAGCGGATTGACGACGCGGCCGAGCATGGCACGGCTCACGGGGATATCCATAATGCGGCCAGTGGTGCGGCACTCGTCGCCTTCCTTGATGGAGTCGACGGCACCAAACAGAACGGCACCGACCTCGTCACGGTCAAGGTTCTGGGCAAGGCCAAAGACGGTCTCACCGGTATCGGAGCTCTTGAACTCCAGAAGCTCGCCTGCCATGGCGCTCTTAAGGCCGGAGACGCGCGCGATGCCGTCGCCTACCTCGTCGACCGTTGAAACCTCATGCGTATCGACCGTCGCGGAGAGGCTCGTAAGCTGCTCCTGCAGTTTCTTGGCGATATCCTGGGCATTGAGGGTTTCGGACATTAGGCTTCACCTCCGTACGAATTAGCAGAGTTTGCGAGGGTCTCCTGCGCGATGCGCAGCTGCGTCTTGACGGAAATGTCACGACGCTCGCCGCGGGCCTCGAGCACAAGGCCGCCCACGATAGACGGGTCGACCTGCTCGATAAGGAATACCTTGCGGCCGAAGTCCTGCTCGCATTTCTTAGTGATGGTTTGACGCAGCTCGTCGTCGAGCGGGATCGCCGTGGTGACGGTCACGCCCACTACATCCTCGTCTTCCTCGGCAACATACTTAAAGGCAGCTGCCACCTTGGGAAGAAGGTCGAGCTGGTCGCGCTTGGACATGGTGTCGAGCACGGCGATGATCTCGGGGCTGGCAGAAGCCAGGCGCTCGATCATCTCGAGGTCCTCGAACACATGGTTCTCGGCCTTGGCGGCTTCCAAAAGGGAACGCGCGTAGGTCTCGAGCACCTTGTCCTGATAGCGGCTAGTCGGCATTCAGGCTACCTGCTTCCTGGATGTAGCGCTCGATGAGCTTCTTCTGCTCGGCATCGTCCTCGAGTGCCTCGCCCACGATCTTGGTGGCGACGGCAACGGACAGGTCGGCGATGGAGCTCGCGGCACCGGCGTAGATGGACTTGCGCTCGTCCTCGACGGTCGTATGGGCCTTGGCGATGATCTCCTCGGCCTCCTTGTGAGCAGCCTCGATGATACGGGCGCGCTCGGACTCGGCGTCCTTACGGGCCTCGAGAACGATGTCGGCAGCCTGACGACGGGCGTCGGTGACGATCGAGTCGGACTCAGCGCGCTTGGCGATGGCCTCCTGCTTGGTCTTCTCGGCCTCGTCGAGGCTCTCCTCGATCTTCTTGCCGCGCTCCTCCATGGTTTTCATGATGCCCGGCAGGGCGACCTTGGCCAGCACGATCCAGATAATCAGGAAGGCGATAAGCGCCGGGATGAACTCCGCCATCTTAGGGATGAGGATGTCCGCACCGGCAGCGCCGTCCTCGGCGAACGCGGAAACCGGCATGAGCAGCGCGGCCGCGGACGCGGAGAGTGCGATCGCGCTCTTCTGGGATGAAAGATTCATACTTGACGCTCCGTGCTATTTAACGATCAGCGCGACAACGAAGCCGATCAGAGCCAGAGCCTCGCCGAAGGCGGAGCCCATGATGAAGACGGTGAACACGCGGCCCTGGACCTCAGGCTGACGGGCCATAGCACCCGTAGCACCCAGAGCAGACAGGCCGATAGCAAGACCAGCGCCGATAACACCGAGACCGTAACCGATAACTCCCACGATTCCTCCTTTGTCGTGCGTGTCTTATTTCACGCAGGATAACCTTTTTATAACTACCGGGCTCCATGGGTACGGGCACCGGCGGTTTAACGAATTGCCTTACCTTTAAGGTGCGAGCGGAAGACTACTCCTCCTCCGCGACCTCCTCTGCCTCGGAGACATACACGGCGGTAAGGACCGTGAAGACGTAAGCCTGGATGGCACCGACCACAAGCTCGATCGCATAGATCAGGATGAGGATGGCAAGCCAGGCCAGCGAAGGCAGGGCGCCGACGGCGTGCGCCGCGGAAACCTGCTGAAGCAGCGGCTGCATGAACATGCTCGCCATGATGGCGAACGAGCCCATGACCACGTGTCCTGCGAACATGTTGCAGAACAGACGGACGGCGAGCGTGATGAGGCGCAGGAAGGTCGAGAAGAGCTCGACGACCCACACGAGCACGTTCATCGGGAAGCTCACGCCCTGCGGGGCGAGACTCTTGATGTAGCCGATCACGCCGTGAGCCTTGCATCCGTAGTAGATGAAGTACACGAAGGCGAAGATGGCGAGCGCGGCGGTGGAGCCGATTGCACCGGTGCCGGGCTTCATTCCCGGGATCAGGCCGATCATGTTATTGATCAGGATGAACAGGAAAAGCGAGCACAGGAACGGGAAGTGCTTCTTCCAGTTCTCACCCACGACGCCCTTGCCGATATCGTTCTCGACGTACTCGATGATGTACTCGAAACCGTTGACGAAGAAGCCCTTGGGAACCAGGGTCTGCTTCTTCTTGAACACGGCCAGGACGATCAGGAGCACGATCGTGGAGACGATCAGCCAAAACGAGTACTGCGTGATGCCGCAGCTCAGATCGCCCACGACAGGGGTGGAGCTGAACTCGCTGACCAGATGATTAATCTCATCAGGCAGCTTTTCAAAAATTTCCACGACTTACCTTTCGACCTCATGAGGATCTCGCAGCGCCTTGGCGACGCGAACCGCGCAGGCGGCCATAAAGGCCACGAAGCCGATCGCCTCGCCCAGGAGGAACATGCGAAATGCCTCTCCGAACAACACAAACACAACCAAGGTAAAGACGAGCAGGGCGATTGCCGAGACCGCCAGACTCACCATACCCTTGAGCATGTCCGCATTCTGTTTATCGTCAAGAACCGGCTTGAGCGTAAAGACAAAAGGAAGGAAGGCAATTGCGCCCGCGATGGCGCCTGCAACGATAGCGAGCAGATCGGCTATCTGAAACACTGGCGTCCTCACTTTCCTTTTTAACGCTTCACAGAACAGTTCCCGCCAAACATTGGTGACTATTGTACGAGCCAATCGCTAAAGTACAACCGAAAAAGCATCGGTTAATACGCACCTGTTCGTTTTCTTAAGACCTTCTTTATGCCGCAGGTACGGTAATACGTTTTTCTCGAACCCTGCAGGGCAAAACGTCCGTTAACAGGAGTGCGCGCGGTCGCCTTTTGTTCATCCGCGCGCACCGTTTCTTCGTATTTGCAGCCGCGGCCGTCTTAGCCCAGCGACTAGAGCGTGCCGTAGATGCGGTCACCGGCGTCGCCCAGGCCGGGAACGATGTAGGCCGCCTCGTTGAGATGGTCGTCGATGGCGCAGGTATAGATATGCACATCAGGATCCTTCTCAGTCAGCGACTTGAGGCCCTCGGGGGCCGCGACGATGCACAGCATGCGGATGTCCTTGACACCGCGCTCGCGCAGGTAGCTAATGGCCATCTCGGCCGAACCGCCCGTGGCGAGCATGGGGTCGACGACCAGGCAGATGCGCTGGTCGATATCCTTGGGCATCTTGCAGTAATACTCGTGCGGCTCGTGGGTGACCTCGTCGCGCTCCATGCCGATGTGGCCCACGCGAGCGGAGGGCACCAGGTCGAGGATGCCGTCGACCATGCCAAGGCCCGCACGCAGGATGGGCACGATGGCGAGTTTCTTGCCGGCAAGCTGTTTGAACGTGGCGGTAGTGATGGGGGTCTCGACCTCGACGTCTTCCATGGGCAGGTCGCGCATGGCCTCGTAGCCGTCAAAAAGCGCGAGTTCGCGCACGAGCTGGCGGAACTGGTTGGTGCCGGTGTTTTTGTCGCGCAGGATCGACAGCTTGTGCTGGACGAGCGGGTGGTCGACAAGCGTCACACGGGACGCATCGTAGGTGACGGTCATGGATTGATTGCCCCTTTCGTTGCAGCCGCAAAACGGCCTTGCTGACAAGGCGCGCAGCAATGTTGCCGCCGCACGCCATGCATAAGTTTAGCGGTTTGTTGTATCGAACAGCCCATCGCAGCCCTACTGTGCGGTACTGAGCGAGCGCTTGACTGCATCACGCCAGCCCGCAAGGTTTTGCTCGCGACGCTCGGCGGGCATATGGGGAAGGAAGGTCCTAACGATCTGGGCATTTTGCTCCAGCTCTTCAAGGTCTTCCCAATAGCCGACGGCAAGACCCGCCAAGTACGCGGCACCGATTGCCGTGGTCTCCACCGTCTCGCATTGCAGCACGGGGATATCCAGCAGGTCGGCCTGGAATTGCATAATGAACTCGTTGCGTGAGGCGCCGCCATCGACGGACAGGCGCTCAATCGAAAGTCCCACGTCCTGCTCCATGGCGCGCAGCACGTCATAACTCTGGTAGGCCATGGACTCGCAGGCCGCACGCACAATGGTCGCGCGACTCGAGGCACCGGTCAGGCCGCACACGATACCGCGGGCATGCGGGTCCCACCAGGGAGCGCCCAAACCCGCAAAGGCGGGAACGAAGTAGCAGCCCTCGTTGTCGCTAATCGAAGCGGCGAGTTGTGCCGACTCGCTCACGCTCGAGATGATGCCCATGTTGTTGCGAAGCCAGTTCATCGTTGAGCCGGCGGCAAAAATAGAGCCCTCGAGCGCATAGCTGACTTTGCCGTCCGCAGCGATACCGATGGTGGAGACCAGGCCATTCTTGGATTCGACGATCTCGTCGCCGGTGTTCATGAGCATAAAGCAGCCCGTGCCATAGGTGTTTTTGGTCTGGCCGGGATAGAAGCAGCAGTGGCCGAACAGCGATGCCTGCTGGTCGCCCGCCACGCCCATGATGGGCGGCATGTTGGTCATGATGTCGCTCGCGACGCGGCCGTAGTCGCCCGAGCTCCAGCGAACCTCGGGCATCATGGAACGTGGAACGTCAAAGAGCGCCAGCAGGTCGTCGTCCCAATCGAGCGTATGGATATTAAAGAGTGCCGTGCGGCTGGCATTGGTGTAGTCGGTGGCAAAGACCTGGCCGCCGGTGAGGTTGTAGATGAGCCAGGTGTCGATGGTGCCAAACATGAGGTCGCCCGCCGCCGCGCTCTCGCGTGCGCCGTCGACGTTGTCGAGAATCCACTGCACCTTGGAGGCCGAGAAATACGGGTCAAGCGTAAGTCCCGTGCGGGAGCGCACCAGCTCCTCGCAACCCTGTTCAACCAACGCGTCGATCGCCGGCGCGGTACGACGGCACTGCCATACGATGGCGTTATAGATGGGCTGGCCGCTCACGCGGTCCCAGACCACCGTGGTCTCGCGCTGGTTGGAGATGCCGATGGCGGCGATGCGATCGGAATGGATGCCGCTCTTAAACTGAACCTCCATCATCACGCCGATCTGGCTGGCAAGCACCTCCGTGGGATCCTGCTCCACCCAGCCGGGGCGCGGGAAGCTGGTTTTGACGCTACGACGCGCCTGGGCAACGATGCAGCCGTATTCGTCGACAATGGCCGCGAGTACCGAGGTAGTGCCGCAGTCGAGCGCCATGATGTAGGAACCGCCAAAGTTAAACGAGGCATCTTCCATGCCCAGGCTGCCCAGATTCAACGACATCGCTTACACCCTTCTATTGCATCGGGTCGGACAGGACCCGCTCGATCTCTGATGCGGGAAGTGCGCCTTGGCGCAGGATCTGGAGCCCGCCGTGCTGGAACGACACGATGGTCGAGGCGTCGCGACACGGGGTCTCACCGGCGTCGACGGCAACATCGACCCCCTCCAGGATGCGACCCTCGACGGCGGCAAAGCTTGCCGGCGAAGGCGCGCCGTGCGTGTTGGCGCTCGTGCAGGCAAGGGGACTGCCGCAGGCGCGGATGAGCGCTTGGACCACGGGAGAGGCCGAAGCGCGCAGGGCCACGGTGTCGTCGGCAGCGCGCATAAAGGTCGGCACGCAGGGGGCTGCCTTGACCACGATAGTCAGGGCTCCCGGCCAGCATCGTCGCGCGAGTACGCGGGCATCTTCCGGGATATCCACGCCATAGCGGTCGAGTGCTTCGACGCCATCGACCAGCCAAGCGACGGTTTGCGTGAGCTCACGTTGCTTGAGAGTGAAGATACGGCGATAGCCGGTGCCGAGCGCAGGAACTGCGGCGCCATTGACGGCAGCCTGCGGATCGCGCGGCCACGATGGGAATTCGCTTGTATCTTGGGGCACGGCGTCCGAGAAGGCGTTGACTGCCACGGCAACACCGTAGACGGTCTCGGTCGGAATCAAGGCCAGGCCGCCGCGGCCGAGCACCTCGGCCGTGCGCTCGACGGCAAGCCGATGCGGCTCGCGCGTTCCCTCGTATACCCGATAGACCGTCTGCATGTGTATGCCAGCCCCTTACGCTCCGGTGCAAGTTTGTTTACTGTGGGGCATTCTCGCACGAAACATTCAACCTATTTGCCCAGAGCGCATGTTGGTTTGGTGAGCGGCTCTAGTAGTCGGTGAAAGTGAGGGGGTTAATTGAAGATTTTTAGCGCGCAAGCGTAACGGTACGATCGGGAAACTCGATGCTTGCAACCAGTTTTCCGCCGAGGCTCTCTGCGTACCTGCTCAGCGTGTCGAGCCTCATCGAACCCAACTCCCCACGCTCGAGCTCGGATACACGTTTTTGAGAAACGCCCATCGACTGGGCGACCGACGCCTGTGTTAGATCTTTTAACCTGCGAATCTGAGCAAGCTTATAGGCTTCGATACGATCGCGAGTCCTCTCCTGCTCGGCGGTAATGGAGTCGCGTGTTATCCCGCGAGATTCCATATACTCATGCAGTTCCATCTCGATCGAGCCTCCTTACGTGGCGACGGTATATTTGCTCGGCCCTTGGAATGTTGATCGCATACCAACCGTTCCATTTTGCCCTTGACGATCCCGCTCGCGACTTATCACCCGCCAATAGCAATACCGCCTGGCGCTTGGGGTCAAAGGCGAAGAGGATGCGAATCACCTGCCCACCACACGACGTCACTCTCAGCTCCTTTAAATGATGAAGCTTCGAGCCCTTTACGCGGTCAACCAGCGGACGACCAAGGCTGGGACCTTCCTTCTCGAGCACCAAAAGGTCTGCATAAATCTGCTTCAGCGTAGCTTCATCCTGCTCATCAAGCCAAGGTTCAATGTAATCAAGCACGATACGGTACCGATGCAGCTGATTTGACATACCTTTCTCCTTCTATAGTAGAAGTTTTACGGTATATTGCAAGGACAAACTTGCGCAAATGTCTATTTATTCAGCTTAAATACGCTGTTTGGGCTCGGTGACGATGGCTCGGACGATGCGGGGGCGATCGGTGAGGTCGTGGACGATACGCACGTCCGAAAGGCCTGCCTGGCGACAGAGCTCGGCCGCGGCATCGAGGGCACCCTCGTAGAGCTCGCAGGCAAACAGGCCGCCGGCGCGCAACATGTAAGGCGCCGCATTGAGCAGGCGGCGGAAGATATCGAGGCCGTCGGCGCCGCCCTCGAGCGCCAGGTCGGGCTCAAAGTCCTTGACCTCGTGCGGCAGCGAACGCATGACGCCGGTCGGGATGTAAGGTGGGTTGGAGACGAGCACGTCGAAGGTGCCCCACTCTTCGCGGGGAATGGAACTCACCAGGTTGGTGAGGCTAAAGGCAACCTCATCTGCCGTGAGGCCGAGGGCGTCGCGGTTTTTGGTGGCCAGATCGATGGCGCGCGGCTCGATATCGGTGGCGGTGCAGGTAACGTGGCCGCGGCGCTCCCAGGCAAGGGAGAGCGAAATGCAGCCCGTGCCGCAGCCGACCTCGAGAACGCGGGCAGTGCAGGGCTCGGCTGAGGCAGGCGCAGCGGCATCCTGAGCTGAAGCCGTCTCCTGGCCGGCACCCTCGATGGCGATGCCGTATTCGTCGAGCTCGGGCTCGGCGGCTTCCGCGGCGTCGGCTTCTGCTGCCTGCGCGGCGGCTTCCTCGGCCTCGCGGTCGGCCAGCTCCTCGGCATAGGCACGGCTGCCCAGCACGTCGCTGCCTAGTGCCGCCTCATCGGCGGCCGTCAGGTTAGCGGCACGGCGCTCGGCAGTCGCGCGCTCGTCGGCCAGCGCCGCCTCGGCTTTGCGGGCCTCTTCGACCTCATCGTTCCAAGGCAGCTCAACACGCTGACGGGCAGCAGCCTCGGGGCTCAGCACCTCGGCATCCAGATAATTGAGGACTTCCTCGACGAGCATCTCGGTCTCGGGGCGCGGAATGAGCACACCGGGGGCGCACGCGACGTCGATCATGCGAAACTGCGTGCTGCCGGTGATGTATTGCAGCGGCTCGCCCTTAGCGCGGCGGACAACGGCCGCATGCATGGTCTCGAGCTGGGCCGCGTTAAGCGTCTCGTCCATACGCATATATAAGTCAATGCGCGCCAGGCCCGTGGCGGCGCACAGCAGCCACTCGGCAGAAAGACGGGGGTGCTCCTCGCCGCGCTCGGCCAGGTACTCCTTGGTCCACTCGAGACAACGCTTGATGGTCCAGATCTCGTTTGCCATGGGGCCCTCCCCTCTTAAGCGCCGGACGGCGCGCGAATGTCGGAGCAGATTGTACGCGAGGCCAGCGCTTGGCAAGGGACGATTGAAGGCGATTATCGAGAATCAGCCCAGAATTTTGCTTGGAACCTGCCTGAAATGTTCATTCGTCGACGTCTAAATCTGCATTCGTCAAGCTTTTGGCAAGGTTGACCCAAAACTGACCAATATCTAACCAAGAACTTGCCACATTGCTTGACGAACGACCCCTCAAAAACCGTCCCGCGACTTCTCGGACGCTTTTTCGAGCATTATTTTTAAAAATGATAAGTAACTTTAAGCAGGTAAACAACTTAATTGTTATTAAAGAAGATTGAATAAACTCACAAAGCAATGTGCCCAACCTAGTCATTGGGGACGCTCTTATTTGACTAGTCGTTTAAGAACGTCCCCAATGACTACTAAGCCAGGAGTGTCCCAAACTGCCGGTAGAAAAGGAACGTCCCTAAGTGCCAACTAATCAATTGCCGTCTTCGGCAGCGATGGCAACGCCGCAGGTAGAGGACGGACAGCGAGCGACGTCCAGAGCGAACAAGTTGGCATGAAAAAGGCAAGGCATAGACCTTCTGGTCATGCCTTGCCTTTTGAATGCCAAATTGTCGCTCTGGGTGGCGCGCAGCGTCGAGCAGTTACGGCGTTTGGTAAAACGCCGTAACTTAAACGGCCTGTGCCAGCTTCTCGGCTCGCTCGGCGGCGGCAAGTGCCTCGATGACGGTGCCGAGCTGATCGCCCAGAAGGACGCCGTTGTAGGTGGAGTTGAAACCGATACGGTGATCGGTCACGCGGTCCTGGGGCTGGTTGTAAGTACGAATCTTCTCGGAACGGTTGCCGTGGCCAATCTGGCTCTGGCGCTCGGCGCCGAGCTCGGCCTGCTGCTTCTCGAGTTCCATCTCGTACAGACGGGCACGCAGCATCTGCATGCAGACCTCGCGGTTCTGGATCTGGGAACGCTGCTCCTGCGACTGCACCACGGTGTTGGTGGGCAGGTGGGTGATGCGCACGGCGGAGTAGGTGGTGTTAACGCACTGACCGCCAGGGCCGGAGGCACAGTAGGTATCGATGCGCAGGTCGGACTGGTTGATCTGAACGTCGATCTCCTCGGCCTCGGGAAGCACGGCGACGGTTGCCGTGGAGGTCTGGATGCGACCCTGGGACTCGGTCTTGGGGACGCGCTGTACGCGATGCACGCCGGACTCGAACTTCATGACGGAGTAGACGCGGTCGCCCTCAACCTTGAACTCGATGGACTTAAAGCCGCCGGCCTCGCTGGGGCTGGAGTCGAGTACGGTGGTCTTCCAGCCGCGCGACTCGCAGAAGCGCTGGTACATCTTGTACAGATCGCCGGCAAAGATGGCCGCCTCGTCGCCACCGGCGGCGGAGCGGATCTCGACGATGGTGTTCTTGTCGTCGTTGGGGTCGCTCGGGATGAGCATGTACTTAATGTCTTCCTCGAGCTGGGGAAGCTTGGCCTCGTTTTCGGAGATGTCCATCTGGAGCATCTCCTTCTCATCGGCATCGGTGGTATCGTGGAGCATCTCCTTGGCGGCCTCGATGTCATCGAGCGCGCCGATGTACTCGCGCGAGGCCGCGATGAGGTCGGACTGGTGCGCGTACTCCTTGTTGAGACGCGTGAACTCCTTAATATCGGAGGCGACGGCCGGGTCGGAGAGCTTCTTCTCGAGCTCCTCGTAGGCCTTGATGATCTTTTCGAGCTTGTCGCGCATGGCGGGACTCCTTTATATGCGTGAAGGTGAAAATCGGCAGAGTTGATGGGGCGCGCGGCGCCACTGCGGGGGTAAGCCCGGCTAGAACATGTCGATCTTCAGATACATGCGCATCCCTTCGCGTATGGGGTACATAGTTGCGGTCTAACCCATACATGATAGCGTGCGCAGGCAAACCTGCATATAACCCGCACGGATTGATTGGACGTAGCCGTTGGGGACGTTCCTTAACGACTAGTCGTTTAAGAACGTCCCCAACGGCTAGCAAAGGGACTGTCGCTTTGTCACACTCTAGAGCGTCTGAAGCAGAGCGACGAGGAAGCGGATGCCCTGGAGGTAGGCGCGGCGGGTGATGCGCTCGTTGGTGCCGTGTACGCCGCGGTCACACTCGTCGTCATCAACCACAAAGGCCGAGAAGCGAATGCACTCAGGGCAAATGCGCTGGTAGTTGGCAGCATCGGTCGCACCGATCACGGTCGAGGGCACAATTGCCACTGGCTCGAATGATCCATTTTCCTCCGTCCCCTTTGGATCACGGAAATAGCGGGCGGCGATGGAGCGAACCGCCTCGAGGCCGGGGCCACCGATGCGCGGGGACGGCGAGGGTTCGGAGCTGCCGGGGCCTAGCTCCACTTCGACACGACCGGCAAGGTCCGCCCCGGCAACCGCCTCACGGCAGCGCGCCACAACGTCGGCCACGCTCGTGCCCTCGAGCATACGGAAGTTGATGTTGGCCCACATATCCTGCGGCATTACGTTGGCGCCGGTGCTGCCACCCTCGATCTGCGTGGGTGCGCAGGTGGTCGTCACCAGCGGATAGAGCTTCTTGCTGGCGAGGCAATCGCGGACAATGGCGCCCCCGTTGGCGGCAATTTCATCCGCCGTGTAGAGCCCCAGCTCGACGAGCTGGGCGGCAAGCAAGTCGGTCACGCGCGTCGGCCACTCGATATCGCAGATTGCGGTGATGGCACGGCTGAGCACCTCAAGCGACGTGCCGCCGTAGGGGTTGGAAGAATGTCCACCCACACTCTTTGTCTTGAGCACAATGTCGGCATAGCCCTTCTCCGCGAGGTCGGCGTGCATGAGCCAACCCTCGCCCGCGCTGTACTCGGCATCCGAAACGATGCGGTAGTCGCCCTCGTCGATCAGGAACTCGAGCTCAACACCGCGCTCCTCGAGCGCGCGGCCGATGGCGCCTGCGCCGTACTGCGTCGTCTCCTCGTCCTGGCCAAAGGCCAGGAGCAGCGTGCGCTCATGCTCCCAACCGTGCGCCAGCGCATACTCGACAGCCTCGAGAATGCCTGCGACCTGGTCCTTCATGTCGATCGCTCCACGGCCCCAGATGTAGGTGTCGTCCACGTGCCCGCTAAAGGGGTCGTGCGTCCAGTCGGCCTCGGTACCCGGCACCACGGGAACCACATCCATGTGGCCCATGAGCATAATGGGCTTGAGGTCAGGGTCGGAACCGCTAAGCGTCACCAACAGCGAATGGTCGACAAACTCGACCTCGCCCGCCGCAAACACGCGCGGCCAGGCCTGCTGCATATAGGCGCGCAGGTCGTCGAAGGGCTGCCAGTCCACCGCCTCGGCATCCATGCTCGAGACGGTCGAAAACGACAGCACGCGGCCCAGGCGTTCGCACGCGCCAGCTTCGTCCAAATCGGCAAAATCATCCTCATGCGCAAAGAAGCGCCAAACCTCGGCCATGACATCCTTTCGATTGTGATGACGAGGGCCGCCCCACCGGAGCGGCCCTGCAACGTAAGCGTTTGCGGTCGGTTATTTGTCCTCGAGATAACGCGAGAGGAACTCGCGGGTGCGCTGGTGTTTGGGATTGCCGAAGAGCTCGGCCGGTGCCGCATCCTCGAGCACCACGCCCTTGTCCATAAAGACCACGCGGTCGGACACGGTTCGGGCAAAGGCCATCTCGTGCGTGACGACGACCATGGTCATGCCGTCGGCCGCAAGCTTGCGCATGACCTCGAGCACCTCTCCCACGATCTCGGGGTCGAGTGCGGAGGTCGGCTCGTCGAACAGCATGATCTGCGGATTCATGCACAGGGCGCGCGCGATGGCCACGCGCTGCTTTTGGCCACCGGATAGGCGGCCCACGGCGGCGTGCGCGAACTTTTCGAGCCCCACGCTCGTCAGATGCTCCATCGCGACCTTCTCGGCCTCGGCCTTGCTCATCTTTTTGAGCGTGACGGGCGCGAGCGTGCAGTTGTCGAGCACATCCATGTTGTTGAACAGGTTAAAGCCCTGGAACACCATGCCGATGTCCTCACGCAGCTTGTTAATGTTGCAGCGCTCGGCCGTAAGGTCCTGGCCGTGAAACCAGATATGGCCCGCGTCCGGGGTCTCGAGCAGGTTGAGGCAGCGCAGGAAGGTCGACTTGCCCGAGCCCGAGGCGCCGATAATGGTAACGACCTCGCCGGGGTTAATGGACAGGTCGATGCCCTTAAGCACCTCGAGCGAGCCAAAGCTCTTGCGCAGGCCCTCGACGCGGATAAGCGGCTCATTGGTCTGTGCGGCGGCCGCGGTGCCGGTAGTGGCGATATCTGCCATGATGATTCTCCTCGTCTTGAGCCTAGTTGGAGCTGGGCAGCGTTGCCGGGGCCTCGGCGCCGAGCTTTTTGCCAAAGGCCTCGAGCAGGCGGCTCGCCACGAGCGTCAGGATCAGGTAGACCACGAGCGCCACGCAGTAGACCTCCATCTGGCGGTAGTACACGCCGGCGACGGTGGTGGTGGCGTACATGAGGTCGAACACGCCGATGACCGAAAGCACCGACGAATCCTTGATGTTGATGATGAGCTCGTTGGTGAGTGCGGGGATCGCGTTTTTAATACCCTGGGGGAACACGACCTTGCGCATGGCCTGCCACTGCGACAGACCCAGCGAGCGCGCCGCCTCGGCCTGGCCGGGATCGATGGACTCGATGCCGCCGCGCAGGACCTCCATCATGTAGGCGGTGGAGTTGAGCGAGATGGTGACGAGACCGGCGGTGAAGGTACTCCAAATCTGGTTGGCCTGGGCGGTCTCGAAGCCCATGCCGCGCAAAACGGTGAAGCCCGCGTAATAGATGAGCAGGCCCTGGACCATCATGGGCGTGCCGCGCACGATGGTAGAGTAGACGGTCGCAAAGCCGCGGCCGATGCTCTTAAAGAAGCGCACCAGATCGTTATCCACGCGGTCGAACGTCTGAATACGCAGGAACACAAAGAGCAGCGCCAGGAAAAAGGCGATGACGGTACCGAAGGTCGCAAGTGCGATGGTGATCTCGATGCCGCGGATAAAGAAGTCGCCGCTCTTGTAGGTCATGTAGACCAGGCTCGACAAAAAGTCGCTGGGGTTGGAGTCCGAGACAATGCTCACCTGCACCAGGTCGATAAATGACATGACGCAGCGGTCCACGAAAAAGATCGCCGCGATGGCGACCACGACGTAGCTGCCTAAGCGTGCGCCACGACGGAAACGCTCGGATGCGAACGGCGACGCCTCGCGATAGTCGTTCCAGTGCATGAGCTTGGTGACCAGCGCCGCCGCCGACACGACGAGCCAGGCCCAAAGGATTGCCCAGAGGCAGTCTTGGAAGATACCGGTGGGGGCCAAGAAGCTCAGCGGCGTGGGGTTGCGTTGGCTAAACGCCAGGCCGAGCGCCGCGATAACACTCGTGCCCAGGTATACATAACGGTGGTCGGCCTTGATAAAGGAGGCCAGGCGATTAATGGTTTTCATGCTGCCTCCCTATGCCGGCTGACGGTCGAGGCACGCGTCCCACATTTGGTCGCGCTCCTCTTGGCTAATGCCCTTGAGTGTCTTGTCGATGAGCTTAAGCAGCTTGTCCGAGCCCTTGCGGCAACCGACATTTGCCGTGACCTCCTGCTTAAAGCCCTCGCCCTCGGCAAACTGGATGGGGACGATACCGGGATTTTGGGCCATATAGCCCTTCTCATTCTCGGTGTTGTAAGTCACGGCGTCGCAGGTGCCCTGCAGCAGATTCGAAAACACCGTGGGGACCGAGTCGACCGGGTTTTTGTGGACAACGCCCGGGATCTCGTCGATGACGGTATCGAGCATGGTGTCCTTTTGCCCGAGCACCGTAGCGCCGCTAAAGTCGCTGAGCTTGGTCGCGTTTTGGTAGGGGGAACCCTCTTTTACGAACAGGCCAAAGTAGCCAATGAAGTACGGATCGGAAAAGCCGACGGACTCCTCGCGCTCGGGCGTGGCGCTCATGCCGGCAATGATGAGGTCGATCTGGCCGTTGTTGAGCGAATCGATAAGACCCGAGAAGCTCTGTTTGACGGCAACGGGCTCGCCGCCGAGGGCCTTGCAGACGATCTTGGCGATCTGCACGTCGTAACCATCGGCATAGGCGCCCTGCACGTTGTCGATGGGGATGGTGTACTCGCTGGCTTCGGAGACCTGCCAGTTGTACGGGGCGTAGGCCGCCTCCATGCCAATGCGGATCTTGTCCTTGCCGATCACGGAATCGGACAGGTCGTCGCGACCGCCGCCCGTCGTGGGCCGAACCACCTTGAGCGTTGACGGGCGCTGACAGCCGGCAAGCGCGCCGGCGACGACGGAAGCGCTCGCAGCGAGAGCGCTACCCAAAAAGATGCGACGGCTGCATACCGGCTGTGGATGCGCGTCGCGTTGATGGGGAGAATGCATAATCTGCCTTCCCTGTTGAATCGTATGCTGACGACTTAACAGGATATACGCCAGCAACTAGCAGCGCAGCACAAGCTCGAAAAATTAATAGACACGCGGTAGTCATTGGGGACGCCGATGTTTTGGCAATGCCGGCGAGCGACGTCCAGAGCGAACAAGTGGCATGAAAAAGGCAAGGCATGACCAGAAGGTCTATGCCTTGCCTTTTGAATGACAACTTGTCGCTCTGGACGACGCGCAGCATCGACCGAGCGGCGGAACCTCTAGAGCAAGGTAACGCTAAAACTGCGCTTGTCCGTCTCGCCCGGGGCCAGGGTGATGGTGTTGACCTTGTGCTCAAAGACATCGTCCTCGGTGTCCATGGTGGTGTGACCGGTCCAGGGCTCGAGCGCCACAAACGGAGCGTCGTTGGCGGCAGACCACACGCCAATGTACTTAAAGCCCTCAAAGTCGATCTTGACGCCGTGACCCGACTTGCGGCCGCGCAGCGTGAGCGTGGAGCCCGGGGTATCGGTGAACATGATGGCGTCGTTATCGAAGCTGCGGTGCGTGATGGGCAGCACGTCCGAGTTATCGGGAGCCTTGTAGCTGCCCTCGAACGTCATAAGACCGTCGGGCGTGATGATGGGAGCCTCGTTAGTCCAAGCCTCGGTAAACGCCAGCTCGTAATCCTCGAATGCCTCGTCCTCGGCACCGGGAGCCGGTACGTTAAACGCAGGGTGGCCGCCCACCGAGAACGGCAGGTCCACGTCGCCGGTATTGGTGACGGCAAAGGTCTGGGTAAGTGTGGCGTCACCAGTCAGGGCATAGGTCATGTTGAGCTTAAAGTGGAACGGAAAGGCCTTGAGCGACTCGGGCGTGTCGGTGATCTCGTACGTTACCGAGGAGCCGTCCTCCGAAACCTCGACCAGCTTGTGCTCGACGATGCGCGCGAGGCCGTGGCGCGGCATCTCGCAGGTGCCAGCCGCAGACGTCGCCGTGTTGTTGCGCAGCGAGCCCACAATGGGGAACAGGATGGGCGCATGCTTGCCCCAAAAGGCGGGGTCGCCCTGCCACAGATACTCGTTGCCGTTGAGGGCAAGGCTCGTGAGCTGGGCACCCATGGAATCGATGGCCGCGGTGAGGCCGCCGCGCTTGATGGTGGTGACGGTGGACATGCTACTTCCTCCAAAAGTAAACAACAGTGTCGAGGGCTATTGTCCCACTCTTGGCGGCGGGACGGGACGGCAGGCGATTATTGAGTAGCCATAGCGGAATGAGCGGCGAGCGCCTACTGGGTATCTACGTAAAGGTCAAACCCGCCCTGTGGCGTGGTGTCGACCGTATCGGGCGCCTGCGAGTTAAAGCTCACGGGAACCATGCGCTTTGAGGCACGGAAGCGCGTGCCGTCGGTGGCGGCGGGCGGTTCATCGACGGTGAGCTCGTAGTCGCCGGGCTTAAGTTCGATGCCGTCACCACCGGAATTGACGTATTGATACTCGTCAATCGTCTGCCCTTTGAGCGTGCGCCCCACGATATGGATGAGCATTTGGCTGTCGCCGCGCGCGGTGTCCCACGTCGCGCCGTCCTTGACCTCGACCGACACATGTACCGAGCGCGTGCGGCCGAGCGATTGCTCGACAGACATCTCGACCCTGGCGGCGTCTTTTCGCTGCTGCTCGACATGGCTCCAGACGTTTCCAATTACCGAGCATGCGATAACGCCGGCCATGAAGGCGATAAGGATGGGGCCAAGCGGAGAGCGACGTCCTGCATCTTCCTCGCGAGACAGATTGGGGCGACGTGTGGGTGCGGGCGCCTGAGCGCCCTGCGAGGGCACGTCGAGAATACTGAAGGATGCCGTGCTGTCGGGATCGATGGTGTGACGCGGCTGCGGGGTCTTTGCCGGCGAGATCGACATGTCGGCTGGCTCGCCGAGCGTGGCCGTAGCGTCGGCCTTGGCCTCGTCTGCCTCGGCCTGGGCCCAAGCTTGTTCGAAGGTCAGGGGCTCGACGGGATCGAGGGCGGCGTCCGAGTCGGCGGCGACGTCGTTGCCGGTCTCGTCCTCGTCGCTCGACACGCCACGCGGCGTAGGCTCGTCCCACCCCTCGTCCGGAGCCTCACCCTCGCTATACCACCATTCAAAGTTATCGATATCCATACGGGGCGCCCCTTAGGCCTCGCAAATAAACACTCGCTAGCCTTATACCCCCAGACGGCACCGAAGCTCACCCGCGCCGGACACGAAAACCGTCACAACATTCGACGTTTTTCCTCGTTTTCGAGATTTTCATCGAATGTTGTGATGGTTTGGATGCGACAAAGGGACTGTCCCTTTGTCACACCTGGAGGGTAACGGGGATTTGGATGCAGCAAAAGTCCTCTTGGTGGGACTCGTCGTAGCTCGTGGTATCGAGGTAGCAAAAGTCGAAAGCGTTGCCAACGGGCTGGAGCGCGTGCTCGTCCATGCAGGCAACGATGGCGCGGATGCCCTCGGGCTCGTACGGCATACCCCAGCGGCTCATGCACAGGTATGTGCCCTCGGGCAGCACTTCGATGCCGATCTCTGCCAGCTCGGCGGGATCGCTCGGCAGCAGTTCCTCGACACCGCGCGGCAGCACGGCAAAGGAGCCCGCGCCGGCGATAGGGTCGTCGGAATGCAGCGCCTCACGACGCAGCATGGCACCCCAGCCGCGCATAGGGCGCGTGCCCGTCAACGCACGCATGCGCAGGATGGCCCGCATGAGCGTGGGGTGAAGCATCGAGCGGCCGCGCTCGATATCGCCTGGAAACTCCTCAAAGACCACGAAGCGGCGCTCGAACTGCTTGAGCTCCGGCTTGCCCTCGCGCTCGCGCCAGTAAACTGCTTCGTCGTAAAAGCTCAGACGCTCCTGCACGCTCGCACGCTCGGCTTTGAGCCCGGCAATCTGCTCGTCGAGCGCCTGCACCCGCGAGCGCAGGTGGTCGGTCATCTCGCTAATGTCGAACGTCGAGGCTAGGCGGTCGATCTCATCGAGTTCGAGCCCTAGGTCGCGCAGCATGCAGATCAGACGCATGAGCGGGATCTGCGTGGGCGAATAGAAACGGTAGCCTTTTTCGTTAACCACGGCGGGCTTAAACAGGCCGATCTTGTCGTAGTAGATGAGCGTTTGGCGCGAAACGTTAAACAAACTCGCCATCTCGCTAATCGCATACATGCCCGTCTGCATAGGTCCTCCCGACACATCCTTTTTGCGCACAAAGCCCGCCGCCCACAGGGGCAGCGGGCTCAAACACTACTCGTATCCTACCCTAAAGATGCCTATGACCAGCGCTTATAGTTTTCGCACGACACGCCAACAGCTTCGAGCGCCTTGGCGGCGATGTGATGCACTGCATCGTCGAGCGTGGCGGGGCCGTTGTAAAACGTGAGCATGGGCGGCATGAGCATGACGCCCGGCACGCGCGCCAGGCGCGCCATGTTGTCGACATGGATCGCACTGAAGGGCGTCTCGCGCACCATGAGCACCAGGCGGCGCTGCTCTTTCATCTGCACGTCGGCCGCACGCAGCAACAGGTTTTCGCTGTAGCCGCTCGCAATGCCGGCGAGCGTCTTCATGGAGCAGGGCGCCACAATCATGCCGGCGACCGGATAGGTGCCACTTGCGATGGCAGCGCCGATGTTCTTGTTGTCGTAGACCACATCGGCATGCGCGGCAAACTCGTCGAGCGTCATGCCGAGCTCCTGCTCGATGGTGATCTCTCCCCCGCGCGTGACGACAAGCGCCGACTCGGCACCGGCCTGGCGCAGGCACTTGAGACACTCGAGGCCCAGCGCAGCGCCGCTGGCACCAGAAACGCCAACGACAATGCGACGGGAACGGACAGAAGACTCAGGCATGACAACTCCTTAGCTATTTGATAGGGCTACTTACTAGAAGGCGAGCTCGGCGGCCCACTTCTCTTCATCGATCTCCATGAACTGCGAGCGGATGAAGTTCTTCTTGAGGTTGAACGGAACCGTGCAGTCGAAGATGGCCTTGCAGGCGATGCCGTGCTCGCGAATCGAAGGATCGAACGCGGGGTCGTTGGACGGATCGAGCACGTGGCAGTGGCAACCGGGGATGGTGATGAGGTCCACGTCGGCCTGGAAGCGCGTGGTCATGGCCCACATCACGTCGCTCATATCGAAGATATCGACATCCTCGTCAACAAGGATGACGTGCTTGAGCTCGGAGAACGCCGAGAAGGCAAGCATGGCGGCGTTGCGCTGACGGCCCTCGTCATTTTTGCTCGACTTCTTGAACTGCATGATGGCAACGAACTTGCCGCCGCCGCAGGGAGCGGCGTGGACGTTGAGCAGGCGGCCCGGGATGGCGGTCTCGACCATCTTGTAGATGGAAGCCTCGGTGGGGATGCCGGCCATGGACACGTGCTCGTGCGAAGGGCCGATGCAGCTCTCCATGATGGGGTTGACACGCGTGGTGACGGCGGTGATCTTGATCACCGGGCAGACCTTGGCGCCGCCGGTGTAACCGGGGAACTCGGGCATGGCGTAGCCGTGGCCGTTGACGTCCTCATTGATAGTCTCGTCGTGCATGAGGTAGCCCTCGAGCACGTACTCGGCATTGGCAATGCACTTCTGCGGAACGGTGACGCAGTCGGCAAGCTCGACGGCGTGGCCGCGCAGGGCACCGGCGATCTGCAGCTCGTTGAAGCCGAGCGGCGTGGTGGGAGCCTCGAAGCCGCAGCACATGTACACGGCGGGGTCCAGACCGATGGAGATGGAGATGGGCATGTCCTCGCCGCGCTGGCAGTACTCGTCAAAGAACGCGCCCAGGTGACGGCTGCCCGGGGTGATCCACATGGCGAGCTTGTCCTTGTCGACGCAGGAGAAGCGGTGGATGGTCACGTCGGACTGGGTGCCATCGGGGCTCGTGCCGTAGGCGAGGCCCATGGTGATGTAGGGGCCACCGTCGACGGGCGTGTTGGTGGGAGCGGGAACGATCTTGCGCAGGTCGAAGCCCTCGTCGGTCGCCTTGTACACGACCTCCTGGCAGTCGACGTGCTTGCCCTCGGCGATCTGCTCAGGGGCGATCAGGTTCTCGAAGCGCTTGCCGATCTCGAGGCCCAGATGCTCCTCGTCCAGATCGAGCAGGGCGGCAACGCGCTTGCGGCTGGCAAGCATGCCGATGCAGACCTTGGCGTCGTCAAAGCCCTTAACGTTGTTGAAGACCATCGCCGGGCCCTCTTTGGTCGGACGCATGACGGTGCCGCCGGCACCGACGTGACGGTAGACGCCCGAGACCTCGGCATCGGGATCGACCTGGGTGTCGGTCTCGAGCAGCTGGCCCGGCATCTCGCGCAAAAAGTCGAGTGCAGAACGCAGGTCGTGGATCTGGGAAGCATCGGTAGTGGACATGGCATGCTCCTTTCGGGAGAGTGCCCGACGGCGGTGTGCCGCCGGGCGGGGTAACGTAATGGGGCCACGGCGCTCACAAATGGAGCGCTCGACCGCTCGAAGTTCAAGTGCTTGGCTGCTTACAGCCGGAACGCCCGACCGCTTACATCAGGCCAAAGAGGTGGAACCAGGCGGCCTCGACCAGCACGACGACAAAGACGACCGCGGTGAGGGGGATGCCCATGCGCATGGCCTCTTTGGAGGTGTAGCCGCCGGCGTCCTTGCCTTCGCCGATAAGGATCGGCAGGTTATGGAACGGCAGGATGTAGTGGATGTTGATGGACGTGAAGACGATGAGCGCCACGGCGAGCGGGCTCACGCTGGAGCCGGCGGCAAAGCTGATGAACGCCGGCACGCACACGCCGAGCACGGCCATGACCGAGCCCATGAACATGTGGATGATCATGGAAAGCGCGGCGACGAGCAGGGCGAACAGGAAGATGTTCTCGGGCACGGAGCTGGGGAGCACGACGTCGGCGATCCAGGCGTTCATGCCGGTGGCACCGCCCACGGAGCCCACGGCCATGGCGGCCGTCAGGAACATGAGGGACTTGATATCGACAGCGTTCCAGCTGGCGGGGGTGAGGACTTCGCCAATGATGGGCATGGCGAGAGCGACACCAATGGCCAGGGTGACCCAGCCGATGTAATCGCCCGAAACGGTGAGCCACAGCGCGATGGCGATGACAAGCCACACGATGGTGCGGATCTCTTTGACGGAGAGCTTGCCGAGCGCGGCCTGCTTGGCCACGATCTGCTCGCGATCGTAGACGAGCTCCTTGCTGGGCTTAAAGAGGAAGAGGCCCAAGAACAGGGTGCACAGCAGCGCGACCAGCATAGGCACGCTCATGTACAGGAACCAGTCGACGAAGGACGGGCTCATGCCGCCGGCCTCGGCACTGTACTGTGCAACGAGGGGGTTGAGCGTGGAGTCGCCCGTCAGGAAGAACATGGAGCCCGGGGCGGCAGCGGCAAACACGAGGAAGCCGAGCTTGCCCTTGTCGTCGTCACCGTAGCCGGCGGACTCGGCGATGACCGAGACGACGGCGAGGATGAGGAAGGCGCGGGGGAACGGATGCGGGATCAGCAGCGACAGCACAAAGGTGAGCGCGAAAATCGAGATGATGAGCGACTTGGCGTCGCGCACGAACTTGAGCATGAACGCGTAGGCGATACGCTCGCCCAGGCCCGACTCCTTGACCGCGCTGGCGATGAGGTAGGCGCCGATGACGAGCCACATGGTGGCCTTGGTCCACGAGCTAAACGTAGAGGCGACCGTCGCCGAAATGCTCGCGGCGCCCGTGTCGTCCACGCACACCTTGAACAGGACGAGCAGCGCGCAGTAGAGCAGGCCCACAAAGCCCGGCTGTGCCACGCCACATGCCCAGAACACCACCGTGGCGAGCGTCAGTGCCAGACAGGTCTGACCGCCGACCGTGAGCTCGACCGTCGAGCTCAGCTCCGCCAAAGGAAGAAACTTCACCAGCAAAAAGACAACGATACCCAGCACAAAGCCAATTTCGCGCTTGGTGATCTTAAACGCCTTCTTTTCCGCTTCCATCTCCCCACCTTTCTTGTTGGGGGCGCTCCGGATTCGCAGCCACGTTGCCGCTTAAAAAGGGGCGCCCGTTATCGGACACCCCTTACGTTGCGCTGTGTTGCGGCAATACAGTCAAGCGGATTATTTTGGATGAGAAGCGATTCCCTAGACAAAAACCGTCACAACATTCGACGCTTTTCCTCGTTTTCGAGATTTTCGCCGAATGTTGTGACGGTTTGGATGTGACAAAGGGACTGTCCCTTTGTCACATAGCGAGGGCCGTACGGATGGATGGGTCGCTGAGAGCCTCGCGGAGCCAGGGGGCCAGCTGCTCGGGGTGACCCTGCAGGTAGCCGTCGAGCTCGGACGGGGCCACGCGGCGCAACTCCGAGATCTCCTCTTGGTTGATATGCAGCTCGCCCGGCTCAACATGGGCAAGGTAGACCTCGCACCATTCGCACTCGCAGCGGCCGTCGCCGTGGTCCTCACGGTACACCACGTGTCCGAGGTGCTCGAGCTGATCGGGCTCGCGTGTAATGCCGAGCTCTTCGTTGATGCGGCGCACCGTGGCGGCCGCGACGTCTTCCCCGGGGAGCGGATGGCCGGCACAGCTATCGGCCAGCACTCCGCCCCACAGTCGCTTGAGCGGACTGCGGCGACAGAGCAGCAGGCGCGCGTCTTCGCCCCGGCCCTCGACCAAAAGCGTCAGAAATGCCTGATGCAGGATGCCCTCGCCGGCATGGGCATCGATGCGGTCGACGGGGCCAAGCGCCTCGCCGGTCGCGGCATCGACCGCCACGACCTCGGCGCCCGCGCCGCCCTCATCCCAACCGGCGCGCAGGATGCGCGCGGCGGCTTCCTCAAGCGCGGCGATGAGCTCCTTGGTGGTATCGAGCACGCGCTGCAGGTCGTCCCCGCTCGCCTGTTCAACATGAAAGCCCGTGCTTGCAACTACCGGCACGTCAAAGCGCGTGGCCAGCGCCGCCGCGATATCGTGCGCCGGGATCTCGTCTCGATGGCACGGAACGGCCAGGATGCTCACCGTCGCCGTACGGCCGGGCTCGGGGCGCGGAATGGCCTGCGCCGTGGCGCCCAGGTGCGCAAACTCCGGCGTGCAGGCGTACACCGCCATGCCTCGCGGCGTCACCGTCAGCTGGGCCTCGAGCGCAAACTTGCCCTCGCCCACTGCAACCTTTGTCGTGTGCATACCCATGGGATCTCCTGTCGCCCGCGATGTACCTGAGACCATCTTCGCCTGTATTGCGACTATACAGGCAAGCTCTCCATGTGACAAAGAGACTGTCCCTTTGTCACATTCTGTTAGAGTTGCAGGGATTGAATCCCGCTTATTCATGCGACATTGGAGTGACAACCTTGACCGCCGCAACCACGCCTAAAAGTAAGCCAACCGCCGCCGCGCTCTCCCCCGCGCGCACCAAGCTCTGCCTGGCGCTGCTCGTGCTGTTGGGATTCTCGCTCGGCTGCTCCGAGTTCGTGGTCATCGGCATCGAAAGCGACTTGGCAACGGAACTCGGCATATCACTTGCCACTGCGGGCCAGCTCATCAGCGTGTTTGCGCTCGTCTACGCTATCGCGACGCCGGTGCTCGCGCTCAGCACGGGGCGATTCCGCCGCTACCAGCTGCTCGTGTGCTATAGCGTCGTCTTTGTGCTCGGCAACCTGGTCATGGCGTTGGCCCCCAACTTCCAGGTGCTGTTTATCTCACGCATTGTCCTGGGCTCTGTCTCGGGTGCGCTGCTCGCCGTGGGCGTGACGTACATCCCTGAGCTGCTATCCCCGCAGCAAACCTCACTTGCCATCTCGGTCGTGTACGGCGCGTTTTCCGTGGCGATGGTCTTTGTGACCTCGATTGGCAAGTTTGTGGCCGACACACTCGATTGGCACGTGGCCATGTACGGCACGCTGACCTTTGCCGTTTTGATCTGTAGCGCGCTCGTGGCGTTTATGCCGCGCGCCGGGCAGACCGATGAGCCCGCCACCTTCCGCGAGCAGGCGGGGCTACTACGCGAGCCGAGTATCATCACCGGCATGCTCATCTTCTTGTTTGGCGTGGGCTCGGTCTACGTATTCTACGGCTACGTGACGCCTTATCTGGAGCAGGTGCTGGGCATGGATACCGTTCAGGCGAGCACCACACTTATGGCCTATGGCGTGTTCTGCCTGATCTCGAACATCCTGGGCGGATGGATCGATGCGCGTTTTGGCATGAAGGCGCTGCTGGTTACGTTTGTGCTGCAGGCGGCGGCACTGCTCGGGCTGTTTGCCGTGGGCGCCGCCATGCCGCTCGCGCTGGTCTTTGTCTTTAGCCTGGCGATGCTCATGTACCTGTTCTCGGTCTCATGCATCACGCACTTTATGGACGTGGCACGCAGCCGCCATCCCAAGTCGATGGTACTCGCAAGTTCGGTTGAGCCCATGGCGTTTAACGTCGGCATCTCGTTTGGCACCGCAGTGGGCGGCGCCGTGGTAAGCAGCATTGGCATTGCGTACGTGGGTGCAGTGGGCGCCGCGTTCTCGCTTGTGGCCTGGGCGCTCACGCTGGTGACGATTAAGTTGGCTCGCTGGGAGCGCCGTCGTCAATCTGCACAGCCCCGGATGCAGGCATAGGGGCGAACATAGCCCAAGGTGGCGAGCAACCGGTGAAAACCGTCCCATACGAGTAGTGTTTATCCGCCTGCAAGCTCCAGCAGTGCAATTTCGTGTACTTCAGATACACACTTTTCTACTATTTCGTGTATTCCAAGTACATGAAATCGTACTAAACTATGTATCTGAAGTACACGAAATTGGAAAGGCGGCCCCATGCGCAGATCAATCGAATCCGTTATCGAATCATGGGCGACAAAGGACGCGTCGCGCCCCCTCCTCATCCGTGGTGCGCGACGCGTAGGCAAAACGTACGTTGCCGAGGAAATCGGCAGACGAATCGCCGGCGATGCGTTTGTCAAACTCGACTTTCAGACCGATCTTGAGCTGATCGCTCCGCTGTTCGACTGTCCCACCGACGACGTTAACGCCATCGTGGCGCGAATCTCAGACTATAAACGCACCCCCATTCGCAAAGAAACCGCCTTCATCCTGTTTGACGAGGTGCAGCTCTGCGAACGGGCGCTCAACTCGCTTCGCTTTTTTTCGGATTCGGGCTGGCGCATATGCGCGACCGGCAGTCAGCTCGGCGTCGCCACGCGCAAGCGCAAGTTGCCTTTTCCCAGCGGCGTTCGTCAAGAGACCATGCATCCTATGTCGTTCGAGGAGTTTCTCTGGGCGCTCGACGAGGAGCAGATGGCCAATGCCATTCGTACCCACGCCGGCACGCTCGAGACCTACGCCGCGCACCAAGCCGCGCTCAGCCTGTTTCATCGATACCAGATCGTGGGCGGCATGCCCGCCGCCGTCAACGCATATCGCAAGACGTTATCCATCGAGGATGCGCGCGTCGAGCAGCGCGAAATCGACGAGACCTATACCGCCGATATGACCGACCCCGAAAACGGGATCAGCGGCGTGGCGGCGCGCAAGGTCTGGCGCTCCATTCCGTCCCAGCTGCTGAGATCGTCCACAAAAAAATTCAAGTACTCCGAGGTCGAACGCGGGGGCCGTCGCGCCAAGCTTATCGAGCCGCTCGACTGGCTCGAAGGCGCCGGCATCATATCGGTCAACAACCTGACCGAAGGCATCGAGCCTCCCCTCGTTCCCTTCGACGACGAAGATGGAAGTTTCTTTAAGGTCTATCTTCTCGATACCGGCCTCATGTTCTACAAACTCGGCATCAACCCGCGGCTCTGGCTCGACCTCAAAGAGGATTCCGCCATAGCGCTATCTTCCGACTTCCGAGGCGCCCTGGCGGAAAACTCGGTCATGCAAGCATTTTCGGGCAATAGCTTGCAGACGTATTACTGGGTGCCGCCGTCGTCTTGGAAGACGACCGGCGAGCTCGATTTTTTACTTCAGACCGACCGTATGGAAATTGTGCCCGTCGAAGTAAAGTCCGCACGTAACGTGCGCGCGAGAACCCTCGGGTCGTTTATGGACAAAGCCCGATCGCCATATGCCTACATTTTGTCCGAGAACAATTTTTCCCGCAGCGAAACCGATGACGGGCGCGAGCTGCGCCACCTCCCCTTGTACGCAGCGGGCTTTATTGGAGCAAACTGCCTCAAGAGCAGTCTGTAAGCCCTGCGCGACCGCCTAGAAAGGAAGCCGCTCATGCAACGCATTCTTTTTATCTGCTATGGAAATATCTGTCGCTCGACGATGGCTGAGTCCGTGTTTACCGAGCTGGTGCGGCGCGCCAGGCGCGCGGGCGAGTTTGTCATTGACTCCGCTGCGACCTCAACTGAGGAGATCGGCAACCCGCCGCATCATGGCACGGTCGCCAAGCTGCGCGAAGTCGGGATTCCCGTCGTTGCGCACCGTGCCCGCCAGGTGCGTCGCGCGGAGTATGGCGACTGGGATCACATTGTCTATATGGATGCTGAGAACGCGCGGGGCCTGCGTCGCATCTTTGGCGACGCAGGCCCCGACGGAAAGATTACGCGCTTGCTCGATTGGACCGAGTGTCCCGGCGACGTGGCCGACCCCTGGTACACCGGCAATTTCGATGCCACCTACCGCGATGTGCTCGCCGGTTGCACCGCTATGCTCGAGCAGCTGTAGGTTCGTGGGCGCACGAACCGCGCCCACGGCATAAATCGAGCGTAGATTTTCTCCCACTTTGAGCGTTCAAGTGCGCTCTATACGGGAGAAAGTCCACACTCATGAATGTGACAAAGGGACTGGCCCTAGACCGGCTTGACCTCCAGCTTAATCCCCTTGGCACAGGAGTCGCCCAAAACATCCGAAAGGGCCCAGGTCGCATATAGCGGCAAATAGAGAACCGCTCCGTTACGCTCAACGTTGCCTCTCGAGAAAACAATCCCGAGTCTTACGCCATATTCAGCCGTATCAAGCACATGACCGAGCGCAGCGTGCGCGTGGTAATAGGAGCCCGATTTAACCTCGATCGGAACAGCCGTCCCATCCGGTCCATCGACCGCAAAGTCCACTTCACCGCGCTTTTTTGTCTGATAGTAGTAAAGCTGGCGATTTTGGGCAGCCAGCTGCTGGGCCACCACGTTTTCGTAAATGCCGCCCAGATTGGGCTCCTTGCTATCAAGATACGCCGCTTGGGCGACTCCAACGGGGTAGCGCGCCATCAACATGCCCGTATCCGATTGATATAGCTTGAACTGCGATGGCCGCGCCGTCTTGAGCAGGGGCGATTTTGGCTCGGTTACGATATCGGCTTTGAGAGCAACGCCGGCATCGACAAGCCATACAAAATCTCGCTGATACTTCTCGTAGTAAGCCTTGGGGTCAATGGAATTGAGCACGAAGCGCTTGTTTTCGCCCTCGAGCATAATAGGGAGCTGATCGTAGATGCTCTGCACCTGCAGGGCTCGCCCGTTTGCATACTTGGAGATATCCCGCCGGTACTGTTCGTTGAGCTCTGACTGTAGCCGACGAACAGAGGCAAGGTCGCCCTGCGTGTCAAGGAAACGCTGCACAACCTCCGGCATTCCGCCGACAACGGTATAGGTCCTGAAGTTTGCCATCATCGCGTCATGAATGTAATCAGGAATGGGCCTCTCGCTGATACACGCGTCACGTATCGTTTGACGAGCCCCCTCGCTCACCCCGATTGCCCAGCAAAACTCCTCAAAATCGAGCGGGAACATCCTAAGCTCGTGGACATACCCCACGGGATAGGACCTGACGCCCTTGAGCTGGGTCCCGAGCATTGACCCCGAAAACGCCCAACGGCACCTCCCGTCCTCAACAAGGAACTTTGCCATCGTCATGATGTCGGGGGCCTCTTGGACCTCATCGATAAACACGAGCGTTTTGCCTGGTGCAATCGACTTTCCCGAAAGAAGCGTCACCCTGCTGATGAAATCATCGGCATCCCGCGCCTCGAGAAGAGCATCTTTTGCCTGGCGATTTTCCATGAGGTTAAGCTCGATGTAGGTTGCATGGTTGGCTTTGCCAAATGCGCGAATCGAATAGCTTTTGCCAATCTGGCGAGAACCCGTAATGAATAAGGCCTTTTGCTCGGCAGACTTCAGCCAACGCTCCAGCTCTGCCGCTATTTTCCTGCGCAGCATAGGCTCTCCCCTCAGCGTCATCGAATGAAATGCAAAGTTTTATACGCTTGATTATCGATGAAACGCAGAATTTATAGAACTTAAAATCAAATGAAATGCAGAGATTTGAGATTATAAGCAAAAGAAGGGGCGCCACCGGCGAATGTGGCAAAGGGGCTGTCCCTTTGCCACATTGCGCTCGACTACTCGTCAACGATCTCGGCAAGCCAGACGTTCAGTGTATCGACCTCGGGGCAGCAGAACTTTGCCGTGCCGGGCTCGTTGCCAGGCACGGTTCCGCCATAGCGCAGGATATCGATATAGGGAAAGCCCACATGGCAGGCCATGGCGCACATCTTGCCGCGGTCTCGGTCGAAGTCAAAAACGTCGCCCGGCTTGTGACCATGGTGGCAGCGGCACGCACCCAGCTGGTCCACGCAGCTCACGCGGATACGCGGACGCTTGCCACGCGGCGCGCCGAGCGGCTTGTTATCGCCCGCAGGCTTGATGCCGCCCTCGCCAGCATTACTCATGGTCGATCACATCCAGGCAGGCCTCGATGGGAAGGCCGGCCGATTTGTCCTCTTGGTCGGCATTGCGCTCGATAAGCTCAGCCACCACACGCATGGCATCGGCCGTCGCGCGCTGCAGACTCCAACCGCTCATCACGCGACCCATCAACACGGCCGAGAACGTATCGCCCGTGCCCGGGAAGTACACCGGGATCAGCTCAAACGGAATCTCAAAGTACTCCCCCGCCACATGATCGTAACCGACGACGGCACTCGCCCCATCGACCTTTGCACTCGTAATGACAACCGACTTGGTGCCCAACGCGAGCATAGCGTCCACGAGCGCGCGGGCCTCATCGGCCGTAATCTCTTCGGCGATAGGCGTATCGGTGAGCAGGCACGCCTCGGTATAGTTGGGCACCGCGTAGTCGGCGCACTCGACCAGGCTGCGCATGAGTCCGATGGTCGACTCGGGCACGCCGGCATAGAGCTTGCCGTTATCGCCCATGATGGGGTCGACGAATACCTTGGTGCCTTTTTGCGCACGGCGGTGGCAAAAGTCCGAGATGATGCGTGTCTCTTCCTCGGTCACGATAAAGCCGGTCGAGATGGCGTCGAACTCAAAGCCGAGCTCCTCCCAGATAGCGAGGCTTTGGCGCACGTACTCGGTGGTGTCGTGGATGTAGAACTTGGGGTAGTTAAGCGTGTCGGAAACGAGCGCCGTCGGCAGGTTATGGATACGGTAGCCCATGTGCGACAGCACCGGCAGCATGGCGGAAAGCGCGACCTTGCCGTAGCCGCACATATCGTTGATCAGCAGCAGCTGAGTATTCTTCATGAGTGTCCCCCTTGGATCGGGCGCGGCGCAACGGCGCCACAGTGCAACTAAGTGTAGCGCAGGGGACGTTGCGAGCGGAGTCGAGCAGTGCGAAGGGCAAATTGTTGCGGAAAGGTTACGGAAAATGATCCCTTTTCCTCCGTCCCCAAGGGATTGCATGCACCGAAACGGACCGTGGCGGAATCACAGGTTGAGGACGGACAGCGAAAACGTTCCTAAGCGAGCAAGGTGGCGTGAAAGAGGAGGGCATAGGCCTTGTGGCCATGCCCGACGATTGAACGCCAGATTGCCGCTTAGGAACGTTTGCAGCGTCGAGCGGTTACGGCGTTTGGCAAAACTCCGTAACTTAATAAGTTTGGTACCTTGACATTGATTTCTTATGCTCCTAGATTAGTTAGGCACAAAACAATTCCACTACCTAACTAAAGAAAGGAGCGAAGCTTAGATATGTGTGTTGAACCACTCGTCCTTCCACATGAGCCCGGCGGTGACCCGTCGCAACCGGTAGACATACCCGAAGCGGTCAGCGCCGAAGACAAACTCGCCAAGCGCATCCTGAGCGGTCTGGGCTTTTGCGGCCATTACATGCACTTTCATGGCGGAGGCGTATCCGGCAAGGCGCCCATCATCTGCCTGCTGCCCAAGCAGCCCGGCAGCGAGATGTCGCAGCAGGAACTCGGCATGCACTTTGACCTCAAGCCGGGGTCGCTTTCCGAGATCCTGTCCAAGCTCGAGGTCAACGGCCTCATTGAGCGCAGCCGTAACCCCAAGGATCGACGGCAACTCACCATTCGCCTGACCGAAACCGGCCGGGAAAACGCCCGCATCGACCAGGCCGCCCGCATTCGCTTTAGAGAGCAGGCCTTTAGCGCCCTCACCCACGACGAGCGTGAGCAGCTCGCCGAAATGCTCGAGAAAATCCGCAAAACTTGGGAGGAACTGGATGATTAAAACCCTCATGGGCAGCATCCGCGACTATATGAAAGTCACCGTTGCCACGCCGTTGCTCGTACTTGGCGAGGTGCTCTGCGAGATGCTGATTCCATTTATCACCGCCAACCTGATCGACGCCATCAAAGACGGCGCCACCGTAGCCGAGATGCTTCCCACCGCAGGCTTTTTGGTGCTCATCGCGCTGACGTCGCTTGCTTTCGGTGCCGCTGCCGGCGTCACCTGCAGCCATGCGAGTTGCGGCTTCGCCAAGAACCTGCGTCACGACCTGTTCTACAAGATCCAGACGTTCAGCTTTGCCAACATCGATGAGTTCTCGAGCTCCTCGCTCGTCACGCGCCTGACCACCGACATCAACAACGTGCAGCAGGCCTTTATGATGATCATCCGCATCGTCGTGCGCGCGCCGCTGGTATTGATCTTCGCCTTTACCATGGCATTTATCATGGGCGGCAGCGTTGCCATGGTCTACCTGGTCATCATTCCGCTGCTGGGCTTTGGACTGTTCTTTATCATCTTTAAGGTGCGCCCCATCTTCTCGCGCGTGTTCCACAAGTACGATGCCCTTAACGAGTCCGTCGAGGAAAACGTCACCGGCATGCGCGTGGTCAAGAGCTACGTGCGCGAAGACTTTGAGAAGGAGAAGTTCGCCACCGCCGCGCACGACGTCCAGATGGACTTCACCCGCGCCGAGAAGCTGCTCGCCTTTAACAACCCCATGATGAACATCTGCGTCAACGGCGCATTTGTCGTCATCATCTACCTGGGATCCAAGCTCATCATCACGAGCCAGGGCACGCTGTTCGACGTGGGCCAGCTCTCCTCGATCTTTACCTATGGCTTCGCGATCCTCATGAGCCTGATGCAGCTGTCGATGATCTTTGTCATGGTGACCATGGCCGACGAATCGGCGCACCGCATTACCGAGGTGCTGGCCGCCGAGCCCACGATCGCCGATCCCGCCGAGCCCGTGCTCGAGGTTGCCGACGGTTCCATCGACTTTGACCACGTGAGCTTTAAGTATTCCGCGCATGCAAAGCGCCAGGCGCTCGACGATATCGACCTGCACATTAAGAGCGGCGAAACCATCGGCATCATCGGCGGTACCGGCTCGGCCAAGTCCACGCTCGTTAACCTCATCGCCCGCCTGTACGACGCCACCGAGGGCACCGTGCGCGTGGGCGGCATGGACGTGCGCGACTACGACTTGGACGCCCTGCGCCACCAGGTGGCCATGGTGCTGCAGAAAAACGTACTGTTTAGCGGCACCATTGCCGAAAACCTGCGCTGGGGCGACCCGAACGCCACCGACGAGGAAGTCCGCGAGGCGGCACATCTGGCCTGCGCCGATGAGTTTGTCGATGGCTTCCCCAAGGGCTATGACACCTGGATCGAACAGGGCGGCTCCAATGTTTCCGGCGGTCAGAAGCAGCGCCTGTGCATTGCGCGCGCCCTGCTGCGTCGCCCCAAGATCTTGATCCTGGACGACTCCACCAGCGCCGTCGACACCAAGACCGACGCCAAGATTCGCGCAGGGTTGGCAAGCTATCTGCCCAACACGACCAAGCTCATCATCGCCCAGCGCATCAGCTCCGTGCAGGACGCAGACCGCATCATCGTCATGGAGGGCGGCCGCATCGCGCAGATCGGCAACCACGATGAGCTGCTTAAGACGAGCGAGATCTACCGCGAGACTTTTACCTCGCAAAACAAGATGTCTGCCGAGGGCGAAGGGGCCGTCGAGGCCGACACCGAGGCATCCGTAACGCAAGCTCAGACCCAGGAAGGAGGCGAGGCACATGAGTAAGGCAACGACCGCTGAGCGCGCGCTCAACCGCAAGGGTGGCACCATGTCGCGCCTCATCAAGACGCTCTTTGGCTTCTACCCCGTGCTTTTGCCCCTCGTCGTCGTCGGCGTGGTACTCTGCGCCATCATCAACTCCATCGGCGCGACCTTCCTTCAGAGCGCTCTGCAGATTATTAGCGAATCGTGGCAGTCGGGCGATTGGGAAGCCGCACAGCCCAAGATCGCACAGCTCGTGACCACCCTCGCCTGCATCTACGGCGTCGGCATCCTGTCCTCGCTGTTCTGGAACCGCGCCATGGCCATCGTCACGCAGGGCTCGCTCGAGAAGCTGCGCGAGAAGATGTTCAACCGCATGCAGGACCTGCCAATTCGCTACTTCGACACGCACCAGCGCGGCGACATCATGAGCCACTACACCAACGACATCGACACGCTGCGCCAGATGATCAGTCAGTCGCTGCCCAACCTGCTCATGACGACCATCGTCATCGTCACGGTGTTCTTTATCATGCTGTACTACAGCGTGTGGATGTGCCTGGTCATTGTGGCCGGCGTCGCCTTTATGACCTTTATGACCAAGCTGCTCGGCTCCAACTCCGCGCGCTTCTTTATTGCGCAGCAGACCGAGCTCGGCGTTGTCGAGGGCCATATCGAGGAAGTCATGAACGGCCAGAAGGTCGTCAAGGCATTCTGCCACGAGTCTGCCGCCGAGGCCGATTTTGACGAGCGCAACGAAAAGCTCTTCGAGGTCTCGCAGAAGGCCAACATGTACGCCAACATCCTCATGCCCATCCTTATGAACCTGGGAAACCTGCTCTACGTGCTGGTCGCACTGGCAGGCGGCATTTTCCTGGCGCTGGGCGTGCCCAACCTGAGCATCTCGGGCATGGCACTGTCCATCGCCGTCGTGGTGCCGTTCCTCAACATGACCAAGCAGTTCTGCGGACAGATCGGCCAGATCTCGCAGCAGATCAACGCCGTGGTCATGGGCCTCGCCGGCGCCGACCGTATCTTTGAGCTCATCGACGAGGAGCCCGAAGCCGACGAAGGCTATGTGACGCTCGTCAACGCTCAGGTGAACCCCGACACCTGGCAGCTCGAGGAGGCCGACCACCACACCGGCATGTGGACGTGGAAACATCCGCACCGCGCGACCGGCGAGATCGAATACGTGCCGCTGCGTGGCGACCTGGTCATGGACAACGTCGACTTTGGCTACACGCCCGACCACGAGGTGCTGCACGGCGTGTCCGTGTTTGCCAAGCCGGGTCAGAAGGTCGCGTTTGTCGGCGCCACCGGTGCCGGCAAGACGACCATCACCAACCTCATCAACCGCTTCTACGACATCGCCGACGGCAAGATTCGCTACGACGGCATCAACGTCAACAAGATCCGCAAGGCCGATCTGCGCCGCTCGCTGGGCGTGGTGCTGCAGGACGTAAACCTGTTCACCGGCACCGTGATGGATAACATCCGCTACGGCAATCTGGATGCCACCGACGAGGAGTGCATCGCGGCAGCAAAGCTCGCCGGCGCGGACGACTTTATCACCCGCCTGCCCGACGGCTACGACACGATGCTCACCGGCAACGGCGCCCAGCTGTCGCAGGGCCAGCGCCAGCTGATCTCGATCGCACGCGCCGCCGTCGCCGATCCGCCGGCGATGATCCTGGACGAGGCCACGTCGAGCATCGATACCCGCACCGAGGCCATCGTGCAAGCCGGCATGGACAAGCTCATGGAAGGCCGCACGACGTTTGTCATCGCGCACCGCCTGTCCACCGTGCGCAACTCCGACGCAATCATCTGTCTGGACCACGGCCGCATCATCGAGCGCGGCAACCACGACGAGCTGATCGCCAAGCGCGGGTATTACTACCAGCTCTACACCGGAGCGTTTGAGCTGGAGTAGCTCAAAACAGCCCCAACGCTCCCAACGGAGTTCCCCGAGGGAGACGGGGTGTTTACTCCGTGCTCAAACATTCTCGCTTCGCTGCGAAACTGCGCGCGGAGCAAACACCCCGTCTCCCTCGGGGAACTCCTGCGCGCAGTCTTTTCTCGCAGCCTAAAAAGAAGTGGTGAGGCCCTGGCCGTTTGGCCAGGGCCTCATTTTGTAAGGAGTCAAAAAAGTCCCGTCCCAGATGAGCTACTTGAGGAGTTGAGCCATGGCGTTGACGAATTTTTGTACTTGGAGGGTTGGCTCGAGCGGATAGTGCAAAAAGACCGGCACCTCGCGACCGCACAGGAACGGCACGCCCACAAAGGCAGGGTGCACCCCCGACCACGCTCCGCAGGTGAGCACCGCGTCGCCCTTTTCCTCCGCCTCATTAAAGAGCGCAAAGTCAAAGCTGTCCACGTCGATCACGTCTACGCCGCCGTCGGCCAACAGATCGATACGCAGACTGTCCATAGCGTCGTTGCCGTGACGGAGCACGCGCAGGCGCATGCCCTCTAAGTCGGCAACTGTGATGCGCGTCTTGCGCGCCAGCGGGCTTGTGCGCGGCAGGTCGATATAAAACGGCACGTTAACGATGCGGAGCTTTTGGCAGGCGTCACCCCAGCGCGGGGTAGAAAAACTCGACTGCACCACATCGACCTCGCGGCCCAAGCTGCGCATGACGGTCTCGCGCTCGTCATAGAGATCGCTTACCGGCACGATCTCAAATCGCAGCGACGGTTCCAGCTCGTGGACGCCCGTCCACATCGACAGCGTCTGGCGTCCCGGGCACATCATCGACACGCCTAGGCGCACGGCACCGCCATCGCCCGCCGCGCGTCGGGCACGGCGCAGCGCGTCCTCGGACTGCCGCATGATCGAGCGCGCGTCGTCCACCAGCAGCGCGCCGGCCGGCGTCACCTTGACGCCTGAGTGCGAGCGTTCAAACAGTGTGATGCCGAACTCGGCCTCGAAGCCCGACACCTGCTTGACGAGCGCCGGGGTCGACACGCGCAATTTTGCCGCCGCACGTGAGAAGCTTCCCAGCTCCGCGGCGGCCGATATGGCCTCGAGTCGTCGATCGTACACGTCAATCTCCCGTTTCCAGACGCATGGCGATGAGCTGCCGAAGGGGGTCGTTTTGGCAGGTCACACACTCAATTAAAGGCGCATTGTCTTGCAAGCTATAAACCATTGGTTAACGCCATTCTAACAAATATGCAATTCACCTGCGCAAATGCAAAGCATACGATAACCTGCGAAAACCACGTGGGTCGATTAATGGGAACGACCCACCGGGAGGTACAAGAAGGGAAGTTCCTATGAGCAACTGGCTTAAGCTCGAGGGCGATGTCTGCGCCGTGACCGGCGCACTCGGCGGTATGGGCGTCGAGATTTGCCGCGAGTTCGCCCGCAACGGCGCCAACGTCGTCCTGCTCGACCTGGACGAGGAGAAGGTCAAGGCCGCAGCCGCCGACCTCGCCGCCGAGTTTGGCATCCACGCCGAGGGATACAAGATGAACGCCACCGACGAGGCCGAGGTTCAGGCCGCCGTCGATGCCACCATCGCCGACTTCGGCCGCGTCGACGTCCTCGTCAACACCGCCGGCATCCTGCGCTTCGCCGCCATGGAGGACCTGCCGCTGAGCGACTGGGAGCAGGTGCTCAACGTCAACCTCACCGGCTACTTCATCACCTCGCAGCGCTTTGGTCGCGAGATGATCAAGGCCGGCCAGGGCCGCCTGGTGCACATCTCGACCGTCGCCAGCCACTCCCCCGAGACGTTCTCGGGCGTGTACAGCTCCACCAAGGCCGGCGTCAACATGATGTCCAAGATGCTCGCCGCCGAGTGGGGCCCCTACGGCGTCCGCTCCAACTGCGTCGAGCCCTGCTTCGTTAAGACCCCGATGTCGGCCAACTTCTACGCCGATCCCGAGGTCGAAAAGAGCCGCAGCCGCCTGATCGCCACGCGTCGCATCGGCGAGGTCAGCGATATCGCCAACGCCGTCATGTTCCTGGCGTCCAAGCGCTCGGACTTTACCACCGGCGACGCCATCAAAGTCGACGGTGGCTTCTCCAATATGATGGGCGACCTCACCGCCAAGCCCGGCGGCCGTCGCGCCTATGCCGACAACTACCTCAAGAACAAGGGTGTCGAGCTTTGGTCCGATGAGTCCGGCGTCGCCAAGCCGACTGACCAGTAAACCAACCTAACAGGGAGGCCCGCGGATACGCCCGCTCCTCCCCCGTATCGATCAGAAAGAGTCCAATGGCTTCCACCAACTCCAACAAGGGTCGCGCCGTCGTGCTTTCCGCCGCGTGCGTCACCATGTTCTTCATCAGCTCAATCGCGCTGTACTCCGTCGTGAGCAAGAACCTGCTCGCCGTCTACCCCGAGTGGTCCAGCGCCCTTACCTGGGCGTTCCCGGTCTTTCAGACCATCATGGCCGTGACGGGCATCTTCGCCGGCCGCATCTCCGACAAGATCGGTCCGCGCAACGTCGTGATCGCCGCCGCTGTGTGCTACGGCCTGGGCTGGTTCATGTCCGGCACCGTCACCGAGCCGTGGCAGTTCTACCTGTGGTTCTCGCTCGTCGCCGCTGTCGGCAACGGCCTGGGCTACAACCCGGCGCTCACCACCGGCCAAAAGTGGTTCATTGACAAGAAGGGTCTCGCCTCCGGCATCACCCTGGCCGCTTCGACCGCCGGTCCCGCCGTGCTGTCCCCGGTACTCGCCTCGCTGCTCATCCCGAGCCTGGGCATCTTTGGCGCCCTCAAGGCACTCGGCGTCATCTTCTTTGTGACGATTGCCGCCTCCGCCCTGTTCCTGAAGGCCCCCGAGGCCGGCTGGCTGCCCGAGGGCTTCGAGGCCCCCAAGGGTGGCGCGCATGCCGGCACCTTCGGTGACCTCACTCCGGGCGAGATGGTCAAGACCCCGCGCTTCTGGGTTCTCATCGTCACCTTCGCCTTTGCCGCCACCGCGGGCACCCTGCTCGTCGGCAAGGTTGCCTCCATCGCCGCCGTCCAGCTCTTCGCCGACCCCACGAGCGCCGCGGCCGTCGCCCTCGGCGGTGTGGTCGTCTCCGTCAACACCTGCGCCAACCTGGTCGGTCGTCTGTCCTTTGGCCAGATCATCGACAAGCTCGGCGCCTATAAGTCGCTGCTCATCAGCCTTGTCGTCACCATCGTCGCGCTCGTCATCATGTCGATGAGCTTTACGCAGAGCATGTTCTTTGTGGCACTCGCCCTGCTCGGCTTTAGCTTTGGCGCCCTGCTCGTCATCTACCCGCCGCTCACCGGTGGCGCCTTTGGCACCAGCAACATCGGCGTCAACTACGGCATCATGTTCCTGGGCTATGCCGCTTCCACCTGGATCAGCCAGCCCATCACCGCCGTGCTGTATCACGCCGAGGCCGGCAGCGCCGCCTACCAGCAGTCTTTCTACGGCGCCATTGTGATCGCCGCCATCGCCGTCGTGCTCACCGTCTACATGATGGTCTCCGACAGCAAGAAGAAGTCCGCTTAGTTTTACCGATGCGACAAAGGGACAGCCCCTCTGTCGCATTCCACCGGTCACCAGTATTAAGGAGTCGAAATGTCTGAGCTCAACCCCGTCCGCATTGCCGTTATCGGCGCCGGCGCCATGGGCCGCAACCACATCCGCTTTGTCACCGAGGAGCCCGAGGCCGAGCTCGTCGCCATCGCCGATGCCTTTGAGGGCGCCCGCGCCACGGCAGAGGCCGCCGGCGTGCCGTTTTACACCGATCCCGCCCAGATGATGGACGAGGTCAAGCCCGAGGCCGTCATTATCGCCACCCCCAACGACCTGCACCTGGGCGTTGCCCGCGAGGCCGTAAAGCGCAACATCGTGCCGCTGGTCGAAAAGCCGATCTCCAACGATCTTGAGGATGCCCAGGCCTTCGCCGCCGAGGCCGAGACCGCCGGCGTGCCCGTGCTCGTGGGTCAGCACCGTCGCCACAACCCCTTCGTCAACAAGGCCAAGGAGATCATCGAGTCTGGCGAGCTAGGCAAGCTCACCGTGTCGAGCTTCCACTACATGATCTATAAGAACGACGAGTATTTCGATGTCGAGTGGCGCCGCAAGAAGGGTGCCGGCCCGATCCTGGTCAACCTGGTTCACGACGTCGACCTGCTCCGCTACCTGCTGGGCGAGCCCGTTGCCGTCCAGGGTATGCAGTCCAGCGCCGCCCGCGGTTTTGAGACCGAGGACTCCGCCGTGGTCAACGTCCGTTTTTCCGATGGCGCCCTCGCAAGCATGACCATCTCCGACGCCACCGCCAGCCCCTGGAACTGGGAGGCCACCGCCCGCGAGGATCCGCAGTACCGCCCCTTCGACGCCGACGCCTACTTTATCGGCGGCACTAAGGGCGCCCTGTCGCTGCCCCGCCTGCACCAGTTCTCCTACGACGGCGCCTCCAACTGGCACAAGCCGCTGCAGATGGAGATTCCGGCTGTCGACCCGGCACTGCCACACAAGATGCAGCTCAAGCACTTTGTGAAGGTTGTCCGCCGCGAGGTCGAGCCCGTCGTGACCCCCGCCGATAACGTCAAGACGCTCACGCTGCTTAACGCCATCAAGGAGGCCGCCGAGACCGGCCAGCTCGTCGAGCTGTAATGCCTTAAGAGCGACCGCGGCAGAAACCCCATGCCGAACCCCTCGGTCCGCCACCAACAAGCCCCTCTTCTTTGCCCCGTGAGCAGCCTCCTGCCCGCGGGGCTTTTGGACTACATTGGTAATGATTTTTCTGGAGCGGGGGCTATTTTGCGCCTCAGCTTGGTTCGTGCGCCACGAAATGGGCCTATCTACTACGTTTAACCGACTACCATCAACCATACCGAATTTCGCGAAATAAAAACCGCAGGTAAACGTCTTGCCGATTTTCGGAAAACCCAGGTATGGTCAGCCCCTACGGTTCAAACGTAGTAGATAGGCCGTTTTCGTGGCGCGGCCCCAAAACAGTCTTTTGGGACGGGTGGTATCCTTGGTAGCCCTGTGCTGCAAACGCACCTTAAACGCAAGGAGTCCCATGGATCTTATCGCCCAGCTCGCCCGCGAGCTCAACCTTAAGGCCGCCAACGTCGAGGCGGCCGTCAAGCTCATCGACGAGGGCAACACCATTCCCTTTATCTCGCGCTACCGCAAGGAAGCAACGGGCGGCATGGACGACGTCGCCCTGCGCGCGCTCGACGAGCGCCTGTCTTACCTGCGCAATCTTGAGCAGCGCAAAGAGGACGTTATCCTGCTCATCGACGCCCAGGGCAAGCTCACGCCCGAACTCGAGCAGCAGATTCGCGAGGCCACGCAGCTCCAGCGCGTCGAGGACCTCTACAAGCCCTACCGCAAAAAGCGCATGACCCGCGCGCAGAAGGCCCGCGAGGCGGGCCTGGAGCCGCTCGCCAACATGATCATCATGCAGACGTCGGCCAAGGGCAGCGCACTCGACGCCGCCGCGGCATACGTCAACGAGGAGGCTGGCTTCGACACGCCCGAAAAGGCGCTTGCCGGCGCCGCCGACATCGTGGCCGAAACGGTGGCCGAGGACCCGGAGAACGTCGCCGACCTGCGCGCCTTTACGCAAAACACTGCCGATATCGTCGTCGAAGCCACCGACCCTGCGGAGAAGACCCCCTACGAGCCCTACTACAACTTTGACGAGCCGCTGCGCCGTATACCCAACCACCGCGTGCTGGCTATCGACCGCGGTGAGCGCGAGGGCAAGCTCCGTGCGCGCGTGAACGTCGACGGCGCTGCCGCCACGGCACGCCTCGGCAGCCGTTGGCCCCGCCGCCAGGGCGTCTTCGCGCCCGTCTTCGATGCCGCCATCGCCGACGGTTACAAGCGCCTCATGGCCCCCTCGCTGGAGCGCGAGGCCCGCGCCAAACTCACCGTTCGCGCCCAGACCGAGGCCATCAACGTCTTTGCCAAGAATCTCGAGGGCCTGCTCTCGGCACGCCCCGTGCGCGGCGCCCGCGTGCTCGCGCTCGATCCGGGCTACCGCACCGGCTGCAAGGTCGCCGTCATGGACGAGACCGGCAAGCTGCTCGACCACGGCGTGGTCTATCCCACCAAGCCGCGCCACGACGTCGCCGGCACCAAGCGCGAGCTCGCCCGCCTCGTCAAGAAGGACGGCGTCAACACCATCGTCATCGGCAACGGCACCGCCAGCCGCGAGACCGAGGAAGTCGTCTCGGAGTTTATCGCCGAGCAGGCGCCCAGCCTTCGCTACACCATCGTCAACGAAGCCGGCGCATCGGTGTACTCCGCCTCCGAGCTCGCCAGCCAGGAATATCCCGACCTGGACGTCACCGTGCGTGGCGCCATGAGCCTGGGCCGCCGCCTGCAAGACCCGCTGGCAGAGCTCGTCAAGATTCCGCCCCAGTCCATCGGCGTTGGCCAGTACCAGCACGACCTTGACCAGGCCGAGCTTTCGCGCACCCTGGGCCACGTGGTGGAAGACGTCGTCAACCGCGTGGGCGTCGACGTCAACACCGCGAGCGCGAGCCTGCTGGGATACGTATCGGGCATCACGCCGAGCGTGGCCAAGAACATCGTGGCCTACCGCGAGGAAAACGGTGCCTTTACCGATCGCCGCCAGCTTAAGAAGGTCCCCAAACTGGGACCCAAGGCATATCTCAACGCCGCGGGCTTCCTGCGCATCAGCGGCGGCAAGAACCCACTCGACGCGACAAGCGTCCACCCCGAGAGCTACGAGGTGGCCACATCCGTCCTGAAGCGCGCCGGCGTTGGGGCCAGCGAGCTCAGCCGCGGCGGCGTGCCCGACATCGAGCGCCGTCTGGGCAGCATCTCGGCACTGGCCAGCGACCTAGACTGCGGTACCCTCACGCTCATCGACATCGTTAACGAGCTCAAGAAGCCCGGCCGCGACCCGCGCGACGACGCGCCCGAGGTGGTCTTTAGCCGCTCAGCGCTTTCCATCGACGACCTGGAACCCGGCATGGAACTCAAGGGCACGGTGCGCAACGTCGTCGACTTTGGCGCGTTCGTCGACGTGGGCGTGCACCAGGACGGCCTCGTGCATATCTCCAAGCTGGCCAACCGCTTTGTCAAGCACCCGAGCGACGTGGTGCGCGTCGGTGACACGGTCAAGGTGTGGGTCGAGAAGGTCGATCGCGACCGCAAAAAGATCTCCCTCACCATGGTACAGGGCAAGTAAACCGCCAATGCAAGGGTACCCCCTGTAGCGACGTGCAAAATCGCGAGTATTCTGCAAATTCCGCCGTTCCGGATGCCCCTCAGAGGCAATAAAGGGTAGCGCACAGAGATGTGGTGTAAGAGGCGGGGCATGCCCCGCCTCCGCCCTTTCTTGAAAGGGAGGGGACACCGCCTAGAATTCGTCGTTGGAGTAATGAAGGTGACGAATGGAAGGAATGGCGATGCCCCAAGAAGAGAGTGTACTGCGCCTCGGTCGCGACGAGGCCCTCGAGGCGGCGAGGCTTTGGCAGGAGTGCGGCGACGCGCGCGAGTTCGCGTGCAGGGTGCTGGGCGGCGTGATGAACGCACTGATGGACTCCGAGGCCCAGCAGATGTGCGGCGCGAGCCGCAACGAGCGCAGCGACGGCAGGGAGAACAGCCGCAACGGCTACCGCCCCAGGTCGCTCAAGACCGCCGTGGGCGACGTGGAGCTCGAGATACCCAAGCTCAGACACGGCACCTACTACCCCGAGGGCATGCTCGCGCGATGGTCGCGCGTCGACACCTCGGTGGCCGCCATCGTGCAGGAGATGTACGTGTGCGGCGTGTCCACCCGCAAGGTCGAGCGCGTGGCGTCCAAGCTGGGCATATCCTCGCTGTCGAGCTCGGAGGTCTCGAGCCTCTGCTCCGACCTCGACGCCGAGGTGGCGGAGTTCCGCCGCCGCGACCTTTCGGGCGCGCCGTGCTGCTACCTGTGGCTCGACGCCACCTACATGAGCTGCAGGGTCGGCTCGTCGGTCGTCTCGCAGGGCGTCGTGACCGCGATCGGGCTGGGCGCCGACGGGCGCAAGCACTTCCTGGGCTGCGACGTGGTCGACACCGAGAGCGAGGACTCCTGGGCGGCATTCCTCGGCGGGCTGCGCGAGCGCGGGCTGGCCGGCGTTCGCCTCGTGGTCTCCGACAGCCACGCCGGGCTCGTGGCCGCCGTCTCGCGCCTGTTCCAGGGCTGCGCCTGGCAGCGCTGCGTGACGCACCTGCAGCGCAACCTCCAGAGCGCCTGCTCGGGCAGGCCCGTGGACTCCAAGGCGGCCGTCAGGGACCTCGTGCACGCCGCGGTCTACCAGGACGACCCCGACCTCGCGCGCTGCGTGTGGGCCGAGGCGGCGCCCTGGGTGGCGTCGGTGTCCGCCAGGGCCGGCGAGGTCTTCGAGCAGGCCGAGGACTCCGCGCTGGCGTTCACGGCCTTCCCCAGGGCGCACTGGGCCAAGCTCCGCACCAACAACGTCCAGGAGCGCGCCAACCGCGAGATCAAGCGCCGCTACAGGGTCGTGCAGTCCTTCCCCTCGAGGGAGTCGATGCTGCGCCTGACGTGCGCGAGCCTCATGGAGACCGAGGGGCAGTGGTCCCAGCAGCGCGTGTTCTCCGAGGCCTCGGCCGCCGAGGGCTTCGCCGAGCCCGCGGACAGGCCGGCCCCGACAGAGGGGAGGCGCCGCGCGCTCGGGCGGCGCGCCAGGGAGATAGTGGACGAGATAGTCGAGAAGCGCGGCCTCAAGAAGGAGTAACATCGGAGCTTGCAGCGACGGACCTCAGGACACTCTTACACCACGTCTGCGCGCGCCACCCAATAAAGTCACAAACAGCCCCCGTTTTAGCGTCGTCAGAGCCAAAACGGGGGCTGTTCCGTGCTTTATCTAGCTGGTAAAAGCCTTTACCTTGCTGAATACTCTCAATTTTGCACGTCGCAGGCGGGGGTACCTTTGCTCACGGCAGGATTGGAGGCCGATCACCAACCTACCGGCAAGTTCGTGTCGGCAGCCCCGGCCTTTCCTTTGCCCAGCGCGACCCTTGCGAAGCGCGTGAGCGATAGGGAAAGGAAAGGCCGGGCGAACAACTCGCAGCGCAGCCAGTGTTCGCGTTACGGCAGAATGTGGAAGCCGAGCGAGGCGATATCCTTGGCAAAGCCGCGGACGGTGTCGAGCGAGACCTCGTACGGATCACGGCCGATGTTCTTGCGCTTGGCCAGGATGCTGTTAGGCACCGTGATGATCTGGCAACCGCAGGCTTCGGCCTGGTAGATGTTGATGAGCTCGCGCGTGGATGCCCACAGGACCTCGCAGTTGGGCTTGACGGCGGCCTTCTTGACCGACTCCGTCACAAACGGAATGGGATCGACGCCGGTATCGGCGATACGGCCGGCAAAGAGCGAGATGATGGACGGCGTCTCGGCGTCAACGGCCTCGACCATCTCATCGACCTGCATAGGCGTAAAGATGGTGGTGACGTTGACCTTGATGCCGTCGGCCGAAAGCTTGCGGACCAGCTCGGCGGTGGACTCGCCCTTGGTAGTCACGCACGGAATCTTGACGTAGACGTTCTCGGCCCAGGTGACGATCTCGCGCGCCTCGACCTCCATGGTCTCGACGTCGTCGGCAAAGACCTCAAACGACACGGACACATCGGTGATGTGGGCCAGGACCTCCTTGGCAAACGCGCGGTAATCCGTCACGCCGCCCTTCTTCATAAGGGACGGGTTGGTCGTGAAACCCTGAACGTTGCCGTTCTCGTACATGTCGAGCATGCCCTCGAGGTTTGCACCGTCAGCGAACACCTTGATTGCCATCTGCCTGATTCCTTTCGTCTGCATATGGACGTTGAACTGCTAAACACTTTACCTATGTTTATCAAGGCGTGAGCTGCGGGTTTTTATCTTCTCGGTGAACGGTATAAACGCTTTAGCGTTTTTGAGCACACCCTCCAGCGACAAAACGATTTTGCAGGGCGGGCTGATTTGAGCCGCCCGCCGCGGGTGAACGGTAATTGGGGGTTCCCGCTAGATCAACCCAAAGTGGCGCATCGCTGTGACGGTGCCGTCGTGCGCGACATCGTCGGTCACGTAGTCGGCGACCGCCTTGACCTCGGGCACGGCGTTGCCCATGGCCACGGCCGTCTCGACGGCGACGAGCATGCCCAGGTCGTTGCCCGAATCGCCAAAGCCAAAGGTGCGTGCGTTGCCAGCGCGGCCCAGATACTCCAGCGCTCACGTCACACCCACGCCCTTGTCGATGCCTTTGGGGCTCAGCTCGCGGTTTGCTTGCTGGGCTCGCTTGGAAGATCGGCGGTAAACGCGTCTCCCAGTCAATCCGGCACCGCCGAGGCAAACCCCACACGCGCCCCCAACGCAAAGGTCCGGCGGGACGCACCTAGCATCCCGCCGGACCGCCACTCGTCCAGGAGGCCGCCGCGACGAGCCCCTAGATCTTCGCAAGCTCCTCGGAGATGACGCGGCAGACGTCCTCAGCCTGAGGCATCACGCCGTACATCTCGAAGAAGCCGTGGTCGCAGCCGCGATAGCGAATCGCGGTGACGTCAACGCCCGCATCCTGCAGCCTCTTCGCAAACAGCTCGTCCTGATAGCGCAGGTAGTCATACTCGGAAGAGATGATGACCGTGCGGGGGAACGCGCTCACGTCCTCCGCGAACAGAGCAGACACCCTCGGGTCGAGCATCTCCTCCGCATTGCCGTTGGTATACATCAACGGCAGGTCGTCGTTGGCATTGCGGATGCGATCCACCCTGCTCAGAGCCTCGGCCCTCTGGTCGTTCACGATCTCATAGAGGTCATAGGACCATTCCTCCGGAACGGGGCCGCCGTCGACGAGCGGATACAGCTCGGCCACGAGCTTAATCCTGTCCGCATGGGACCCGTCGAGGACGACGGCGTTGGTCAGGCTTCCGCCCGCGGAGTCGCCAGCCACGGCGACCCGCGTCGCGTCAACACCCAGCTCATCCGCATGCTCGACAAGCCAGCCGAGCGTCTTCACGCAGTCCTCGACGCCACCGGGAAACATCGTTTCGGGAGACAGGCGGTACTCCGGGTAGACCGCGACACAGCCCGTTCGCTCCGCGATGTCGCGCAGGCAGTTCTCGTACTGGCCGATGTTGCCAACCATAAAGCCGCCGCCATGGATGAACACGAGCGCAGCAGAACCGCTCTCGTGGCTCTCGGGCGTGAAGACGTGCAGGGGAATGCCCCTGTCGCCAAAATTCATGACGACGGTCTTCTTGGCAACGCCCACGCCCCTCACAACATGGGTCTCCTTGTTGGGCGCGGAGCGCCACGCGATCACGTCCACCGGCCCCGCCGGCGCCGGGCCGGCGGCGAGCTTCGCATGGGCGCGCGCGTAGACGCGCGGATCGAGCACGTGCTCGCGCTCGTCTCCCGGCACAGGCTTCAGTAGGAGCTTCAGCCCGTTGGGCTCGACGACCTCCCTAGCTCCACGCTCAAGCACTTCAAGCTCGGAAGTGGGGTACTTCCTCTCCTCGGCGCCCATGGCTAGCCAATCTTCAGCTCGTCAAGCTTAGCGTCAAGCTTGGCCATCTCATCGGCGGAAAGCTCCCACTCGAACGTCTCGCAGTTCTGAATCGCGTGGGCGTCCGTGCGCACGCCAACGAGCGCGGTGCCCACGTACTCCTTCTGGGTGCTCCAGTTCACGGCAACCTGTGCCACGGGCTTGTCGTGAGCCTCGGCGATCTCGTCCATGACCTTGAGCAGCTCCTGGACGCGAGAGAACTTGGGCTCCTGGAAGTAGTCGTAGAAGCCGGCACGGACGTCGCCCTCCTCGAACTTCGGCAGCTCGCGGAACTTGCCCGACAGGATGCCCGCGCCAAGGGAGCCATAGGTGAAGGAGTCGATGCCACGCTCGTAGCCCCACTTGATGAGGTCCTCGGAGGAGCGGTCGACCATGGAGTAGGGCGGCTGCTGGACGTCGACCTGAGCGACCTTCTCGCACTCCTCGATCATCTCGGTCGTGAAGTTGGAGACGCCGATGTGGCGAATCTTGCCCTGCTCCTTGAGGAGCTGGAGGGCGCACATCGTCTCGGAGAACGGGGTCTTGGCGTCGGGCCAGTGCACGAAGTAGAAGTCGATGTAGTCGGTGCGGAGGTTGCGCAGCGAGCTCTCGACCTCCCTCATGATGTTCCTGAACGAAGAGTCGCGGTCATAGCCGGCGGCGCTGGTGATCAGGCCAACCTTGGTCGAGAGCAGGTAGCTCTCTCTGTCGACGCCCCTGAGCGCGTTGCCGACGACCTTCTCGGACGTGCCGTTGCCATAGCACGGCGCGGTGTCGATGAGGTTGACGCCGTGATCGAGCATGGTGCGGATGGCGGACATGCTGGCGGCGTCATCGTTCTCACCAAAGGAGTCGCCGCCGATCGCCCAGGTGCCCACAGCGAGCTGGGAGACGTCGACATCGGAGTTCTTGAGGTGCGTGTAGCGCATATTCTCTCCTTCTAATGGGGCGGCACGCGTCGAATGTCCTCGATCGCGTGCCGCCGGGAATTGCCTTGAACAGGCTTCGGATGATCCGGAAACCGCCTTACACGATGCCCACGAGGCCGAGGACGAGCGCCAGAACCATGATGCCGACCAGGATGATGTTGACGTTCACGTTCTTCTTGCGCAGGAGCCAGAGGACGACGAGCGTAAGCCCCAGGGGCACGATGCCCTTGAAGATCGAGTCGAGGTAGGTCTGGATCATGACGGGGTCAGAGTCCTGAACCGGAATGGACAGGATCGTGTTGAATTGGACGTTCGCCGCAGTCATGGCACCGATCATCACGAGGCCAACCGTGGAGGTCGCCTTGGTGATGAGCTTCATGAGACCACCCTCGTACATCTCGGAGATGAAGTTGGTGCCCATACTGAAGCCGAGGTAGGTCATGAAGTATCGGCAGAGGATCGACGGGATGTTGTAGATCAGCAGGAACATGATCGCGCCGAGGGGCGAGCCGCTCATGGCGAGGTTGATGCCAATGCCGGCGGCGATGACACGCAGGACGCCCCAGAAGATTGCGTCACCGATACCGGACATCGGGCCCATCAGGGAAACCTTGATGCCGTCGATGGACTCGGTGTCGAAGTCTTCGTGCTGCGAGTTCTCCCTCTCCATGGAGGCGACGAGGCCCATGGCGAACGTGCCGACGTTCTGGGTAATGTTGTACCAAGTCGTGTGACGCTTCATGGCTTCGGCACGGGCCTCAGGGTCATCGGCGTAGTAGCGGTTAAGCGCGGGCTGGACGGAGTACAGCCAGCCGTCGGCGCCAGCCTTGACGGAACCGCCAGCGCAGGAGGCGAACACGGAGAAGGAGCGCAGGAAAATGCTGTTGAGCATCTTCTTGTCTTCAGGGCTCACATTCTTGGTCAGGTTGCTCATGCGAAGAAATCCTCCTCGTCGCTGGTTACAGAGTCGCTGGAAACGGCCTGGGTAGCCAAGCCCTTCTTGGTGAGATCGAAAATCTCCTTGTCGCGGAGGGCGGAGGCAACCGCGATGATGACGCCGAGAACCGCGATGGCGATCATCGGGAGGCCGAGGTACTGGTAGAGCGTGAAGCCCAGGAAGAAGTAGATGCTGAGCTCGGTGCTCCACAGCATCTGGAGCAGGAGCGCCATACCAACGGCGGGCAGGAGGGCGCCCACGGCGTTGAGGCCGCTCATGACATTGGCCGGAATCTGGTTGACGATGGCGGCAACGGGCTCAGCGCCAAGGTAAACGCCGAGGAAGGCGATGAGGCCAAAGGCGGCGTACTTAACGAACCAGAGAACGAAGTGCTGAAGCGCGAGGCCCTTCTCGTTGCCCTCGGCGGCCATCTTGTCAAAGGTGGCGGCGAAGAACGCGAGGAACACGTTGTTCATGAAGATCGAGAGGAACGCGGTGACGACGCCAACGGGAACGGCCAGCGTGATGGCGGCGCCTTGGTCGATGCCGGCACCAACGGTGAAGGCGACAGCGAGGGCGGTCGCGGTAACGGGCTCGGCGGAGATGGCGCCACCGATGTTAACCGCGCCCATGAAGATCGCCTCGAGAGAGGCACCGATGATGACACCGGTCTTGACGTCGCCCATCAGGAGGCCCGCAACGAGACCTACCACGAGAGGACGCTCGACCATGCACTGACCGAGAACCCAGTTGCCGCCGTAGCAAATCAGCACGGTCAACCAGGCCATTATTGCTAACCCAATCATCTGACTTCCTTTCTTTCATTTCATTTGGCCGCTTGGCCAAATCCCCTTATTTCCCCGCCGCCTCAATCAGACTCTTGAGAGGAGTCTTGGGATTGGACGGGATAAGCTGATGGAAAACCGGAATACCCTGCTCGCAAAGCTCCTTCGCGGCCTCGAGCTCATCCGGGTTGAGCATGATCGTGGAGTTGAGGGCGACCCTGCTATCCGGATCGGACTTGTCGAAGCGGCCGACATTGGCAACGTTCACGCCCTCGATCTTGCCCGGTGCGCCTTTAACGAGCTCAAGCACGTCACGCACGCAGTTGGTGAGCGCGAAGATGCGCATGGAGTCCGCACGCGGATCGTTCGCGATGCGGCAAGCATCCGGAACATCCTTGACGAGGAGCTTCTGGCCCGCCGGCGTACCCATGGAAAGCGTCATGCGAAGGGCATCGCTCTCCACGGCGTGCTTGTTGGCGACGATGATCCTGGTGGTGTTGAGCTCCTTGGTCCACACCAGGGCGACCTGTCCGTGAATCAGACGGTCATCGACTCGAACCTGAACAATCATTGTTTCCTCTCTCCCTGCTTGTTAGTGCTCTCTAATCGAAGAAGTCTCCGTCGGACCCCTCATTGTCCGCGGCCTTGCTCGGAGGCTCGACGACCTGCATCGTCGCCCTCGCCAACTCGACGCTCTGCTTGATCGAATCTGCCGTGACCGGCTCGGCGCCGAGGAGCGTCTCGATCACGAGGCCGAGGTTCATACCGGTGACGTGGACGATCCCGCGCTTCTCCGGCTCCATGAGGACGACCTTCTGGAAGACGGAGCCACCGTAGATGTCGGTGAAGATGACGGCCTCGTCCTCAGGGTCCACCGAGTCAATAAAGGCCTGGATGCGAGGGGTGAAATCGGAGTCGTCCACGTAGCAGTCAACTGCTTCCACCATGTCCGCCATGCCGGTCAGGATCTCGATCGAGCTCCTGATTCCGCTTGCGAGGTGGCCGTGCGACGCGACAAGAACTTTCTTCATCGAGTCTCTCCTAGAGCGAATAGTGGTTAGGGTTCAGAAGCTGGATCTTGCTGGCGACGAACGCGCGCATGTCAGGGGCGGCGTCCATCAGGAGGCCAACGCCGTTGCCGTCGTTCTTGCCGGAGTTGATGTCTTTCTCGAAGGCGCGGTACATGGAGCGGAAGTACTCCGTGGCGATGTTGAACTTGCTCATGCCGAGGTTCACGGCCTCCTGGAGCTGCTCGTCGGGGATGTCGGAGCATCCGTGCATGACGAGGGGGACGCTGACGGCCTCCCTGCAGGCCTTGATGCGCTCCATGTCGAGGTTCGGGACCTTGACGTAGGGGCCGTGGGCGTTGCCAACGGCGATAGCGAGCGAACCGCAGCCGGTGCCCTCGACGAACTCCTCGGCGAGGTTCGGGTCGGTATAGTGGTCGCTGTTCACGAAGTCGTTGGCGTCGGAACCGTTGCCGACGTGGCCGAGCTCGGCCTCGATGTCAACGTCGAAGATCTTGGCGACCTGGACGACGTCCTTCGTGAGCTGGAAGTTCTCCTCATAGGGAAGCGAGGAGCCGTCGACCATGACGGAGGGGAAACCGGCCTTGACGCCCTTGACGGCGATCTCGTAACCAGCGGAGTGATCCTGGTGGACGGCGACGGGCACGCTCGCGCGCTCGGCGTAATAGCGGGCGGCGAAGGCGATGATGTCGAGGGCACAGTGGTCCTCGAAGCCGGGCCAGTACTGGATGATGATAGGCATGTGCTCATCCTCGGCGGCCTGGATCGCATAACGGATGGTCTCCGTGTTGATGACGTTGATCGCGGGCACGCCATAGTGGTGCTCGGTCGCATGTTGAAGAAGCTCGTTGACCTTGATGAGAGACATCTTTGTCTTCCTTTCACTTGGATAACCATTGGATTGGACAGTTCTCAGCTCGTCAGCTGGTTGAACACGAAGAGAAGCGCAAGGCAGGCAGGCGCTTGCAAAACGCGGTGGAGCCTATGCGGCCGACTGGCCCTCAGGCTGTGGTGCTGCGCTTCGACGCCACAGTACGTACGCCACAAGAGCAACGACCGCAGCAATCGTTGAAGCGAGGGCGAAGGCCAGAAAACCCGCGTGCGTGCCGAGCGCGTCGCACGCCCAACCGCCAAACAGGTTCGCAACCACGACGGACAGACCGCTCTGAACCATCGCGAAGGCGCTCTGACCTCGAGCGCGACAATCCTCGTAAGTGTGGTTGGCAATGTAGGTAACGCAGGAGTAGTAGACGGTCATGTAACTCACGCTCTGCAGCAGCTGGCCGCAGATCATGACCGGGACGATGCCGGTGCCCACGAGCACGAGCCTGAGCGCCGCCATGAAGCAGGAAAAGATCAGGAGGTTCATCTCGCCGAAGCGCCTGACCAGCTTGGAGGAAACGAGCAGGATGGGGATCTCGCTCGCAGCGGAGACCGCACTCAGGACGCCCACGAGGTTCTGACCCTCGCCAAGCTCGACCGCGTAGCGGCCCAAGAACGCCCCGATGAAGCCAATCGCGGCCGAACTGATGAAGGCGAAGACCAAGACGAAGGCGATCTCATTGCTGGTGAACAGCGAGAGGAGGCCCTTTCCGTGGGAGACCTTGGGATCGTCCGCGGCATTGGCGCGAATTCCCGCCTCGGGGAGGCGCCACATGTGAGCCGCGAAGACCACCAGCGCGGCAGAGACCACCGCGAACTGGATTTGAGGAGCCATGTCGAGCAGCCGACCGACGATCAGGACGACGATGGCGTAGCCGATGGTGCCACCCATACGTATGCGAGAAAAGTCCAGGCCAGAGCGATCCGCGAGCTCGATGACGAGGGAGTCGCTCAGGGGCAGGAGCCCCGAGAAAAACGCCGAGAACGCAAAGGTTACGAGAAGGACCGGGACGAACGTCGACGCCAGGTAATACAGCGGAGCGAGTACCGCCGCCGCAAGGCAGAGGATCACGATGACCGCGCGGCGGCGCCCGAGCTTGTCGGCGATCGTCGACCAGAGCGGCTGGATGGCGAGCGCACACACCGGGGTCGCCGCGAGGAGGATGCCGGTCTGGGCTGCACTGAGGCCGAGGCTCGTGTAGTGAGCGGAGAGGAACGGCGAGTACACGCCCGCGCAGACTCAGTAGAGGACGTTCGCGAAGAACAGCGAAGTCATGCTTGCGTTTGTCCTGGCGTTGTGCATCGTGCTTCTCCCTTCTTGCTCGCCGGGTGCCTGTCTGGGCTTCGAAGTGATTCGCCATCTAGCGTGAAACGAAGTTGTGAGGCGTTGGAACAATGTTCTGTTGTTTCATCGTTTTCGTGCCGTTGTTCACGGCTCATAAGATAGCAGCTCAAGATGAGATTGCGCCGGGGAAGCACCGATTTACCGCGAACGGTAGGAAATCAGCGGTGAAACGCTATTTCACCGCTTATGAAACATTTTGCTTTATTTTCACCTCTCTTGACCTAAGATACAAAGCAAACTAGGGCCAAGGAGTAACCATGGATAAGACAGGGGATGTGCTCAGCCACACCTGCGCAGTCATGAGCAGCCTATCCCCCTCGGAGAAGGCAATCGCAACGTATGTGCTCGACCACCCGTCGGACGTCGCAACGATGACCGTCCGCGAACTCGCCGCAGAAACCGGTACGTCACCGGCGTCTGTTTCGAGGTTCGCAAGGACGCTTGACTACCGAACCTATTCGGACATGCGTCTGGCGCTCGGCATATCCATCAGCAGGGCCTCCGGCGAGGAAAAGGCCACGGGCGGCAAGGTTACTCTGGACGACGTCGAGGGCTCCATTAAGTACGTCCTGTCTCACAAGGTCAAGGAGCTCTCCCAAACCGCCTCGCTCATTGACTCCGATGACTTTTTGGCAGTCGTCAATCTGCTCCACAACGCCAACCTCGTCCTGATTGCGGGCGTCGGCAACTCGATTAGCATGGGCGTAAACGCGGCGTTCAAGCTCTCACAGGTTGGAGTCAGGGCGTTTTGCCCCAGTACCACCGATGCCATGGTCTCCGCCGCAACCAGCCTCAAGGAGAATGACATCCTGCTCGTCATTTCGACGTCCGGATACTCGAAGCGCCTCGTCAACATATTCGACTCTGCCGAGGATTCGAACACCCCCATCATCATGATCACAGACAACCCAGATACGCCGCTCGCGAAGCGTGCCACGTATATCATCCGAGCCATCTCGCGAGATCAGGCCATCACCGGAACCGAGGTCGCCTTCTCGCACAGCTCGATCAACTTCGTCATCGAGCTGCTGTTCCTCTTCCTGACCTCTTGCTGGGATGACCCGGTAGAGTTTAACAGGATCATCTCGAAGAATCTCTTGGGAGACAGGCAATACAGCTAGGACGACGCACACCGGCGCACCGACGCCCAGACCGAAACGGGAGGACCCCTTGATAAAGCTCATCCTCGCAGACATGGACGGGACCCTGCTGCCGTTTGGCTCAAGGGTCGTATCGGAGCGCACGCACAGCGCGATTCTTTCGGCGCTTGATGCGGACATCGCGTTCGGCCCCGCAAGCGGCCGCGACTACGCCGACCTGGCCGATGCCTTTGACGGCGACGCGCGCTGTTTCTCGACCGGCATCATGGCCAACGGAAAGAAGGTCTTCTCCAGCGGCGAACTCGTGTTCAAAAAGACGCTCTCGACGGAGGCCCTCGTCAAGCTCGATAGCGCCGTACGCCCCTACGCGGGGACGTCACTCTGGCTAGTCGCCGATGTCGATGAGACAGGCAAACGCTGCGAGCAGTTCCTCTGCGCCGTCGAGCCTGGCGACGAATTCGCCCTGGAAATCGTTAAGGACTCCGGAAGAGACATGGCGCTCGGAGACGTGCCCACGAACCGTGACGTCATCACCGCCGGCATCTTCGTCAACGTCAGCTCCGCCCCGACGGAAGTCGTTCGGAGTCGATGCAAGGAAGCCTGCCCAGAGCTTGATTTCCCCTCGCCCGTCCCATTCTTCCTCGATGTTGTTCCGGCTGGCTGGAGCAAGGTAAACGGACTCGACGCGCTTCTCGGCAGCCTTGGGGTCACGCTGGACGAGGTCGCTTTTATCGGAGACTCGGAAAACGACGTGACGCTCCTCGAAAAGGTGCCGAACTCCTACGCAGTCGCGGGCGCGATGCCAGAGGCGAAGGCCGCGGCCCATCACCTGATCGGGGACGCAGCCGAGGACTCCGTCGCGAAGCTCATCGAACAGATTGTCCAGCAGCGAGGCTAGGGTTCCGCCAGCGTGGCATGCGCCGCGTGCCTCGTCATCCGTTCGTGGCGCGCTACCTCGTGACGATCCAGAGCGTGGCCATCGTCGCGACGCCGATGCCTACGATGAGCGCGGCCCACAGGACGCGGACCACGAGGTTCATGTCGCCCGCCACCACCATGTCGTTCGCGTGCCAGAACCAGCTCTCGTTTCCCTTGCGCATGATGCTCTCCCCTAGCCTCGATTACGCCATCTATGGCCGAGCAATCGCAGGTCACGTGCCATGGATTTGCCCTACGCCCAGCTTTCAGTTCCGTAAGGCGGCGGGAGCCTGTGCGAGGCCCCGAGTCCTGAGGCTGTTGCAATGAAAATGGGAATCAAGGGGCACGCATCAATCATATGGGTTCCCTTCGGGGGCGAGAGTAAACGAAGCATCCATCATATAATGGAGCAACGCAACCAGAGAGGTCACCCATGGAATTTTATGCAAGCTGCCCCGAGGGCTTTGAGTCCGCACTCGCCGACGAGCTTAATCGGCTCGGGCTTTCGCATGTCCGCCGTCTGAAGGGCCGCGCTACGTTTGAGGGCGAGCTCGAAGAAGGCTATCGCGCATGCCTATGGTCACGCCTGGCCAGCCGCGTGTTCGTGGTGCTCGAACGCTTTGAGGCGCAGGATGCCGACGAGTTGTACGATAGCGTTTACGACATCGCCTGGGAGACCATCATCCGCCCCGGCGCCACTATCGCCATCACCGCCCGCGGCGTGACCGAACAGCTGCGCAACACGCGCTTCTCGGCCCTGCGCGCCAAGGACGCGCTGTGCGACCGCCTGGCCGAAACCACGGGCCGTCGCGCCGACGTCGATGCCGCCGACCCCGATGTTCACCTACTACTTTCGCTGCGTCAGCGCCGCGCGAGCATCAGCCTGGACCTTTCGGGCGACCCGCTGTTCAAGCGCCTGCCGCCCGCCGCGACCCGAGCCGGTGAGGGCACTCATGTGCTGCGCCCCGACTACGCCGCCTTGGTGCTGGCGCAGGTCGGCTGGGCCGCACTGTGCGAGCGCGAGCTAACGGCCGACGATTACGAGAGCGAAGCCCTGCCCACGCTGGTCGACGCCTCGTGCGCCGGCGGCGGCCTGCTGCTGGAGGCAGTGAATATCCTAACCGACCGCGCCCCGGGGGCCGCCCGCGAGCGTTGGGGCTTTGAGGGCTGGCAGCTGCACGACGCCGCCCAGTGGGAGCAGCTGCGTGCCGAAGCGCGCGAGCGCGAGACGGCAGCACGCGAGCGGCAGGCACGCATCGTTGCCATGGATGTTGACCCCGCCGCACGCAAGACCGCTGAGCGCATGGTTACGTGTGCCGGCTACAAGCGCTTTGTCGATTTTTGCGCCGCCAAGTCCGCCACCGTACTGGACCACGCGGGCAGCGTCACCGGTGCCGCCGTGGTCGCGGATACGACCGAGACCCCGCTTTCGCTCATGCACGACGCCATGACGCTGGTCGGCGAGCTGCGCCGCGCGCCCGAACTCGCTTCGGCACCGGTCGCCGCGCTCACCCGCGACGGACTTATGGCCCGCGCACTCCATGCCGAGCCCGCGCGCTCCATCGCCGTCATGCCCAATAACGAGGAGGCGACCGTAGAAGTCTGGCCGTCGCTCGACCACGCCGCAGCGGCATTTGAAGCTGCGACCAGCACGGACGCCGCAGGCGAGACTGCAGATGCCGACAATGCCAATGATGAAGGCAGCACCGCCCCCGCCATGCCCGAGCCCGCCGCCATGCTCGACCTGGGCGACGGCAAGCCGCTGCCCGTGCTCATCCCCGAATCGGAGCAGTTCGCCAACCGCCTGCGCAAGAACGCCCGCCTGCGTCGCAAGTGGGCGAAGCGCGAGGGCGTGAGCTGCTACCGCGTCTACGATGCCGACCTACCCGACTACTCCGCCGCCATCGACCTGTACGAGGGCTGCCCGCAGACGCCGAGCCGCTGGCTCGTCATCGCCGAATACGCCGCGCCCAAGACCATCGACCCCGCGCTGGCCCAGGCCCGTATGCTCGACATCTTGGCCATCGCGCCGCGCATCCTGGATGTTCCGGCCGAGCACGTGCACGCCAAGGCCCGCATGCGTTCGCGTGGCGGCTCGCAGTACGGCAAGCAGGGTGCTGGCAAGGGCGGCTCGGGAGAGCGCGCCAACATCGCGCGCCGTCGCCTCCCGCTTATCGAAGAGGGCGGGCTCACCTTTGCCGTCAACTTTGACGACTACCTGGATGTCGGCATCTTCCTGGACCACCGCGTCACCCGCAACCTGGTGCGCGAGCACGCCAAGCGGGCGCGCCGCTTCCTCAATCTGTTCGCCTACACTGGCACCGCCACCTGCTATGCGGCAGACGGCGGCGTCGAGGAGACCGTGACGGTCGACCTTTCCAATACCTACCTGGACTGGGCCGAGCGCAACATGCGCCAGAACGGCTTTGTGGGTCCGCAGCATCACTTTGTACGCGACGACGTGCTCGCCTGGATTCGCGACCAGCGCCAGACGCGCAACCGCTGGGATCTGATCTTTGTCGACCCGCCCACGTTTTCGAACTCGTCCAAGATGGGCCGCCGTACCTGGGATGTCCAGCGCGACCATGTTGAGCTTTTGGCCGGCGTATCGCGCCTGCTCGCACAGGGCGGACATGCCATCTTTAGCTGCAACCTGCGTGGCTTCCGCCCCGAGACGCGCAAGCTCGCGCGCGCGGGCGTCGTGCTGGAGGACATTACGGCGCAGACTATTCCCGAGGATTTCGCGCGCAACCAGAAGGTGCACCATTGCTATATCGTGCGCCGCCTGCCCATCGAGGACGCCATGGCCGAGGTCGGCTTTAGCGCCGAGGAGATTGCAGAGCGAACCGAGGAGCTGCGCAGCCCCGAAGCCCACAAGCCTCGCGCAGCAGTGTCCGCGCACGCGCAGGCCGGCGACCGAGGGCCGCGCGGCGACGGCAAGCCCGCCTGCTCAGGTAAGCCCAAAAAGAAGAAGTTCTACGCCAGCAAGCCCAAAGGCAAGTAAACAAAGTTGCGGTGGAATAGTTCCTATAAATGCCTGGCAAAGGCCCAAACAGGAACTATTTCACCGCAACTCATATTCGGATGGTGGTTGGCGATCTAGCCTTGGGTGACCAGTCGGTAACCGATGCCAACGTGCGTCTGGATATAGCGCGGATGCGCGGGGTCGGACTCAATCTTCTTGCGCAGCGTGCCCATAAAGACACGCAGGCTCGCCAGGTCACTCTTGGTTGCCGTGCCCCAAATCTCGTGCAGGATAAACTGGTGCGTCAGCACCTTGTCGGCGTTATGCGCCAGCAGGCACAGGAGCTTGTACTCGATCGGCGTCAGATGCAGTTCCTCGCCATCCATCGTGGCAATGCCGGCATCAAAGTCGATATGCAGCTCACCGGTATCGAACGAGCCCTCGGAGACAACACCGCCCGTTTGCGCATACGAAAGGCGCCTGAGCGTCGTGCGAATGCGCGCGAGCAGCTCCTCGACCGAAAACGGCTTGGTCAGGTAGTCGTCAGCACCGGCATCGAGTGCGCGAATCTTGTCCGCATCCTCGCTGCGCGCCGAGACCACAATGATCGGCATGCCCGACCATGCGCGCACCGACTCCACTACCTTGACGCCGTCCATATCGGGCAGGCCCAGATCGAGCAGCACAATGCTCGGTGCCTGCGATGAGGCAGCGGCGATGGCGGCATGGGCGGTCTCCACGGCCATATGGCGCAAGCCGTGCGCCTCGAGCGCGGCAACGATAAGATTGCGAACGGCGGGGTCGTCCTCAACGACCAAGATGAGCGGTTTCACGGCAGAGTTCGGCACAGCGCTACTCCTTATCAAACGAAACGTCGGCGGCGGGAAGCTCAATCGTAAAGACTGAGCCGTGCGGATCCGCCGCGGCAACCTCTATGCTACCGCCATGTGCCAGCGCAATGGAGCGGCAGAGCGAAAGACCCAGGCCCACGCTGCGATGGCTGTCGGCCAGACCATGGTTGGCGGTATAGAACGACTCAAAGATCCGCTCGCGGTCCTCGGGTGCGATGCCCGGACCATCATCGGCCACCGAGCACGCCACGCGTCCATCGTCGACGCTAATCGAAATCATGATATGCGAACCCGCGGGCGTATAGGTGATGGCGTTGTTCACCAGATTGACCACCAGCTGTACCATCAGGCGCGCGTCGACGTTGACGAGCGCCGGCTCATCGCACGCCACCACCTTAAGGTCGTGCTCACGCACGGCAGGGTTCACGTGGCGCAGCGCCTCCTCGACGATATCGTCCATGAGCTCGAGCGTGGTCGACAGGCGCATACCGCCACCCTCGAGCTTGGTGATGGCGAGCAGGTTTTCGACGGTAGCGTTGAGCCATTGCGCATCCGAGCGAATGGACAGCAGCAGGCCGCGGCGCGTCTGGCTATCGAGCACGGCCGTGCCAGTCGAGCCTTGGTCGAGCAGCACGTCGGCATTGCCCGAAATACTGGTGAGCGGCGTGCGCAGATCGTGCGAGATGGAGCGCAGCAGGTTGGCGCGCAGCTGCTCGTTTTTAGCAAGCACCGCCGCTTCTTCGCGGGCCTCCATGGCGCGGGCGCGATCGAGCGCCAGCTCGCCTTCGCTCACGATGGCATCGGCAAGCGCCCGTTCCTCGTGCGTCAGCACGTCGGGCTCGGCAACGATAGCCAGCACGCCCACCACCGAGGCGGGGTCGCCCGAGCGCACGAAGCCGTCGCCCGTGCGAACCGTCAGGTAGATGCCATAAAACGCCGAGCCGCCATAGGTGGCATCGAGCGGCGTTCCCACATAGGCGGACGCCGAGAGCCGCGGCGGCATCTGCGGCGCCAGTTCGTGCACCGGCGCGGCATCGCCCACGGCCGTGTATGTCGCACGCGGCAGCAGGTCATCATCGTCGGCGTCGGCGCTGTACCACACGACCGGACAGCCCGAAAGACGCGCCAGCTGCGTTGCCATGGCATGGATAATTTGCTGCTGATCGGCACACCGCTGCAGCATGCGGTTGGTCTCGAGCACCATATGCGTGCGGCGGTCGCTAGCGGCAGCCTGTGCTAAAGCGCGGCGCAGGGCCAACGCAATCGAGCTCGACACAAGCGAGACCACGAACATGATGAAGAACATGCCGGGATAGACGCGGTCGATAAGCGACAGCGAGTAGCGCGGGTCGACAAACAAGAAGTTGTAGAGCGCCACGGCGGCAGCCGAGCTCAGCAAGCAATACAGGCGACTCCAGGTAAAGAATGCGCACAGCTGCACGGCGAACACATAGACGATCATGATGCTCGGCGCGAGACCCGGATGGTCGAGCAGCGCGCCCACAATCGTCGCTGCGACCAGCAGCCCCGCCGATACGCAGGCGTCATACAGAGGAGTGCGGCGCGTCAGCGTTGTGCGCCGCCACCAAAAGCTATCGGCAATATCGCCGTCCGTACGGACGTCCATCAGCGACCCGCCCCTCTCTCAAAAACAAAAACCACCACAAAGGGACAGGCACCTTTGTGGTGGTTTTCCCTCGTGGTGGTTCTAAGTGTAAAGCCTTCTACGACCGGCAGCCGCTAGACAAACAGCACGTGCGCGAGCAGGGCACACACGCACACCACTCCAAATACCAGCGCCACGATCGAGATCACGCGGTCGGCCATGTCCATGTTGGCGCGATTCGTAAAGAACCGATCTTCGGCGGCGTCAGCGCGCGCCTCACGCACCATTTCGACCACCGCCTCGCGGCCATCGAGCGCCTTTGTATCCATGTTTGCCTCCCCGGCCTCAATCTTGTCCATCGAAAACCAACTCCATGCAACCTGTCGGCGCCTACGGGCGCTCGTTGGGAGCCAGGCGTTGCATCTTGTTCACGGCCTTGAACTTGGTGAACAGCGGCACGTACTCAAAGCTCACGTTGGAGTTCTCCAGGCCGTACCAGCGTGCAGGCGTGCCGGCGGCGCGGCGGATGATGTACTTGAGCGTGATGGCCGTGCGCTCGCTGGGCTCCACGTCGCTTTCGGGCGCCAGAAGCTTACGGATCAGGACGAACTTGAACGTGCCGATGTTACCCGGATCCTTGTAGACCGAGTAGTCATGCGTCTGCGGCGGCAGCTCACCGGTGGCAGCCAGGTCCTGAACAACCTGACGCAGGTAGGCATTGACGCGCTGGTTGATCTTGTAGCCCAGGTACAGATGCACGCGGAACACGTAGTCGGTGCCGAACGTCTCGACCGAATAGGCAAAGGTATGCGGTTCGTCCATGGTCTCGACGTTCACGAACCACCAGGCGCGGGCGCGCTTGGGATGCTTGTCCAGAATCGAGTAGACGATGTCGCGGTCGATGTAGTCAGTATGGGTGTCCTTGGTCAGATACACGATGTTGTCGCTCAGGCGCTCGTAACGGTCGTCGTCGCGCAGGCGCTTGAGCTGTGGCAGGTAGCTGCGCAGCGGCAGCAGCGTAAACTGGCGCTGCTCGACCGCCGTGCCGTTGTACCAGCACACCATGATGCCCATGATGAGCATGGCCATCAGAATGGTGAAATAGCCACCGTGGAAGAACTTGGTAAGCGAGCTCACAAAGAAGAAGCCCTCGAGCATGAGGAAGAACGCAACGAAGATATACGGGGCGACCTTAAGGCCGCGATCAACATGCAAGTAGAAGAAGAGCAGCAGCGTCGTGCACATCATGGTCAGGGTGATCGCCAAGCCGTAGGCGGCCTCCATGTGCGCCGAGCTCTGGAACAGCAGCACCACGATGACGCAGCCCACAAGCATGACGTTGTTGACCATGGGGATATAAAGCTGGCCCTTGGTCTCGGCCGGGTAAAAGACCTGCATGTGCGGCATCAGGTCCAGACGGCTTGCCTCGGACACCAGCGAGAACGCGCCGGTGATGAGTGCCTGCGAGGCAATGATGGCCGCGACAGTGGAAAGGCCGACGGCAAAGGGACGCAGGCCCGGGGTGAGCATCTGGTAGAAGGGGTTGAGGTCGGCAATGCCCATGAGCTCGGGGTTGGCAGCGTTGTTCATAAGCCAAGCGCCCTGGCCCATATAGGACAGCAGCAAGCAGCACTTAACGAACGGCCAGGTTGCGTAGATGTTGCCGCGGCCCACGTGGCCCATGTCGGAATAGAGCGCCTCGGCACCGGTGGTGGCAAGGAAGCAGCTGCCCAGAATCATGATGCCTGCATGGTTGTTGGGGCTCAACAAAAAGCCGATGCCGCGCAGCGGGTTGAGGCACAGCAGCACCGCGGGGTGCTGGAAGACAAAGAACAGACCCGTACCGCCCAGGAACAGAAACCACAGCGTCATGATGGGGCCAAAGGCACGGCCGATCTTGGCCGTGCCGATGCGCTGCACCAAGAAGAGCACAATGATAATGGCAAGTGTGATGGCCACGACGCGGCCCTGATCGTCGCCCAACACAGCATGGACTGCCGGAATGGTGCGCAGGCCCTCGATAGCCGTAGTCACGGTAACGGCGGGCGTGAGGATGCCATCGGCGAGCAGTGCCGCGCCGCCCAGCATGGCGGGGATGATGAGCCATTTGCCGCAGCGCTTAACCAAGCTGTACAGAGCAAAGATGCCGCCCTCGCCATGGTTGTCGGCGCGCAGCGAGATGAGCACGTACTTGACGGTCGTCAGCAGCGTGACCGTCCATACGACGAGCGAGAGCGCGCCGAGCACAAACTCCTCCGTGACGCTTCCGATGCCGCCGTTGCCGGCAACGAGCGCCTTAGTTACATACATGGGGCTGGTGCCGATATCGCCATACACCACGCCCAGCGTGACGAGCATCGCCGAGATGCTCACAGGAATCGCAGCGTGTGAGGCTGCCTCCTTGGCCTTTTGTTCCATAAGCCGGTTTCCTCCCAACTTTAACGTTCGAGGGGATTATAGGTAATCGGCCCATGTTTTAACGCACTGTTTTCCCAGCTAGATAAAGATTTATACAGTCTTTAGACTACCGCGGCGATATGGAATGTGACAAAGGGACTGTCCCCTTGTCACATTCGTCATTTTCCGAGCCAGTTTTTGAACCACCACTCCATGGAACGGCTCATCTCGGCCATAAAGGGACTGGTGTGCTTGCGGGTATAGATGTCCACGACGCGCTCCCCCACCTTGCGGGCATGCGGGCGAAACATCGCATCCATCTCGGCCACCTGTGCATCCATGGTCGCGGTATCGGCGCGGCGATAGCGCTCCTCATGCACCAGGTTCACCACGGGATGCGCGATCGCCGGACGCTCCTTGCGGGGCGTGCCGATGATGAGCATCGACAGCGGCATGGTATAGGGCGGCAAGTCCAGCAGCGCGGCAACTTCCTCCGCATTCTCGACGATGTCGCCGATGTAGCAGCTTCCCAGCCCCAGGGCCTCGGCGGCAACCACGGCGTTTTGGGCGGCGATCACGGCGTCCTGCGCCGCGATGGCAAAGTCGCCCAGACCCGGCGCACGACGGGGCGACTTGCCCGTGCGCTCGACAAACTCGGGCTCAAAGCAGCCCACATGCTCAAACAGATCGATCCACTTGGCGTAGTCGACGACAAATATAAGTGCCCAGGGCGCCTTGGCAATCATAGGCTGATGGTCGCACAGGTCGGCCAAGCGATCGAGCGTAGCCTGCTCGCGAATACTGATGATGGAATACATCATCATGGCACCCGCCGACGGCGCGCGACTCGCCGCATGCAGAATCGTTGCACGCTGCCCGTCGGTCACCGCCACGGGACGGTCGTCATCATCACGCGCGAAGGCACGCGTGGAGGAACGGTGCTCCAACGTGTCCAGCACCGCATTGCCCGTCGTCTCGACCGGATAGCCACACGTATCCACGCCCACAGCTCCGTCGCAGTACTCGGCGCCCGTCATACAAACCTGCTCGCTCATCGCCCTGCCCTCGCCATTTCTTTAAGAAGCCTTTACGTTTCCGTGTAATTCCCGTCCATTATCGCGCAGGTCGCCACTACATTGCGCCACACCGCCACACGTGCGCGTTAATATGGCTGGTTGTTGTGCGCAGCCACCAATTGCAGCGCATATCTTGGTAACAATCGGGTAAACCCCCGCTTTCGTAGGTTTTAGTTTGTGAGGAGTCTCAGCATGTTCGCTGCCGCCATCTCGCTCGTCGGTCTTGCGGCGACCGTCTACCTTGTCTTGCGCGAGGCCAAGGCCATTCGCGCACAGTCGGGCACCGTTGCCAAGGGCGCTATCGCCTGGAGCGTCGCCTTCGGTCTGTTCCAGGTCTTTTTGACCGTCTGGGGCGCTATTGGTCTCGTCGCGCAAAACGAGCCGCTCGCCTTTGTGATGCTCATCTTGACCAACGCCATTCTCACCGGTTGCGCCTGGGCAAGCATCGCCCGCGACCGCATCGCCCCGCGCGTCTTTGCGTTCGCCGAGCCCAACGCCCCCGCCCCCACCGGCAAGTTCACCCGCCTGCGCGGCGCCTTTGTGGGCAAACCGCTCGTCGCCGCCGTCCTGTGCCTGCTGCTCGCCGGCGTCTTTGCGCTGCTGGGCATGGAGGTCTCGTCCAACCACGACTTTACCTGGGTCTACCCCCTGTGCATCCTGCTCGAGTGGGCTATCATCACCGTGCTCATGACTGGCTTGTTCTTCCTGTTCCAGCGCCACGGCGCAGCTCCCGCGGTCCTGGCCTTTGCCCTCTTTGTCCTGGGCATTGCCGAGTTCTTCGTCATCACGTTTAAATCCATGCCCATCCAGCCGGGCGACCTTTCGGCCATCTCCACCGCCGCCGCGGTCGCCGGCAACGGCTACACCTTCTCCATCTCGCTGTTCTGCGTGCTGTCCATGGGCTTTACCGCCATCGCCATGCTGCTGTGCGAGTACGCCGGCCTGGTGGCACCGCACCGTCAGAAGGGTGCCGCCAACGCCAAGCGCGTGCTGCTCACCAACCTGCTCGTCGCCGTGCTGTGTCTGGGCGGCGTGACCGCGCACGTCACGCTTATCGACTACTACAACACCCTCGGCATCACCGTCTACACCTGGCGCCCGCTCGAGAGCTACTGGCGCGAGGGCTATCTGCCTGCCTTTATTAGTGCGGCGCAGTCTATCAAGCCGCCCAAGCCCGCCGACTACTCCGTCGACGATGCCAAGGCCACGCTCAAAAAGTACGCCAAGGCCTACGACAAGTCCGATGCCGCCAAGAGTGACGAGCGCGCCGCCGCAAAGGAGCAGTTCGACAGCGAGAAGCCCACGGTCATCGCCATCATGAACGAGACCTTCTCGGATCTGTCGATCTACCAGAATATGCGCGCCGGCTATGAGGGCCCGCAGTACTTTAAGAACCTGTCCAACTGCCTCAGCCGCGGCAAGCTCTATGTGAGCGCCTACGGCGGCGGTACCGCCAATACCGAGTTTGAGTTTATGACCGGCAACTCCATGGCCAACCTGGGCTCGGGCGTGTACCCCTACACGATCTACAACATGGAAACGACTGGGAACCTGGCAGAGCAGTTCAAGTCGCTCGGATATTCCACCACGGCCATGCACCCCAACCACGCAACCAACTGGAACCGCGAGAACGTCTACAAGGACTTTGGCTTTGACCAGTTCCTGTCTATCAACGATTTCCAGGGAGCCGACACCCTGCGCGGTATGGTGACCGACCAGGCTACCTACGACAAGATTCTTGAGCTGCTCGACCAGAACGCCGATCCGCAGTTTATCTTCGACGTGACCATGCAGAACCACTCGGGCTACGATACGGGTCTGTTGCCGGTCGACAAGCAGATGCACCTGAATATCGACACGACCGACCTGGACGCCAAGGCCATCGAGGACGGCACGCTGTCCGATGTCGACGAGTATGTCTCGTGCATTGAGCAGTCCGACCAGGCGCTGCGCTACTTCCTCAACGCCTTGAGCAAGCTCGACCGCAAGGTGGTCGTGGTGTTCTGGGGCGATCACCAGCCGTTCTTCCCGTCCAAGTTCAACGACAAGTGGTTTACCGACGAGGACGACGCCATGCATCAAGAGCGCCTGTGGCAGACCGACTACATCATTTGGGCCAACTACGACGTTGCCGGCTGCGACCAGACGAGCAAGGTCGACGACCTGTCCACCAACTACCTGTCCACGCAGCTCATGCAGCTGATCGGCGCCCCGCTGACCGACTACCAGAAAGCGCACATGACGCTGCGCGAGTCGCTGCCCGCCATCAACTCCGTGGGCTACGAGGACGCTAGCCTGCGTTGGGCGCTCTCCTCCAACGTCACCGGCGACGACGCCGAGGCCGCGGCTGCCACCAAGGCGCGCGAGGATTACGCCAAGATGCAGTACTACGAGATGTTCCGCGACGGCAAGAACGTCTACACCGAGCACTTCCAGACCGAGGCCAACGAGACCGACCCCAACCTGGCGCCAGGTACGACCAAGATTAAGTAGCGACTAGCTGCGAGTTCATAACTGAAACGTCTGTCCGGGCGGAGGTATGTAAGGTTCCCTGCTCGGACAGTCCTGCGCAAGACGGAGGCCACATTAAGTGGCCTCCTTTGCGTGCGGAACTCGCGATGAACCTTACATACCTCCGCCCGGACAGACGCCTTGTTGTTGGAGCGCGGCCTGTCATGGGGTGGTAACCGCAACATATATAAGTTGAAGGCCACGTTATGTGGCCTTCTTTGTTTGCGGAAAGTGTGTCCCGGAATTCTTGTCTGGAATGGGATGCAGTTTCCGCTTGGGACCCGATTGGGAAAGTGTGTCCCACTATTCAGCTGGATTCCGGGATGTATTTTCCGGTTGAGGCTCGTTGGGAAAGTGCGTCCCACTTTGGGGGCTGATTCTGGGACGTGGTTTCCGGTTGGCTCTCATTGGGAAAGTTCATCCCATTTCTCGGCCTAATTATGGGACGCAGTTTCCCGTTGAGGACCCTTTGGGAAAGTGCGTCCCGGTCTGGGCGCTCAAACTGGGATGGATTTTCCGGATGAGGGCTTGACGGAAAATGTGTCCCGTTCCGGGCGCTAATTGTGGGATGCAGTTTCCGCTTGCGGAGTCTCCACTCAACAGAAAACCCGGGTGGCCTGTTTTTTGGCTACCCGGGTTTTTGGGTTGTCGATATGTTCGACTGGCTACTAGTGGGTCTTGCGGCGCTTGATCGGCATGATGAGGGCTATCACTACGAGCGTTGCTCCCGCTGCTGCTGCGGTGGCGACTAGGGCGAATGTTTGGTCGCCGGTGTTTGCGAGGTTCTTCGCTGTGGTCGTAGTCTTGACCTTGGTGTCGGTCTTAGCTCCGTTGTCGGACTTGGGCTTGTCCGGGTTCGTCGGGGTCTCAGGAGTCTCGGGGTCCTTTGAGCCTTCGGAATCGGTTGGGCCGGCGGTGTTTACCAGCGTATGGTCCAGGAACTTCTTGGCGCCCGCACTTGCCTGTGAGAACAGGCGGCGCGTGCGGATCGGGGTGGCGTTCACCGTTGTGGGCGCCGTCTCCTCGGCCTCGATATTCACGAGCGTCGTGCCGGTGTCGAGGCCCACGTCGTTGTATCCCACGTGGCAGTAATACTGCGCACCGTCATCGTCTGCGGTCAGGTCAATCTCGAGCTTTGAGGCCGTTCCAGCCGCGAGGTTGCCATCGGCACCCACGAGCTTAAACTCTGTCTCGCCGCGGCCCTTGCGGTACCACATATAGGTCGGTGCCAGCCCTGTTTCGCTATCGTCGGCACCGAGTTGCTTCACATGGCCAATCGCCGAGAGCGTCAGGTGGCTTCCCGCCGCGCGCTCAACCGAAGAGTCGTATCCAGGATCCGACCCCTCCGCAGCATCCGCCGCAGGTCCGCTCACGGTCATCGTCATGCCATCGGGCATGGTCTTGACCGTGATGATTGCCGAGCGAATACCTGTTTCGGTCGTGGATCCATTCTTAACGGCGGCGATGGCGAATCGATACTCCGTATTGGGCTGCAGCCCATCCCACTTGAGCGAGGTCTGCGTGTTGTCGGCAATCTTCCAGCTATTGACGACCGCATCCGCCGCATTGCTCTGCAGCATGCCCACGCCGTAGCTAAAGCCACTCTTGTTTGCGAGTACATCGTCCCAGCTAAACGTAACGCTGGTCGAATCGACGGCGTTTGCCGTAAAGCCCGTCACGGCCGGCGCGTCGGGCATCTCGACGTCCTTAACGTCATAGCCCACGATCCAGAACTGGTCGGTGTCCTTGGTGCCGAGCTTGTCGCCCGAGTCTGCCTCGAACTTGTCGACATCCACCGCGTTGACGCCCAGACGCCACACAAAACCGTACTTGCCCTGCGCGGCCTCGGGCAGGTTGTCGACGGTGCCGCCGTATTCGGTCGATTCACTCGAGGAGTTACCCGTAGTAAAGCCGGCGTTGGCACCAAAGCACAGGCCGCCAAACAACTCGTGCTTTGCGAGCTTCGCGCCCATGACAACGCTGCCGTTCAGCGTCAAGCCGAGCTCGAGCTCCTGCTCCTTGCCCTCCTCGACTTCGATGGTCTGCTCAATGCTCGCCCCCGACTGCGCGGCGGCGCCGTTAAACCCATCGTGCGTGTAGGCGCGCGTTACGCCAGGCTTGCCCAGGCCAAAGGAATCCCCAACGGGAGTCTCGCCGTTGAGCGTCGTTTGATAGGTTCCGGGTTCTCCCGACCGGTTGGTCAAAAAGTAGCTGAGCGGCGTCATATTGTGCTGTTTGGCAATGCGGTCATAGGCCTCGACATTAACGACCGTGGTCTGCGCGCCGAGCGACACGGGCGCCGCCATCACGCCCTTGCCACCAGTTTCCTCATTTTCGATCTCATACTCGTAATAGACCATCGGAATCGTGTAGAGCACGGCCTTGTCACCCTCGCCGGCATGCGACTCATAGCTTACGCTTGCGCTGACCGTGCGCTCGCTCCGGTAGTCATAGCATCCCTCGGCGGCAAAATCGACTGAAGCATTCATCGCGACCAGGGGCGGACCGGTCTGCACCTCGACGGCAACGCCCAACTCGGCGCCAATGGTATAGCCCTGGGATGTCCCCGTGCCCTTTTCCTCTCCGTATGACGTGCCGCCCAACACCAGATAGCCGTATGCCTGCTCCAGATCCTCAACATAGGGCGCATCCTGCAGCACGGCAAGCACGCGCGGGTTGGTATAGACCTTGTAGCGGTCCTTGTACGTGATCTTGACGCTGTCGTTGTCGACATCGGGCAGCGCGAGCGAGATAAATGTGCCGTAGGTAGTGCCGCGACGGTTGCTCTCGCTAATCACCTGCTCCTCGCCGCGGCGCACCTTTCCGTTCTCGTCGAGCGAAAAATGCGAGGCGGTCATCCAATAGCAGTCATCGTTCTTGCGCAGGTCCTCGTCGCGGTGCTTGCCCACCACGGCGATAAAGCTCTCGTTATAGCGGTCCGAACCCGAGACGCTGCCCGCCTTGACGTCGCTGATCCACACCTGCTCTATACCCTTGTGGTCATGCTTGTTGCTGCTGTTGTATTGCTGACCGCTCATGCTCATGGTTCCGACCATGGACCCCAAGCCTTGAGCCCCGCTCTGTGCCGTGTTGCAGGCAAAGTCGCGGAACACATCGCCGCCCACGAGCACCTCGTCAACCGCCAGCTGCTCGGACAGGCCGTCAAGGTTGGCAGTGGCAAGGGCAATAGGCGCCAAGGTGCACGGATAGCGCTTATCCTGAGCGCTATCCTTCCATGCGCTGTTGGGCACATGCATCAGCCCATAGGAGGCGAGGAGCCCGTCTCTGTATTCCTTACAATCGGAAAGCTTGAACTCGCCAGACTCCGAGTCAAAATACGCGTAGCGGTACAGCGCGCCGTACAGCCCCTTGCTGCCGTCAGAAGCGCCGTAATCAAAAGCGCTGCGTTGCCAGTCATAGCCCGCAAGAATAAGGCCCGTGACGGTTTCACCCGTCTTCTTTCCTTCTTCATCGTAGGCGGCAAACGTGCCGAACGTCGCATTCGCAGCGACCATGGTCTTGCCGTTCGCGGAGAGGGAGATTGCGCCCGCGTCGCCCAGAGCATCGACATGGACGAGCGCACCCTTGGATGCATCCCACGAAAACAGCTCGCAATGCGTCGACTTATCAATATTCTTCTTGCCGTAGGGTGCCGAGACCACGATGGCGAGGTCATCGCAAAAATCGCGATCGAGGTCGCCGGCCGCTAGCGAAACGATAGGAGCTGACTGAAGCTGCGTCCAGGAGTCGTTCCCGCCCTTGTTGTGCGTGGTGTAGTCCGCGGCGTTACCGGCATCGATCTTGACGACGCTTTGCTTCCAGTTGCCGCCCTCCAAGTCATACATGTCGACTACAGCCTTGCGCACGCCGTTCTCGTCGACATAGCAGCCCGCGTAGACAAAAAGCTCGTCGACGCCGTCGCCATCGACATCGCCCGCCTCGACATCAAAGACGGCGTCGTGCTCTTGCAGGTAACCGGCATCCAGGTACTTAAAACGGCCTTCGTACATCATATTAGTGTTGACCGTCACCGGCAGGTGTGTGTCGAGAGTGCGCGTACGCCCGTTGCTAAACGAGTAGAGGACCAGCTCAACCTTTCCGGCGTATGACTTGCCGTCAATCGTCGTGAAGGAACTGTCGCCGTAGGCACGGAGCTCGGCAACGCGGCTCTTTTTGCCCGTGCTGGCGTCGCTGCAGAACTCAACACTCGTGGCGTGAATGCCCGAGAAACCGTTGTTGTCGTTGGCGAGTACTGTTGAGGACTCATTGTTGCTTAGGTACGACCAGGTGCCGCCACCGTAGTCGCTATGCTTGTAGAGATCGCTGTTCGTATCGAAGTTGTTGACGTTTTGCCAGAACTTTGCGGCGCCCCACACACTTCCATAGCCATCGGTGAGTTTGCTGCTGCCGCCAATGTCACCGAGCTCGACGTTCTCGAGCTTGTCGCGCAGAGTGTAGCGATTGCCATGGCTACCGTTAGCTGCCATATAGACCTCGCTGCGCGTGGCAAACGTCGTGGGGGTATCAGTGGAATAGGGGCCAACGGTATCGGCCGGAATGTCCTCGCTCGTGCCCAGACCCAGGGCTTGATAATCCTGCTCGGTCATATCGGTGATTGCGGGCGCGTCTGCCGCCTGGGCAACCTGGGGCGTGGCCGTGAAGCAGGCGACGCTCGTGGCGATCAACGCAGCAAGCGCCGCCATCCCAACAAGCGGGATTTTCGACAGCCTACGGATACGGGGGTGTGGAACGTACATGAGGGACCTCGCTTTATTCGAGTGGAGTGGACTCATTTTTGCAAATGATACATCCGATACCCGATATCACGTGTCTCATTTTTGAGAATCCGAGATGCCGCGGAAATCTTATCCCAGCTCAAAGGCCATTTCTGGGATGTATTTTCCGTCGAGTGCCTCATCGGGAAACTGCATCCCATTTCAAGCGTCGATTCTGGGACGCACTTTCCCCTTAGACCCTCAACCGGAAACCGCATCCCACTTTGAGCGCAAATTCCGGGATGCATTTTCCGCTTGAGCCTCATTGGGAAACGGCGTCCCACTTTGAGGGCTGATTGTGGGATGCATTTTCCGGTTTTGCTCTCATTGGGAAAATGCATCCCGTTTCTTGACCGAATAATGGGACGCAATTTCCCGTCGGAGCGCCTTTGGGAAAGTGTGTCCCACTTCGACCGCCCAGAGTGGGATGCACTTTCCGCAAAGCACCTCAACGGGAAACTACGTCCCATTCCAAAGGCAAATTCCGGGACGCATTTTTCGAAAGCCTGCCCATCCGGAAAGCCCGTCCCACTTTGGACGCATCCGGGCACGGAACCATCGACCTATCAGGCCTCCCATCAATAAAGAGGCGTCCTCCCGGACGGCGGGGCACGAAGTTCATCGCGAGTTCCGCACGCAAAGAAGGCCACTTAATGTGGCCTTCGTCTTGCGCAGGACTGTAGAGCAGGGAACTTCGTGCCCCGACGCCCGGGAGGACGTTGCGTTTAGAAGATGGACCTAACGCTTATCCCTCCGGGATAAAAGCAGCGCGGCCATGAAAGCGATGATTGCAAGCGTCAGCAACACCAAGAGCAATGCGAGCGTGCTGTCGCCGGTTGCCGCCAGGCCAAACAGACCGGGGCTCTTACTGCCAGCAGGTTGTACGGGAATCTTCTCGCCATCGTCCTCGGCGGTGATTTCCCAGCGAATGGTCTTGCTTGCGTCGGCAAGCTCGTTGCCCACCGACGTCGGGACACTTAGTTGCAGATTGAGCACCGTGCTGCCATCGCTCGTGAACGTGGCGACCTGCGTGGGATAGGCGAACACGCTGCCCGGCGTTCCCGTCTGGAGCCAACCGTCAGACGCATCGCCAGCCGACGCCGTTAAGGTAATGGGCGACAGCAGGTGTGCCGTCTCGTGATTGACAACGGCCCGCACAAACACGCGTACCTGGGACTTTACGCCCGTGGCACGAACCTCGATCTGCTGCTCGCGCGCATCGCCGGGCATTAGATCTTTAAAGGCGGGAAACAGATCGGGCTCCCCCGAGGAGCCCGTCGCCCCCGTTACCGTCAGCTGGCGCGCATTTCCGTCATAGGCAATCGCGGGAGTATCGGCAAACGCACGGGCGGGAACAGCGAGCGCGACCACGCAGAAAATGGCCGCGACCATGCAACGCAAGGAGCGCGCAACACCTTTGCGAATTGGGAATGCCATACTTACGCACCTCCATGCGGCGGCACCAGCACGCCATCATTGACCGTGCAACCCCATGCCTCTTTAACTGCATCGTCGGGCGTAGACTGAATTGCCTGGGTCGAAATGTCGACGACTAGGTTTTTACCATCTGCCTTCTTTTCGGACACGCTCTTGATGAGCACGCCCGTCTTGTCGAGCGGCTTAACAGAAGACGTCCAGTAGTAGAACCCGTCGCTCGCAAGAACCCAAGACGAAGGTCTGTTAGTGGCGGAGGCATCGCCTTTATCGCCCCACTCAATGGTGTAGTCGGTGCCGGCAACCGGCTCATCCCACAGGCGCGCGCCATCCTTATCCTGCCAGTAGATATCCACCGCGACACGCAGGTATGCCGGAGCCGAGCCCGTGTTTTTTACCGAGACATCCCTTTTCACGTTGTCCTTGCGCGTCTCGTCCACCGAAGGCGCCACCGAGCCAAAGCCAAACTCGTTGACCAGCACGCCCGTAACCGAAAGCCACGCAAAGGCGCCGACGACGCCGGCCAAAAGGAGGACGCCGACAAGGAGGGCAACGATCCGCTTGCGCTTAGTCATCCTTGTCCTCCCTCCTCAGCGTGCCGTTTTCCCAAACATTCTTGGCACGCGAGCCGCCATCGACCCATTTGTCCTTCGCGCGTGTGTTGACGCACGTCACCACCGCATCGCCCGCGCTCGAAGCAGACGAAATCGTCAGCTCGGCAGATTTACCGGGCGCCTTGCCCGGCGTGCTCAGCTCGCCCTCGTAGCGCCATGCCCAATTCGTGTCTTCCTCGACGGTATAGATGCCCGCCGGAGCGGCGAACTGCACGCTGCCGACATACCAGGTCTCACCGTTTTCCGGCTGCTGCTTATCGACCTTCACCTCGACCACGCGCGTCTCGGGAGAGGCTCCCTCCGCCGTCTTCGTCACCTTAAAGCGGAACGTCTGTCCCATGGCACTAGCATCGGTAGTCTTTTTAACGATCGTCAGCGCATGAGTCTGGTCAAAGTTGAACACGGCATTGCCGTCGCCTTGGCCGTCTTCACCCGTCTTTTTATACTCCAGACGGTTGGCCAGGTCGAACGAACCATTACCCGAACCCAGGCTGTAGAGCGAGACAAACTTGCCGTTCACAGGCTCTTCCGCCGCAGAAACGCCCTCTGCACCAGGGCCGTAGCTTGCCTGCGTTACCGTAACAGTCAGTTGCGTCCCCATAAACGGCTCGGCAGAGCAGACCTTAAACGGCGCCTTGTCGGCACCGTCATCGACGGTGTTGGCGGCGGCGGGATCGAGCAGCCATTTAAGCTGCGCGGTCATAGTTACGGGGCTCGCGGGATCAGACGTATCGTTGGCAACCACGCGATACGTCACGGGATACAGGTCCATGTCACCCTTGACTGGCTCACTCTTAAACTCATCCCAAGACTTCGCATTGCCATCCGCACCCACATATCGCCACTCCAAGAAGAGCTCACGCTTATCGCCATTGGCAGCAGCCTGTTCATCGAGCAGCGCGACGATCTTGGAGTGGGCGTCCGGATCGTACGCCACGGATTTTTGCTCCATCACAGGATTGCCGTCGTTGTCGTAGACAGGGTTGCCGCTCTCGTCCATTTTGGGAACATCGACCGTGTAGACAAAGCCAGGCTTACCGTCCTGCGCACGCTCGTCGCCCGAGTCGACCGTCGCCGTAAAGATGACCGCCCCGTCGACGCTGTGATAGCGCACCTTATACGGCGTGACCTTGTACACCGCGGTATACGTCGCGCCCTTAAAGGGCTCACTACCCTCGAGGGGATACTTATCGTCTTCGGTCATCAGAGTGTATTTACTATCGGATTCATAGTCACGCGACCAGCCGACAAAGTCGTACTTGGTGCCATCCCTGCCGACAACCTCAGCTGTAGCTCTTACTTCCAGCGAAATTTGATCGCCAGAGTCGGTGCGCGAAAGAAAACGCACGGAATCGGGGTTATCCAGATTGGCATCGATATTCGATTGGACAATTACCGCGCTGGCACGGTAGACCGGGTACAGCTCCATGGGGGCGTTAACCACAGTGTATGTATTCACCATGGGGAGGCCGTCCGACCAAATGACATAACCGTTGCCGGATGCCGGTTTAGTTTCCGTCCAGCCTACGAAGGCATTGTATGCGTTCGTTGCAGCATCGATGTCGCCAACGTTATACGTCGGCAGTGGCATGCCATCCTTAAGGCTGCCGAGCGTATTGCCCTCCTGCGCGAGCTTGCCATCGATATCGGTGTCGTTCAGGTGATACACCACCGCAATGGGCGTGTAGTAGGCCACAAACGTATAGGGTTTACCCGGCTCCACGGTATAGGAATAGGTATTGCCGCCTTCGCCCGTCGGATCGAGCTTCTTTACCGTTCCGTCGGGAAGCTCGATCTCGAGCTTCTTAAGCTGATAGGCGCCACCAGTACCGTCGGCATACACCGTCGTCGTAATGTCGGGGCTCACCGTAGCCACCACGTCACCGTTCTGCTGAGGATCAAGTTTAGGCGTAATGTCGAATCGCGGAACATTGATGCCCGACGTTCTATCAAAGCCCTTGCGGTGCAGGTTGGTGGTGTAGTTAACGTTATATTTTACGTATACGGGATAGGCATCCTGCCGCTGGGTAACCTTGGACGCGTCGGTCGCCAAGTATGGCGTCGCCTTCTCCGGATCGCTCGTCACATAGGGGTCGTTGGCGACATCATAGATATATTTCCAGACGGCAGAATCCTTCTTGACCTCGGCAGTCGAAATCCAGCCCAGGAACTTATAGCCCGGCACGGCCATGTCGGCATCGGTCGGGGAAGCTTCGAGGGTCAGGGGGCTCTCATACGATCCTTTCTCACCATCTTCTGGTTTTTCGGCCACTTTAACCGACTTATTAACATGCGGGTAGTAATACGTGAACGTCGGATCCGCCCCGTTCACCTTGGTCTGCAGCAAGTTACTCTCATAGCGCCGCGTGGCAGTCCTCACGACATTATCGCCCTTGTTGTAGAAATTAACGTCCGTGGTAATCATCGCGCGAACGTAGTACTTCTTATCTGTACGCACTATGCTCTCGATGGGATTTTTCACATATGTCCAATATTCACCATCGCGCTCAAGCGTCCAGAAATTCAGGCGATAGCGATCATTCACCAGTTTGGCCGTTACGTTCAGCGAAGCCGAAGTCCAAGTATCGCTTAGAGTTGCAGCGCCTGGAAAATCAGTATCGGCATAGAGGTTTTTTAGAGTATCGGCTCCCGTATCGTTTTTAACGTTGTGCGAGTACGCGTTAAGGGGACTCACGACAAGGGTTTCCTTCGTGAAGCGCGTGCCACACGTTTCGTCATACCTATCCTTTATACCGTGGTCAACATGCTCCGGACCCCAGTGGACGACGTTTTCACGCACGAAGGTACTACCGACGTTTTCCTCAAAGGGCGTTTGATAGCGATTCCAAACGGAACAAAGTAGCTTGCTGTCCGTAAACTCATGGTTGGTATAAGCCCGAACGTAATAATCCACTCGGTACTCAAAGCGGGCGATGTAGGTATGCGGCGCGGTTAAATCGACATCTGCGGGGAGCGTATAGCTGGGATCGCGGCTTACGCGCACCTCGAGCGGAGCATCCTCGGTTCCCTTGTTTTCGTACCAACCCAAGAAGCGATAGCCATCGGGCAGCTTGCCGCCATTGGACAGGGGCGTACCTTCCGTGTTGCACACCTGTACCGTGTAGACGCTGGTGCCGTCCTCGGTAGTCTGGACGTCGACATTGGTTTTGCCCACACCGTCGCGCAGAGTCTTATCGTCGGTTGTGTCCTGCTCATTGCCCTCGAACACCGTTATGATGTTCGACACGTAGTCGCTGTACACCGGGTAGAAGTCGGTAGGACGGACAACCGTGATCTCGCAACCCGCAGGATAAAAAGCTCCCTGATTTTTAAGCTCGGCTAACTGAGTCGAGGTGATGGCGGCATAGCCACCATTCATCCCCGCCTCGCTGCTAGGCTGCGTGGTCCAGCCGATAAATGTCGCGGTAGGCTTCAAGTTGCCGCGATCCGCGGGGGCAGCGGGCGTCAAACCCACGCCATAGCGGTACCAATCAGTTGACTTGCCGTGCGCAGCACCGGTTTTCCAATCAAGCGTCTCGCCCTTAACGTTATAGAACAGCACCTGTGCCTCGTACGAAGCGATAAACAGGTCATTGCCCTCAAAAGCCTTGGCCCCTTTCGCGTTATCGGCAGTATAGGTTGACGTTTCGTCGTGCAACTCGCTCTTCTGGACCTGCTTGCCAGCAGCCACAGCATCGGCATCGGTCTTGCCGTCAAACCAGCTGTTGTCTTGTCCAATTCGATTCACTTGCACATCGGGCTCGCGGAACCAGCCCATAAAACGGTAGCCGCCGTTCTCCCCGCTCAGCCCCTCAGGCTTTGCGGAGGTATCCTGCTTAAACGTTACCGACGTATCGCCCTGGGCCAAGCCCTGGGCCGTTCCCGCCAGCACGGCACTCACGGCAAAGGTATACGGATCAGAGGTCACCTGATCAATACCGAGTTTGGTTGCCTCGATGGTCGCGATGCCTGCACCGGGAAAATCAATCGTCGCCTTAACGCTCTGGCCATGCACGGGAATATTCAGTTTGTAGTCCATCGCCCACTCATTGGGGTGTGAGTCATTCAGATACGCATCGTTAGCAGTCGAGCGCATGGTGCCGGCACAGAAGTCGTAATCATGCTGCTCCCACAGCTCACGTGTGACGTAGCGTTCGTCGTCCCAGGGACCGAATCCGGCACCGGATACCGTGCCATCACCCGCAAGGGCGTAAATCTTCTTCTTGGCTGCCGTACCCTGACTAAACCCGGATAGGCTGACACTGGGCTTGAAGTAGCAATCAGTGATAGTCGCATCACCCGCATTAGCGCGTGCAGCAATACCGCCCAGGTTCACGTCGTTTTGAATAATGGGGATCACGGCGATGGGGTTGTACTGGCGCGAGCTCAAATCGCCGGCGAAATGGCTGCGAGTGATTTCATTACCGCTCTTAGACAAGATGCGGCCTGCAAGACCGCCCGTCCAAGCGCGCGTTACGGAGACAACGCCCACGTAAGAAGCAGCATAGCTATAGCATTTCGCCGTTGAAAAGCAGTCAATGACTTTAGCGCCTTCTGCCATGCAGCCCACAAAACCCGAGGCGTACACGTTGTTGCCGCCCAGGGCGCCAATGGCCACATCGTATTTATTGGTAACGTCGGTCATGCCCTTCTCGGCAATCGAGCCATCCTCGTTGCGCGTAGGCGTCACGCGGCAATACTCGATGGTCGAGTTCTTAACGTAGCCGGCAAACGCCGCCATATACAGGCCCTCGCCACCGATTGCCTGTACGCCCGAAGTCGTGTTGTTAACGGCGCGGCCACCACGGACCTCGCAGTTGTAGAGGGTGCAACCATCGAGCTCGCCGGCAATCAGGCCCCCCTCAAAACCCGCATTGGTAATCACATTGAGCATGTTGTTGGCACACGTAACGTGCAGGGTGCTCTCCATAACCATAACGTTTTCGAAGTGGGTGTTGATCGCCCTGCCCACGATAATGCCGCCGCGGAAGTCAGCCCAAATGTTGGCATCCTTGACCAAGAAGTTCTTGATGGTGGCGCCATCGGTCTCGGCAAAAAAGCCCGTGTCGCGCTCGGGATCCAAGACCTTATTCTCGTAGTTCAGGCCCTTCACGGTATGGTTTTGACCGTCAAAGACGCCCTTAAAGGGATGTTCTTTGTTGCCAAAGGAGAGGTGCTTGACCGTATCCGCAACAATGGCGTTCATATCATCATCGTTAAGAACGATATCGTTATCGAGATAGACGCGCCACTGCGACGTGTCGCGCTGTCGCGACAGCGCGACACACGCCAGGAAGTCGTTCCTGTTTGTGATATGGAATTCGGTCTTGTCCTCGGGCACATCCTCGGCATACGCTGCCGCCGGCAGCGCTACAACGCAGCAAAGGGCGATTGCCACCACAGCGATCAGCCTGCCGAGCACGCCTCGGTTCATGTTCTTAATCTCCATGGGCTAGTTCGCCTCCGGCCAGCCCACGACGTCGAGCACGTCGAGGACGGTATCGTTTGCCTGCTGGTTTTTGGCCTGCACGGCCTGGACGTCGATATCGAGCCTGTATGAGCCGCCGCGCGCGGCATCGTGGTAGTCGCCCACAAATCGCAGCGAGTCCATGAGGCTCTCCGTCATGGCGCCGGGGTCAAGCATGCCGCCACGACCAGCCAATCCGCGGTAGTAGTACCACCCATCGCCACCATCGATCCACGGGGACCCCTCGCCCGCGTTCACGTTAAAGGCAACGTTGCCCGAGGCATCCGCACTCGAACCGTCGGGTGCCACTGACGTCATGCGTAGATGGGCGCGAACGTACTCAGGCTGCGCGCCGGCGTTCTCCACGCGCACAATGCGGCTGATGTCAGAGCCCCCGGCCTTGGTGTCGGGATAGTCCCCGTGCTCGTTGGCCTCAAACGGAATCTCCTCACCCTGCTCGTTTAGGGTGAATTCGCAGACTCGTACCTTCACGCTGCCAAACGAAAGGACGTTGTTCGCCGGAACCATATCAACGGTAAAAGCCAGCGTGCCGCACAGGCACGCCAGGGCCAACAGCGCCATCGCGGCAAGCGCCAAGGTGCGTTTCTGATTGTCGGAAAGATTGTTGAGCATTACGTTCGCCAATCGTCGATCAAAGGGGAACCGAGATCCCGACCCGAAAATGGGGATGGGGAGCGGGCCGGGATCTCGGTGGAGGGGGTGAGATTACTTCAGGCCGTTAGCCCAAGTCTGGGCAGCAGCCAAAGCAGACGCAGACGAACCCTCAGTGGTGCCGTCTGCTGCGTAAATGAAACAGTTGACATCCATCTCGGCAGGATTGGCGAAATCCTTTTGCTCGGTCTCCTTGGGCGTAGTCACCTGGGTGAACAGCTCACCGGTCCACTTGTCTTCGGTCTTGCTGGCAATAAGCGGAGTGGCCTCGGTCCCATTGCCAACATAAACGAAGAGGCCACCGAGATAATGAGTCGGCTCGCCCGCAACGGCGGTCGCATCAACGGCCTTCCAGCCAGAGTTAATGGTGAAGTAAGTCGTCTTGGAGTCTTTGGTCCCGGCAGACGCCGTCTTGTTGTTCACGAAAACGTACACATATGCATCCTCTGACCCCTTGCCGATACCGACATTAGGATTCTTGTCAACAGACACGCCGGGGGCGAGCTTAGAGTCCTTAACCCATTTGGTCTCGGTCAGGTTACCGTTGACCTTATTGGGGTCAGTCGGAATTGGCTGCCCCGGTTTGTCGGGATCGGTAGTTGGCTTGTTGATGCCCGCAGTAGTGAAGTTGTTGGTCAGGCTCGACTGCGCCGTCAGCCATGCATAGGTGCCCACGCCGGCAGCCAGCACCAGCAGCAGCAGGGCGGCAACGATGCCGTAGCGTTTTTTCTTCTTGTTTTCCATCGTTCTCTTCCTTTCGAAAACCGACTTCCCCGGCAACGGCCCTTGCCGCCGCCGACACCTCTCCCTGCTGCTATGAACGCCGCTCTCTCACATGCGCGCGGGTATGCTTGCCCGCAGGCTCGTCGGGAACCATCCGATCGAGCACTATCGACGCCGCGACCAGCAGCGCCAGAACGGCCACCACAACAAGCAAACCGGGCATCGTCGTGCAATATGCGTTAACGAAGCCCAGGTAAGGGACACAAAAAGAAACGACGCCGATCACGCGTGAAAAAGGCGTCTGCTCGGCGTCGTGCATGATGCTTCCATCTGCATTTTTGTTTGCGATTCCCTGCGTGCTGATCGTCTGCGCCACAGGGTCGACCTCGTACACCTGGTGGGTCACTACGGCGCCGTCCGATCGGTAAAAAGTTGCATTGTCGCCCACGGCAATATCCGATGGCTCAACCTGGCGAACAAACACCATGGAGCCAACGGGAAGCTTGGGCTCCATAGAGCCCGAAAGCACTGCAAAAGGCGTGTATCCAAATGCGCGGGGAGCAAAAGAAACAACGGCAAGGGCTATGACAAGCGCAAGCGCCAGACTGCTAAGAAGTGCAATAAAACGTTTGAGTCCGCGAGTCATCAAAACGATTAATCCATCCCCATCGAGGCCTTATTCGATCCCCTGAAGGGGCAGTCGCTTTCCTCGGGCACCGCAGGGCACTAAAAAGTGAGTTCGAAAAAAAGCCAATTTGAATTCTTTTCGTAACAAAAACGTTAGCGATGTCCTGCATTTTTATCAAGCTCTCAGCGCCAAACGCTACCAATTTAGGCGTAAGCGGTCATTTATCCCCATACCGGACTGCCATATCCAATATCTACTACTAACCCCCTACGCATCTTCTTCATAGGGGGTCTGTTTTTTGAATATCTAAAAGAATGCGCCCCCCCCCCCCGACATTAAAACATACTGCCCTATGTCTTATTTATTTTTAACCCCCCTGCGGGTTTAAGGCAGCCCATTGTAGTTCGCAGCCCATACCTTCTGGAAGGCGTGTCCCAATCTTCAGGTCCGGAGTGGGATGCGGTTTCCGCTTGTGACACCGATGGGAAAGCGCGTCCCACTCCGATCACATATTCCGGGTCACATTTTCCGCCAAGGCTTCAACCGGAAACCGTGTCCCATTTCTCAGCCGAATACTGGGATGCATTTTCCACTGAGCCCCTCAACCGGAAAGTGCATCCCATTCCAAGCCTTGATTCCGGGACATACTTTCCAAGACCCCGCCCATTCGGAAAGCCCGTCCCGCTCTGAATACATCCGGACATGGAATATCCGCTTATAAGGCCTTCCATCAATAAAGGGGCGCCCGCCCGGCGGCGGAATATAAGGTTTATCGCGAGTTCCGCACGAGCCGGAGAGCACTTAATGTGCTCTCCGTGCGAGCAGGACTGTAGAGTAGGAAACCTTATATTCCGCCGCCGGGCGGGCGAAACATTTAGAAGATGGACCTAGCACTCCTTCTTCATGGCGCTGTAGCCAATCAGCACGGTCCACACGTACGCGCAGGTCTTGGGGATCATGAGCATGCCGATAGCCGGGACAACCTCGGCCCACAGGACCACGGGAATGTAGAAGCCAAAGCTCAGCACAATGGTGAGCCACATCCAGCGGAAGGCTTCGTCGTTATCTTCCCTGGCACTGCGGTAAAACAGCACGATGACCATAAGGCCCATGATGGCAAACGGGATGTTGCGCAGGATACCCCATGCAAGCGGGGTCTGGTTGGTGAGCCACTGGTTTTGCGGCAGCATGCACAGCGCGACACGCATGACGGCCAGGGCAAAGATCGCCACGGTCGTTCCGACGTGGTTCTTCACCTGGTAGCGCTCGCGCCACACGTAGTAGAGCAGTACGTAGAAGATGGTCATGGTAATCGAGGTAATCCACTTGCCCAGGCCCAGCTGCACGGCATAAGCGTCAAAGCCGGTCGTGCAGAGCGCCAGCGCGCGGGGGACCAGGTGGAACGAATCACCGGCGCCCAAAACGACCGCCATCCAGCCAAACAGCTGGAACTGACGGTTGCCCTTGCTGCCGCGAATCATGCGAATGCCGAGGGTAATGACCGTCACCAGATAGACGATGTCGAATAGCGTTTCGAATAAAGCACGCATATATACGTCTCCCTTAATGAATGGTTGCAAACGAACGGTTTTGGTTCTTGGTGCCACGCACCACCTCCTTAACGTGAACGCTGTTCACTTTCTAACCATAAAAATCCCCGCCTTGCGCGGGGCCGTTAGTAGAGGGTTCGGCGCGTAATCTCGAGCGCGGCACTCGGATCGAAATCTTGCCGAATCACGGCAGAGAGCACGAGCGAGAACAGGACCTCGGCAAATTGCTCGGCAGAAAACTGATCGGTAAAGGCGTCCGGGCGTACCCGAGGATCACGCTTGAGCACCACGCAAAGCTGGTCGAGGATATGCTGCCAGGCATGATGCATGCGGCGCTTGCCGTCCGCAGTGTCTTGCTGCATAAAACTCAGCGAGTGATGCGTAAAGAAACCCGGATACTTTTGACAGCCGTACTCCATCTGGCGATACATCCAGCGAACGCATGCGAGCGTGTCGTCTAGGACGGTCTCGTCATCGGGGTGATGGAAAATGTCACCCCAAATGCTTGCCACGGTTGCGCCCGCGAGTGTCAAGAAAAAAGCCTCGAGGATTTCGAGGCTTTCACATTTGTATTGTTTTGCGCGAAGGACCGCGAGCGGCGAAGCTACTCGCCCAGCACGGCCTTCTTGGCGGCTGCAGCCATGTTGTCCAGATCTTCCTTGGTGGGGTGATCCTTTGCGGCGACCCAGTTATCGAGCAGCATCTTAAAGCGGACATTGTCGGGATCTTGCTCAAGCATCGCCTCGTAGCGCTGCTTTACGGCGGGACCCATCTTGCCCTGGCACATAGCCCAGCCTACAAGCTCGGCATCCTCGGCCAGATTTGAGCTCACGCGGTCGATAATCTGCCTAAAGTACTCCTCGCTGGCCCCAAAACCGCAGGTACCAAACAGAAAGACGCGCTTGCCGTGCAAGGCGGAGAGCAACGCCGCGACCGAAGGCGTGCACGCGCCCTTGTCGCACCAAAAACCGACGAGCACTGTGTCGGCCGCGCAGGCGCCCTGCGCCTCGAGCGCAACCTGATCTGCATCCGCATCGTCGCTCAACGCCGCGGCATGGACAAACTCAACGCCCGCAGCCTGCAGAGTGCGCTTGATCGCACCCGAAACCATCCTGGTATTACCGCTCTTGCTGTTGACCACCAAAGAGCATGTCATAGTCACGTTGCTCGTTTCCCCCAAAACTAAAGCCACTAATGCAATTTATTAGATGAATATCTTAGTACTAACGTGACAGATGTAAACCACCGTCTGTCGATTGATTAATTTGCCCCACGGGCTTGCTCACTGGGCGAATTGGCTGCGGTAGAGTTCGGCGTAGAAGCCGCCTGCCGCTAGCAGCTCGTCGTGCGTGCCGCGCTCGATAATCTGGCCGTCGCGCATCACCAGAATGCAGTCGGCGTTGCGGATGGTGCTCAGGCGGTGCGCCACGACAAAGCTTGTGCGACCGGCCATGAGCTCGTCGAATGCCGCCTGCACCTGCAGCTCGGTACGCGTATCGATGCTCGACGTTGCCTCGTCCAGCAGCAGAATCGCCGGATCGGTGAGCATAACGCGCGCAATGCACAGCAGCTGTTTTTGACCCTGGCTAAACGTGCCGCCGTCCTCGCCGATGACCGTATCGTAGCCGCCTGGCAGCTGCACGATAAACTTGTGCGCGTGCGCGTGCTTGGCAGCTTCGATAACCTGCTCGCGCGTGGCGTCGGGACAGCCGTAGGCGATGTTTTCGGCCACCGTGCCCTCGAACAGCCAGGTGTCCTGCAGCACCATACCAAAGGCGCGGCGCAGGCTTGCGCGCGTGTAGTCACGCGAGGAACGGCCATCGACCGCAATGCGACCGGCATCGATATCGTAAAAACGCAGTAGCAAATTGATGAGCGTTGTCTTTCCGCAGCCCGTGGGGCCAACTAGGGCAAAGCGCATGCCGGGCTTGGCCTCGATGCAGATGTCCTGCAGCAGCTTGCGGTCGGGCACGTAGCTAAAGTCCACATGCTCAAGGGCGACCTCGCCCTGCGGTGCGGCAAGTTCCACGGCATCTGGCGCGTCGGGCTCCTGCTCGCGCGCATCGAGCAGCGCAAACATGCGACGCGCCGAGGCGTACGCGGTCTGGATCTGCGTAATGACGTTGGTAACCTCGTTGAACGGCTTGGTGTACTGGTTGGCATAGGACAGGAAAATCTGCACGCCGCCCACCGTAAGCGCCGCCGGCACGCCCGTGATCACGCCCACGCAGCCGATCACAGCGACCACGGCATAGATGATGTTATTGATAAAGCGCGTGCCGGGGTTAGAGAGCGAACCCATAAACTGCGCGCGCTCACCTGCCGCGTAGAGCTCAGCGTTGAGAGCATCGAAGCGCTGCTGGGCGTTGGAACCATAGGCAAACGCGTCCACGAGCTTCTGCTCGCCCACGTATTCCTCGATATGGCCGCCAAGCTGACCCTGAATGCGTTGCTGCGCCGTAAAGCTCTTGTTGGAGAGTTTGGCGATGGCACCGGCTGCAAAAATGGAAAGCGGCGTGACGAGCACCACCACAAGTGTCATGGTCAGGTTGATGGAGAGCATAAACGCGAGCGTGCCAACGATGGTGATAACGCCGGTGAAAAGCTGGGTAAAGCCCTGCAGCAGACCGTCACCCACCTGGTCGACGTCGTTGACCACACGGCTCATAAGGTCGCCGTGGGCATGGCTGTCGATAAAGCTGAGCGGCATGCGGCTGAGCTTGTCGCTTGCCTCCACGCGCATGTCGCGCACCGTCTCGTAGGACAGGCGGTTGACGCAATAGCCCTGCAGCCACTGAAAGGCCGCAGCACCTACGACGACAATCGCGAGTTTGGTGACAAGCGGCAGCAGCGCATCGAAGTCCACCTGCCCGGCGGCAACGATGAGGTCGATACCCTCGCCGATGAGGATGGGCGTATAGAGCTGCAAGATCACCGAGATGGCGGCGCTCACAAACGACGCCGCAAACGAAATGCGGTGCGGACGAACGTAGCCCAGCAGACGGTGAGTCACCGCGCCCACGGGGTAGCGCTCGGGGTCGCCGGGCTGACGCGGGCCGTCACCCAAGTCGCTGAGGTTATCGTTGCCGGACACGTTGGCCGTCATCGTGGCGACCGAACCGGAGGAAGTGTACGGATTCATTTAGCATCCCTCCTTTGCGCAGACGGATGCGGGGGCGGTCGGAGCGGACGCGGGCGTCGTGCTCCCCTGCTGGCCCTCGAGCTCCTCGCGGCGCAGCTGCGACTGGCAAATCTCGCGATAGAGCTGGCAGGTCGCGTACAGCTCGTCATGCGTGCCCAGGCCCGCAACCGAGCCGTGGTCGAGTACGCAGATCATGTCGGCGTCGCGCACGGTCGAGACGCGCTGGCTCACAATCACCGTGGTCAGCGGCAGCCCGCCCTCGGCGGCACCGCGCACGCTGCGCTCGCGAATGGCATGGCGAAGCGCCGCGTCGGTCTTAAAGTCGAGCGCCGAGGCGGAGTCGTCCATGATCAGGATCTGCGGCGAGCCCACCAAGGCACGCGCGATAGTCAGGCGCTGGCGCTGGCCACCGCTAAAGTTCTTGCCGCCCGCCTCGACCGGGGCGTCGAGCCCCTGCGGCTTGTTGCGCACGAACTCACTGGTCTGCGCCATATCGAGCGCCGCCCAAAGCTCCTCGTCGGTTGCCGCCTCATCGCGCCAGGTCAGGTTGCTGCGGATGGTGCCACTCACCAGCGACGCGCGCTGCGGAACGGTCGCGACCACACGGCGCAGCTGGTCGAACGGCCAGGTGCGCACGTCGGCGCCCATCACGCACACGCTGCCGGCGCTCGCATCGTACAGGCGCGGGATAAGCGAGACAAGCGTGGACTTACCGCTGCCTGTACCGCCGATAATGCCGAGCGTTTTGCCCAGCGGCAGCTTCAGGGTCACATCGCTCACGGCATTTGCCGCGCCCGCGCCAAACGAAAAGCTCGCATGGTCAAAGCTCAGTGCGGGGACTGGAGCAGCACCACCCGCCAGTTCGCTCGGCTCGGGCAGCGCGACCGGCTGGTTGCCCTCGTCGGTAATGCTCGGCACGCAATTGAGCACCTCGTTGATACGCGACGCGCTGGCGCTCGCCTTGGTAAAGACCACGACCAGGTTGGCGACGTACACGGTGGAGGTCAGGGTTTGCGTCATGTAGTTGACGAACGCCATGACCTGGCCCTGTGTGAGTTCGCCCACGTTGACCTGGATGCCGCCCACCCACAGGATGGCGCACACGCCCAGGTTCATCACCAAAAACGTTACGGGGTTGAGGACCGACGAGAGCTTGCCCACCGCGATGGCGGTATGGGCCTGATCATCGGCGGCTTGGGCAAAGCGCTCACGCTCGTGATCTTCGCGCACAAAGGCGCGAACCACGCGAGCGCCCGAAAGGCCTTCGCGGCAGATAAGCGCGATGCGGTCGAGCTTTGCCTGCAGCTGCCTGTAATACGGAATGCAGCGCGCCATGACAAACCAAAACACCAGGCCGATGGCGGGCGTGCAAATCAAAAAGATCATGCCAAGCTCAAGGTCGATGGCGAGGGCCGCGCACATAGAACCCACTGCCAGAAAGGGCCAGCGAATGAGCATGCGCACGCCCAGCGCCACGGCAAGCTGCACCTGGTTGACGTCGTTGGTGATGCGGGTGATAAGCGACGGCGTGCCAAAGCGGTCGAGTTCGACATAGCTCAGCTTATTGATGTGCTGGTAGAGCGCACCGCGAATGTCGGTGCCCATGCCCTGCGAGGTGAGCGCCGCCATCTTTTGGCAGACGAGCGTAAACGAGATGCCGATCACAGCCATGGCGCCAAGTACCATGCCGTAGTGGATAACGGCATTGACATCGTGTGCGCCAATACCCTTATCGATCATCTGGGCAATCACCAGCGGCGTCAGCAGGTCAAAGATCACTTCGATCAGCTTACACGCAGGGCCAATCACCATATACCGGCGAAACTTACCACCAAAACGCCTGAGCAGCTCAATCATAGAAGGCGCTCCCTATCATCATCTCAATTCAATCTGATTCATGATAGTACGGAGAACCCTGGAGATGCGTAAGCAACTCGTTACAGATGTAAGGGCAACGGTCACTAGCGCCCAAGGCACGTAGCAGCCGATGTTTTGGCAACGCCAGCGAGCGGCATAACGCCGGGGATTCAATTATCAGATAAATGTGACCCTTCAGGCGGTTTTGGTCGGCTACCCGCGGGTGCCGGCAGGGCGCTTGGTAGTCGAGCGATCCCGCAGGCGAAGCCGAGGACCAGCGAGACACCAAGCGCCCTGCCGGCACTCGCGGGTAGCCGCGGCACCAAAAAACGCCTGCGCACTCGATGGATTCGGATGCCCGACAGAGGCTCCTTATGGCTGCTTCCTTCCGGACCTGACCAGATTCGGAACATGTCGTCATCCGAACCCATCGAACGCGCTAGGCGCTCGATATATCTTACCCGCTCCCGCCCGATGGGGCAAGGTAGCTAATTTGGGACGGGGCTTTTTGACTACTTGGGCAATCAGATCGACAGGTAGTCAAATAAGCCCCGTCCCAAAAAGACTGGTCTGCTGCCGTGCCACAAAAGGGGCCTATCTACTACGTTTAGGCCGCAGGGGTCAACCATAGCCGGCTTTTTCGAAAATCGGCAAGCTTTCTACCTGCGGTTTTAATTTCACAAAATCCGGGATGGTCAAGGGTGCTCGGCTAAACGTAGTAGATGGCCGCATTTCATGGCGGACGGTCCGACCCAAGGCCCAAGGCGACCAGCCTCGGATAGCCATTCTCGAAGTTGCGGTGGAATAGTTCCTGTTTTTGCCGCCTGAGCCGCCAAACAGGAACTATTCCACCGCAACTTATAGGGAGTTGGGTTTTAGAGGCGGGCGAGGTCGTAGGCTTGGGCGGCTGCTTCACCGGCGCAGATGAGGTTGGTTGTGGCTTCCTGGGGGTCGAGCGCTTGGTCAAGAGGCATGGGCCTGCGGCAGACCGGCAGGACCAAGTCGATGCCCTGACCATACACCGCATCCAAATTATCCGCACGACCGCCCACGACGGCGACTACCGGCTTGCCATAGCGATTGGCACGGCGGGCCACGCCCACCGGCGCCTTGCCGGCAGCGGATTGCTCGTCCATGTTGCCCTCGCCTGTAATGACCAGGTCGACATCGCGCACGCGCTCGTCAAACCCAATCAGATCGAGCACCGTCTCCACGCCCGAACGCAACTCAGCACCGAGCGCCAGCAGCGCGGCGCCCAAGCCACCTGCCGCGCCCGCGCCAGGCACGCCGAGCACCGAGCCAAATGTCCGCACGCCCTCGGGCACGCGCAACAACCCCTGAGCCCGCACCCCGGTAATCGCCGCATCGAGCAGGCGGCCGTAGCCGACCATCCAACTGTCGTACCTGCCCAGCGCTTCGACATCGTCTGTCGGCAGGCCCTTTTGCCCGCCAAACACTGCAAGTGCCCCACGACGCCCCACGAGCGGGTTCTCGACATCAGAGAGCACGACGATACGCGCGCTATTCAGCGCCCGAAGCGCCGGTGCCAAATCGATACTCGCCACCTGCTCAAGCCCCGCGAGACCAGGGGCGACATCGCAGCCCTGATCATCGACCACACGCGCGCCCAGCGCCTGCAGCATGCCGGCGCCACCGTCGTTGGTGGCACTGCCGCCCAGACCAATATAGATAGTCTTTGCCCCAGCACGAACCGCTCGAAGCATGAGCTCGCCCACGCCATAGGTCGTAGCGGCCAACGCCGCCGGCTCTGTGCAAGGCGAATACCCAATACCCGCCGCCTCGGCCATCTCGATTACAGCCGACTCGTGCTCGCCGTCCACCAGCATCCGGGCAGACACACAGTCGCCCAGAGGGCCTGCGACTTCACATGCCACGACCTCACCGCCGCACGCGGCAACGGCATCGAGCGTTCCCTCGCCGCCATCCGCCAGCGGCAGCGCGCTTACCTGGGCATCGGGCCACACGCGGCGCACACCTTCGGCAACGGCCTCCTCCGCCTGCGCGCTCGAAACGCTGCCCTTAAAGGAGTCGATCGCCAGCTGCACACGGCGGGGCCGGCGGCACGCGGCACCAAAATCGACCGCCCCAACGGCAGTATCTTCGACACTCGCAAGCGCCTCGGCGTGGGCGGTATGCGCCTCAAGATCGGCCCCACAACCGCAGCCAGCACCATCGGTGCCACGCAGCCCACTAAAATAACCGCTCAGCACCGCGCGGCACTCGTCTGCCAGCACGCCGGCGGTCACATTAAACCGATGATTCAGGCGCGAATCGGCATTGAGGTCGTATAGCGACCCCAGAGCGCCCGCTTTAGCATCGGCCGCGCCGCACACGCAGCGCCCCACGCGCGCGTTAACCATAAGCCCCGCGCACATGCAGCAGGGCTCGAGCGTCACGTAGACCGTACAATCGGAAAGACGCCAGCGTCCAAGCGACTGAGCGGCGGCGCACAGGGCCGAAAACTCGGCATGCGCCGAAGGATCCTGGTCGAGCTCGCGGCGATTATGCGCCCGCGCGACAATCTCGCCGTCGCGCACCACTACGGCTCCGATGGGCACCTCGCCCACCGCAGCGGCGGCGCGCGCCTCGGCCAGCGCCTCACGCATGAACTTCTCATCGATTTCGGTGATCGTCATCGTTCGCCTTCCCTGTTGCAAATCCAAAACGATGCTATCATTACGACTCACGGAGAGATGGCAGAGCGGTTGAATGCGGCGGTCTTGAAAACCGTTGAGCGCGAGAGCGTTCCGGGGGTTCGAATCCCCCTCTCTCCGCCACTCTTAGTGACCCACCGGCGTCATGGTCCGCTCGAACAGCGCATCGACCACGTCGGCGATTTCGGATCGGCGCTCTAGGACGTGGCCCGATTCCCACCACATGGTAAAAAGCCGAATAATGCCGCCGGCGACAAACTCAGACGTCGTCTCGAGCGATACGGGCGCGAGCGCGTCCTCGTCAAGCGCGCTCATCACGCGCCCGCGTATGGAGCGCGCGATGCGGTCGCAAATCATACTGGTCAGCATGCCCGACATGCTGCTCGCCAAAATGTTATCCATGAGCTGCTCATGCGCCAGAATCAGTTCCATGGCATCGGCGAACACTTCATGGCGAAGCGCGCGCACGTCCTCGGCGCCCTCCGCGCCATCCGCATCGGCCCGCTTTTGCGGCAGGCCCGACATGAGTTCATCGATATAGAAGGCAAAGTAATCGTTCTTGTCGCGGAAGTGCTTGTAGAACGTCGTCCGACGAATCATAGCGCGGTCGCACAGCATGGCAACCGTCACGTCCTCAAACCGATGCTCTTCGAGCAGCTCGGTAAAGGCCTCGAACAGGGCCCGATAGGTTTTCTTGATGCGAAGGTCCATACGTATCGCCCTCCTCAAGGAGAAGACAACGCTCACTAATCTGTCGCATATCTTACACCTGTATCGCCCGCCCCCTGGCGAATGGCCTTACCTTGGTGGAAACATAACGCTTACCGGAAAGTTCGGTATCGCCAAAGGTTGCGGGTATACTAGTAGCGTTACACCAACGGCAGCCGGCGGAAGACGCCGCGGCCATTCGAAACGGAGACACCATGATTCCCGTCATCATCGGTATCGTTGTTGTCATTGTGATTGCCTGCGCCATCGCCGGCATCTACAACAACATGGTCACCAAGCGCAATCGCATCGATAACGCCTGGCAGAACATCGACACGCAGCTGCAGCGCCGCAACGACCTGATCCCCAACCTGGTCGAGACCGTCAAGGGCTACGCCAAACACGAGCAGGACACGCTTGCAGCCGTGGTCAACGCGCGCAACGCCGCCGTGAGCGCCACCACGCCCGAAGCCAAGATGGAAGCCGACAACGTGCTGACCGGCGCCCTGCGCCAGCTCTTCGCCGTGGCCGAGGCTTACCCCGATCTTAAGGCGAACACCAACTTTACGCAGCTCCAAGCCACGCTCGAAGACACCGAGAACAAGGTGAGCTACGCACGCCAGAGCTACAACGACTGCGTGCTTAGCTACAACAACGCCATCCAGACCTTCCCGGCCGTCATCTTTGCCGGCATCTTCCAGTTTAAGGAGCGCCAGGGCTTCGAGGCCGCCGAAGCTGCCCGCCAGGCACCGACCGTCAAGTTCTAACAGATCCGCAGCGTATCCTTAATCGGGTATATGCATAAACCGCCTCGTCGAATGCATACTTCGACGGGGCGGTTTCCTTTTTCGCGAAGGTCCCCCTCAAGGCGCCGTGCATTTTTGGGAGTATTCAGCATAACCAAGAGTTTCGGGCGCCACGATAAATGCCAAAGACCGCGAATATCCCTACAAATCAAACGCTGTCAGCCCATAACCCCGCCCATCATTCGTAGAAAACATCGAGAAATCCCGATTTTTTGCCCGAGGCCGGTATGCAGGGGTCTTCGATTGCAGAATACTCGCAAAAATGCACGTCGCCACCACCCCCACATGGCGCGAACCAAAACAAAAGCGCGGCCTAAAAGGCCGCGCACCATTTTTAATTCAGATTAATTATTGTTCGTTGTGACATCGCCGAGCCCGCAGGGCGGAGAGTAAGTTCCCTCCCGGCGCATTCCGCAGGACGCAAGAAGCCCTCGCCGCACGAAGTGCGCAGCGAGGGCTTCTTGCATATCCGAGGACGCGCCGGGAGGGAACTTACTCTCCGCCCGGGCAGGTAAGACGAATTACGCGACGGTGTAAACCCAGTTGTGCTTATCCTCAACAGCACCAGACTGGATGCCCGTCAGGGTCTCGCGGAGCTTCTTCATCACAGGACCGATCTCGGTGTAGCCGGCCGGGAAGGTCACAGTCTCGTCGGCACCGTAGACCTTGTTGTCGATCTCGCCCACCGGGGAGATAACGGCAGCGGTGCCGCACAGACCGCACTCAACAAAGGTGCCGGCCTTGACCTCGGCCCACTCGACGGGACGCTGGTCGACGGTCATGCCCAGGTCCTGAGCAACCTGAACGAGCGAACGGCGGGTGATGGAGGGCAGGATGGAGTCGGTGTGCGACTGCGGGACGACAAGCGTGCCGTCCTCCTTCACGAACAGGACGTTGGCGCCACCGGTCTCCTCGACATAGGTGCGGGACTCGGAGTCGAGATACAGGTTCTCGGCATAGCCCTCGCGGTGAGCTTCCATCGTGGGCTTAAGGGACATGGCGTAGTTGAGGCCAGCCTTGATGTTGCCGGTGCCGTGCGGTGCGGCGCGGTCGTACTCGGAAACGCGCAGCTTGACAGGCTTGAGGCCACCCTTAAAGTACGGACCGACCGGGGTCACGAGAATGCGGAACGTGTACTCAGGAGCGGGAGCCACGCCGATCACGTCACCGGAGCCGATCATAAACGGACGCACATACAGGGTTGCGCCAGAGCCGAAGGGCGGAACCCATACGGCGTTGGCAGAGACGACCTGCTTGACGGCCTCAACGAACTTGTCCTTGGGGAACGGGGGCATCTCGAGGCGCTGAGCGGAGTTGTACATACGCTCGGCGTTCATGTCGGGACGGAAGCAGACGATGCTGCCGTCCTCGGCGGTGTAGGCCTTCAGGCCCTCAAAGACCTCCTGGCAGTAATGGAAGATGCCGCCGCACTCGGAGACATGCAGGGTGTGGTCGGTGGTCAGGCCGCCCTCGTCCCACTCGCCATCCTTCCAATGAGCCTCGTAGCTGTAATCGGTCTTCATGTAGCCAAAGCCGAGGCTACCCCAATCGATATCCTTCTTCTCGACAGTCATATGTCGCTCCTTACATACACGGTTGCATACTCGCGAACCCGCACGCAAGGACCGAAGCCGGCCGCGTCGCAACGTCGCATACCCGGAAGCGTAGAGCCGGGCAGGACACGCGGGCAGCATCGAAGCCGATGGCACGTCGATTCGCATGCAGGTGATTGTACTCCCCGCACGCCTTGGATAAAACGTTTTTCTTTAACTAAGTAAAGTATTTTCATTTGCCTTCAACACAAAAGGCCCGCCATCGAATCCGATGACGGGCCTTGGAATTAACGTCCGAAAACAAACTCGGACTAGGCGTTCTTTTTACCGAGCTTAGCCTTAACCAGGCCGACCACGGTCGGGATGATCGACACGGCGACGATGCCGATAATCAGCAGCTCAAAGTGCTCCTGCACAAACGGAATGCCACCAAAGAAGTAACCCAGCAGCGTAAAGACCGTCGACCAGGTAATTCCACCCAGCACGTTAAAGATGACAAAGTTGCGCCAGTGCATGCCGCCCATGCCGGCGATAAAAGGCACAAAGGTGCGGATGAACGGGAAGAAGCGACCGAGGAAGATGGCCAGATGGCCCCACTTATCCAGGAAGTCCTCGGACTTTTTGATGCGCTCGGGCGTCATGGCCTTTACCTTGCCCGAGGCGATGATCTTGCGGCCAAAGAAGTGGCCGATCATAAAGTTGCACTGATCGCCCAGGATGGCTGCGGCCCATGCGGTGGCCAGAAGCGCCACGATGTTAAAGCCGCCGTTGTGGGCAAAGAAGCCCGAGGCAAACAGCAGCGAGTCGCCGGGAAGGAACGGGAAGAACACCACGCCCGTCTCGATAAAGATGATTAGGAACACGCAGCCGTAGGCCATAAGCGGGCCGGCGGCGATCCAGCTGGCGATCGCGGTGCGCGGGTCCTTAAGCAGCTCGGCGATAAAATTGATGAAACCCATGAAGTAAAACCTCTCAGTTGTGGGCGCGGACACGTCCAAGTTGACCAGTATACGGTTGCGGCGCGAGCACGGGCCAAACCCCTCAAAAGTCTTACTTCATTACCAGCAAGTTTGCATAACTGACACTTGTCGCCCAAAGCGAAGCAAGATCGCCCTTCCTAATCCCTAGCGAATCGCTATACTTTATTAAATCGCATTGTCACGGCGCTAAGGGAGGGCGGCCGGTGAGCTTTATCAATACCATTCGCGAGGACATCAAGACCGTCCAGGCGCAGGACCCTGCCGCGCAAAACGGCCTGGTCATCTTCCTTTCCTATCCTGGCCTGCACGCCAAGTGGAACCACGTGCCCGAGCACTGGCTGTGGGAGCACGGTCATCGCTCACTCGCCCGTGTGCTCTCGCAGTTAACCCGCCATATCACTGGTGTTGAGATTCATCCCGCCGCGCAGATCGGCAAGCACTTCTTTATCGACCACGCCATGGGCGTCGTTATTGGCGAGACTGCCATCGTGGGCGACAACTGTGTGCTCTACCAGGGCGTCACGCTCGGCGGCACCGGCAACGAGACCGGCAAGCGTCACCCCACCCTGGGCAACAATGTCACGGTGGGCACGGGCGCCAAGGTGCTTGGCAACATCCACATTGGCAACAACGTCAAAATCGGCGGCAACTCGGTCGTCGTCAAGGACGTGCCCGACAACTGCACCGTCGTGGGCGTGCCCGGGCGCATCATCAAGCGCAACGGCTGCCGCGTGTTCGAGGAGAGCTTCGACGCCAAGCAGCATCGCGAGTACATGCCCGACGATGCCGCCGAGCAGAGCGCCCTCAACCGTCAGGGCATCACCGAAAACGCCCGCCGCGTCAAGGAACTCGAGCAAGAGTTGGCCGAGCTCAAAGCCCTCGTCGCCAAGCTCGTGGACGAACGCTAGGAACGCAAGCGGCACAAAACGACATCGGCACCGATGCAAAAGGCGCGCCAGGGGATCAAATCTGAACTGCACCCCAAAACCTGGACGGCTTAAATAAGAACTACGCCGCAAGGGACTGTCTCCGGAACTCCTCCGG
>CABUIH010000005.1:0-112570 GCA_902491615.1 uncultured Collinsella sp. | reverse complement strand
CTCGGCTCGGCGCTCAACGCCGCCCGCGCCGCCGACGAGGAGGACGCCCGCATCCCCGCCATGCGCGAGGCGGTCGAGTCCAGGCCCGCGCCGCGTCCCGCTCCGAGGCGCCAGGCTGAGCCCGCCGTCGCGGCGCGCCCCGAGCTGTCCTGCGCTTGGACGGTCGAGATCCCGTCCGCCACGCGCTCGCAGATGGAGCAGCTCGCCGCGGCGCTGCGCGAGCGCGGAATCACCGGCACCATCAAGTGCAAGGGGGTGTGTTAGATGGCGGAGGAGGAGATGACGCTCTCCCAGGCGATAGCCAAGGTTCAGCGCTCCGTGACCGTCCCCAAGGCTCGCTACAACGCGTTCGCGAAGTTCAGCTACCGCTCGTTCGAGGACATCGTCGCCGCGCTCAAGGAGCCCTGCAAGGAGGCGGGCGTGGCGTTCACGCTCCGCGACAACATCTGCAAGGTGGGCGACCGCTACTACGTCGAGGCCACGTGCACCCTGTTCTTCGTGGACGGGCACGGCGAGAAGAAGGAGTTCAAGGCCTACGCCCGCGAGGCGGAGCACAAGAGCGGCTCCGACGACGCGCAGGTGACCGGGATGGCGTCGAGCTACGCGCGCAAGTACGCGCTTTGCGGCCTGTTCGCCATCGACGGGCAGAGCGACCCGGACGCGCTGTTGGACAAGCCCGAGAAGGAGCCGCCCGAGAGCGGCGGCTTCACGGCGAAGTGCAAGGCCTGCGGCACGGCCTACGCCTTCGAGTCGAAAGAGCAGTACGAGGAGTTCAAGAAGCATCCCGGCTGCTGCGCCACCCCGACGTGGCGCGTCCTGTAGGCCATGCAGGACATGTACGCGCAGCGCGAGGAGCTGTTCGAGCGCCTCATGGCGGAGCTGGACACGCTCAGGCGGACCGGCCAGCAGTACGCCGAGAACGAGGCGGACTACCGCAAGGCGCTGCGCATCGCCATCCTCGAGGAGCGCTCCAAGGGCACGCCGGTGACCATCATCGGCGACCTGTGCCGGGGGCGCGAGGAGATAGCCGAGAAGAAGCAGCTGCGCGACTGCGCCGAAGCCCTCTACAAGGCATCGAGCGAGGCGATCATGGCGCTGAAGCTGCGAATCAAGACAGTAGACGCCGACATCCAGAGGACATGGACGAGCGGCGGAGAGGAGACATACAGATGAGCATCAACAGAGTGGTCGTGTCGGGCAATTTGACCCGAGACCCCGAGCTGCGCGTCACGCCGGGCGGCACGCAGGTGCTAGGCTTCGGCGTCGCGGTCAACGACCGCCGCCGCAACCAGCAGACGGGGGAGTGGGAGGACTACCCCAATTTCATCGACTGCACCATGTTCGGCAACCGCGCCGAGGCGCTCTCGCGCATCCTGCGCAAGGGCATGAAGGTCGCCATCGAGGGGAAGCTTCGCTACAGCTCCTGGGGGGACAAGAACGGGGGCGGCAGGCGCTCGAAGGTCGAGATCATCCCCGACGAGGTCGTCCTCATGAGCCAGAACCCCAACGGGCAGCAGGCGCCTCAGCAGTACGCGCCGCAGGGCTACCAGCAGCAGGCGTACCCGCCCCGACAGGCGCCGCAGCCCGCGCCGCAGGCGTACGCCCCGCATCCGGCGCCCCAGCAGCCCGCGCCGCAGTGGAACGCCCAGCAGGCCTACCAGCAGGCCCCGCAGGCGGTACCGCAACCGGCACCGCAGCAGGCAGCGCCGCAGCCGGCACCCGCCCAGCAGCAGCTGGACGTGTACGACGAGGACATCCCGTTCTGATGGGGCGCTTACCCGACACCATCCGTGACCACTGGGAGGCGGCCCTTTTCGCCGCCTCCTTCTCCGCGGGTTTCTTGTTCTTCTCTTCGCTTCTTTGGGGGTGGTTCTGATGGCAAGCAAGTTCACGTGGTTCCCGAAGCTCACCGCCGCCCTCGAGCGCGTGCCGGAGGGGCCGCGCGGGGAGCTGTGCTGGGCCATCATCCAGTACGGCACCAACGGCATCGAGCCGGAGTTCGCCGACTGGGCGCTCAGTGCCGTGTTCGAGAGCCTCCGCGAGGACATCGACAACAGCCTCGCCGCCCGCAACAAGAACAAGGGCGGCAGGCCGCCGAAGTCCAGTAAGGCCGAAACGGGGGTTTCGGAGGATGCGGAAACCTCGGAAACGGGGGTTTCGGAAAACGGAAACGGGGGTTTCGAGGTTTCGGAAACTACCGAAACGGGGGTTTCGGAACCTGAAAACCCCTCCTTATATACCAATCCATACCAGTCCATACCAAGCCAGGCCATTCCAGTGCAGGGCAGTGCGGACGCGTGCGCCGCGCCCGAGGGCTTCGAGCCGCCGACCGCCGAGGAGGTCGCCGCGTACTTCGGGGCCAACTGCCTGAACGGCGACCCGCAGGCGTTCTTCGACTTCTACGCGTCGCAGGGCTGGCGCAAGTCCAACGGTATGCCTATCTCGGACTGGCAGCCGCAGGCCCGGCAGTGGCACCGCCGCCAGCGCGAGCTCGACGCCGAGGCCCGCAGCCGCGGCAAGCCCATCTCCTCGGAGGTCGAGGCCGCCACGTTCAGGCCGACCAGGACGCCAGAGGAGGCGCTGGCCGAGCAGGAGCGCCGGTGGGCGTCCGAGCACCCGGGCATCGACCCGGCCAAGGTCGAGGCCCCGCGGGGCACGACCGCGGGCAGGGCGGAGTTCGGGCTATACCAGGACGCGCGGAGGCTGCTGGCCGCACGCGCCGCGTGCGAGGGGAGACCCCGATGACGGTCGACGCGGGAGTCCTCAGGGGCTGGTCCAAGGAGCGCGCCGAGCTGTACGGCAAGCCGCACCTCGGGGCGAGGTACACGCACGACACGGCATACGAGCCGACGCAGGCCCGGTGCGCGGTGTGCGGCAGGCGCGCCTCCAACTGCCACCACGTCGCCCGCAGGTCGTGGGGAAAGACGTTCAGGCTCGTCACGCTAAACGGGGTGTGGGAGCTGCGCAGCCCGCTGTTCGCCCTGTGCGGCTCCGGCACGACCGGGTGCCACGGGAAGTTCCACGACGGCGGCCTCAGGGCCGAGTGGGTATGGCGCACCGGGGCGGCCGAGGAGGCATGGTGGTCCGGCACGCTGCTCAGGGAGTATCCGCCGCACAGCCCCGACCTCTACGAGTTCGGCTACTGGGCCATCACCGACCGTTACGGAAACGAGATCATCCGAGAGGTGAAATGACGATGGAGATCACCAACTGCGAGCAGTACGTGCTCGCCGAGCTTGACTACGAGCAGCGCCGCAACGAGCGCCTCGCGGCCGAGAACAACAAGCTGGCCAAGCAGCTCGACGCCATGACAAAGAGGGCGAACGGCTACAGCCGGATCATCAACCGCCCCAAGACGCCCATCGAGGCGCTGGCCGACAAGGTCATGCGCGAGGAGATGCTGACCCGCTTCACCTACGCCGAGGTCACGGACGTCAAGAGCGCGTTCAGCGGAAGGCTGCTCGACTTCGACGAATGGTGCCACGATGCGATGCGATATGTGGCGCTGGCGGACGACGTCGGCGAGGAGGAGTTCACCCGGTTCATGCACCGGGACCTCAAGAAGATCTACGACGAGAAGGTGGCCGGATGTTCCAAGTAGGGGCCGCCGCCCACGGCAGGGGCGAAGGGGCAGGCCGATGAATGACGAGAGGGCCGTCGCCGCGGCCATCCACGCCGGGCTCCGGAGCGACGACGTGACCGACCTCTACACGGGCGACTGCAGGGGCTGCGGCGAGTGCTGCTCGCGCTTCCTGCCCGTGAGCCCGTTCGACCGGGTGCGCCTCGAGGCGTACGTGCGCCGGAACGGAATCGAGCCCGCCGAGCCCAGGGCGGAGTGCGACCTACTGTGCCCGTACCTGACGGACGGGCGCGAGTGCGCGGTCTACGCCGCTAGGCCCGAGATCTGCCGGGCGTACCGGTGCGACAGGCACAAGAGGGGCGAGCTCGGCATGTTCTTCGGCGCGGAGTGCGCCGAGGTGACCGACATGCGCGAGCTCGCGGAGGCGATGGCCCGCGACGTCTACAGGAAGGAGCAGGGGAATGGCTAGGAACGTCTACGGCGGCTACTGCCGCGAGTGCGCCAGGTGGACGCCTCCCGGGTTCGGGCACTTCGAGCGCTACCGCGGCGGCTGGCGCGTCCACTGCGTCGAGTGCGCGAGCGGGCGGAAGCTGCCGCCCGAGGGAGACCAGGCGGCGCAGGACATGCGGCGCCACGTAAGGAACATGGTGAACGACGGAAGGTACGGGAAGAGGGGATACAGATGACGGGGAACGAGAGGCCGGACATCTATGCGGACGGACTCCGGGAGGAGCGCTGTGAGAACTGTCTGCACTGCTGCGCGACGGTGCTGCGCACCGTCCACGGCGTGGAGCGCACCGAGTACGAGTGCGGGCGGCGCCCGGAGTTCGTGCACCGCACGCAGGGGCTCGCCAGGTGCAACTACTGGGAGTCGCGATGAGCGGATGGGATGAGCTCGGCCGCGAGCAAGACATGGCCGCGGCGAGGGCCGTCGGCTACCTCGAGGGCATGTACGACGTGGCCGTCGTCAGGAAGAGGGTGGCGTAGATGCGAGTTCTTATCGCCTGCGAGGAGTCGCAGCGCGTGGCGCTTGAGTTCCGGAAGATGGGGCACGAGGCTTACAGCTGCGACCTTGAGGAAGCGGGGGGGGGTCACGACCTCATGCACCTCAACGTCGACGCTCTCCAGATGCTCAAGCTCAGGTGGGACCTGGTGATCGCGCACCCGCCATGCACGTATCTCACCGTCACCGGCAACCGCTGGTTCGACGAGGGGAAGTACGGCGACAGAGCGCGCGAGCGCAAGGCTAACCGTGAGGCCGCCGTCGAGTTCTTCATGGCGTTCGCCAAGTGCGATGCGCCGCACGTCGCAATCGAGAACCCCGTCGGCTGTATGAGCACAAGATGGCGCAAACCGGACCAAATCGTGCAGCCGTACATGTTCGGCGACCCGTTCGAAAAGAAGACGTGCCTGTGGCTGAAGGGGCTCGAGCCGCTCAAGCCGACTGATGAGGTCGAGCCTGAGCCGCGCAAGGTCTTCAAGTCAGGCAACTCCATGCCGGCATGGTACGCGGACGCCTGGCATCTGCCGCCACACGAACGCGCCAAGGTTCGCAGCCGCACGTTCCCGGGCATCGCAAAGGCGATGGCCAACCAGTGGTGCGAGCAGATCGGGATGGAGGGCGTATAACGCCAGATAAGGAGGAATGATGATTCAACTGCCAAAGGATGCCGACGGTCGAGAGATTCCGCTAGATACCAAGGTGCTGTACGGCAGCGGCGGCACGGCCCGAAACATCGTGTACTGGGTGTACACGGTCGATTCCGACCTCGAGAAAGAGTGGGGGAACTGCTGGCGCGCGGTCACGGACGCGGGCAGGAAACTCGACGCCGAGCTCATGTACCTCACCGAACCCGACAGCTGGGAGAAGCTGGAAGAGGACTTGGACAAATGCGTCGCAGAAGGCACCGCTTGCACGTACTTCAGCAAGGATGGAACCTGTCAAAGTTGTTCTCTCAGCAATATAACAACTGGTTGCTCTCCGAAAGTGATTGAGGACATCGTATCCCGCATCCGCAAGCTGAGGGGTGAGGCCTGATGGCGACGCACAGGCTCAAGATTCAAGAGCAATACGCCGACGCCGTCCTGAACGGCACCAAGACGTTCGAGATTCGCAAGAACGACCGGGGTTACAAGGTCGGCGATGAGATCGTATTCGACGTTGTCACGAACGAAGGCTACGCCGTCGGGGAAGCAGCCAGGCATCCGCTCAACGGTGAAGTCTACCGAATCGACTACATCCTCGACGACTTCGAGGGCCTTGCCCAGAAATACGTGGCGCTGGCCATATCCAAGGTGGACGAATGATTACCGATGAAAAGCGCCGCGAGGCGGCGGCGAAGGAGGTATAGCCATGGCATACAGCGACTACGGCGCGTTCGTGTACCTCAACGGCGAGCGCAGAACCGACAAGGAGGACGTAGGCGTATACGACACCGACGAGGGTTCCCTGCCTACTGGACTCCGCGTGTACGCGAACATCATGAAGCACCATGACGGATTCGAGTGGTTCGAGTTCTCGCACCATGGAGTCATGGGCGACGGCAATGTCCGCGTCGGGTGCTACAAGCAGGGTTGGCCGGAGGTCTACGAGTGGGAGGACGGCGAGGACAAGCCGACCATATACACGTTCGATGCCCTTTCCCGCAGGTTCGGGTGGGACGGTTACGAGGAGTACGGCGACACGAGGTACGCCGCAGACGAGTACGACGAGGAGTTCGACTTCCTTGGATGGCACTTCCACTTCTGGGGCGACGATACCGGCGGTACTCCGAGGTACGGGGCGACCATGAGCCGCGACGGAGAGACCTGGGAGTGCGACTACGACTGTATGTTTGGAGCTGGTTTCGATGACATTCACTAGCGAAGAGCGACGCGAGATGGCTGAGAACCTGCGACACCTGACCATCGGCCACTCCATCCAGTACAAGGAGCAGTTCTTCGACGAGCTTGCCGAGGTGGTGGTCGGCTTCGAGGACTACCATGACTTCGATGTTGTCCTCGATAAGCTCGCTGATCTCATTGACCCGGAAGGGGGAGACGATGATTAACGACGAGGAGCGCAAGCGAGCGGTGGCTGAGTTGCGCGAAGCATCGACCGGGGCATACCGCCACGTTGATTCACTCGACGTGATTGCAAACTCAATCGGCGTCGAGGTGGACGGCAAGTTCATTCACGAGGTTGAGAACGAGACGTACGCGGCCCTTGCAGACCTAATCGACCGTCCGACATGTCACAACGTCGCCGACTACACCAAGGAATCATTCAAGTGCTCAGAGTGCGGGTGCCGCGTGCTGGTGCCCGGCGACAGGCCGGACGGTGTGCTCGTCGTGACCTCCGAGGCGTTCCCAGTCGACTGGTACTCATGCCCGGTCTGCGGGGCGGTGGTGGTGGAAGATGAAGCGTATTAAGTTCGCAAGGCCGGTCGATTGCCCGACGTGCGGTGCGACCCCGTCGCACCAGAAGTGGAAGCCGCGCAAGCTGGTCTACACCAACGAGATGGTCGCGATAGGGGACGTCGACCCAGTCGACGCCGTCCACTGCCCTAGGTGCGACCTCGTCTTCGGCGTCGTGCATTACGAGCATGACGACACGTACATCACGAGCTGGACCGAGTTCGAGACTGTCCCACGGTATTGCCCGTGGTGTGGGGAGGATTTGACTGATGATTAGCGACGAGCAGCGCCGCGAGGCGGCGGCGAGCCTGCGCGGGTCGAGGGGCTTCTTCAACAGCCTGCCGAGGACCGTCCTCGAGCCGTTCATATTCGACATCTTCGAGCGCGTGCTCGAGTGCGTCGGCTATACGGAGGGCAACGTATTCGACTATCTCGCCGACCTCGTCGACCGCGGCGAGTGCGAGAACGTCTACGACGGGAGCGTCCAGGACTCGTGCGACAACGGCTTCCTGTGCTCGGTCTGCGGCTGCAAGGTCGAGGACGAGGAGCACTACCGCGTGAGCGGCGTCTGGAACTATTGCCCGCAGTGCGGGAGGAAGGTGCGGCATGGCTGACGAGATGAGGCCGGCGCCGTCGCCGTCCGTCGACCTGTGGAGACCGGATGGCCCCGCCGCGAGGGCCGCGGCCGCCATCATGGCCAACGCGGTGGCGAGCTTCAACGAGGCCCTCGTGCCCGTGCTGCGCGGCGTGAGGCGCAAGGCGAGGGCGCTCTGCAAGAGGCTCGACCCGAAATGGAGGCGCGCCCGGATTCGCGCGCTCAAGAGGTCCCGCCGCAACGTGGAGACGCTCAAGCGCGAGGGGAGGTGCAGGTGATGGCGACCGAGTACGTTCTGGACGCCGACAAGATCGCCCATTGGCGCATCGACAACCACGTCCCGCTGAAGCAGCTGGCGCGCGCCGCCGGGGTGAACCTCAGCAGCCTGAGCCATGCCATCAGCAACGGCAGGGAAGTGAAGATGAACCTGCTGCTCAATCTGGCGGAGGCGATGGGCGAAGACCCGCGCGACATCGTGAGGAAGAAGGTGGAGAGATGAGATTCGAGATAATCGAGCGCCACATCATCGACGTGCCTGACAGCGAGCTCACGGACGGCGAGCGCCCCTTGGGCAAGATGGCGCTCGTTGAGGTTCTCGACGTCATCGCGGAGAACCCGCGCAGGTTCATCGAACGGTACGAGATGTACCGCGAGGAGGTGATCCGCCTTGGGGGCAAGCTGTGATCCGGGCTACAACCTCCCGGACGGATGCACCGGCGCGGCAATCGACAGGCACTTCGGCGAGGGCAAGCCCACTTGCGCCGAGTGCATCAAGATGTACGAGTGCTGCTGCGACTACGGCATCTACGAGGTGGAGTTCGACGACGCCTTCCGGGAGAAGTTCGACGGGGCGGACGCGGAGCCGGGCGACGTCGCCTATTGGGCGCTCCCGTGGATAGCGGACCACATGAGGGACATGCAGGAGGAAGCGTGCGCCATGTTCTGTGGCTGATGCCGCTGGCGGCGCTCACCGCGCTGCTGGCGTGGGCGGCGAGGTCCGCATGGGCGCTCGCCGTGGTTCTGACCGTTCTCGTGCGCATGGCGTGCGGGTGAGATTGGAGGATTGAATGGACGAGATTGGAAGGCTGATCGGCAGGCTCATCGGGTGCCTCATCATGACGGTGCTCGTGTTGCTGTGCGTCGCCGCAGTGCTGTGGTGCATGCAGCTGGTCGTGGGGCTGGTCGCATGAGTGCGGGCGAGAGGGTGGCGCGGCAGCTCCGCGACGCCGCGGCCCTGCTGGAGTCCATGGCGGAAGACGTGGCGGGGGACATCGACGAGAGGTTCGTGCTGCCGCCCATAACGCTCACCATCAAGATAGGAAGCACCGACGAGACCCCGACCCTGTCGGTGAAGAAGGACTACCTCGCGAGGAAGCGCCTGGCATGACGTGGAGCTCCAACGGCAAGGCCGAGCGCAAGCTCAAGGCGAGGCTCCGCGCCGAGGGCAGGCCGTGCCACATATGCGGACAGCCCATAGACTACAGCCTGCCGCCCGGCACGCCGTGGAGCTTCGAGGCCGACCACGTGGTGCCGAGGGCGAGGGGCGGCGCGGTGCTGGACTACGCGAACCTCGACGCGGCGCACCGCATCTGCAACCAGAGGAAGGGCAAGCACATGCCGGGCGACGCGAGGCCCGTCGAGATAAGGCGCACGAGGCTGTTCTGAAGGCTCGAGACAACTGAATAGGCGGGGCTGAAAAGCCAAACTGGAGGCGCGGTCGTTTGCTCGGCTGCGCCACACTGCTTTTTGGGGCGCTGAGCCGCCGATGGCGGGGGCATTGCCCCTCCCCGGGGGTGCACGGACACCCATGCTTGCCAGTGCCGATTTCCCCCCGCCCCATGACCCCAGGGCGGGGGTAGGCCGCGAATCTCACCCGCGTCGCACAATGCGGGCACGAGAAAGGAGGCCGGGATGCCGGAGATGCCGGAATCGGTCGCATCCGACGACTATCAATCGCAGATCTGGGCGAGCGTCACCGCATCGGGGCGCTTCTCCGACGAGGACGCGCCGAACCTCGCGCTGCTGTGCTACTGGCACGCCGTGGCGAAGGCCGCGGAGGATGCCATGAGCAAGGGCAAGTCCGTGAAGGTGCTCGACCCCGTCGGCTACAAGCCCGTCAAGGCGAAGAACGGCAGGCACGCCATCATGGAGCGCCCGCACCCCGCCGTGTCCGTGCTCAAGCAGGCGACCGCCGAGATACGCGCGCTCAACGAGCTGCTTGGGCTGTCGCGCAAGGCGGTGCCCATCCAGGTGCAGCAGGCGCGTCCGCAGAGCGATGGCGCTAGGGTGCTGAGCCTCATGTTCGCCGACCGCGAGCGCAAGGCCAAGGCGGCGGGCGCCTGATGGAGCCCAGGCAGACGCCGACATACGAGGCGAACGTCCCGGAGGACCTCAGCGGCGACGGCGGGATGGCGTGCGAGCTCGCGACCGCCTACTTCGGCGACCCGCTCCCGTGGCAGCCGCACCTGCTCGACGCGATGCTGGCCCGCGATGCGCGCGACAAGTACCTGCTGCGCACGCTGGGCATCTCCATCCCGCGCCAGAACGGAAAGAGCTGGGTCGTGCGAGCAAGGTGCTTCTACGGCGCGCTCAACGGCGAGAAGATCCTGTACACCTGCCAGCACGGCGACACATCCGACCAGATGTTCAAGGAGCTGTCACAGCCGTTCGAGGACGAGGACGAGACCGATCTGCGCAACCTCCTGCTCGCCGTGCGCAAGACGAACGGGCAGCAGGCCATCAGCCTCAAGAACGGCGGACTCATCCGCTTCACCACCCGCACCAACTCGCTGGCGCGAGGCAAGACCTACGACGTGCTCATCTACGACGAGGCGCAGGAGCTCACGGACACGCAGCAGGCGGCGTCCCTGCCTGCCATCTCGGCGAGCGCGATGCACAACCCGCAGACCATCTACCTCGGAACGCCGCCAGGCCCCGACAACGTCGGCACGGTGTTTCGCGACCTCCACGACGACGTGCACGACGGCGAGTCCGAGATGGCGTGGATCGAGTGGGGCGCGGACGAGATAGGCGACGTCCACGACGAGTCCCGCTGGTACGAGTACAACCCGTCCATGGGCACCGTGCTCAACTACGAGGCCGTCAAGGGCGAGTCCGAGCAGATGCAGCCCGACGTGTTCGCGCGCGAGCGCCTCGGGTGGTGGGCGAAGACGGGAGGCTCGCTCCTCTACGCCCTGTCCTCCAAGAAGTGGGACGGGTGCCGACGCGACTCAGCGCCCACTGACGGAAAGCTCGCCTTCGGCGTGAAGTTCTCCGCAGACGGCTCCAACGCCGCGGTGTCCTGGGCGCTCGCCGACAGGGACGGACCGTCCTACGTCGAGCTGTACGACGTGATGGGCGCTTCGGGCGGAACGGTCGCGATCTCGGACATGCTCCTGCGCAACCGAGACGAGATCGCGTGCGCCTGCATCGACGGCAAGTCCGGAGCGGACGCGCTCAAGCGGCGGATGCTCGACGGCGGCTTCAGCAAGTGCGCGCTCGTGATGGGCACGCCCGCAATCGTGCAGGCTGCGGCGTCGATGCTCAAGGACGAGGTCGACTCGGGCACGCTGTCGCACATCGAGTCGCCGGCGCTCGACGACTCGGCGCGCAAGTCGCTCAAGCGCGACATAGGCAGGGACGGATGGGGCTTCGCGGACGGCCCCGACTCCATCGCCGCACCCATCGAGTCCGCATCGCTCGCCCTCTGGGCGGCGAGAACCACGAAACGAGACCCGCGAAGGGAACAGGAGGCCAGCTTCTGATGGCAGCAGTGAACATGGAACTGGCGGGGCAGGTAGCATCCGCCGCAGGCTTGGAGCCGGACGACGCGGCGCTCGTCCGCGAGCTCATGACCGTCTGGCGCGAGCATCGAGCCAGCAACCTCGAGCGCGAGGACTACTACCTCGGGCACGTGTCGGTGAAGGACCTCGGCATCGCCATGCCGGCGAGCCTCGCCAAGAAGATCAACCCGCGCGTGGACTGGCCCCGCAAGGCCGTGCACGCACTCGCCGACCGCTCCATCTTCAACGGTTACACGTGCGCGGACGAGCGTACGAGCAAGGCCCTCCGCGCCATCTGCGAGTCGAACCAGCTGGAGCGCCTCTACCGCAAGAACCTCATCGGCGAGCTGAAGCACTGCTGCGGCTTCTGGACCGTGACGGACGGCGGCGGCTACCCGGTCATCTCGGCTTACCCCGCCACCGCGGCGGCGGCGCTCTGGGACGACGCTCGCAAGGCCATCAGGGCGGGCCTCGTCGTGGCTGAGTCCAAGAAGATGCCCGGCGACACCGAGCGCGTGCCGACCGTGGTGCACCTGCTCACCGACGACAGCCTCGTGGTGCTCACGCGCGACGGCGGCTCGTGGGTAGCCGAGTACCGCGAGCACTCGATGGGGCGCTGCCTCATGGAGCCGATGGCACACGGCGCGACTCTCGAGCGCCCCTTCGGCACCTCGCGCATCAGCCGCTCCGTGATGAGCATCACCGACGACGCCATCCGACAGCGCGCCCGCATGGAGGTCGCCGCCGAGGCCGCGACCCTGCCGCAGACGTGGCTTCTGGGAACCTACAAGAAGATGCTCAACGATGGCAACAAGTACGACGCGAGCATGGGCGCTGTCAACGAGATCACCAAAGACCCCGACGGCGACAAGCCCACGGTCTGGCAGTCCGCGCAGCTGCAGATGGCCCCGCTCACCGAGTACCTTCGCCAGCTCGCCTGCCAGATGTCCGCCGTGACCAACGTGCCGGTGAGCTTCTTCGGAGTGTCCAACGACAACCCGTCCTCCTCGGACGCCATCGCCGCGTCCCTCGAGCCTCTTGTCATCGACGCCAAGAACCTCAACCGCGACAATGGCACGGCGCTGCGCAACGTGGCCTACATGGCGCTCGCCGTGGCGAACGGCACCGATTTCGCCACCGAGCGCGATGCGGGGCATGAGATCAACCCGCGATTCCTCAGCCCGGCGTACCCGTCCACGGTGAGCCTGTCCGACGCGCTGCTCAAGCAGGTGCAGGCGCTCCCGAAGCTCGCCAACTCCACGGTCGCCTACGAGATGCTCGACTACACGGACGAGCAGATCCAGCGCATCGAGTCGGATGCCAAGAAGGCGCAGGCGGGCGCGGCTATCGCATCGCTGTTCGAGCCGAAGGAGGGCGAGAATGGCGGCGGTGCCGACTAGCCTGCTGGACGAGCTGACCGATGAGGTGAACGCGCTGTCGGCAGACGCCCAGGCGAAGGTGAGGTCGGCGCTCGAGTCCCTGCTGTCGAGCTGGGAGCGCGGTGGTGGCGGCGATGTCGCCGCTCTCCGCGAGAGGGCGTACGAGACGATCGAGGCGGTGCTCGGGTACTACGCCGACACGTGCGCCGCCGCCAGGGCAGCCGAATACTACGACGCGGTCAGGGCGTCGCAGGGCTTTCCCGGGAAGTATCGGGCGGTCGCCGAGTCCATGCGAGACCCGGACGACACGCTCGGCGCGGTTAGGTATTTCATCGGCAAGGTCGTCGAGGGCGCCCCCGAGGTCTTTGTCTCGCGGTGCGTCACGAGGGTCGACGAGGAGATCAGGCGCGCCGCCAACAGGTGCGTCGCCCACAACGCGCGCAAAGACCCGGCAAAGCCGTGGTACGCCCGCGTTCCCCGTGGCGAGACGTGCGGGTTCTGCCTCATGCTCGCGTCGTTCGGCTTCTACGTCAAGACCGAGGAGGCGGCCGAGCACTCGCACGCGCACTGCGACTGCCGAATCGTCCCCGGCTTCGACGGGGTGACTACGGTCAAGGGATACGACCCTGACGGGATGTACGAGAGGTATAACGACTGCCTGGCCGCGTTCGGAGGCCGCGACGGCATCGCCTCCGACTGGTACGCAATGCCGGAGGACGAACGCGAAGCGCTCGTGAGGCGCCACGGCAACAAGGAGGGGAAGGCGTACACCGCCTACCTCAACAACCGCGTCGCATCCGAGATAGAGCTACGCGACCCGTCCTGGTACGCGGGCGGCGAGCATAAGGGCATAACGTTCACGGACGATGCGGTGAGGCGCGACAAGGTAAAGAGGTGGAGGGTAGACCCCGGAGAGAGGAGAACCGCAGAGAAGCTGGCGGCACTGGGCTACAAGACCGAGTTCTGGGAAGACGAGGTGCACCTGAAGAGCGAGAACGCGCAGGGAAAAACGACCGTAAGCCGCGCCGACCTGTCCACGGGCATCGAAATCAAGACCGTATACACGTCGAAATCGGAGAACACGTTCAAGTCGCACATGAAGTCCGTGGCCAACAAGAGCGGGGTGCGGTTCGCCGTCTTCGACGTCAGCGAGAACAAGTCGGTTACCGACAGCCAAGCCGAAGCGTGGATACGCAAGTACATGAAGAGGTACGGAATCGCCGAAGTGCGGATGCTGGGGCACGACGGGTCGCTCCAAACGATAAAAAAATAGGCGGGAGCTGCATGTCTCAATAGGTGAGTCAAACAGCTTCCGCCTAATCTCATCATACCGCATGGCCGCCCACGGGCGGCTTTTTTCATGCCGAAAAACGCCAAACAGGCCAAATCTCACGCCCGTAGGACACTGCCGCGCGACAGGGCCGCACGGCCCGAAACGCACATCTAAGGGGCTCGGCCGCACGGCTGGCCCGACGGGCCGCACGGTCCGGGAAAGGACGCGATATGGCAGCAGAGACCAACACGGAGCCCACGGGCGGTACGGAGCCGACCGGGGGCGAGGAGCCCGACTACAAGGCGCTCTACGAGGCCGAGAAGGCGCACTCCCGCAAGTGGGAGAAGCAGGCCAAGGCCAACAAGGGCGCGGCAAGCGCACTCGACGAGGCCAACCAGGCGAAGAAGACCGCCGACGAGAAGGTCGCGGAGCTCGAGAAGCGACTCGACGCCAAGGAGAAGGCCGAGGCGCGAGCCAAGACCGCCGCCAAGGTCGCGCAGGAGAAGGGAGTCCCCGCGGACCTCATCGTCGGCGAGGACGAGGAGAGCATGGCCGCATGGTGCGACAAGATGCTCGCCGCATTCAAGACAAAGCCCGCGCCGCGAGTGGAGAAGCCCGGCAGCTTCGACAAGGGCGGCAAGGGCGGGGACGAGGCGCTGCGAGACTTCGCCAAGCGCCTCCTGAATTAAGCCAAACCCGAAGAAAGGCACAGAAATGGCTGCAAACGACACCCAGAAAATCAAGCTGCCGTCCAGCGTGGTATCCACCATCATCGGCAAGGTGAAGGACACCTCCACCATCGCCACGCTGAGCCCCAGCACCCCGCAGAAGTTCGCGGACACGACCTACCTCGTGTTCAACCCGACCGCAGAGGCCGAGGTCGTCGCCGAGGGCGGCAAGAAGTCCGGCTCCGAGATCTCCACCGACCCCGTAGTCGCAAAGCGCGCCAAGATCGTCACGACCACGCGCGTCTCCGACGAGCTGAAGTGGGCCGACGAGGACAACCAGCTGGAGATCATCTCCAACATCATCGCCGACCAGACCGCCGCCGCGGGCCGCGCGCTCGACTACATCGTCTACCACGCCATCAACCCCAAGACCGGCCTCGGCCTCACGGGCTACACCGCCCTGACCGCTGACAAGGACGTCCACAGCGTCGCCAAGACCGACTCCCCGGTCGACAACATCGACTCCCTCTCCGACGCCCTGCTCGACTACGGCATCAACGGCATCGCCATGAGCCGCCAGTTCGCCTCCGAGCTGCGCAAGCTGCGCGTGCCCGCCACCGGGCAGCGCTTGTACCCCGAGGTGCCGCTGTCCCTCAACGTGGGCAACCTCGACGGCATCCCCGCCTCCGTGTCCGGCACCGTGAACGGCCGTCTCGCCAAGACCCCGACCAAGGTCTCCGCGATCATGGGCGATTTCTCCGCCATCAAGTGGGGCATGGTCCGCGACATCACCGCCGAGGTCATCGAGTACGGCGACCCCGACAACACCGGTCAGGACCTGAAGGGCTACAACCAGATCGCCTACCGCACCGAGGCCGTCCTGGCATACGCGGTACTCGACCCGAAGGCCTTCGCCGTCCTCAAGAGCGCCTAGGGGGTACCGAGATGGCTCAGCTAGTCCAGAAATTCATCGTGGAGGACGCGGGCAAGGCGTCCAGCATCCTCCCGCAGCACGTGGCGCTCGTCTCGCCCGACGGCAAGCCGCTCGTCGTGCCCAAGAAGGTCGCCAACCCCGGCGCCAGCCCGACCGTCGCGAAGGTCGTGCAGGCCCTCGTCGACGCCGGGATCATGGAGGCCGAGTAGCCATGGCCGCGCTCGCCAGCGTGGACGACTACAAGGCCCGCTACGGCGAGCCCGCGGACGAGGCCCGCACCGGGGTGCTGCTGCAGGACGCATCGGACCTGATGCTCGCGGCATTCGAGGACCGAATCGGCGAGTACACCGAGGGGGCGTGCCCGGCGTTCGACCGCGCCGCGCCCGCCGTGTGCTGCCTGCTCGTCAACCGCGTGCTCTCGGCACCGTCCGCGATGGCGGGCGCCACGCAGTACAGCCAGGGGGCCGGAATCTACACCGCATCGGTGACCTACGGCTCGGCGCTCGGCGAGATGTACCTCGGGAAGAGCGACCTCAGGCGCCTCGGCCTCACCGGTCAGGCGCTCGGGGCGCTCACGCCTCTGGAGAGGGGAGGGGTGGCCGAATGACGTGCCTCATCTCCGGCGAGACCGTGACCGTGCGCAGTGCGGCCCAGTCGTTCGACGAGCTTGGCGAGCCCACCGGCGAGACGGTGACCGAGGCGGCGGTCGACAACGTCGTGGTGTGCCCCGGCGCGACCGCCGACCTCGACTCGACGCGCCCGAACGGCGTGACGGTCGCCTACACGCTCTGCTTCCCGAAGGGCGCGGACGTTGACCTCAGGGACGCGACGGTCACGGTGCGCGGCACCGACTACAAGGTGGTCGGCGACCCCAAGCGATACACCGCGGCCAATACGCCCGGCCCCTGGGACCTCACCTGCGAGGTGACCCGAACCGATGGCTAAGGCTAAGTGCGAGGTCAAGATCAAGTGGAAGGGCTGGAACCGCGGCGGATACGCCGAGGTCATGAACGGCGGGGGCGTGCAGGCCATGCTCGACCAGAAGGCAAACGCTGTCGTCGCGTCCGCCAACGCATCGTTTAGCCCGAAACCGGGGGAGGGCGCAGGCTATGCCTCGGACGTCATGAGCGGCTCCCTCGCCAAGGGGCGCTCGCTCCACACGGAGAGCGTCCACGCCTTCCGCAGCGAGAAGAAGCACAACCGCTTGCAGGCAATCTTTGGAGGTGACTGATGGACATCGAGAGGGTTGTCGCCAAGCGGCTCATGGACGCGACCGGCATCAAGTGCGTGCCCGACGTGCCGCGCGAGAGACCCGATGAGTTCGTCCAGGTCACCCTCGCCGCCACGAGCGCGACACGGTTCATCCAGTCCCCGCGCGTGCTCGCCACGTCGTGGGCGAAGACCCGCAGGCGCGCACGCGAGATCGCCGAGGCCGTCGAGCGGGCGTGCTCCGCCATCGAGGACGAGCCCAACGTGTTCTCGGCCGTGTCCGACGGCACGTACCGATGGGACGACCCCGACACGGGGACTCCCAGATACCAGACGAACATCAACCTGACCATCTGCGAATAAGGAGCAATCATGGCAGAAAGCAACAAAAACAACGTCGCCAACGTCTCCAGCGCCAAGGGAGTAAAGGGCGGCTACATCTTCACCGCGCCCGCCGGAACGGCGCTGCCGAACGACTACAAGACCGCGCTGCCCGCTGCGTGGAAATGCCTCGGCTACATCAGCGAGGACGGCTACGTCGAGACGCTCGACAGCGACTCCGAGGACATCAAGGACATGAACGGCGACCTCATGGCGTCGCCGCAGACCTCCCGCGTCGAGAGCGCCCAGCTCACGCTCGCCGAGATCAAGGCCGCGACCCTCAAGGTCATGTACGGCTCCGGCAACGTCAAGGACGAGAACGGCATGATCACCGTCAAGCACAACGGCGACTCCACTGAGACGTGGCCCGCCGTGCTCGAGCTCGTGCTCAAGGACGGACGCCGCTGGCGCAAGGTCGTGCCGCTCGCCCAGTCCTCCGAGCTGGACGACCTCACCCTCGCCGTGGGCGAGCTCGCCGCGCGCGCCCTCACGGTCAAGTACCTCACCGACGATGCCGGCAACACCTGCTACGACTACATCCAGTCCACCGAGACCGCGGAGGGCAAGTAATGACCGAGCTCACGTTCACCATCCCCGGCATCGACGGCGAGTTCACTGCCGACCTCGACGAGCTGCTCAGCTACAAGACCAACAAGCAGTTCGCCAAGAGCGAGACCGAGCCGGGCGGGATGTTCGAGGCCTTCGAGCGCGTCTTCGCGGGCCGCGACGAGGAATACATGGAGCGCCTCGGCGGCTCCGTCGAGTCCACGGGCACGCTCATGCAGGCCGCATTCGAGGCGGCGAAGGCAAAAAACTCCCAGGGTTCGTCCTCGAGCTCGAAGGGCACCGCGCAGAAGTCGTAGCGGACTTCCGCCAGTACTACGGCATCGACCTCCCGCTCGAGGGCGGACCGGACGACCTCCGGCGCGCCGCCCTCCTGTGGGAGCAGCTGCCGAAGGGGTCGAGGTGCGCACGCCGCATGTACCCGGAGCTCAAGTGGAGCGAGGAGACGTACATGCTCTGGCGCATCGAGCACCAGCTCAGGAGCCTCGCGTGGGGGCTGAGCGACAAGAAGCACCGACCGCCGCAGGAGCCGCAGCCGCTCAAGACGCCCGGGCAGCTCGCGGAGCTCAAGAGGCACCAGCGCAACGCCCTCGCGAACAGGGCGGAAATCGACGAGATTCTAGGATTAGGAGGACGGGATGGCGACTAGCGTAGGCTCGGCATGCATCACGCTCATGCCGTCCATGAAGGGCTTCGCCGGCAGCATCTGCTCGGAGTTCGGCGACACGGGCTCCAAGGCCGGAAAGTCATTCGGCGACTCGATGACCTCCGGCGTGGACGGCGGGGTCAAGCGCTCCAGCGGGCTGCTGAGCGGGCTTGGCACCGTCGCCAGGGGCGTGGGCACCGTCGCCGCCGCTGGCATGGGCGCGCTCACCACGGCGGTGACCGCAATCGGCGGCGCTGCGGTATCCGCATACGCCGACTACGAGCAGCTGGTCGGCGGCGTCGATACGCTCTTCGGCTCCGCGTCCGGCAAACTGCAGGGATACGCCGCGGAAGCGTACAAGACGTGCGGCATGAGCGCAAACCAATACATGACCCAGGCGACCAGCTTCGCCGCATCGCTCGTGAGCTCGTGCGGCGGCGACGTGGCGAAGGCCGCCGAGTCCGCCAACACGGCGATGGGCGACATGGCGGACAACGTCAACAAGATGGGCTCGGACATGGCCGACGTCCAGAACGCCTACCAAGGTTTTGCCAAGCAAAACTACACGATGCTGGACAACCTGAAGCTGGGCTACGGCGGCACGAAGTCCGAGATGGAGCGACTTATCGCGGACGCCAACAAGCTGCGCGCGGCGCAGGGCAAGACCGCCGACCTCACCATCGACAGCTACGCCGACGTGGTCGAGGCTATCCACACCGTGCAGTCCGAGATGGGCATCACCGGCACGACCTCCAAGGAGGCCGCGACGACCATCTCCGGCTCCATCGGCATGGCCAAGGCATCGTGGGAGAACTTCCTCACCGGTCTGGGCCGAGACGATGTGGACTTCTCGCAGCTCACCGAGCAGCTGCTCACGTCCGTCGGCGCGGTCGCCAAGAACATCGCGCCGCGCGTCGCGCAGATCGGGCAGGGCATCATCGAGGCGTTCCCCGCGGCGCTTTCCGGCATCGCGTCGGTGCTCGCGCCCATCGTGTCCGAGGCGCTCGCCACGGCGTGGAACATCGCCGTCGGGGCGCTCGCCGGCATCGGGATCAAGCTGCCGAAGGTGGACTCCTCGCAGATCTGCTCGGCGCTTCAGGCCATCCTTGGCGTGGCCACGTCCGTCGGTAACGGCATCAAGGCGGCAATCGGGTTCATCGCGCCGCTCATCGCGCCAATCGGCACGGCGCTGCTCAGCATCGCGCAGGCCGTGCTGCCGGTGCTCTCCACCGGCATACAGGTGGTGCTCGGCATCGTGCAGGCGCTGTCGCCGGTCATCGGCTTCCTGGTCGGTGTCATCGCGGACGTAATGACGACCGTCTCGCAGCTCGTCGCCATCGCCATGCCCGCCGTGCAGTCCGTGCTGTCCGCCGTGCTGGCGGCGATGCCGCTCATCCAGGGCGCGATTCAGGTGGCGATGGGCATCATCTCCGCCGTCTGGAACGCGGTCTGGCCCGCGATCTCCGCTGTCCTGACTGGCGTGATGGGCGCAATCTCCACTGCCGTCCAGGTCGCGATGGCCGTGGTGCAGACAGTCATCTCCACGGTCACCGCCGCGATAAGCGGCGACTGGGATACGGTCTGGAACACCATCAAGTCGGTAGCCGAGCTCGTCTGGTCTCAGATTGAGTTCGCCGTGCGGGCGGCCATCGGGGTCGTCGAGTCCGTGATAACGTCCGCGCTCAACGGAATCAGCTCGGTTTGGTCGAGCGTGTGGGACACCGTCCGCGACTTCGCCGAGGTCGTATGGGGACGCATCAAGTTCTCCGTCAACTCGGCGATAAATCAGGTCAACGGCGTGATCAGCTCCGTGCTCAACAGCATCAGCTCCACGTGGTCGAGCATGTGGGGGAGCATCAAGAGCGCCTGCTCGTCCATCTGGGAGGGCATCAAGAGCGCAGCGTCAAACGGAATCAACTCCGTCTACAGGACCGTCACGAGCATAAAGGGCAAGATCACCGGGTTCTTCTCGGGTGCGAGAAACTGGCTCTTCAACTCCGGCAAGTCGATACTCAACGGCCTGAAGGACGGCATCATGTCCGCTATCGGCTCGGTGACCTCGGCGGTCTCCGGCGCAGTCTCCATAATCCGCTCCTTCTTCCCGTTCTCGCCGGCAAAGGTCGGCCCCTTCTCCGGGCACGGCTACACGACCTTCTCGGGCAAGGCCCTCATGCAGGGCTGGGCGCAGGGCATCGGCTCCGGCACCGGCACCGTGGTCTCCGCCATCAGCGGCGCCATGGACACCGCGCAGGGGATGCTCTCGACGGGCCTGACCGTCGCGCCGTCCGCTGTCTACACTCCGGCGCGTCCCGAGGAGGATTCCGACGACGCCCTCGCCGGCATCCTGTCCGTCCTCGAGCAGATCCGGGACAAGGACGGAAACCTGTACATCGACTCGGAGCGCGTCTCCTCCGCCATCGCGATGCGCGGCAGGCACACGCTCGCCGCAAGGGGGTTCGCATGATATTCGGCGGAATCGACCTAACGCCGTACCTGCTGGTGACCAAGGTCACGAGACCGATTGTCCCCAAGGTGCGGCTCGATGAGACCGAGGTCCCCGGCATGGACGGCACACACGTCCGCGCCACGGGCCTCGAGCCCGTCGAGATAGCGGTCGACTGCAACATCGTCGGCGGCTCCCTCGACGAGGTCGCCGAGGCAAGGGCCGTGCTCGCCTCGGCGCTGTCCGGTGGCGAGAAGGCCCTCGTGCTCGACGACGCCCCCGAGCGCTACATGCTCGCGCGCTACAGGGGAGGGGCGGAGCAGGGGCGCAACGCACACATGCCGAATCTCACGCTCGGGTTCTACTGTGCAGACCCCGCCGCCTACGGGCAGCGGCGCTCCGAGCAGGTGTCGGCATCCCAGCGCGCCGTCGCCGCCGGGGGCAACTACAGAGCCTACCCTACGGTCACGTGCAGGCCCCCGGCAGGCTCGAGCTGGACAATCACCAACGTCTCGACCGGGCGGTTCGTCCGCGTCGAGGCGTCGTTCACGGGCGCACAGACCGTCGTGTTGGACATGCGCGCCGAGCGCTGCACCGTCAACGGCGCGGACTGGCCCGTGGCCGTCGCGAGCGACTTCTTCTCGCTCGACGGCGTGCAGCAGATCAAGACGAGCGGCGGCACCGCGACGCTCGAATGGGAGGAGAGGTGGCTCTAGGTGCGAATTGACGTATACACGTGGCAGGACGCCTACGTATCGACAATCGGCCCCGAGGAGCTGCTCGCCCTCACCCATACCGACGAGCTCAACGGCGAGGACAGCGTGGACATCGCCACGACCTTCGCGCTCAAGCAGGGCTACCGCCTCGTGTGGGCCGACCGCCTCGGCAAGGTCCACGAGCACGTCTGCCAAGACCCCAAGGGCCTCCACGCCGGAGGCGATACGGTCTACACGGACACGGCGATCAACTCAATCTGCGAGACGTACGGCGACTATATCGAGGACAAGCGCCCCTACGGCTACGGCTTCTTGCAGGCGCTGAATGTCTGCCTTGGGCCGACCCGCTGGACCGCCGGAACGGTCGACCAGACCGGCACCGTCGACAAGGGCCTGACCTTCTACCACACCTCGGCGCGCGAGGCGCTCCAGTCAATCTTGAAATGCGGCGGCGAGCTTGAGACTGAAATCACCGTATCCGGCGGCAGGGTGACCTCTCGCAAGGTGGGCATCCGCTCGCATCGCGGCGCGAAGGGCGGTCACCGCCGATTCACCTACACCAAGGACCTCACGTCCGTCTCGCGCACCGAGCACTACGGCGCGATAACCGCCTGCTACGGTTACGGCAAGGGAATCGAGACGGATACCGGCGGATACGGCCGCAAGCTGACCTTCGGCGACATCAACAACGGCAAGAACTACGTGGAGGACGCGACCGCACTCAAGCTGTACGGGCGACCCGACGGCATGGGCGGGCACGCCCACGTGTTCGGGCAATATGAAAATCCAAATTGCGAGGACGCGGCGACCCTGCTCGCCGAGACCCGCGCATACTTCGACTCCCGCAAGGAGCCGGGAATGACCTACGAGGCCGATGCCGTCGACCTCATGCAGTTCGGGCGAGATTGGGAGGGCGTCGCCGTGGGCGACGACGTCCAGATCGTCGACACGTGCTTCAGCCCGGCGCTACGCTGCGAGGGCCGCGTGACCAAGCTTGTCACCGACGAGCTTGGCGGCTCCATGCGCGTGACGCTCGGGAACGTGACCGAGACAATCACGGACATGTTGCTGGCGCAGCAGCAGAAAGTGTCCAGCCTGTCGAAGCGCTCGTCCAATTGGGACGTGGCAGCATCCACGCCGCCCTCGTACCTCCAGCAGGTCATGGACAGTATGAATGCACAGTTCAACCTCGCGGGCAACAGCTACATCCACACGAGCTTCGAGCACGGCCTGATCTTCGGCTCCGTGCCCCTCGACGCGGACGGCCGCTCGACGACCGGCGACGGCATGGCCATGCAGCTGTGCTCACAGGGCTTCCGCATCGCCGGCGGCTGCAAGGCGGACGGCTCGTGGGACTGGCGCACATTCGGCACGGGAAAGGGCTTCTTCGCCGAGTTCATCTGCTTCGGCACGATGCTCGGCGACCTGATCAAGGTCGGCACCATCCAGGACAAATCAGGGAAGAATTATTGGAACCTCGACACCAGCGAGGTCCATCTAGGCCCCGGCGCCACGCTCGACGGCAAGGACATCGCGACGACGAACACCGTGGTCAAGTCCACGGTGAGGCTCTATGCGAGGAATCAGTCCGACACAGTGCCGCCTCTGAACATGCAGAATCCCGAGTTGGGATGGTCCGAGGACCTCCCGGAGTGGGCGAGCGGATACTTCATCTGGTCGATGGAGCGCGTCACCTACGGCGACGGCAGCGTCACCCACACGGCGCCGGTGCTGGAGGCCGCGTACAACAAGGCCTACCAGAGCGCGCACGACCTCACGGACTCGCTCAATGGCCTCGACACGACGGTGCAGGACCTCGCCAAAGACGGTGTGGTGACCGAAGCGGAGAAGGCGGCGGTCAAGAAGGCCAAGCAGGACGTCGAAAAGGAGCGCGAGGAGCTCACGAGCCAGTACAACGCGCTGAAGTCGAACAAGGCCCTCAGCGCCCAGTTCCTCTCGTCCGTCCTCGGCCCCCGCTACACCAAGGCCTTCGGCACGACCGACGAGGGCGGCACGTACGGCGCATACGCCGACAAGGTCGACAAGGTGCTCAAGTGCAAGACATCCGAGGACCTGAAGGCGGCGATGTTCGAGTACGACGCCGCATACGGAGCCTACTCGAGCGCGGTCAAGGACTACGCCGATGCCGCGACGGGGGCGCGCCACGCCATCGAGCAGAAGAACGCTTCGGACTATGCCGACGGCATTCTGAGTGCTTACGACGAGCAGATGGACCAGAAGGAGATGTTCGACCGCCTGACGAAAGGCGGTACCGAGCAGGGCATCTACATGCAGAACGACATGGTGTACATCAACGCCTCGTACATGGCCACCGGCACCATAGCCGACAAGCTCGGTCGAAACAGCTGGAACCTCACCACCGGTACGCTCAAGACAAACTACATGACCGCCAACAACATCACGGCAAACGGGACGTTCAAGTGCGGCTACACGAATTGGTACACCATGCTCACATCGGCGGGCGAGCTCGCCGGTTACCGCACCACCAATGGAAGCACCCCGACAAAAGTCGGATACATCGACTACACGGCGTCGATGCGCGACACGGACACGGGGGCCGTCTATTACGGAATCCAGATGCAGGCGCAGGGAAGTGTTCGCATATCATCTCCGATCATCTCCACCGCGGCGACGTCCGACAGAAGCGTTACCACGACTTACGGACGAACCGGTTCCGTGTCTCAACCATTGGTCTCAGAGGTGCACGACAATCACGACGGCACGGTCGGATGGCATTACGGGACCTTCGCTATAAACACGATCAACGGTCTCTTCACATCGTATTCAACGGTCGGAACGACTGGATAGAGAGGAATGCAAATGGCATACATCGTCGACTACATGGCGCATGACCCTGTTGGCAACGTCGAGGGGCAGTTGACCTGCTACGACGCGGAAGCGCTTGCCGAGGCCGAGAAGAACGGCATGGTATTCATCGCCGTCATGAGCGATGGGACGCGCAAGGTTGTCAAGGCGTCGGAGGTGTCGGAGCCGTCTTCGCAGGGCAAGGACTTCGTGTTCGTGCAGCCAACCTACGTCGACAAGCGCACCGCTGCCACGGTCGCGTGCTTCGATGCGCTCTCGGCCATCGTCGACCCGCAGCCGGCCACGGCCGACGAGACGGGGGAGGGGACCGAGGCCGTCGACCCGGTCGAGGCCTTCAGGGCCGCGCTCGCCGCGCTCAAGGCGCTGGAGGCCAAGGAATAATGATCAACCACGCGATAGCGCTCGACATGCGCAAGCGCCCGGGCACAGTCCCGCAGCGCGTCACGGTGCGCCGGGGCGAGACACAGACCCAGAAGATAACGGCGTCGCTCACCGTGGACGGAGCGACGTACACCCCGACGTGCCAGCTTGCGCGCCTGTGCGTGCTCCACGCCGACGGCACGTGGGCTCGTTGCGCGGCGACCGTGGGCACGGCCTCGGTGAGCGCCACGCTGGCGCCGGAGGCCGTCAACGGCACCGGCAAATGCCGCCTAGCCTACTTCGAGTTCTACGCCAACGGGGCCTCCGAGACTACCGAGGACTTCGCGCTCGTCATCCTGGGAAATGTGGACGGGACAACAGGGCCTGCCGTCAGCTACGACCAGGAGCTCGACGAGCTCTACAGGAAGTGGAGCACTGAGCTATCTCGGCTCGGTCAATCCGCGTTCGATGCGGCATCCGCCGCTAGCGGTGCGGCGTCGAGGGCCGATGCGGCGGCAAGCGCGGCATTGCAGATCGCGAACGCGGCGGCGCAGGGCGCCGCCGGCGAGTCCGACATCGCCGAGCTGCGCCGCCAGAACGGCCAGCTCGCGACGATGCTCGCCGACGCGACAGACAAGTTCATCTACATGGACGGCACGGTCTACTGCCCTGCCGGCAAGGCGTCGGTATCCGGGGACACGGTGACGTTCGGCAGCACGTGCTCGGTATCGGGCAGCACGGTAACCCTTTCCTAAGGAGGATAAATGGCAAATGCAAAGACGCTGGTCGTAGGCGGCCAGCCGCTCAACGTCATCGACGATACCGCGCGCAGCAACGCGCAGACGGCGCTCAACAACGCCGAGTACAACCGCCAGGGCCAAATCGGCAAGTACGGCGGGCAGAACATCGCCACCATCCTGGCGGGAGAGATCGGCAGCGGCAGCGTGTACGACGCGCTGCACAAGCGAGCCGCCAACGGCAACTTCGCGGGCCTGCGCGTGGGAGACTACATCGACGTGCCGCTGGTAAGCGCGTCGGGCGTGGCGGCCCAGCAGTCCGTGCGCTTCCTCCTGGCGCACTTCGACCCGTACTACTGCTGCGGCGACAGCTCCAAAGGCCACCACATCGCCTTCGTGGCCTCCGCGCCCATCGCCGTGGCCAAGACCGTGACCGGCGTTGCCAACGACAGCTTCCTGATGTGGAACACGACCAACACGAACCAGGGCACCGCCGACCGGAAATGCCCCTACCCCAACAGTAACCTCAAGGCGTGGGAGACGGCCTTTGAGGCCTGCCTGCCCGAGGGGCTGACCAAGTACCTGCTTACCCAGCGCGTCCTGCTGGAGGAGCGTTACAGCGCAAGCGGCGCGCTCAACGACTCCAACTCGTGGAGCTGGCAGGATATCGGCAAGGTGTTCTCGCTGTCGGAGATGGAGGTGTACGGCTGCCCCGTGTGGGGGACGAAGGGCTACAGCGTGGGCTTCGACTGCCAGTGGGACCTGTTCAGGGACACGGCGCACCGAGTCAACGGAAATCGGTACTATTGGTGGTTGCGTTCCGTCATGGGTGGCTCCTCGTCCAACGTGTGCTACGTCTCCAACTACGGCCGTGCCACCTACAACTCGGCGACGAACGTCTGGGTTCGCCCCCGCCCCGGCTTCCTCGTCGGCTAGCCAGCCGAGTGCTCTATACTCTGCTTTTAGGCGACCGCCTTGCGCGGTCGCCTCTCGCCCGCGAAGCGGGCCGTTTTTTTCCGCCAGTTTCCCCAGGAGGTGCACGTGAGCGGCGTCTACCAGCGCAACCGCGAGGTTTCCGAGTACAAGTTCTTCACTCAAGCGATCGCCATCCGCGTGGAGGTCAACAAGCTGATGGCGTCGTCCTCCGTGGTTCCGAAGGCCTATCGTCTGCTGAACGCGGTGCCCACGGTGGAGACGGCGCGCAGCATCGTGTACAACGTCAACCGCGCCGACTGCTTCTACCCCAACACCTCGTTCAACGCGCTGGAGAGGAAACGCTACCTGACGCTGGCCATAGCTGACTGCGAGCAGCTGATGCTGGACATGCAGTGCCTCATGGATATCGGCCTGCCCGTGAACGCCAACCGCTTCGAGGAGCTGGCGGCCATGGTCGAGGAGGAGATCAAGCTGCTGAAGGGCGCACGCAAGAACGTGCGCGTGACGGGCAAGAAGTCCACCGAGGAGCGCATAGCCGAGGCCGAGGCCGAGCTAGAGCGCCTGCGTTCGCTATAATGGGCGGCGGTCGCGCCTTGTTTATCGGTACAATTGGTGGTTGCGTTCCGTCATGGGTGGCTCCTCGTCCAACGTGTGCTACGTCAACAACAACGGCAATGCCAACTACAACTCGGCGACGAACGTCTGGGTTCGCCCCCGCCCCGGATTCCCTTATTGCCAGACCGAGTAGGCCCCAGGGCCGAAAGCAGAGCGCAGAGAGGAAGGAAGGCGCGACCGTCGGGCTCACGCCCGTAAATACGCACCCCGCGAGGGTGGTCGGACGCTGCTTGCATGGCGCGGCGCTCCGTGGCTTCGCCGCGTTTCATGGCCATACCTCAAGCGGCTGTCAGAGCCACATTGAAAGCCGTGCGGGGTGCCTTCTGTGAACTCCGAGCAAAGGCGGGCGGCGCGCCGGAAGCGCCGCAAGGAGAAGCGGGCCAAGGCCAAGGCCGAGCGCGTCAAGACGTGCACGCTTGAGACCGTGGCCGACCTCAACAGCCTGTGCAAGGCTTCCAAGCAGGCCGCGCGCGGCGTGATGTGGAAGGCGTCCACGCAGCGGTACATGAAGGACTACCTGCGCAACGCCGTCCTGTCCCGCCGCGACCTTTTGGAGGGCCGCGACATATGCCGGGGCTTCATCCGCTTCGACCTATGGGAGCGCGGCAAGCTGCGCCACATCAGCGCCGTGCACTTCCCCGAGCGCGTGGTGCAGAAGTCGCTGTCGCAGAACGCGCTCGTGCCCGCGATCGTGCCCACCCTCATAGCCGCGAACTCCGCGAACATAAAGGGGCGCGGCACCGACTACGCCCTGAAGCTGCTCAAGCGCCACCTGGCCGACCACTGGAGGCGGCACGGCCGCGAGGGCTACATACTGCTCGGCGACTTCTCCGACTACTTCGCGCGCATAGCGCACCAACCCGTCAAAGACCAGGTGGCCTCCGCGCTGCTAGATCCGCGCGTGGTCGCCTTGGAGCACCGCCTGATAGACGCGCAGGGCGATGTGGGCCTGGGGCTGGGCAGCGAGCCGAACCAGATATGCGCCGTCGCGCACCCCAACCGCATTGACCACTACGCAATCGAGATGCTGCGCCCCGAGGCCTACGGTCGATATATGGACGACTTCTACCTGATACACGAGTCCAAGGACTACCTGCAGGTGTGCCTGCTGCTCATAGAGCGCAAATGCGCCGAGCTGGGCATCGAACTGAACCCGCGCAAGACCCGCGTGGTGAAGCTCACGCGCGGGTTCACGTGGCTGAAGAAGCGCATCTTCTACACGGACACGGGCCGCATAGTCGTGAAGCCGTGCCGAGACTCCATAACGCGGGAGCGCCGCAAGCTCAAGAAGATGGCCCGCATGGTCGCCGATGGCATCATGACCCCCGAGCAGGTGGAGCAGAGCTACCAGAGCTGGCGCGGAGGCATGAAGCGGCTGGACGCGCACCGCAGCGTGCGGGCCATGGACGCGCTGTACCGAAGCCTGTTCGGAAATCTCGCGCAGGGGGGGGGTGCTCAATGCAGGCCAACCAGAGGGACGATTCAAGCGGAAGCAAGCCCTCGCAATAGCGGAGAACCGGCAACTCAAAGCAGCGGCCTAAGCGAAGCGGCTGCGAAATAACAGAAACATCGAAGGCGTGCTGCGGCGCGCCTTCTTCCTTTGCGCCCATCAAAGCGGCTCGGCAATCTCACGGCGCTAATACGATGGCGGCACATTCCCCGACAAGAGAGGAGTCCGCATGGACACTGAGGAAGACACGCCGCGCCCCAACGATCTTCAAGATGGCACCATGGCCGAGGTCAACGCCCTGCGCGATCTGCTGTCGCAGATCGGCGACCCCGACGCGGCGCACGACGCGGGCGTTATCGACGATGACGAGTACGCTGAGCGGAAGGCGCGAAAGCTCGCCTACACCGCGGTGCTCGCCGCCTACGACAGTGGCGAGACGCTCGACGTGTCGGCGCTGATCGACCAGATGCGCGAGCGGGCGTCGCAGCCGACGCAGACCGAACAGAACACGGCGAACATCGACTACCTGCTCATGACGGTCGGAGGTGACCAGTAATGCCAACGAAGAAAACCGACGAGCATTCCAAGCACTTCGCGCTCGTCAAGAAGTACTACGACCGACCTCTTTGGAGTAAGGCGCGAGTACACAAGGCCGTCGAGTGCAAGTGGATCACCGCCGACGAGTACAAGGAGATCACCGGCGAGGAGTACAAGGAGATCACCGGCGAGGAGTACACGGCCGAATAGGCGGAAGGAGGGCGCCCAGGATGGAAGTGCTCAAACTTTTTGCGCCTTACGGACCGGCTTGGCTTGGCGGCGTGCTCCTGACGCTCGTTGCGTTCTACTTCGGGAAACAATTTCTTGAGGAGTACAAACGCCAAAACCAGCGGAAGGGCGAGCTCGACCTCAAGCGCGAGGAGCGCAAGCAGGCCGAAGTCGACGAGCGCGCGCAGCGGGACCGCGAGCGCTCGCAGATGGAGGGCCGCATCGCCGCGCAGATGGAGCGCAGCAACAGCCTCATGGAGGCGATGAAGACGCTCATGGAGTCCGTCGTGGCGTCCAACGAGGTCTTGCACGCGGACTTGGCGCACAGCCAGGCGAGGAGCCAGGGGATGGCCGAGAAGGTCGACCACATCTGCGACCGCGTCGACCTTATCTACAGCAAGGAATCCGACAGATAGGAGCAATCGAATGAATGAGATCCAGGCGGGCCTCACGGTGTGCACGGTCCTGGTCGTGCCGTACATCGTGCAGGCGATCAAGACGAAGGCGATGACGGGCAACGTCGCCCGCTGGACGGCAATCGCCGTCTCGGCGGGATGCGGCGCCCTCACGGCCATGTTGGGCGGCGTCCCGACCGAACCCTCGGCATGGGTTACGTCCATCTTCGCCGCGGTAGGCGGCGTTCAGGTGGCCTACGCGGCCTTCAAATCGGTCGGCATCACGGACAAATGGCTGGACGCCCTGCTGGCGCTCGGCGACATCAAGGAGGACTAATGGCAGACTTCGCAAACGTCCAGCCGGACGAGTACAAGCTTCTGGGGCGCAACTTCTCGGCGGGCCGTCCGTTCGGCATCAAGGGCGTCACGATCCACCACATGGCGGGCGACCTCAACGCCGGCCAGTGCAACGGCATCTGGGGCGCCAACGGCTGCTCGGCGCACTACTCGGTCGACCGCAACGGCCACATCGTGCAGCACGTCAACGATCTCGACCGCGCCTACGCCTGCGGCGACGGAATCGGCACCGGACGCGGCAACGATACGACCATCTCCATCGAGCACGCCAACAGCGGCAGCAACCCGTGGACGGTCCACGAGAAGGCAATCGAGAGCGGCGCACACCTTGTCGCGGCCCTGTGCCTGTACTACGGCCTCGGTCGCCCCGAGTGGTGCAAGAACGTGTTCCCGCACCGCTACTGGAGCGCCACGGCTTGCCCCGGCGAGCTTGCGGGCTCCCAGCGCGACCATTACATGCAGCGCGCCCAGGCGTGGTACGACGCGATGAAGGGCGGCAAGGCGCCCGCCCCCTCCGCCGCCGCCAAGCCTGCCGCGGCAAAGCCCTCCCAGGCGGCATCCGGCGGCTTCACGAAGGCATCCGGCAAGCGCATCCCCGTCCACTACTCCCTCCACCTCAAGGGCGGCGGCTGGCTGGACGAGGTGACGGACTTCGGCGCCGGGGACAACGGCTTTGCAGGGTATCCGTGCCGACAGCACGACCTGCTGTGCGCACGCGTCGACCGCGGCACGCTCAAGTATCAGGTGCATACTATCGAGGACGGCTGGCTCGACTGGGTCGCCAAGGGCGACCGCAACGATACCGTCAACGGCTGCGCGGGCATTGCCGGCCATACCATCGACGGTGTGCGCATGTACTATGTGACTCCGAGCGGCGAGGAATACAAGCAGGCATATTATCGCTCGCAGACCACCGTACGCGCTGGGTGGCTCGATACCGTGTGCGACGATGGTTCCACCTATGGCGGCGATGATTACGCCGGTTTCTTCGGCGAGCCGCTCGACCGTTTGCAGGTCTGCGTCACCGACGGCAACCCGTACTAGCATGATCGCGCTGGCATTCGTCCTCGGCTCGCTCTTCGGCGGCACCGTGGCGACAATCGGGCTCTGCATCGTGAGCATCAACCGGCATTAGCCGCAGCCCGCTCGGGTTATCCCGGGCGGGCTTTTTTCTCGAGAAAAGGTGTTGCTACGCCGCCCGTGGTATCCTGAGCAGCACGACGGTCCCAACGGCGCAGATCTCGGTTCTAGAATCTATGCAGACGGGGCACCATTGAACGCAAGACCGTCCGAACCTCGCATGGTCCGGGCGGTTTTCTTATACCGACGCGACGTGATGGGACGTGGTATGGCAGCAACGGATATCGAGCGCGGACTCTCGACCGCCGAGGTCGAGGAGCGCATCGCCGCCGGTAAAATCAACCGCAACATGGAGCTCAAGACCAAGTCGGTCAAAGAGCTCATCATCGAGAACCTCTGCACGCTGTTCAACTTGATCAACGTGGTCTTGGCGATTTTGGTGTTGCTGACCGGTTCGTTTAAGAACCTGACGTTCCTGTTCGTGGTGTTCTTGAACACGGCAATTGGCGTCATTCAATCCATGCGGTCCAAGAAGATGGTCGATAAGCTCACGCTGCTGACCTCCAAGAAGGCCATCGCAGTGCGCGACGGCGCCGAGGTGGAGCTCGACCTGGACCAGATCGTGCTCGACGACATCATCCGCCTGGGGCGCGGCGACCAGATTCCCGCCGACGCCGTGGTGGTTTCGGGCGAGGCGCTCGTGAACGAGAGCTTGCTGACGGGCGAGAGCGACCTTATCAAGAAACAGCCAGGTTCCGAGCTCATGAGCGGCAGCTTTATCGACTCGGGCCTGCTGCGCGCCCGCGTGATCCATGTCGGCGCCGACAACTACGTGGCCAAAATTAATAACGAGGCTAAGTACGTCAAAAAGGTCAATTCCGAGATCATGAACGCGCTCAACGCCATCGTGCGCTTTGCGAGCATCATCATGATCCCGCTCGGTTTGGCGTTGTTTGCCTCGAGTGTGAGCGAGCTGTGGGATGCCGCGGGAACCCCGGGCGATAGCGCGCTTTCGTGGTGCTTCTCCGAGCTGTTGGCCGGTCGTGTGCCTTCTTCGGCGCTGCTGTCCACGGTGGGCGCCCTGCTGGGCATGATTCCGCAGGGCCTGGTGCTGCTGACTTCGTCGGTGCTCGCCATCGCCACGGTTCGCCTGGCCCGCCGCAAGGTGCTGGCGCAGCAGCTCTACTGCATCGAGACGATCGCGCGCGTCGACGTGCTGTGCCTGGACAAGACGGGCACCATCACGTCGGGCCGCATGGAGGTTGAGGGCACGTATCCGCTGCCGGTTGAGGGCGTGAGCCTAGGCGCCGGCTCGGACGAGGCGGCTGTTCCCGTCGATACCACGGTACTCGATTTTGCGCTGGCTAACGTGGCGCGTGCGACTTCGGCCGATGCCAACGAGACCTGCCAGGCGCTGCTCAACTATTACGCCGATCGTCCGGTCGAGGTGTCCGAGCCGCTTTCGGTCATTCCGTTCTCGTCTTCCAAAAAGTGGAGCGGCGCGTCGTTTGCGCAGGGCTCCTATGTGATGGGCGCCGCGCAGTTTGTGCTTTCGGAGCGTGTGTTTTCGCAGGTCGAAAACCGTGTCGCCGAGCTTGCCGATACCTGCCGCGTGCTCGTGGTGGCGCGCGTGGACGGCTTTACGCCCGATGGCGATATGGTGGGCGAGGCCGAGCCCGTGGGCTTTGTGACCATCCGTGACGAGATTCGTACCTCAGCGGCCGAGACCATCGGCTACTTTAACGAGCAGGGCGTGACCCTCAATGTGATTAGTGGCGACGACCCGCGTACGGTGTCGTCGATTGCGCGCGTGGTGGGCGTGCCGGGGGCGGACGCTTATGTGGACGCCACGACGCTCGATACGCCGGCCAAGCTCGATGCCGCAGTGGACCGCTACCATGTCTTTGGTCGTGTGACCCCGCAGCAGAAGCGCGAGCTCGTGCAGGCGCTCAAGCGCCGCGAGCACACCGTGGCCATGACGGGCGACGGCGTCAACGACGTGCTAGCGCTCAAGGAGGCCGACTGCTCCGTCGCCATGGCGGCCGGCTCCGATGCCGCGCGCAACGTGGCCGAGATCGTACTCGTCGACAACGACTTTGCCTCGATGCCCGCCGTGGTGGCCGAGGGCCGTCGCTCCATCAACAACCTGCAGCGTTCGGCCTCGCTGTTCCTGACCAAGGCGCTGTTCTCGATGGGCCTGGCGGCGCTGTGCATCGCACTGCCGCCGTACCCCTTCGAGCCCATCCAGATGACGCTCATCAACTTCTTCTGCATCGGCGCGCCGGGCTTTGTGTTGGGCCTGGAGCCCAACAATGCTCGCGTGAAGGGATCGTTCCTGACGAACGTACTCAAGCGTGCACTACCGGCGTCGATTGCGGTCATTTTGGCTGCGGCGCTCGATATCTTTGTGGCGCGCGTGTTTGGCTTTAGCCAGCTTACGCTGTCTACGATGTGCCTGCTTACGTCGTGCGCGGCGAGCGTCAGCCTGATCTGGCGCATCTCGCAGCCTCTCACGCCCTTACGTGTGGTGCTCTTTGTGTTTGTAGTCGCCGGCATCTTGGTGGGCGTTATCGGATTCCCGGAGCTGCTGTCTATTGCCAACCTGTCGATGGGCCAGATGGTTATCTTGGCTGTCATCGTGGTCTTTACCTGCTCGGTGTTCTTTAAGCTCGCCACGATGATGGATTCGCTCAAGCCGCGTCGTCGTCATGCTGCAACTGGTTTTGGCCGCGGTGTGCGCGTCCACCTGGGTCGCGGTGGCGGCAAGGTGAGCTCGACGGGTTCGACGGCCGAGCGTTTTGCCAAGCGCTTCGCCGCCGACATGGCGCAGCGCCGCGAAGATCGCACCGCTCGCGAGGCCGAGGCCCGCGCACTCGAGGGCGTGGCCCAGGCCCAGCCCAAGAAAAAGAAGAATACCGGAGCCAGGCGCTCCCGCGTGACGAAGTCCGCCCAAGGCATCAAAGTCTCGATGCCAAGTAAAAAGAAGAAGTAACCACACCTCACAGGGTAGCTAATTTGGGACGGGGCTTTTTTAGCTGCCCCGGCTGACAACGCGATCGGTTTGGTCGATTGACGGCCAGGGCAGCTAAAAAAGCCCCGTCCCAAATTAGCTACCCTGCGATGTTGAATTGGTGCCTTGTTCCTGTGGGGCCGTGGCGATGTTATGCTCTAACCTCGATTGTTTGAATTGCTTCGAAAAGAGGATGCCGTGATCTGCCCGCATTGCCTTAAGACTATCGAGGACGGCGCCTCGTTCTGCCCCTACTGCAACGCCTATGTGGGTCCGGGCGATGGTCCCGAGCACACCGAGTTCGTGTTCTGTGAGGGCTGCGGTGCCCGTCTTTCTCCGCATGATCGTACGTGCCCCAAATGCGGACGCCCCGCTCCGGGTATCCTCTCCGAGGACGCGGCCGCATCCGACCTGGCAGCGGGCCGCACGGCGGGCTTTCCGCGCCTAACGCAAGAGCAGATCGATACCGAGGTGCCTCATGCGCCCGCCTCGGCTGCCGCGGTTCTTTCGGACGCCGCCGATCCTAACGAGACCTGCGTGCTGCCGGCTTTCGATAAGGATTTCGGTATCCCCAAGGTCGATATTCCCACGCCCGTTTCCCTGCATGACGATGCTCAAAAACCCAAGCGAAAGGTGCATCCCGATGAGGACGCCTATCACAAGCACAAGCGTCATATCCCCAAGCCGCTCATTATCATCGCGGTCCTTGCCGTCGTTTGCGGCGGTGCCTATTGGTTCGTGACGACCGATCCCATGGGTGTCATGCCTGGCTTCTATGACCAGTTTGGCCAGGCCGCGCAGACGACCTTCCCCACGCGCCAAAAGGGCGAGGCGACTGAGGACGATACCAAGCAGGACGATGCTGCCGAGGTGGTCCAGGAAGAAACCGTGCTTACCGATGATCAGCTCTATACCAGGCTCGACGGTCTGTATCAGACCATCGTGTCCTACGGTGACGAGGACCAGATTGGCGAGGTCATCGATTCCTTTAACAACGGCTATCTCCGAACGCCGCTGTCCACCCGCCAGGAGCTGTCGCAGAGTGCCTACGCCCTGCGCGACCAGATCAAAAAGACGCAAGATGAGCTCAACAACCTTAAGTACCAAGACGATACGGTCTATGCGGACGACATCGCCCACTTAAAGCAGCTTGCCGAGTGGATGTATGAGCGCGTCGACGTGATCTGCCAGAGCTGGGATATCTCGCTGGCCATTCCCGATGGTGAGTCGATGAGTTCCCACCAAAGCGAGATCCTGGCGCCCATCGCACAGGGCGGCAACAGCGCGCTGAACCAGTACGACGCCAACGTGGGCTCCTGGAAGCCGCAGCAGCGTTCCTAAAATTAGTTCGCCATAGTCGGCATAACCTACGTGCGCAATTGATGTAAGCGCATGCTTATTGCTACAATTCGTACAAATATGCTTTAAACGCACGAGGAAGGAACCACATGTTTGGTTTTAAGAAAGAGCTCTACACGCCCGAGTATCAGCTTGCCGCCGATGAGTGCGCCGTTATCGAGACGTCGAAGGGTACCATCAAGGTCAAGTTTGACGGCGAGGGCGCTCCCATTCATGTCGCGAACTTCTGCGAGCTTTCCACGATGGGTTTCTATGATGGCCTTAAGTTCCATCGCTATGTGCCCGGCTTTGTCATTCAGGGTGGCGACCCCAATACCCGCGATATGTCCGGCGCCGACGTCGCTGCCGGTCTTGAGGGCCCCGACGGCATGCCCGGTACCGGTGGCCCCGGCTACTGCATCAAGGGCGAGTTTGCCACCAATCCGCGCAACAGCCATGTCGATGGTGCCCTTGCCATGGCACGCTCCATGGACCCCGATTCCGCGGGTTCGCAGTTCTACTTCTGCCTGGGCGCCCAGCATAACCTCGATTCCGGTTACACCGTCTTTGGTACCACGGTCGAGGGTCTCGATGTGATTTCGCAGCTGCGTGCCGGCGACGAGATCGTCCATGTCGAGATCGTTCACGAGTAAAGGGGACTTCCTTGAATAGCCAGCTGATCCAACAGGGCCGCGCCGCTTACCGCGCGGGTGATTTTTCCGCTGCAGCCCAGATGCTTGGGGCGGCAAAGACTCCCGATGAGATTATGGGCGAGGCCGATCACCTTCGTGGCAACGCCTTGATGCACCTGGGCATGTATGCCGAGGCCGCCGAGGCTTATGCTGCCGCCCTCAACGACGGCACCTACGGCAAGCGCGGCGCGCTGCTCACCAACCGCGGCAAGGCGCTCGCCGCCGTGGGCGACTACACGACGGCCGCCCAGGCGTTCTCTGCTGCTACGCAGGATGCTTCCTATGCCACGCCGTTCAAGGCCTATCTGGGCCTGGGCAATGCGCTGTTCCAGTCGGGCGATTATGCCAACGCGGGTACTGCCTTCCGTCAGGCTGCCATCGACGGCGCCAATCCGGCTCCTGCCGCCGCACTGGGCGAGCTTGGTCGTTGCTTCATTAAGCTCGGCCGTCCGGCGGATGCCGTGGAGACCTACCGCACGGCTATCGACTTTGCCGGCCCCCGCGACGACACGCGTGCGCTCAACGCCGGCATGGGTCAGGCACTTTCTGCCGCCGGCCGCCCCTCCGACGCACTCGACGCCTTTAACGCCGCTACTGCCGATGGCATCTACCAGCTCACCTCCGAGCAGGCCGATGAGCTTGCCCGCGTGCACGATTCGCTTGCCGCGCTGTCTGCCCAGACGGCTATGGCCACGGCTCCGGCGCCCGCGATGGACGCTCCTGCCGTCGATCCGCTCGATCCTACGGGCGCGACCGGTCAGTTTATGCCCGATCCCTCGGACACCGGCTTCTTTACGCTGTCCGAGTCCGAGATGGTCCAGCAGGACCGTCAGGATCGTAAGCAGGCCAAGGTCCGTCGTCGCCATCGCCACACGGGTCTCAAAGTCTTCATCGTGCTGCTTCTGCTCATTTTGATCGCCGCGGGCGGTCTGGGCTTTGCCTACACGCGCGGCTTTGGCTTCCCCTCGCAGGAGTCGGTTATCACCGATCTGTTCCAGGCTGCCGGCGACGGTGACACCGCAAAGGCCGAGTCTTGCCTGGCCTCGAGCCTGTCCGAGGACGCCAAATCGATGATCATCTCCTCGATTCCGCAGGGCGCCACCGTGTCCGTCGAGGGCATGGATCAGTCCATGACCGAGACGACCGCCAAGGTTAAGGCATCGTTGTCCAAGGGCGGCGAGCAGGAGTACACCGTCAAATTCGTGCGCTCTGACAACCATATCGGCTGGGCCGTTTCCTCGCTCGATATGGATTTCTCGGCTGCTGACAACCAGTAGTGACCTTATGGGATTTAGCTTTGCCCGGCGCTTCACCGCAAGTGAGGTGCCGGGCTTGCGCTAGTATGATGAGCTAGTAGTTTTCCAGCAATCATCCAACACATCAGGAGTTGCGTTGTTTTCTTTGATGGATATGTTCTTCGGTAGCTATGCGGGCGATCTTGCCATCGACCTCGGTACCGCAAATACGCTTGTCTCCGTGCGCGGCAAGGGCATCGTCATTCGCGAGCCCTCTGTTGTCGCCATCGACAAGAACGACGAGCGCATCCTGGCGGTCGGTATCGAGGCAAAGCGCATGCTCGGCCGTACGCCCGGCAACATCGTGGCCGTTCGTCCCCTGAAGGACGGCGTCATCGCCGACTTCGATGTTACCGAAGCCATGCTTCGCTACTTTATCGACAAGGCTTCCGAGAAGCGCTATCCGTGGACCCCGCGTCCGCGCGTTGTCGTCTGCGTTCCCTCCGGTGTCACGTCGGTCGAGAAGCGTGCTGTCTTTGAGGCCACGATCCAGGCCGGTGCCCGCCAGGCCTACCTGATCGAGGAGCCCATGGCCGCCGCTATCGGCGCCGACCTGCCCGTCGAGGAGCCCACCGGCTCCATGGTCATCGACATCGGTGGCGGTACTACCGAGGTCGCCGTTATCGCTATGGGCGGCATCGTCGTCTCGCAGTCCATCCGTATTGCCGGTGACGAGTTCGACCAGGCCATCCTCACGCACGTTCGCGATGCCTACAACCTGGCCATCGGCGAGCGTACGGCAGAGGACATCAAGATCAAGGTCGGTTCCGCCGTGCCGCTCAAGGACGAGCTCGACGTCGAGGTCAACGGCCGCGACGTGATTACCGGTCTGCCCAAGACCGTGCGCATCGAGAGCGAGGAGATTCGTCGCGCGCTCAACAAGCCGCTCGACGAGATGGCCAAGGCCGTCAAGGACGCACTCGACGCTACGCCTCCCGATCTTGCCTCGGACCTTATGTACTACGGCATTTTGCTGACCGGTGGCGGCGCGCTGCTGCGCGGTCTCGACGTGCGCCTGCGCGATGAGACCGGTGTTTCGGTCAACGTCAGCCCCACGGCGCTCGATAACGTCGTTAACGGCTGTGCCCGCGTGCTCGAGGCCAATGCGTTTGATGGCGGCTTCGTCCAGACCAATGCTTAATTTCCAAAAGGTGGATTCCATTTGGCACGATCTTCGGGTTTCTCCACAAATCTGAATACCAAGCGACAATCAACGGGTATGCGCCCGTTGATTGTTTTCAGCCTGATTTCGGTGTTGCTGCTCACGTTTTACATCCGCGAGGGCGAGGCAGGGCCGATTCATGCCGTGCGTTCGGGCGTAACGACGATTACCTCGCCGGTGCGCTTTGTGGGCTCGGCCGTGGCGGCTCCCTTCAATGCGATCGGCAACGTGTTCTCTAACCTTACGGCGTCGCAGGACACGCTCGACGAACTCAAGAAGCAAAACGAGGAACTGACCTCTAAGGTTGCTGAGCTCTCCGAGGCTCAAAAGACCGCCGAGCGTCTGGAGGGGCTGGTCGGCCTGCAGTCGACCTATAACCTCAAATCGACCGCTGCTCGTATCGTCGGTGCCTCCGGCGATGCCTGGACCTCGACCGTTACCATCGACAGGGGCTCTGCCGACGGCCTTACCATCAACATGCCCGTGACGAGTTCTGCCGGTGTTATCGGCCAGATTATCGAGGTATCGGCCAAGACCTCTACCGTGCGCCTGATTGGCGACGAGAACTCCGGCGTATCCGCCATGGTGCAGGACACGCGCGCCCAGGGCATGCTGCAGGGTCAGGCTGACGGCACGCTGCGTCTTGAGTACGTGAGCGTCGACTCCGACGTTAAGGTTGGCGACAACATCGTGACCTCGGGCATTGGCGGTGTGTTCCCCAAGGGTCTACCGCTCGGCACCGTCTCGTCGGTCGAGAAATCGGCAAACGATGTGTACTACACCATTGTGGTGCGCGCCCAGACGACGGCCGAGAACAACGAGGAAGTGCTGGTCATCACCTCGCTGACCGACGAACAGTCGGCCTCGGATGAGGACGTGAGCACTGCCAACAGCACGCCGCAGGGAACGTCGCGCGATGCTGCGACCAAGACGAAGGACGAGAGCTCGGATGACAGTTCCGACACGTCCGAGACGACCGATTCCGGCTCGAGCGAATAGGGGGCATGTCCATGGATCTACACGAGCAGGGGATGAGCTCCCGCACGTTTGTGATCGCCGCCATCGTGTGCGTGCTGCTGCAGGCAGGCCTGGCACCGCAGATCTCCATTGCGGGCGGTCGCGTCAACTTCATGATTATCCTAGTGTGCCTAAGCGTGTTCTCGGGCGACCCGACCCGTGCCGTCGTGTGCGGTTTTTGCAGCGGCTTCTTTTATGACCTGTCCGCTGCGGTGCCGGTGGGCGTTATGTCGCTCCTGCTGACCGTGGGTTCTTTTGCCCTGGTGCACAGCGCCGTCGGTCAGACGGGCGGTACTCCGAGTGCGCGCGGCGTCACTGTGGGCGCCTTTGCGCTCGTCATTAATGTGATCTACAGCATCATCTTGCTGTTTATGGGTTTGGAGACGAGCTTTGTCGTGGCGATCTTCGGCCATGCGCTGCCGTCCTCGATCCTGACGGGTCTGGTTGCCATTCCGTTTTTGATGTCCGGCGTCGTGCCGCAGTCCGGCTATGGATTCTCCGCACGTGGCGGACGCCAGGCGGGTATGCGCTTTAAGCCCAAGACCCGCAAGCTCAAATAGGGGAGGCCCGTAGATGTCTTCCCAGTTGACGGTTATTATCGCCGGTATCGTGCTGGTTGTGGCCATCGTGGTCGCGCTGGTCATCATGCGTCGCGGCGATTCCCGTTTTACCTACGATACGCAGCATGGAACGGCCCCGCGCGCCACCGAGGGCGAGGGCAATACCGCGGCGACCGCCTTTAAGGGCCGTTTTTCCATCCTCACCACGGGTGTGGGCGCGATGTTTGCGGCGCTTGCCGTCAAGCTGTGGGGCATGCAGATGGTCTCGTCGGACTATTACGAGAAGCAGGCCAATAGTAATCAGACTCGCACCGTTACAACACCCGCTGTGCGCGGTCGCATCCTCGACCGCAATGGCGTGGCGCTTGTCCAGAACCGTCCCTCACTGGCTGTCGTGGCCTACCGCGACCTTGCCGAGGATGAGGTTCTGGTTCGCCATCTTGCCAACGTGCTTGGAATGCCTTACGTGGCGGTCCTTCGCAATATTCAGGACAATACAGAGGGCGCCCAGAGCCTGCATACCATCGCGACGGACGTCCGTCGCTCCACGGTTGCCTATATTCAGGAGCATGCCGGCGAGTTCCCGGGCGTCAAGATTGCCGAGCGTACCGAGCGCCAGTATCCATATGGCGAGACGGCATGTCATATCTTGGGCTATACCGGCACCATTACCTCCGAGCAGCTCGAGGCCCAGAATAAGAAAACCTCTGGCGATGATGATGCTTCTGCTGGCAAGATTACGTACCAGTCGGGCGATATCGTGGGCCAGGCGGGCGTTGAGAGCTACTACGAAAACCTGCTGCAGGGTATTCGTGGCGAGCAGACCGTCAAGGTCGATGCCTCGGGCAATGTGACCGGTCAGGCCGGCGCCGTGCCCGCGAAGGCCGGCTCCGACATTAAGCTCACGCTCGACCTTAAGATCCAGCAGGCCTGTGAGACGGCGCTGGCGAGCGCTATCGAACTTGCCAAGACCACTGGCTACAGCAATGCCGGCAACGGCGCTGTGGTGTGCCTCGATCCCAACAATGGCGAGATCCTGGGCATGGCGAGCCAGCCCAAGTTCGATCCGTCCGTCTTTATCGGCGGCGTCTCAAATGACGTGTGGACTGAGCTCAATGATGACAAAGGTTCGCACCCGCTGCTCAACCGCGCCATTAGCGGACAGTACATGTCGGCTTCGACCATCAAGCCGCTCTCGGCACTGGCCGGTCTTGAGTTTGGAACCTACACGTCGGGGCAGACGACCAACTGCACGGGCTATTGGACGGGCCTGGGCAAGGCTTGGGGCAAGCGCTGCTGGCTGACGTCTGGCCACGGCACCATGACGCTGCAGTCGGGTATCGCCAACTCGTGCGACCCCGTTTTCTACGACATGGGCAAGGCGTTCTTTTATGACGAGCAACATCCCGAGGGCCTGCAGGAGGTCTTTCGTCGCTGGGGTCTAGGCAAGACCTGCGGTATCGATCTGCCGAGTGAGGGCGCGGGCCGTATTCCCGATGCCGAGTGGAAAGAGTCGTACTTCACCGACGCCTCTGCCGAGGATCGCAAGTGGAATGCCGGCGATATGACCAACATTGCCATCGGCCAGGGCGACATCCTGGTGACGCCCCTGCAGATGGCGTGCGCCTATATGGGTCTTGCCAACGGCGGCAAACAGTACGTGCCTCACGTGTTTTTGTCTGCCGTGTCGCGCGATGGCGACGGCGATGCCTATAAGTACAACGGCAAGGGCAAGAAGAAGCGCCTGGAGGCCAAGATCAACAGCGATTCGGATTTGGCTCTTGTTCGCAACGGCATGCACGACGTGATTTACACGGCATCGACGTCCCTGGCGGCTCACTTTGGCACCCTGACGCCGCAGGTATACGGCAAGTCGGGCACGGGTGAGAAAAGCGGTGAGGACGAATACGCATGGTTCTGCGCCTATGCACCGGCCGATGACCCCAAGTATGTCATCGCTACCGTCCTGGAGCAGGGCGGCGGTGGCTCAGATACCGCGATGCATGTCGTGCGCGACGTGCTCGGTGTGATTTATGACGAGCCCGATACCTCTTCGGCTTCGGGCGATTCTTCGGTTCGATAGGAGGTTGCGATGGATTTTTCTCCGGCGGATCTGTTCCGTTCAACCAAGACCGGCTCTCGCAGCAGCCTGGACCGCGTCAACAAGCAACTTTCGGCCTCGCGCGGCACGTTTCGCCAAAAGGTGCATATCGGTGTGCTCGTGGCTACAGTGGCGCTCGTCGCCTACGGTGCCATTATTATCTGGTCGGCTTCGCAGTTTAAGGCCGATGCCTCGTTCTCACGCCATCTGCTGGGAATTGGCATCGGAGCGGTGCTGGCGGTGCTGGTCTGGCGTACCGATCTGCGCGGTATTTCCAATTTCTCGACGGCGTTGCTCGTCATCGACCTGATCGTGATCCTCTCGCCCAAGATTCCGGGTCTGTCCTATACAGGCGGTCTGGGCATGACGGGCTGGATTAAGATTCCCGGTATCGGCTTGACATTCCAGCCGGTTGAGCTTGCCAAGCTCATCACCATCTTCTTTATTGCTACGCTTGGATCGCAGTATAACGGTCGCATCGATACCGTTCGCGACTACGTCAAGCTCTGCGGCATGCTATCCATTCCGTTTTTGGCCGTCGTTGCCATGGGCGACCTGGGCTCGGGCCTGGTCGTGCTTGTTTCGGGCGCCATCGTCATTTGTATGAGCGGTGCACGCCGCGAATGGGTGCTGTCGACGCTGGCCCTGCTCGTGGGCCTGGTGGCCCTCGTTCTGGCGCTCGATTCGGTCTTTGATTCGTTGCTCGGCCATGATGTGCTCATCAAGCAGTACCAGATGAACCGTCTGACGGTCTTTATCGACCCCGATAATGCCGATTCGGACGATGCCTACAACCTGCAGCAGTCGCTTATCGCCGTTGGCTCGGGCGGCTTCTTTGGTAAGGGTTTGGGCCATGCGACGCAGTCGGCCGGCGGCTTTCTGCCTGAGTTCCACACCGACTTCGTCTTCGCCTTCCTGTCCGAGACCTTTGGCTTTTGCGGTTCCTTTTTGCTCCTGTGCCTCTACGTGCTGCTGATCTTTTCGACGATTCGCGTCGCCTTTAAGTGTGAGTCGCTGTTTTTGCGTCTTTCGTGTGTGGGCATCGTTGGCATGTGGGCGTTCCAGACCTTCGAAAACATCGGCATGTGCATCGGCATGATGCCGATTACCGGTATTCCGCTACCGTTTATTAGCTTCGGTTCGTCTTCGATGATGATTCAGCTGCTGACGGTGGGTATCGTACAATCCATATGGCGGCATCGTTCGGGCGCCGCGTAACCGCTGGAGGGGTTTGCCATGAAAATTCCCGTAGATAAGCTGACCCGCGCTTTTAAGATGGGCACGTCCGTTAAGAAGGATTCCGATACACCTGTGCGCGTCTCGGTCTATCTGGATTCGTCCGCCTCGCGCTTTCTGGCCGAGACGGTGCGTGACGCCTTTGTGCCGCAGACGACCTCGGGCATTGTGCGCGTCGAGCGTCTGGGGGAGGAGCGAATTGCTCCAAAGACCGATACCGATGTGGTGCTGGTGCTCTCGTGTGGTTCCGACCGCTTGGAGAGTGCCGTGCAGGAGCTCGTGATCGCCGGCGCGCCCGTGTGCGTGCTTGCCGAGTCTGCTGTGGAGGTGCCGTTTATCGAGGAGTCTACGCCCATGCTCGGCGTGGTAGCGGCAACCGATAAGACGTATCTGCTCGAGACGCTTGCCCGCTGGATTCTCGATCGCACCGACAAGGAAACGGCTTTTGCGGCGAACTTTGCCTTCATGCGCATCGCTGCGGCCAATCGTATCATCACCTCGTGCGCGCTCACCAATATGGCGACCGGTGCGCTGGTGTTTTTGCCGGGCGCCGATTATCCCGTTATGGCGCTGGCGCAGGTGGGCATGCTCTTTGAGCTCGCTGCCGTCTTTGGACGCGGCATTAAGCCTGAGCGCGGCTACGAGGTCGCGGGCGTGCTTGCCGGCGGTCTTGTGATCCGAGCGGTCACCCGCGCACTTGTCAAGCAGACGCCGCATATTGGGTTTGCCGTCAAGGCGCTCACTGCTGCCGCGGGCACCTATGGCATGGGCCGTGCGCTCGTTTCGCTTTACGAGCGCGATGTCGACTACAGCCGTGCCAACGAGGTGGTCACTGCCACGTTCTCCCGCGTTCGCGATCTGGTGACCACGGTCGCGGGCGCTACCCGTCCTATGGCGTCCTATCAGGACGCATCAGATCTCGCTGCTTAGGGGTTTTCCGTTGCGCGTTGCATACCAAGACTGTTTTCATTTAATTGAGCCGTTGCTCGCCAAGGTCGAGAAGCCGAGTCGCTATATCGATCACGAGTGGGGCACGCTTTCCAAGGCCGATGCCGACTACCGTTGCTGCCTGATCTATCCGGATGTGTACGAGGTCGGTCTGCCCAACCAGGGCATCGCCATCCTCTACAACATCCTTAACCAGGCCGAGGGCATCTCCTGCGAGCGCGGCTATGTGCCGTGGCCCGATATGGGCGACGCCATGCGCGAGGCGGGTATTCCGCTGCTATCGCTCGAGGGTGCAGCGCCGGTCGCTTCGTTTGATATCGTCGGTCTGCATGTGCCGCACGAGATGGCGGTGACGAACTTCCTCGAGGCTTTGGACCTCGCTGGCATTCCGCTGTTAGCGGCCGACCGAGGTGAAGACGACCCAATCATCATCGCCGGCGGTCCCTCGGTGTACAACCCCGAGCCGTACGCGGCCTTCTTCGATGCCATCCTCATCGGTGAGGGCGAGGAATCGCTGCTCGAGACCTGCCAGCTGCATCGTCGCCTGCGTGACGAAGGGGTCCCGCGCGCGCAGATTGTCGAGCAGCTTGCATCCATTGCCGGCAACTACGTGCCGTCGCTCTATGAGGTTCGTCACGACGAGCCCTGCTCGCCGCATGGCTACACCGTGCCGCGTGAAGGCAAGGATGCGCCGACCGTGGTCTACAAGCGCGTCGTCGAGGATTTCGGCGCCACGAATCCGCTGTCGCAGTCGTGCGTGCCCTATGCGCAGCTGGTTCACGACCGCCTGTCTATCGAGATCCTGCGCGGCTGCGCCCGCGGCTGTCGTTTTTGCCAGGCTGGCATGACGTATCGTCCGGTGCGCGAGCGCTCGGCCGACCAGATCGTCTCGTCGGTGATTCAGGGTCTGGAAAAGACCGGCTATGACGAGGTGTCGCTGACCTCGCTCTCCACGACCGACCACTCCTGCATTCGCGACGTGCTCGGCAGGCTCAACCGTCGCCTGGAGGATACGGGTATTCGCGTGTCTATTCCGTCGCAGCGCCTGGATTCGTTTGGCGTGGATATGGCCGAGTCGGTTGCTGGCGAAAAGAAGGGCGGCCTGACGTTCGCGCCCGAGGCCGGCAGCCAGCGCATGCGCGACATCATTAACAAGAACGTGACCGAGGAGGACCTGGACCGTGCGGCCAAGGCGGCCTTCGAGGCCGGCTGGAACCGCATGAAGCTCTACTTTATGATGGGCCTTCCCGGCGAGCGCGACGAGGACATCGTGGCCACCGCCAATCTGGCCGATCACGTGCTGGAGCTCGGTCGTTCCGTGGTGCCCAAGGCTCGTCGCGGCTCGATCTCGGTGTCCATCTCGGTTTCGGTCTTTATCCCCAAGGCTGCTACGCCGTTCCAGTGGTGCCCGCAGCTCGACTACGACGACGTCAAGCGTCGCCAGAAGCTGCTTATCACGAGCGTTCGCAACCGTGCCGTCCGTGTGCATTACCACGATGCCGAGACTTCGCTCATCGAGGCCGCGCTGTCCCGCGCCGGTCGCGACATGACGCCCGTCATCATCGATGCTTGGCGCTCGGGCTCTCGCTTTGACGCCTGGGTAGAGCATTTCTCGCTCGATAACTGGAAGGAGGCTGCTGCCAAAAATGGCATCGACCTCAATGAGCTCGTGCACCTGCCCTACGAATTGGACTGGCGCCTGCCGTGGGAGCACGTGAGCCCCGGCTGCACGCGCGGCTTCCTCGAGCGCGAGTACCGTCGCTCGCTCGAGGGCGTCACGACTCCCGACTGCACCCGCACGTCGTGCACCGGCTGCGGGATCTGCCCCACGCTCCACGCCAAGAATGTATTGATGGGTGATCGCGCATGAGTGAGCGCCTGACCGACAACCCCTCGCTCTTTAGGCTTCGTGTTCGCTATGGCAAGCGCGATCGCCTTAAGTACCTGGGCCATCTCGAAGTGATCCATACCATTGAGCGCATCGTGCGCCGTGCGGGACTTCCCTATGCCGTCACGCAGGGCTTCTCTCCGCACATGCGCGTGGGCTTCTCTTCGGCGCTACCGGTTGGTACGTCGTCGACCTGCGAGTGGTATGACCTGTTTATGACCGAGTTCGTGGCGCTCGACGAGGCGTTTGGGCGCCTGGCCGCGGCGTCTCCGGCCGATCTGGCGCCCATTGAGGCGGCGTACATCGACGTGCGCACGCCGGCCTTGACGGCGCAGCTCACGCGTCTGTCGTATCGCATCGATCTGCACTTGGATCCCGAGGCGCCCGTAAGCGCCGACGAGGTGCGTCGTGCGATCGACACGCTGCGCGCGGACCATGGCATCGACTACGCACGCGGCAAAAAGAGCAAGCGCTTGGATTTGGATCACACGCTCGTGGGCTATGAGCTCACGGCGGGGGAGCGCCCGGACCATTTAGTGCTCATGCTCGACACCCATGCCGACAACGAGGGCTCCATGCGTCCGGAGATTTTGCTTTCTGCTGCTGATGTTTTGTTGCAGGGCTTGACCCCGGGCGTGGATGCACCTATTGTTTCCACCGGTATGCAAGACCTCGTGACCATCTGCTCCTACGATGTCGAGCGTCAGAATCAAGCATGCGAGGACGACGAGGGCCGACTCGTCAGCCCCATACCTGTGCGAACTTGTGGATTTGCTCCACATACTCGTTGACGGGGGTATTTTCGCCTGCTACTATATTCGGCTGTTGCACTAACTGATGCATGAAGGGCAAGTAAACATGTACGCAATCGTTAACACGGGCGGCAAGCAGTACAAGGTCGCCACCGACGATGTCATCACCGTCGAGAAGATCGAGGGCAATGAGGGCGACAAGGTCACCCTGCCGGTTATCTTCCTCAACGATGGTAAGAAGATCGTCACCGATCCCGACAAGCTGGCCAAGGCCAAGGTTACCGCTCAGATCGTTGAGCAGTTCAAGGGCGAGAAGCAGCTGGTCTTCAAGTTCCACAAGCGCAAGCGCTATCGTCGTCTGAAGGGTCACCGTCAGCAGCTCACCAAGCTTAAGATCGTGAAGGTTCAGGCTACCTCCCGCGCCAAGAAGGCTGTCAAGGCAGAGGCTGAGGCTGTTGCCGAGGCTCCCGTCGCCGAGTAGATTACACTCGTAACGAAAGAGTAGGTATACACAATGGCACACAAAAAAGGACTCGGTTCCTCCCGTAATGGCCGTGACTCCCGCGGTCAGCGCCTTGGCACGAAGCGCTATGCCGGCCAGATGGTAACCACGGGCACGATTCTCGTCCGTCAGCACGGCACGCACATCCACCCGGGTGAGAACGTTGGCCGTGGTAAGGACGACACGCTGTTCGCGCTGGTCGACGGTACCGTTGAGTTCCACAAGGGTATCAAGCACAGGGTCAGCGTACGCCCGCTCGCGAACGCGTAATTCACCCTTCATAGAGCACATATGTGGGAGGCACTTGAGTTTTAGGATTCAAGGGTCTCCCTCTTTTTGTAGGAGGCGATTCTGTTGTCACAGTTCACCGATATCAGCCGCATTAACGTGTGCGGCGGCGACGGCGGAGCCGGATGCATGTCGTTTAGGCGCGAGGCATTTGTCCCCAAGGGCGGCCCCGATGGCGGCGACGGCGGTCGTGGCGGCAATGTCGTCATCCAGGCCGATGCTCAGCTGTCTTCGCTGATCGATTACCGCTTTAAGCATCACTTCCGCGCCGAGCGCGGCACGCACGGGCAGGGTGCCCGTCGTAACGGTAAGAGCGGCGAGGACCTGATTCTCAAGGTCCCTATGGGTACCGTGGTACGCGAGCTCGACCCCGAGACGCAGACCCCGATGTTCGATATTGCCGACCTCGTTCACGATGGCGAGCGCGTTGTCGTGGCGCCCGGCGGTGCCGGCGGCCTGGGCAACACGCACTTTGTGACGTCGGTGCGCCGCGCGCCCGCGTTCGCTCAGCTGGGCGAGCCGGCCGAGGAACACTGGATTGAGCTCGAGATGAAGCTCATGGCCGATGCCGCGCTCGTGGGCTTCCCCTCGGTGGGTAAGTCATCTCTCATCGCGCGCATGAGTGCCGCCCGCCCCAAGATCGCCGACTACCCGTTTACCACGCTCGTGCCGAACCTCGGCATGGTGCGTGCCGGCGAATATTCTTACGTCGTTGCCGACGTCCCCGGTCTCATCGAGGGCGCGAGCGAGGGCAAGGGCCTGGGTCACCAGTTCCTGCGCCACATTGAGCGTACGGCCCTAATCATGCATGTCGTCGACATGACGGGTGGTTTTGAGGATCGCGATCCGGTCGAGGACTATCGCATCATCAACCGCGAGCTCGAGCAGTATGGCGCCGAGCTTTCGGAGCGTCCGCAGATCGTCGTTGCCAACAAGTGCGATGCGCCGGGCACGGCCGACAAGATTGCCGACCTTAAGCGTGCGGCGCTCGACGATGGCCATATGTTCTTTGCCGTGTCTGCTGTTACGGGCGCCGGCCTCAACACGCTGATGCTTGCCGTGGGCGAGCAGGTGGCTAAGCTTCGCGCCGAGCTGGCGGTCTCTGATGAGCCGGTCGTTCTGCGCGACGATGAATGGGAGCGCCGTCGCCTGCAGCGAGAGAAGCGTTTCCGCATTGTCCAGGAAGAGCCCGGTGCCTTCCGCGTGGTCGGTCGTGCCATCGAGCGCATGGTCATTCAGACCGACTGGGAAAATGAGGAAGCCGTCATTTACCTGCAGCATAAGTTTGCGCGTATGGGTGTTGACGATGCGCTCGAGAAGGCCGGTTGCCGTGCGGGCGACGAGGTCCGCATTTGCCAGCGCGCCTTTGACTTTGAGGGCGCCGAGGACTTCTCGGAGTACGAGGAGCTCGAGGATGCTGGCGAGGACGTTGCCGTTGAAGCCATTGACGTGGCCGATGCTGCGGATGAGGGCGTCGAGGTTGTCGATGCGACGGATGCAGCGGATGCCGCGGGCGATACCGAGACACCGGAGGGCGAGTAAGCCATGTCGCTGCGCGGTGGAATCGGTCTGCCCGAGCTTCCTCTAGAGGACGGGCAGGAGTTTAGGCTCGGCATTATGGGTGGCACCTTTGATCCCATCCATTACGGGCACCTGGTGACCGCCGAGCAGGCGCGCGAGTCGCTCGACTTGGACGCTGTGCTCTTTATGCCGGCGGGTTCTCCTGCCTTTAAGCTTGACAAGCCGGTGACGCCTGCCGAGGACCGTTATGCCATGACGGTCCTCGCCACCGCCGCGAACCCGGCTTTTTTGGCGAGCCGGTTCGAGATCGACCGCCCGGGCGTAACCTATACGGCCGATACGCTTCATGCCCTTCGCGACTTTTATCCGCCGCAGGTAAAGCTCTACTTTATTACGGGCGCCGACGCGATCATCGATATCGTGACCTGGCATGATGCCGAACGAATCGCTGAGCTTGCTACCTTTATTGCGGCGACACGACCGGGCTTTGATATCGATACGGCGCGTGCCCGAATCAAAGAGTCGGGGCTGCCGTTCGACGTGCGCTATATTCAGATTCCAGCGTTGGCGATCAGCTCGACGAACATTCGTAAGCGAGTTGCCCGCGGTATGAGCGTGCGCTATCTTACGAGCGAGTCCGTGCTCGGCTACATTCGCAAACGCAGGCTATATGCCGATTTGGGCCAAGAAGATTTTGAGTGATGGGGGTCTACGTTGTCGGTAGAGGATCAGTTTGAGGGCGATGAGCGCGCGCTGCTCAAGCGCATTCAAGAGCTGCTCGATGTTCGCATGAGGGATAAGCGCAAGCGCTATGTGCATTCGCTGGGTGTTGCCGAGACCGCACTTCATCTGGCCGAGGTCTACGGCGTTGACCGCTTTGATGCCGCTGCCGCCGGACTGATCCATGACTGGGACAAAGTGCTCTCCGACGACGAGCTGGTCACGCGCGCTCTGCATTACGGCATTAAGATTGCCGGCTCTCCTTCCGCCGCGACGCCGCTTTTGCATGGCCCTGTTGCCGCCTATGAACTTCCGCAGCTTTTTCCCGAGCTGTCGCCGGCGGTCTTTCAGGCTGTCGACCGTCACACCGTGGGCGCTTGCGACATGACGCCGCTCGATATGGTGGTCTTTGTGGCTGATGCCATCGAACCCAACCGCCACGGCGATTATGCCCATGCGCTGCGCAAGATGGTGGGGGAGTCGACGCTCGATGAGTTGTTCTTCTCCTGTTTTGCGCAGGGTCTGGTCTATGTGATCCAGTCCGGGCGCTATCTTTATCCCACGGCTATTACGATTTACAACCATTACGCCCAGCTGTGCTAGCTCGGGCTGTCTAGAAAGAGGTATTCCATGGCCGACGAGACCATGACCGACGAGCAGATTCTTGAAGGTGTGGAGCACAAGAGTTTCGTTGCCACGTCCGACCGCACTGCCGCCTCGCTGTCCGCGAGCGGTGTCGCTGCCGAGGATGTCGCCCGCGCCGCCGCGCAGGCCGCCTACGACAAGAAGGGCGAGGACGTTCAGGTGCTCGACCTGACCGAGCTTTCCGACGTATGTGACTACTTTGTGCTTGCCACCGGTACCAACAACCGCCAGGTCGATTCTATCGTCGACGAGATCGAGGAGAAGGTCGCCGAGGCTTGCGGCGAGCACCCGTTCTCCATCGAGGGTCGCGAGCAGAAGACCTGGATGCTCATGGACTACGGTTCGGTTGTCGTCCACGTCTTCACTCCCGAAGCCCGCGACTTCTACCGCCTCGAGAAACTCTGGGGAGACGCTCCCCAGCTCCCCCTCAACCTCCTCTAGTAGCTCATTTGAGACGGGGTTAGCTACCCTCACGCATATCGCCGGGCAGTTGCGGTTTTCCGCACCTGCTCGGCTTTCTTTTTGCCCAAAGGCGGTTAATCGTTGAAGCGGGATTGGCGGCCGAAGGAAAGGGCGCTGTCGCCGAATTTGTCTCGGACGGCGTCGATGGCGACGGAGAGGTCGCGGCGGTCGCTGGATTGGGCTCCGCGGTCATCGATCTCGCAGAACAGGTCGGTCTGGATGCCGCCTTGGTGGTCGAAGTCGCTCATGCCGATGCCCGCTAAGCGAACATGCATGCCTTCCTGCCAGATGTTGTCGAGCAGTTCGAGCGCAACCGCCACGAAGATGTTCTCATCGTCGGTCGGATGAGGCAGCCGGCGCTGTGCCGTACGCCCGCTGCCATACGAATACTTGAGTTTGAGCGTTACCGTGGCACCCGTCAGCCCCTGACGGCGCAGACGGCGTCCCACTGACTCTCCCAACAGCGCAATCGCCGCCTCAATATCCCCACGCTCAGTCAAATCTTTAGCAAAGGTGCGTTCATTGCTGACCGACTTGACCTCGCGCTCTTCATCGAGACTCGTGACTTCGGAGATTTCGAGTCCCAGCGCACGCTGGCGCATGCGTTCGCCGTTGACACCAAAAATAGAGGACAAGGTGGATTCCGGTGCGCGTGACAGCTCGCCAAGCGTGTAGATGCGCATGCGGCGCAGCCGTTCCTCGGCCGAGCGTCCGATGCCGCTCATGGCAGATACCGGCAGCGCGGCCAAAAAGCGCTGCTCGGTTCCGGGGCGCACGATGGTCAGTCCAAACGGCTTGTCCCGCTCGCTTGCGATCTTTGCGACCGTCTTGTTGCAGCCCACGCCAATGGAGCAGGTCACTCCCAGCGCTGCCACGCGGTCGCTTATACGCCGCGCAACCAGCAGCGGGTCTTCGGGCGCAAAGCGACCCGGTGTGATATCGATAAAGGCTTCGTCGATGGATACGCGCTCGACGCGCGGGGTCTCGTCGGCGAGAATCGCCATGACCTGCGCGCTCACCTCGCGGTAGCGATCAAAGTGCCCGTGCGTCCAAATGGCTTGCGGGCACAAGCGCCGCGCTTCGGCCGAGGCCATGGCAGAGTGCACGCCAAAGCGACGTGCCTCATACGAACACGTGGACACGACGCCACGCGAATCGGCGTCTCCGCCCACGATGAGCGGTTTTCCGCGCCATTCGGGATGATCGAGCATCTCCACGCTCGCAAAAAACGCATCGAGGTCCATCAGGCCCACCGCCGGACCCGTCCAGGGAGGCGGCGTGACGCCCATGGCATCCTCATAACCGTATGTATGTTCGCGTCTTTCCATGTCATGAGTATACCGCGCAGCTCATGTGGGGTGCGTGTATGTGCTTGCAAATCCCGAATTCTTGTCTAAGATATGGATTTGCCCTCGACTACACCGAAGAAGTTGGTCTCACGGACTTCACCTGCCCGCGTCGATGGCGTATTATGTTCAACTGTTTGTTTGTAGTTGCAGCCTAAAGCTGCTTGGTTGGAGGAGTTTCCTTTGGCAGTCAAGATTCGCCTTGCTCGTCACGGCGCTAAGAAGCGTCCGTACTACCGTGTCGTCGTCGCCGATTCCCGCGCCCCGCGTGACGGTCGTATCATCGAGGAGGTTGGCCGCTACAACCCGATGACCGCCCCCAAGACCATCAACCTCGACCTCGAGAAGATCGCCGACTGGCAGTCCAAGGGCGCTCAGCTCACCGACGCCGTCGCCGCTCTGGTCAAGGCCGCCAACGAGGGCGAGAAGACCGAGACCGTCGTCAAGAAGTCCAAGAAGCAGCTCGCCAAAGAGGCCGAGGCCGCTAAGGCTGCCGCTGAGGCCGCTGAGGGCGCCGAGGAGTAAATCGTGCCTGAGGTTGACGCTGCACAGCTCGAGGGTGAGGCAATGCTCTCAGATCGCATCGCCGATCTCGTCGAATATCTCGTTGTTCAGATCGTCGACGACCCGGATTCCGTGAGCCTTGAGGTCATCGATGGTGACGACGCCTCTACGATTGAGGTTTCGGTCGCCGAGGATGACGTCGCTAAGGTCATCGGCCGTCGTGGCCGTACCATCAAGGCCATTCGCACGCTCGCCCGTGCACTGGCTGCTCGCCTCGACACTGCTGTCGAGGTAGAGGTTCTGGGCTAGGACCTTGAGGTCCCAGTACAAAAACATCGCCCGTGTGGTCAAGCCGCACGGAAGGAAGGGGGAGGTCCTCGCGCAGCCGCTGCGGGGGCTTCCTTCTGTATTAGAGCCGGGCATGCGCGTCGCCCTGACGCCGCCGGCGCTCAAGCGCGACCGCTTTTGCACGGTCGTGTCCGTCACCGATACGGGCGATGGCGATCTGGTCTCGTTTGAGGGCATTGACGACTTGACGGCCGCCGAGGGTATCACGGGATGCTACGTGCTGGCAAATCGTGAAGACTTTGAGCTCGATTCGCTCGACGCTGCCTATACCGACCTGATGGGTCGCGAGGTGGTCGACGAGCGTTTCGGTTCGCTCGGCACGATCGTCGAGATCATGTCGACGCCCGCTAACGATGTTTGGGTTGTCGAGGGCGATCGGTACGGCGAGGTACTGATTCCCGTGATCGAGCAGGTTGTGCTCGATCTTCCCGACACAGGAACAATTTCCGTCCATGTTATGGACGGCCTGATCGATATGGACAAGTAGGGAGGACAACATGCTGATTGAGACCCTTTCGGTCTTTCCCGAGATGTTTGAGCCCGTCATGTCCACATCGATTTTGGGCCGCGCCCGCAAGGCCGGCCTTTTTGATTTTAAGGCCTATAACCTGCGTGACTGGACGCACGACCGTCATCGTACCGTTGATGACGAGCCGTACGGCGGCGGGCAGGGCATGCTCATGAAGGTCGAGCCTATCGCAGAGGCCATCGAGGCCATTAGCGCAGAGGGTCCCAAGCCCACTGTGGTGTTCTTTACCCCCTGTGGCGAGCCTTTTACGCAGCATGTGGCCGAGCGCCTGCTCAAAAGTGAGCGCCTGCTGTTTGTGTGCAGTCGCTACGAGGGCGTCGACGAGCGCGCGTATGCGTATGCCGATGAGCGTCTGTCGATCGGCGACTACGTGCTCACGGGCGGCGAGCTTCCCGCTATGGTCGTTGCCGATGCTGTCGTACGCCTCATCCCCGGCGCCCTTGGTGACGAGATGAGCAACGTCGACGAGTCGTTCTCGACCGCCGAGGATGGAGGCCTGCTCGAGTACGCGCAGTACACCCGTCCTGCCGAGTTCAACGGCGAGGGCGTGCCTCCGGTGCTTGTGAGCGGCGATCACGCCAAGGTCGATGCCTGGCGTCGCAAGAACGCCATCGAGCGCACCTGCCGCTGGCGTCCCGATCTGATCGAGACGGCGCGGCTCACGCCCGAGGAGCGCGCTTACGCGCAGGAGATCCTTGACGCTTCGTATTCGCAGAGCGAGGAGTGAGTATGGTTCCATCGCAGCATTCCGCGTTGAGGGGCGCTTTTGAGTGGATCGCGGTCATCGCGATCGCACTCGTGGCCACCTTCCTGATCCGCACCTTTGTGGTCGAGCCCTTTGTGGTGCCCACCGGCTCTATGGAGGACACGATCGAGATTGGCGACCAGATCCTGGCACAAAAGGTGAGCCTCGAGCTCGGTCAGCCCGTCAAGCAGGGCGATATCGTGGTGTTTCACAACCCCGATGGCACCTCCGAGCATGATGTTCTTGTCAAGCGTGTTATTGCCACGGCCGGCCAGACGGTTGACCTGCAGGATGGCAAGGTGGTCGTTGACGGCCAAGCGCTCGACGAGGACTATACGACGGGCATGAGCTGGCCACTTTCGGTCCAAGCGCCCGGCGCTCAGGTAAGCTATCCCTACACCGTTCCCGACGGGTGCGTGTGGGTGATGGGCGACAACCGCGAAAACTCTGCCGACTCACGCTACTTTGGTCCCGTCGATCGCTCTGATTTGATCGCTGTGGCACTCGTTCGCTACTGGCCGCTCAACCGCATCGGCGCTATCGACTAAAAACCGCTATAGTACAGTACCTAACCGTGTAATCGTTTCGACGAGGGGATATTAGAGGCATGAACGCTTCATCGCTTTCCTTCCAAGACATCATCCTGCGCCTCCAGCAGTACTGGGGCGAGCAGGGCTGCGTCATTATGCAGCCCTATGACTCCGAGGTCGGTGCCGGTACCTTCCATACCGCGACCACGCTGCGCTCGCTCGGTCCCGCCGAGTGGCGCACCTGCTATGCGCAGCCTTGCCGCCGTCCCGCCGACGGCCGCTACGGCGAGAACCCCAACCGCATGCAGCACTACTATCAGTTCCAGGTGCTCATCAAGCCCTCACCGGTCAACGCCCAGGAGCTTTACCTGGGGTCTCTTGCCGCTATCGGTCTGGACCCCAACGACCATGACGTCCGCTTTGTCGAGGACGACTGGGAGAGCCCGACGCTCGGCGCCTGGGGCCTTGGCTGGGAGGTCTGGCTCAACGGCATGGAGGTCACGCAGTTTACGTACTTCCAGCAGGTAGGCGGCATCGAGGTCGACCCCGTGCCCGTCGAGATCACCTATGGCCTAGAGCGCATTGCCATGTATGCGCAGGGCGTTAACTCGGTCTACGACTTGGTGTGGAGCTACCTGCCCGACGGCACGCCCATGACCTATGGCGACGTGTTCCTCGAGAACGAGCGCGAGTTCAGTGCCTATAACTTTGAGGTCGCAAACGTCGAGATGATGCGTCAGAAGTTTGACGACTACGAGGCCGAGTGCCATTCCTGCCTGGAGCGCAAGCTGCCGCTGCCGGCATATGACTGCGTCATGAAGTGCAGCCACGCTTTCAACCTGCTCGATGCTCGCGGCGCCCTGTCCGCGGTCGAGCGTGCCAACTACATCCTGCGCGTCCGCGCCGTCGCCAAGGCGTGCTGCGAGGCCTACATGGCCGAGGTCGCCGGAGTCAACGAGAATGCCGATCAGGAAGGCGAGGTGGCGTAAGCCATGGCAGACGCTAAGGATTTCCTGTTTGAGATCGGTACGGAAGAAATGCCCTCCGCACCGCTGAACAATGCCGTCAAGCAGCTTGGCACCATGATCGCCAAGGGTCTCGACGAGGCCGGTCTGGCCCACGGCGAGGTCCGTGTGATCTCGAGCCCGCGCCGCCTGGCTGCGCTCGTTGCCGACGTCGCCACCGCGACCGACGAGGTTCACGAGGTCAAGCGCGGCCCCGCGGCCAACATCGCCTTCGATGCCGATGGTAACGCCACCAAGGCCGCCCAGGGCTTCGCCCGCAAGTGCGGTGTGGCTGCCGAGGATCTGGTTCGTCGCGAGGACACCGACGGCCGTGAGTACGTCTTTGCCGAGAAGAACATCCCTTCCGCCCCGGCCACCCCGATCCTGACGGCCCTGTGCGAGAAGACTATCGCTGGCCTGCAGTGGCCCAACTACCGCTCTCAGCGCTGGGGTCACGAGCATGCGACCTTTGTTCGTCCGGTCCGCTGGATCTGCTGCCTTCTGGGCGAGGACGTTGTGCCCGTGTCGTTTGCCGACGTGACGAGTGGCAACACCACGCGTGGTCATCGCGTGCTTGGCCCCGGTGACCATGTGGTCGCCAGCCCCGCCGTCTACGAGCAGGTGCTCGAGGACGCCGGCGTGCTTTCTGCCGAGCGCCGTCGCGAGGCCATCCTTGCCGGTATCGCCGAGGTCGAGGCTGTCCGTCCCGGCTGCCATGTCGATACGCCCAAGAAGGTCTTTGAGGAGGTCATCAACCTCTGCGAGTGGCCGACGGTGCTCGTCGGGACCTTCGATGAGGAGTTCCTCAAGGTCCCGCACGAGATCATCTGCGAGTCCATGCTCACCAACCAGCGCTACTTCCCGATCTATGACGGCGAGGGCAAGCTCACGCGTGAGTTCGTGGTCGTCTCCAACAGCAAGCCCGAGAACGCCGAGCGCGTGATCGACGGCAACGAGCGCGTTGTGCGTGCCCGTCTTGACGATGCCAAGTTCTTCTACGAGGAGGACCTGAAGATCTCCCTCGACGAGTTCCGCGAGCGTCTGGCCAAGGTCGCCTTCCAGGAGAAGCTCGGTAGCGTGCTCGCCAAGTCCGAGCGCATCGAGCAGCTCGCGCTCGCTATTGCCCGTGAGGCACACCTGGGTGCTCACCTGGCAGCCGATGCCGCTCGCGCCGCGCACCTGTGCAAGGCCGACTTGGTATCCAACGCCGTCGTCGAGTTCACGAGCCAGCAGGGCGTGATGGGCGGTTACTACGCCACCGCGATGGGGGAGAACGACGAGGTTGCCCACGCCATTCGCGATCATTATCGTCCCCGCTTTGCCGGTGACGAGCTGCCCGAGGGCACCGCTGGCTGCATCGTGGCCTGCGCCGACAAGCTCGATACCATCGCCGGTATCTTTGCCATCGGCGAGCCCCCGACCGGCTCCTCCGACCCCTACGCGCTACGTCGTGCCGCTATCGGCATCATCAACATCCTGCGCGACCGTCTGCCGATCGACCCCACATCGCTCATCGACTTCGCCCTCGAGCTCTATAGCGAGCAGGGCATTGAGTTCGACGCCGCCAAGGTCGCCCATCAGGTTCGCGACTTCTTCCATGGCCGCCTGGTGAGCATAGCCCGCGACGAAAAGATCCTGGCCGATACCGTTGCCGCCGTCTCTGCGGTGCACATCATCGCCCCGTCCGTCTTCTTCGCCCGCTGCGCTGCCCTTGACGAGGCCCGCAAGAACGATGCCGAGACCTTTGACAACCTGGCTACGGCCTATGCCCGTGCCTCGCATATCTCCAAGCCCGAGCTGGGCGCGGAGTACGACCGCAGCCTGATGGGCGAGGCCGAGCTCGCGCTTGCCGATGCTTCCGAGGCTGCTCAGACTGCTGTCGATGCTGCCCTTGCTGCCGAGGACTACCCGGCCGCATTTGCCGCCCTCGCCGCTCTGCGCGCGCCCATCGACCGTTTCTTCGACGAGGTTATGGTCATGGACAAGGACGAGCAGCTCCGCGATAATCGCCTTAAGCTGCTCAACCGCTTCGAGGCCGTTTTCTCCGGCATTGCCAACATCGGTGAGCTTGCCCGCAAAAAGTAAGCCAGCCTGCGCGTAAGCGCAAAAGGAGCCCCGCATGGATTGCCCGGTCACCGCTCGTCCCACCGTTATCGTTATCTCCGACTCGCTCGGCGATACCGCTTGTGAGGTGGTGCTTGCGGCGTCCGGGCAATTTGATGAAGGGGCTTTTCGTCTCTTGCGCCTTCCCAAGGTGAACTCTGTGGAGCAGGTCAAGTCGTTTGTGGGCCAGCGCGTTGATGCGGACCATCGCGATATCGCCGTGTTCCACACCATTGTCGATCCGGCGCTTCGCGCCCGTGTGCTCGATTACCTGGGCATGCTGCATATCCGTTCGGTCGACCTGATCGGCCCGACGCTCGCCGTGCTATCGTCGCTCATCGGTGTGCCGCCCAAGGGCGTTGCGGGCGTGATTCACAAGACCGATGACCGCTATTTCCATCGTATCGAGGCCATGGAGTATTTCGTTGAGCACGATGACGGGCGCGGCTGCGACGATCTGTCGGGTGCCGATATCGTGCTGCTGGGCGTATCGCGCACGTCCAAGACGCCGCTGTCGATGTATTTGGCCTATCAGGGCTACAAGGTCGCCAATGTCCCACTGGCGCATGGCATGGAGCCGCCCAAGTCGATTTACGAGGTCGACCCGATGCGCCTCTTCGGCCTGATTTCGACCGTCGATGTGATTTCCGAAATTCGCGATAGCCGCTTGGGCGATGACTACGCTCGTGCCGTTGCCGGCTCCTATGCCGAGCCCGAGAGCGTGCACAGCGAGCTCGAGGAAGCCCGTGCGCTCATGAAGCGCCTAGGCTGCTTTGTGGTGCGTACCGACGGCAAGGCGATCGAGGAGAGCGCCTCCGAGATCATCAGCCACTTGGAGGAAATCCAGGAAGCCCGTGCCCGCCGAGCCGCCCGTCGAGCCCAACAAAAGTAGCTAATTTGGGACGGGGCTTTTTTAGCTACCCCGACTGAGGCCGCGAGCTTTTTGGCCGATTGCCGACGGGGGCAGCTAAAAAAGCCCCGTCCCAAATTAGCTACTTATGGTAAAGCGATTTAGCAATAATATCGCCTCTGACCTGTACTTTCTTACAGTGGTATCTTCATAATGTAACCACCTTTACCTACCGTTTACCGCCAGTTTTAGCACGTTTACCAAACCGCGCATCCTCTGCTTAAGCCCGCTCAAAACCCGCCGTATAGTTCCCTCACGGCCCGCATTTGGCGGGTCGATTCGTTACCACGGTCGTGCGCGTAAGTGCATGAAAGGGGAAGTATCGTGAGCGATTGCAAGAGGGTTTACCGTTTTGGAACCGACGCCCAGGGCACCTGTGTCACTGAGGGCGACAAGTCCATGAACTTCGTGCTTGGCGGCAAGGGCGCAAACCTTGCCGAGATGAGCCGCATCGGCCTGCCGGTTCCCGGTGGCTTTACCATTACCTGCCAGACTTGCGTCGAGTACTCCGGTGCCGGCAACGTGTGGCCCGAGGGCGCACTCGATGAGATCGTTGCTGCCGAGGCGGACCTCGAGGCCCGCTGCGGCAAGAAGCTCGGCGACGCCTCCGATCCGCTGCTCGTGTCGGTTCGTTCGGGCGCTCCGTTCTCCATGCCCGGCATGATGGACACGGTCCTCAACTTAGGCCTCAACGACGACTCCGTTCAGGGGCTCATCGCCCAGACGCAAAATCCGCGTTTTGCTTGGGATAGCTACCGCCGCTTTATTCAGATGTTCTCCAACGTCGTTATGGGCGTTGACGCCGACCTGTTCGAGAACGCCCTGACCCAGGCCCGTCTGGTCGCCGGCGTTCGCGTCGATTCCGAGCTTTCGGCTGAGGACCTGCAGGAACTCGTCGAGACCTTTAAGGGCATCTTCTCCGAGAACGTCGATGCCTCCCTGTATCCCGAGCTCGAGGTCGCTGACGGCAAGCCCGTTTTCCCGCACGACCCGGAGCTTCAGCTACGCCTTGCCATCCAGGCCGTCTTTGGCAGCTGGATGAACGAGCGTGCCTGCATCTACCGCAAGCAGCATGGCATTTCCGACGACCTCGGCACCGCCGTCAACGTGCAGGCCATGGCCTTTGGCAACAAGGGCGAGACCTCTGCGACTGGCGTCGCCTTTACGCGCAACCCGGCCGATGGCACCAAGGAGTTCTACGGCGATTTTCTGGTTAACGCCCAGGGCGAGGACGTCGTCGCCGGCATCCGCAACACCGAGCCCATTGCCGACCTCAAGACCACCCCGGGCCTCGAGTCCGCAGGTGAGGAGCTCGAGCGCGTGTTCCTGACGCTCGAGGATCATTATCGCGATATGTGCGATATCGAGTTCACCATCGAGCAGGGCAAGCTCTGGATGCTCCAGACCCGCGTGGGCAAGCGCACCGCCACCGCCGCCCTGCGCATCGCTCTCGAAATGGTCGAGGAGGGCCTGATCACCCGCGAGGAGGCCGTGAGCCGCATCGATCCCTCGCAGCTCGACCAACTCCTGCACCCGCAGTTTGACGCCTCCAAGAAGTACGAGACGCTGGCCAGCGGTCTGAACGCCAGCCCCGGTGCCGCCGTGGGCGAGGTCGTGTTCTCGAGCGACGACGCCGTCGTGCGCGCCAACGAGGGCCACAAGGTCATTCTGGTTCGCTGGGAGACCAACCCCGATGACCTGAAGGGCATGGTAGCCGCCGAGGGCATCCTGACCAGCCACGGTGGCAAGACGAGCCATGCCGCCGTTATCGCCCGCGGCATGGGTACGCCCTGCGTCTGTGGCGTTGAGCGCTTCCATATCGACGCCGCCGAGAAGGTCGTGCGCATCGAGGGCAGCGACCGCGTGCTGCACGAGGGCGACGTTATCTCCATCGACGGCACCCAGGGTATCGTCGTCGACGGCGCCGTTGACCTGGTCTCCGCCGAGCTTACCGGCGATCTGGACACCATCCTGTCCTGGGCCGACGAGATTCGCCTGGACGAGACCTGTGGCCATGCCAACCATGTGCGCGTCAACGCCGACAATCCCGAGGATGCCGAGCTTGCGCTCGAGTTTGGCGCCGAGGCCATCGGCCTGTGCCGCACCGAGCACATGTTCCTGGGCGACCGCAAGAACATCATCCAGAGCTTTATCCTGTCTGACGATGAGGCCGTGAAGCAGCAGGCCCTGGCCGACCTGCTCAAGGTTCAGACCGAGGACTTCCTGGCGATGTTCAAGACCATGTCCGGTCGCGATGTGGTCGTCCGCCTGCTCGATCCGCCGCTTCATGAGTTCCTGGATAATCCTCGCGAGCTCGAGGTCGCCATCACCAAGAAGGAAGCCGCCGGCGCCAGCGAGGAAGAGCTTGCAGCCCTGCGCGCCCGCCTGCGTCGTATCGACGGCATGGTCGAGTCGAACCCCATGCTCGGCCTGCGCGGCGTTCGCCTGTCCGTCGTCTTTAGCGATCTGCCACTCATGCAGGTTCGCGCCGTCGCCACGGCTGCTGCCCGCCTTATCAAGGAGGGCGTCGACCCGCGACCCGAGATCATGGTTCCGCTCGTCTCCATCACGGCGGAGCATGTCCAGACCCGCGAGGTCATCGAGCGGGTAATCGCCGAGGTTTCTGCCGAGGAGGGCGTCGAGCTCAATATTCCCGTGGGCACGATGCTCGAGCTGCCACGCGCCTGCATGGTCGCTGACGAGATCGCGCATCATGCCGACTTCTTCTGCTTTGGCACCAACGACCTCACCCAGACCACCTTCGGCTTCTCCCGTGACGATGCCGAGGCTAAGTTCATCCCGCTGTACATGCACAAGAAGATCTTGAAGGACAACCCCTTCGAGACCATTGACACGGCGGTGCTCGAGCTGGTGCGCATGGCCGTCGAGAAGGGCCGCGCCACCAACCCCGACATGCACTTTGGCGTGTGCGGCGAGCACGGCGGCGACCCCAAGTCCATCAAGGGTCTGTTTAATGTGGCCGACGTGGACTACGTGTCCTGCTCGCCCTACCGCGTGCCCCTCGCACGCCTGGCTGCCGCCCAGGCCAAGCTCGAGGCGAAGCGCTCCGCCTAACGTTTTGGGTTCAGACGCCTAACGTAGCCCCCCCCTTCATGCCGTCCGTCTCATTCGTGAGGCGGACGGTTATCATGTGCGGGTTTTGTCTTTTTGTCTGCGTAAAAAATTGTTCTTGCAGCAGAAACCCGCGCGTGTATACTCGAATACGTTTGTTCAACTACGTGCCGGCCAGAGTGGTACGGCACCTCTAGAAGAGTAAGGAATTGCACATGGATTACATCCGCGCAATCGAGCGTCAGCAGATCCGCGAGGACATTCCTCAGGTTCGCGTCGCCGACAACGTCAAGGTTCACTACCGCATTAAGGAAGGCGACCGCGAGCGCATCCAGGTCTTCCAGGGCGACGTCATCCGCATGGCCGGCGCCGGTGCCCGCGAGACCTTCACCGTCCGCAAGATGTCCTTCGGTGTCGGTGTTGAGCGTACCTTCCCGCTTCACAGCCCCAAGATCGCCAAGCTCGAGGTCGTTCGTCATGGTCGCGTCCGTCGCGCCAAGCTGTACTACCTCCGCGACAAGGTGGGCAAGGCTGCTCGCATCCCCGAGAAGCGCTAAGAAGATCGCAGCGTCTGTCCACTCGTTTGGACGTAAGGGTCACCTTCGGGTGGCCCTTCTTTTTATCTGATTTGCATGCAAGGAGGGCCTGGTATGGCCAACATGACGAGCTCGGTTTCGGCGTCGCAGGTTGCCGGCGAGCTGGCGAGCGCCACGTTTGAGGAGATTCCCGCCCTCGTGGAGCATTATCGCGAGGATCCGCGCCAGCAGGTGATCAAGGCTTGCGAGCGTGCCCTAAAGCGCCATGCCAAGGAGCTTGCCGAGCGCGAGCGCGTCAACGGCATGTACGAGCTTATGCATGAGCTCGGCGGTGATGGTGTGGTCGTGGGCGTCGACGAGGTGGGCCGTGGCTCGGTAGCGGGTCCTTTGACGGTGTGCGCCGTGTGCCTTCCGATGGAGCCGCGCATCTGGGGCATCAACGATTCCAAAAAGCTTACGCCGGCGCGCCGCGAGCTGCTATCGGTGAAGATTGCCGAGGTGGCGACCGCTATCGGCTTTTGCCATATCGCTCCTGCGGATATCGACGAGATGGGCATGGCCCGCGCCATTCGAGCTGCTGTCGCGGGTGCGGTGGCCGATACGGGGCTTGAGCCCGATTGCGTGCTTATGGACGGCAACCCCCTGGGCGCCGTTCCCAACGAGCGCGACGTGGTCAAGGGCGACGCCAAGATCGCCTGCATCGCCGCGGCATCCATCATGGCAAAGGTCACGCGTGACGAGATGATGGTCGAGTACGACGCCGAGTACCCCGAGTACCATTTGGCCGAATCGAAAGGCTATGCGAGCCCCGAACACATCGAGGCCATTCGCAAACATGGACTTTGTCCGCTGCACCGCGTGAGCTTTTGCGGAAACTTTCTGCAGACTGAGCGCCTATTTTAGGCCAATTGTGGAGACAGGGACCTTAAGGGTTCCATAAACCTGCTGGTAGGGGCCGCGTGCAACGCCATTGTTGCATGCGGCCCCTCATTTGTCGGCATATGGTCAGCTTTTGGTTTGCTTCCGGTACTTACCCGCATGAAACCTGCCCTCATTATCGAGGCGATGCAGGGAGTGGGAAAGGAGACCCCATGTGTGCCGCAGCCAAAATGAGCAAGACGCAGCAGCTCAAGGAACGTTGGGAAAACGGCGAGCTCGACTGCGGGGCGATGACGCCCGAGTTTATCAAGGGGCTCAGTCCCCGCGAGCTGGGCATGCTGGGCGAGCTGATCACCATCGACTACTTTAACGAGCGCGGCTACACCTTGCTGGAGCAGGGTTATCGTTGCACCGAGGGCGAGGCCGATCTGGTGCTGCTCGATGAGCTCGACGATGTCGTGGTGATGGCCGAGGTCAAGACCAGACGCGTCGCACTGGATTGCAGCACGCGGGTCTTTCCCGAGGAGGCCGTGGACGCCCAAAAGCAACGCCGCTACCGCCGCATCGCAAGTTGCTATCTCATGGAGCATTATCCGCTCAAGGCGATTCGCTTCGATGCCGTGGGCGTCACCATTCGCGGCGGACATATCGCCGAGATCGAGCACCAGTACAACGCGTTCGATTGGCAGGTGTCGTGATGGCGTTCGAGACGTTTGCCGTTCACGCGGCCTGCATCCGCGGCGTCGAGGCGATTCCCGTCACGGTCGAGGTCTCGCTTGCCGGTGGCGTTCCGGGCATTCAGATGCTCGGTATTCCGAGTATGGAGGTGATGGAGTCACGCGGTCGTATTCGCTGCGCGATGCGCTCCGCCGGGTTCGAGATCCCACGCTCGGGCATTACGGTCAACCTGGCGCCCGGCGATATTCGCAAGACCGGTAGCGGCTTTGATCTGCCCATCGCCATCGCGGTATTGGCGGCCGATGGCCAGATTCCCCGCGACAACCTCGATCGTTGTCTTATCGCTGGTGAGCTTGGCTTGGACGGTACGGTGCTTCCTGTCAAGGGCGAGGTGGCGTTTCAGCTGCTGGCTCGCGACATGGGGCTGTCTTTTATCGCCGGCAGGTCCGACCAGCATGTGCCGCTTGCTGGCGTTGACTGCGGATTTATCGACCATCTGTCTCAGCTTGCTCGCGGCATGGGCGATGCCGCGCGGCATTATCTGGATTCTGAGGGCGTCGAGGCGACCTTTGAGCCTGAGCTCGACTATGCCGACGTACTGGGGCAGGAAGTCGCTAAACGCGGCATGGCGCTTGCGGCAGCGGGTGAGCTCGGTTTGCTTATGATTGGGTCCCCGGGATCGGGCAAGACGATGCTCGCGCGTCGTATGACCGGCATCCTGCCCGAGCTTTCCGTTGAGGATCAACAGGAGGCGCTGTGCATCCATTCGGTTTTGGGTGAGAACATTGATGGCTTGTTGGCGGGGCACCGGCCCTTCCGCAGTCCCCATCACAGTATTTCAACGGCGGGCCTTATCGGCGGCGGGCGCCCGGTGCACCCGGGTGAGATCAGCCTTGCTCATGGTGGCGTGCTCTTTTTGGACGAGCTTGCCGAGTTTCCCACGGGTGTGCTGCAGACGCTGCGTCAGCCCATCGAACGCGGTTATGTGAGGATCGTACGCGTCGACGGGGCCTTTACCTTCCCGTCGCGCTTTCAGCTGCTGGCTGCGAGCAATCCCTGCCCTTGCGGCTTTTTGGGCGATCGCGAGGTGCCGTGTCGCTGCTCGGCGGCGATGGTCGAGCGCTATCGGTCTAAACTGCGCGGTCCTTTGGCCGACCGTATCGACATGATGATCGATGTGACCCGTCCCGACCCCCAAGTGATTATCGAGGGCGCAGAGGGTATGTCGTCGGCCGAGTTACGTGACTACGTTGTGCGCGGTCGCGCTTTTCGCGCTTGGCGCGAGTCCCGTATGGACGATGCGGATGCCGAGGCCGAGGATGACGAGACGCGGTCCATTGACGGCGTCGTTTCGACCTTCGAGCTCGATGATGCTGCCGAGAAATGCGTACTCGGCCTATCCAAACGCACGCATCTCACGGGCCGCGGCATCGTACGCCTGGTGCGTATCGCGCGTACAATCGCTGACGTCGCCGAGAGCGAGCAAGTGACGCAGGACCACGTGCTCGAGGCGGCGATGTACCAGGGAAGGAGGGACCAATGATGGCCGAGGGGACCTTTGAGCTGCATCCAGGTGATGCATTGTATCCCGAGACCGTTTTGGAGCTTTCTGATGTACCCCAGACGCTCTATGTGTGTGGCAACCCCGAGGTGCTTTCGACGCCCGCGCTCTCCATCATCGGCGCGCGTAAGGCCTCGCCGTATGGTCTTGCCGTGGCAGAGCTTGCGGCAAAGGTGGCGGTCGAGGCGGGAGTGACGGTAGTTTCGGGCGGCGCGGTCGGTTGTGACCAGGCCTCGGGTTGGGCTGCGGTCAACGCCGGCGGCAAACACGTCGTGGTGCTGGGGACGGGCGCCGACGTGGTCTACCCGCGTTCGAGCGCGGGGCTTATTACTCGCACGCTCGATACGGGTGGCGCGGTCGTGTCGATCTCTCCGTGGGGCATGGGTCCGCGCAAGTTCGCCTTTCCGCGCCGCAATCGCGTGATCGCGGCCCTGTCGCAAGCCCTCTTTGTATCCGAGGCGGGTATGCCTTCTGGGACGTTTTCTACAGCCGAGGCTGCTATGGATTTGGGGCGCGAACTTCTTGCCGTGCCGGGGTCGATCCTATCGCCCGAGTCGCGTGGCACGAATTACCTCATTGCGAACGGTGCCTGCTGCATCATCGACGAGGAATCTATCGAGATGGCTATCTCACGCATCTACGGAACCCTGCGCTACTCGCGCCCCGATGCTCCCGGCATTGCCGACCTGGATCCAACGCAGCAGACCGTGATGCATGCGCTCATCGCATCTCCGCTCAAGGTCGACGACATCGCGGCGCTCGTCTCGCTCGATGCAGTCGGCGTACTCAAACTCTTGGGTTCGCTTGAACTCGAGGGCCTTATCGAGCGCATGATGGATGGAAGGTATGCGCCCTCCAAGTTTGCCCTTCACGCCCAGACGCCCTTCGGTCACAATGGAAAACGTGTCAATTAGAAAGGTGTTTGCAGATGCAGTTCGATCAGGTGACAGTTATCGGTGGCGGTCTGGCGGGTTCGGAGTGCGCGATCCAGCTGGCAGATCGCGGGTTTGCCGTAAAGCTGTGCGAGATGCGCCCCCAGGTGAGCTCCCCGGCTCACCATACCGATCACCTGGCAGAGCTCGTCTGCTCCAATTCGTTTAAGTCGACCCGTCCGGATTCCGCGGCTGGTTTGCTAAAGGCCGAGCTTGAGCGTATGGGCTCGGTGCTGCTCGACTGCGCCCATCGCGCTGCTGTTCCCGCCGGTGGCGCCTTGGCGGTCGACCGCGTCAAGTTTTCCGAGCTTGTCGAGGCCGAGGTTGCCGCTCGTCCCAATATCGAGGTCGTGCACGGCGAGGTCACGCAGATTCCCGAGGGCCAGGTGGTCATTGCCGCGGGCCCGCTGTGTTCACCGGCGCTGAGCGAAGAGGTCATGAAGCTCGTCGGCGGCGACGCCCTTGCGTTTTTCGATGCCGCGGCGCCGATCGTCGATGCCTCCACGCTCGATATGGACGTGCTGTTCTCGCAGTCGCGCTACGAGGAGCAGGGGAGCGGCGACTATCTCAACGCTCCGCTCAATAAGGAAGAGTACGAGGCCTTTATCGAGGCGCTTACCACGGCCGACCGCGTGGTGCTCAAAGACTTTGAGGGCGGCGATCTGTTCCAGGCCTGCCAGCCTGCCGAGGAAGTTGCGCGCACCGGCAAGGACGCCATTCGCTTTGGTGCCATGAAGCCCGTCGGCCTCACCGACCCGCGTACCGGACGTCGCCCCTGGGCGGCGATTCAGCTGCGTGCCGAGAACAAGGAGAAGACCGCCTATAACCTGGTGGGCTTCCAGACCAACTTGACCTTTGGCGAGCAGAAGCGCGTCTTCCATATGGTGCCGGGCCTGGAGAACGCTGAGTTCTTCCGCTACGGTGTCATGCACCGCAATACCTTTGTCGACGCCCCGCATGTGCTCGATGGCACCTTTGCCGTGCCCGGTACCGGCGTGCGCCTGGCCGGTCAGATCACCGGCACCGAGGGGTACATGGAAGCCGTGGCGACAGGTCTGCTCGCGGCGCTCAACACTTATGCCGAGGCTATCGGTGCCGCGGGCGTCGAGTTGCCGCGTGTGGGCGCCCTGGGTGCGCTCGTGGGCTATGCGACCGATCCTGCCACCGTGGGCTATCAGCCCATGCATGTCAACTTTGGCCTGGTGCCGCCGCTCGAGGATGGTAAGCGCCGCAGCAAGCGCGACCGCTACCAGGCCTATGCGGACCGTGCGCTCGAGGCCCTCGATGCCTACTTGGCCACGCGTTCCGACTTGTTTGGAGGCGACCGGTCATAGCCTTTGACCTGTACGACATCGTCGACTCTTTTATCGCCTATATCGCACGCGTTGAGGGGCTTTCTCCCAACACGGTGACGGCCTATGGCTCGAGGCTAGAGCGCTTTGCTGCCTGGTGCGAGCGCGAGGATATTGATGCTTTCGCTGCCGACGTGCGCACCATTCGTCGCTATCTTGCCGAGCTTTCGCGTGAGCAGGTGGCTCCCCGAACGCTTGCGGCGCACCTGTCGGCTATCCGATCTCTCTATCGCTGGATGGCTGCCGAGGGGATTGTCGAGGGCGATGCGGTCTCGGCGATCGCATCGCCCAAGCTGCCGCGTGACCTGCCGGGCGTCCTTACGACCCAGCAGGTCGAGGCGCTGCTCAAGACGCCTGATAACTCGACGCCCGCGGGACTGCGCGATGCGGCGATGCTTGAGTTGCTCTATGCCTCCGGCGCGCGAATCTCGGAGCTCGCGGCGCTCAACGTGGAGTCTATTGGTTGGTCCGAGCGAACGCTGCGACTTTGGGGCAAGGGGAGCAAGGAGCGTATCGTCCCTCTGTATCGTCGTGCGCTCGATGTGACGCGTCTCTATATTGAGGAGGGGAGGCCGGAGTTGCTCGCTCAGGCAAAGCGCCGCGACCTCGCTACTGGGCCGCATCCGCTGCTTATATCGGCGCGTGGCAATCGCATGAGCGCCGCCATGCTCCGGCGGCGGTTCCATACGCTGGCGACGCTCGCCGGCATTCCGGCCGACATCGCCCCGCATGCGATGCGCCATACCTTTGCGACCGACTTGCTCGAGGGCGGTGCGGACCTGCGCTCGGTTCAAGAGCTGCTGGGTCATGCGAGCCTGTCCACGACGCAGATCTACACGCATCTCACACCCGATCGGCTTAAGCGGGCTGTGGCTCAAGCCCATCCCCGCGGCGAATAGTGGCTGGCACGTCCCGCGCCGCACTCAGGTGTGTGGTTTTGATTGCGGGTTGGCAGGAAGAGGCATTCCTGCTATCATTCATCGGGTTGCTTCACGGCAACATGTTTTTATCACGCACGCGCGGCTACTTCATACCGTGGTGCCCGGGCTTTGGTAGCACATGTCCGGGTTGGTTTTGGAGGATGACCCCGCGCGGAGGCAAACCACAGGAGGTTTAACATGGCTACCAAGATTAATATCCGCACCCTGCTCGAGGCCGGCTGCCACTTCGGTCACCAGACCCGTCGCTGGAACCCCAAGATGAAGCCGTTCATCTTTGGTGAGCGCAACGGCATCTACATCCTCGACCTCAAGCAGACCATCCTCGACGCCGACCAGGCCTACACCTTCGTCAAGAACGTCGCCAAGGGTGGCAACGTGCTGTTCGTCGGCACCAAGAAGCAGGCTCAGGAGGCCGTCAAGAACGCTGCTGAGCGCGCCAACATGCCTTACATCAACCAGCGTTGGCTCGGCGGTATGCTGACCAACTTCGTCACCATCCGCTCCCGCATCAACCGCATGGAGGAGCTCGAGGCCATGGTCGAGGACGGCCGCATGGCTGTTCTGCCCAAGAAGGAGCAGGCTGTTCTCGGCAAGGAGCTCACCAAGCTCCAGACCAACCTCGGTGGCGCCCGCGACATGAAGGGTCTGCCCCAGGCTCTCTTCGTCATCGACACCAAGCGCGAGGAGAACGCCATCAAGGAGGCTCAGCGCCTGAACATCCCCGTCGTCGCCCTGATCGACACCAACTCCGATCCCGACGAGGTCGAGTACGGCATCCCCTGCAACGATGACGCTATCTCCGCTGTCACCCTTATGTGCGAGCTCATGGCTGACGCCTGCCTCGCTGGCTCCGGCAAGGAGCAGGTCTCCGAGGCCGAGATGGCCGCTGAGCCCAAGGCCGAGTAAATCAGTCTTAGTTAATTCTTTTTCATCTCTTTGAAAGGAACCACAATGGCCCAGATTACCGCCGCTATGGTCAAGCAGCTCCGCGAGATGACCGACTCCCCGATGATGGAGTGCAAGAAGGCTCTCGTCGAGGCTGACGGCGACATGGACGCCGCTGTCGACGTTCTGCGTAAGAACGGCCTTGCCAAGGCTGCCAAGAAGGCTGGCCGTGAGACCAACGAGGGCGCTGTCGCCGCGTTCGTCTCCGAGGATGGCAAGACCGGCGCTCTGCTCGAGCTCTCCTGCGAGACCGACTTCGTTGGCTCCAACGCCAAGTTCACCGGCTTTGCTTCCAAGGTCGCTGAGGTTGTCGCTACCACCGAGCCTGCTGACGTCGACGCTCTGCTCGAGAAGCCGATGGGCGAGGAGACCGTTTCCTCCGAGCTCACCGAGATGATTCACATCATGGGCGAGAACATGAAGATCTCCCGCTTCGCTGCCCGCAAGGCCGAGAACGGCGCGCTCGCTTCTTACATCCACATGGGTGGTAAGATCGGCGTCCTCGTCGAGTTCGCCTTCGAGAAGGCCGAGACCGCTCAGGCTGAGTCCTTCAAGACCTTCGCTCACGACGTTGCCCTTCAGGTTGCTGCCGTCGCCCCGATCTGCGCTACCCGCGATCAGGTTCCGGCCGAGACCGTCGAGCACGAGAAGCAGATCTACATGGCCCAGGCTGCCGAGTCCGGCAAGCCCGAGGCTATCCAGGAGAAGATGGCTGTCGGCCGTCTGGAGAAGTTCTACAAGCAGTCCGTGCTCACCGAGCAGGAGTTCATCAAGGACAGCTCCCTCACCATCAAGAAGTACGCTGAGCAGGTCTCCAAGGAGCTCGGCGACACCATTACCGTCGTTGCCTTTGACCGTCTGGTCCGTGGCGAGTAAATAAGCTCTTGTAGCTGGTAATGAGCAGGCTGTGGGTTTTACTCACAGCCTGCTTTTTCATGGCTCTTCTTAGAGCCTTTGATAGAATGTTGAGAGTTCAATCTAAAGGAGGATCGCTTTGTCCGACATCCGATATAAACGCGTGCTTCTTAAGCTTTCTGGCGAAGCACTGATGGGCGACGGCCAGTATGGCATCGACCCCAAGGTTACCGACCTTCTTGCCAAGCAGGTCAAGGAGCTGCTCGCCGTTGGCCATGAGGTCGGCGTCGTTGTCGGCGGTGGCAATATTTTCCGCGGCATGGCCGGCGCTGCCGGTGGCATGGAGCGTGCTCAGGCCGACTACATGGGCATGCTGGCAACCGTTATGAACGCGCTCGCCCTGCAGGATGCCTTCGAGCACAACGATGTTCCCTGCCGCGTTATGAGCGCTATCCAGATGAACGAGATCTGCGAGCCCTATATTCGCCGTCGCGCCATCAACCACCTTTCCAAGGGCAACGTCGTTATCTTTGCCGCCGGTTCGGGCAATCCGTACTTTACGACCGACACCGCCGCGGCTCTTCGTGCGTGCGAGATCGGCGCCGAGATTCTGATTAAAGCCACCAAGGTTGACGGCATCTACGACAAGGATCCCGTCAAGTGCGCCGACGCCGTCCGTTTTGACAAGATTACCTATCACGAGGTGCTCATCCGCGGCCTGCGGGTTATGGATTCCACGGCTACGGCACTGTGCCAGGACAACCGTATGCCGATTTTGGTCCTCAACATCGATGGCGAGGACACCGTCAAGCGCGCGCTCGCGGGTGAGCCCGTCGGCACGCTCGTCTATCAGGAGGATTAAGCATGGCAGAGAACATCACCGCCCATATGGACAAGTCGCTCGAGTCCCTCAAGCATAACTTCTCCAAGGTCCGTACCGGCCGCGCCAATGCCAACATTCTGTCCGACATCACCGTCGATTATTACGGTGTTCCCACGCCGGTCACGCAGGTTGCCGCCGTCAAGACCCCCGAGGCCCACATGCTGCTCATCGAGCCGTGGGACAAGGCACTTATCAACGCTATCGTCAAGGCCATCGGCGCTTCCGATCTGGGTATTACCCCCAACTCCGATGGCACCGTCGTTCGTCTGCCGTTCCCGGCTCCCACCGAGGAGCGCCGTCGCGAGCTCGTCAAGGAGTGCCGCGAGTACGCCGAGCAGGCCAAGGTGTCTATCCGTAACATCCGTCGCGACTTCAACAACAAGCTCGAGCGCGATGAGGAGCTCACCGAGGACGATGTCCGTCGCGAGCAGGCCAAGGTCCAGAAGCACACCGATGAGTATGTCGCCAAGGTCGAGGAGCTTCTGAAGGAAAAAGAAGCCGAGGTCATGGAGATCTAAGGTGCAATACGACGAGCATAAACTGGTCGAGTACTTTGCCGACGCCCCTGCGGGCGTCGGTTTTTCCGACCTTGACCTCAATAACATTCCGCACCATATCTCGTGCATCATGGACGGCAACGGTCGTTGGGCCACGTCGCGCGGTCTTGCACGCACCGAGGGCCACAAGGCGGGTATCGTCTCCCTTCGTGAGATTATTACCGCCTGCGTGCGTCTGGGCGTCGATGTGCTTTCGGCCTATGCTTTTTCTACCGAAAACTGGAACCGCCCGCAGCACGAAGTCAACGTTCTGATGCACCTGTTTGCCAAGACGTTTATCGACGAGCTTCCGCTTCTGAAGCGCGAAAATGTGCGCGTTGTCTTTTTGGGTGACATTTCCGCGCTGCCCAAGAAGACCCGCGACGTTTTTGAACGCGGTCTTGCCGAGTGCGCCGATCACACCGGTATGACGCTGGCGCTTGCCGTCAACTACGGCGCGCGTGCCGAGATTACCCGCGCTGTCCGTCAAATCGCACTCGACACTGCCGCCGGTAAGATCGATCCTGCCGCAATTGATGACGACATGGTGGCTTCCCATCTCTATACCGCCGGTCTTCCCGATCCTGAGCTTGTGATTCGCACCTCTGGTGAGCTGCGCCTTTCGAACTATCTGCTGTGGCAGGTAGCTTATTCCGAGTTCTACGTCACCGATACCTATTGGCCCGACTTTGATCGTTGGGGCCTTGTCGACGCCATTTTGGCCTATCAGGGCCGTGACCGTAGGTTTGGTGGACTGAGCAAGACCGAGGAGGCTTAATCGTGTCCGATCGTCCCAAGGCATCTGCTCCCAAGACGCCTGCGCGTAAAGCTGCCACTGCGGGAGCGCCTGCAGCGAAGAGCGGTTCCGGTTCGTGGCTGGCGGGCTTTATTACCCGTGCCGCCGCCGGTATCGTCTACGCCGTTGTCTTTATCCTGTGCCTGGTTTTGGGTATCGTGCCCACTGCCATCTTTGTTTCCGTCATGAGCGGTCTGTGCTGCTATGAGTTTTTCCGTATGACGAGGCTCGATGGCAAGATGGCTAACGAGCGCATGGGTATCGCTGCCGCCGTACTCTTTCCGCTGTCGGCGTTGGGCGATTCGATGTTGCTGAATGCCCTGCTTTTTGCCCTGATGCTCGCTGTGGGCATTTGGTATGTCTGGTCGCCGCGTACCCGCATCTCTGATGTGGCCGTGACGCTCATGGGTCCCATCTACACTGGCTTTATGCTGTCGGCTATCGTGCTGCTGCGCGATGCCGTGCCCGGTTTTGCCGGCGCCCTGCTTTCAGTGGGCGTTTGCGCGTCCCTTTGGGTCTCCGATTCGTTTGCCTACATTGTGGGCAGCCGTATCGGCAAGCACAAGATGGTTCCCAAGATCTCTCCCAAAAAGAGCTGGGAGGGGTTTGTCGGCGGCATCCTGGGCTCGGTTTTGATTTGGCTCATTCTGTGGGCGACGCACTTCTACAAGCTCAGCCTGCCCTATGCGCTGCTGTGCGGCGTGGTCGTGTCCATTTTGGGCGTTATCGGCGACCTTATCGAGTCGCGCATCAAGCGCGGTGTGGGCGTTAAGGATTCCGGTAACCTTATCCCTGGCCACGGCGGCATGCTCGATCGTAGCGATTCGCTTATCTTCGGCTGCATCACCGCGCAGCTGATGCTGATGATCGGAGGCGTGCTGTAATGTCATTCCAGACGACGTATGGCCCCGATGGACGCCTCCGTGTTGCCATCCTGGGTTGTACGGGCTCCATCGGCACCCAGGCGCTCGATGTGTGCCGCCAGCATGCCGATCGACTGCAGGTGACGGCGCTGTCCGTTAATTCCAGTACCTCCGAGCTTGTTGCCGCTGCCCGCGAGTTCTCGGTTTCGGCGGTTGCCGTGGCCGATGTCGCTCATGGCGATGACGCCGTGCTGCAGGAGTTGCCCGAGGGAACGAAGCTCGGCGTTGGCGCGCAGGCGGTTTGCGAGCCCGCGCGTCGCGACGATGTCGACTGCGTGCTCGTCGCTATTGTGGGTGCCGCCGGTCTCGAGGCGAGCCATGCGGCCTTGACCTCAAATAAGCGCCTTGCACTTGCCAACAAGGAGTCCCTCGTCGTCGGTGGCGACTTGCTTATGCCGTTGGCGCAACCGGGCCAGCTTATTCCAGTCGACTCTGAGCACTCCGCCATCTACCAGTGCTATCTGGGAGAGGACCCGCGCGAGGCTCATTGTATTTGGCTCACCTGCTCGGGCGGTCCGTTCTTTGGCCGAACACGCGACGAGCTCGATTGCGTGACGCGTGCCGATGCCCTCGCACATCCCACGTGGGCCATGGGTGCCAAGATCACCATCGACTCCGCCACCCTTATGAACAAGGGCCTGGAGCGCATTGAGGCCATGCATCTGTTTAACTGCGACCTCGATTTCATTAACGTGGTCGTGCAGCGTCAGTCCAAGATTCACTCTATGGTCGAGTTCGCTGACGGCTCCGTGATGGCGCATCTCGGTGCTTCCGACATGCGTATTCCCATCCAGTTCGCGTTCTCGTATCCCGAGCGTTGGGATACCCCGGCGCCTCGTATCGATTTTCGCGAGCTGGGACAGCTTACGTTTGATGCTGCCGACATGGATACCTTCCGCTGTCTGGCACTGGCCGAGCGTGCCGGCAAGACGGGTGGCACCATGCCGTGCGTGCTCAATGCCGCCAATGAGGTCGCCGTCGATGCCTTCCTGCACGATGGCTGCAGCTTTACCGATATCGATCGCATTGTGGAATCTTGCATGGATGCTCACGATGCGCAGACGGTCGATTCGTTTGAGCAACTTCACGACATTGATGCGTGGGCGCGTGAAAAGGCTGCGCAGGTGCTCGCCGCAACCCGTTCTTAACCCATAAGGATTGCTTTTTCGATTTATGGATACTGTTCTGAGCGTTCTTTCATCGGTTTTTTGGGGCCTGCTGATGCTTTCCGTCCTCGTGTTTTTGCACGAGGGCGGCCACTTTTTGGCGGCGCGTGCCTGCGGCGTCCGTGTGACCGAGTTCTTTTTGGGCCTGCCATGCCGCTTTGACATCCATTACACGTCGCGTCGCATTGGAACTAAGTTTGGCGTGACCCCGCTGCTGCTGGGTGGCTACGCTGCCATCTGCGGTATGGATCCGACCGACGTCTCGTGCGCCGATCGCGTGCTCGCGGCTATCTATCGTCATGGTCGCGTGACCGTTGCCGACCTTGCCGCCGAACTTGAGCTGTCCGAGGGGGATGTGCTCGAGGCATGTGCCTTGCTCTTGGGTTGGGGCTCCATCGCGCCCTGGTATGAGGAAGGGGAGAAGCCCTCGCCGAGCTACTATCCCACCAAGTATCAGACGCTGCCGCGAGACGCGGCGGGCTACACCACCTTTGACGGCCGCCGGTTCGATCGAGAGCATGCGACTGCCGAGGGCGATGTGTGGGAGCTGCCGTGCGGCGAGGCTGATTTCTTGGCGCAAGAGCGTTCGCACACTTATCTTGGCCAGGGTTTTCTCAAGCGCGCCTTTATGCTGCTCGCGGGCATTCTCGTCAATATCTTGACGGGCTTTTTGCTGCTTATGAGCATCTACTCTATTGCGGGTGTCACCGTGCCGATGGATACCAACGTGATCGGTCAGGTTGACGAGGGGTCTATTGCCGCCAAGGCGGGTATCGAGGGCGGCGACGCGATCCTTTCGGTCGACGGTGTCTCATGTTCCACTTGGATGGACGTCTACGATGCTATCGGCAAGGCTGCCGGTAAGGACGATATCGCCATCGAGTACGAGCGTGACGGCAAGCAGCATTCGACCACGGTTGCGCTCAAAGAGGACGAGCGCCTAGGTGTGTATGCCTCTACGCAGGTGGTCCGTTTAGACCCCATCACGTCGGCTCGCCTGTCTTTCTCCTATGTCGTGCAGACAGCGGAGGGCGTGATGCGCCTACTCCAGCCGCAGCATACGATGGAGATTCTCGACCAGTCCTCGTCGATCGTGGGCATCAGCGTCATGTCCTCTCAGGCGGCTGCTGCCGGCCCCGTAACGTTCCTGTCGTTTGCCGCGCTCATTTCGTTCTCGCTGGGTTTTATGAACTTGCTGCCCATCCCCCCGCTCGACGGCGGTAAGTTAGTCATCGAGATTATTCAAAAGATTGCGGGTCGCGAGCTGCCTCTCAAGGCTCAGACGATTGTGAGCTATGTGGGCATCGCGCTCTTCGCACTGCTGTTTGTCTATATGCTTCGTTCCGACATCCTTCGATTTATTCTGTAGGGGAGTGTTTGGATTGTCTTTAACCCATTCTTTGCCGCGCGAGCTGACGCGCCCCGTGCATGTGGGCGGCGTGCAGATCGGCGGCGGCGCGCCGGTGGTGGTTCAGTCCATGACCTGCACTGATACCGCTGATGCCCGGGCAACGCTTGGGCAGGTTCGCGCGTTGGCGCAGGCGGGCTGCGATATCGTGCGCGTGAGTGTACCCACCGAGGCCGCGCTCGAGGGCTTTCGTACCATCTGTGCTGAGTCCCCGGTGCCGATCGTCGCCGATATTCACTTTAACCATAAGCTCGCCATTGGTGCCGTTGAGGCCGGTGCTGCCAAGCTGCGCATCAATCCCGGCAATATCGGCGATTGGGCCAAGGTTGACGCGGTGATCGATGCTGCTGGTGCCGTGGGCTGTGCGATTCGTATCGGCGTCAATGCCGGTTCACTCGAGCAGGATATCGCCGAGCGCGACGACCTCACGCAGCCCGAAAAGCTCGTGATGTCGAGCGAGCGTTTTGTCAAGCATTTTGAAGACCGCGGCTTTACCAACATTGTGCTTTCGGCCAAGGCCCATAGCGTGCAAACGACGCTTGATACCTATCGAGCCCTCTCGCGCGAGATTCCCCATGTTCCGCTTCACCTGGGCGTGACGGAGGCGGGGACCAAGCTGCAGGGCACTATCAAGAGCTCGGTGGGTCTGGGTATTCTGCTGTCCGAGGGCATCGGTGACACCATGCGCGTGTCGCTTACGGCCGATCCGGTTGAGGAGCCGCCGGTTGCCTGGGGTATTCTGCAGTCGCTGGGCCTGCGTCGCCGTGGCCCAGAGATTGTCTCGTGCCCCACGTGCGCCCGCTGCCAGGTTAACCTCATTCCCATCGCCGAGGAGGTCACCGAGCGGCTTAAGAACTACTCCGCGCCGCTTTCGATCGCTGTGATGGGATGTGCCGTTAATGGCCCCGGTGAGGCTTCTGATGCCGACCTGGGCGTTGCTTGCGGACGTGGTCAGGCCTTGCTCTTTTCGCATGGCCAGATCATTGGTAAAGTAGCTGAGGACCATATTGTCGACGCGCTTATGGCAGAGGTCGACAAACTTATTGAGGAGAAATAAATGACCCGAGCAATGTATATGTCTAAGCTCTATGCGCCGACGCTTAAAGAGGATCCGGCGGACGCTGAGCTCGCCAGCCACCGCCTGCTGCTCCGTGCCGGCATGATCCGCAAGGAGGCCGCCGGTCTGTATTCCTACCTGCCGCTTGCTTGGCGCTCGATCCGCAAGATTGAGAACATCGTGCGCGACGAGATGGACGCTGCCGGCGCCCAGGAGCTCATGATGCCCATTATGGTCGACGCTGAGCTATGGCGCGAGTCCGGCCGCATCGACGCCTATGGCAAGGAGCTCGTGCGCTTTGATGACCGCCACGGCCGCGAGTTCGTGCTGGGCCCCACGCATGAGGAGACCGTGACCGCCCTGGTTCGCAATGAGCTGCGTTCCTACAAGCAGCTTCCCGTCAACCTGTACCACATTCAGGACAAGTTCCGCGACGAGTTCCGTCCCCGCTTTGGCCTGATGCGCGGCCGCGAGTTCATCATGAAGGACGCCTACAGCTTCTCCGCCACGCAGGAGAGCCTGCAGGAGGAGTACGACAAGATGAAGCAGGCCTATGCCAACATTTGCGAGCGCTGCTACATCAAGGCCCTGCCCGTTGTCGCCGACTCCGGTGAGATCGGTGGCGATACCTCCGTCGAGTACATGGCTTTGGCCGACGCCGGTGAGGCTTCGCTGGTCTACTGCGACGATTGCGGCTTTGCTGCCGATGACGAGGCGGCAAGCACCAAGGTCGTCGTGACTGAGGGCCCCGGCGACGGTACGCTCACCAAGGTCGAGACTCCGGGCATGGGCACCATCGAGGCCGTTGCAAAGTTCTTCGGCTTCCCCGAGAACGGCACGCGCAAGTCGCTGGCACTCATCGACGCCGAGGGCAAGCCCGTCGTGGCCATTGTTCCGGGCGATCACGAGCTCAACGATTGCAAGGCCGAGCATGTCTTTGGCAAGGGTTATCGCATGATGACCGATGAGGAGCTCCAGACCTACGGTCTGCATAAGGGCTTTATCGGACCGGTTAACCTTCCCGAGGGCATTCGTCTGGTCTGCGACGAGAGCCTGCGCGAGTCCAAGCAGTGGGCCTGCGGCGCCAACGAGGTTGACTATCACTTTACCGGTGCCTGCCCCGAGCGCGACTTTACCGTCGATGAGTGGGCCGACCTGGTCACCGTCGTGGCCGGCGATCCTTGCCCGCACTGCGGCAAGCCGCTCTCCGCTGCCCGCGGCATCGAGGTCTCTCAGGTCTTCCAGCTGGGCACCAAGTATTCCGAGGCCATGGGTGCCACCTTTATGGATGAGGACGGCAAGGAGAAGCCGCTCATCATGGGCTGCTACGGCGTTGGTGTGTCCCGCTCGCTCGCTGCCGTCGTGGAGCAGCACAACGACGAGCACGGCATCGTCTGGCCGGTCTCCGTTGCCCCGTACGAGGTCGCGGTGATTCCGCTCGACCCCAAGAAGGAGGAGTGCGCTTCCGTCTGCGAGCAGATCGTTGATGGCCTGTGCGCCGAGGGTATCGAGGTCGTCGTCGACGATCGCGATGAGCGTCCCGGCTTTAAGTTTGCCGACAGCGACCTTATGGGCTTCCCGTATCAGCTGGTGCTCGGCAAGCGTGGCCTTAAGAACGGCACCGTCGAGCTCAAGGACCGTGCCACGGGCGAGCGCGAGGACGTGGCGATCGACGAGGTCGTCACCAAGGTTGCCGAGCTTGTGAAGGCGGCACGCCGTTAATCGGCGATTTCGCTTGTAGTTCGATATACGGGACGGCCCCTGCATTTCTCCAGATCGGGGAGATGCAGGGGCCGTCCTTTTATCTTGTCGGCACGCTCAAGTGTTAAAAGGAAACCCCGCAGCCCATGCGAGCTGCGGGGTTTCCTTAGTGCCTCCGATGCGAAATAAATCGCTCAGATATTACTGATAATCGACGACGTCGATCCAGTTCTTCAGGAACTCATCGTTCACGTTGCGCTTACGAGCGAGCTCGGAAGCGGCGACGATGCTCGTCCACTGACGCACGACCTGCATGGGCATGTCGGCGCGGTCGCAGTAGAGCTCCAGGTAGGCCTCGGCCTGGTCCTTGCTGTTGAGGGCGAAGAGCAGGTAGGTGGTGGCAACGTCGGCAGCAGGGGAGCCCTGGGTGGCGTGTGCCCAGTCGCACACATAGAGCTGGCCGTCGTCGCCGACGATGACGTTGGAGGGGTTGAAGTCGCCGTGGCAGACCTTGAACTCCTTGGTCATGCCGTCCAGACGCTCCTGAAGGTTGTAGCGCGTGGTGGCATTGAGCTGATCAAGGCTGTCGATCATGCGGGCGAACTTGTCGCGCTGACGGTTGAGCAGCGGGGAGGTGTAGCCGTGGATCTCGATCTGGAGATCGACGAACATCTCGAGGTACTCACCAAAGCGCTGGGGCTCGGCAGTCATCTTCTCGGCAAGTGTGGTGCCCGGAACCTTCTCGGTCACGAGCGCCCAGCCGTTGGCGTTCTCGAGCTGGGAAACCTCGAGAGCCTTGGGGCTGCGGATGCCGCACTCATTGATGCGGGCAAGATTCAAAGCCTCGTTGAACACGTCGGAGACGGGCTTGGTCTCGTTAAAGACCTTGACGATCTTGTCGCCCAGGTCGTAAACGACCTTGTTGCCGCGACGGACGAGCTCGGTCTTGGAATCGGGGAGCAGCATGATTGCATCCTTTCAACGATGCGATAGAAGCAACGGCGGGGGCGTGCGTACCCCCGTGCCCCCCCGCCGCAAATAACCGTGCTAAAACTAGCAGACGGCGTAGTCCTGGGGCTCGCGGCCGTAGTAGGCGTCCAGGTAGAGCTCCTTGATCTCGCTCATGAGCGGGTAGCGCGGGTTAGCGCCGGTGCACTGGTCGTTGAATGCCTGCTCGGTCATCTCGTCGAGGGTGTCGAGGAAGTACTGCTCGTCAACACCGTAGTCGGCGATGGTCTTCTTGACGCCGATGAAGTCCTTGAGCTCCTCGAGCTTCGTGATGAAGTTCTCGAAGACCTCCTTGTCGTCCTTGCCCTCGATGCCGCAGTACTTGGCCATCTCGGCGTAGTTGTGCAGTGCGTTGGGGTAAGGATACTGGGAGAAGGTACCCATCTTGACGGGAGCCTCGGCGGCGTTGTAGCGCATGACGCGGGTCAGGATGACGGCGTTGGCGAGGCCGTGGGGCAGGTGATGGAAAGCGCCGAGCTTGTGGGCCATGGAGTGGTTGAGGCCCAGGAAGGCGTTGGCGAAGGCCATACCGGCCATGCAGGAGGCGTTGTGCATCTCCTCGCGGGCGTGCGGGTCCTTGGCGCCGTTCGTGAAGCTGGAGGGCAGGTTCTCGAAGACGAGCTTAGCAGCGCGCTCGGAGAGGCCCTTGGTGTAGTCGGAAGCCATGATGGAGACGTAGGACTCGATGGCGTGGGTCATGACGTCGATGCCGGAGGCAGCGGTCAGGCCGCGCGGGGCGGTCATGCAGTTGTCGGCGTCGACGATAGCCATGTTGGGGAGCAGCGCGTAGTCGGCGAGCGGCCACTTGATGCCGGTCTCCTTGTCGGTGATGATGGCGAACGGCGTGCACTCGGAGCCGGTACCCGAAGAGGTCGGGACGGCGACGAAGTAGGCCTTCTTGCCCATCTCGGGGAAGGTGAAGATACGCTTGCGGATGTCCATGAAGTCCATGGCCATGTCCTCAAACTTGCACTCGGGGTGCTCGTACATCATCCACATGATCTTGCCGGCGTCCATAGCGGAGCCACCGCCGACGGCGATGATGACGTCCGGCTCAAAGAGAGCCATCTGCTTGGCGCCGCGACGTGCGCACTGCAGCGACGGATCGGGCTCGACGTCGTAGAAGCAGTCGTGGGCGATGCCCATCTCGTCGAGCTTGGCCTCGATGGCGCGGGTGTTGCCATTCTTGAAGAGGAACTGGTCGGTAACGATGAAGGCGCGCTTCTTGCCCATGACGTTGCCCAGCTCGTCGAGGGCGACGGGCGTGGAACCCTTCTTGAAGTAGACCTTCTCGGGAGCGCGGAACCACAGCATGTTCTCACGGCGCTCGGCCACAGTCTTAACGTTGATCAAGTGCTTCACCCCAACGTTCTCGGAGACGGAGTTGCCGCCCCAGGAGCCGCAGCCCAGGGTCAGAGACGGCTTCATGCCAAAGTTGTACAGGTCACCGATGCCACCGTGCGAGGACGGGGTGTTGATGACGATACGGCAGGCCTTCATGACGTGCTCGAACAGGCTGATCTTCTCGGCCTGGGCGGGGTGCACGTACAGAGAGGCGGTGTGGCCCGGGCCACCGGCGAGCACGAGGTGCTCGGCCTTGTCGACGGCCTCCTGGAAGTCCTTGGCGTGGTACATGGCCAGGACCGGGGAGAGCTTCTCGTGGGAGAACTCCTCCTTGGCGGGGTCGGTGGAGGTGACCTCGGCGATCAGGATCTTGGTCTTGGCGGGAACCTCGATGCCGGCGAGCTCGGCGATCTTGGCAGCGGCCATGCCGGGGATGCGGTGATCGAGAGCGCCGTTCTTGAACATGGCGGCACGCAGGGCCTCCATCTCGGCACCCTGCTTGACGAAGTAGCAGCCGCGCTTCTGGAACTCGGCCTTAACCTGGTCATAGATGCTGTCGATGACGGTCACGGACTGCTCGGAAGCGCAGATCATGCCGTTGTCGAAGGTCTTGGAGTGGATGATGGAGTTGACGGCGAGCAGCACGTCGGCGGTGTCGTCGATGACGACCGGGGTGTTACCGGCGCCAACGCCCAGGGCGGGCTTGCCCGAGGAGTAAGCGGCCTTGACCATGCCCGGGCCACCGGTGGCGAGGATGATGTCGACGTCGCGCATGACCATGTTAGTCAGCTCGATGGAGGGGACATCGACCCAGCCGATGATGCCCTCGGGGGCGCCGGCCTTGACGGCGGCGTCAAGCACGAGCTTGGCGGCGGCGATGGTGCACTTGGCGGCAGCCGGGTGCGGGGAGATGATGATGGCGTTGCGGGTCTTCAGGCAGATCAGCGTCTTGAAGATCGCGGTGGAGGTGGGGTTGGTCGTCGGGATGACGGCGCCCACGATGCCGATGGGCTCGGCGATCTTGGTGATGCCGTAAGCCTCGTCGCGCTCCAGGACACCACAGGTCTTGGTGTTCTTGTAAGCGTTGTAGATGTACTCTGCGGCGTAGTGGTTCTTGATGACCTTGTCCTCAAGAACGCCGCGGCCGGTCTCCTCGATGGCCATCTTCGCCAACGGGATACGAGCCTTGTTGGCGGCCATGGCGGCCTCATAGAAGATCTTGTCGACCTGCTCCTGCGTGTACGTAGCAAAAAGCGCCTGGGCCTCTCGCATCTGAGCGAGCTTAGCCTCAAGCGCCTCTACGTTGTCCACAATTGCGGGAGTAGTGTTTTCCGGTGACTTTTTCACCATTTGTGTCTCCTTGCGATCGGAGATTTACCCTACGTCTTGCATGATAGCAAGAAATAATTCGGTGAACGGTCAGATTCCCGTAAAAGACAAACTAAAACGCTTCAATCAAATGAACCGTTTCAACTAAAACTATGCCCAATGCATCGCCCCGCTCATTGGGGACAGACTTACATGAGTGCTTTCACTCATTTGGGACAGACATCGTTTTGCCATTTTGCCGTTCTGGGCCTGTTATTGCCGCTTATTGGATATAAATAGGTTGCAGGCTCAGCATTTCGCGTTGCTTCTCTCCTTTTAGGTGTTGCCTGAACAGTTTTGAAAGGAGAGATTATGCCCCGATGCGCCCGCCCCGTTTCGATCACCGGCTATTACCACGCCTTTGACCGCGGCAACTCCAAACAGATTATTTTTGAAGATGACTCCGACCGTTATCGTTTCTTATCGGATATCTCGGACAGGTTTGCGCGCCATGAAGTGGCGGTGTTGGCTTGGTGCCTTATGGACAATCACTTCCATTTGATGGTTGATGACCCATTTGACAACCTTTCAAAGGCAATGCAGTGCGCGCTGACGGCATATGCTAAGTATTTCAATGGAAAAACGGGGAGAACGGGACATCTGTTTGACAATCGCTATTCGCGGGTCGCGGTTGAGTCGGACACGCAGGCGGTGCAGCTGCTCGACTATATTCATCTCAATCCCGTGAAGGGTGCGCTTGACTCGCTCGATGCGTACCGCTGGTCAAGCTATAAGGCGTATCAGCTGGGCTATGATCCCTTTGACATCTGTGATGCGGCCCCTATGCTCGATATTGTCGGTGGCTCCCGTTGCTATTGCGAGCATCTCGAGGAAGTTGCCGGGCGCATCTGGTCAATGGAGGTTCTTCCACGCCGGCGGATCCCCGATGAGGAGGCTCTTTCCGTTGCGCGCGATGTCCTGCCGAGCATAGATCCTGTGCTGCTCAAGGCCCTGCCACGCCCCGAACGCGATGCCTGCCTGCTGAGGCTCAGGCGGGCGCATCTCACGGTCAAGCAAATTGCCCGTATCACCGGTATCGGCGCTACAAGCGTGACCAAGGCCACTGCAGGCTGGAAGGAGGCAGCGTGAGATAGGGGCCGGAGCCGATCGGGACGCCGCATGCGTGCGTCATGTCTGTCCCCAATGCGTGAAAACGCTCATGTAAGTCTGTCCCCAATGAGTGCAAAAAGGCGCCCTCCGTTGGGGAGGACGCCTTTGGTAAGTTCTATGTGAACGCGAGGTCTTTGACCCGGAGAGTCCGAGGTACTTGTTGGTAAGACCTTATTTAGGAGCGCGCAACCTTGCCGGACTTGAGGCAGGTGGAGCAAACGTTCATCTTGCGACGGTGACCATCGACGACCACGTAGACGCGCTGGATGTTGGGGCGGAACTTACGGTTGGTGACGCGGTGAGAGTGGCTGATGGAGCGACCGGCAACGGGGTGCTTACCGCAAACTTCGCAAACTTTGGACATAACTGACCCTCCTTGGGCGACAAACGAACATGTCGCGTTAACAAACAAGCCTGAACTATAGCACAGAAGCAGTTCCCTGTGCGTAATCTACACAGAGATATTTCTCTTTTGGCGATAGTGCTCACGCCACGGCCCTGGACGTAGATCCGATTTGCGTGCAGCAGAGGGGATTATGCCAGCTCGTGCGTACGTTTTCAAGCTCGTCCCACAAATATATATAGGTTTATTGAGCATTGGTCTCCGTTTACGGATTGCCCTGTATTTATGCTCGCAATTAAGCTCGAGGTTGGCTACACTATCCCTTGACCATTAAAGGGGTACGAGATACCCACATGGAATTACATAGCTGCCAAAGAGCAGCCCTTCCTGTGGGTGTCTGGTCCGCTTTGAGCGGTCGGGCATCTATTTTTTTTGACTGTGTCAGTAGTCAAGACATGTGAGGAAGGAGATCGATGGGCACGACTTCCCCCAAGGCGGTCATCATGGACGAGACCGCCGTCAATCGAGCGATGACCCGCATCGCGCACGAGATTCTCGAGCGCAACGAGGGCTGTGAAGACCTCGCTCTGGTCGGCATCGTCACGCGCGGCGACCTTCTGGCAAAGAAGCTCGCCGAGGAGATCAAGGAGATCGAGGGCGTCGACGTACCGCTCGGCAGCCTCGACATCAGCTTCTACCGCGATGACTACGCTACCAATTTCGCTCCCGCGATCCACGCCACCAACATTCCCTTTAGCGTCGACGGCAAGCGCGTCGTGCTGGTGGACGACATCCTGTATACGGGCCGTACCATTCGCGCCGCTCTCGACGCCGTCATGGACCTGGGCCGTCCGAGCCGCATCGAGCTGGCAGTCCTCGTTGACCGCGGCCACCGCGAGCTCCCCATCTCGCCGGACTTTGTCGGCAAGAACGTTCCCTCGTCGCATGAGGAGAACGTGCACCTATATATGAAGGAAGTCGACGGCCACACCGCTGTCGAGATTAACGACGTCGCGCCGGGTTCCCACGTGGGCTCCGCGCCGCTGGGAGGTGAGTAGTACCGTGGCGTTCAACCATAAGCACCTGATCGACATTACCGAGTACTCCGAAGAGGACATCAAGCTCATCCTCGAGACCGCCAAGGCGTTCTCCGAGGTCAACGAGCGTGCGATCAAGAAGGTCCCCACGCTCAAGGGCAAGACCATCGTCAACATGTTCAACGAGCCCTCGACGCGCACCCGCAGCTCCTTCGAGCTCGCCGAGAAGCGTCTTTCGGCCGACAGCCTCAACTTTGGCGGCTCCTCGACCTCCACGGTCAAGGGCGAGAGCCTCGTCGACACCGTCGAGACCCTTAACGCCTATAAGATCGACTGCATCGTCGTGCGAGATAAGCACGCCGGTGCTCCCTACATCGTCACGCAGAACTCGCCCGCGAGCGTCATCTGCGCCGGCGACGGCAAGCACAACCATCCCACGCAGGCCCTGCTCGACCTGTACACCATCTGGGAGCACAAGGGCGACTTCCACGGTCTGAAGGTCGCCGTCGTCGGCGATATCGCGCACTCCCGTGTTTGCGGTTCGCTGATCCCCGCCCTTAAGATCATGGGCTGCGAGACCTACGCCGTCGCCCCCGGCACGCTGCTGCCGCCGGCGCCCGAGGTCCTGGGCTGCGACCACGTGACGAGCGACCTCGATTCCGTCCTGCCCGAGCTGGACGTCGTCTACATGCTGCGCGTGCAGCAGGAGCGCCTCGAGGGTGCCCCGTTCCCGACCATTCGTGAGTACCACAAGCTCTTCGGTCTGACCAAGGACCGCGAGAAGCTCATGAAGCCCGATGCGATCATCTGCCACCCGGGCCCCATCAACCGCGGCGTCGAGTTCGACTCCTATATGGCCGACCACCCGCAACGCTCCGTCATCCTGGAGCAGGTCTACGCCGGTATCTGCGTGCGTATGGCTATCCTGTATCTGCTGCTTGGAGGTGCCGATAATGGCCTTGCTTCTTAAGAATGCCCACGTCGTCGATCCGTCTGTCGAGCTTGACGGTGTCGTCGACGTCCTGATCGACGGTGACAAGATCGCCGAGGTCGGCGAGAACCTCGCCGCCGAGGGAGTCGAGGTCCGCGACCTTTCCGGCAAGTATCTCGTCCCCGGCCTGGTGGATATGCACGTGCATCTGCGCGAGCCTGGCTACGAGGTCAAAGAGGACATCGAGAGTGGCACCCGCGCTGCTGCCAAGGGCGGCTTCACCGGCGTGTGCGCCATGCCCAACACCGATCCCGTCACCGATAACGGCACCGTCGTTGAGTTCGTTAAGTCCCGCGCTGCCGAGGTCGGCCACTGCCGCGTCTATCCGTCGGGCGCCATGACCCGCGGTCTTAAGGGCGAGGCCATGTCCGAGATGGGCGATATGGTCGCCCACGGCGCCGTCGCCTTCACTGACGACGGTCGTGGCGTGCAGGGCGCGGGCATGCTCCGTCGCTGCATGGACTACGGCAAGATGTTCGGCAAGGTCTTTATGAGCCACTGCCAGGACGAGGATCTGGTCGGTCACGGTCAGATCAACGAGGGCAAGGTCTCGACCCGTCTGGCCCTCGAGGGCTGGCCGGCGGCAGGCGAGGAGCTGCAGATCGCTCGCGATATCGAGATCGCCAAGCTGACCGGTGCCAAGCTGCACATCCAGCACATCTCCACCGCTCATGGCCTGGAACTCGTGCGAGCCGGTAAGGCCGCCGGTGTCCAGGTGACCTGCGAGGCTACCCCGCACCATATGTTCCTGACCGAGAACGACCTGGATGAGACCTACAACACCTCGCTCAAGGTCAATCCGCCGCTTCGCACCGACGAGGACGCCGAGGCCATCCGTCAGGGTGTCATCGACGGTACCGTCGACGTTATCGTCACCGATCACGCTCCCCACACCCCGTGGGAGAAGGCCCGCGAGTTCGAGCTTGCGCCCTTTGGCATGATCGGCCTCGAGACCTCGCTGTCACTTGTGCTTACCGAGCTGGTCAACACGGGCAAGATGAGCATGGCTCGCATGGTCGAGCTCATGGCCATCAAGCCGCGTGAGATCCTGGGCCTCGACCAGGTTCAGGTCAAGGCGGGCTCTGTCGCCGACCTGACCGTGTTCGACCCCTCCGCAACCTGGACGGTTGGCGAGGACGGTTACGAGTCGCGCGCCGAGAACTCCGGTTTTGCCGGCCGCACGCTCACCGGTCGTGCCACCGATGTGTTTGTCGGCGGTAAGCAGACGCTTGCTGACGGCTGCATCTGCTAGCATAGCCTTATCGCTTTTGTGCGCGGCGCCCTTGCGGTGCCGCGCTTTCTATTCGTTTGGACCATGCAACCGCATGGGGGATTGGAGCGTCTATGCCCACACCTTCCACTGCACGCATGCACGACTTCGAGGTCGTCTCGAACCGGGAGATTGCCGACGGCATCTTCTCGCTCGTCATCTCGGCCCCCAAGCTTGCAAGTGCGCTCAAGCCCGGTCAGTTTGTGAACATCGCCGTACCCGGCGATGCGTCCTCGCTGCTTCGCGTGCCCCTGAGCTACTACCGCGCCGACGCCCAGGCCGGTACCGTCGAGCTGTGGTACGCCGTCGTGGGCGACGACACCCGTCGCCTGTCGCAGATGGCCCCCGGCTCCAAGTCCAACCTGTTGGGCCCTGGCGGCCGCGGCTGGCTTGTGCCCGAGGGCACCAGGAAGGCGCTGCTCGTGGCGGGCGGCATCGGCGTTCCGCCCGTGCTGTGCCTTGCCGGCCTGCTTGCCGAGCAGGGTGTTGCCGTCGACGTGTGCTTGGGCTTTGGTAACGCTTCCAAGGCCGTGGGTGTCGATGAGTTCCGCGCGCTGTGCGCCACGGTTAACGTGTGCACCGACGATGGCACGCTGGGCACGCATGGTTTTTGCACCGATCCTGCCGCCGAGCTGCTCGGCGAGGGCGGCTACGACTATGTCGCCAGCTGCGGTCCCGCCGTCATGATGAAGAAGGTCGCCGCCGCTGCCGCCGAGGCCGGTGCGTACTGCGAGGTGTCGCTCGAGCGCATGATGAGCTGCGGCTTTGGCGCCTGCAACACCTGCAATGTCGAGACGGTCGACGGTATGAAGGGTGCTTGCATGTGCGGCCCCGTGTTCGATGCTTCCAAGGTGGTGGTCTTCTAGTGGGTACCGTGAACATGGCCGTCGATTTCGGCGGCGTCAAGATGCAGAACCCCATCAACACCGCAGCCGGTACCTTTGGCTACGGCTGGCAGTTCCAGAACTTCTTTGATGTTTCCCAGTTGGGCGCCATCACCACCAAGGGCTGCGCTGCCGAGCCCTGGCCCGGCAATCCCGCGCCCCGTATGGCCGAGATTCCCGGCGGCATGATTAACTCCGTGGGCCTTCAGAACCCCGGCGTGGCCGCCTTTGCCCGTGAGTCCGGTCCGTGGCTCGAGCAGCTTTCCAAGGACGGCTGCCAGGTCATCTGTCAGGTTGCCGGCCACTCCGTTGACGAGTTTGTCCGCGCACTTGAGATGTATGTCGAGCTGTGCCCCTGGGCTGCCGGCTACGAGATCAACGTGAGCTGCCCCAATATCGCCGCCGGCGGTGCCGCCATGGGCTCCACGCCCGAGGGCGCCTCTTCCGTTATGGCTGCCTGCCGCAAGGTGACCGATAAGCCGCTGTTCGTGAAGATGGCGCCGGTCAACGTCGCCGAGATCGCCAAGGCCCTCGAGGCTGCCGGCGCCGACGGCCTTTCGGTCATCAACTCCATTCAGGGCATGGCCATCGACGTCCATACCCGCAAGTCCCGCGTGGCCAAGCCCAAGGGCGGCCTTTCGGGCCCGCTGTGCCACCACATCGCCGTGCGCATGGTCTGGGAGGTTGCCCAGGCCGTCGATATCCCCATCAACGGTGTCGGCGGTGTCATGACCGGTGAGGATGCGGCTGAGTTTATCCTGGCCGGTGCCACCTGCGTGTCGGTCGGCATGGCCAACTTCGTCGATCCGTGCGCTTCGCTCAAGATCGCGCATGAGCTCGAGGCCTGGGCCGAGTCCCAGGGCGTAAAGGACATCAACGAGCTGGTAGGTGCTTTCGAATGCTAGAGACCGATGCCCGCGACCGCGTAATCGTCGCCCTCGACTGCGATCGTGAACGTTCGCTCGAGCTCGCCCACGAGCTTTCGGGCCATGCCGCCTGGCTCAAGGTTGGCATGACGCTCTATTACGCTGAGGGCCCCGAGATCGTCAAGACCTTTAAGGACCTGGGCTTTAAGGTCTTCCTTGACCTTAAGTTCCATGATATTCCGCATCAGGTTCGCGGTGCCGCCCGTTCGGCCTCGCTTGCCGGTGCCGACCTGCTCTCGGTTCACGGCTTGGGTTCGGGCGCCATGCTCGCTGCCTGCCGCGAGGGTGCCGAGGAGGCGCGCGAGGACCGCGCCAAGCTCGTCGCCATCACCGTGCTCACGAGCATGAATCAGGATGCCTTGAGCGAGATCGGCGTCGAGTCGCCCGTGGCCGAGGAGGCCGCCCGCCTGGCAAAGCTCGCTCAGGCCAACGGCATCGATGGCATCGTGTGCTCGCCGATGGAGGCTCACGACATGCGTGAGCTGCTGGGCCCTGATGCCCTGATCGTGACTCCGGGTGTGCGTCCGGTGGGTGCCGCCTTAGGTGACCAGTCCCGCGTGGCGACGCCTTCCCAGGCTATCGAGCGTGGCGCAAGCCACATTGTGGTGGGCCGTCCCATCACCGGTGCCGACGATCCGGTTGCCGCCTTTGACGCCATCGTCGCTGAGCTGGTCGAAAACGTCGCGTAAAAGATTCCCCTAAGTCACCACTTTTGGGTTTCATTAGCACAAAATAGCCCCTGTGCCTGCGTAAACTTTCCCATCCTTTGTGTGGAATCGCAGGTCAGGGGCTTAACTTTGGGCGCAGTATATTGCACTTTTTGCGGGTATCGTCTAACCTATGGAGCCGCGATTGGGCATTTTGTACGTTCTACGTGCTAAAATGCCAATTATTGAATCAGATATAACCCAACTACTTGGAGGTACGAATGGCACTCCCTCAGCTTACCGATGAGCAGCGCAAGCAGGCTCTTGAGAAGGCTGCTGCCGCACGTCACGCCCGCGCTGAGCTTCGCGAGCAGATCAAGAAGGGCGAGAAGTCCCTTGAGTCCGTGCTCAACTCCGATGACCCCATCGCTTCCCGCATGAAGGTTTCCACCCTCATCGAGTCTCTCCCTGGTTATGGCAAGGCCAAGGCCGCCAAGATCATGGAGGAGCTCGGTATCTCCGCTACCCGTCGCGTCCAGGGCCTCGGCGTCCGTCAGCGCGAGCAGCTCCTCGAGCAGCTGACCAAATAAGTGAGCGCTCAGGATTCCAAGCTCTTTGTGATTTCTGGACCGTCAGGCGCAGGCAAGGGTACGCTCGTCACTCGTGTGCGCGAGCGCCGCTCGAACCTGGGCCTGACGGTTTCGGCTACCACGCGAGCACCACGCAAAGGTGAGGTCGACGGCGTCAACTACTTTTTTCTGACGCGCGAGGAGTTCGACCGCCGCGTGGCAAACGGCGAGTTTGTTGAGTGGGCCGAGGTCCACGGTAACTGCTACGGCACGTTGGTGAGCGAGGTCACATCCAAGCTCGCCTCGGGCGCGTCTCTGATTTTGGAGATCGATGTCCAGGGCGCCCTGCAGGTGAAGGAGCGTTTCCCCGAGGCCGTGCTGATCTTTATCAAGCCGCCTTCGCTTGAGGTGCTCCGCGAGCGTCTAGTCGGTCGCGGTACCGAGACGCCCGAGACGATTGAGCTGCGTATGGCAAACGCCGCCGATGAGCTTGCCCTTGCCGACCGCTACGACGACGTCGTGGTTAATGACGATCTCGACCGCGCGACCGATGAACTCGTTCGCGTTCTCGATATGCATGAAAGGAACTGAGGTCCGTGTCCGTTGTAAAGCCTTGCATTGACGATCTTCTGGAGAAGACCGATCACAACCGCTTCCTGCTCGCTTCGCTTGCCTCCAAGCGCGCCTGCGACATCAATAGCATGCTGCGTGGCCAGCATAACCGCGTGCTTGCCGTCCAGGATGTCGATGACATCACCATCGGGCTTTCCGGTGCCGATACCATCTCGATGGCTATGGACGAGATTGTCGACGGCGACATCTCTTACGACGAGGCCCGTTACGAGAAGGCGCTCGGCCACAAGGTTGCTGAAGCCTAAATGGCGGCTCGCGTCTGCCTGGTCCACTATCACGAGGTTGGACTGAAGGGTAAGAACCGCGCACATTTTGAGCATATCCTCATGGATAACATCAAGGCGGCCTTGGCCGCCTTTTCCGTGAATGCCGTGTCTCGAATTTCCGGTTATATCCTCGTGACCTTTAACGAGCATCAGGCCGATGAGGCGGCGCGTGTCATTCGCACCGTTCCCGGCGTTGCCCGTGTATCTTTGGCGTATCACACTAACCGCGACCCGCAGGAGTACTGTGCCGCCGCCGTCAAGGCGCTGCGCGAGTTTGGTCCTTTCGATTCGTTTAAGGTGCACGCCAAGCGCTCCAATACCGACTATGAGCTCACCTCGATTGATATCAATCGTCAGGTGGGCGAGGTACTGTGCGAGGCCTTCCCCGATAAAAAGGTTCAAATGCACGACCCCGATGCGATGGTGCACGTACTGGTGGTCCAGGGTAGCGTCTACGTGTATGCGCGCTCCGAGCGTGGCGTGGGCGGTCTGCCGGTGGGTTCTGCCGGCAAGGTCGTGACGCTGTTGTCCTCGGGTATCGATTCTCCGGTGGCGACCTGGATGCTCGCGCGTCGCGGCGCGGTGTGCGTGCCGGTACATTTCTCCGGTCGTCCGCAGACGCCCGATACGAGCGAGTATTTGGTGCAGGACATCATCCGTGCGCTTGAGCCGGGTGTCCAGATCGGCCGCCTGTACGTGGTGCCGTTTGGCGACTGCCAGCGTGAGATTTCGGTCACCTGTCCCAGCAACCTGCGCGTGATTATGTATCGCCGCATTATGTATTCGGTTGCCGAGCGCATTGCACACATCGAGGGTGCCAAGGCTATCGTTACGGGCGAATCACTTGGGCAGGTTGCCTCCCAAACGCTTGAGAACATCATGGCCGTCAACGAGGCCGTGAAGATCCCCGTGTTCCGTCCTCTCATCGGTTCGGACAAGCAGGAGATCATCGCGCGCGCCGAGGAGATCGGCACGTTCGATATCTCGACTGAGGCCGCTCCCGACTGCTGCACGCTATTTATGCCGCGCCGTCCCGAGACGCACGCTAAACTCGATGCCGTGCATGAGGCCTGGGAGTTGTTCGATCACGAGGAGATGATCGAGCGCCTGCTCAAACAGACCGAGTACATCGACTTCGAGAGCAACACGTATAAGGCCCCCAAGACCTTAAAACGCAAACATTCGGAGCTTGCTCCGCGTGAGATTTACCAAGATCACGAGTAAATTTGTGCATAGACCGACGATGCGCCTGCATCGTCGGTCTTTTGCTATCTGGGCATTTTGCGGCTAAGTGTTCATTTGCTGACGTGTGCCTGAATAAATGGACAGATTTGTGCAAGGTTTTGGTCGGTTTTTGGTTTGACCGCTAAAACCGGTTTTGGAGCGTAGCTGTTGCGGAGTTCCTTTCCTGACACGATGGTGTTGGGAGGTTTTGCTATGGCGCAGCGCGAACAACACGAACGGGTCAAAAAGATGGACCGCTTGGCGGACAAGCTGTTCGGTCATAAGGCGGTGGTCGTGGCGATACTGGTCGTCATTGCGATGGCGAGCGGCTTGGCGATGGCGAACCTTGGCGGCGGTGCCGGCGGCGTGTCGTTTGAGCGCACTGACGGTTCAGACTCGTTGGTGGAGCCGGGATCCGGCGATGCCTCGAGCGGAAAGACATCCGAAGGCTCTTCGTCTAAGGCGTCTGCCGCGGCAGAAGTCTATGTCGATGTTGATGGCGCTGTTGTGTCGCCCGGTGTATACAGGCTCAAAGACGGCGCGCGGGTGGCTCAGGCGATTGATGCCGCCGGCGGGCTGGCGCCTGAGGCAGACGTTACGGGGCTCAATCGGGCATCTAAGGTCGTCGATGGACAGAAGATTCACGTTCCAACGGTAGGGGAGCAGCAGACGTCCATTGCGGAAGCCGGTGTTGATGGTGGGGCTTTCGCATCATCGGGCGTGAGTGGCGCAACAGGCCTAGTAAATATCAATACGGCAAGCGCGGCAGAACTGCAGACGCTCTCGGGCATCGGTCCCTCCATGGCACAGTCGATTATCGATGAGCGGACAAAGAACGGTGCTTTTGCCTCGGTTGACGATCTGATGCGTGTATCGGGAATCGGCGAGAAGAAGCTTGCCAAAATCAAAGATTGCATCTGCGTATGAGTGCGACCGAGCGCGAGCATGTGATGCCTCCGCGGCCCCTGATGCCGTGGACGATGGCCCTGTGTGCCGGCATGTGCATGAGCTGCGCCTCGGTGCTCAACGTGGCCGCTGATGCGCTGCTGAGGGAGCAGGCGCCGGCGGTCGGGCTGCTATGGGCCATTCCCGTTGCGACGACGGTATTCGTTGTGCTGGCTCAATCTTGTGCGCGGCTTGCCCCTTTGAAGCGGTGGTTGTATGCCGCGTCCGTCGGTCTCGTGGCGGGAGCGGTCGTCTCGGCGTGGTGGGCTGTGGGTGCGCTCAGCGCCTCGAAGGCGCTCGACGGTCGAGCGGCAAGCGGCCTCGAGTTTATCGTGCAGGGCGATCCATCCATAAACGACGACGTGTATTCCTATACCTGCGAGGCACGCGCGGACGGTAAGAACTTGGCAACGGTTCGCCTATCGTGCGACCGCGAGCTCAAGGTCGGGGCGTACGTGCGTGTTATCGGTCGCGTTTCACGTTTTGAGAACGATGCGTATGGACGATCGCGCGTGCTCCGAGGCGAGGTGCGCAAGGTTAAAGTCGTTCGGATTGTGTCGGCCGATGAGGGCTCTCCGGGACCGCTGCTTCGGCTGCGAAATGGGCTGCTTGCGTCCATCGCGCCTGCGACCGACCCGGCGCGTGCACTCATAGCCGGTGTCGTCTGCGGTCGTTCGGCCGAACTGCGCGCCCAGCCGGCGGGCGACTGGTTTTCGGTAGCGGGAACGGCGCATCTTATCGCCGTCTCGGGCAGCCATTTGGCTATCGTGGGATTTGTAATCGAGGGTGTATTGCAAAAGACTCGCTGCTCACGTGGTGTTCAGCGGGCGATATTGGCGATGGCGCTTGTGGGCTACACTGCCTTTACGGGCGCGTCTCCCTCGGCCGTGCGCGCGTGCTGCATGGTGTTCGCGACGCTTGTCGTAAACGGCGCGGGGCGTCGCCGGCACGGCGCATCGGCACTCTTCGTAACCATGTCCATCTTTGTACTACTGCGGCCGACGGTGCTGTTCGAGATGGGCTTTCAGCTCTCGTGTGCCAGCGTCTTAGCCATTCTGTGCTTTTGCCCCTATGCGACCTACGCTTTGGGTGAGCTGGGTGTGCCATCGGGCGTTGCCAACATACTTTCCGTCACGCTGTGCTCGCAACTGGCAACACTTCCCATTACCATTCCTGCCTTCGGTACGTTCTCGCTCATTGCTCCGCTGGCAAATGCAGTCATCGGTCCGGTGGTGAGCGTACTGCTTGCCGTGTCGATCGTGCTGGTTCCCTTTTCGCTCGTGGAACCGTTGCGGATTTGGGCGCTCGTTGTGCCCATGGTTGCCGCCCGTTGCGCACTGTTCTTCGAGCAACTGTTTGCCGCCGTGCCTGGTGTATCTGTGAGTGTGCCGCCCGATAGCATGTGGATTTACCTAGTGCCGTGTTTGCTGGCGGTTCTGTTGGTCTGGTGGCCGCGTCCCCGTGCACGTCCTATGGCGGTGGGGCTTTCATGCCTGGTGCTCTTGGCTGCGATTCCGTACGTCTACTGGGATCGATTCGCTCCGCCTTCGGTGACGGTGCTCGATGTGGGCCAGGCGGATGCGATTCTTATCCGCCAGGGCGACGCATTAGCACTCGTCGACTGCGGGCTCGATGAGCGCGTGGTAGCGGCGTTGGTTCGCAATAACGTGCACCATATCGATGCCGTCTTTGTGACGCATTGGGATGAGGATCACTGGGGTGGTCTACCTGCCGTGCTCGAACAGTTTTCGGTCGGAACGATTGCCGTGGCGGCGGATGCGTTGGAGGATGCTCCTGCCGAGGTATTGAATCGACCTGGCGTTGAGTATCGGCAGGTGCGCCGTGGGGATACGGTCGACATCGGCTCATTTTGTGCCCGCGTGATGTGGCCGTTCGAGTCCGTAGATGGCGAGGGAAATGAGGACTCGCTTGTCCTGCTACTCTCTTATGTTCAGGAAGGCAAGAGCCTGCGTATGCTCCTCACTGGTGATGCCGAGCTCGACCAAGAACGGGAATTCGTGCAGGAGGTGGGGGATATCGATGTCCTTAAACTTGGGCATCACGGCTCCAAGGTTTCAGTCGATGGTGAGTTGCTGGATGTCCTGAGACCCGAGCTTTCCCTCGCGAGCGCCGGCAAGGGGAATCGATACGGTCATCCGTCGGATGCCTGCATCGATGCCGTTCAGGAAGCGGGCGGTGCGTTCGCATGCACCATCGAACATGGTGATATCACCATCAGCCCGACCGCAAAGGGCTTTGCGATGCGATGCCAGCGACCGTGACGATGTCGATGGCGTGTGGTGGGCCCCTGGGCTAGAATGGCACGGAACGAATACGAAGGCCTGCGGGAGGGGAGCGTAATGTCCGAAACCGGTCTGCTGCCGGCATATCTGATCGTCGGTACCGACGGCGTCAAGCGCGATCACGCCGTCTCGCGTATGAAGGCGCGTCTGGAAAAGTCGGGAATGGTCGAGTTCAACCTCGACGAGCGCGACATGACCAAGGACCCCGATATCGAGTCCATTATCGGATCGCTTAACACCTTTCCGATGGGCAGCGAGTTTCGCTTGGTAATCCTTGATGGCTGCTCAAAGCTCGCTAAGGCGGTCTCGGAGTCGCTTGTCGACTATCTGGCGAGTCCCAGCCCCACGACGGTCTGCCTCATCATCGCCGACTCGCTTGCCAAGAACACGCGCCTGTATAAGGCGATCGCCAAAATCGACAAGAAGGCCGTGATCGATTGCTCCGGCACCAAGCGCTGGGAGTTACCGCGCCGCGTGCAACAGATGGCGACGCAGCACGGCAAGTCGATCTCGACGGCGGCCGCCGAGGAGCTCGTTTCGCGTTCGGGTGAAAACACTCGCATGCTCGATAACGACTTGGCTAAGCTTGCCCAGATGGTCGAGGCGCCCCAGATTGAGCTTGCCGACGTTGAGCGCTGGATTGTACGAACGGCCGAGGTTCAACCCTGGGCCTTTCTCAATGCGGTCTCGGCCCGTGACATGCGCCGTTCGCTCGAGCTCTTCAATCTAATGCCCGCCAAGAGCTACGTGTGGACGTACACATTGCTGTGCGGCCGCATTCGCGAGCTTATCGTTGCCAAGGCGCTCGATGCGCGCGGACAGGGTCGTGAGCTGGCCGCAACGCTCAAACTCCAGTCCTGGCAGGTCAAGAATCACCTGACCTGGGCACGTCGCTTTTCGATGGCAGAGCTCGTCGCAGCGCTCGAGGGTGCCGTTGATGTGGAGCTCGCGCTCAAGGGTTCGGCCGATTCTCAGACCGCGCTTTTGCTCTGGATTACGAACATCTTGAGAAAATCGTGATGATACCTGCCTATTTGACAAATTCGTTCTATCCCTTTGAGGGGGAGCGTGCTATAGTAGGCGCTTGCATGACCTCACCGTGTCTCAGAGGTGTCATACATTTTTTGCAAGGAACTCGAAAGGAACTCCAGAAGTGGCAAACATCAAGTCTCAGAAGAAGCGTATCCGCACCAATGAGGCAGCTCGCATGCGTAACAAGGCTGTCAAGTCCGAGCTCAAGACGCTAACCAAGCACGTCCAGTCCGCCGTCGCCGAGGGCGACGCCGAGAAGGCCCAGGCTGCCCTCAAGACCGTCACCAAGCGTCTCGACATGGCTGCCGCAAAGCATGTTATCCACAAGAACCAGGCTTCCAACCGCAAGTCCGGTCTTGCCAAGCTCGTGAACAGCATCAACGCTTAAGTTGTAAATTTCACACCACACAGATTACGCGCATAAATGGAGCCTGTTTTATGGAACAGGCTCCATTTTTTGTACCGCTCGGGTAAGATAGTCCGCATGAATACTTCAATTGACATTTCCCACATCCGCAACTTCTCGATTGTTGCGCACATCGACCATGGCAAGTCCACGATCAGTGACCGCATTCTCGAGCTCACCCATACCGTCGACGAGCGCGACATGGAGTCGCAGCTGCTCGACACCATGGATATCGAGCGCGAGCGCGGCATCACGATCAAGTCCAATGCCGTTCGCGTGTCCTATGACGCCGACGATGGCGAGACGTATCAGTTCAATCTGATCGATACGCCGGGCCACGTGGACTTTACCTATGAGGTTTCGCGCTCGCTGGCAGCCTGTGAGGGCGCGGTGCTCGTTGTCGACGCCACGCAGGGCGTTGAGGCGCAGACCGTCTCTAACGCGACGCTCGCCATGAACGCCAATCTGGACATTGTGCCGGCCATCAACAAGATCGACCTGCCCTCGGCCCATCCCGACGAGGTCAAGACCGAGATCGAGGATGACCTGGCGATTCCCGCCGATGATGCCGTGTGCGTGTCGGGCAAGACCGGCGAGGGTATTCACGGTCTGCTAGAGTCCATCGTCTTTTTGATTTCTCCGCCTAAGGGCGATGCAAATGCTCCGCTCAAAGCGCTCATTCTGGATTCGTACTTTGACGAGTATCGCGGCGTGGTGGCCACGGTGCGCGTCTTTGACGGCTCCATCAAAAAGGGCGATACCCTGCGCATGATGCAGGCAGAGGGCGACTTTTTGGTCGACGGCGTGGGTGTCAAGCGTCCTGCCGAGACCCCGGTTGACGCGCTGACGGTTGGCGAGGTCGGCTACGTGGTCACGGGCCTGAAGGACCCCGAGGCCGTTCGCGTGGGCGACACCCTTACCTGGGCGTCGAACCCCTGCCCCGAGCCGCTTCCTGGTTACCGCGAGGCCAAGCCCATGGTCTATACGGGCCTGTTCCCGATCGATAACAAGGACTACGAGAACCTGCGTGACGCACTCGATAAGCTGCACGTCAACGACCCGTCGTTGGTGTGGGAGCCCGAGACCTCGGTGGCGCTCGGCTTTGGCTTCCGCGTGGGCTTCCTGGGCCTGCTGCACATGGAGGTCGTCAAGGAACGCCTGGAGCGCGAGTTCAACTTGGACCTCATTGCCACGAGCCCCTCGGTGGACTATCACGTCTACAAGACTGACGGCGAGATGATTGATGTCCGTAGTCCGCAGGATCTTCCCGAGGCCACGCGCATCGAGCGTATCGAGGAACCCTACCTCAAGGCTAAGATCATCTGCCCGCCCGAGTATACGGGTGCCGTCATGCAGCTCGCTATCGAGCACCGTGGCATTACAACCGACATGATCCATCTCACGAGCAAATCGGTCGAGATGCGCTTTGACATGCCGCTCGCCGAGCTCATCCTGGACTTCTTTGACCAGCTCAAGAGTCGTACCAAGGGCTATGCCTCGCTCGACTACGAGTTCAACGAGTACCGTCCCTCCGAGCTCGTGAAGCTCGATATCTTGCTTTCGGGCGACGAGGTGGACGCGCTGTCGTTTATCGTCCATAAGGACAAGGCCTATGGCCTGGCCCGTGGTCTGTGCGACAAACTTAAGGAGATCATCCCGCGTCAGCTGTTCGAGGTTCCCATCCAGGGTGCTATCGGCAACAAAATCATCGCCCGTTCTACCGTCAAAGCGCGTCGCAAGGACGTTCTTGCTAAGTGCTACGGCGGCGATATCTCGCGTAAGCGCAAGCTGCTCGAGAAGCAGAAAGAGGGCAAGAAGCGCATGAAGGCCATCGGCTCGGTCGAGGTCCCGCAGGAGGCCTTTATGGCGATCCTCAAGGTGGACGAGTAGGTCTATGGCGCTTTCCGAATACAGCAAGCGGCTGCTGGGCGCCTATGCCGAGCAGCCGTACCTTATGGCTCCCATGGCGGGCGTAACCGATCCCGCTTATCGCATCATGTGCCGCCGCCGCGGTGCCAACCTTGCCTATAGCGAGATGGTGAGCGTGGCGGGCCTTGCCTATGCCAGCAACAAGACCTGGCGCCTGGTGCTACCGGCCGACGAGGAGCAGCAGATTTGCGTGCAGCTCTTTGGCTCCAAGCCCGAGCAGTTTGCGAGTGCCGTCGCCGCCGTCGAGGAGCGTGTGGGCGATCGCCTGTCATTGATTGATATCAACATGGCCTGTCCGGCTCGCAAGGTCGTTACTAAGGGCGAAGGCTCGGCGCTTATGCGCACGCCCGATTTGGCCGAGAAGATCGTCGAGGCGGCGGTGGGCGCGGCGCATGTGCCCGTGACCGTAAAGATCCGCAAGGGCTTTTATGCCGAGGACCGCAACGCCGCAACGTTTGCCCAGATGCTCGAAGGGGCGGGCGCCTCCGCAGTTGCCGTGCACGGTCGTTGTGCCACGCAGCTCTATACGGGGCAGGCCGATTGGTCTGTCGTCGATGAGGTTGCCGACGCTGTCGAGATTCCCGTGATCGGTTCGGGCGATGTGTTCTGCGCCGAGGATGCTGCTGAGCATCTGCAAGGTTCGAGTGCCAGCGCGGTGTTTATCGCGCGCGGCATCTATGGCAACCCCTGGGTCTTTGGTGATGCTCGCGCCCTTGCGCTCGATGGCACGCCGGTGCCGGCGCGCAGCTCCGTCGAGCGCTTAGACGCCCTGCGTGAGCACCTAACGCTGACGCATGAGCTCCTGCCGCTCATGTCGCGTGCCCGTACGTACGCAAGCTGGTACTTAAAAGGCATGCCCCATGCCGCCGCTTGGCGTGCCCATGTGGTGCGCTGCTCCACGTATGAGGAGTTCATGGCTCTGGTTGATGAGATCGAGCGCGATGTGGTGGCCTGCGAGGCTGCCCTTGCCGCCGGCGAATTGGTGCCCCCTCATCCGCTGGAGGCTTAAGGGTGGCCGTTACCGCGCTGTACGTGCACGTGCCGTTTTGCGCCCAAAAGTGCCGGTACTGCGACTTTGACTCGCGCAGTTTTGCTCCGTGCGACTTGAGCGCTGCGCTCGATGTCTATTTTGAGCAGTTGTTCGCGCGCCTCGATGCTTTTGGCAAGGCTGGGGCCCTTGACCAGATCCGCACCGTCTATATTGGTGGCGGTACGCCTTCGCTGGCGGGGGAGCGCCTGGTGGAGCTGACGCGGTGTATTCGTGCGTGGTGCGCCCCCGTTGAGTTTACCTGCGAGGCCAATCCCGAGTCGCTGACCGCCGAGCTTGCCACTACGCTTGCCAAGGTTGGTGTCACACGCGTCTCTCTGGGCGTGCAAACGCTCGATAACACCGAACTTACCGCCATCGGCCGTATTCACGATGCCGATCGGGCGCTCGCCGCCATCGCGACGGTCAAGAACGCTGGGCTTGACGTGTCGTGCGACCTTATGTGCGGACTTCCCGGGCAGACCGCGGCGAGTTGGAAGCGCACGCTCGATGGCGTGCTGGCGGCGGCTCCGCATCATGTGTCGGTCTACCCGCTCACGCTTGAGGAGGGGACGCCCCTTTATCGCATGGCGTGCCGCGACGAGTCGCTCGAGCCTGATGAGGATTTTCAGGCCGCATGCATGGACGTGGCACGCGAGCTCCTGGGTGCCGCCGGCTATCACCCGTATGAGGTGGCGAGCTACGCGCTCGACGGCCATGAGTGCGCCCATAACATTGCCTACTGGACCGGACGGGGCTACCTGGGCCTGGGTCGTTCTGCCGCGGGCATGCTCGACGCCGAGGATTTCGACCGTCTTACAGGTTTGTTCCCCGGCGTGTTTTCTCGAGGCGATTCGTACCGCGTGCGTCTGGTGCAACGTGACGATGACGCGACGGCGTTCGAGGCCGAATATCTGTCGCAGCGTGAGGCTGCGGCCGAAGACCTGATGCTTGCTTGCCGCATGACGCGCGGTGTCGCGTCCGACCTGCTGGTTTGCGCGGCTCGTGTCATCCCGGCCGATGAGCTGACAGCCGCTTGCGATCGCGCACTCGAATTGGGTCTTGCCACTTGGGTGCCCGAGACGTTCGGGGTCCATGGGGGACCCTTCACTTCGGCAGATGTCGTCGCGGGCCATGTTCGAGCTCGTCTGGCGCCGACCCACTTGGGCTGGCTCGATGGAAATGTTCTGTTCGAGCTGTTTTGGGATCTAGCTTAGGCCGCTCGGGTAGAATTACCGGAATATATACGCTGCTGTGAGCAGGAGGTTGCCGCGCATGGCGACGATGAACGAAAAAGATTACTACGAGATTCTGGGTGTCTCCAAGGACGCCACCTCGCGTGATATTCAAAAGGCCTTTCAGCAAAAGGCCCGCAAGCTCCATCCGGACGTCAACAAAGAGCCGGATGCCGAGGAAAAGTTTAAAGAGGTTTCCGAGGCCTACGCCGTGCTTTCGGATGAGCAAAAACGTGCGCGCTACGATGCTATGCGTTCTGGCAATCCCTTTGCCGGTGCTCCTACAGCTTCGCCCTATGGTGGCGGCTACGCCGGTAGCACGGGTTATGGCAATCCTTTTGAGGGCGGCTTTCCTTTTGGCGGTGCCTGGGGCCAGCAGCGTCGTGGGCAGGCTGCCTACAATCCCGAGAACGGCGCCAATGTGGTCGTCGATATTAAACTCGACGCCAAGGAGGCCAAGGGCGGTGCCCGCAAGACCGTCCGCTACACGCGCTTCGATACGTGCGGACATTGCGGCGGCTCGGGTTCTGTCTCCTCCGAGCATGCCCATACCTGCCCGAGCTGCGGTGGCCGCGGCCACATCGACGTCGACCTGTCCTTCCTGTTTGGTGCGGGCACGTTCCAGTCGGTCTGCCCCGAGTGCGGCGGTTCCGGTAAGGTCGTGGCAGACCCCTGCCCTGATTGCGGTGGCAGCGGTCGTACTCGCGTAACCTCCGAGCAGACGATTGAGTTTCCTGCCGGCACGCACGATGGCGACGAGGTCCGCATTAGCGGCATGGGTCATGCTGGCACCAACGGTGCCGCGGGCGGCGACCTGGTGGGCCGCGCCCATGTTGAGGCCGAGCGCTTGGAAGGCAAAGCTCGTACCGGTTTTTACCTGATGGGCATCGTGGCGCCGTTTTTGGTACTCTCGGCCATCTCGGGCGTGTTCTCTGCCTTTGCCGTGATGTGCTTTATTCCGTTTACCATGGGCCTGTTCATGGTGCTTTCGGACGGCGTGCTTCATCGCAGCTTGCTGTGGTGGAAGCGCGGTGCGATGCAGTTTGCCAACGGTTTTGCCAACGGCTTCATGTTCGCGCTCGTGTCGGTTTGGTTCGCGAGCTGCTCGCAACGGGCCATGCTTTCGCCGTACCAAATGCAATAACATCAAACCCTCTGTTTGCGGCCGGCCCTGCTTGGGTATAGGACGCACTGTGACAATAATGAAAGTCGGAAGGATTCGGTCGTGTCGGATAATAGGGATTACTACGAGGTGCTTGGCGTCGACAAGGATGCCGACGCGCGGACGATTAAGCGTGCGTTTCTAAAGAAGGCCCGTACCGTACATCCGGATGTTTCGGACGACCCCGAGGCCGAGGCCAAGTTCAAGGAGCTCAACGAGGCTTATTCCGTTCTTTCCGATGAACAGAAGCGTGCTAACTACGACCGTTACGGCACTGCCGACGGCCCTGGTGGTTCGGGCTACGTCGATATCAACGATATCTTTGGTGGCATGGGCATGGACGACTTGTTCTCGTCGTTCTTTGGCGGCGGTGCCGGCGGTGGTGCCCGCAGTCGTCGTGAGCGTCGTCGTGGACGTGACATGGCCATCTCGCTTTCGGTGACGCTCGAGGAGGCGGCGCTCGGCTGCAAAAAGACGATCAGCTATGACCGCCTTGCTCCTTGCGAGGACTGCAATGGCACCGGTAGGGCCGAGGGTGCGCAGGAAAAGCAGTGCAGCCGTTGCCACGGCACGGGCTATGTCACGACGGTCCAGCGTTCGTTCCTAGGCCAGGTCCAGTCCTCTTCGCCTTGCCCCGACTGCCATGGCGAGGGCACGGTCATTGATCGTCCCTGCGAGACCTGCGACGGTCAGGGCCGCACGCCTTCGCATGAAAAGATCGACATCGATATTCCCGCCGGCGTTTCGACCGGTCGACAGCTGCGTGTGAGCGGCTTTGGCGAGGCCGGCCTTCGCGGCGAGCCTTCGGGCGACTTGATTGTCAACGTGCGCGTTGCCGACCATGAGCGCTTTAAGCGCAACGGTGACGACCTGTACCTGGTGAGTGATATCTCGATTGCGCAGGCTGCGCTTGGCTGCGAGATCGAGGTCGAGGGCATTATGCCCGACGAGGTCGTTAAGGTGACGGTTCCCGCCGGCGCCCAGTACGGTGATACCGTGAGCGTCAATAATTACGGCATGCCGCGCATTGGCGGTGGCGGTTCGCGTGGCCGCCTGATCGTGCAACTGCGCGTGGTCGTTCCCACCAATCTTTCCAATAAGCAGCGCGAGCTGCTCCGTGCTTTTGCCGATGAGATGGGCGATGACGTTGCTTCTGGTAAGAAGTCGGTGACCGACCGTATCAAGAGTGCCCTCGACGATATCCTCGATTAAGGAGCCCGCGTGCTCGCACCCCATATTTCCGTCGTCAACCTCGGCTGCCGCGTCAACCGGGTTGAGTCTGACCGTATCACTGCCGATCTTATGCGTCTGGGCTTTGCTATTGTGGATCCCCAGGATGCCGATCTGATCGTCATTAACACCTGTGCCGTTACGGGCGAGGCCGAGGCCAAGACCCGTAAGGCCGTCCGTCATGCGCTGGCCCATCCTAACGAGCCCTATGTGCTTGTGACCGGTTGCGTGGTCAATTTACATCCCGAGGAGCTGCTGGAGCTTTCGGATCGCGTGATCGCCGAGCCGTCCAAGATCGATGTCGCCGAACGTGTCTGCGAGGTGTTGGGCGTTGAGTCCGATAGCGTTCCCGCCTGCAGCGATGGCGAGGTGGTCGATGCGCTCGGTCGCTCTCGCCTGGGCGTGAAGATTCAGGACGGCTGCAACCATCGCTGCACCTATTGCATTGTGTGGAAGGCACGCGGCCCCGAGCGCTCCGTGCCCGTTGAGTCCGTGCTCGAGCAAGTTCGCGAGGCCCAGGAGGCCGGCGTGCCCGAGGTGGTGCTGACCGGTGTGAACCTGGGTGCCTACGATGGTAAGAGCGCGACCGACGAGCATGTCGAAATCGATGAGCTGCTCGAGGCCATCATGGAGCGCACGTCTATCCCGCATGTGCGCATTTCCTCGGTTGAGCCCATGGATATCTCTGAGCGCCTGCTTAAGGTTATGGCGCGCTATCCGCAGCGTATCGCCCCGTTTTTGCACCTGCCCGTGCAGTCCGGCTGCACGGCGACCCTGCATCGCATGGGCCGTCCCTATAGTGCGGAGGCCTTTGAGGACACGGTGCGTATGATTCGTGCCATCTTGCCCCAGGCGTCCCTTTCGTGCGATGTCATCGTCGGTTTTCCTGGTGAGACGGACGAGGAGTTCGAGGAATCGCTGGCGCTGTGCCGCCGTGTGGGTTTCTCGCGTATGCACGTGTTCCGCTACAGCAAGCGTCCCGGTACCCTTGCTGCCGACATGCCCGACCAGGTGCCACCCGAGGTTATGGCCGAGCGCAGCCGCCGTATGCGGGCCGCCGCACAGGAGCTCGCTATTGCCGACGCTCGTCGTCGCGTGGGCACGGTCGAGCGTGCCGTGCTCGAGTATGGTGACAACCTGACGCTCGGCTCGTTCCATCATGCCTGTCTTGACGATACCTGTGGACTTACAGCCCCGTGCCTGCTCGATGTTGCTATCATCGGAGTCGATGATTCCGGCTTGGTCCATGCACGCAGGGAGGTTCATGGAAGCCTCGAAGATTAGACTTACCGTTCCCGAGGGAATTGATCCCTCGCGCGTTTTGGGCGCCGGCGACGGCGTCCTTCGTGCGCTTGAGAGCTTGGTTCGCGCCCATGTGGTCGCCCGTGGCGATAGCATCTCCGTGAGCGGCGACCCGGACGAGGTCGAACTCGTGGCGCGCTTTTTCGAGCACGCTTTTCGCGAGGCGGCCGCCGGGCGCACGCTGTCTGCCGACGATGTCTCTCGCTGCCTGGCCGTCTTGCGCGACGGTGAGCACGAGGCTACGTCGCTTCGCGATGACGTGCTGCTTTCGTATCGCGGCCGCGTCATTCGCCCCAAGACGCTCGGGCAAAAGCGCTATGTGGAAGCCATCCGCTCGCATACCATCACGTTTGGCTTGGGTCCTGCCGGTACCGGTAAGACCTATCTGGCTATGGCGCTCGCCGTTGCCGCGCTCAAGCGTCACGAGGTGGGCCGTCTGATCTTGACGCGTCCGGTTGTCGAGGCGGGGGAGAATCTGGGCTTTTTGCCCGGCACCCTCGAGGAAAAGATCGATCCCTACATGCGTCCGCTTTACGACGCCCTTTTTGACATGATGGATCGCGAGCGCACCGATGAGCTTATGGAGCGCGGCGTGATCGAGATCGCCCCGCTTGCCTACATGCGCGGCCGCACGCTGAGTGATGCCTTCGTGGTGCTCGACGAGGCGCAAAATACCACGCCCGAGCAGATGAAGATGTTCCTGACGCGCCTTGGGTTCAACTCCAAGTTCGTGATTACCGGCGACCTGAGTCAGCGCGACCTGGTGGGTCGTCGTGGCGGTCTTGCCGACGTTGAGCAGATTTTGGGCCGTGTCGACGATGTCGCATTTTCTCACCTCGAGCGTGCCGACGTGGTGCGCCATGCCCTGGTGGGTCGTATCGTCGAGGCATATGAAGCTTATGATGACGTGCGCGAGCAGCGCCCGCGCGACCGAAAGGAGCCCCGTTGAGTGTATTGATCAGAAACGATGCCGAGCTCGATACGCTGCTCGACGCGCAGGAGGTGGAGCACATCTGCGAGGTTGTGCTTGCCGCCGAGGGCGTTGAACGTGAAGTCGAGATTTCCCTTTCGTATGTCGACGAGGACGAGATGCACGAGCTCAACCACGAGTGGCGCGGTATCGACCGCACCACCGATGTGCTCTCGTTTGAGTGCGATTCGGCCTTTGACGATGACATTCCCGCCGATGAGACGCTCGAGCTCGGCGATATTATCCTTGCCCCGCAGGTTATTGCCCGTCAGGCCCCCGGTTTTGGCAATAGCCCCGCTGACGAGTGCCGTCTGATGCTCGTACACGGAATGCTGCACCTGCTGGGCTATGACCACATCGAGGACGACGAGGCCGAGGTCATGGAGGCCCGCGAGGACGCCATCCTGCGCGATCTGGCGCTCGAGCGCGGCGAGGACCCTAAGCTAGTTCACGTCGGCCCCATCACCAACCACGCCCACGACTAGGAGCCGTCTATGATTCCCGGATCGAACAAGGACCATCCGTCCTTCTTAAAGTCGTTTTCCTACGCCATGGAGGGCTTCGTCACCGCCGTCAAGACGGAGCGCAACATTAAGGTCATGCTCGTTGCGGGCGTGTGCACCGTCATTGCCGGCTGCGTCGTGGGGCTCGACATTGCCGAGTGGGCCACGATTATCATCTGTTGTGGCTTGGTGATTCACGGCGAGCTGTGCAACACCGCTACGGAGGCCATCGTCGACCTAGCGACCCAGGAGTTCCATCCGCTGGCCAAGCGTGCGAAGGACATCGCCGCCGCCTCTGTATACGTTCTTTCCATCACCGCCGCGATTGTGGGCGTGCTGGTATTTGCCCGCGCGCTCGGCTTTATTTAGAAAGGGATTCCCATGTCCGACAATATGCAGCCTACCGATGAAGTTTTGGATGACGAGGTCCTGGATGCGGTGGATACCGAGGAGCTCGAGGATGTCGAGGAGTTCGACCCGTTTGAGGGCATGAGCGACGAGGAGCTCGACGCCCTGTGCGACGAGGGCGACAGCCTCGCGGGCTTTGGTGACGTGGAGCCCGGTTTCCGCAGCGGTTTTGTGGCCCTGGTCGGTCGTCCCAACGCCGGCAAGTCTACGCTGCTTAATGCCTGCTATGGCAAAAAGGTCGCCATCACCTCGCCGGTGGCCCAGACGACTCGCCGCCGCATGCGCGCCGTCGTCAACCGTCCCGGCTACCAGCTGGTCTTTGTCGATACTCCGGGTATCCACAAACCCAAGGACGGCCTGGGGTCCGAGCTCAACAAGAGCGCGCTGTTCGAGCTGAACGATGTCGATGTCGTCGCGTTTTTGATTGATGCCACCAAGCCGATCGGCAGGGGAGACGCCTGGGTTGCCGAGCGCGTCAGATGCTCCCGTTCCAAGAAGGTCCTGGTGCTCACCAAGGCCGATGAGGCCGATCCCGCCCAGGTTATGGAACAGCTCAAGGACGCCCACGAGCTCATGGAATATGACGACGAGATCGTGACGTCGTCGGTCAAGAACTTCAACGTCGATGCCTTTATCGAGACCGTTGCGCACTTTTTGCCCGAGGGTCCGCGTTGGTTCCCCGAGGATATGGGTACCGACGCTTCCGATGAGACACTCGTTGCCGAGTTTGTGCGCGAGAAGGTCTTGCGCCGCACCCGTGATGAGATCCCGCACTCCGTTGGCGTGATCTGCGATGCGCTCGAGCAGACCAAGAAGGTGCTGCGCGTGCACGCCACCATTTACGTCGAGCGCGAGGGCCAAAAGGGCATCATCATCGGCAAGGGCGGCGAGATGATCAAGCATATCGGTATCGACGCCCGTCGCGATCTTGAGCGCATCTTTGGCACGCAGGTCTTTTTGGAGCTGGATGTGAAGGTCAAGGCCGGCTGGCGTGACGACGAGGCCCAGATTCGCCGCTTTGGCTACAACGCCGAGGACTAAGGACGCGCGGCGCGCATGGCAGGCTCCCGGACATATCGTACCAAGGTGCTCGTCCTCGACAAGACGAAGCTCAAAGAGACCGACCTGATCTTGACGATGCTTGACGAGCGGGGGCGGCAGGTTCGTGCCGTGGCAAAGGGCGCCCGCAAACCCGGCGGACGCCTGGCTGCGCGCTGCGAGCTGTTCTGTACGGTCGATATGCTGCTCGCACATGGACGGTCACTCGACGTGGTTTCCCAGGCCGAGCTTATGGAGGCGCCGCTCGGCGCTGCGCCCGATTACGAGACGACCTGCGCCGCAAGCGCGATCGCCGAGGTCGCGCGCGTGTGCTCGTTCGAGGACGCCGAGGACCCGTTTACCTTTGCCATCACGCAGCGAGCGCTTGCCCTGGTGGGCAGCGGGCTCGACACGGCGCATATGGATCTACTTGTGGCGGCATATGTCTTTAAGCTGCTGTCGCACGTTGGCTATCGACCCGATTTTTCGGCCTGCGTGCTGTGCGGAGACCCCATGCTGTCGTATTTTTCGCCCCAGGCGGGCGGCCTCATGTGCGGGTCGTGCGCGTCGAGCGTTCCAGGTGCCGAACTGGTGTCGACCGGTGAGGCCGCATGGCTGCGCGCCCTCATGTCCATGACCTTCGATGCGCTTTTGGCCGAGCGAATCGACCCGCATACCGCAGCCTTTTTGCTGGGGCTTTCGCATGTTTGGGCTGCGACGCACACCGATCAGCGCCTCCGTGCGATGGAATTCATGTTGGGTCGGTGATGATGCGCAGGCGCGGGCTGCTTGTGGTAACATACCGACCTGTTAGTACCTCGACCTTGGTTGCTCGCTCCACCGGCGGCTTCCCAGTCCGAGGCGAATCGAGTCGCCCGATGGCGACGCAAAACGAAAGGTGAAACAATGACTGTTTCCAAAGAGCGCAAGGCGGAGCTGACTGCCCAGTTCGGTAACACCCCGGTCGACACCGGCAACCCCAAGGTTCAGGTCGCCATTCTGTCCGAGCGCATCAAGGAGCTGACCGAGCACATGAAGTCCCACCAGAAGGACTTCCACACCCGTCGTGGCCTGCTCATGCTCGTCGGCCGTCGTCGTCGTCTTCTCTCCTACATCAAGAAGAACGACATCGTCGAGTACCGTGAGCTCATCAAGGCTCTGGGCATCCGCGACAACATCCAGTAGGATTTGTACATGCTAAGAGCGTCCTGCGCAGCGGGGCGCTCTTTTTGTGTAAGGGCGTGAACAATCACGCTCTGAAGCGTGGCGGGGGCAGGGGGCCCGCGTCACATGAGAAGCCCGCAGGCAAGGGGCCTGTGGGGTAAAGGAGAACAATGACACTCGTATCCAAGACCTTTGAGCTGTACGGCAAGACCTACACCTTTGAGTCGGGCGAGCTTGCCAAGCAGGCCACCGGCGCCTGCCTGGTCAAGCAGGGCGACACCACCATGCTCGACACCGTGGTCGTCTCCAAGGAGCGCAAGAACTACGACTTCTTCCCGCTGACCGTCGACTTCAACGAGAAGATGTACGCCGCCGGCCGCATCCCGGGTGGCTACCTCAAGCGTGAGGGCCGTCCCAGCGAGAAGGCCACGCTCACCGCGCGCATGATCGACCGTCCGATTCGCCCGAGCTTCCCGGACGGCTTCCGCAACGAGGTGCACATCGTCGCTACCTCGCTTGTCGCCGACCAGGTCAACCCCTTTGACGTCATCAACGTCATGGGTGCTTCCCTGGCCATGACGCTCGGCGGCGTGCCCTTCGAGGGCCCGCTTGCCTGTGTGCGCATCGGCCGTAACGTGGAGACCGGCGAGTTTATCGTCAACCCCACCTACGAGGAGCGCGAGAACTCCGATCTGGACCTGGAGCTGGGCGGCTCTGCCGACTTCATCTCGATGGTCGAGGCCGGCGCCGAGGAGATCTCCGAGGACGACATGCTCGCCGCCATGAAGTTTGGCCAGGAGGCCCTGGCTGCTTTCTGCCAGGCTCAGGACGAGTTCGTCGCCGAGTGGGAGCAGGTTAACGGCCCCATCGTCAAGAAGGAGTACCCGCTCGACCAGCCCGTCGAGGAGGTCCAGGAGCGCATCTTCGCCCACTACGACGAGATGGCTGCCGCCCTTCGCGACGCCGACAAACTCTCCCGTATCGGTAAGGTCGAGGCTCTGAAGGAGTCCATCCGCGCCGAGTTCACCGAGGAGGAGCAGGCCGCTTGGGAGCGCGAGATCCCCGTGGCGCTCAAGAAGCTCGAGAAGAAGGCCATGCGCACTATGGTCGTCGAGACCGGCGAGCGCGTCGACGGCCGTGCCGCCGACGAGATCCGTCCCATCATGGTGAAGGACAACTACCTGCCGCTCGTTCACGGCTCTGGTCTGTTCCAGCGTGGCCAGACCCAGGTGCTTTCCGTCCTGTCGCTCGGTATGCTCAACGAGGGCCAGCGTCTGGATACCATCGAGCCCACCGAGGGCAAGCGCTACATGCACCACTACAACTTCCCGCCTTTCTGCACCGGCGAGACCGGCCGCATGGGCAGCCCCAAGCGCCGCGAGATCGGCCATGGCAATCTGGCCGAGCGCGCTCTGCTTCCGGTGCTTCCCGACGAAAACGAGTTCCCCTACGCCATCCGCGTCGTCTCCGAGGTCATGGAGTCCAACGGCTCCTCTTCGATGGCTTCGACCTGCGGCTCAACGCTCGCCCTTATGGACGGCGGCGTGCCCATTAAGCGCCCGGTCTCCGGTATCGCCATGGGCCTGATCCAGGAGGAGGGCAAGACCGTGGTCCTGTCCGACATCCAGGGTCTCGAGGACTTCCTGGGCGACATGGACTTTAAGGTCACCGGCACCACCGAGGGCATCACCGCCCTGCAGATGGACAACAAGGCCACCGGCCTCACCTTCGACATCCTGGCCCGCGCCCTGCAGCAGGCCAAGGAGGGTCGCGCCTTCATCCTGCAGAAGATGCTCGATGTGATTCCCGAGCCGCGCCACACCACGCGCAGCACCGCCCCGCGTATCGTCTCCATCCAGGTTCCGACCGACAAGATCCGCGACGTCATCGGTTCCGGCGGTAAGGTTATCCGCGGCATCCAGGACGAGACCGGCGCCTCGGTCGACATCCAGGAGGATGGTACCGTCTTTGTCGGCGGCACCGGCGAGTCCGTGTACCAGGCCGTCGAGCGCATCAAGCTCATCATCAAGGTTCCCGAGCCGGGCGAGGAGTACACCGGTCGCGTGGTCTCCATCCAGCCCTTTGGCGCCTTCGTCAACCTGCTGCCCGGTAAGGACGGCCTGCTGCACATCTCCCGCGTCGCCAAGGGCCGCGTGGAGAAGGTCGAGGACGTCCTCAACGTGGGCGACGAGGTCAAGGTCGTCGTCATCGAGGTCGACGATCGCGGCAAGATCTCGCTCGATCGTCTTGACAAGCCCGAGGCCCCTGCTCGTGCCGAGGGTGCCTCTGAGGGCGACGGCGAGCACTTCCAGCGCCGTGAGCGTCCGCGTCGCGAGCGCTCCGAGCGCAGCGACCGTCCGCGCCGTCCCGGCGACAACGGAGGCCGCAAGCCCCGCCGTCACCACGACGCCGAGTAACAGCTAAACATAAGCAGCTCAACAAGGGCGACTCCGGACAGGGGTCGCCCTTTTGCTATTCCCGGCGGGGTCTGCGGATAAAGTTTCCTGCTCTACAGTCCTGCTCACGACGGAGGCCACATTAAGTGGCCTCCTGTTCGTGCGGAACTCGCGATAAACTTTATCCGCGGACCCCGCCGGGAGTAGCAAAAGGGCTGTTTGGTGCGGGTTTCGATTTTGTCAGACAGTCTATTCAGTTATCTGAATTCAGATCTTTAGATAAACGCATGTGCGGTATTACCCCAGATAAAACCGACCAAAATAAACCTGTCCTTATTTGTCAGGTCTGGGGCCATCGGGGCCGGGGCGGGTTAAGTTTGTCGCGAGTTCCGCACGCAAAGGAAAGCACTTAATG
>CABUIH010000004.1:0-159032 GCA_902491615.1 uncultured Collinsella sp. | reverse complement strand
CCCCATGCCCTGCGGCCCCGCGCGGGCGCCCCGCGGTGCGGTTCGCCGGGGTTCGGCCTACTGCCCCTGGGCGCGGTAGCGCGCCTCGGTGGCCTCCTTGGCCGGGCGCCACCAGGACTCGTTGGCGACGTACCAGTCGATCGTCTGCTTGAGCCCCTCGGCGAAGTCGGTGTGCGCCGGCCTCCAGCCGAGCTCCCGCTGGAGCTTGGTGGAGTCGATGGCGTAGCGGCGGTCGTGGCCGGGGCGGTCGGCGACCCAGTCGAAGTCCTCGGGGTCCTTTCCCATCGCCTCCAGGATCATGCGCAGGACCGTGATGTTGTCCCTCTCGCCGTCGGCGCCGATGAGGTAGGTCTCCCCCATCCGGCCCTTGGTGAGGATGTCCCAGACGGCCGAGGAGTGGTCCTCGGTGTGGATCCAGTCGCGGACGTTCTCGCCGCGGCCGTAGAGCTTGGGGCGGACCCCGTCGATGATGTTGGTGATCTGCCTGGGGATGAACTTCTCCACGTGCTGGTAGGGGCCGTAGTTGTTGGAGCAGTTGGAGATCGTGGTGAGAAGGCCGTAGGTGCGGGTCCACGCTCGGACGAGCATATCGGAGGAAGCCTTGGTCGAGCTGTACGGGGAGGACGGCTTATAGGGCGTCTCCTCGGTGAACTTGGCGGGGTCGTCGAGCGCGAGGTCTCCGTAGACCTCGTCGGTGGAGACGTGGTGGTAGCGGATTCCGTATTTGCGGACGGCCTCCAGCAGGCGGAAGGTTCCCTCGACGTTGGTGCGCAGGAACGGCTCCGGGTCGGCGATGGAGTTGTCGTTGTGGCTCTCGGCGGCGTAGTGCACGATCGCGTCGTGGCCCGGCACCAGCCTGTCCAGCAGCCCGGCGTCGCAGATGTCACCCACGACGAGCTCCACGCGGTCCGACGGCAGCCCGGCGATGTTCTCGGGGTTGCCGGCGTAGGTCAGCTTGTCCAGGACGGTGACGTGGACGTCCGGATGGTTGTTCACGACGTAGTGCACGAAGTTGCTGCCGATGAAGCCGCAGCCGCCCGTTACGATGATGTTCCTGGGCTCGAAGAGCTCTTCAGACATGTTTCTATCTCCCATTGAATCGGATTAGTACTCGCGCGGGCTGTTGACGATCTCGCCGGCGGCGACCTTCTTGAGGTGCCGGCCGTAGACCGACTTGCCGTAGGCCTCGGCGGCCTCCTTGAGCCCCTCTGTGGTGATCCAGCCGTTCTCCCAGGCGATCTCCTCGGGGACCGAGACCGGCAGGTCCTGGGAGTGCTCCACGGCGCGGACGAACTCCGCGGCCTCGTGCAGGCTCTCCATGGTGCCGGTGTCCAGCCACGCGTACCCGCGGCCCAGGGTCACGACGGACAGCGTCCCCTCCTCCAGGTACATCTGGTTGAGCGTGGTGATCTCGAGCTCGCCGCGCGCGGACGGCTCCACCTTATGGGCCTTGGCGGCCACGTCGCCCGGGTAGAAGTACAGGCCGGTGACGGCGTAGCTGGACTTGGGCTCGGCGGGCTTCTCCTCGATGGAGACGGCCCTGCCCTGCGCATCGAACTCCACGACGCCGAAGCGCTCGGGGTCGTCCACGTGGTAGCCGAAGACCGTGGCCCTACCCGACTCGGCGTTCTGCACGGCACGCGTCAGGTGGCGCGACAGGCCGTTGCCGTAGAAGATGTTGTCGCCGAGCACGAGGGCGCACGGCTCGCCGGCGATGAACTCCTCGCCGATGGTGAACGCCTGCGCCAGGCCGTCGGGGCTCGGCTGCTCGGCGTAGGAGAGGTTCACGCCGTAGCGCGAGCCGTCCCCGAGCAGGCGCTCGAAGTTGGGGAGGTCCGTCGGCGTGGAGATGACCAGGATGTCCCGGATGCCCGCCAGCATGAGGGTGGACAGCGGGTAGTAGATCATGGGCTTGTCGTAGACCGGCAGCAGCTGCTTGGAGGTCACGAGCGTGAGCGGGTACAGGCGGGTGCCGGACCCGCCGGCGAGGATGATGCCTTTCATATTAAAATCCAATCCATTTTGATGTAGCTATCGATGCTTCTTCAGTTTGGTCAAACATGAAGCAACGCTTTTCAGCGCAGAATGATTAAGCAAGAGATAGCCAACGTAGACTAATGCATATAGAATCGCCGCAGTTCCACCAGATAAAAGCTCAGTGAACAAGACAAAAGCGGCTGTAAGCAGGATCTCCTGAAACGGCCTAGTTGAACCAGGGGCGCTAAGCTGTTCGTTCAGATAGAGCTCGGACCACAACGACCTGCCAATAATGCAGATAACGGCGCCACACAGGACGGCGTCGAGTGAGTTAAGGACAAGAACACCGAATATAGAAAAAACAGCGCTACAAATAACAGTGACGATATTCAACTTCAGGAGCAGCTGTTCTTTACGAAGTACCTTGAAATAGGTAGTACAGCAAAGGCTCATCTTCGTATTGAAGACGCATATCGGAAGTAAGAGCGCAAAATATCTAAGGCTCTCGGCATATTGAGGAAGCCACGCCCCCAAAAACCAAACCATAGGGAAATAGAACAAAAAGATTGCAGGAAAAATGAGTTCGATGGCATTTCTTATGCCAATGTAAAAACGAACTCTCTCCTCATCAGAACCTGTCCTAAGAGCAGGAAATAAGACCATGCTCGCCTGCGAGACAAAAGTGATAAAGAAATTGACAAGAGAGAGGGAGAACGAAATTTTTGCAAAGGCGACGATACCCCAAAAATGATCGATAAGAAACCTAGATACCCCGAGGATCAGTGTGTCGGCGATGTTCGCAATCATCAGCTTTACGCCGACGATGATACTGCGGATACCGTCCTTAAGCGAGTTGCCAAAAGACACTGATTTAGCACATAGGATATCCCTGCCCATCCAAGAGCAATATATGAGCGCAATAATCTTCGAAACGAGATACGCGTAGACATAGGGATGGTAGTCCGAAACCTTAAATCCAATTAAACCAAGGAGCGGAGCCAGAAACACCAGCCTGTCTAGCATTGTAGAAAACGAAAATAGCTTAGTTTCGTTCATAGCCTGAAAGACAAAGCCCAAATAACTTGTCAGGTTATAGACGACGGTGTAAAGCGCAAAAGACGCGATAACAAATACTCGATTTGCGTCATCGACAAGAGGCAGCGAAACAAAAGTGATGCCGAGGCAAATCACTGCCTGGAAACAAGCACCGAAGATATACTGGGATTTTATTGAGCTCTTATCGATTTCATCACGAGAGAGACCCCCGTTAATCAAGTAGACACCATCATTCAGGCCAAGGTGAAAAAAGCCGGAATAGGTCGTATAAAACATGAACAGCTGCCAGTATCCATAATCAGCAACACCAACGATTTTCGGTACGAGCAGCGACATGACAACACTGACCGATAGAGAAATAAACTGTGCAGCAAACGCAATCATAGTGTTGCGTGCAATAGACGAATAATTCATTCAACCTCGTTTGTTTAAACTAACATCCTTGATTTATTCAGAAATCAAAAAAGGGCCTGACTCGCACAAATCTGAATACCGAGCACTCGTTCTACCCAGAACGAGTCCACAGGAAGCAAACAAGATAACCGTTGGCACCCACCAACCAAGCTCACAATAAAATATGAGCTCCGCACAGCATATACAGGAGACGGTAAATAGTACTTGATCGAGTTCGCAACCCGACCTGAACGAACCGATGCCAGCGGAAATTATCAAGAATACAAAGCTACAAATTCCAAGAAAACCATATTCATACAGCATTGCAAGGAAACCATTATCCACCGTTGAAAAACCGCTAATTTCAACCGTCGTGCCCAGCATAGTCATGCGACTACTGCCAAAACCATTTCCAGTAAGCCAAAACAGCGGCCTGCGTAAAAAGCTATGAATAATATAGGCAATGGCTCCGGAACGCTGGCTATATGAAACATCAGTTTCAAGCTCACCAAATCGAGAAGCCACAAAGTTAAACAGTCCAAACTTGTAGAGAATGAAAACGAGTAGCAATACAGTTGGAATTAAAAGGGCAATTAAATTCCATTTAGAATACTCGGGGTTCTTTAGGCGAAAGATCAGGTACACCGATGCTAAAGCAATGAGAATAATCCATGCGCTACGACTCTTTGTCAGAAGCAGAGCGACCAAAAGAACTACAGAGTATAAGAGACGTTTCATCCTGCCCGTCTCCAATTTATAGTTGATTACAACAGCAATAACTATCATTTGGCCAAATACGATTGCATGACCGAAAAAACTACGCAGTCGATACAAGGATGGATTATCAATCGTTACAGTTTGCAGAAAAGAAAAGGAACCATTTGTAACTAGTCGTTGACCTAAAACAATTTCAAGGACAAAGCTAAATAGGCAGGCGAACACCATAACGTTGCGAAGCATAAGCAATGCAGACTCAACCCAGTCATCATTCTTTGCTTTACCGTAAATATAACCAAGAAGAATGCAAAAGAAATACGAGCAGACCGTAAGGAGGGATTCGTTAATGCTTCGGGACGTAAACGCAATAGCAGAAAAGAAAACTATCGCGCCCATAACGACAATGGGAATGGCGTTATTTAAAAACACTTTGTAGAGACGCCCAGAAAGAACTTCTTTGAAAACGAGCAATCCTAGAACAGAAAAAAATAGTCCTTTAACGGGAGAAATGACACTTAAGATTGCGGCGAAAATCAAAATAGTGAATTCATTAGTAAATAGCTCAAGCATTCTAAACACCTACTTACTGTCACAGGAACTGATTAAGGCCTTAAAGTCACCAAGCAGGGAACGATTTGACAGTTCATACTTACGGTATTTTAGAATGGTGCCTAAATCACTTATTTTTAGGCCACCTACGAGCAAGTGCAAACGGGCATTTAAAACAGAACCGTAATGCTCTATATGCGCAGAAGATATACGATAATCGCCAGGATTACTACTGCAGTATTCTTCTAAAACCTTAGAAAATCTCAAGCACATCCCTATCTCAGCAACACGAGATTTCCTGTCAATATGTCGCATCTCAGTTGCATTAGAGTCATGCCTACGGAACCGAATCAAGGGCTGATTTAGAAGTCTGAGGGTCCCCTTCAGTAATGAGAAGCGCCATAACATACCGTCATGAGCAAAATCATCCTGCCAATATGGCATGATTTCCCTTATAAAACTCGATTTTACGGCATACGAACATCCAGGGCGCCGTACCGACATAAACTTGCTATCGAAAACCGGGGCCTCCAAATCGTCCAGAGGTTTGGAATCATCGACAGCACCATAGACTGTTACTTTTTTACCGCCGCTCTCATAAAACGGCTCGACGGCGCAGCTGAGAACGTCGATAGAGGGGTCCTTCTCGAGGATTGAGGACATCACAGCGATTTTATCGGGTTCCCAGATATCATCCTGGTCGCACGGGAAGACGATTCCATCGTCTATAGATGCAAGGTCGAGAAGCCGCTTAAAGCTCTTGCGCCAGCCGAAATTAGAGCGATTCTTGTTGATGGTCCAATTACCGAGTCCGTGTTCCTCGATATATTTGACAATGAGATCGAACGACCCGTCTGTCGAGCAATCATCCGCAATCAGCACTCGGTCCGGAGACACTGTCTGAAGTCTTAAGCTATCTAGCTGCTCAGTAAGATATCGCGTGCCGTTGTAAACTGACATCACAACCGTAACCATTAAAAACCTTCATCCAATTAAAGCTTAGCCATTAGCTGATCGTAAATACCGATAAGACGTTCTACATACGCGGTCTTTTCGAGGCAGCTGAAGTCCGCCTTCTCAACCGCCCCCCTGTAACGCGAGTAAACATCGGGATCGAGCATATTGACCATTGCGGCGGATAGCGACTCGGCATTGCCCGCGCTGAAGACCTCGCCGAGACCTTTCGACCTCACAAAGGAGGCAGCGTCGCCGACATCAGAGACGATGCACGGCAGACCGGCAGCGATCATGGCCTCATAGGCGACAAGCCCGAACGTCTCTCGACAAACCGAGGGCATAACGATTGCACGTGACCGCGTCATGACGGAAAGCACCTTGTCATGGGGCAGCGCGCCCATGAATTTGATATCCGGATAACTGTCCGACAGCCTCTTCAATTCGGTACCGTCACCGATGACGATAGCGTCCACACCGGCCCTACTGGCGGCTTCGCAAAATAAATCGCAGCCCTTTTCAGGGCTCAGGCGACCAACGAATAGGTAAGCCTCGCAATCTGCATCAAACCCATGCTGGAATTTGTCCGCATCGACGTAATTTAAACAGTCGAATCGCTCGGCATCCCATGTTAGATAGGGCTCAATCAACCGACGACTGGAATCTGAAACGAAGGCGACAGCCGGGCGCAGCGCTCTCAAAACATATCCCTGCACGGAAAAGCGAACGGATCGATACAGTTTTTGGATATATGAGCGCTTGTCACAGTTGTGCAGCAGGCACTTCGGAGAACCGGGGGCAATTCCGCAGTTGCAATGATTAACATAATCGTAGAGTCCACCGTTGGAACAAACGAGGAAGTACTCATGGGCTGTGATCAGGCACTTGAACCCCCGTCGCCCTATGGCCGTGAATATCGAGGGAGAAAGGGAGTGTGTCCAAGAGTGAACGTGGACGACCGTCGTCTTCGGATCGAGCTGCTTCAGTAGATCATCCAGCGCCGTTTCCGAGCGCCTGTTCCAGATACCCTGAGCAGCGCCGGAGACGCCCCCGTTCAGGACGTCGTTCTGCCCGCAATTGACACAAACAACGCCCGATTCGATTAAGGAGGGATCGGGGTCACCCAACGCTGAAAAGAAATAGCTGTTGACACCTATCCTCGCCAGAGCAGCTGCTGTTTCGATTGCGATTTTTGAAGCTCCGCCCCCGATATGGGGACGGTCGCAGATCGTTATCACTGTGGTGAAGTTACTCATGCACGGTCCTAGGTTTAATAGATCGGACAAACCGCTTTACACGCAGGCGCATCGACGGGGGGAGCAGCATTTTCAGACGGTCGAAAAGAGTCGCATTCGGCGCCAGGACGGAATCAAAGACTTGTAATCCTGTAGCCTCGAAATGCTCGATAACGGCATCGCGCCTTTCCTCAAGATCCGAGCGCTTATTAGGATCTTCATGCAGCAGCACATCATCCGGAGCAAGGCCGTTGTTAGAGTAGGCGACGCAATCGCTTATTTCATCGATCAATTTTGCCCCGCGCTCGGTCTTCACGATAACGGCCGAAACACCCTTCTCGGGATGTCCGCAGTCTTGGACAGACTCAGAACGCCAGGAATCACCGAGGATGACGTCGGCAGGACTGTCGCACCCTCTGAAAGGGCAGCCGTAGCAAGACGATCTGCTGATCAGGCCTTTGATGTAGGAACCATAAAAGGGATCGAATGCAGCGGGCCTCTTTATAATCCTGCCGTCGGATAACTCGATTTTTATGTTATGGCCCCATCCGAATTTCGATTTATCTCTAAAAGTCAGTGCGGTGACATCGGACTTCTCCCGAAGCTCGAGCCAGTCAACATAGGAACGAAACATGGAAGAGCTTGGTACACCGTGGCAAACAACGCTGACGGTTGTCAGCCCATCCATCGGTTTACCCAAATAGAGACGCAGCGCGGAAACCTGACAAGGAGTACCGCTGAAGAGGACTCGCTTGCCGGATTTGAGATCGCTGAGCACTTCGGGATACGATTCGCTAGCATCGCTCTGGACATATTTGGACTTTTGCAGGAGCGCGATTTCGGCAAGCTCGGATATACCGATATGCCTGACGTGATCGACGCCATCCCAGGCGGCGCCGTAAACGCGCCCGCCGTCCGATAGTATACGTTTCGCAAGAAGGGAGAAGACGCCGCCGGACGAACTTTGCGCGAGCTCGTCCGGGTCATCGCTCTGCAAGACAGCGGCGCGAATGGCCTCCGAGTCCGCGTCGACTTGTTTTTCCGCCGGACAGGTACGCAGGCAAAGACCGCAGGAGGTGCATCTCGCTGCGTCCACCACGGGATATTCGAAACCGTCGGGCGAGGTACGCATAGTAATAGCGGAAAAAGGGCATTTGGCCGCGCAAGCTCCGCAACCAAAGCAGGCCCGGTGAGAAACTGTGTCGATGTTCTTGCTCAAGCTAACTTTCCCCCTATTGCTCAAGAGCGTCCAAGAGCCATTTTTTCGAAAACGTGATGAGCGACTCCACGTCGGACAGTCGCTTCTCATAGCCCTCGATTTCCGTAGCGTTCATGTGACTGTCATAGCCATCTAACAGACGATCCTCGGTATTCGAAAGCCTCGAGAGGCTCTCGACTCGAGAGTTTTGAGAGCGCTTGTCGGTCTCCTCAAATCTCTTGAAGCAGTAATAGTCTTTGCGGAAAATTTGAGAAAACAGCGTACCGTGCAGCGAATCGGTTAACACGAACCGCGCGCTCGCCAGATAAGCGAGCCATTCATCGGGACCAAGCCCGTAACGCGGATTGAACTGCTCGTCGACAGCATTTTTACCTGAACCGACAAGCGTCACGACCTCGCAGCCGAGCTCTTTTGAAATCGAATCGACAGCTTTCCTGTAAAACGGCCTATTCCCAAGGAAATAGCAGACGATTTTCCCGGGCTCAGGACATTTACCGTTGATGAGCGGGGCCCAGTCCTCTTTCGACAGGAGCAGGACAGGGTCCACAACCTGTGAAGGGCGCTCGAGACCGAGGGATTCGACAAAATCCGCGCCCGCATCTTCACGAACAGACACAGAGCTGAACGTTTTAATCAGATCGGTAATGATCTTTTTCTTCCTCTGCGTGGTACTCGTGACACCGAAGCTGGGTGCATACGCGATTCTCTTATCGCTGTCGCTTAGAAAGGAGAGGTAGAAATTCCTATTCAAAAGATAAGGGGACCAGATTTGATCAGATCCGCAGACGTATGCATCGTATTTTCCCCGTAAATCGACCAGTCCGTCTGTATCGACAATCCGATCAGTGGTCTCGATGTTCTGGCTCAAAAAGCGATTGAATACGTCAGCCGTCGAGGATCCGAAGTCATCATGTTCCTTCTTGCGATTGAATAGCTCGCGTGCTTTGCCAGCAAATAAATCGAAGGAGTTCCGGTTGATCGCCCAGTTCAGTAGCTTTTCTTTAACGCAGGGAAGATAGTCGGCGTCGACAACGTCATGCCCTTCTGCCTTCAAAAACTGCTGTAGGGCATAAGCCTGAAGCAATGTACCGAAATTTTGATTATGGAGCCACGTTAAAATACAAATTTTCATTAATTCACCGTTTCAAATAACTTCAGGTAGTACTCTTCGAGCTTGGGCGCTGCCCTAAAGATGTCATAAGATTCAAGCCCCAGAGATGCTTGGGGATCGGAACGATTAACGACATCTGTGCGTGTGGTAAGGATCGCATTGGACCAGCCCTCAATGCCCGCACTCAACGGAACGAAGCTGCACCGACCGGATAGCGCGACCTCGTTGGGGACCCTCTCAGAGCAGATGCACGGGAGACCGGAGACCTGGGCCTCAATCGCGACCATTCCGAGGCCCTCGTACAGACTAGGGAGAACGAATAAATCAAGCGCCTGATAGACGTCCTGCACATTGGAAATCTGACCGAGAAAACGCACCGCTGACGCAATTCCCAGCGAGCGCGCCTTTTCCTCCGCCTGCGGTCTCAACTTTCCATCGCCGCAGATAACAAGGATGGAATCAGGATTCTGAACATAAACCGCCTTGAAAACATCAAGCAAAAACAGCTGGTTCTTCTGGGGGATAAACCTACCGACATTCCCCAATACCAGCGTATCGTCCTGCGCTCCAAGCCCAGCACGTTGCTCATCCCTAATCGATCGATTGAAAGAAAAACTGCTCAAATCAATAGCATTATTAAAGACGGTAAAATGGGATGAGCCGAACAGCCATTTACCGGCATACTCAGTACAGGCCGCCAAATCAGTTGGATACCTTGTCGAAAACAGTTTCAAAAAGCCTTTAAGGGCATTTTTTGCAAACTCGCCTTTGCCGCTCGTCGAGTGGCTGTGGGCGATACGCACGGGTACCCCTGCCTTCTTCGCGGCGCGAAGCGGAAAGACAGAAAGCGCGTTGATATGGCTGTGCACTATCTTCCAGCCCTCTTGCGTAAAAAGGCTTTGAAGCTCTCGCTGATATTCAATCGCATGCTGGTAGGGCGGAATCTCAAAGATTCGACCACCAAGCGATTCGATCTCTTCACGTGGCACGAGCGTCGAATCTGAATCGACAAGAAAATCGAACTGGACTTTACTTCGGTCAATATGGCGATAATAGTTCATGACAACGGCCTCGACGCCGCCGCCAACCATCTTGCCAACAACCTGGGCTACCCTAATCGGTTCAGTCATCTAGCAAGCACCGCCACCAGTAAAGACCTCAACGACTGTGAGGAGAACAATCTTTAAATCGGTGACCACGCCGCGTTTGGCGATGTACTCCAGGTCGCGTCGGACCATGCCGTCGAAGTCGGTGTCGTTGCGGTCCGTCACCTGCCACCAGCCGGTGATGCCGGGCTTCACTGCCAAGCGTTGCAGGTCGTACTCCGTATACTCCGCAACCTCATTCGGCAGCGGCGGCCTGGGGCCAACCACGGACATCTGACCCAGAAACACATTCAGGAACTGCGGGAACTCGTCGATGGAGTGCTTTCGGATGAACTTACCGATCTTGGTGACGCGGGGGTCCTCCTTCATCTTGAACATGGCGCCGGCAATCTCGTTCTGCCCCTTTAACTCGGCGAGGCGCTCGTCGGCGTCTTTGTACATGCTGCGGAACTTCCACATGCGGAAGGTGGTCAGGCTGCCGTCGGGGCGGGTCTGACCAACGCGGATCTGGCTATAGAAAGGGCTTCCCTCGCTCTCCAGGCGGATGAGCGCCGCGAGCACCAGACTGGGGATCGCGATAGCGACGAGCGCGGCACCGCTGAACACGATGTCGAACGTGCGTTTCACGGCACGGTAGGCCAGGCGCGAGCGGTCCCAGTCCATGATGGATTGCATGGCCCTGTAGCGGCCGGCGCCCTCACGCCGGTCCATCGCCTGAGCAATCAGCGCCGCCCCCGCGGGCGCATTGCTCTCTGTCATTTCCTTAGCAGCCACAGTCAAACTTACGTCCCCGTTCCCCAAGGATCCCCCAATCGGTAAATTCAAAAATGCGAACGAATAGCTGGTGCAACGTCTCCCTTACGTCTTGCTGGGAACGTCGAGTGGCAGCAGCTCCCTAAATGTGGAGTCACCCTCGCCCACGTCTACCAGGCACCAGCGCTTATGACGGTCGATCTTTTTAACTCGGGCCTCTTGCCCCACCAAGGGACCCTGCTCTATGTGCAACACGCCGTCTTCTATGCGCGCTACGCTGTTGCGCACCACGCCGTAGTCATCCAGCACGCTGCGATACCAGTCCTGCGCGTCGTCCGGCATGGGCATGTACGCCCGATCCCTACTGCCGGCGATGCGACAGCCAAAGCTCAACTGAGCCAAAGCCCTATCGAGCGCGGCGGCATCGTGCGTTGCGACGAAGAAATATTCCTTGTACATGGGTTTGGTCTGGAGCGACCAGGCGCCGTCCCGCTTAAACCAGAACTCCTTTTGCATCACAAAAGCGTCCTGCATCAGGTTGTGCGGGATAATGCGGCGAACCTTTTCGCAGGTCTCGCGCTCTTTTCCATTGGGGGTGTGGACCAGATACCAGCGGACGCGGCCGTGCTGGTTGTTGGTGCTGGCACCGTTAAAAGCGCCCGGCAGCTGCTCTTGGCGCCGTGCCGTCTGTTCCATGTTCTCGCCCCCTCTTTTGGCTTTGCGATGCACGCAAATGCAGGGGCGTTTAGAACAGGCTTCTCGCTCGCAGCTAGGCGCAGTCGCAAAAGTACAGGTTTTTGTATCTTTCGACAGACGACATTATACGAGCAATTAATCAGCGTTTGCCCAGATTACGCAAAATGTACTGCCAGTAGGTGCATCTCCATACCCCCCCCCTACAAAAACCTGTACCTTTTTGTGCAACAAAAAAAGCCGCTCAACCAGCGGCTTTTCTTATTTTGGTAAGAAAAAAGGCGACCGCCCTTTGTGGACGGTCGCCTTTGTTAATTGTTGTGCAGCTTGCCTTAGGCGCGAGTCTTGATCTCCTCGGTCACCTTGGCAACAAACTCGTCAACGCTCATCTGAACGGTCTCGTTGGAACGATCGCGGACGGAGATGTTGCCGGCCTCGACCTCCTTCTCGCCCAGAATGAGCATGTAGGGTACGCGATCGATGCTGCGGGCCTCGCGGATCTTGTAACCGATCTTCTCGTCGCGGTCGTCGCAGACCACGCGAATGCCGGCCTCTTCCAGCTTGGCGCAAACCTCGTGGGCGTAGTCGCGGCTCTTCTCAGAGACGGGAAGTGCCTTGACCTGTACGGGAGCCAGCCAGGTGGGGAACTTGCCGGCAAAGTGCTCAATCAGAATACCGATGAAACGCTCGATGGAGCCAAAGCATACGCGGTGCAGCATGATGGGGCGCTTCTTGGTGCCGTCGGCGTCCACGTACTCCAGGTCAAAGTTGAGCGGCATCTGGAAGTCGAGCTGTACGGTACCGCACTGCCAGGTACGGCCGAGCGAGTCCTCCAGGTGGAAGTCGATCTTGGGGCCGTAGAAGGCGCCGTCGCCCTCGTTGACCTCGTAGTCCATGCCCAGCTTCTCCAGAGCGGTGCGCAGGCCCTCCTCGGCGCGCGCCCAATCCTCGTCGGAGCCCATGGAGTCCTCGGGGCGGGTGGAAAGCTCAACGTGATACTTAAAGCCAAACTTCTGATACACGGAGTCGATGAGGTTGACCACGCCCACGATCTCGTCGGTCAGCTGGTCGGGACGCACAAACAGGTGGGCGTCGTCCTGGTTAAAGCAGCGCACGCGGAACAGGCCGTGCAGGGCGCCGCGAAGCTCGTGACGGTGCACCAGGCCAATCTCGCCGGCGCGGATGGGCAGCTCGCGATAGGAGTGCGGCTTGGAGGCGTACACCAGCACGCCACCCGGGCAGTTCATGGGCTTAATGCAGTACTCTTCGTCGTCAATGACGGTGGAGTACATGTTGTCCTTGTAGTGGTCCCAGTGGCCCGAGGTCTTCCACAGCTGCTTGTTCATGATGAGCGGCGTGGAGATCTCCACGTAGCCGGCCTTGTGGTGAATCTCGCGCCAGTAGTCCAGCAGCGTGTTCTTAAGGATCATGCCGTTGGGCAGGAAGAACGGGAAGCCGGGGGCCTCGTCGCGCATCATAAAGAGGTCCATCTCGCGGCCGATCTTGCGGTGGTCGCGCTTCTTGGCCTCCTCCAGCATGTGCATGTGCTCGTCGAGCTCTTCCTTGGTGGCAAAGGCGACGCCGTTGATGCGGGTGAGCATCTTATTGTCCTTGTCGCCCTTCCAGTAGGCGCCCGAGACGCCGGTGAGCTTAAAGGCCTTGAGCGCCTTGGTGTAGCAGATGTGGGGGCCGACGCACATGTCGATGTAGTCGCCCTGCTGGTAGAAGGTGATGCGGGCGTCGTCGTCCAGGTCGCCGATGTGCTCGACCTTGTACTTCTCGCCGCGCTCCTCCATAAGGGCGATGGCCTCGGCGCGGGGCTTCTCGTACACGGTGAACTTGAGGTTCTCCTTGACGATCTTCTTCATCTCGGCCTCGATCGCGGGGAAGTCGTCCTCGCTGATCTTGACGCCCTCGGGCAGGTCGACGTCGTAGTAGAAGCCGTTGTCGGTCGCGGGGCCGTAGGCAAAGTCGGCCTCGGGGTACAGGCGCTTGATGGCCTGAGCCATGATGTGCGCGGCGGAGTGACGGATGACGTGCGTGACCTCGTCCTGCGGGAGCTCGGCCACCGAACCGTCATTGTAGAGTGCCTTCATGGGTATGTTTTCTCCTCTCGGATGCCTGATGCAAGTGCGCGCGATGCGCTCGGCGTTTTTGACTTGCATCATTATAGGCAGGTTGCCTTGGTATACAAGCGCCCGCCGCACCTTAATGGCACGGCGGGCGATTTTCTACGCATGCTTCATCGTGTGGGCGGGGCGCGGGGTGCGCGTGGCTTGCGCGGGACGCACGGTACCCGTGGCTTGCGGCCGGCCAGGCGATGGATGCGTTACTGGATGCGAGTTCGGCAGTAGGGGCAGACCTTCCAGTGCGCATCGAGCGGGCGATGACAGCTGGGGCATACGTTGCGAACCTGGGTATCGCACACCGGGCAGACGACGAAGTCCTTCTCGATGGGCGCGCCGCACTGCGGGCAGGTTCCGTACTGGGCAAGCTGGCGCTCGCGCAGGGCCATGTCCAGCTCCTGCTCCTCGCGGTCGGACGCGTAGGAGTGCGGGCGCAGGACCAGGTAGGCGATGAGACCCACAAACGGGATGAGGGCGATGATGCCCCATGCCACGTAGGCGCTGGCGCCGCGGCGGCGAGCGTCGATAAACACATAGACGACCGACAGCACATACAGGGCGATGATAAAGCCGACGAAGGCATAGACGACGCCCATAAGCTGCGGCGACATGAGCTCGGAGATGTACTTGGACATTACGGGTACCTTTCGGAATATTAACAGTCTGGTCAAGTTTACCACGGGGTTTGTTTATATGGGACCACGGCTAGGGGCGGGGCTGATGCGGACACAAACATCTCAATCTGTAACAGGTGGGAGCGGAATCCGGGTCTAGATGTTATGGATCGAGACGAACGGAGGACCCACATGGCAAATGTCTCAATCTGTAACAGCCACACGCCAAAAACAGTCCCAGATGTTACGGATTGAGACAAATCTCAGACACCAGGGACGGCAGACGAGGTTATCGACGTTACAGAGTCTCCCCTCGCCTGCCGTTGGCGGGTGTTGCGAGGCTGTTCGCCGCATTGCCGCCGCACTGGGGGTGTGCGGACCGTAGGATAGTCGTATTGACGGCCTGTCAACTCGTCTGGGAGGCACTGTGACAGAAACGTTTGATATCGCAATTGTGGGCGCGGGCATCACCGGATGCGCCATCGCGCGGCAGCTCGCACGCTATGACCTGTCAATTTGCGTGGTCGAGGCGGCCAACGACATCGCCCTGGGCGCATCGAAGGCCAACGGTGGCCTGGTGCATGCCGGCTACGATCCGGCACCGGGCACGGTAAAGGCGCAGGTCAACGCCCGTGGTTGCGAGCTGTATGGCGCCTGGGCCCAGGAGCTCGGATTTTTGTTCCACCGCACCGGTTCGATGGTGTTGGGCTTCAACGACGAGGACCGCGCGCATCTGGAGCAGCTGCGGAGCAATGGCCTTACCAACGGTGTGCCCGAGCTGTCAATCGTCGGACCCGACCGCATCCACGAGTTAGAGCCGCGCGCCAGTGCCGATGCAACGTGCGCGTTGTGGTGTCCCTCGACTGGGTTTGTCGACCCGTTTGAGGTTGCCATCGCCACGCTGGAGAATGCCGTGGCCAACGGGGTGACGTTTATGCGGTCCGCGCCGGTGGAGGCGATTGAGGTTGCTGCCTCGGATGACAAAGCTGCGCGCTTTACGCTGGCGACGCCCGCTGGCAACGTGCGCTGCCGCTACCTGATCAACGCCGCGGGCAACGGCGCCGCCGACATCTCGCATATGGCGGGCGCCGAGGAGTTCCAGATGGTCTGGCGTCAGGGCAACATCGTGGTGCTGGAAAAGGAGCTGCGCACGCTCATGCCGCTCTACCCCGTGCCGACGCCGGTGTCGAAGGGCGTCATCGTGACGGGCACCGTGCATGGCAACACCGTGATCACCGCCACGGCTGCCGTGCGCGAGCCGGGCGACACGCAGACCTATGCGAGCGATGTGAACGCGCTGCTGACCGGCGCGCGCAAGCTGGTGCCCGACCTGGATACGCGCCGCGTGGTGCGCGCATTTGCCGGCGGGCGTCCGGTCATTCAGGGAACAAACGACTTCTTTATTGGAAAGTCGACCGTGGTGCCGGGACTTTTCCAAGCGGCGGGCATTCAGTCGCCGGGCGTGGCGAGCGCACCGGCCATTGCCGAGCGCATGGAGCTTGTGATGCGCGAGGCGGGCGTGGAGCTGCACGAGAGGGCGGACTGGAACCCAATTCGCCGCGCACCGGACGACTTTGACCGCGCACCGCTCGCGCACAAGGAGGAGCTCATTGAGTCCAATCCCGCGTGGGGTCAGATTGTCTGCCGCTGCGAGACAGTACCCGAGGCCGAGATCGTGGCCGCGATCCGACGCCAGCCGGGCGCGGTCTCGGTCGAGGGCGTCAAGCGCCGCTGCCGTGCCGGCATGGGTCGGTGCCAGAGTGGTTTTTGCCAAAGCCGCGTGGTGGCGATTCTTGCCCGAGAGCTGGGCTGCGACCCCAGCGAGGTGCTGTTGGAGGATACCGGATCTTGGTTGGTTGAGGGACCGCTAAAGGGGGTGCGCTAGGATGGCGACGTTTGATATGCGCGACGGACGCGCGGAGGCCGGAGCTGTAGCGTCGGTGTCGACGCAGGCCTTCGACGTGGTCGTCATCGGCGGCGGACCCGCTGGCATGGCGGCTGCGCTTGCCGCACATAGTGCCGGCGCCCACGTGGCCATCGTGGAGCGCGAGCAGCACCTGGGCGGAATCCTCCGCCAGTGCATCCACCCCGGCTTTGGCCTGTCGCACTTTAAACAGGAACTCACCGGTCCCGAGTACGCGCAGCGCTTTATCGACCAGGTGCGCGCGACCGACATTGCGTTGTTCCTGGACAGCATGGTGCTTGGGATCGATTCGTGCGAGGACGCGGGCGATCCGAACACAGGCGAGACCGCGAGAGCCGCCGCGGTCCATACCGTCACGCTCATGAGCCCCGCCGGCATGCTGCAGCTCACCGGGCGCGCGGTCATCCTTGCCATGGGTTGTCGCGAGCGCACGCGCAGCGAGATCAAGATTCCCGGCAGTCGTCCCGCCGGCGTGTTTACGGCCGGCCTGGCGCAGCGATACATCAATATCGAAAACCTCAAACCCGGCTCGCGTGCCGTCATCTTGGGCTCAGGCGACATCGGGCTAATCATGGCGCGCCGCTGCACGCTCGAGGGGATTTCGGTCGAGGGCGTGTACGAGCTCATGCCGTACGCCAACGGTCTGCGCCGCAACGTCAAGAACTGCCTGGACGACTTTGGAATTCCGCTGCACCTGTCCACCACCGTCACACGCGTGATCGGCCACGACCGCGTGGAAGCCGTCGAGGTAAGCCAGGTCGACGAGCACCTGGCGCCCATTCCGGGGACCGAGCGCATTGTTCCGTGCGACACACTGCTGCTTTCGGTGGGATTGATTCCCGAGAACGAGCTTTCGGTTGCCGCGGGCGTAGAGCTTGACCCGCGCACGCGCGGCGCCGTGGTTGATCAGAGCCTGCAGACGGGCGTGCCGGGCATCTTTGCCTGCGGAAACGTGCTGCACGTGCACGACCTGGCCGACAATGTGACGACCGAGTCCGAGCGCGCCGGTGTGGCAGCGGCGGCGTGGGCGTTGTGCGGCGCCGAGGCGTGCGCTGCGGGCACAGGCTGCGAGTTCACGGTCTCCCCCGCCGGCATCGCGGGCTACGCGCTGCCAGGACGCATTACGGCCGTGGCGCTCACCAAGCTGAACTTCCGCGTGCGCCGACCAGTCGATGCCGCCCGCGTGAGGATCTTGGCAAACGGCGAGGAACTGTTCGCCGGCAAGGTCCGCGCGTTTAAGCCGAGCGTTATGGAAAGCTTCCCACTGCCGGCAAAGGTCATCCAACAAGCGCTCGACCTGGGTGCCAGCGAGATTGTCCTATCCGTCGATCCCGTCGAGGAGGCATAAACTATGAGCGATAACGTGAGCGAAACGCTGCAGTTCAACTGCACGACCTGCCCATCCGAGTGCCTTCTGACCGTAGAGGTGGAGCGCGACGCCAATGGCGCCGTGGTGGAAGTGCGCTCCGTAACCGGCAACAACTGCCCGCGCGGCGATAAGTTCGCACATCAGGAGCTCACCTGCCCCATGCGCGTGCTCACGACGACCGTGGCCGTCTCCGGCGGCGACGAGACACTGCTGCCTGTGCGCACGGCTGAGGCCATCCCGCTGGCACTCCACGCCCAAGCCATGAACCTCATCCGAGGCCTAGTCGTCAACGCCCCCATCTGCATGGGCGACATCGTGCTAGAGAACCTCCTAGACACCAACATCAACCTCATCGCCAGCATGGACATCGACCCCGCCTAAGAAGCTCATTTAGGACGGGCTCTTTAAGCTACCCTGCCATCCACCCTGCCCTCCTCAGTTGCGGTGAAATAGTTCCTGATTTCCGCCAAAACCCCGGCATCCAGGAACTATTCCACCGCAACTATCCTTGGAATCGGTATTTAGCCTGTGCCTACTTTAGTGCCATTTCAAAACTATGCCGGATTACGGGGCTGATTCGGAGACCCCCATCCATACCGGCAATTATCGATTTTTGATAAGCTCTCTACCTGCGGTTTTAATTTCGCGATTTTTCCAATGGTCAAGTAAAACAGGTCCAGCCCCGTAATCCGCCATACTTTTGAAGGCAGCTAATTCGGGACGGGACTGTATTGACTACTTTTACCTATCAGCCCGCCCCAAAACAATCATTCCGCATGTTTGACGCAGCTAAAATAGCCTCGTCCCAAATTGACTACCCTGGCATTGGAGATACCATGGTGGCACCCTAGCGAAAGGATGTTTCATGGCACATGTCGATGACCAGCGTGTGGCGCGCGTGCTCGATGCCCTCGAGGCTCAGCACCCCGGCTCGCAGCTGCTCGTAAACGACCCGTGGTCGATTTATTACCTGACCGGCTTTTATGCCGATATGTTCGAGCGTTTTTGCGGTGTGCTGCTCGCGCGCGATAGCGAGCCTGTAATCTTGGTCAACGCGCTGCATCAGCTGCCCGAGTACGACAATGCCCGCGTCGCCTATCACACCGACACCGACGTCGTGACCGACGCCATCGCTCGCGAGGTCAATCCCTCCAAGCCCCTTGGCATCGATACCGTTATGCGCTCGGGCTTTTTGATGCCCCTTATGGACCGTCACGCCGCGAGCGAGTTTTTCCTGGGCGACTTTGCCGTCACCGCCGCACGCACCCACAAGGATGCCGCCGAGCAGGAGCTGATGCGCGCGTCCTCGACCGCCAACGACGCCGTGATGGCCGACGCCATCAAGCTCGTTCACGAGGGCGTGACGGAGGGCGAAATTGCCGACCAGATGCTCGGCCTGTATCGCAAGCACGGCTGCGAGGGCTTTAGTTTTCCGCCCATCGTGAGCTTTGGCGCCAACGCCGGCGACCCGCATCACGAGCCCGACGACACCGTGCTCAAGCATGGCGACGTGGTACTGTTCGACATTGGCGGACGCCGCTGCAACTACTGCTCGGACATGACGCGCACGTTCTTTTGGGGCGAGCCGGACGAGGAGACGGCGCGCATCTACGACATCGTGCGCCGCGCCAATGAGGCCGCCGAGGAGCTCATCGAACCAGGCGTGCGCATGTGTGACCTGGACCGCGCCGCGCGCGACGTGATTGAGGAAGCGGGCTATGGGCAGTACTTTACGCACCGCCTGGGACACTCGATCGGCCTTCAGGACCACGAGCCGGGCGACGTCTCGCTCGTCAACGAGCAGGTCATAGAGCCGGGCATGACGTTCTCCATCGAGCCGGGCATCTACCTCCCCGGCCGCACCGGCGTCCGTATCGAGGACCTGGCCCTGGTCACCGAGTCCGGCGTCGAGATTCTCAACGCCTACCCCCACGACCCAGTCCGCCTAGACTAGCCTGGTCTCCAAGCCCCCAAACTAAGTTGCGGTGGAATAGTTCCTGGATGGGCTGCTAGAGCCCAAAAACAGGAACTATTTCACCGCAACTGATGAGGGGGTATGGGTTAACGGAGCAAGCCGGCCACTTCGCCGGCTAGGGTGATGGTGCCGGCTGCTACGAAGGACTCGCCCGCGGCATCGAGGGCCGCGAGGGCCTCGGATACGCTGGGATACACGCCAGCGAGCTTATCGGCGTCCACCAGGGCAGCAAGCTCCTCCGCCGGCAGGGCGCGGTCGGAATCGGTCTGCGTCACGACCACACGGGGGAAGGCCGGAACAAGCACGTCGACGATGCCCGCCACGTCCTTATCAGCCAATGCGGCGCACAGCAGCGTGGGGCGACTCTCTACGCACGGATCGATCTCATCCAGCGCGCTCACAAAGTTCTCGCAGCTCTGGGGGTTATGGCAGGCGTCGATCAGCTTGAGCGGATCGGTTCCCAGCACATCAAAGCGACCCGGCGTGGGGCAGCCCATAAGCGAAGCGTCGAGTGCATCGTGGTCGAGCTCGCGACCCAAATAGCCCTCGCACAGCATAATCGCACACGCGGCATTCTGCGGCTGGTACGCCGGCTTGACCATAGTCGACGTATAGATCGCACGCAGCGTAGTGCAGCTAAACTCAACCGTGTCGCCCACGTGTGTCGGAAGTTTGGTCGTCGTGTGGCTCACCACCAGCGGCACCACATCACACTCACGGCAATGGGCATCCATCACGCGCTGAACACTCGCCTCATGCGTGCCCTCACCCAAAACAACCAAGCGCCCAGGCTTAATAACCGCAGCCTTCTCCCCCGCAATGGCCTCGAGCGTATCGCCAAGGACCTTCGTATGGTCGAGTCCAATGCCCGTAATGGCGACGGCCACGGGATCGGTCGCGCTCGTAGCATCCCAGCGTCCGCCCATGCCAACCTCAAGCACGGCCACGTCCACGCAAGCCTCGGCAAACATAGTCAAACCAGCCACGGACAAAAGATCGAAGGGCGTAATAGAACGGAGCTCCTCGCCGGCCGCTTCACGACGCGCGTTGAGACGACGACCCGCCTCATACGCCGCAGAGACACCGTGGGCAAAAACCTCGTCTGAGACGACCTTTCCGTCAATCTCCATACGCTCGGGATAGCGTACCAGATGAGGCGACGTAAAGAGCGCCGTCTTAAGGCCCTCACCACGAAGAATGGCAGCCGAGAATCGCGTCGTCGAGGTCTTTCCGTTGGTACCGGCTATCTGGACGCAATCGTAGAACTCGTCAGGACGATCAAGCTCATCGAGCATCTCAACGACGGTCTCGAGCAGCGGCGTGGAATAACGCGCAATCTTGCCCGTATCGGCCGCAAGTGCAACAGCCTCATCAAAAGAAAGCTCCGGAACCTCAAACGGCACCGAATACAACCCAGAACGCTTTGCCATAGCCAAAGTCCCCTCAACATAAAAAGAGGCCCGTAATAAACAACGAGCCCCTCCCATTCAAAATATCAGCCAAACACCGCTTGCAGCAGAATCAAGGCCACAACCCAGTGGCCCTAACGCACCAGATGCAAACAACCACGTAACTGCACTAGGAGCGGCCCGACGCTTTGCTCGATACAAGTTCCGCACGCAAAGGACAGCACTTAATGTGCTGTCCGTCTTGCGCAGGACTGTCCGCAGTAGCGAGCAAAGCGTCGGGACGCGCCCCTCAGTAAGATCTACGAGAAGTCAGCAACCTGAGCAGTCAGCGCCGCCAGAATCTCCTTGAGTTCAGCTGCACGGTCCCTCTTCTTCTGGACCACCGCGGGCGCGGCCTTGGCCACAAAGCCCTCGTTGGCCAGTGTCTTCTCGCAGCCGGCGAGCTCCTTCTGGGCCGCGGCAATCTCCTTCTCCAGGCGCGCCTTCTCGGCCGAAAGGTCAACCTTACCCTCGAGCACCACAAAGGCCTCGACGCCGCTATCGACCACGGCGATGCTCGCGGCCGGCTTCTCAACATCGGTACCCATGACCAGCGAAGCGGTGTTTGCCAGCGGCTCGATGGTCGAGCGCAGGCTCTCGAGCTTCTCGATGTCCTCGGCACCGGCACGCACGACCACGTCGAGCTCGGCCTTAGGGCTCAAGCGATAACGCGAACGGGTGGCGCGGGCGGCAGACACCACGGTACGGCACAGCTCAAATGCGCGCTCGGCGTCCTCGTCAATATACTTGGCGTAGTCGGCGGGCTCGGGCCACTTGGCGATCATGAGCGCCTCGGCGCGGTCCACGTTGCCCTCGGCGTCCAGATCGAGCACGCTCGCCGGCATGTTGTCCCAGATCTCCTCGGTGACAAACGGCATAAGCGGGTGCATCAGGCGAATGGAGGTATCGAGCACAAAGATCAGGTTGCGCTGCGCCTGCAGACGGCCCTCGCCCTTCAGGCGGGCCTTGGTGACCTCGACGTACCAGTCGCAGACCTCATTCCAGAAGAATTGCTGCACGCCGCGGGCCATGTCGCCAAAGGTGTAGTTCTCAATACCCTCGGTGACCATCTTGACGGCCTTGGCCAGGCGGCTGAACATCCAGGCGTCGGCCGGCGTCTCCACGACGGGCTCGCCGGGCGTGTAACCCTCCATGTTCATAAGCAGGAAGCGGCTGGCGTTCCAGATCTTGGTCACAAACGACTTGGCCTGCTCGGTGCGCGGACTGTCGATGAGCTGCTTGGTCTTCTTGTCGATGTTCGCGTCGAACTTGACGTCCTGGTTGTTGGTGCACAGCGTGAGCAGGTTGAAGCGCATGGCGTCGGCGCCGTACATGCCAATGAGGTCCATGGGGTCAACGCCGTTGCCCTTGGACTTGGACATGCGGCTGCCGTCCTTGGCCAGGATCGTCGGGTAGATGACGACGTCCTTAAACGGCACCTCATCCAGGAAGTACAGCGAGCTCATGACCATGCGGGCGACCCACAGCGCGATGATGTCGCGCGCGGTGACGAGCGCCGTCGTGGGGTGATGGCCCTCGAGCAGCTCCGGCTTTTGCGGCCAGCCCTGCGTGGCAAAGGTCCACAGCTGCGAGCTGAACCAGGTGTCCAGCACGTTCTCGTCCTGATGCACGTGATGGCCGCCGCACTTGGGGCACACGTCGGTGTCCTCGGTAAGGGCGTCCTCCCAGCCGCAGTCCTCGCAGTAGAACACGGGGATACGGTGGCCCCACCACAGCTGGCGGCTGATGCACCAATCCTTGAGGTTCTCCATCCAGGTGGTGTAGGTCTGCGTCCAGCGCGCGGGGTGGAAGGTGACCTTGCCGGAGTTGACGGCGTCAAGCGCCGGCCCCTTGAGCTTGTCGACGGCCACAAACCACTGCTCGGACAGCCACGGCTCCAGCGCGGCGTCGCAACGGTAGCAGTGCATGACGGAGTGATCGAGGTCCTCGACGTGATCGAGCAGGTCGTGCTCCTCAAACCACTTGATGACGGCCTCGCGGCACTCGTCACGGTTCATGCCGGTAAACTCGCCGTAACCCTCGACGACCACCGCGTGCTCGTCGAAGATGTTGATTTGCGGCAGGTCGTGGGCCTGGCCCATGGCGTAATCGTTGGGGTCGTGGGCCGGCGTGACCTTAACGAAGCCGGAGCCAAAGTTGGCGTCAACATGCCAATCCTCAAAGATGGGGATCTCGCGGTCGACGATGGGGAGCTTGACGGTCTTACCCACAAAGGCGGCCTTCTCGGGGTCCTTCGGAGAGACGGCGACGCCCGTGTCGCCGAGCATGGTCTCGGGGCGCGTGGTGGCGACGACGATGTAGTCCTGGCCGTTGACCGGCTCGGTCAGCGGGTAGCGCAGGTGCCACAGATGGCCCTTCTCGTCCTTGTACTCGGCCTCGTCGTCCGAGATGGCGGTGGTGCAGTTGGGGCACCAGTTGACGATGCGCTTGCCGCGATAAATCAGGCCGTCGTGGTACCAGTCGCAGAAGACCTTACGCACGGCCTGGGCGTAGTCCTCGTCCATGGTGAAGCGCTCGTTATCAAAGTCGACGGAGCAGCCCATACGCTTGATCTGCTCGACGATGATGCCGCCGTACTCGTGGGTCCAATCCCAGCAGGCGTCGACAAACTTGTCGCGACCGATCTCCAGGCGGCTGATGCCCTCGCTCTTGAGCTTCTTGTCGACCTTAGTCTGCGTGGCGATACCGGCGTGGTCGGTGCCGAGCACCCAGCGCGTGGACTTACCGCGCATGCGGGCCATACGGATGATGGCGTCCTGGATGGAGTCGTCGGTGGCGTGACCCATGTGGAGCTTGCCGGTCACGTTGGGAGGCGGAATGGTGACGGTGCAGTCGCCCACGCCCTCACGGCGCTTGTAGTAGCCGCCGTCGAGCCACTTCTGCAGGATCGCCGGCTCGTTGGTCGACGGATCGTAGTTCTTGGGCATCTCTTCCATATATCTCTCCCTGTCCCGCCGGGGAGGAAGGTAGGCCCGATTTTCGCTCGGTCAGGTCCTGGGCTCGCACGAAGACCACATTAAGTGGTCTTCGGCTCGTGCGGAATCTACGAAAATCGGGCCTACATTCCCCCCCTTAGGTATCGATTACTTCAGTCTGAATTGACTTCGCTTTGGCTTAAACAAACACACAGAATAGCACAGGTAGTTGGGGCTATTGCGTATATATAAAATAGCCTCCGACCGCAGGTGGTCGGAGGCTATTTGCAAACACGTTTTAGGCTGGTTTAGCCGTAGATGCGCTGGGGTTGTTCTTCGCCCTTTACGGAGGCTTCGGTCACGATGACCTTGGCGACGCCTTCCTCACTAGGGAGGTCGAACATCGTCTGCTGCAGCACGTCCTCGCAGATGGAGCGCAGGCCGCGGGCGCCGGTCTTGCGGGCAAGCGCCATGCGGGCGATCTCGTGCAGGGCGGCATCCTCAAACTCAAGCTCAACGTCCTCGAGCTGGAACATCTTGCGGTACTGACGCACCACGGCGTTCTTGGGCTCGGTCAGAATCGACACCAGGTCGTCCTCGTCGAGCGCCTGTGTCTGGGTGACGACGGGCGTACGTCCCACGAACTCGGGGATCATGCCAAAGGCGTTGAGGTCCTGCGGGAGTACCTGACGCAGCAGGTCGTTCTCGTCGACCGAGGTGGGGCCGGCGATCTCGGAGTTAAAGCCCACGCCCTTGTTGCCCACGCGGTCGGCGATGATCTTGTCCAGACCCACAAAGGCACCGCCGCAGATGAACAGGATGTTGGTCGTGTCGATCTGCAGCAGCTCCTGCTGGGGATGCTTGCGGCCGCCGGTGGGCGGAACGCTTGCCACCGTGCCCTCAAGAATCTTAAGCAGCGCCTGCTGAACGCCCTCGCCCGAAACATCGCGGGTAATGGAGAGGTTCTCGGCCTTGCGGGCGATCTTGTCGATCTCGTCCACGTAGATAATGCCGACCTGCGCGCGCTCGATATCGCCATCGGCGGCATTGATGAGCTTGAGCAGGATGTTCTCCACGTCCTCGCCCACGTAGCCAGCCTCGGTGAGCGCGGTGGCGTCGGCGATGGCAAACGGCACTTCCAGGATGCGCGCAAGCGTCTGGGCGAGCAGGGTCTTACCGGTACCGGTGGGACCGAGCAGCAAAATGTTGGACTTGGCGAGCTCCACCTCGTCCATATCATCGTCGAGCTGCGAATCCAAACCGTCGTCAAAGGCCGAAAGCGCGGCACCGCCCTCGATCACGCGGCGGTAATGGTTGTACACGGCAACCGACATGGCACGCTTGGCGTCCTCCTGGCCCATGACATAGGCCGAAAGCTCGTCATAGATCTCGTGCGGCGTCGGCACGTGCGTGATGACCTGACGGTCGTCCTCGAGCTCAAAACCCTCGGTCTCGGGGTCCACGGCGGGCTGGGATGCAGCCTGACCATGGTCGTTGAGGAAGCCCGGCAGTTTGCCGTTGCGGGCAGCGTCCATAAAGTCCGAAGCAAGCGACTCCTCAAGGATCTCGGAGCAGGCGGCGACGCACTCGTCACAGATAAAGATGTTGGTCGGGCCCTTTACGAGGCGACGAACCTGGCCCTGCTCTTTTCCGCAAAAGGAGCAGCGGATGGGGTTGCCGTTCTCGTCAAAGTTGTCCTGCATGTTACCGGCCATCCTAGGCGTCCTTCACGGCGAGGTCGCGCGAGGTGACGATACGGTCGATCAGGCCGTAGTCGAGGGCCTCGGCAGCGGTCAGGTAGTTATCGCGCTCGGTGTCGGCCTGGACCTTCTCGATGGGCTGGCCCGAGGCGTCGGACAGGATCAGGTTGAGCTCGCGGCGAGTCTTCTTAATCTCCTCGGCAACGATCTCGATCTCGGTCTGCTGGCCCTGGGCACCGCCGCTGGGCTGGTGAATCATAACCTTGGAATGCGGCAGGCAGAAGCGCTTGCCCTTGGCGCCGGCCGAAAGCAGCACGGCGGCCATTGACGCGGCCATACCGACGCAAATGGTCGAGACCTGCGGCTTGATGAAGTTCATGGTGTCAAGAATCGCCAGGCCGGAGTAGACCTCGCCACCGGGCGAATTGATGTAGAGCGAGATATCCTTCTCGGCATCCTGGCTCTCAAGATGCAGCAGCTGGGCAACGACCAGGTTGGCGCTGACGGAGTTGATCTCCTCGCCCAAGAAGATGATGCGGTCGTTGAGCAGGCGCGAATAGATATCGTAGCTGCGCTCGCCGCGCGGCGTCTGCTCGATAACGTATGGCACGAGGGCGGAATCGAACTTTGCGATCATACGCATCTCCATTTCTCTCTTGCGGACCAAATTGGTTCTAGATAAACGTACGGTGCCCGCATGCTATGCATTGGCTGGCACCGTACGAAGCAACCGGATAACCGGTGTATAACTTTACCCCATCACGGGCGCATGCATGCGCTCGCGGGCAAGGTGGCGAGAATTACTCGGCGTCCTTGGCGGTCTCGTCGACCTCGGTCACCTTGGCGTTCTCGACCAGGTGGTCGACGGCCTTGGAACGACGGATGGACTCGCGGACGGCAGGCATGCGGCCATCGGCGATGAACTCGGCCTTGGAAGCCTCGACGTCCTTGACGCCGGCCTTCTCGAACTCGGCGTTGATGTCGTCCTCGGTGACCTCGATCTTGAGCTCGCGGGCGAGGGCGTCCAGAGCCAGGGACTCACGGGCAACATCGTTGGCCTGCTTGTGCAGGTCGCCGATGAACTGCTCCATGGTCAGGCCGGAAGCGGGCAGCCAGGTGTCCAGGGTCATGCCGCGGGCAGCGAGGTTGGACAGGAAGTTCTGGCCAAGCTCCTCAAAGACGGACTGCTCGTAGTCGGCGTCCATCTCGTCGAGCTGCAGACGCTCGGCGAGAGCGGAGACGCAACGGTTCTCCTTCTCGGCCGGGAGACGGGAAGCCTTGTCCTGCTCGATCTCGAGCTTGATGGCGTCGCGCATAGCGTCGATGCTGTCAAAGCCAAAGTCGGACTTGACGAGCTCATCGGTGAGCTCGGGGGTGTTGCGGACCTTGATGCCCTTGACGGTGACCTCGACGGTGTGGGTCTCGGCCTCCTCGCCCTCCTCGACCTCGTCGGTCCAGGTGACGGTCTTAACGTCGTCAACGTTGGCGCCGATCAGGGCCTCGTTGAACTCCTTGGGGTTGCTGTCGCTACCGGCGATGAGCATGCGGCCCTCGGCGGCAAAGTTGTCGGCGTTCTCGACGGCCTTGAGGTCGACGGTCACATAGTCGTCAGCCTCGACGGCGCGACCCTCGACGTCCTCGAAGGTGGCACGGTAGTTGAGGAGCATCTCGACCTGGTTGTTGATCTCGGACTCGGTGACCTCCGCAGGGGGCATCTCGATCTCGACGGCGTCGAAGGAGGAGAGCTCAGCGGCGGGACGCAGGGAGAACTCGACGGTGTAGGTGTAGTCCTCGTGATCCTTGGCGAGGTCGAGGTCCTTGTAGTCACCGTTCTTGGTGGGGACGATGTCCAGCTCGTTGAGGACGGCGGGCTCGTTGGCTGCGATCAGGTCGTTGGTGGCCTGAGCGAGGGTAGCCTCGGCGCCAAGTGCGGAGTCGATGACCGGACGGGGAGCCTTACCGGCACGGAAGCCCGGGAAGCGGTACTTCTTGGCGGTGTCCTTGTAGGCCTTCTTGATCGCGGCGTCGACGTCGGCGGCCGGGATGGTGACCGTAGCGGTGAGCTTGGCGTCCTTGACGTCAGAAGCGGTGATGTTCAACACGTTCCTCCTCATACTGCCCAGCTTATCTGAGGTGCTGGTACCTATATGCAACAAAGTGTCGCGACGGCCAGGGCCGACGCAGGTGCGATGGTGCGGGCGAAAGGACTCGAACCTTCACGGGAATCCCACCAGAACCTAAATCTGGCGCGTCTACCAATTCCGCCACGCCCGCATGAGCGCACAGACTAGGAATGATAGCAGATACGAACGGCAAGCGCACGCGCACCTTTTACAGGCTCACGACCTCACCACGAGTGCAAAAGGCGGGGCGAGTTGTCCCGCCCCGCCAATTACGACTTGTTCGCTGACCCGCTACTCCCCCAGCAGGGCCTTTTCGGGCGTGATGGGCAGCGAGCGAACCTGATGTCCGGTGGCGTGTGCGACGGCCGAGGCCACGGCGGCGAGCGGCGTGTTGATGACGACCTCGCCAATCGACTTGGCACCAAACGGGCCCGTCGGCTCGTAACTCGGCTCAAAGGCCACGCGGATGCTGCCGATATCCAGGCGCGTGGGCAGCTTGTAGCTCATAAAGTTGCCGGTGCGCAGGCGGCCGCGGTCGTCGTGCTCGACAATCTCGTAGAGCGCGTGACCGATACCCTGGGCAATGCCGCCCTCGGCCTGGACGCGCGCGAGCGCCTCGTTGATCACGGTGCCGCAGTCCACGGCCGCCGCGTAGTCCACCACGGTCACCTTGCCGGTGGCCTTGTCGACCTCGACCTCGGCAATGCCGGCCATAAACGGCGGGGGCGAAACGGGCAGGCAGGCAGAGGCATGCGAGGTGAGCGCGTCGCCGCCTGCGATGTTCTTGACGCACAGGTTTGCAAAGTCGCGCAGCGTGAGATAGCGGTTCTGCTCGCGCGCGGCACGCTCGTCGGACAGGCGCACGTACTGACCATCAAAGACCACGTCGGCGGCGTCCACGCCCCACATCTGGGCGGCCTTGGCGCAAATCTTCTCGCGCAGCTCGGTCGCGGCGTTCTTGGCGGCAAGGCCCGTCACGTACGTACCCGAGCTCGCATACGAGCCGGCGTCAAACGGCGACACATCGGTGTCAACGCCGCGCACCACGATCATCGAACTCTCCACGCCCAGCTCCTCGGCGGCAATCTGCGCCAGGATCGTGTCGACGCCCATGCCGTTATCGGTGGCACCGGTGCCGATGGTAATGAAGCCGTCCTCTTCCAAGCGCATGTCGATGCCGGCGATGTCCACGTTGGAGATGCCCGAGCCCTGCATGGTGAGCGCGCAGCCCAGGGCACGCACGCGGTCGCCCAGGTCCACGGCCAACGGCTTGTCGCGCCAACCGATCATGTCCATCGCGCGCAGCAGGCAGCGGTCGAGTGCGCAGGCGTTGAGCTTCTCGTTGTAGTACTGCGGCATGACCTCGCCCTCGTGCACGATGTTCTTAAGGCGCAGGTCGGCGGGGTCCATGTGCAGCATGTCGGCGAGCTCGTTGACGGCGCTCTCCACGGCAAACTGGCCCTGGGTGGCACCGTAGCCACGATACGCGCCGCCACGGTTGGTATTGGTGTAGACGGCGTCCCAGCTAAAGCGGCTCGCCTTCACGTGGTTGTAGATGGGCAGGCTCTTGTGGCCCGAAAGGCCGATCGTCGTGGTAGCGTGCTCGCCGTACGCACCGGCGTTGGACAGCGTATGCAGATCGATGGCCGTGATGGTGCCGTCGTTCATGGCGCCCAGCTTAACGGTCATCTGCATCTGGTGGCGCGAGTTGCCCGCGGTGATGGTCTCCTCACGGGTGTAGCAGCAGTAGCTCGGACGGCCGGTCTGCTGCGTCACGAACGCCACGAAGATCTCGCAGCAGCCCGTCTGCTTGGAGCCAAAGCCGCCGCCGATGCGCGGCTTAATGACCTGCACCTGCGACTGCGGAATGTCGAGCGACTGCGCGACCATGCGGCGCACGTGGAAGGGCACCTGCGTGGAGGTGGTCACCGAAATGCGGCCGAACGCGTCGGTCGTCGCGAAGGCACGGAAGGTCTCCATGGGCGCGGTCTGCGTGGCCTGGCTGGTGTAGGTGCGCTCAAAGACGATGTCGCTCTGGGCGAAGGCCTCGTCCAGGTCGCCACAATCGCTGGTACCGCTGCACACCAGGTTACGAGCAACGTCGCCGCCCTGCGGGAACATAAAGGTCACGTCGCCCTCGGGGTGGACAACGATGTCGTTATCGAGTGCCTGGGTAAAGTCGAGCAGCGGCTCGAGCACCTCATAGTCGACCTTAATGAGTTTGAGCGCCTTGTCGGCAGCCTCCTCAGTCTCGGCGGCGACGATCGCCACCTCCTCGTTTTGGTAACGGACAAGGTTCTCGAGAATCAGGCGGTCGTAGGGACTCGGCTGCGGATAGCTCTGGCCGGCGATGGTAAAGCGGCGCTTGGGCACGTCCTCGTAGGTGTAGACGCCCACGACGCCGGGCACCTTCAGCGCGCGCGACGTATCGATGGAGCTGATCTTGGCGCGGGCATAGGGGCTGCGCTTGAGTTTGACGATGAGCGCGCCGGCAGGTACCAGGTCGCCCGTGTAGACGGGACGACCCTCGAGCAGTGCCTTCGAGTCCTTCTTGGGCTGCTTGTGGGTAATCTGCTTGTATGCGACACCATCGGAGCTGGTGTTATTGACCGGCAGTTCGGGCATCTCAAAGCCCACCTGCACGCCGGACTCATTGAGAAAGCGGACGATGGCGCGCAGCTGACTCTCGTAGCCGCTGCAACGGCAAAGGTTGCCGGCGAGCTGGCGCGACAGCTCCTCGCGCGTGGCGACGAGGCTCGGATCCTTCTTAGCGGCGCGGGCAAGCGCCAGCACGTTCATGATGAGGCCGGGAGCGCAAAAACCGCACTGCTCGGCGCCTTCGGCAGCCATTGCGCGGGCGAGCGCCTCGGACTCGGCCTTGAGGCCCTCGAGCGTGGTGATGGTATGGCCCTCAACACGGGCGGCGGGAACCGAGCAGCTCAGTACCGGGTCGCCGTCGAGCCACACCGTGCACAGGCCGCAGTTGGTGGTTTCGCAGGCGCAGCGCACCGACGCGCAGCCCTGCTCGCGCAGCAGCGCAAAGAGCATGGTGTCGGGGGCAATCTGAACCTTGACCTTGCGGCCGTTGAGCGTAAAGGAAAGATCGATGAGTTTGGCAGCCATTAGCGCACCTCACTAGAATCGACGCCGGGCACGCGGCGGCAGGAATACTCGTCCGTGGCGAACTTAGGCACTTGCACGGTCTCGAGCTCGCGGGCAAGCGCGGCCGAAAGCTCGATGCCGGCGGCGCGGCGCACGGCCTGGACGGCGAGCGGGGCCGAGATGCGGCGGCGATAGTCAGCCGAGCCCCACAGGTTGGTGCCGTAGCTCAGCGAGCGCACGGATGCGGCCAGGGCGCGAAGCTCGTCCTCGGAAGGATGCTCGTTGGTAAGGCCGCACGCCTCGCCCTGCAGCAGGGTCGCGCGCAGCGGGCGGGCGCCCACGGTGACGTGCCAGGTGTTGTCCCACCAGGCGACGGTGACGTTGAGCGAGGGGAAGTCGGTCGCAGCCTTGCGCACGGCCTCGTAGCTCGCGCGGTAGTCGTGTTTAACGACCACGATGTGCTCGATCACGTCGCGCACGTAACCCATGTCGACAAACTCGGCGAGCGGCACGCGGCCGGAGCCCGTCAGCTCAACATAGGAATCGAGCGCCAAAAAGGCCGAGAGCACGTCCGAGAAGCCAAAGCGACCGTAGATGCTGCCGCCCACCGTGGCGGTGTTACGCAGCTGCACGCCCACGATATCGTGAACGGCGAACTCAAAGACATGGTTGACGAGCACGTTGAGCTCGGCATGGCGCTCGAGCTGGCGCAGGGTGCACATGGCACCGATGCGAAACTCGGTCTCGGTCTCCTCGATCTGATTGAGCCCGCAGGCCGAAAGGTCAATCGCCGTCGCCACACGACGCGAACCCAGGCGCATCCAGATGCCACCGCCCACAATCTTGTTGTTGCGGTTCTTCTGCAAGAGCTCATAGGCTTCGGCCGCGTTTCCAACACGGACGTAGGTACCGAACTTGAGCACGTTCTCCCCCATCTCTTCACTTGTCCAGTACGTTTAAGTGTACCAAACGAGGGGGCTCAGCTCGTGTCGGGACAAAATGAACCGTTTTCCTCCGTCGCGTGCGGATCAAAAAAGGCTCCCAGCCAAGATGACTGAGAGCCTTCTGCGATGCTATATCGAGCGAAGATTTAGCAGACGCCCTGGGCGAGCATGGCATCGGCGACCTTCAGGAAGCCGGCGATGTTGGCGCCCATGACAAAGTTGCCCTCCTGGCCGTACTCCTTGGCGGTGTCGTCCACGTTGTGGAACATGCCGCGCATGAGCTGCTCGAGCTTGCCGTCGACCTCCTCGAAGGTCCAGGACAGGTGCTCGGCGTTCTGGCTCATCTCCAGGCCGGACACGAGCACGCCACCGGCGTTGGCAGCCTTACCGGGCATAAAGGCGACGCCGTTCTCCTGGAAGTAGGTCGTGGCCTCGATGGTCGTGGGCATGTTCGCGCCCTCGCCGACCACCTTGCAGCCGTTGGCGACAAGCGCCTGGGCGTCCTCGAGCAGCAGCGTGTTCTCGCGAGCGCAGGGCAGCGCGATGTCGCAAGGCTGCTGCCAAACGCCACGGCCGTCGCCCTCGTGCCACACGGCGTTGGGCTTCTCGTCAACGTACATAGCGAGCGTAACACCCTTGTCGTGGCCGGAGCGCTTCTTGTTGTAGATGTGCTCGAGCACGGTGTAATCGATGCCGTCGGGATCCTCGACCCAGCCGTGGGTGTCGGAGCAGGCCAGCACCTTGCCGCCGAGCTGGGAGACCTTCTGGACGGCGTAGATAGCGACGTTGCCGGAGCCGTGAACGACGACGTTCTTGCCCTCGAAGGAGTCGCCGCGGCTCTTAAGGTACTCGTCCACAAAGTAGGCCAGACCGTAACCGGTGGCCTCGGTACGGGCGAGCGAGCCGCCAAAGGAGAGGCCCTTGCCGGTAAGAACGCCGGTCCACTCGTTGGTCAGGCGCTTGTACTGACCGAACAGGTAGGCAACCTCGCGGCCGCCAACGCCCAGGTCGCCGGCGGGAACGTCGGTGTTGGGGCCAATGTGGCGATAGAGCTCGGTCATGAAGGACTGGCAGAAGTGCATGATCTCGTTGTTGGACTTGCCCTTGGGGTCAAAGTCGGAGCCGCCCTTGCCGCCGCCCATGGGAAGGGTGGTCAGGCTGTTCTTGAGGATCTGCTCCAGACCCAGGAACTTGAGCATACCCAGGGTGACCGTCGGGTTAAAGCGCAGGCCGCCCTTGTAGGGTCCAATGGCAGAGTTGAACTCGACGCGGTAACCGCGGTTGACCTGAACCTTGCCCTGGTCGTCGACCCAGGGAACACGGAACATGACGATGCGCTCGGGCTCGACGAGGCGCTCAAGCAGGGCGGCCTCCTCGTACTCGGGATGGGCGTCGAGCGCCGGCTGGATGGTGCCGAGAATCTCGGTCGCGGCCTGGATGAACTCAGGCTGCTCGGGATAGCGGGCCTTGAGCTCGTCGAGAACTTTCTGCGTGTAGCTCATGCTTCCTCCAATTGATGGAAAAGAAAAGTGTCGTTCGAGGCGCCCCATGCGCCGCGAGCTTTATCGAGTATGGATAATATCGCACTGTTGCAGCAAAGTTTCGCATAAGCCGACGAGCAGATGTTTCGTTTTGATTACGATGCAGGTAGAAGCGTTTTTGAGTGCCCGACGCGCAAATCGCGTGTTTCGAAGCTGTTTCGTCCACATGTTCCAAACCACCACATTGGGCACCTTTGTGGTGGTGTGGTGGCTAGAGGACGAGCTGATGGTAGTCGGCAGGGGCTATGCGGCCCTCGGTGGCGGCGCGGAAGGCGGCGAGCGCATCGCCCGAGAATGGCATGGCCCAGCACAGCCCGCAGCCTGCGGTAATGGAGCCGGGCAGTGGCATGATGCGCCCGGGCACACCGGCGGCAAGACACAGCTGTTCGCATTCCATCACATCGAAGGTGCTATCGAACGAAACGATGATCTTGCGTTCATGGTCGAGAGCATCACCGGACGGGCCTTCGCGGTGTGCATCGCGATACGCCGCGGCGGCCGCTTCCTCTTCCGCAGTATGTCCACAGCCACCGCAACCGCAGGTACAGGGTTCGGACCCGTCGCAAGTGCAAGGTTCTCCCGTGTCGGGACAAATATCGTGAGACATGGCGACTCCAATCGTCTAGGCAAGTAACTCGGCGGCCGCAAACTCCTCGGGCGTATTGACGTTCTCGAAGCAGAGCGTCGAGCCGGCGACCGCGACAATCTGAGGCTCGTCCAAATACCCGGCATTCACCCGGTCGATCAGGCAGCGGATTCGCTGACGGTCACCGGCGAGCAGCTCTTGGGCAACCGGCGCACACGCGTCACGGCGCCAGACGGCGCAAAGCGGCTCAATCCCCCGCTCCTCGCGCGGCACGCACACGTCGAGCGCCTCGGCCTCGACACAGCCAGCAAGGGCACCGATTAGCTCCGAAGAGACAAACGGCATATCACAGGCGACGATAGCAACGAGAGGCAGCCGGGCCGCAGTCAGCGAACTCGCGATGCCGCGCATGGCGCCCGCCGGCCCCTCAAGGTCCGACACTATTCGCGGCACCAGGCCGCCAAACGCGCGCTCCTCAAGGTAGGCAAGCTCGCTGGGACGCGAAGTCGTCACGACCAGCTCGCCGGCAACTGGCGCCAACCGACCCAGCACGCGTTCGATGAGCGGCTCGCCGCAAAACGCCATGCGCGCCTTATCGCAGCCCATGCGCGAGGACAGCCCGCCCGCCTGGACGACACAAGAAAGATCGGCCCGTCTTACGGTAGTCATACGGCAAAACACCTCCATCGGCATGCTCGAAACCCGGTGCACGAAGCTAAATACAGCCACCGAAATAGCGGCACTACGAAAAGCTCGTGCAAAAACAAAACAGCGCCTTTGCGGCACGCAGCAAGACCGCGAGCACAAAAGCGCTGGTAGCGTATGGCGGGAACGTATGTGAATCGAACACATCCAAGACGTTTTGCACGCCTCGCAACGGTTTTGAGGACCGCGGAGCCCACCGGAGCCCATCCGTTCCCAAGTGCGGCGGTATTTTACCAAACCGAGCAGCCAATCTAGCGCAGGGAGCGCAGGCCGCCGGCATCCTTGTCGAGCACCGTAAAGCGCACGGCATCCAGGTGCTCTAAGATGCTGATGGCGCGTTTGCGCGACACTCCCAGGGCCTCGCGCAGCACGCTCGTGGTGGCAGCGCCGCCGGCCGCCTCAATGGCGGCGGCGACGAGCTCACGCGCATGGGCCTCGGCAGCAGCGGACAGGGCAACGTCGCGCTCGACCTTAACGATCGAGCGGTTGAGCGAAAGCTCGCGCAGGGCACGCGTCATGGTGTCGCGATCGAGCTGCAACCGCTCGCCCACCTCGGGCAACGTCGGTGCATCGAGGCCGGCTTCGTCCAGCAAGGAAACGATCCGCTCGCAAGCCTCTCGCACCACGCGTGCCGCCGCGGCGGCCGAATGCGGATCGAATACCTCGGCGCCCTCGGCGGCGCACACGCCGCGCGAACAGCCCTCGGCAATCAGAGCCGCGGCAACGCCTTCATCAGCGGCAGGCCACGCAGCATGGGCAACGGCGCCGGGCGTAAAGCCCGTCTCCTTGGGAGCCGCCGCGTGCATGGCTGACAGGGTCGCCGCCAGTGCATCCATCGCGGCGTCGAGCACCGCAGCGTCCGCCAAGAGGTCCGCGTCACCCGCGGCAAGCTTGCGAACGGAGCCCTGCGCCACCAACCCACGCAGTGCGGCATCGACCTCATCGACACCAATGTCCAAAGCCTCGGCAGCATCAACCGCCGTAACCGGCAGCGTCTGCAGCGCCAGCCAAGCGCCCACACCGCCCGCGATATCGCCGGACTCGAGCGCCGCATACAGCGAACGCTCCCCTTCGGAAAGCTCGCGCGAGCGACGGCAGCGCGAAAGCAGCACACGCCCGCCGCCAATAAGCATCACGGGTGAATAGGACAGCACCACGACATGGTCCCCGGCACGTAGCGGCAGCGAGTTTTCTAAGCGCACCTGAACAATACGGGTTTCGCCCACCGCCATGGGGGCCTCGCCCTCCATGAACATGATGCGACCGACGACCTCGGCCGTACCCGCCATCACGTGCACGCGCGCACCCGACTCGAGCACGCGCGGTTTGACGCCCTCGCGACCCAAATACGTAAACGTCATCATAAAGCGCATCGTCTGGCCAAAGCGGCCCGCCACGCCGAGCATCTCACCGCGATCGAGCGCGGCGACAGCATCGCCCACCAAGTTGAGCGCCACACGCTGACCGGGCAACGCCCGCGGCGTATCGCCATGCACCTGAATCCCGCGCACGCGACAGACCGTACGCGACGGCAAAGCCATCAGCTCGTCGCCCACCGCAACCGGCGCATCGTGCAACGTTCCCGTCACCACGGTACCGGCGCCCTTGATCGTAAAGCAGCGGTCGATGGGCAGACGCGGTGCGGCATCGGTGAGCTCGCCACGGGCACGGCAGGCATCCCAGCAAGCGGCAACCTGCTCGTCGAGCGCAGCCAGCAGGTCATCGATTCCCGCGCCGGTCTTGGACGACACGGGCACGATCGGCGCGTCCGCAAACACGGTGTCCGAAAGAAAATCGTCCACGTCGAGCTCGGCCAGCTCAATCATTTCGCTATCGGCCAGGTCGCACATCGTCAGCGCGACCACCATATGCGTAACGCCCAGCAGCTCCAGCACATGCACGTGCTCGCGGGTCTGCGGCATCACGCCCTCGACGGCCGAAACCACCAGCACGGCCACGTCGATACCCGTGGCACCCTGCACCATGGCGCGCAAGTAATGCGCGTGGCCCGGCACGTCGACCAGGCCGACGATCTTGCCACTCGGCAGCGCCAGCTCGCCAAAGCCCAGCTCCACGGTCATACCGCGACGGCGCTCAACCTCCAGACGATCGGGATTCTTGCCGGTCAGCGCCTCGATCAGCGCCGACTTACCGTGGTCGACGTGGCCCGCCGTGCCAACGATAACGGGACACTCCACCAGCGCTTGAACCTCACTCATCGCGCAACCGCCTTCTTAACGCACGCGACGAGCGTCGATGCCGCCGTCTCGATATCGCGGTCGCCCACGAGCGTGCGTACATCAAACAGAATGCGGTCGTGCGAGGCACGCGTGACGACCGGCGTATCGAAGTCTTGGACGAGCGAGCGCTTGAGCGCGTCGAGGGACAGGCGCCCGTCAACCGGGCAGACGGCCACACACATCGTGGGCAGCTCGACGGTAGGCAGCGAGCCGCCCCCGGGGGTCGACGAATCCTCGGCGATCTCCACCTGCACGGCGCACGGGCAACCCGCCTTATCGAGGCCTGCCGTCATCAGCTCGCGCAGCTTGCGTGCGCGACGCTCCAGATGAGCCTGCGGAAGCGTGAGCATGTTGAGCACCGGCACCTCGCGATGGGCCACATCCGCCCCATCCATGTAAATGCGCAGTGTAGCCTCGAGCGCCGCCAGTGCGAGCTTTCCCGGACGCAGGGCACGCATAAGCGGATGCGACCCGCAGGCCTGGACCAGATCGCGACGACCCATGATAATGCCCGCCTGTGCGGCACCGAGCAGCTTATCGCCCGAGCACGACACGATATCGAGCCCCGCCGAAACTGAAGCCGGCGTGGTTTCTTCGCCGCCGCGCACCAAGATGTCGTCGGGCAACAGCGCGCCCGACCCCTGGTCCTCGTAGAACAGCAGGCCATGCTTGTGGGCAAGCGCCGCAAGCTCCCGAGAACCCACCTCCTCGTGGAAACCCTCGATGCGATAGTTGGAAGGATGGACCTTGAGGATCATCGCCGTATCGGGCGTGATGGCGCGCTCGTAGTCGCTCAAATGCGTGCGGTTGGTGGCCCCGACCTCAACGAGCTTGGCACCCGAGGCCTCCATAACATCGGGGATACGGAAGCTGCCGCCGATCTCGACAAGCTCGCCGCGGCTGACGATGACTTCCTTGCCCGCGGCGTGAGTCGCCAGCACCAACAGCACGGCGGCCGCGTTATTGTTAACGACCAGCGCGTCCTCGGCACCGGTAAGCGAGCGGATGAGCTGAGCGGCGTGCTCCTTGCGCGACCCGCGCGAGCAGGTATCCACGCTGTACTCGAGCGTGCTGTAGCCGCGCGCGACCTCGGCCACGGCCTTGGCGGCCGACTCCGCGAGCGGGGCGCGGCCCAGGTTGGTATGGATGACCACACCCGTGGCGTTAACGGCGGGACGCAGGCTCGGCAGCGCAGAGCGATGCGCACGCCACTCGATGGCCGAGGCCAGCTCGCGCTTGGAACGCGGAGCGGCACCGGCACGAATCGCGGCGCGCTCTTCGTCAAGCTCAGCCGTCACGGCAGCATGGACCACCGCGTCGCAGGTCTCCCCCGCCGCCTTCACCACCGGCCACTCGGCTAGCAGCTCGTTGATGGAAGGAATGGCGCGCAGGCGGGCGCGCACCTCATCGGACATGTTCTGGCTATCGCTCATGTACGGCCTTTCAAAACAAACGTAAATCAGTCAAATGCATCAGCTGAGTCAATTACTCGTCATTATCCTCGCGCGCGACAATCTTTTCCACGCGAACGGCGTTTTCCTGGGTGAGTGCGGCGCCCGTCAACGGGTCCCAACGCAACGGCGTATGGTCGAGCGGGCCCACGCCCAAGGCTTGAACGCCACCGGCATCGGCGCCAAACGAACGCCCGCCGGGAGCGGCCGAGGTGAAGATGCACGCCGGATGCAGATACGGCGTCGTCTCCACGCGCACGCGGTCGCGGCCCATGTCGCTCACAAGCTCGACGACCTCGCCATCGGCGATACCCATGCGAGCGGCGACATCGGCGTTCATCTGCACAGCGTCCAAGTCCGACCCCATCTCGGCGGCACCGGCCGCCGCGAGTCTGCGCGAGGTATGCGACTCAAAGGGACGGTTGCCGCTAATGAGGCGAAACATCCCCGAGTCGGGCTCCACCATGGGAGCGATCCAGTTGGGTATTCGACCCAGGCCGGCTCGTTCCCACACGTCGCTTGCCAGCGCAATTTTACCGCCATCCAAGGGAATCGCCGGCTCGCCCGTACGCGACGGCAACGCTACACCCGTGTCGGCCCAGCCGCGCTCCTTGAGCTCGTCCAGATTGATCCCAAAAGGCGCCACCTGGGCAGCCGCCAGATCGTCAGACGTAAAGTCGAAGTACTCGCCCACACCACACGCCTGCGCCAGACCGGTAAAAATCTCCCGACCGGGACGCGTGTCGTCATGCTGCACAGGCAGCACGGCGTTGCGGTAGAACACGCGCGAATCGTTGGCGCCCACGACCGTACCCACACCGCGGTCGGCCTCCAGATACGTCACGTCAGGCAGCACGAAGTCAGAAGCACGCGCCGTCTCGGACCAGCGAATATCAATCGTCACGAGCAAGTCGAGCTGCTGCAAAATACCCAACCAAGCCTGTGCATTGCCATAGCCCGCACCGGGGTTACTGGCATAGACGATGAGCCCACGCAAATCGCCGGCAAGAATCGACTGACCGATGGTCGTGCACAGGCCGCGCACCGGATCGACCAGTGGATAACGCTCGGACCCCAGCTTGGGCCCGCACGGTACCGGCGGCGTCGCAAAGCGTGCGGGATCGAGGTCGCCCAGCACAAGCGGTGTAGGTGGATTGAGCGCGCCGCCCGCGTGTCCGATGCAGCCCAGCAGCACATCGACCAAGCAGATAGCGCGCGCGGTCTGGGTGCTATTGGCATACGCGATACCGATGCCACCATGAAAGCCCGCATCCACCACGGCGGCAGGCGCGGCGGCAGCGAGATCGCGCGCCGTGGCGACAATCTCTGCGGCCGGCACGTCGCACATCGACTCGGCCCACTCGGGCGTCCAAGCGCTGGCCGCCTGCGCCAGCTCGTCAAAACCCGTGGTATAGCGGGTCACGAACTCGTAGTCGTACAGATCCTCGGCAATCAAGACATGGGCAATACCCAACAGCAACGCCAAGTCGCAGCCCGGACGCACGCGCAGCCAGCGGTCGGCAAGCGCGGCCGAGCCACTGCGCCGGGGGTCAACCACGATAATCTTCGCCCCGCGCCGGCGTGCATCGTTGAGCGCGTCAACGGCCCCCATCGTCGACGAATCGACAATGGAGCGCCCCAGGTACATGATGCAATCGGTGTGGGCCAGGTCGGACGCCGGGCTGTAGCCCAGGCTGTGCTCCCAGCCGGTCAGGCGGCTCACCTCGCAGGCGCCGTCGGCACCGTACACGTTGGGCGAACCCAGCGCATGCATAAAGCGATAGGCCCAGTAGCGGTCGAACGAGGGCACGCCGAGCGTCATGCCCAGCGCACGCGGACCATGCCCGTCGACAATCCCCCCAAGGCGCGCTGCAATCTGCGCGAACGCCTCGTCCCACGAAATCACATCGAACCCCGAGCCATCAGTTCGTCGGCGCATGGGATGCACAATGCGATCGCGCTCGTCAAACGGCATTGCCAGGCGATGCCGTCCGCGGGCGCACAGGGCACGCGCCGCGCACAGATGTCCCGGCACCGGCAACTCGGCCACCACACGCCCATCCTTAACATGGGCCGCAAAGGCGCAATCGGCATAGCATCCCCCGCATGTGGTCACCACGGCGCGACCGTCACGCTTCACAGCAGATGCCATCTCGATTACCCCTTTCATCAGCCAAACACAACAGGCCAAAAGCCCGGCAACGAGCCCCAGACCCAAAAAGCCTCCCGCACGGCAACGCCCCGCGGGAGGCCCAACGTCAAACAGACGGTACCTTACGCCTCGGACTTCTTAGCGTAGATAAACCAGTAGCCGAGCGCGACCAGAACCGCGCCGCCCACGATGTTTCCAAGCGTGGCGGCGGATAGGTTAAACGCAATGCCCGCGACGTTGAGTGCATCGGCCCCGGCAACCTTGGCACCATAACCGCATGCATGCATCACGGCGCCCATGGGCAAAAAGTACATGTTGGCAACGCAGTGCTCAAAACCGCAGGCCACAAAGGCTGCGATGGGCAGCAGAATGCCCACGACCTTATCGACCACGGTCTTGCCGGCGGTACCGATCCACACAGCCAGGCACACAAAGATGTTGCACAGGATGCCGCGGAAGAAGATCGTCACCCAGTCGATCGTCACCTTGCCGGCGGCGACGCTCACCATGGAGTTGGCGACCGCCTCGCCGTTGAGCTTGTAAATGCCGGCCATGTACACCAAAAAGACGATGAACAGGGCACCGGCAAAGTTACTGACCCATACGACGACCCAAGCCTTGAGCATCTGAGCCAGGGTGATCTTTTTGCTCTTGAGCGCGCAGACCATAAGAGAATTGCCGGTAAACAGCTCGGCGCCGCACACCAGCACGAGCACCAGGCCCAGGCAAAAGCACAGGCCGCCCACGACGCGCTGGGCGCCCCAGCCCAGCGTGCTATCGCTCAAGAACACGGTAAAGAACAGGCCGCCGAAGGCAATGAACGCGCCGGCGAACATTGCCAACAGAAAGGCCTTAGCGACCGGCAGGTTGGCCTTGGTCACGCCGGCGGCCTCGGTCTTGGCCTCGATCGCGGCGGGCGCCAGGCAATCGGGAGCGGGATATTCTGCCTTGGAATCTGCCATGTCAATCACTTCTTTCCTAATCAGCAGGGACAAGCGCTCCTATTGCTCTTGTCCCAAGCGGACAAAGTGGGAAAAGTCGTTGGCGGCCACGGCGTCGTACACGGCGTCGACGGCGTCAAAGACCTCCGGGGACATAGGGTTGTAAAACTCCGTATCGCCCGGCTGAATCCCTATGAAGACGATATCTTCGCACGATTGCTCGATTTCCTCGATCAGAATCGACAAAGGGAGCGAATGCGTGGTGAACATCGACTTGCGGGCCACATCGCGCTTATCGAGCAGGCGGATAGACCCGACGGGCAGCGCCATGTCGGCGGCATCGACCAAGACCAGGCGAGGCGGACGCTCGCGCTTGACCTCGATGATGTCGTCCTCGGGCGTTTGGCCACCGTCGATGGTGTACCAACCGGCAATGGGCGCGTCCTCCATCTTTTTGGAGAGCACGGGGCCGGCGGCATCGTCGGCACGCAGCACGCTTCCCGCCGTGAGCACGATACCCGCAAACGGGGCGCCGTTCACACGTCCATCCACAACGCGACCCATTACTGCAACCTTCCCGTCAGGTACACGCCCGACACATCGCGCACGCGCTCAACCAGATCGCGGAACTTCATCAGAAACGCGACCTGCTGGGCATGCAGGCCAAAGTCGTCGTCGAACACCGAGATGCCGGCCTTGGCCGAGCCGCGAAAACCACGCTCGTCGAGCAGCGTGTCGCAGGCCTCGAGCAGCGACGGCACCGCCGCCTTGTCAAGCTGGCACTCGCCAAAGGAGCGGATGGCCTCGAACTTGGTCTTGGCCTCCCCCTCCGGCAGCGCATCGACGAGCGAATAGAAGACATCCACCGGCACCGACAGGCGCGGCTCAAAGCAATCGAGCACGCCGGTGTGGTGGCCCACGGCGAGCGTGTAGTACAGCACGTCGCAGGCCTCCTGGGGAACGTCTTCCTCGGTCTCCACAAACTTACGCGTGAGCTCATAGAAGACCACCTGGTCGGGCGCATGGCCCAGGCAGGGGTCGGCGACGCCCTCGGCGGCCTCGTCGCTTGCGCGCGAGGCATCGCCAAAGGAGCCGCCGAGCATACCGGGGCCCGCAAAGTAACCAGAGCGGTCCGTGAGCTCCATCTAGTGACCTCCGGCCAGCACCAGATCCTGCAGCGCCGAGTAGACCTCAACGCGGCGCGGATCGTCCTGCTTGTCGATGAGCAGCGCCATGGCACCTCGGATATCACCCTTGGGCGCGCCCTCGAGCGTATCCATAAACTCGTTGGCCAGGTCGCGGCCGTAACGGTAGCCGCTCATGGCGCGAGCCTCGCGCTCGATGGCAACGCGCAGCTTGTACGGCACGCCGGGGTGCAGGATATCGGCCTGCTCGCCGGCAGCCTCCACCGTGGTCTCGGCATGGAGCTTTTGGTCCAGCAGGCCAAGTGCCATGGCAAAGCCGTAGACGGTCTGCGCGGGGCTGGGCGGGCAGCCGGGGATGTAGACATCGACCGGCAGAATCTTATCCGTGCCGCCCCAGACGCAGTAGTTGTCGTAGAAGATGCCGCCGGTGCAGCCGCACGCGCCATAGGACACCACGATCTTGGGATCGGGTGCGGCCTCAAACGCGCGCAGGGCCGGCATGCGCATGGCACGCGTCACGGCGCCGGTGTACAGCAGCACATCGGCGTGACGGGGCGAGGGCACGACCTTGATGCCAAAGCGCTCGACGTCAAAGACGGGCGTGATGGAACCGAAGATCTCGATCTCGCAGCCGTTGCAGCCGCCGCAGTCGACGCGGTAGACGTACACCGAGCGCTTGATCTTCTTAAGAAGGGTCGCCTTGGCCTTCTCGATGCTCTCGTCGAGCTCGATCTTGGTCGGGCGGTACTGAAGCCGCTCGGGCAAAAGCGTGGGTTCGGCCATGGTTACTCCTCCTTCGTTTCAAAATCCATGATGATGCCCTCGACCGGCGCCGGACCGGCGGGAATCTCGGGCGCATCGGGGTTGAGCTCGCGGTCGATATACTCCGGGTTCACACCGTGGCCGCCCAGATACTCCATGCCGGGGCCCTGGGGCTCACCGGACGCAAGCGTCTCGTTGGCAGCCATGCCGGCAGCGTTGCCGGTCTTTACGGCCGAGGCGGCGCGCAGGGCGTCGAGCTCGCGCTTGCACTCCTGGCACATACCGACGGTACGGGCGGCCTGGATGGCCTCCATGCCGCCGGCCTTTTGCAGCAGGCGCTTAGCGTAGTCGATCTCCTTGTGCGGGGCGAACGGCTTGCCGCAGCGCGAGCAGTGCTCGAGCGTGTAGACGCTCTTGCTGGTGAGGTCGTCCTTGCTCATGACGGCCAGCTCAAACTCCTCGGTGAGCTTGATGGCCTCCATGGGGCAGGCTTCCTCGCAGCGGCCGCAAAAGATGCAGCGGCCGTAGTCGATCGACCAGGTGATGGTGTCGGCCGCAAGGTCGGTGTCCATGCGAATGGCATCGGCCGGGCAAGCCACGCCGCAGGCTCCGCAGGCGATGCAGAGCTCGGCATTGTGCTCGGGCTTGCCGCGCATGTCCTTGTTGGTGGGGAACGGCGCAAACGGGTACTTGACCGTCGCGTCGCCGGCCTTGGCGTTGACCTTCCAAAGCTTCAGCATATTAGAGCGCCTCCTCATCGAGCGGAGCGGCCATGGTGCCCTCGCCCGCAAGCGGCGACTTGTCGCGCCAGACGTTCTCGAACTGCTCCTTGTCGAGCACGTGGTCGCGCTTGGCGGCGACATCGGTCACCGTCACGCGGTCGGTGCAGGAATAGCACGGGTCGAGCGAGCCAACGATCAGCGCCGCATCGCCCACGGTGTTGCCGCGGAACATGTAGCGCAGGACCGGCCAGTTACTGTACGTGGCGGCCTTGGCGCGCCAGCGGTAGCACTTCTGGTTGTTGCCGAGCATGGCCCAGTGCACGTCCTCGCCGCGCGGCGCCTCGGTGGCGCCGATGGCGTACTTGTGCGGGGTGTACTCCCAATCCGTGGTGAGGATGGGGCCCGACGGGCAGTTCTCGAGCATGGTCTCGATCATGTCGATCGAATCATAGACCTCCTGGATGCGAACGGCGGTACGGCCGAAGGCATCGCAGGTGTCGGCCGTGGCGGCGTGCATCTTTTGAACGTCCGGATCGGCGTAGCCGTCGAAGGGATGGTCAAAGCGCACGTCGCGGGCATAGCCCGAGCCACGCATGAGCGGGCCGACCGGCGAGAAGTCGCGTGCAATCTTGCGGTCCAAGATGCCGATACCGCTCGTACGCTCAATAAAGTTGGGCGTGGAGAGCAAGACGTCGACGAGTTCCTGAACCTCGGAGCGCAGCTGGTGGATGGTCGTGAGCGTGGAAAGCTTCTGCTCGGCCAAAATGTCGCGACGCACGCCGCCGATCACGTTGAGGCCGTAGGTCTTGCGGTGACCGGAGAGCTTCTCGGCCAGATCCATGGACTTCTCGCGGACGCGGAAGAACTGCTGGAAGCCGGAGTCGAAGCCCGTGTAGTGCGACGCAAGGCCAATGTTGAGCAGATGCGAGTGCAGGCGCTCGACCTCGAGCATGATGGCGCGGATGTACTGGGCGCGCGGCGGGACATGGATGCCCTGGGCGCGCTCGACGGCCTCGGCATAGGCCACCGAGTGGGCGCAGCCGCAGATGCCGCAGATGCGGTCGGCGAGGAACGTCACGGCGTCATAGTTCAGGCGCGTCTCGGCGACCTTCTCCATGCCGCGGTGCACGTAGAACAGACGGTAGTCGGCGTCGACGATCGTCTCGCCCTCAACGAACAGGCGGAAGTGGCCGGGCTCGTCGGAGGTAATGTGCAACGGGCCCATGGGGACAAGCGTCGTCTCCTTGCCCTTGGTATCGGCCAAGAACTCGTAGTTTTCCATGTCACTCGCGGGAGCGGGACGGAAGCGGTAGTCCATGGAGTCCTTGCGCAGCGGGTACAGGCCGCTGGGCCAATCGTCGGGCAGCACCAGGCGACGACGGTCGGGCAGACCCTCGGGGATCAGGCCGAACATGTCGCGAAGCTCGCGCTCGCCCCACACACAGGCGGGGACGAACGGTGTCACGGACGGGAACGTCATCTTGGCGGGATCGACCTCGGTGCGCACGGTCACCCAACCGGGGTCCTCCCCCTCCATGGAGATGACATAGTACACGGCGTAACGGCCGCACAGGCTGCGCTCATCGTTGCCGATGATCACGGGAATCCAGCCGTAGCGCTCGTAGTACAGGTAGTGGACGGCCTCGGGCAGCTTGTCCTGCTTGACGGTAATCGTCAGCTGGTCCTCGCACTGCCACTCGACCTTCTCGATGCAGCCCGGAACGGCGCGGCGCAGGGCCTCGACATGGCTCTCGCAGCGACGGGCATACACCTTGTTCTCAGTTTCAATCATTCGTTACTCCACCTCGCTCTGAGCGGTCTCGGTACCGAACACAGCGCGGTACATCGGCGTCGCGTGAAGTTCCTCGGTGCTCTGCTCGAGCACAATGCCGGTCGCGGTCTCCACACCGTGCACGAGGGGCAGCGGGGTGGCGATGCCAAACCACAAGATCATGACGGCCAGGATGATTTCGGGGATAAGCATGAGCGCCGGGGCCTCATGCTTGCCCATGCCCTGGGGCGCATGGCCGAACACCGACTTGAGTGCGATGCGGGTGAGCGCGGAGATGGCCACGGTAAGACCGAGGGCGACCACGACGACCAGCCACATGGGACCGGCGGTGACACCGGCGACAAAAGTCAGGAACTCGGAGATAAACATGCCAAAGGGCGGGAAGGCACCAAGACCGAGCAGTGCCAAGATGGCGAGCGCGGCGGTTGCGGGGGCAACCTCGACGACACCCTGAATCTTAGCCAGGCTACGCGTGCCAAAGGCGTGCTGGATGTTGCCGGACACGCAGAAGGCAAGCGTCTTGGTAAAGCCGTGGAACACGCAGTGCAGCAGGGCCGCGGCGATACCCAGCGGGCCACCGATACCCAGGCACAGGGCGATAACGCCCACGTTCTCCACAGACGAGTACGCAAAGCGGCGCTTGAGGTCGTCCTGGCGAAACATCGAAAGTGCCGCCACCAAAATGGACAGCGTGCCGACGATCAGCAGCAAAAGCTGCGGATACTCGGCGCCCACGGCCTGGATGGTAAAGCCGTAGAAGCGCATGATCACGAGCATGGCGCACTTAAGCAGCACGCCAGAGAGCAGGGCCGAGACAGGGCTCGGGGCCTGGGAGTGGGCATCGGGCAGCCAAGTGTGCATGGGGAACAGGCCGGCCTTGGTGCCAAAGCCGATCACGATAAACGCAAAGGCGAGGCGCATGAGCGTCGGATCGAACTGGTCGGCATACGGCAGTACGCACGACAGGAATGCGGCCTCGTGGGCGTTGGGAATCACGTCGGCGGCGTTGGCGTAGATCAGCAGCGTACCGAACAAGCCAAAGGCCACGCCGGCGGTGCAGACCATCGCATACTTCCAAGAAGCCTCGAGGGCCGTCTTGTTCTTGTAGATACCCACGAGGAACACGGTGGAAAGCGTGGTTGCCTCCACGGCGGCCCACGTGAGGATCATGTTGTTGGACAGGCACGCGAGCAGCATGGTGAACACAAACAGGCTAAACAGCGCAAAATACTGCTTGGCGCGCTCGGCGGGCATGGAGCCCTCCTCGATATCGGCCTTTACATAGGGCAGCGAGAACAGCCCGGTAAGAAAACCGATAAAGCCGATGAGCAGCACAAAGATGGCGCCCAGCGAATCGAGGTGGAACCACAGGCCAAGAGCGCTCGCGGTGTCGCCGCTCATAAGGACGTCGCCGGCCGTCATAATCGACAGCACCAGGACGGCTGCGACGGAGACCAGGTTGAGACCGGCAAACACGTTATAGGACGTGTTCTTGGGCAAAAACGCCATGACCAGCGAGAACACCAAAGGAGTCGCGAGCAGGGCGAGGATCAACGTTTCCATGGACTACCCCCTCAGCTCGGACAGGTCGCGCGCATCGAGCGAGTGGGAGTCGTCCCAAATGCGACGCACGACGATGGACATGATGATGACGGCAAAGATGGCGTCGGTGGCGATACCGATCTCGATGATCTCGGGAGCGGTGGGGGCCAAAAGCGCGAGCGTCACATGGCTGCCGTTTTCCATAAGGCAGTATCCAAAGATCTGCTTCATGATGTTGCGCTGCGAAATGATGCAGGTGAGGCCCACAAAGAAGTGAGCGAAGCTAATAGCGAGCGCAGGCGTTGCGACCTCGGCCGTGGGCAGGCTGATCTGCGTCACGACGGCAAAGCAAATCGCGACCTCGACGGCGATGATGCAAATGGCCCACGCGGGCTTAAGGCCGGCCTTGAGCGATGCGTCGCTCGGCTCACCCATCTTCTTGTATGCGCGGTTGAGGATATAAGGGACCAGGACGACCTTGGTGATAAAGGCAGATCCAGCCCACATAAGCAGCTCCTGCGCACCAGTGGTGACACCGAGCGTGGCGAGAAGCCCCACGAGCACCAGCGACTGCACCGCATACCAGTGGATGGAATGTTTGATGTTCTTGGAGACGACCACCATGGTGGACGTGACGATCAGAAGGCCGCCAAGGATGTTGACGATCGAATAACCCATGTCGTTCTACCTCCTAACCGATCCAGCTGGCCGAAAGCGGGCCGCTGACGATGACCATGATGATGAGCACGATGAACACAAACGCCATCGCGCGGGGAAGCGGGGCTCCCGCAGCGACCTCTTCGCTCGGCTCGCCGGGCAGGCAATAGCCCATCCACTTGAGGAACCAGGCGAAGGTGGCGACGGTCTCGGCGACCATGATGCACACGAGCACCAGGATCGCGACGTTGCCGGCACCCACAGAGAAGCCACCGGCGATGATCTGGAACTTCGAGAAGAACGTGTTCATGGGCGGCACGCCGGCAATGGCGAGCGCCGCGACACCAAAGCCCACGCCCGAGATCGGGTACTTCTTTACGATGCCGCGAAGCTTGGGCAGCATACGCGTGCCGAGCGTAAAGGAGAACGAACCGGCGATCAGGAAGAACAGCGTCTTGGCGAAAGCATGGTTAAAGATGTGGCACACGGCGCCATCAAAGGCCAGCTGGCTGCCAAAGACCGAAAGGCCCAGACCAAAGAACACATAGGAGAGCTGGGCGATCGTGGAGAAGGCCAGCAGGCGCTTCATGTCCTTTTGCGGCAGGTACATAAGGAAACCAAAGAGCATGGTGACCATGGCGTCGATAATGGCAACCCAGCCAACGATCTCGGGAATCTCGCCGGCAGAGACGAGTGCGCGCGCGAACACGCACACGCCGACCTTGACCATCGAGGCGCCATGCAGGTAGGCCGAAACAGGCGTCGGGGCCTCCATGGCCGAAGGCAGCCACATGTACATGGGGACCTGCGCGGACTTGGCCCAAGCGGCAAAGAGCACCAGCAGAAGGACGATGGCCTTGAGCTTGGCGTCGAGGCCGGCGATCGCGGTGATGGCGAAGGTACCGGTGTGGGCAAACACGATGGCGGCGCCCAGATACAGGCCGAGCGCACCGATATGCGTGATGATCAGGGCCTTCATGCCGGCCTTCTTGGCCGTAGGCGACATGTAGTAGCTAATGAGGCCCCAAGAGCAGGCACCCGTGATCTCAAAGAACACGAGCTGGCCCAAAAGGGTCGAGCTGTACACGAGGCCGGCCATGGCACCGATGAAGGTCGCGAGATACGCGTAGAAGCGACGACGCGGTGCGTCGGGATGCTCACGGTTATTCTCGCTCATATAGGGAATCGAATAGATCACGACAAGCAGGCCGATACCCACAAAGGCGGGCGCGAGCAGCGTGCTCATGGGATCGAAGGTGAATCCCATGACGAGGGTCTGCCCAAACGAGATCAGGGGGACCTGCGTGTCGGGCATGCCGGCGCCAGCGAAATTCGCGGCGAGGGCAATGGTGCAGGCCGTCGATACGGCGGCACCCAAAACGCTGAACCACTTGGCGTACGGACGGGGGAACAGGGCGACGAGCACCGAGGCCACCATCGGGGCCGCGATAGCGACCAAGCCGAGAAGGGACAGACTAACTGCAAATGACATTGTTTCTCCCTTCTCCTACACGCCGACGACCACGAAGACAAACGCCAGAACGGCGATGCCCACGACGGCCCAGGTCTGATTGCCAAGCACCTTAAAACGCGAGCGCGAGCAGGAGTTCTCGATCACGCCGCATACGACAAAGTCGATCAGGCACTTCACCAGGAAGATGACCGCACCCAGAACGGCGGCGCCCACGGTCGCGGGCTCGCCCCAGGGGACGAAGATCGCGCAGAACCAGGCGACGACCAGGACCTGCTTCATGGACATGGCGAGCTTGGCCATCGCAAGCGACGGGCCGGATAGCTCGGCGAGCGGACCTTCCTGAAGCTCCTGCTCGGCCTCGGCCTGGTCAAACGGCAGCTTGCCGAGCTCCATGTAGCAGGCGATCGCAAAGGCGATGCCGGCGAGGATCACGGCGACCGGCGCGTCGATGGCGCCCATCATGATGCGCTGACCCATGGTAGCGATGTCGGTGGAGCCGCACACCAGGGCGGCGGCAAACAGCGCCAGCAGCATGGACGGCTCGATGAGCACGCTCATGAGCAGCTCGCGAACGCCGCCGATACCGGCGTAGGCGTTGGACGAATCCACACCGCAGAGGGCGAAGAAGAAGCGGGCGAGCGCCAAGCTGTACATGATGGTGATGGCGTCACCAAAGACCGGGATGGGGCTTTGCGCCGTAAAGAGCGGCAGGCCCATCGCGAGCATAAAGGCGACGGCGAAGAACAGCGGCGGCATAATGCGCAGCGCAAAGCTCGCGTCCTCGCTCTGGGACTCGGGGCGCGCAAAGAGCTTGGCCAGGTCGCGATAGTCCTGCATGATGCTGGGTCCGCGACGGTTGTGCATCTTGGCGCGGATCACGCGGCCGAGACCGGAGAAGAACGGCGCGACGGCCATAACGACCACGCCTTGCAGAACGGCAAGTACGATGTTGTTCATGCTCTCCCCTCCTTAACCCATTTGCACGGCGAGCACGAGGAACACCACGAGTGCCGCGACGATGTAGCAGATATAGATGCTGTAGTTGCCGCCCTCGAGCTTAGTCGCGAGGTCGGCGAGTTTCTCGACACCCTTATGCGGGGCATCGACGAGAACCTTGTCGGGTACGGGCTCCACAGCCTCGGCCACACCGGTGAGCTTCTGGAAGAAGTGCGCGATGGACCAGCAGACGGCCGTGCAGCGGTCACGCAGCGTGTAGAGCGGCCGCATAAACCAGGACACCTCGGAGGCAAAGGTCGTGGCCACGACGGGCATATGCTCGTTGGGAGCATAGCCGCATGCCCACGGCTGGGACTTCTGCACCTTGCCGACGGTCTTGAGCTTGCGATAACCGCAGGCAAGGCCGACGAGCACCACGAGCGCAATGGCGATCGCGGGCGTGGAGGTGGCAGCGCCGGAGTACTGGTTCATGAGCTCCATGCCCTCGGCGGCAAACACGCCACCGTACGGATGCAGCACGGACGCGGCGACATCGACCAGCACGGGCGCGATCACGGGAGCGCCAATGCCCAGCACGACGCAGATGGCCGCGAGCAGGCCCTGCGCAAACACCATGGGGGCGGGAACCTCCTTGGCATTGGCCGCGGCCTCGGAGCGGGGCGCGGAGGCAAAGGAGACGCCATAGGCCTTGACGAAGCACGTGACAGCCAGCGCGCCGGTAATGGCAAGCGCGACGGCAGCGAACACGGCCACGATCATGACGGCCTTGTCGCCCTGCATGGCGGCGTTAAAGAGCGACTGGTAGGTAAACCACTCGGACACAAAGCCGTTGAAGGGCGGGATGGCCGAGATGGCAAGCGCGCCAACGAGGAAGCAGATGGCCGTTGCCGGCATACGACGGAACAGGCCGCCCATCTTCTCCATATTGCGCGTACCCGTGGAGTACAGCAGCGCACCGGCGCCCAAGAACAGCTCGCCCTTAAACATCGCGTGGTTAAACGTGTGGTAGAGGGCGGCCATCAAAGCCAGGACGGCGATGCCGACGGAGTTGAGCGCCATGGCGGCCATGGAGGCGCCGACGCCGAGCAGAATGATGCCGATGTTCTCGACGGAGTGATAGGCCAAAAGGCGCTTGATGTCATGCTCCTGCAGGGCGAAGGCCACGCCGAGGACCGACGAGACCGCACCGAAGACCATGACCATAAGGCCCCACCAGACCTGAACGCCCGAGGCGGAGAGCAGGTCGAGGCCCACCTTGAGGATGCCGAAGATACCGATCTTGATCATGCCGCCGGACATGAGGGCCGACACGTTGGACGGCGCCTCGGGATGTGCCTTGGGCAGCCAGCCGTGCAGCGGGATGATACCGGCCTTGGCTCCAAAGCCAAAGAAGGCGAGCACGAAGCACACGGATGCGACCGCGGGGCTAAACTGCGTGGCGCGGAAATCCGCAAAGGCAAACGAGCCGCCGGCGAAGTTGGTCATGGTGAGGAAGCTCGCCATGATGAGCACAAAGCCCACGTGCGCGATCACAAAGTAGAGCCAACCGCCATGGATGGAGTTCTCGTTCTCCTCGATCACGACCAGGAAGTACGAGGTCAGCGACATGAGCTCAAAGGCGACCAGGAACCAAAACACGTTGTCGGCGGTGATGACGAGCATCATGGACGCCACGAAGGTGTTAAAGAAGAAGCCGGCGCGGCCCTTTTTGCCCGGGTACTCATCAAAATAGTTGAGACCGTAGATCGAACCGGCAAACGCGAGCACCGAGATGAGCGCCACGAACAGGCCGGACAGCTGATTGAGCAGCAGCTGGAAATGGGCAAACGGGAAGAACACGATGGTGTCGACCGACGTGACATCGCCCAGCACGGCCTGGATACCGGCCACAAACGAAAGCACCGCGGCGACGGCGCCGATAAGGCAGCCGGCGGTCTTGGCGGCGTTATCGGCCTTAATCAGCAGAACCGAGGCGAGCGCACCGATGCACGAGACGGCAAGCGATGCGATAAACAGCGTCATGCTATCCATTGTTTACGCTCCCTTCTGCTTTCTCGGACAGGCCCTGGGCCACAGCGGTAACGTCGACGACCGGACCGTTTTCGATCGAGCGCAGGCGCTTGGCCTCATCGAGCTCGCGATCGGCCGCGCCGCCCATGACGGTCAGCGCCTTGGTGGGGCACGCCGCCACACAATGCGGGCCGTCCGGATCGAAGGCGCACAGGTCGCACTTGACAGCGCAGGTGTACTGGCCGGGAGCCCACGTAAGCAGGCTGCTCAGGGATTTAGGATACGAAGGCGTCGGGTCGCACATGCCTGCGACACCGGCGATAGACGTGCCATCGGGATGGATGGCTCCGAAGGGGCACGCGATGGCGCACAGCCTGCACCCGATGCACTCCTGCTCCTTGACGTGGATGCGGTCGCCATCGTGCTCGATGGCATTCACCGGGCAAACCTCGGCGCAGGGGGCACCCTCGCAATGGTGGCAGGCAAGGGCGGCCGAAATACCGCCGGTCTTCACGAGCGCCAGGCGCGGCGTATCCTGAAGACCCTGCATCCGGTGGGCGTCGGCACAGGCGGACTGGCATGTTCCGCAGCCGATGCACCTCTCCGGGTTGATGTCGATGAAGCGGTTCATCCCCACTTCCTTTCAAAATAACGGGCCGGGCTCCCGAACGTACGGGACGCCCGGCCCAAAAAGCCAACGAGAACGGGACTACACGATTTGATTCACGTGCGTCTCGTCGTCGAACTTGGCGGCGCCGGGCTCAACGTCCTGGGGAGCGGCGGCGTCGACCAGAGCCTGCTTGAGCTCGGTGTACTGACGCTCGACCTCGCCCTCTGCCCAAACCTGGTCGGCAATGGCGTCGACCTGGCAGGCGGAGAACTTGTCCTCGGGCGTATGCGAGACCGGGTCGACCTTGTGAATGGTCAGCTCGTTGCACTTGCCGATCCACCACTGGTAGGTCATATAGACCGTGCCCTTGTTGATACGGTCGCTCACGTCGGCGCGGCTGTATACCTGGCCGCGGCGGCTGTGGATCGAGACGATGTCGCCGTTCTTGATGCCGCGCGCCTGGGCGTCCGCGGGATTCATGCGGACAAAGCCGGGCTCGTCGGCGAGCAGCGCCAGCGTCTTGCAGTTGCCGGTCATCGAACGGCAGCTGTAGTGGCCGACCTCGCGGACGGTGCACAGGATGAGCGGGTACTCATCGTCGGGAAGCTCGGAGGGCGCCTCCCAGTCGTGCGCCATCAGGTTGGCGCGACCGTCCTTGGTGGTGAACTTGCCACCAGCGAACATGTCAGGCGTACCGTGGTCGTTCACATCGGTGCTCTTGACGGGCCACTGGGCGTAGCCGCCCTCGGGAGCCATCTTCTCGTAGGTCGCGCCCACAAAGTTGGGGCACAGGCTAATGCACTCGTTCCAGATCTGCTCGGTGTTGTCGTAGTGCATGGGGTAGCCCATGCGCGTAGACAGGTCCGCGAAGATCTCCCAGTCGTGACGGCACTCGCCCTTGGGCGGAACGGCCGCGTCAAAATGCTGGAAGCTACGGTCGGATGCGGTAAAGACACCCTCGTGCTCGCCCCAAGAGGTGGCAGGCAGGATGACGTCGGCGAGCATGGTCGTCTGCGTCATAAAGATGTCCTGGCAAATGAACAGATCCAGCTCGGAGAGCGTCTTGCGCATACCGGCCGAATCGGGCTCGGTCTGCACCGGGTCCTCGCCGTAGTTGTAGAAGCAGTGCACCTTGCCCTCGTCGACCAGGTGGCCCAGATCGGTGAGCTTGTAGCCCTCCTCGAGCGGGAGCTTTTCCTCGGGCACGCCCCAAGCTTTGGCAAACTTGGCACGCACTGCGGGGTCGGTGACTTTCTGGTAGCCAGGGTACAGGTTGGGCAGCATGCCCATATCGCAGGAGCCCTGGACGTTATTCTGACCGCGCACGGGCGCGAGGCCGGAATTGGGTTTGCCGATCTGGCCGGCAACGCAGGCGATGGAGGCGATGGTGTGCACCGTCTTCAGGTTCTGCTTCTGCTGGCATACACCCATGCCCCAGCCAATGATGGCAGAGGGCTTCGCCGTGGCGTACATCTCGGCAGCTTGGTGGATCAACGCGGGCTCGACACCCGTGATGTCCTGTACGGATTCGGGAGTGTAGTTCTTGATGGTCTCCCACCACTCGTCAAAGCCGTTCGTATGCTCGGCGACGAATTCCTTGTCGTAGAGGCCATCGTTGACCAAGCAGTTTGCAAAGGCGTTGAGGAACGCAACGTTGCAACCGTTCTTGATCGGAAGGTAGAGATCGGCGATACGCGCGGTTTCGATATGGCGCGGATCGGCGACGATGATCTTGCAACCCTTTTCTTTGGCTCGCACGATACGCCTTGCGACGATGGGGTGCGAATCGGCAGGGTTATAGCCGAAGAGGAAAATGCAGCCCGCATCCTCCATACCGGGGATGGAGCATGACATGCAACCTGAACCAACCGTGTCCATCAGACCGAGGACAGTAGGGCCGTGTCAAGTACGGGCGCAGTTGTCCACGCTGTGGGTGCCGATGCACGCACGCGTAAACTTCTGCATGACGTAGTTCGCCTCATTGCCGCCGCCTCGCGAAGAGCCGGTGGTCATGACAGCGTTAGGACCATATTCGTCAATTATGGCCTGCATCTTAGATGCGGTGAAATCCAGTGCCTCGTCCCAGCTTACGCGCTCAAGATCCGCGCCCTTAGTGCGGCGGATCATCGGGTGCAGTACGCGAGGAGTCAAGATCTTGGTGTCGTTGATGAAGTCGTAGCCGCTCATGCCCTTAAGGCACAGCTCGCTCTGGTTGGTGATGCCGTTGAGCGGTTCGGTGCCCACGACCTGGCCGTTTTGGACCAGGAGGTTAAACTGGCAACCGGCGCCGCAGTACGGGCAGATCACTTTATGCTTCTCCATGACACCCTCCTTCCTTTCTCTGCTACCGATTAATCGGTACGTATTTGACAATCGTTGGGCCTGTATGGCCGCCCGGCTACGCCTCGTTTTCGATGGTGGCGCGGGCACGCTCGGCAGTCAGTTCTGCCAGGCGCTCCTCGTCTACCAAGGTGAGGCCCTTGGTCGGGCACGCCTCGGCACACGCCGGACCGCCGGGACGGTCCACGCACAGGTCGCACTTGAGCACGAAGCTCTTGGTCTGCGAACCCACGCGCGCGTCGCCCATCAAGACGGGGACCTGCGTGGTCGCCACACTCACGGCGCCAAAGGGGCAGGCCATGACGCAGCTCTTGCAGCCGATGCAGTTGTCCTCGTTGACGCCGATACGATGGTTCTTTGGATCAAAGAACAAGGCGCCCGTAGGACAGGCCTTCGCGCACGGAGCGTCCTCGCAGTGGTGACATGCCACCGGCGCGGAGATCTCGTAGGTGCGCGTTACGCGCAAGCGAGGTGCGGCGATGTTGCCGGGAATATCGTGTGCCTCGATGCACGCCGCCATACAGGTTTGGCATCCAATGCAGCGTGAAGAATCAGCCACGACTCGTTTATTGCCCATGTTGTTCACTCCCTCCTGAATCCCATGCCGGAGAGACCCTGCCGACGTTGCCCCGGACCGCCCGTGGTCCGGCATCGGCGTATCGAGCGCATGCGGCGAAACAGGCACTTCGATAGAATTCCTCCAACGATATACAGGTTAAATATACGCAGTTGCAGGGGGCAAACTTGAGCATAGGCCCTGCAATACGGGTGTATTGCAGGGGTTTTGGCAGGTTGGAATTATTCTCTAGAAGCTATAAAGGTGAGTGTATTACATGCGTACATCCAAGGGAGATTTCACGCTCGTTTCTGAAGGATGTTGTACGTTTGTAATATCGTTTACACTCATTTACTCTAGTGCAATAAAGTAGTGGTTGTAAGATTGGCTATTATTAGCCGATGTTGTATTTGACTATTCAAATTGCACGCTCATTAAGGGAGGCCAGTGATGTCATCGACTCAAAAACGAGCCATCCTGCAGGTGCGCATTCGCGAGGAAGACAAGCAGCATGCCGAGCGTCTCTACGACGCCATGGGCACATCGCTCGCCGAGGCTGTCCGTCTATTTGTCGCGCAGAGTATTTTGATGCGCAAGCTCCCCTTTCAGCCGGTCGCCGTGCGCTCCAAGGACGGCACGGCCGCCTATGGACTGCTCAAAGCATATGGGGACCCCAATCGCCGCTCCGAGGAGCGCAATGCCTGGATTGAATACCTAGCCACAGAAAGCGACGAGTCGGTTTTGGGTCCCGAGGAAGTAGATATCCATGAGTAGCACCATCATCGACGAGACCGTCATCCTGCGCTACCTGCTTGACGACGACGAAGTTCTGTCGCCACGCGCCGCCAAGGTCATCGCCACGCGCACCGCTCGTGTCTACCCCGAAATCATCACGCGCGTCGTGGTCACGCTGCGCGACGTCTATAAGGTTCCCCGCGTTGAGATTGCTGCAGCCATGAAAAGGCTGCTCGATGATGTCATGGTCGACGAGCCCACCGTTGTCGCCCTTGCCATCAAACTCTTTGGCAAGACCCATATGGACTTTACCGACTGCCTCCTAGCAGCCCGAACCGCCATCTACAACGATGATGTCGTGAGCTTTGGCAAGCCCATCATCCAAGGCATGATCGATTACCGCCGTAAACGCCAAACCGCCGCCGACGCCCGCGACCGCGCCGCCGAAGCCCGCAGCCGAAGCACCGACTCCACCATCGACAAGCTCCGCCACCAATCCCGCCACTAGCCAACAGGCAACGGCATCGCCCGCCCCTCAGCCCCATCCCCTCCTAAGTTGCGGTGAAATAGTTCCTGGATTTAGGCTTATTCGAGCTTTTCAGGAACTATTTCACCGCAACTTTCTGTAAGGGTGGTTTTTAGTGCCGCCGAGGGACACTAATCAACCGTTTGCCGATATGTTTGGCTCTGATTCATGACTCTGACCTGCCCCGTCAAGCTTTTGGTCAGTTCATGGCAAGGTCTGGCGGACCAAATATGGGTTAGCGTAGTGTCATTCACTCCCCCTCAAGACCATAGGGTCGAAAATGAGTCATGATAAACGCTGTTCCAAACCGCAAGTAGAGCTGTTCTTCCGGTTATTCAAGGCCCATCATGGCGGGCACCTGTTTGTGGCTACCAAAAAATGGGATGAACGCTGTGCCTACGCGCTCATGCAAAAAGAGATGATTATTCGACTCTACAACCATGTCTACGCTGATTCCGTGTATTGGAATGACCTCGGCGTCGAAGATCGCATCTTTCAATTGGCATCCGCTATTGCGGTCGTTGAACCGGATGCCGTGTTTTGTGGAGCAACGGCGGCGCTGCTCTATGGCATCGGTTCTGCATATTCGCTTCTCGACAAGGTGCAAGTGCTGCTGCCGCGTTCCACCAGACGCGATATGTACGAATTCGTTGAATACCGACGCTGGCGGCCGGGCGACGTATGGCAGCTCGGCCCGTTTACGTTAACGGATCCATATCGCACGGTGGTCGACATCGCCCGAACGAGCGCTTTTCGATATGCACTAGGCTATGTCGACGGGTTGGCTCGTGAGTACGGTGTCGAGCGTGAAGAATTGCGTGCATATGCACAAGCGAACTGCCGCGGACTGCATGGCATCGCGCGCGCATTTGACGTTTTTGAACATATGGATGGCAGATCGGATAACGGTGGAGAATCCGAAGCACGGGCGGCAATGATTCTGGCGGGAGTTGCCGCTCCTGAACTTCAGGTTGAAATCACTCGACCGGGAAACGCCGGCTATTATTTGGCAGATTACGGCTGGCAGATGCCAAACGGCTCTTGGATGCTGGCTGAGCTGCATGGACTAGGCAAGTTTGAGGACGATGCCCAAAATGATCCGGAACATACTGCGGCAAAAACCTATCGAGCTGCCCTCATGCGCGACGCGAACCTGCGTGCCATGGGCCACAACGTCATTCATTTCAAGCTCTCAGACACCTACGATGTCAAAGCGTTCGGCTCCATGATGCGCGGCTACGGTATACCAACCGCAAAACCCTACGCAGACTCCTGACCGGCTGTCCTCATCTTCTCGACAACAGAACCCATCATCGACCCAGCCCGCTCGGCCTCAATAAGTTGCGGTGAAATAGTTCCTGGATAACAGCTTTTGCGGCTAATCCAGGAACTATTTCACCGCAACTTAGGTGGGGATGTGGGGTCCCCGGCATATATATGAAAACGGCCCTGGCACCAAATGGAGCCAAAGCCGTTAAAACTATCCTATGGAGCGGGCGACGGGAATCGAACCCGCGTCATCAGCTTGGAAGGCTGGGGCTCTACCATTGAACTACGCCCGCAAGATATGGTCGGGACGACAGGATTTGAACCTGCGACATCCTGCTCCCAAAGCAGGCGCGCTACCAAACTGCGCCACGTCCCGAAGGTGTTGAGCAGCTAAGGTCTAAACCTTGCGTGTCCCAAAGCGAAGGAAATTATAGGGGAGACTCCCCGCCTGTGCAAGCGCAGAAACCCTAGCTCCTCGAATGTGCGACAAACCGGCTGTGAAGCAGACCGATCACAAATGCCGCCACGGCAACCGGCGCCCACGCGGCGCCGATATCCGCCAGCGGCAGCACATCAAACGGTAGCCACGCGCCCGCAAAGAACGCATCGCGGACCGAAGTGATCACACTCTGCACGGCAACCACACCGCCGACCCAGACCCACACCTGCGGATGAGCGTCGCAAAAACCGTGCACCAGGCCCATAAGCACCAGCACGATGGCAACGGGATACAAGGCGTTGAGCATAGGTACTGAGAACATAAGAATCACGTCGAGGCCCACGTTGGAGAGCACGCACGAAAACGCTGCGAACACAAAGGCGAGCATCGCGAAGGGGCGGCGCATGGCCTCCTCGGAAGCCTCCGCTCCGCCTTTAACCACATACGTCTCGCAGAAGTAACGCGAGCAGCAGCTGATGAGGCCGATGCACACGTTCATACAGGCAAGGAAAAAGATCGCAAAGACCACGACCGTGCCGGCTAGGCCAAAGTGCATGGAGGCCGAACGGGCAAGGATGGCAGCGCCGTTGGTGGCATCGGGCATAACCGTGCCGAGCTGCATGCCGGCAAGCGCCAGGCCACAGTAGATGATGGCCATGAGCACGCCGGCGATCACACCCGAACGCGAGATCTCGAAGGCCACGCGCTTATCGTCGGTCACGCCCAGCTCATGGATGGTCTCGGCGATGATGATGCCAAAGGCGAGCGACGCGAGCAGGTCCATGGTCTGGTAGCCGGTCAAAAAGCCCTGCACGGCAGCACCGGCATCATAGGGAGCTTGCGGGGCAGCGGCCGGTCCCAGCGGCGAGATCACGGCAGCACCCACGACCAGCACGATGAGCGCGATGAGCGCGGGGCCCGTAATGCGGCCGAGCACGCGCGTGATAACGCCCGGACGCAGCGTGAGCGCAAACGCGACGACAAAGAAGCCAACGGCAAACACCAGGCGAGCCGTGCCGAGCGAGACGCCCTCGGGCAGCAGCGGCACCAGCATCTCGAAGGCCGTGGAGCTCGTACGCGGAATGGCCAGGCACGGGCCAATCGCTAAATAGACCGCCGCGACAAAGAACTCACCGAACTTGGGGTGCACGCGGCCGGCAAGCTCCCGCGCCGTTCCGGCAAGCGCCACGGCGATAAAACCCATGACAGGCAGGCCGATGGCGGCAATAAGAAAGCCAAGCATGGCGACCGGCGTGGCAGAACCTGCCTGCAGCGCCAGCAGCGGCGGAATAATGAGGTTGCCGGCCCCAAAGAGCATCGAGAACAGGGCGATGCCGACGGTAACGACATGGTCGGAGCGCAGACCACGCGAGGCGGATGAGGCCATAGACACACCTTTCGGGTCGAAACAAAAAATGGGACGGGCAAAAACACCCGTCCCGCAAGTATAAACGGTCTAGCAGCTTTAGCAGGCTAAATCGCACAGAGCATCGATAGCCGTGTCGACTTCTTCGGTCGTGTTGAAATACCCAAACGAGAAGCGAACGACGCCCTGGCGCTCGGTCCCCAGCGCACGGTGCATGAGCGGGGCGCAATGGGCGCCGGGGCGTGTCGCAATCCCCCACCCTTGCATGAGCGCATCCGAAATCTCGGCAGAGTCGATATCACCCACGTTGAGCGACACAATCGCAGAGCGCGTCGGCTGGTCAAAGGCACCGTAGAGCTTAATTCCCGGAATCTCGCACACACCGGCAAGGAAGCGATCGGCGAGCGCGCGCTCGTGGGCAGCAATCGCCTCGACCCCACCCTGGGCCTCGATAAAGTCGAGGCCGGCGGAAAGACCCGCAATGCCGTGACCGTTGAGCGTGCCCGCCTCAAGGCGCGTGGGCCACTCAAGCGGCTGCAGCGCATCGAAGCTGTGCACGCCCGTGCCGCCCATGGCCCACGGCGCCACGTCAATGCCCTCCGCCACGGCCAGGCCGCCGGTCCCCTGCGGACCCATGAGCCCCTTGTGGCCGGTAAAGCACACCACGTCGAGCCCCATGGCATCCATGTCAATCTTCGCCGTGCCGGCAGACTGCGAGGCGTCGACGATCACCAGCGCGCCGGCCGCATGCGCGATGGCAGCCACACGCGAAACGTCGACCGCGTTGCCGGTCACATTGGAGGCATGCGTAACCACCACGACACGCGTGCCCGGCGTGACCAGCTGCTCGAGCTCGTCGTAGTCGAGCACGCCGTTCGCGTCGCAGCCCGCATGCTCAACAGTCACGCCCCGCTCTGCTGCCAGGCGGTTGAGCGGACGCAGCACGGAGTTATGCTCGAGCACCGTCGTAACCACACGATCGCCGGGGCGCACCACGCCATTAATGACGGTATTGAGCGCCGCGGTGGAGTTGGGCGTAAAACAAACATGATCGGCCCGCGGGCAGCCCAGCAAGCGCGCAAGCTTGGCGCGACAGCCGTGGATGGTACGCGCCGCATCGAGCGCACCCGACGTGGCACCGCGCCCGGCATTGCCGAGCGAGCACAGCGCCTGCGCCACGGCATCGATGACCGTCTGCGGCTTGTGCATGGTCGTCGCCGCGTTATCCAGGTAGATCATCGCACGACCTCCCACATGTCGATCACCGTAAAACCCTCGGTGGGGACGCCCGCCGCGGCAAGCTCGCCGCGCAGCAAGTCCTCATCAGAAGGCAGCGCCTTCCATGCCAGGCCGCAGCCGGCAGCGACCTCCCCGGGCACGGGAATCGTGCGCCCGGGAAGGCCGCGCTCGATGCATAGGGTCTCGCACCCCATGGCGGCCGCCGTGGTGGGAAACGTGATGACAAGCGCCGGGCGCTTTTCCCTCATGGCAACTCCAACCAATACGCTACGGGCGCACGACGCGCACGGCCTGCTCCATCTTCTCCACAATCACGTACATGTTGGTGACCTCGCCCACTGCAAGCTGGTCCTTAATGCCATAGTGGTCCAGGCAGGTGCCACAGGTAAGGATCTCGACGCCCTGCTCGGCCAGGCCCTTCAGGTCATCGAGCACCGGCGAGCCCTCGACGGTGAGCTTGGCTCCGCCGTTATAGAACAGCATGGACGCGGGCAGCCCCTCCTGCTGCGTCACGGCAAAGATGAAGGCCTTCATGAGCTTGTGGCCCAGCTCGTCGTCGCCGCGGCCCATGCAGTCGGTGTAGACGGAAATGACGAGCTTGCCCTTGCCGGCGCTGGCATCACAGAAGGCGGCGCCATCCTGCTCGGGATCAGCCACGGCAACGGCACCAGAGGTCGCCACGGTCACGTGCCACTCGGCGTCAGAAACCTTCTCGACCGAGGCCTTGCAGCCCTTCTCCTGCGCCATCTTGGAGATGTTCTTGACGGCGGTCTCGTTATCGACCGAGGTCACGACGGCACCCTCGCCATCAAGCTGTTTGAGTGCCTTAAGCGTCTTGACGACGGGCAGCGGGCAGGCATCGCCCATGGCATTGACTTCAATCTTGGTAGACATAGTAAATTCCTTTCGAAAGGGGCCGCCCAGAACAACGGACGGTCGCATAAACAGTTTTCCTTAATGCACAACGCGGACGGCAGGACCGCCTGGTACCGGCTCGAACACGCGGCCGATTGTAGCGGCAACGCGCCCCTCGACCTGTAGACGGCGCGCAAGCTCATCCACATCGGCAGCAGGCGCCGCGATGAGCAAACCACCCGAGGTCTGTGGATCGTAAAGCGCATCCAGCATGCCCGGCTCCAGATCCTCATCGGCAGCCACACGCGGGCCAAAGAAGTCCTGGTTGCGGTAGGAGCCCGCGGGGATAATGCCCAAACGCGCCATGTCGAGCACCTGGTCAAAGAGCGGCACCGCCCCCGACGCAAGTTCAATCTGCACGCCCGAGCCCTCGGCCATCTCGCACGCGTGCCCGATCAGGCCAAAGCCCGTAATGTCGGTGCAGCCGTGAAGTTCGAGCCCCTCGGCCAGACGGATCGGCGCCTCGTTGAGGGTGCGCATCGAGTCGAACATCGGGCTGGCATCATCCTGTTCGATGAGCTCGCCCTTAATGGCCGTGGTGATGATGCCCGAGCCAACCGCCTTGGTCAGCAGCAACGCATCGCCCACGCGCGCGCCGCTGTTGGCGAGCATGCGGTCGAGCGCGACAAAGCCGCTCACGGACAGACCGTACTTGGGCTCGTCGTCGTTGATGGTGTGGCCGCCCGCGATGGTGCAGCCGGCCTCGACGCACTTGTCGGCGCCACCCGCCAAAATCTGCCCGGCAACCTCAACGCCCAGACAACTGGGTATGCACAGCAAGTTCATGGCATGGCTCGGCCGCCCGCCCATGGCGTAGATGTCCGACAGCGAGTTGGCGGCGGCGATCTGGCCAAAGAGGAAAGGGTCGTCCACCATGGGTGGGAAGAAGTCGACGGACTGCACGAGGCCTAAGTTATCGCCAACGCGAAAGACGCTCGCATCGTCGGAGGTATCGAACCCCACGAGCAAGTTGTCGTTATGCACATTGGGTAAATCGCCCAGGACCTGGGCGAGGGCTCCAGGAGCCAACTTAGCAGCTCAACCAGAGGCAGCGGTCATCTGCGTGAGCTTAATAACATCGTCAGCCATCGATTCCCCCTCTCATAGGTCAATCAGTTCCTCCCAGTATACGCATGGCGGCGCCGAGAGCGGACGGCGAATGACACCGCCCCTTACATGAGCGCCTGGGCTCGAATGGCCGCGCCAATCGCTCCGGCAAAGCGAGCCTGGGGCGAGGTGGTCACTGGTGACCCCAGCAGCGCGGCCAACCGCTCCACAACATAGGCGTTCTCGCACAGACCTCCCGTCAGGTAGTACGGAGCACCCTCCGCCTGCCCGGCCATAGTCGCCACGCGCGACACGACGCTTTCGATCACGCCACGCGCAATGTTCTCGCGCGGCTCACCGCGACCGATCAGGCTGATGACCTCGCTTTCGGCAAACACGGTGCACATGCTGGATATCTTGGTGGGCTCGCCGGAACGCGCAAGGTCGGCCATCTGCTGCTGGGTAATGCCCAGGCGGTCGGCCATGATCTCCAGAAAGCGCCCCGTGCCGGCGGCGCACTTGTCGTTCATGGCAAACTTGGCCACGCGGCCGCCCTTGAGTTGGATGACCTTGGTATCCTGGCCGCCCACGTCGATCACCGTACCGTGATCGCCAAACAGGCGCACGGCACCGGTGCCGTGGCAAGTAATCTCGGTCACGACCTTGTGCGCATAGGGCACGGCGACACGGCCGTAGCCAGTCGCGACCACGCGAACATCGTCGCCCGTCACGTCATAGCCGGCTGCGGCGAGCTCACCGCGTAGGCGCTCGGCCGCATCGACCGAGGAGAAACCGGTCGGCTGCACGCGCGTCCACGCCACCGAACCCTCCCCGTCGACCACAGCGGCCTTAGCCGCCGTAGACCCGATATCGATCCCGATCCCTATCATGGCTCTCTCCCAATCTAAACATCAAAGATAGCGGCGCGTTCAGGCGCCTTAGCTCTAGGTTTCTCAGGTGCCGGAGATTGCCCCGAAAGAGGAGCGCAGCGTACTTTGGGTACGCAAGCGACGGTTTGAGGAGCAAGATCCGGTGCCTGAGGAAGCTAGAGGGTTTCGATGAAGGCGGCGATGCGGGTCTCGATCTGACCCATGTCGCCGTTGCTGTAATCGGTCTCGATCTTCATGTACGGAATACCCGCACCCTCGACAGCCTCCTGCATGCGGGCACTCTCCACGTTAAAGGTGTGGCAGGCCTGGAGCACGTTTTCGACCACGCCATCGACGTGATACTTCTCGCACATGGCCAGCGCGTTTTCCATACGACCGTCATTGGGCGTCATGACCGAGCAGTTGATGTCCAGGTAGCGGTCGGCGATGGCGCGAAGGATGTCGGGAGCCTCCGGGTCGATCATCATGGCCGCCGTGCGCTCGCCCGAGCAGTCGTCCATGCACACGACCACACCGCCGTTGGACTCGATGGTGCGACCGATCTTGTTGATCACGCCGCCCACCGGGCACCCGGTGATCAGAATGCGCTTGGCATCCGCCGCAACCGGGCGCTCGCCCGCGTCGTAGGCCTCGCGCAGCTTGGCAACCTTATGCTCCAGCTGCTGCGTATAGGCCTCGATATCAAAGCTGAACGTACCGGCGAACATGGTGCTCATCAGGTCGACGCCGCTCATAGCCGCCGGCTGATTGGCCTGCAGCGCAAACATCTCGAGCTGGGCCGCACGCAAGCGGTTGCGGCGACGGACGGCAGCACGAAGGTCGTCATCGGTGATCGTAATACCGTAGAAGTTCTCGAGCTCCTCCTTGAGCAGGCGGCACTCCTCGTACCAGCTTTCACGCTCGTAGGCGCGATCGCGACCCTGCGGAAGATGCAGAATGTGCGTGCGCTTGAGCTCGTTAAGCAGCTCGTACATCTTCTTCTTACCGTCGCAGGTGGTCTCGCCGATGATCATGTCGCTAAAGTACGTAAACGGACACTTTTGCGAGTAGGCAAAGCCGTAGGTCGACTTGATGAGCGGGCAGAGGTTTGCCGGCAGCACCTTCTCGGCCTCGGGAATCACCTCATCGGACGTGCCGCACAAGGCCACACTTGCAGCGCCCGCGGCATCGATAATCTCGAGCGGCGTATAGCTGCACAAAAAGCCGACCAGGCGATTGCCGGCCTGTTTGTAATCCTTGACGCGAATAAACGCCGCCTTGCGCTGCTCGTTGAACTCCTCAAACGTGGACGGCAACGGCTGCTCAATATTTTCCGACATATAACTCCTTAACAAACCTTTTAACCAACCAAGGAAACGGCTTTCCCAGGTGCCCGAGGTTGCCGTGAAAGAGGAGCGCCGCGTACTTTGACACGCAAGCGACGGTTTGAACGGCAAGATCGGGTGTCCGGGAAAGTCGCCGGGACGGGTAGCCCTAAATGGTTTCCAAGAAAGCCTCAATCCTGGTTTGTAGCTGACCGGCATCCTCACCGGCGTAGTCGGTGGTGATGTGCATAAACGGGATGCCCGCCTCCTCGGCGGCCTTCTCCACGGCAAACGACTCCATCTCGTAGAGCGTGCAGAACTGCAGGGCCACGTCGACGATACCGTCAGCATGCAGGTCCTTGGCCATCTGGACAATGTCCTTCATACGCTGGTCGTTGGGCGTAAAGACAGCGCAGTTGATCTTAAAGTAGCGCTCGGCAATGGCATCGAGCATCTCGTCGACCGTCTCGCCGGACTCATCGACCAGGTCCTTGTAGTAGCGCGAACCCGTGCAGGACTCCTCGCCTACCACAACGCCGCCGGCCTTCTCGATAAGGTTGAACAGCTTCCAGTTAGGCACGGCCATGGGCGTACCGGTGTACAGGATGCGCTTGGTCCCCTTGGGCGCCACGCCCTCGCCGGCCTCGACACGCTGCTCGCACTCGGCGGCCATCTCGTTGATGGCTCCGGTCAGACGCGGCGTGTCGTCCATAAAGGCGGCCTGAACGGTCAGCAGGCTGTCGAGACCACTGATGGGTGCCGGATCGGCAGCGCGGGTCGCAGCCAGACGCTGCAGGGCGCGACGCTTCTCGTTGACGGCGTGGATGGCAGCCTTCAGGCGCTCGGGCGTAATCGTGACGCCGCACTCTTCCTCGATCTTGGCAGCGAGCTTCTTGACCTCGGCCTTCCAGGTCACGAGCGTCGACTCGTCGTGCACGTTGGGGATATCCATGACGTACATGTTCTTTTGCGTGGCAAAGAACTCGTAGGCCTTCTTCTTGCCATCGCAGGTGTTCTCGCCGACTACCAAGTCGCTCGACTCGATGTAGGGGCAGACCTCGCCCAACTTAAAGCCGGCAAAGCTCTTGATGAGCGGGCAAGTGTTGCGCGGCAAGTGCTCCTCGACTTTGTCGGTTGCCCAGTCGGCACCCGAGCACAGGCCCACGGGGATGCCATCGCAGGCAAGCACGATCTCCTCGGGCACGTAGACGCAGAACGAACCGACGATCTTGGTGGCCTCGCCGGCCTCCTTCTTGTCGAGCATCTCCTTAATACGGCCGCTGTGGATGTTGGTGGCGACAAAGTCCAGATAGGACGTGGACTTGGGGCGATTGTTCTGCGTCAGGAACATATCGCCGTACATCTGGCCCACGGCGCCCAGCAGCATGTCGTGGTCGGCAAGATTCATGCCGAGGCTCTCCCACATCGGATGGAAATCGAATTCTTCAGCCATGATGGTTCCCCTCTCGAACCAAAAACGGATAACAGCGGTATCGATGCACGACGGACGGCGATTGCCCGGCCGTGCTCAAACCCGGAATTTTGGGGAACCTGCTTTGCAGCTGATTATTTAGTTGTGCGTCGTCTCTCCCGGAGCCGTGAACATACCTGCTCATATGCGACTCCGAGCCATATACAGGGCACGCGCGGCAACGCGGCGAATGTATGTCGTCTGCGGCATGTGCGCACCCTCCCTTACAAGTTAAGGTCAACTATATCAACGGTCGTCGACCATGCGAACACCGTTGACATTCGTACGACAGCGTCGTGTGCCGTCGTTTAATAAATAATTATTTGTGTTGATAAGAGTTTGTCATTCCCCATTCGGCGAACAGCAAGACAAAGCCGCCGCGGCTTATATCCCCGACGGCATTACCCGGCGCTATCGACAAACCAAATGGATCTTACTCGCATCGAAGTGCATGCGCAGCGTCTCGCCTGCTTGCGGCAGCTCGTCGACAGGCACGCCCACCTTGTTGACCTTCCACTGCAGACGTGTGGGCGCATCGACGCGCGGCACGTCCAGCAGCACCAGCCGCTCAAAGCGCGAATCGCTCACACGGGCCACGTGCAAATCATAGCTGTTGCGGCCCCGCTCCGCGCGATTGTCAACATGGAAGTAGCTTGCGCGAATGCCCAGGTACGCTGCATTATCGGGAACCTCACGGCCCACATTAAAGGTCATGCCCCAGTCGAGGGCCTCAACTTCTTCGTCGCCGATCTTGCGAGCGCGGCTCGTATTCTTGCAGCCCGTCAGGCGCAGTGCCGCCAGCGTCTGCGGACGACGGACCACGTCCTCGATGGAGCCGATCTCCTCAACATGCCCGTCGTGCATCACGCAGATGCGCTGACACAGGCGGCACGCTTCGTCGATGTCGTGGCTCACGTAGAGCACGGTACGGTTGCAGACGTCGAACAGGTCGAGCATGTTTTGCTCAAGCGCGCTCTTGAGATACGCATCGAGCGCGCTCATGGGCTCGTCGAACATAAAAATGCCCGGATGCGCCGCCACCATACGGGCAAGCGCCACGCGTTGCTGCTGCCCGCCCGAGAGTCGCGCGGGATAGCGGTCGGCAAAGTCGGCCAGTCCAAAGATACCCAGGTAGCGCTCGGCAAGCTGCTTGCGCGCCGCGGCGTCGCCCGCATCCTTTACACCGGCGCATACGTTATCGGCCACCGTCATGTTGGGAAACAGCTGATAGTTTTGGAACAACAGGGCGCATTTTCGCTCCTGGGGTGACAGGTTGATGCCCGCCTCCGAGTCAAAAAAGGTCACGCCGTTGACGACAATCTTGCCCTCGTCGGGCGTCTCCACACCGGCAATGCAGCGCAGCGTGCAGCTCTTGCCGCAACCGGAGGCACCAAGCAGCGCCACACGCTCCTCGCCGGTCTCAAGCTGCATGTCGAGCATAAACCCGGGATAGCGCTTTTTAATATCCACAACAAGCGACATGACCTATCGACCTCCCTTCGTGACCGCGTCATCGCGCATAAGCTCAGCCAGCGCATCGCGATCGATACGCAGGGCATCGCCGCCCGCCGGGTCGAGCGAATCGCCCTGTCCGGCAAGATCTTTGATCCGCTTGCGCTCCGCACGGGAAAGGCCCCGCTCGCGATACTTTTGCGAATGAGCGGTGTACATATTGATGAACAGGATGACCAGGAAACTGAACACGATTACGACGACAACCCAGAAGAGCGCCACCGACGTATTGCCGCCCATCCACTCAAAGTAGATGGCGATGGGGATGGTCTGCGTAATGCCGGCGTAGTTGCCCGCAAAGAACAGCGTGCAGCCAAACTCGCCCATGGCGCGGGCAAAGGCGAGGACCGTACCGGCAGCAATAGAAGGCCACCCAAGCGGCATCATAAGCTTGGTAAAGATGCGACGCTCGGACCATCCCAGGGTTCGCGCGGCGTCGAGCATCTGGGTGTCGAGGCTCTCAAAGGCACCGAGGGCCGTTCGATAGACCAGGGGGAACGACACCACCGCGGCAGAGATCACCGCTGCCGGCCAGGTAAAGACGATCGAGACGCCGTGCGCGATCAGCCACTGGCCAACACCGGTCGAGCGGCCAAACAACATAAGCAGCAAAAAGCCGCACACCGTAGGCGGCAACACCATAGGGATGGTAAAGACAGAGTCGAGCAGGCCCTTGATGCGACTCGAGGTACCCATAGTCTTCCACGCGGCGAACAGACCCAGTGCGAAGGCAATCACCAGGGCAAGGCCACTCGTTTTTATGGACACCCAAAACGGACGATAGTCGATGCCGCCCAAAAAAGTGGCCAGAGAGGTCAAGGGCCCCCGCTCATCCCGCAACACGACAGACGATGCTTTTACCATTTGAGCGCTATCAAGCCAACGCGCGCCGCCCTTGGCATCACCCGAGGCTGATGCAATCACCACATAGCGGTCCCCATCCGCACCGCGCTCGTCAAAGCCATAGGTATACCCGCCGGCATCAAACGTTGTTTCCGCCGTGACATACCAAGGAAGATCCACGTCCCCTAGCTGCGCACCTCCCATGCAGTTTGCGCTGTCGAGCTTACAAACAAGGGCTTTGAGACACGATACGCACTCGTTATCCTGCGGATCCAATCCATACTTCTCGACCGCCTTGGGCGATATCCACACCACAACGCAATCGGCAGCAGGCGCCACTACAAGGTCCACGTCCTCGTCAACGGGAAACCGGTAGCCCTCAGGCTGGCCCTCCATGGCACGAGCGGTCCCCTTGGCCAACCGCTCAAAACCCTCAATCCCATAGGAAAGCCCATGAGCGGTCGCAGCGTTCTGGGCCCCGTCCTCAGCGTCCCCAGCAAACGCAAATCCCGGCACCCAGCAAAGCGCGAAGGTCAAAGCACAGGCGACAAGCATGCGGAATCTATTAAGCACGAAAAGCTCCAAGCGAATACAAGAACGGAGTGAAACACAAAACGATGGAATTATCGCGCCAAGCCGCACTACTCGGAAAGCTCAAAGCCGTACTTGGCCCAAATCTTCTGGGCCTTCTTGTTGGTCAGGCAAAAGTCGATAAACGCCTTGGCCTCGTCGGCGTGCTCGGAGCTCTCGGCAACGGCACCCGGGTACACGATGGGCTTGTGCGAATCCTCGGGGCACACGAAGGCCTCCTCGATGCCGTCATAGCGGAAGATGTCGGAACTGTAGACAAAGCCAGCCACGCAGTCGCCCGTGGACACATAGGCGGCGGCGGTACCAACTTTGTCAGCCAGGGCCACCTTGTCGGCGATCTCAGGCGCGTACTCGCCGTCGTCGCCCTCGGTGCCGGTGTAGAGGCCCACAGAAGCCAGCGCCTGGTTGGCGTACTTGCCGGCGGGAACGGTCTTGGCGTCGCCAATGGCGATCTTGCCGTCCAGATTCGCGACATCGGCGATGACCTCGACCTTGGTGTCGGAGCCCTCGGCGCGAATGATCACGAGGTCGTTGACGAACATGTCCTCACGTGTGTCGACGTCGACGAGCTCGGCGGCCTCGGCGTCGTCCATGGTGCCCTTGGAGGCCGTGATGAGCACGTCGACGGCGGCACCGGCGCGCATCTGCTCGACAAGGTCGCCAGACGCCTTAAACTGCGTGTCGGCAAACGTGGTACCGGTCTGCTCGGTGTAGAGCTCCTGAACCTCGGGCAGAGCTTTCTCGAGCGAGTTGGCGGCAAAGACCTGCAGCTCGACAGCCTTCTTCTTAGAGGAAGACTTGGCGGAGCCGACATCGGAGCCAGCGGGCTCGGACGTCTTGTTGCCCGAGCAGCCGGCAAGGCCAAGGCCGGCGGCAGCGGCAGCAGAAAGCGAGACAAAACCGCGGCGTGAAACCATATCGAACATATTCAACCCTTTCGAACGCTATGCCCGGGCACCCCGCCGCAGGCTTTATTCTGTTACTAGATTATACTTACGCGCGAATAATGATAGTGAGAAATTATTCTCGCCAGAGAATATAGTTTCGAGTTGCCGTGCACCTCGGCGTCGCTTCGGCGGAAAACAAAGGCGGAGCAGCCGTTCAGGTCGCCCCGCCGCAGGTAAACCGCTTAGTTGGTATGTCCGCCGCCCGCTGTCATCTGAGCCGCATGCTCCAGCTGGTCTGCTATGGCCTCCCAGCTTTCGCGGGCGGCCTTCGTAGAACCGGGAAAGTTTACGACAAGCGTATGACCTCGTTGCATGCAAATAGCGCGCGAGAGCATAGCGCGGCGCGTCTTGGTCATGGAGTACGCACGGATTGCCTCTGCAATACCCGGCACATCGCGGTCGCAGACGGCACGCGTCGCCTCGGGCGTCACGTCGCGCATCGAAAGTCCCGTGCCGCCACAGGTGAGCACGACATTGGCGTGGCACTCATCGGCAGCTTCCACAATGGCATCACCGATCTCGCTGGCGTCGTCGCGCACGACCACATGTGAGACGACCGTCCAGCCCTGCGCCTTGATAAGTTCCTCGAGTGCGGCTCCAGCCTCGTCCTGAGCAAGATCGCGCGTATCCGAGCACGTCACGATCGAAATCTTCAACTCCATAGTCTTCCTCCTACAACACCGTGCCCTCGGGCAGGTCGACACGCACGACACCCACGACGTCGCCCGCCTTGAGCTCGCACGGTCCTTCGTCAATACGCAGCAGGCAGTTGGACCGCTGCATCGTGCCGAGCAGCGCCGAATTCTGCGTCTTGGCCTCGGTCACCAACAGCTCACCGGTCTCGGGGTCGCGCAAAACCGCGGCGCGATCGAAGAAGCGTCGGTCCTGGCGCTTTTTCACGCCGTGCGTGAGCGTCGCCTGCTGCACGGGACGCGCACCCTCGGAAAAACCGCGCATCTTGCGAATCGCCGGACGGGCAAGCATCTCAAAGCCCACATACGCCGCGGCCGGATTGCCTGAAAGCCCCAGGTAGGGCTTACCCCCGAGCAAGCCAAACGTGATGGCCTTGCCCGGACGCATCGAGATGCGATCGAACAGCACCTCGCCCTCGCGCCGGACGAGCGCCGTCACGTAGTCGTAATCGCCCGCCGAGGCGCCACCACTTGTAATGACAAAATCGCACTCTCGCGTGGCGCGATGCACCAGCTCGGCAATCGCCTGCTCATCGTCGGGCGCAATACCGTAGAACACCGGATCTGCCCCGGCATCGAGCGCCTCGGCCATCAGCGCCGAGGAGTTGGAATCGCGAATCTGACCGCGCGCCGGTACCTTACTCGGTGCGACCAGTTCCGTGCCCAGCGAGATAATGCCCACGCGCGGGGCGGCATGTACCTTCACGCTCGCGTATCCGGCGCTTGCCAGCAAGCCGGCGCCCGCCGGGGCCACGACCTCGCCGGCATGCATCACAACATCGCCGGCATGGGCCTCCTCGGCGGCAGAGCGAACGTTCTCCCCTACCTTGGCAGGCGCCGAGAAGCGAACGTGCGAGCCCTCGTTGCCATCGCCGTCGAGCACGTCGACGATCTCGTACTTCACCACGGCATCGGCACCTTCGGGCACCGGCGCGCCCGTCATGATGCGGACGGTCTCGCCCGCGCCGATTGTGCCCTCAAAGACATGGCCCGCGGCCTCGTGTCCTACGACGGAGAGCGTCACCGGAGTGTCACCGGCGGCCGCAGCAAGATCGGCTGCGCGCACGGCATACCCGTCCATAGCGCTGTTGGCAAACGGCGAGATGTCGATATCGGCCACCGCGTCCTCGGCCAAGGGAAAACCAGCCGCCTGCCACACGGGAATCTCGATGAGATCGGTCGGAGCAACGTGCGACAGAACAATCGCCTGCGCGTCCTCCAGCGGAATGAGTTTCTCTGCCATATGCACCTCTTAATGCCACGGCGCACAACAGAAGCGCCGATTCTTTATGCTTGTCTCAGTATAATCCCCCGACGCACGACCGCGACTTGGCCTGTACCCGCAAATACACCTGTCGGCCGCAAGCCGCGAAACAGAATGGAAACCAACCCACCGGCTCGTCGCGTTTGCCGCGTTCTATAATGCTTGCGTTGCAACCTAAAAGAGGAACGTATGGCTCTTAACGACAAACCTGAAAGCGCAAACGAGGCGCAGGATCATTCCCAGCCGCTCGACGACGGCGGCTTTTTCTCCCTGAACGACGTCATCATGGCCGGCAGGCATCAGCTCACCCGTTCCGAGCAGCTCTTGGCAGCCGACACGCGTCGCAACGCCCGCAATCTACTCGCGAGCGCTAAGTTGCTCGTACTCGTCGCCATCGTCTCGCTCGCCATGGGCGTTGCCGCTTGGGCGTTTTTGGCCTCGCTGAATATCGCGACCGACTATCGCGAGCACCATGCGTGGGTCTACGCGCTGCTTCCCGTTGTGGGCGTTGCCACCGCATGGGTGTACAAAAACCACGGCCTTGCCGCCAAACGCGGTAACAACCTGGTCATCGACTCCGCTCTGGGCACACGCCTCATCCATATGCGCATGGCCGTCCTCACCTTCGTCTGCTCCACGCTCACGCACCTAACGGGCGGATCGGCCGGCCGCGAGGGAGCCGCGGTGCAGATTGGCGGCACCATCGCCAGCAACATCTCGAGCCTCGCCCACCTCAAAAAGCACGACCACCACGACCTCATGCTCGCCGGCATCTCGTCGGCCTTTGGCGCCGTATTCGGTTCGCCCCTTGCCGGAGCTTTCTTTGGCATGGAGATGTGCTTTATCGGCAAGATCGACTACACTGCGGGCATCTACTGCCTGGTCGCCTCGTTTACCGGCTACTTTACGTCGCTTGCCTTGGGAACCGAGTACGAGGCGAATGTCATCGCCAGCGTTCCCGCCATGACGCCCAAAACGGTCGTCATCGTAGTCATCAGCGCCATCATCTTTGGTCTCACCGCACGTCTCTTTGCCTGGTCGGTTCGTACCGTCAAGAGCCTGTACGGCCGCTTTATCACCAACTACCTTGCTCGCGCACTCGTGGGCGCGCTCGTAGTGCTCGCGGCCTACGCGATGCTCGACGCCTGGAAGTACGCCGGCCTTGCCACCTGGCTCTCGGGCGCCGGTATCGCTGGCAACACGACCCTTGCCGATGCGGCCATCAAACTCGTCGTGACAGCGCTCACCCTAGGCGCCGGCTTCCAAGGCGGCGAGGTCACGCCTCTGTTTGGCATCGGTGCGGCGCTCGGCGGTTGGATCGGCTGCCTCGTCGGAATCGACCCCAGCTTTCTGGCGGCGCTGGGCATGCTCGGCGTGTTCTGCGCCGGCCTTAACGTGCCCATCACCACCTGCATGATGGCCATCGACCTGTTCCACGGCACGGCCGCCGGCTTCTTCGTGATCGTGGCGTTTATCAGCTATCTCGCCGGCGGCCACCGCGGCGTATATCCCGCCCAGCGCATCATCTCACCCAAGCGCCGTTCGCTTATTGTGGACGAGGGCAGCACGGTGGCAGAAGCTATCGAGCGCCACAACGACCTGATAGAGTAGACATAAGTATTCGCCGTGCAGCCACAATCGGGGGCAATTCGACCTGAGCGCGACCGCACTGTCATGCCACACGCCGGGAGTCGCCCCATGTACGCAACTGAATTTGGTCGCACACTCATCATCGCCAACCCAGCCGCCCAGTCGGGTGCGGCACGCGAAGTTGCCGAGCGCCTGCAACGCTTTTTGGACATGACTGCACGCGCATCCCAGTTTGACCTGGTGCTGACCGAGCGAATGGGACACGCCAAGGAGCTGGCTGCCCAGGCAACGGGCTATCGCACCGTTATCGCGCTTGGCGGTGACGGCGTGATCCACGAAGTCGTCAACGGGCTTATGACGCAAAAGGAGGACGCACGCCCCGCTCTGGCCGTCCTGCCCGTGGGCTCCGGCAACGATTTTGCCCAGACGCTCGGCATCGACGATTTCTCCGGCAAGGACTTTGGCGCACTGCTCACCTGCGAGCTGCAGCGTCAGGACATCGGGCGCATTCGCTCGTGGAGCCCTGCGAGCGGCAGCGGCAAAGCGGCGGTCGAGTATTACGACCAGACGCTTTCGGTCGGCATCGATGCCGCCATCGGCCTTGGAACCACCGAGCTGCGCAAAAAGACCGGCTTGACGGGCGCGCCGCTCTACACCCTCTCGGGACTTGAGCAGTTTGGCCTACGCTATCGCAACTACCCCATGACAGTCAGCTTTGACGGGGCACCCGCCGAGCGCGTAAGGGCGATTATCATGGCGATTCAGCTGGGTCCTACCTATGGCTCGGGCTATCGCATCTGTCCAGACGCCGACCCCTGCGACGGCGTACTCGACGTCTGCTACGCCTGCGGCCCCGTTCCGCGCACGGTAGCCCTGCCAATGTTTCTTTCGGCCAAAGATGGCCACCACACCAAGCTGCCACCGGTTCGCATACGACGTTGTCGCCATGCCGAGCTGACCTTTGAGGAGCCCGACTACCCCATCCAGGCCGACGGCGAGCCCGTTGTCACCTCGCGCATCGAGGTCGACATCCTCGCCGGCGCCCTCCATGTCTGGCGTCCCACCCGCTAGCCACCCCTAAGTTGCGGTGAAATAGGGACTGTTTATGCAGCTAAAGTCGCAAAACAGTCCCTATTTCACCGCAACTTATGCGGAAGCTATTCGTCGCTGCCCGGCTTACGACGGTTAGCCTTTTTAATGGCGTTGAAGTGTTTGTCGTTGAGCCTGCGCTGGCGAGAGCGCTGAGGCACCTTGGTCTTTACGCGTCGGCGCGGTGGACGCCCGCGCCGCTCAAGCTCAGCGCGCAGCTTACGCAGGCAGCTACTACGGTTTTGGAACTGACTGCGGCTCTCGCGCGCCGTCACGGTAATTCCCGAAGGGATATGTTTCATACGCACCGCCGAGTCCGTCGTGTTGACGCCCTGCCCACCCGGACCCGTCGCGCGAAACACCTGCACCTCGCAATCGCGCGCCAACTCCTCGGCCGACATCTCGGCATAGCGCGCATACTCGCGCCATCCCATCTTGTTCTCATCCATATCAACACCTCCCCTCATACAAAAAATGTGACAAAGAGACGGTCCCTTTGTCACATCGCATACCAATCGCTTGTGTTGTGCGCTTAGGCGAAGGTGATCTCGCCGGTCTCGCAGTCCATATCGGCGATACGAGCCAGGCTCTCAACGCGGAAGCCGCGCTCGCGGAGCTTATCGCCGCCGCCCTGGAAACCCTTCTCCACCGCAATACCAATACCGGACACCTCGGCACCCGCAGCCTCGCAGATCTTGATAAGACCCTCGAGCGCGCAGCCGTTGGCCAAGAAGTCGTCGATGATCAAGACCTTATCGCCCTCGGACAGGAAACGCTTGCCAACGATGACCGGGTACTCCTTTTGCTTGGTAAAGGAGTAAATGGTCGTGGCATACTGCTCGCCGTCGAGATTGATGGACTGTGCCTTCTTGGCAAAGACCACCGGCACGCCGCCAAAATGCTGGGCTGCAATGCAAGCCATGCCAATGCCCGAAGCCTCGATCGTCAGAATCTTGTTGATCTCGACACCCTCGAACAGACGGGCCCACTCGGCGCCCATGTGGTCGAACAGCTCAACGTCGCATTGGTGGTTGAGGAAGGCATCAACCTTAAGGACGTTACCGGCCTTTACGATGCCGTCATGGCGAATACGATCCTCAAGCTCCTGCATGGCGCAACCCCTTCTCGCGGCAACGATACCGCGCGATTAATAAACGTTGCTCGATAGTCTACCACGGACCGACCCCCGCCCGCCCCACAAGCCGCATCGCACCATAAAGCCGCAAGACCAGATAGGCCCGATTCGTGGCAGACAGCCTCCCAACGCATTAATGGCGGGCGCGTATCTTCACCAAACGCACCATGGCAAGCGCAAAGCCCACGGCGGCCACAGCCATGAGTACGTAGAACACCGAGCGAAAGCCGAACAGGAACACATCCGGACGTCCTGCAACAAAACTGGTCACGGCCTCGCCCATCGCCACGCTCATCTGCCCATACAGGATATGCGACGCCGCCGTAATGCCCACTGCCATACCCGCATAGCGTGCCAGGCTACCCAGACTGCCCGCAAAGCCGAGCGCTTCGCGCGGAGCCGAGCCCATATACAGCGAGTTATTGGGGCTCTGGAAAATCGACGTACCGCACGACATAAACGCGACGCAGCACACGATCACAGGGATGGAAGAGTGCTCGTCGAGCGTGCTTACCGCAAAAAGACCGCACACGTACACGCCCAGGCCGACCGCCGTGGGGCCCTCGCAGCCAACACGATCCGAAACCGTACCCGAAAGCGGGCCGATAAAGGCATTCACCATTGGCAGCGCTAAAAAGAGCAATCCGGAAATGTCGGAACCAAAGCCGTGGGCGTCCTGAAAATAGAACGGCAGGATAAACTCGGATGCGCCAATACCAACGAACACGATGAGCATGCAGGCAAGGTTAATAGTGAAGGCCGAATTTGCAAAGCAGCGACGAGCGGCCTCGATCAGGGACATGGGGCGCTCGCCGGCATCCGGCTTAACATGCGGCAGCGTGTAGAGCCCCACGATAAACGAGATCACGCCAATGGGCAGGTTGATGAGAAAGATGCTCTCCCAGGGAAAACTTGCCACCAGCATGCCGCCGAGCACGGGGCCACACATCATGCCGAGGGCCACAAAGGTCGCGAGAATACCCATGGCACGACCTCGCTCGCGCGCCGGAAACGATTCAGTGATGATACCCATGTTGTTAGCCATGGCCGCCGCGCAACCGACTCCCTGCACAATGCGTGCCAAGATAAGAACCTCGAGCGAGGCCGAAAGGCCGCACAGCAGCGAGCCGACCGAAAAGACGATGACGCCCAGCTGGAACACATTCACCTTGCCGCGCACGTCGCCCAGACGGCCAAACGGCAACATAGCCACGCATGTCGCAAGCAGGTACACCGAGCTTACCAGCTGAATGCGATCGAGGCCCACGCCCAGCTCCTTTTGCATCACGGGCAGCGCCACGGTCACGACGGTCGAATCCAGACACACCATAAACGTCATGATGAGCACGGTAAATAGAATCGCCCATTTGTTCTTGCCATGGGTGTCGCCCTCTAGGGCAATATGCTCGCGGCGCAGCTGCTCTGCAGTTTTCTCCATATCCATCCTTTCGAGTGGCCCAACGCAAAAAACGGGGCCCCAATCGCCAGTAGACAACCGCGATTGGGGTCCCGCCTACGGAATCGGAACTATATGTCACCGGAACCCCAAGGGGCACCGTCGCTTCATACGGGAAGCTAGCCTAGCACTGCTCAAGCGCCTGCTCAAGGTCGGCAATCAGATCGGCCGTGTCCTCGAGGCCGCACGACAGACGCACCATATCGGCGGAGATGCCACAGGCGATGAGCTCCTCGTCGTTCATCTGGCGATGGGTAGCGTTTGCCGGATGCAGGCAGCAAGTACGGGCGTCGGCCACGTGTGTGGCGATCTGGGCGAGCTTGAGGCTCTTCATAAAGGTCTCGGCCGCCGCGCGACCACCGTTAAAGCCAAAGCTCACAACGCCGCAGGTACCGTTGGGCATGTACTTCTGAGCGATGTCATAGTACTTATCGCCCTCCAGGCCCGGATAGCTCACGAAGCGTACCTTGGGATGACTCTGCAGGAACTTGGCAACGGCCAGGCCGTTCTCGCAATGACGCGGCATGCGCACATGCAGGCTCTCGAGCGAGCTATTCAGGAAGAAGGCTGCCTGCGGGTTCTGCATGGGGCCAAGGTCGCGCATGAGCTGCGCGGTTGCCTTGGTAATGAAGGCGCCCTCGCGACCGAACTTCTCGGCATACGTCACGCCGTGGTAGCTCTCGTCAGGCGTGGTGAGACCCGGGAACTTGTCCGCATGCGCCATCCAGTCAAACTGACCGTGGTCGACGATCACGCCGCCCAGGTAGGCAGCATGTCCATCCATGTACTTGGTGGTGGAGTGCGTAACGATGTCGGCGCCCCACTCAAAGGGGCGACACATCACGGGCGTCGGGAAGGTATTGTCGACCATCAGCGGCACGCCATGGTCATGCGCGGCCTTGGCAAAGCGCTCAATATCGAGCACGGCAAGGGCGGGGTTGGCGATCGTCTCGCCAAAGACGAGCTTGGTATTGGGCTCAAAGGCTGCCTCGAGCTCCTCATCGGTGCAGTCGGGGGCAACGAACGTGCAGGTCAAGCCCATGCGACCCATGGTATGAGCCAGCAGGTTGTAGGTACCGCCGTAAATAGCAGAGCTAGCGACCACATGATCGCCGGCACCGGCCACGTTAAAGATCGCGAGGAAGTTCGCGGCCATGCCCGAGCTCGTGAGCATCGCAGCGGTGCCGCCCTCCATCTCGCAGATCTTGGCGGCAACCAGGTCGCACGTGGGGTTCTGCAGACGGCTGTAGAAGTAGCCCGACTCCTCTAGGTCAAACAGCTTGCCCATGTGCTCGGACGTGTCGTACTTCCACGTGGTGGACTGGTAGATGGGCACCTGGCGCGGCTCGGCATCTCCCGGGTGATAGCCGCCCTGAACACATGTAGTACCGATGGTCTGCTCGCTCATATCTAGCTCCCTTGCCTGGGTTACGTTTTATTCGGTTTACGATACCGCTACCCCGCACCCCTCTCAACCCATCCCCAAGGTAGGTTATGGGACAAATCGATCAGGGGCATTTATCTCAAGCCTTGGCATTTGCTTGACAGAGAAAAATGAGGCATACATGAAGCTCTCGACGATTACATGCACCGTCACGGGTACCATAGGCGGGTACACCGTAACCAAGGAGACAACGATGAAGCAAATCTATATCGCCCAGCTCGACACCGCGGCCTGCCAGGCTCAGGCTGCCGAATACCACGCCCGTGGCTTTAACTGCGCCCAGGCCGTTGCCTGCACGCTCGCACCTGCCGTCGGGCTCGACCCCCAGACCGCCTTTACCCTAACCGAGGGCTTTGGCGCCGGCATGGGCGGCATGACCGAAACCTGCGGCGCCATCTCGGGCGCCGTGGCCATCATGGGCTTTGTAATGAGCGACGGCATGGATAACCCCAAGACCAAGGGCTTGACCTACAAGCTGTCGCGCGAAATCGCAAAGCGTTTTGGCGAGAAGAACACGACGACCGTCTGCGGCACGCTCAAGGGCATCGGATCGGATAAGGGTCCGCTCCGCAGCTGCCCCGGCTGCATCGACGATGCCGTCGAGATCGCCTGCGATGTGCTAAAGCAGCTCGCCGAGTAAACGGCAGCAACAGAAATCGACGGCCGGCGCGCTTGGTATTCATCCAAAAGCACGCCGGCCGTCGTCGTTAGAACTCCGCAAACTCGGGAGCGCCGACCTCAATCTCCTCGCGCCCTGCCATAAGCTCGCGCATCTTAACGCAAAACGGTTCCTGCTCCCCCGCCTTAAACACCAAATGAAGTGTCACGGCATCCGCGTAATCGGTATCCAAAACCTTGGCACCCGAATCCTGCGCCAAACGAAGCACCTGCTCATACTGCGGATAGGCCACATGCACGTCAACCGGCACGACGCTCGTCATCTCGACGATCTGCCCAGCCTCCTGAGCCGCAGCCACCGCCGCCTGCGTCGCCGCGGTATAGGCGCGCACCAAGCCGCCAGGACCCAACAGCGTGCCACCAAAATAGCGCGTCACTACGCAGCAAACATTTTTGAACCCCGCACCGCGCAGCACCTCGAGCGTCGGCATACCGCTCGTGCGGCTCGGCTCACCGTCATCGCTCTGGCGCTCGCGTCCATCGACCAAAATCCACGCGGGAACATTGTGTCGAGCGTCGTAATGGCGCTTGCGAACCATCTCGATAAAGGCATTCGCCTCATCCTCGGACTCAATATGGACCAGCTGGGCAATAAACCGGCTCTTGCGGTCCACAAACTCGCCTGAAGCCTCAATATTCGATTGCAGAGTAAAATAGCTGTCCAACAAAGCCCCTCAACAACAAGCAAAGCAACAAACAGCCTCAATAATACGGCAAAGACAGTACCATTGCCCTCGCCAACAAGAACAGAAACGCCAATGATGCCGTCACCAACAGCGAGAACCCGTCAGCGCGAGCAAGGTGCCTTGAAAGACGAGACTGCAACAAAAATGAGGCTGCCGATGACCAGGCAAAAACAGCGAGACGGCGTCAGCTGAGTCGATTTGGCCCGAAAGAGGAGGGAGCACGCCTTATGGCGGCGACCGACGAATGAGCGACAAATCGGCCAGCTGACGCCGTCGCAGCGTCAACATAGTTGCTGAGTGGGCCTATAAGCCGGGTTCTGTCGTGAACGATCATTTATCTTGTCTGCACGTTACCGTGCAGCTCCACGCACGCTACCCGAACGCGGACCGGGCCGGCCCATAGCGTTCCTATTCGCGCTTGCTCCGGATGGGGCTTGCCAAGCCGCCGTGTTGCCACGACGCTGGTGGTCTCTTACACCACCGTTTCAGCTTTTCCCTTTACGCCTTGCGGCGCAGGTGGGAGTCTTCTTTTCTGCGGCGCTTTCCGTCGGATCACTCCGCCCGGCCGTTAGCCGGCATCCCGCCCTCTGGAGCCCGGACTTTCCTCACGCGTACTGCAAGCAGCACATCGCGCGACCGTCTGGCCCACTCAGCAGTGCAAGAGTGTAACACACCGTTGCCGCAGGCAATGGCACAACGCAAACGCTCGACACGATAAACCAAGAACCGCCATGCGCTACAATGGTCCTGTCGATGGGCAACGTCGTCAGTCGAGACGCGACCGCGCTCCACACCCCTCCGTCTACTCGGTGTGTTCCCGCCTCCTCCCCGAGGCGGGATGTCGGCATTTTTCATGCACTGACAACCCAATAGCCTGTGGACAGCCCGGGCAGCATCGCGCACCTCAGCAGCAAATGCAAAAAAGGGACCCGTCCATTGCGGACGGATCCCTTAAAACAAGTGATCGTCAAACCGATTTACTCGGCGTCGGTCTCCTCGTCCTTCTTCTCGGAAGGCAGCGGGGTAACCTCGATCTCGACGCCCAGAGTCTCAGCAGCGGACTTCATGGACAGGGAGATACGACGACGGTCGAGGTCGATCTCCATGACCTTGACCTGAACCTTGTCGCCCACGTGGGTGACCTGAGAAGGCTGATCGACGTGCTTATTGGCCATCTCGGAGATGTGCACCAGGCCCTCGATGCCCTCGCCCAGATCGACGAAAGCGCCGAACGGGACAAGCTTGGTCACAGTGCCCTCGACGATAGCGCCGACGGGGTACTTCTTGACCAGTGCGCGCCACGGATCCTCGGTGGTCTGCTTGAGACCCAGGGAGATGCGCTCGCGGTTGAGATCGACGTCGAGAACCTCGACCTCGACCTCCTGGCCGACCTTGACAACCTCGGAAGGATGGTTGACGTGGTTCCAGGAGAGCTCGGAAATGTGGATGAGGCCGTCGATACCACCGAGGTCGACGAAGGCGCCGAAGTCGACGATGGAGGAAACGGTGCCCTGGAGACGCATGCCAGACTTGAGCTTGGACAGGATCTCGGAGCGCTCGGCCTTACGGGACTCCTCGAGCACGACGCGACGGGAGAGGACGACGTTGTTGCGGTTGCGGTCCATCTCGATGACGCGGGCCTCGATGCGGGTGCCCATGTAGGAGGTGAGGTCCTTGACGCGACGGAGGTCGACGAGGGAAGCGGGCAGGAAGCCACGCAGGCCGATGTCGAGGATCAGGCCGCCCTTGACAACCTCGATAACCTCGCCCTCGACGTTCTCGCCGGAGTTGAACTTCTCCTCGATGCGGTTCCAAGCACGCTCGTACTCGGCACGCTTCTTGGACAGGACCAGACGACCGTCCTTGTCCTCCTTCTGGAGAACCAGAGCCTCGATGGGATCACCGAGTGCAACGATGTCTGCAGGGTTAGCGTCCTTGCGGATGGACAGCTCGCGGACCGGGATAACGCCCTCGGACTTGAATCCGATGTCAACGAGCACCTCGTCATGCTCGATCTTAACGACAGTGCCGTTAACGAGATCGCCCTCATCAAAGTCGGTAATCGTACCGTCGATGAGGTTGTTCATCTCCTCCTCATTGACATCGTCAAGAGAGAAAATGGACGAGTTCTGAATCTCACTCAAAGGTGGACCCCTTTCGAACTACGGGGCCCCGATTGCTAGGACCTACAGAAGGGTGCGACAAGCACACAACGTTTAGGAACACTCGGGAGCCGACAGATACTAATGTGACGCTTATGCAATCACGTTCGTATAGGTTACGGGGAAATGAGTTCGATTTCAAGCGTGAACTGCGATTTTTTACTCGTGTGGAAACTTTTTCGTAATCTTATGAACACGCGTCTCCACAACTTGACGATAACCAGCCAGGCATTTGGCTTTGGGGTAAAGTATCCGGAGCCAACGACTCTAGATCAAATTTACGAGAAAGGTGCCCGCGTGCTCAAAGCAGTCGTTTTCGATATGGACGAAACGCTTCTTAGCATCAACCTCAACGCGTTCATCCTTCGCTATTTTAAGGATGTCTCATCGATGCTCGCGGATATCGGGCGCCGCAGTCGCGGCGGCACGATGGCGCGCCTCGGCACCATCTTGGTCGACCTCAACGCCAATCGCCGCAGCGGCACGGACAATCGTACCAATCTTGAGTTTTACCAAGAAGAGGTTGAGCGCCGGTGCGGCATTTGCCTCTCGGACCCACTCATCTACGAAGCGTTTACCTACTACGACCGCGAAGTCCTGCCGCACAAGAACGACGATGTCATTAACGCCCACGCCATGCCGGGCGCACACGCCGCGCTTCAGGCCGTACAGGACGCAGGACTGCGCTGCGCGCTCTTTACCAACCCCAGCTTTACGCAGGGAGCCATCGAGTGCCGCATGGGTTGGGGCGACCTGGCCGACGCCCCCTTTGAGCTCGTGACGCACATGGGAAACACCACCCGCTGCAAGCCCGATGCCACCTACTATCTCGAGCAGCTTCAGGTGATGGGGCTCGAGCCGCACGAGGTCCTTATGGTGGGCAACGATCCCAAGCGCGACTTCCCGTCCCCCGATTGCGGCATCCAAACCGCCTTTGTGGGCCAGGGCAAGCCCAGCCGAGCCACTTGGCGCGGAACCATGGAAGACTTCGCCCGCGACTTCAACGACGTAGTAGAAGCCTTCTACGAACACCAAGTAGCCGACGAACTGTCCTAACAGACTTGGGTTTTACCGATCATGATGTTGAGGATCTCGACGTCGGTATCTTTCATGCCCACGCGGCCTACGTAGCCCATGCTGGCGATTGTCTGCTCAACGGTATCTTGGATCAGGCCCTCGCCGGCGCGGAAGCCGCGACCCTGCATGGCCATATCATGGCCCAGAATCGCCGCATCGACGGCAGCCGAAATCTTGGCGGCACAGCTTGCCTTGGCGCCGTCGCACACGATGCCGCCCACGTTACCGAGCGTGTTGGAGACCGTCGCGCCAATCTGCTCGCGCGTGCCACCGCACAGCCAGGTAATCGCAGCTCCGGCGCCGCACGCGGCGCAAATAGCACCGCAAAACGCCGAGAGCGCACCAATATAGCTCTTAATATGTACGGCAATAAGATCGGACAGTATCACGGCGCGCACCAGGCGCTCGTGGTCGCAGCGCAGGTACTCGGCATACTCCATGACGGGCAATGCACAGGTAATGCCCTGATTGCCCGAGCCGCACACAATGGCGACTGGCAGCGCGCAGCCGTTCATGCGGGCGTCGGACCCGGCGGCCGCACGGGCACGGGCACGGCAGGCGACGTCATCGGCACGAGCACCCAGCAGCGTACGGCCCACCTCGGCACCCCAAGCGTGCGCCAGGCCCTCGGCGCTGATCGCGCCGTTCAGCTCAATCTGACGCTCAACGGCAGCGCAGGCGCCATCGATGTCGCCGTCCTCGATAAAGTCGATGATGGACTCAATCGACATGGGCGTGTCGGCGCTATCTGCCGCACGCTCGGCCACCACGCGCTCTGCGCAGGCGGCACACTCCCCCGCCGACTTGCCGCATACCGGAATACCGTCGAGCGTATGGCACGTGACATTGGTGTGGTGGTCGGTAATCTCGACGACCGCTGTATGGCCCTCGGCTGTGGCAGTCACCTTGATGTAGAGGTTGGGCACACCCTCGACAAGCGATACATCGCAGTAGTCGGCGTCGGCGAGGAGCTCGGCCACGCGAGCACGGTCTTCATCGTTAACGCTCTCGAGCACCTCGAGCGCGCTTTTGGCGTCGCCGCCCACGGCACCCAGCACGGCCGCGGCTTCAATACCGTGCATACCGCCCGAGTTGGGCACGGTCACGCTCTTAACGTTCTTGATGATGTTGCCCGAGCAGGCAACATCCATATGATCGGGCTCGTAACCGAGCGTCTGGCTCGCCAGCGCTGCTGCATAGGCAACGGCAATGGGCTCGGTGCAGCCGAGTGCACAGACAAGCTCGCGGTTCAAAACATCGCAAAACGCGGCATCACGAAGGGAATCGGTAGGCATAGGTATCTCCTGCTTGCATAACGGGCTTGGCTCTCAAAAATAGTTAGCTCCTTTATTTGATAACAATGCATCAAAAACTGCAACCATGGTTCCGGCGGACGGCGCTCAAGCACAAACTGACAGCATTCATTCATGAGAAGCCGGTCTTGTTGCATGCTAAAGCGTTTGACCAAAAAACGCCCGAGCGTTTACGCAAAAGTCGCGCTATCATGCAGTCGAACGCGGTAAAACCTTTAGCATTTGCGCCGCACAGACCAGAGAGGAACCACTCATGAAGATTGGTATCGGCAACGACCACGCCGCCGTCGAGCTCAAGAACATCATCTCCGAGCACCTGAAGGAGCGCGGCTGCGAGGTCGTGAACTTTGGCACCGACACCTCCGAGAGCTTTGACTACCCCATCGCCGGCTACAAGGTGGGTAAGGCCGTTGCCAACGGCGACGTCGACCTGGGCATTCTCATCTGTGGCACCGGTGTCGGGATTAGCCTGGCTGCCAACAAGGTCGAGGGCGTACGCGCCGTCGTGTGCTCCGAGCCCTTCAGCGCCAAGCTCTCCCGCATGCACAACAACACCAACGTGCTCGCCTTTGGTGCCCGTGTCGTGGGCTCCGAGCTCGCTAAGATGATCGTCGACGAGTGGCTCGACGCCGAGTTTGAGGGCGGCCGTCACGAGCGTCGCGTTAACCTCCTCAACGAGATCGATCACACGCGCGGCCTCAAGGTCGTCGACGAGGTCTAAACCACTCAGTGCCACAAGCTAACAGCAGGGGCCCGCTCGGAACTCATGACCGAGCGGGCCCCTTCATAGATTTTGGAATAAAAGGGCGCCGCGGATGGAGTTCCGCGGCGCCCAAGCCACACGCTAACAGCTTTAAGGAGTCAAAGCTGGTTTAGCCAAAGAAGCGCTTGATCTCAATCTCGGCGTTCTCCAGGCAGTCGGAGCCGTGGATCACGTTGGCGTTGACATCGACGGCAAAGTCGCCGCGGATGGTACCAGGAGCAGCGTCAAGCGGATTAGTAGCGCCCATGAGGGTGCGCATCTTAGCAACAGCGGAGAGACCGGAAACGACCATCTTGACGACCGGACCGCTCGTCATAAAGTCGCAGAGACCGCCAAAGAAGGGCTTGTCGGCCAGATGGGCGTAGTGCTCCTCGACGGTAGCGCGCTCGAGCGTGGTCATCTCCATGCGCTCGATGACAAGGCCGCTGCGCTCAATGCGAGCAACGATCTCGCCGATCTTGCGGTCGCGCACGGCGTCGGGCTTAATCATGATGAAGGTCTTCTCGATAGCCATAAAAGTAGCCTTTCAAGTAGGTTCGCGCGTGCCCAAGTCCCATTCCGGCACCCGCCTGGACTGCATCGTAACAGAGTTTTAGCTGCAGTTAAACAAAAAGCTGTTTATTGAAACGTTGCAATTTATTAAAGCGCTCCATATGTGTCACTTCTGTTTCGAAGCCCGATTAGAGTACCATCCGACCGCCCATCAACCGCGCCGAACAGAGCAGGCGGTCGGTTGCCGCCCGCGAACGTATCCCCTTCACAACCTGCCCAAAGGTCCTACAGAAGTTCTCGACAAGCCCCTCCCCCATAGCAACAAAATACGGGCTCCCACATCAGCAGGCGCCCGTAAAGCGAAAACGATTTATCAATAAATGGACAATACGTCTTCAGCCAAACCTCTACTTTGCCCCGTGACCCATCTCGACGACCTTGGTTAGCGATCCAAACACACCTTCGTCGACCACGAGCTGCGCCTCGGCACGCTGCAGCTGCACGGCAACGGCGGCAGGGGCGGTGCCGCCCTCGGTCGTGCGCGCGGCGACAATCGACGGGATGTCGAGCGCCTCGGTAATGTCGTGCTCAAAGAGCGGGCTTGCCTCCTGGAACACCTCAAACGGCAGGTCCTCAAGATTGCAGCCGCGCTTCTCACACATCAGAACCAGATGCCCCACCACGGCATGTGCCTCGCGGAACGGCAGGCCACGCTTGGCCAGGTAATCGGCAACATCGGTAGCGGCAAGGTGCCCCACGCCGCACTCGCGCGCCATGGCATCCTCGTTGACGGTCCAAGTCGAAATCATTCCGGCCATAACCGACAGGCACTGCATGAGCGTATGGGCGGTATCGAGCGCGCCCTCCTTGTCCTCCTGCAAGTCCTTGTTATAAGCAAGCGGCAGGCCCTTCATGGTCACGAGCAGCTGCACCAGGTTGCCGTAGACTCGGCCGCTCTTGCCGCGGATAAGCTCGGCAAAGTCGGGATTCTTCTTCTGCGGCATGATGGACGAGCCGGTGGAGTAGGAGTCTGAAAGCGTGATAAAGCCAAATTCGGAGCTCGACCACAGCACGATCTCCTCGGAAAGACGCGACAGGTGCATGGCCATGACGGATCCGGCGTAATGCAGATCGAGCAGGAAATCGCGGTCGGAAACCGCATCGAGCGAGTTGGGAATCACGCCCGCAAAGCCAAGTTCGGCAGCCGTCATCTGGCGATCGAGCGGATAGCTCGTACCGGCAAGCGCGGCAGCGCCCAGCGGGCAGTTGTCGGCGGCATCAAAGGCGGCCTTCAGGCGCGTAAAGTCGCGCGCGAGCATCCAGGAATACGCCAGCAGATGATGCGACAGCAGCACGGGCTGAGCGTGCTGCATGTGCGTGTAGCCCGGCAAAATCACCTTGTCGTACTTCTTAGCCGCATCCACCAGCACACGGCGCAGCTCTAGATTTGCCTCCATGAGCTCCTTGGCCAGCGCCTTGACGCCCAAGCGTGTGTCGGTCGCCACCTGGTCGTTGCGCGAACGTCCGGTATGCAAGCGCTTGCCAGCCTCGCCGATGCGACGCGTCAGCTCGCTCTCGATGGACATATGAATGTCCTCGTCGTTGATGTCGAAGGTGAAGTTGCCGGCATCGATATCCTGTTCGATTCCGGTCAGGCCCTTGGCAATCGCCTGCTCGTCCTCGGCACTGATGATGCCCTGGGCGGCCAGCATTTTGGCATGCGCCTTAGAGCCGGCGATATCCTGCTTATAGAGATGTTTGTCGACCGGCAGCGACGCGCCAAACTCCTGCGTGACCTCGGCCACGCCTGCCTCAAAACGACCGCCCCAAAGAGCCATGGAACCGTCCCCTTTCTCCAAATATCAAAACAAGCGCCCAAAGCAATGCGCCATATCGCTAAAGCGATTTTTCAACCGCTAGTTTTACACATTCCCCACCGTGTGCGGAGCCATGTAGCTAATTTGCAAAGAAGTGACGCGCCATGCACTTGGCGCCCAACGTCTCCCTCCGGATGTTGCCCTGCGAACCATCGATCCAGGCCTTCAGGCTCATAGGGACGTCCTCGACCCTTGCAGCATCGAACTCGGGCGCGAGGGCAAGTAAAGCATGCGCGATAGCATTGAACATAATGGATACTCCTCATATATATAGGCGCAGAGCCGCCAAATTGATAGAAGGAGCCCCGCCGGACAACCCCGGCGGGGCTCGGACTCAGCCACAGTCGCGGCATCATATATGCGGGCGGAACGTAGGGGCCACCGATGTTAAGAAGTGTCAGCAAGCATAACGAAAGGTAGGGACCCCGTGCGCCCGTTATGTATCACGCGGATGGGCCGCGCGGATACCAAGGGAAGGAGGCGCTAGGCCTGGGCGGCAGCAGAGCTGGGGCCCTGGACCTTTGCCCACGTCTTGAGCGACAGCGTATCGATCTCGATAAAGCCGGCGCTGGCCTTCTCGTCAAACGTAGTGTCGCGGTCGTAGGTAGCCAGACCGTAGTCATACAGGCTAAACGGGCTCTTGCGGCCGACGACATGGCAGTTGCCCTTAAAGAACTTCAGACGGACGGTGCCGGTCACGAACTTCTGGGTGTCGGCCATAAAGGCGTCGAGCGCGTTTTTGAGCGGGCTGTACCACTGGCCGTTGTACACGGCGGTGGCCCAATCCTGCTCGAGCTTGATCTTGGTCTTGAGCAGGTCGCCCTCGACGCAAATGTCCTCGAGCGCCTTGTGGGCGGTGATGAGCGTCAGGGCGCCGGGAACCTCGTAGCACTCGCGGCTCTTAAGGCCCACCAGGCGATCCTCGACCAGATCGAGACGGCCAAAGCCATTGTCGCCGGAGATCTTGTTGAGGGAGATGACAATCTCGGAGAGCTTCATCTTCTTGCCGTCGACGGCGACGGGCTTGCCGGCCTCAAACTCAATCTCGGTGTAGGTCGGGGTGTCCGGCGTGTCCTCGGGGTTCTTAGTCATAACCCAAGCGTCATCGAGCGGCTCGTTCCAGGGATCCTCCAGGTGGCCGCACTCAATGGCACGACCCCACAGGTTGTCGTCGATGGAGTAGGGGTTGTCGTTGGCACCCTCGGGAACCGGCACGTTGTGGGCGTGGGCATAGGCGACCTCGTCGGGACGGCACTTCAGGTCCCACTCGCGAACCGGGGCGATAACCTTGAGCTCGGGGTCGAGGGCCTTTACGGCGGCCTCAAAACGGACCTGGTCGTTACCCTTGCCGGTGCAGCCGTGGGCGACGTAGGTAGCGCCAAACTCGTGGGCGACCTCAACAAGCTTCTTGGCAAGCAGCGGGCGAGACAGGGCGGAGAGCAGCGGATACTTGTTCTCGTACATGGAGTTTGCTGCGATGGCCTTAGTCAGGAACTCATCAGAGAACTCGTCGCGCAGGTCGAGCACCTGGCAATCGAGAACGCCCAGGTCGAGCGCCTTCTGCTTCTTGGCATCCAGTCCGGTCTCTTCCTGGCCCACGTTGCCGCAGACACAAACGACATCGAGATTCTTCTCGTCCTGGAGCCATTTGACACATACGGATGTATCAAGACCACCGGAATATGCGAGAACGACTTTTTCCTTGCTCATGGCTGTTTCCTTTCGCCCTTGGTAGCTAGTTAGAACATCGGTCAGTTGCAAGTCACCTTGAGGTCAAAAACCGTGCAATATCAGGTTAAATAGCAAAAATCAGCACATACATGCCCTAGAAACATGCAGCAATGTCGTGCTAAAACCCAACGACCTCAAAATGACTCTGTTGAGGCAATTCGCCCCATGCGGACAGAGACGATTGTTATCGTCGTCGGGAAATTGCGCGCTGGCGTCGGATGGCATTGTCTGCAGTGGTGATGATCGTTACGAACTGCATCTGCCTCTCCTTTCACCTATCGCCGGGCGCAATTCTAATATCGTAAACGGTACCTTTTCCTCGGTAAGCGGTTGTTTTTCCGTCTCCGTTTTCGATGGTCGCTATATTACGCTAAAGTGCCCGCAGCACAAGCGACAAATTCAAATTTCTGAAAAGTTTTTTCATTACTTTGTGAAGCGTGGTGCAAATACGCACCATTCCTGCGAAAATACGCTCGACTACTAGTTGATGGTTATAACGTCTGAAACAATCTCGAAACGAAAGGCGCATTTTTATGCAAACTTACGAATCGGACGCCAACATCGGCAACATTAAGATTCTCGCCGTCGATATGGACAAGACGCTGCTGACCGACGAGCGTGTGCTGCCCCAGGGTCTTGATGAGCGCCTGGACAAGCTCGCCGACGCCGGCATCGTATTCTGCCCCGCCAGCGGACGTCCCGCCCCCAAGCTCGAGGAGATGTTCGAGGGCATCAAGAACCGCCTCGCCTTTTGTCCCGACAACGGAGCTTGCGTGATCTATCGCGGCGGCTATATCTATAAGAGCAATATTGACGTGGAGCTGTATCAGCAGGTCTTGAACCGTGCCTCGGAGGATCCTCGCGCTGTCCCCGTCCTGTGCTGCTTCGACGAGTTCTACGTGCTTGCCCGCGACCATCAATACCACGACGAGATCAGCGTCTACTACAACACAATCAACTACGTAGACAGCTTTGAGGGCATTGATTTCGAGTCCAACAAGATTTCGGTCTTCTTCCCCGGCTACGACGCCGAGCCCGCTTTCCGCGAGACCTATAGCCCCGAGTTCTCGGACAAACTCTACGTCACCAACGCTGGGCGCGAGTGGATCGACTTTATGAACCTGGGCGTCGACAAGGGCGCCGGCGTCGCTCACCTGTGCGAGCACCTGGGCATCGATATTGCCGATGCTGCCGCCGTGGGCGACACCTACAACGACATCCCCATGCTGGAGCGCGTCGGTCACAGCTTTATCGTGGACAATGCCGAAGAGCACATGAACGCGCACGCCAAGTGGCGCATTCCGAGCAACAACGACGGGGGCGTACTGACGCTCATCGACGCCATCCTGGCGGCTCGTTAACGTTGCTCGTCGGACCTGGCCGGGCGAGGCGGGTAAGTTTTTCGTTCGGTCAGGTCCTGGGCTCGCTCGGAAAGCACATTAAGTGCTTTCCGGCTCGTGCGGAATCTACGAAAAACATACCCGCCTCGCCCGGCCAGGTCCTGCGGTGACTTGCTTGCCGCCTAGATGGCGTCTTGGCGTCTAGATACTTGGCTGTTTTTTTGGAATGAAGGGGGCTCCTTGTTGGCAAGGAGCCCCCTTCTGCTTTTAGTTACTTTGGAATTGTGAGCGCTTCCCTATTTGGCGTCGGCCCAGGTTATGCCGGTGCTGGCTTCGGCGATTAGGGGGACGCGGAGGTCTACTACGTGTTCCATGACGTCGCGGACCATGGTGGTTAGGCGCTCGACTTCGTCGACGGGGCACTCAAAGTCCAGTTCGTCGTGTACCTGCAAGATCATGTGGGCGGCAAAGCCTTCTTCTTCCAGGCGACGACTTACGCGGACCATGGCGATCTTGATGATGTCTGCTGCGGTGCCCTGCATGGGATGGTTCATGGCCGTGCGCTCGCCAAAGCCGCGGAGTTGCGGGTTTTTGGCCTTGAGCTCGGGAATATGGCGTCTGCGGCCATACATGGTCTCGGCGTAGCCCGTCTGCTTGGCGCGCGCCACCACGTTGTCGAGGAACGTACGCACGCCCGGGTAGGCCTCGTAGTAGCGGTCGATCATGTCGCGCGCCTCGGCCATCGAGATATGCAGCGACTGCGACAGGCCGTAGGCCTGCTGGCCATACACGATGCCAAAGTTCACGGCCTTGGCGCGACTGCGCAGGTCGGGCGTTACCTCGGACACCGGCACACCAAACACGCGCGCCGCCGTCTCGGCATGGAAGTCCTCGCCCTCGTTAAAGGCGCGCACCAAGTGCTCGTCACCCGAGAGATGTGCCAGCAGACGCAGCTCGATCTGCGAGTAGTCCACCGCCAAAAAGACGCTTCCCTCGCCTGCCGAAAACGCCGTCTTGACGGTACGCCCCAGCTCCGAGCGCGTCGGAATGTTTTGCAGATTAGGGTCGCTCGAAGACAGACGCCCCGTCGCGGTGATGGTCTGGTTGTACGTGGTGTGCACACGACCGTCACCGCGGCGCAGCGGGCCCAACGTGTCCAGATAGGTTGACTTGATCTTGGACTTCTCACGCCAGTCTAAGATCAAACGAACAATCTCGTGGTCACGGGCAAGATCACTCAGTACCTTGGCATTGGTCGAATAGTAACCGCGCTTGGTCTTTTTGAGACCCTTGGTCGGAAGGCCCATCACATCAAAGAGCACATGCGACAGCTGCATGGGGCTGCCGATGTTAAAGGTCTCGTCACCGGCAAGGTCGCGAATACTGCGCTCAACCTCGGTAATCTGGGTCGCCAGACCCTCGGACAGACTGTGCAGACGGTCGGGGTCCACGAGCATGCCCGTGCGCTCCATCTTGGCAAGTACCGGAACGAGCGGCATCTCGATGCCATCGAACACGTTGGCGGCATTCTCACGGGCCATGCACTCGCGCAACGGCGCCACGAGCGCCAGCGTCAGAGCCGCAGTACGGGCGGCAGGCGCGGGAGCGTCCTCGCCGGCACCCTCTGCACCGCACGCCGCAGGCAGCGCCATCTGCAGATAGGTATCGGCCAGATATGCCTCATCGAACTCGGAGCGGTCGGAATCCAACAGGTAGGCGGCAACCACGGTGTCGAAGATGCGCGTGGAATCAACTGCCAGCGGATCCATGAGCTCGGGCTCAGAAGAATCGATGGGCGAAAGCTCGTGCAACAGCGCCTTCATATCCGGGCTCGCCACGCGACCCTCCATAAACAGACGCGCGAGCACGCCGGCAATCACGCCGTGGACGAAGTTGAAGCCCTCAACCTCAGCCACCGCACAGCTGTCGCCCTCCTCGAGCGCGAACAGGCCCTTGGACGTCGCCAACCACAGCGTGCGCGTCAGTCCAAAGAGCGCGCCCTCTTCCTTGTCGTCGTCCACCACGGCGGCGACCCACTCGCCGGCATCAATCGCGCGGGAGACCTCAGCCGCAACGGCACCAAGCGCGTCGGCATCGCCGGCGGCTGCGCGAACCATAGCAGGTATCTCAAACACACTGGAGGCAGCAGCCCCGCCCTCGCCGCCGATCAGCGCCAAGAAACGGTTCTGCATGGCGGTGATACCAAGCGTACCCAGCGCCGCGGAAACCTCATCGGCAGAAAACGCCGGGAAGGACGTCGCCTCAAAGTCGAGCTCGACGGGCGCATCGGTGCGAATTGTCGCAACCTTGCGGCTCAGTAGTGCGTCATCGATGTGTGCACGCAGGTTCTCGCCCATCTTGCCCTTGACCTCATCGGCATGCGCGATGACTTCGTCCAGGCTACCGTACTTCGCAATGAGCGCACTCGCCTTTTTGGGACCGATGCCCGGTACACCGGGGATGTTGTCGGACGTATCGCCCTTTAGACCGTAAAAATCGGGCACGAGCGCCGGCGTAATGCCGTGATACAGGTCGTCCACGCTCTCGGGCGTCATAATCGCCACGTCGGACAGGCCCTTGCGGGTCGAGACCACGTTGACGTGCTCGGTCACGAGTTGATACATGTCGCGGTCGCCGGTCACCAGTAGCATGTCGCAGCCGGCCTCCTCACCCAGGCGCGCCATGGTTCCCAGGATGTCATCGCCTTCCCAGCCCTCGGACTGCAGAATCGGCACGTTGAGCGCGGCGAGCAGCTCCTTAATCATAGGGAACTGCGCATGCAGATCGGGGTCCATGGGCGGGCGTTGCGCCTTATACTGCGGCAGCATCTCCATGCGCACGCGCGGTTTACCCTTGTCAAACGCCACGACGACGCCGTCGGGGTTAAAGGCATCGATCATCTTGAGAAACATGTTCAGAAAGCCAAAGATCGCGTTGGTGGGGCGACCGTCCGGCGCGTTCATGGTCGGCGGCACGGCGTGGAAGGCGCGATGCATGAGCGAGTTGCCGTCGATAACGGCAAAGGTGCGGCGCTTGTCAGACATATTGAATACCTCGCTTTGGGCTGGGCACGGTTTGCTCACTCCAGTTTACACGCTCCCCGCCCCGCGGCCACCTCACATCAAGCTCCCCCGCCACCGTGAGCCCGCGCGTGATACGATGGCTCACGGTACATCAACCAGCACGATCGATCCGAAAGGAGCCTGCGTCATGGAGCGTCCCTGCGCATGGAAAAAGTACACGCCACAGCAAATCGAGGAGCTCGAGGAGCTTTGCCGCGGCTATAAGCAGTTTTTGAGTGAGAACAAGACCGAGCGCCTGTGCGTCAAGGCCGGCATCAAGATGGCCGAGGAGGCGGGATACGTCGACCTGGAGACCGTAATCGCCGCAGGCCGCGAGCTTAAGGCAGGCGACAAGGTGTATGCCGCTAACCACGGCAAGGACCTTATGCTCGTCAATCTGGGCACCGCCCCGCTCGAGCAGGGCTTTAACATCCTGGGCGCCCACGTGGATTCGCCGCGCCTGGACCTTAAGCAGAACCCCGCCTTCGAGGCCGGCGACATGGCTTATCTCGACACGCACTACTATGGCGGCGTCAAGAGCTACCACTGGGTGGCCTCCCCGCTCGCACTCGTGGGAGTCATCTGCAAAAAGGACGGCACCACCGTCGACATCAACATCGGCGATAAGGCAGACGATCCGGTCTTTACCATCTCCGACCTGCTGATCCACCTCTCGAGCGAGCAGATGTCCAAGCCCGCCAAGGACGCCGTCGACGCCGAGATCCTCGACGTGATCGTGGGCGGTCGCCCCGTCAAGTTCGATGAGGACGACAAGGACGCCCCCAAGGAGCCCGTCAAGCAGATGTTCCTGGACATCCTCAAGGAGCAGTATGACGTCGAGGAGGAGGACTTCCTCTCCGCCGAGATCGAGGTCGTACCCGCCGGTCCCGCCCGCGACATGGGCCTCGACCGCTCCATGATTTTGGGCTATGGCCACGACGACCGTGTCTGCGCTTACCCCTCCATGCTTGCCCAGATCGACGTCGCCAACGTGGAGCGCACGAGCATCACGCTCATCGTCGACAAGGAGGAGATCGGCTCCGTGGGTGCCACCGGTATGACGAGCCGCTTCTTCGAGAACACCGTCGCCGAGATCATGACGCTCGCCGGCGAGGATAGCCCGCTGGCCCTGCGCCGCGCACTCGCCCGCAGCCGCATGCTCTCCTCCGACGTGTCTGCCGGCTTCGACCCGGGCTACGCTGGCAAGTTCGAGACCAAAAACGCCGCCTTTATGGGTCGCGGCCTGTGCTTTAACAAGTACACGGGCAGCCGCGGCAAGGGCGGCTCCAACGACGCCGACGCCGAGTACGTGGCCCTCGTCCGCGACATCATGGACAAGGCAGGCGTGGACTTCCAGACCTGCGAGCTCGGCCGCGTCAACGCGGGTGGCGGCGGCACCATCGCCTACATCATGGCCAAGTACGGCATGAACGTCATCGACTCCGGCGTTGCCGTCCTGTCCATGCACGCCCTGTGGGAGGTCGCCAACAAGGCCGACATCTACGAGGCCTATCGCGGCTACAAGGCCTTCCTCGAGCGCGCCTAACCAGCCCTTTATAACTTGCGGTGGAATACGGACTAAACTGGCCCATAATCGGCCAAAACAGACTGTATTCCACCGCAACTTCCTTTTTGGCAGAGGAGAGTCCATGCTGCAGGTCATCATTTCGCCCGCCAAGCAGATGCGCGCGGCCCAAGATGCTTTTGAAGTCCTGGGCATTCCACCTTTTGCGCACGAGACGGCTCGCCTCCACCGCGCACTGCTAGATATCGAGCGGAATGAAGGCAGCGGCGGCCTGCAGGCGCTGTGGAACGTGAGCGACAAGCTGCTTACAACGTGCCTGGATACGCTTCACGAATTTATGCCGGTCCTGAGCGATGCCGACCTCGCCGATCCCGATATCGCGCGTCGAATCTCCCCCGCCGTCATGTCCTACCACGGCATCCAATACCAGAGCATGGCGCCCGAGGTGATGGATTCCGCGCAGCTCGCATGGCTGCAAGACCATCTCTGGATCCTCTCGGGACTCTACGGATGCGTGCGCCCCTTCCACGGCGTGTCGCCCTATCGGCTCGAAATGGGGGCGAAGCTCTCCGTCGACGGCGCATGCGATCTCTATGCCTTCTGGGGGAATCGACTCGCGCAGGCAATTGCGCCGGCCGGTTCCGACACCACTATCGTCAACCTTGCCAGCGTGGAATACGCCAAAGCCGTTCTGCCCCATGCTGCACAGGATACAACGGTTATCACCTGCCTTTTTGGCGAAGGCGTCCGTAACGGCAAGCCCATCCAACGTTCGACCGCCAGCAAAAAGGCACGCGGCTCCATGGTGCGGTGGATGGCAGAAAACAAGCTCGAGGATGCAAGCGAGCTCACCGCGTTCGACGTTGGTTATCGACACTTTCCCGAGCTCTCATGCCCAGGCACCCTCGTGTTCATCAACGAGCACTCTAGAGCCGGCACCCAACACTGACCCGCTCAGCTTTCTCCATATAACTTGCGGTGGAATAGTTCCTATTTGAGCCTTTTATCGCACAATCAGGAACTATTCCACCGCAACTTTTATGAATTGGCTGCTAGGCTCGACACCTATTCTGCTAGACCGTCGGCCTTTGCAATCCCATTTGTCGAACCGTCCTGATAGACAATCTTGACGTGCTCAACCTCGGACACCGCAACACCCGTCGGAGGCTCCAAACGCCATTCCGTCAGGGCGATATCCATGGTCGTGGGCACGTCCCCCTGATCTTTGAGCTTTACCGTGAGCGTTTTGAGCGCTGCATCAAACGTCACGCGTTCGATTTCTTCACCCGGAATGGATCCACCACTCAGCTGCAACTGCACAAACTCGTCGCGCGGATACCAATAATCGCCCGGAACGGCGAGCGTATTGGCATTACCGCCAGTACTCCTCACCGTCATAATCGGCAGGGCATCATCGGCCTCAAATTCCCAGGCAGCGCCGCCGCGACCGCCAAACGTCCAAATACAAAAGGCAATCACCAGCACGGCAAGCACCGCAAAGCCAATCGCGACTAACCCATGGTGCGCACGGCCCTCCTCGGCCGATATGTCCCATTGTGTCTCTCGATATAGATGCTTGTCTTCCATGTACGCCTCCCCACTGGCACGTCCGTTAGGCCAATCGTACCCATTCGAGCTATACTTGAGCCCATTACATAAACGGGGAGCTTGCAGGACAAGACGGCAGGCTGAGACTGGGCGCGCCCGCCCTGACCCGCAAACCTGATATGGGTAATGCCAACGAAGGGAGCCGTGCCAATGAGCACACAGACCGAGCCCAAGCTCGTCACGCAAATCGACTTCGCCCGCGCCGGGCAGATCACGCCGCAGATGAAGGAAGTCGCCGAGCGCGAGCATCGCGACCCCGAGTACATCCGCGAGCGCGTGGCCGACGGCCGCATCGCCATTCCCGCCAACATCGTGCACATCAAAAAGGGCATGCGCGCCTTTGGCGTCGGCGAGGGCCTGTCCACCAAGGTCAACGTGAACTTGGGCATCTCGGGCGACAAGGCCGACGCCGCTGAGGAATGGAAGAAGGTCAAGATCGCCGAGGACTTTGGCGCCGACGCCATCATGGACCTCTCCAACTCGGGCAAGACGCGCCAGTTCCGCCAGCAGCTCATCGACGAGACGCCGCTCATGGTAGGCACCGTCCCCATGTACGACGCCATCGGCTACATGGAAAAGCCGCTGGTCAAGCTGACCAAGAACGATCTGCTCGAGGTCGTGCGTGCACACGCCGAAGACGGCGTGGACTTTATGACCATCCACTGCGGCATCAATAAATCGGTCATCAAGACCTTCAAGGAGACCGGCCGCCTGATGAACATCGTGAGCCGCGGCGGCTCATTGCTGTTTGGCTGGATGGAGGTCACCGGTAACGAGAACCCATTCTATGAGTTCTACGACGAGTTGCTCGAGATTTGCCACGAGTACGACGTGACGATTTCGCTCGGCGACTCCTGCCGCCCGGGCTGCCTCTACGACTCCAACGACGCCACCGAGACCGCTGAGATGATCGAGCTGGGCAAGCTGTGCAAGCGCGCTTGGGCCGCCGGCGTCCAGGTCATGGTCGAGGGCCCGGGTCACATGGCGCTCGACGAGATCGCCGCCAACATGAAACTGCAGAAGCGCCTGTGCCACAACGCCCCGTTCTATGTGCTCGGGCCACTGGTGACCGATATCGGCGTGGGCTACGACCACATCACCGCCGCCATCGGTGGCGCTATCTCCGCGAGCTCGGGTGCCGACTTCCTGTGCTACGTGACGCCGGCCGAGCACCTGTGCCTACCCAACGCCCAGGATGTGCTCGACGGCCTCATGGCCACCAAGATTGCCGCACACGCCGCCGATATTGCCAAGAAGGTGCCCCACGCCCGCGACATGGACGACAAGATGGGCCAGGCACGCCGCAAGCTCGACTGGGACGCCATGTGGAAGTGCGCGCTCGACCCGGTTACGGGCAAGAAGCGCTACGAGGAGTCCCCTGCCGCCACCGAGGGCACTTGCACCATGTGCGGCAAGATGTGCGCCGTCCGTACCGTTAACAAGGTATTCGAAGGCACGACGATCGACCTCGGCATGGAGGACTAGCCTGTCGCCGCGGCCGCTTCTGTCGGCGAGCTGGTGCCTGTCAATTGTTGACGTGTGAACATTTGCTTGCATTTGCGTAAAGATTGCATCGCCCGCCCGGGTTCGACATAGAGTCGGCCCGGGCATCTTTATAATGCTGGCTTATAGACCCATTTGATTCCGACCGAACAAGGGAGCGAACATGGATCGCAGTAAGGTACCTGCCGTTCTATCCATCGCAGGATCCGATTCCAGCGGTGGCGCCGGCATTCAGGCCGACATCAAGACCATCACGGCGCACCGCCTGTATGCCGAGACGGCCATCACCGCCATCACCGCACAGAACACCCTGGGCGTTACCGCCGTGCAGGATATCTCGCCAGATATCGTAGCCGCGCAAATAGACGCCGTTTTTGACGATATCCGCCCCAGCGCCGTCAAGATCGGCATGGTTTCTTCTGTCGAGATTATCGAAGTCATCGCCGACCGCTTGAGCGCCTGGAACGCGACAAACGTGGTAGTCGACCCCGTCATGGTAGCCACCTCGGGCGCACGGCTGATTGCCGAAGATGCCGCCGAGGCGCTCACCCGCCGCCTGTTCCCGCTAGCGACGGTTATCACGCCCAATATTCCCGAGGCCATGGCCCTGCTCGACTACGAGGTCGACTCCGAGCGCACGCAGCAAAATGCTGCCATGCTCCTCACCCGCCGCTTTGGTTGTGCATCCCTCGTTAAGGGTGGGCATCTTGTCAACGAGGCCAACGATGTACTGGCCGAACCCGCGCCGCTCGATGACGAGGGCAACCATCTGGGAGATCCACTCACCACGTGGTTCCGCCACAAGCGTATCGATACCAATAACACACACGGCACCGGCTGCACGCTCTCGTCCGCCATTGCCTGCGCGCTGGCCCAGGGTATGGATCTTGCCGATGCCGTCAACGCCGGCAAGGCCTACCTGACAGGCGCTCTGGCCGCCGGCCTGAACATGGGCAAAGGCTCCGGCCCCGTCAACCACATGTGGCAGTATTAAGATTCGCAGCCCAAAACCACCGCAAAGGCGCCCGTCCCCTTTGCGGTGGCTTGGGGTCGCGCTACTCTCCGAGCATCTCTTGGAGCTTGGCTGCCACGGCGTGACCCAGGCTCTCATGGCTTTCGGGCATCATATGCAGATAGTCGATATCGCCCGGCTCGGCAAAGTCGGCGGCATTCAAAAAGTCGCAGCCAAACTGCTCAGCCACATGCGCGTAGTACTCACCAAAATGTTCCGAGGCTTCTACGGAATGCTCGTCAAAATCGGTCATATATACGTCGGCGATCTGCGGCTTAATCTTGATAGGCGCCATCAGCAGAATGCGCGGACAAGGCGCAGCGTCGGTCCACGGAAACGCGCGGACGGCGCGAATCAGCGCCATGGCGCCACGAGCGATATCGGCAGCCGTCACGTTAAAGACCGTCTTGCAGTCGTTGGTGCCCAGCATGATCACAATGGCGTCCAGCGGCTTATGGGCCTCGAGCATCATCGGAAGCGCGCGAATGCCGTTAAGATTGGTGTCCAGATGGCACATGTCGTCGCGTACCGTCGTGCGGCCGTTGAGGCCTTCTTCAATTACATGCCAGCCCTCGCCTAAGTCACGTTGGGCCACGCCACACCAGCGCACATCCCGCGCATAGCGCACCGCGGTGCCGTCGCGCATGCCCGCCGGATCGTAACCATAGGTGTTGCTGTCGCCAAAGCATAGAACGTTTTTCATCGTAAGCCCTTCCTTTTAGTAAAAAGCCGGCGGGAGCAGCCTCTCCCGCCGGCTCGACCTATCTGTCAACACGTACCGGTTACAGGTACTTGCGCCAATCGTCCTCGTCCTCATCATCCTCGGTAGCAGCCTGGGCCTGCTCGGCGGCGCGAGCTGCCGCAGCGCGAGCGGCAACCTGAGCATAGGACTCCTCGTTGCGCTCGGGGAAGTTTGCCAGCACGTGCTCGAACTTGGCAAAATCCTCATCCCAGCGCGTAGAAGGCACGGCAAAGAAGACTTGCTTGACCTTAAAGTCGCCCGACGCGAGCTCCTTGCGGAAGAGCTCGGCCACGGCCTCGGCGTCAAAGCCGTTGTTGTCGCAGCCCCAAGCGCCCAGCACGAGCTTCTCGCGACCCAGCTCGTCGCAGATGGCAAGCACAAAGCGAATGCGGTCGCGCAGGGCATCCAGCAGAGCATCGTCGCTCACGCGATACTCCTGGCGGGCGCGCTTAACGTTGGGCGCGGCGGCCACGATCACGTCGGCGTATGCATGCACGTGGTTGCGGTCGAAGCGCACCGCAGGCACCACTAGGGCGCGGTTACGATAGAGCTCGCAGTTGATGTTGCGGCGACGGTTCTCGCCGTACCATTTGCGCTGCTTATCGAGAACGTTGTACAGATACGAATCGGCGCACAGTGTGGCCTCCTGGCCCAGATAACCCTGAATATAGCCACCGCCCGGGTTGGTGAACGAGGCAAAGGCGAGCACGGCCATGTCGCAGAACTGCGCATAGCCACGACCGTTGTCCAAGATGGCCTGCGTGGCGGAGGCATCGAGCACGGTGACCTCAGGCAGGGACGCAGCAGGCTCCTCAGCAGGCGCGGACTCAGCTTCGGCGATTTCCTCGGCAGGCTCCTCGACGGGCTCAGGAGCTGCCTCGACCTCGGCAGCCTCCGCGCCCTCGACGTCCTCGGCAACCTGTTCTTCGGTGGCCACAGCACTCTGAACCTTGGCCTTCATCGCCGCGACAAAGCCGGCAGGCATACCGTCAAACTCGCGAACACCGGCAAGCGAACGCTCGATATCCTTGGCGCACGCTTCGGACACAGTTGCCACGTGACGCTCGGCGGCCTTGGCACGGGCCTCGCGCTTGGGATTGGGCTGACCCGCTCGGTTGGACCTGCGGTTACGGTTCCTGTTGTCGACGTCTGCCATACGTGGCCACCTTTCCTGTCGCTGCCGCTATCGGCTTTTTCCCATCCATGATACCCCGCCGCGCACAAAAAAGACGGCCCCGAAGGACCGCCTTTCGCATCGTTTTACCGTGTCCGGCAGGAAGCGTCGCAATGCCGCGCTTTAATCGCGACGGCCGAGGATGTTCAAAATGCGCAAAAACACGTTGATAATATCCACGAACAGGTTAGAGGCCATAAGCACGGCATTGGGCAGTGTGGGCGGCACCGTCGTGGCAACATAGGTGTCATAGCCAATAAACCCGGCGAACACCACAATCACGATCAGGTCGGTGATGGACTGCGAAACGCCCATGAACATCAGCACGATCTCGACCAGAATCGTGGCAAGCAGGATGCCAAAACCAATGCCATACACACGCTGGAAGAACTTGGGGAAGGTCACGCCCAGCGCACCAAAGACAAAGGTGATGGCGGCCGTGGCGATAAAGGCGGTGTTAATGGTAGGCAGGTCGTAGTTGGCAAGACCAAACGACGCCGTCAGGCCAAAGGTGCTCGCAAAGACCACGTAGCCCACGAGTGACAGGCCCACGGACTGTTTGCTGGCAGCGGCCGACATCATGACCATGCCGACGATGGTCAAAATAAATGAGCCAAAGACCAGCGGCAAAGCGGCGCCGCTCATCATCATGCGCGCAAACGACATGGTGCTCGTAAAGTAAGCACCGGCGCCCATGGCGCAAAAGCCCAAAAAGATCAGGGCAGACATGACAAGGTTGTACGCGCGCGGCGACATCTCCTTGGCACGGCTTGCGCCGGTTTCGATGGGGCCGTTCTGATAGCCCTGGATATCGTTCATACTTCGTCCTTTCAAAAAGTGCCGTGAAAGACGGCACAGCAGATGACAAGATTCCTGCCATTGTACCCGAATGCCGCGCACTCTTACCTGCGGCGTTCACTCTCAAGTGTACGGTCGAATGCCCACACCCACCAACGCATCAGATGAGCCTGCGAGCCATCCGGTCGCTCGCGCGCCTGTTCTTCCAGATACAGTTCGGTCGCATGCCCGCCAAAACGAACCTTATAGGTCGCCGTACGAATGCCGTGAACCGTTAGGCCAAAACCGGTGGACGAGACAATCTCGTCAATCGTAAAACAGCGGCCGTCGACCCAGCAGACGGTAACCGGCACGACTTGTCCGCCCGCGAGGATGCGGGCCACGACGTCCACATACTGCTTGTGCACGCGCCGAGTTTTGCCGTCTGTCTGTCGATATTCCATGTCCCCTATTATCGAACGCATGTTTGCATATTGTAAAGCGAACAGACTGTGATTTTGGGATGTTGGGACGCGCGCGCATGTCCTCATGGCGTGTTAGCAAAAAGAACACCCGCGGTCAACAGGGCTAATGTTCAATGTTAGTGCCAAAAAAATCACTTCTCCCATCAGAACTCGGTAAAGAAACCCACAGGAGGTGATACGATTTATCATGTTTTTGTAACGTGCCTGAAAACTTCGAGAAAGCCCATATATGGACGTAACGTTCTCAACCTTCCTCGGCCAAATTGTGTCGAACCCAGTCCTTGCCGTCACCGTGATCCTCGCGCTCGGCGCCATCTTCGTCAATGGATGGACCGACGCGCCCAACGCCATCGCGACCTGCGTCACTACGCGTTGCATGCCCGCCCGCGCCGCCATTCTCATGAGCGCCGCATTCAACTTCCTCGGCGTGCTCATCATGACGCACTTTAACGCGAGCGTCGCCAACACCATCTCACATATCGTCGACTTTGGCGGAAACAGCACCATGGCGCTCGCGTGCCTCTGCGCGGCGCTGTTCTCCATCGTCGTCTACGGTGCCACGGCATCGCGTTTTGGCATCCCCACCTCGCAAAGCCACAGCCTTATCGCCGGCCTGACCGGTGCCGCCATCGCCCTCGGCGGCGCGAGCAGCGTCAACGTCCACGAGTGGATGAAGGTCATCTACGGCCTGGCGCTCTCCATCGGCCTGGGTTTTGTCATGGGCTGGGTCCTGTGCAAGCTCGTCTCGATTCTTTTCGCCGCCGCCAACAGACGACGTGCCAATGTCTTCTTTAAATACGCTCAGATCGCGAGCGCTGCGGCCATGAGCTTTATGCACGGCGCGCAGGATGGACAGAAGTTCATCGGCGTGCTCTTTTTAGGCGTGGCCTTCGCCAGCGGGCAGACGAGCGTCGGCGACGCCGGCATCCCCATCTGGATCATGCTGCTGTGCTCGGCCACCATGGGCATCGGCACCAGCGTGGGCGGCGAGCGCATCATCAAGTCCGTCGGCCAGAGCATGGTTAAGCTCGAGAAGTATCAGGGCTTCTCTGCCGACCTCGCGGGCGCCGCGAACCTGCTACTTGCCACCCTTACCGGCATCCCCGTGTCCTCCACGCACATCAAAACCTGCGCCATCATGGGCGTCGGCGCCGTCAAGCGCCTCTCGGCCATCAACTTCGGCGTGGTCAAGGACATGATGTTCACCTGGTTCTTCACCTTCCCCGCCTGCGGACTCATCAGCTTTGTCATGGCCAAGCTGTTCATGATGTTCATCTAGTCAAACCGAGCGTCCATCCGGACTGCAATGCTTCGCCCACCCGTCTTCGCCTCGAAAGGACCCACCCATGGCAAAGAAACCCGATTCGTTCTACTTTGACAACTACGTCGCTTGCGCTGACCTCGCCGTTCAGGCAGCCGAGCTGCTCACCAAGATTTTTGAGAACTTCGACCCCACGCAAATCCATGATATGCTCGATAAGATGCATGCGATTGAGCATGCGGCAGACAAGAAGCACCATGAGCTCGAAGACGCCCTGCTCACCGCCTTTATCACCCCGCTTGAGCGCGAGGATCTGGACCTGATGAGTTGCTCGCTCGACACCGTGCTCGATCGTATCGAGGGCGTCGTGCAGCGCGTCTACTTCACCAACATCCAGAGCATCCACCCCGATGCCATCGTCATCGCCCACAAGGTGACCGACGCCTGCCGCGCCATGAAGGACCTGATGGTCGAGCTGCCCAACTACCGCAAGTCCAAGACCCTGCGCGAGCTCGTCATCCAGATCAACACCATCGAGTCCGAGGCCGACGAGCTCTACATCAACGCCATGCGCAACCTGCACGTTAACGGCAAGGACCCGCTCGAGGTCATCGCTTGGCGTGACGTGTACGCCTTCCTGGAGTACTGCGCCGACTGCTGCGAGAATGTGGCCGATGTCGTGGATTCGATTGTCATGAAGAACAGTTAATTGGGGGTACGTGTCCCGGCGGTCGCGGGCCCGGCCACTAATAACCTTTTTCACTCCGGCTGCAAGCAGAGTCGTTCAAAAGGTTATTAGTGGCCGGGCCCGCTCCCTTACGTACCACCATTGGGAACTTTGGCTGATAGTTATAGCGCAATGGGGGTTTGGCTGAAGGGACCTTTGGTATCCGTTCGGACACTTTGGCCCTCGATGAGCGATTGGCTGATTGCTGCTTTGGGTACCGTTTGGGTTACTTTGGGTTTGTTTGATTTTAAATTGTTGGAGGGCTTGTATGTCGTATATGGATCTGGCTCGGGGTCGATATTCTTGTCGTGAGTTTGAGGATCGTTCTGTTGAGCAAGCTGTGGTGGATGCCATTGTTGAGGCTGGGCGTATTGCTCCTTCTGCTTGTAATAACCATCCAACCCGTGTGATGGTGTTGGATACGCCTGAGCTTCTGGAGAAGGCTGCTGCTTGTCAGCCTCGGTTTGCTCGTGATGGGTCTATCTTTGGGGCTCCGCTTGTCTTCCTTATTTGCAGCGTTACCGATGATGCTTGGGTGCGCCCGTATGACCAGATGAATTCCAGTGAAATCGATACGTCCATCGTGTGTGATCAGATGATGATGGAGGCCACAGAGCAGGGCCTGGAAACGTGCTGGGTATGCCATTTTAAGCCTGAGGTGGCACAGGAGCAGTTCAATCTGCCCAAAGGCATTTATCCCTATCACATGCTCGTCTGCGGCTATCCTGCCGATCACATTGCCGATCCCGAGCATCGCGAGGCCCGTACCATTCCCCTCTCCGACTTCCTCCTCAAGTAGATTTTTGGGACATGCCCTAAAACCTACCTTTTACCGCTCACCCGTTCGCCGAGTTCTGCGCCACCATGTGCAGGGCTCGGTTTTTTATGTTGCGCGCCCCTGCACAGTCATAAAAAAGGACCTGCAAGCTGCGGGTCCTTTCGAGGCACTAAATTGTAGGCCGAATGTTAGTCCAGGTCGTCGGCAGCGAAGTTGTCGATCGGGGCGAAGGGATCGGCCACGGGGACAACCGGGTCAGCGACGGGCAGCGGCTCGGCGGGAACAGTCACCGCAGGAGAAGCGGCAGAACCGACCGGTGTGGAGGCCATGAGATCGGCCGGGAAGGAGTTCTGGGCATCGTCCATGAAGTGCTGGATGAGCTTGAGATACTCGGCCTTGAACTCCTCACGGGAAGCCTTGAGACGATCGATCTCCTCGAGCTCAGCCTGCTTTTCGGTCAGAGCCTGGCGGATAACCTCGCGGGCCTTGGCGTCAGCCTCGTTGCGAATACGCTCAGCGTTCTCGTTGGCATCGTTGACGATGGTCTCAGCGGTCTGCTGGGCAGCGATCAAGGCAGCGGAAATCTGGCGCTCCTGAGCGGAAAAGTCAGGGGCGGGAGCAGCCACGGGGGCGGCAGGAGCGGCCTGGGCGGTGGCATCCTGAGCCTGGGCAAGCTGAGCCTGCGCATCGGCAAGCTGCTGCTCGGTAGCAGTCAGACGACCCTTAAGGTCGACGATCTTAGCGAGCATAGCGTCAACCTCGGAGGACAGCGTCTCCAAGAAGACGTCGACCTCAGCAGGATCGTAGCCACGCTTGGCCTCAGAGAAAGTCTGAGCCTGGATGTCTGCAGGGGTAATAGCCATAACAAGTCTCCTTTTTCATCGCCTCGGCGCTACACGCCCGACGTAAGTTACTAAGTCAGTTCTACACGAGTATACCTATAAGAAGCTGCAGAACCAGCCTCTGCACCAACTGCAACGCAATAATCGCAACGACCGGCGAAAAATCGATACCGCCCATCGGCGGGATGAAACGACGGAACAGGTTAAGCCACGGACCGCACACGCTATCAAGCACCGCGGCAATATCCTGAAGCAAACCACCCTGCTTCATGGGAATCCACGTCATAAAGCAGTAGACGATAATGAGCGTGGAATAGAAGTTGAACAGCGTGTTGACCAGCTGGACGATAGTGTAGATGTTGATGGGAATCTCCTCGTCTTGTCTTTACTTGAGGTAGCCGTCGGCACGAAGCTTCTTGAGATCGGAATCTTTGACCTCGCAACCGGCGGGCAGCACCATGAACACGCGGTCGCCCACCTCCTTGACCGTGGCACCCAGACCGCAGGCAAAGCCGTAAGAGAAGTCCAAGACGCGCTTGGCAACTTCGGTGCGTACGCCCACAAAAATCAGTGCGACAGGCTGCTTGGTGCGAACGCGGCGCACCACGGTCTCCACGTCGTCATAGCTCTCGGGGCGCAGGACATAGGCCGGCAGCTGCGGTGTGGCGTTGATGATATTGCTCGCATAGGCCGAGGCATCGCTCGGTGCAGGCGCGGGCGCAGCGGCGGCACGGGCGCGGGTGTTCTCGGCGTAGCTCGACGGCGTGTCATAGGCACCAGGACGATAACCGCTCGCAACACTGTCCTGCGAGCGCGAAGGCGGATTATACGTCGTGGCATGGCGGGAGTCATCGCCGACCAGCTGACCGGAGCGCGTATACACGGCAACCGACTCAGCTTCACCGCGGCGCGTCTGACCAAGCAGGCCGTTGCTCGGCTCGTCTTGGGTGTAGAAGCCCTCGCCCGAAGCACCGCTGTAGCCGTTGCCCTGATAACTATCGTCATAGCCGTCATCGTAGCCGTAGTCGTCGTCCTGGCCATAACCCTGGTCGTAACCCTGCTGGCCGCCCAGGTGCATCTTATTTTTAATCTCGTCAAGGAAGCCCATGGTTGTGTCCTCTCGCGGTTTAGTGCAGGCGCCCCGATAATCAGTGCGCACTTCAGAGCCTTATTTTACTGCAAACTCCGGGCTAAATACTACCCTGCCCAGGCGAACGAGCGTAGAGCCCTCCTCAAGGGCAGACTCAAAGTCCTCGCTCATGCCGCAGGAAAGCTCAGGCAGGTTCAAATCGGGATGCGCCGCCTCCAGCTCATCCCTCAGCTCACGAAGCCCCGCAAAGGTGCGGCGTGCCACATCCTTATTCCCCCGGGGCGCCATAGTCATAAGCCCCTGCACGCAAATTCCCTCAAGTTCCGCAAGCTCACCCGCGGCGGCGCGAATCTCATCGGGCGAAAAGCCTCCCTTCGACTCCTCACCACTCACATTGACCTCGATGAGCACACGCTGGGGGCCGGCGAGCTCGCCTGCCTCAATCTTGCGGACAGCACGGCTCGAGATCGCCTGCGCCAGATGCAGCGAACCCACCGAGTGAATCAGCTCGGCTGAGCCCAGCACCGCATTGATCTTATTGGTCTGCAGGTTGCCGATCATATCGAAGCGCACCTCGGGCAGCTCCGGATGCTCCGCCAGACCCGTGAGCTTGCGAACCAGCTCCTGCGGGCGGTTCTCGGCAAAATGGCGATACCCCGCCTGGATGGCGGCAACGGTCTCATCGACACCAACGGTCTTGGACACGGCAATGAGGCGCGCGGCGTCGTGGGGACGGCCTGCGCGATCGAGCGCCGCATAAAAACGTTCCAGAATCTGCTCGCGGCGAGCGCGCATCAAGTCCAAATAGTTATCCATTGCTAATCGCCTCCGCTGACAGCCAAACAAGTAGTCCCATGCTAACGCAAGAGCGCGGCCCCGCATGTGCAAGGCCGCGCTCACTTAGGTATTTACAATCTTTCGACGAACGGGGTTACTTACTCCTCGTCGTCCTCGCCATCGTCCTCATCCTCAAGATGATCGAGCAGGTAGCGAAGACCCTCGCTGACCTCGTTAGCGGGCACCTTGGCAACGTAGCGAGCGTCGACGGCGGGCCTCATGATAACACCCTCGCCCGAAGGCACGCGCATGCTCTCGAGCTCATCCTCATCAGTGCGGGCGATATCGCCGGCATTCATGCGCTGACCAGTCAACAGGAAGGTCAGACGGCAGGCGGCATCGATGGAAATCGAGGCGATGCGATCGAGGTAGCGCGAAACCATGATGGCGCGGCGCAGGTCGTCATAGTTGCTGTCGTCGTCCATAAAATCGCCCGTGTCCATGCGGTTAAAGGTGCGGAAGAACTTCTCGTACGCCGCATGCACCGGCTCGTCCTCGACGGCCAGGCTGCAGATGATGGACATGTCGTTAGTGACGAGCGCAGAAAGCGAAGAGCCCAGCACCTGGTAGACGGCCTCAGCCTCGGCCTCGACCGTACCGACGAGCTCCTGGGGCAGCGAGATGTCGGCCTTGATCATATGACGCGTGGCGCGGCAGATCTGGCGAACCTTATCGGTCATGCGCTGCAGGTTAAAGTCGACGTAGATAATCGTCTGCAGCAAGCGGAAGTCGGAGGCGACCGGTGACTGCGTGGCGATCAGGTTGTAGCACACGGCCTCCAGGTTAGCGCAGCGCGCGTCAATCGAAAGCGTGCGCTTCTTGGTCTTGGTGGCGAGCTTGCGGTCGTCGGTCACATAGGCCTTAACGGCATCGTGGAGGGCCAGATCGACGGCCTCATAGATGCTCAGCATCTCGTGACGGGCCTCGACGAGCTGACGGGAAAACAGTTTGCGCATGGTTCACTCCAATCAGTTGGGTGCGGTCATGCCGCCCGCACAGTGAATATACACCGGACCAGGTCCGATCAGCTTGGGACTAGTCGCACCGATCAGCCAAAGCGGCCGGTGATATAGTCTTCCGTCCGCGAGTCCACCGGACTGGTGAAGATCGCGTCGGTTTGACCATACTCGATGAGCGTGGCGGGCTCGCCGGCAACTTCCTGCAAGAAGAATGCGGTGTAGTCGCTAATACGAGCTGCCTGCTGCATTGAATGCGTGACGATGATGATCGTCATCTCGGGCGCCAGCTCGGCCATCAGATCCTCGACCTTAGAGACGGACGTGGGGTCGATGGCGGAGCAGGGCTCGTCCATCAGGAGGACATCGGGTTGCACCGCGAGCACGCGCGCGATGCACAGACGCTGCTGCTGACCGCCCGAGAGCGCCAAACCATCCTTGTTGAGCTGATTGGATACCTCTTTCCAGAGGTTGGCGCGCTTGAGCGATTCTTCCACGATGTCATCGAGGTCACTTTTGCTAGTCACGCCCTGCAGACGAGGGCCAAAGGCGACATTCTCGTAGATGGATTTAGGAAACGGGTTGGGCTGCTGAAAGATCATGCCCACGCGACGACGGAGATCGACCGGGTCGACACCCTCGGCATAGATATCGTTGCCGTCGAGCGTCATGGTGCCCTCGACGCGCGTGCCCTCGATCAGGTCATTCATGCGGTTGATGCAGCGCAAAAACGTCGACTTGCCGCAGCCCGAAGGGCCAATGAAGGAGGTGATGGCGTTTTTGGCGATGTTGAGGTCAAGCCCCGTCAGCGCATGAAAGTCACCGTACCAAAAGTTGAAATCCTTGGCCGTAATGGCCGCTTGCTCCAGCGTGGGAGCGGACTGATAAACGGACATGGGACTCCTTAACTAGCGACGCCTGCGCGACAGGAAGCGCGCAAACAGGTTGAAGGCCAGAATGATCACCATCAGCAAGAGCGCGGTGCCGTAGGCTGCGTTCATGTTGATGCCGTCGTTGGCAAGCAGGTACAGGTGAACCGTCATGGGGCGGCCGGAATCGAGCGGCGAAATAGGTAGATTGATGGCCTGGCCCATGGTGTAGAGCACCACCGCGGTCTCGCCGATGGCACGGCCGATGGCGAGGACGATGCCCGTGGCAATACGGCCAAAGGCAGAAGGAAGCACGATCTTGGAGACAACCTGCCACTTGGTAGCGCCCAGGCCGTACGCGCCCCAACGGATATAGCGCGGAACGGCGCGAATGGCCTCTTCGGTGGTGCGCATGACGATGGGAAGCATCAAGAGCGCGAGTGCCAGAGCGGCCGAGACCATCGAAAGGCCCAGGCCCATGGCCTCGACAAACAAGGCGTAGCCAAAGAGACCCATAACGATGGAGGGCACCGAGGCCAAAGCGTCAGCAGCGTAGCGAATGAGCTCGACGACCTTGCCCTGCTTGGCGTACTCGGCCAGATAGACGGCTGCCAGCACAGCGATCGGCGTGCAGATAAGCATGGCGAGCGCCGTCACGTAGACGGTCGAGACGATCGTGGGCCAAATTCCGCCCTCGGCGTTGACGCCCTGGGGCCAACCGAAGATAAAGTCGAGCGAGATATGTGGCAGGCCGTTAATGACCACGTAGGCGATGATAGCGACCAGCACCAGCGTGGTGATGTAGGCAGCGGCACGAAACACGCCAAGCATGATCTTGTTGGACAGGTCCTTGTTGACGCGGCCCTTCTTGCCGTGGGAAAGGGCACGCTTGATGCGCTCGCGCGACGAGGTCGTATCGACCGTCGTGTCAACGGAATCGGACATAGCCTACCCCCTCTTCTTCTTGGAAATCAGACGGACGATGCCCACCAGCGTGGCGGAGATGATAAACAGGACCACACCCATGCCGAACAGCGCCGAGCGGTGCAGACCCGAGGAATAGCTCATATCGAGCGCGATCTGGCTCGTGAGCGTCGAGATGGGGCTCGCAATGCTGTCGGGAATAACCGGGGCGTTACCTACGACCATGAGCACGGCCATGGTCTCGCCGATGGCACGGCCCATACCCAGCACGATGGCATCAACGATACCCAGCTTCGCGGCAGGTAGCACGACCTTATAGATGGTCTGCCACTTGGTGGCGCCCATGGCATACGATGCCTCGCGAATGCCCATGGGAATGGAATTGAGAGCATCGATGGTGAGCGTGGTGATGGTAGGGACGATCATGATGGCGAGCACAAACCACGCCGTCAGCGCACCAAAACCAAGGCCGCCGGTCAGTTGTGCGATAAACGGGCGGATGATGATCATGCCAAAGAAGCCGTAGATGATGGAGGGTATGCCCGCCAGCAGGTCAACGGCGGGGCTGATGAGCTTGCGCACGCGCTTGCTGGCAATCTCGACTAGGTAAACGGCCGTACCCACGCCCAGCGGCACGCCCATGGCGAGCGCACCGACGGTCACCAGACCCGAGCCGGCAAGCAGCGACAAGATGCCGTAGTGGCCCTCGGAAGGCGCCCACGTAAAGCTAAAGAAGTCCGCCAGCCCGATGTCAGTAAAGACGGGCAGCGCCGAGTACGTGGTAAAGACAAAAATCAGGATGACGGTAACGACCGCCAAGAACGCGCAGGCAAAGAAGATCCACTGCAGCGCCTTCTCCTTGATATAGGTACTGCGCGATACGAGCGCCAGCTCGCGCTTCTTGGGCGTCTGAACATTCTGCTCAGTCTGGGAGTTTTCCTGTGCTTCCATGCTACTCACTCCCCTTCTCGTCGTTGGTGACGGGAATAAAGCCCGCCTCGCGAATCTGCTTGTCCATCTTTTCGGACGTCACATAGTCGATGTAATCCTGCGCCTGCTGCGAAGGCGCACCCTTCACAAAGAAGTAAAGGTCGCGCGAGATGGGATAGCCGCCACTCGCGACCGTCTTCTCGGACGCCTCAACATGATTGACCGAGACGGCCTTGACCGAGGTCTTGGCGTTGAGGCTATCGACGAAGCCCAGCGAAATGTAGCCGATGGCCCCACGCGAACGAGATACCACGTCGCGCACCTGGCCCGTACCCGAAAGAACAGCCGAGCGGCGATCGAACGGCGTGCCATCCATCACGATGGTACGGAAGGCCTCGCGCGTACCGGACGCCTCGTCTCGGTTGATGACCTGAATCCTCAGGTCCTCGCCACCGACCTCTTTCCAATTGGTAATCTTGCCGGCGTAGATATCGCGGAGCTGCTCGGTCGAGAGGTTATCGACCGGGTTATCGTCGTTCACGATGACCGCGATACCGTCGTGGGCAATTACGATGGGGGTCAGGCCCAGATCCTGTTCGTCGGCATTGAGCCCACGGGAGGAGCTGGCGATATCGGCCGTTCCGGCGCTGACGGCCTCGATGCCAGCGGAAGAACCCAAACCGGAAACGAGCACGTCGATGCCGGTCTCCTCCTTAAAGCCCTCGGCCGCAATCTCGGCGATAGGAAGGCAGGTCGTGGAGCCAGCGACGGTAATGGAAGAGGTAGAAGATCCCGAAGAACAGGCACACAGCGTAAGTGTAAGCACAGCGGCGCTCAGGACCGATACGATCTTTCTCATAGCATCACGCCGATCGCAGCATGGCGCCCACAGGTGCCGTCCTCGTTACGGTAGGAATAAAAGCGGTCGTTCTGACGCACGGTCGAAAGCTGGGTATCCACGATATCATCCGCGTCGACACCGACATCTACCAGCGCCTCGCGAATGGCAGCGGAAAGATCGAGCATGCGAGAGGTACTCGCATCGATGCAAGAGAACTCGGCGGCAAAGCGATCCATGAGTTCCTGGGATACCTCATATTCGTCACCCAAGATATGGGGGCCGATATAGGCGGAAACGTCGCCCGCATCGCAGCCGGCAGCATCGCAAAGCGCCTGGCACGCCTTGGCAGAAATACGTGCAATCGTGCCCTTCCAACCGGAGTGCACCACGGCAAATCCGCCGGGGGCCACCAGCACCACGGGAACGCAGTCGGCAAAGCAGAGCAGCACGGGCACGTTATGCGCCGTGCAGACGATGGCATCACAGCCCTCGGCAATCTGCTCGCGAACGTCCTCAAGGTCATCGGCGCCGTTCGAGGTCACCGCAACGATATGATCACCATGGACCTGATTGGGAACGAGCAGGTTGTGCTCACACTCGGCGGCACCCATAGCCTCGAGCGCACGACGACGATTTTCTTGAACAGCAAAGGGGTCATCGCCAACATGCGAGCCCAAGTTGAGTGAGGAGTACGCATCTTCGGAAACGCCACCGGCACGCTCGGTGAAGGCAAAGCGAACATCGGATGTCGCGCCCTCCACCAACGTAACTCCATCATGGTCGACACGCGAAACTTTGTCCGCACGTGCTGCCATACTAAAGCCTCCTAATAACACAAGTACCGCGGCATCGCCGCTACAGCCCGCGTTTATACGGCTGTCATACTTCTCTAAAAGGATACCTGCTGCGCTGGAGGCAATCGTAAAGGGAACGTAAAGAGATTGGAGGTTCTAGTTTACAAAGTCAAAATAAAAAGGGCGCGTCCATACGGACACGCCCCTGTGCACAACAATGCAAAGAACGACTTAGAAGCTACCGCGCTTCAGGAAGTCGGGAAGCTCGAACTGATCGTTGCCGAAGTTAGGAAGCTCGGTGCCACCGACGTTGCGGGTCGGAGCGGCCTGAGCCGGGCTCGTGGCAGGAGCGGTGCGCTGCGGCTCAGCGGAGGCAGCGGCCTTGCTCTGAGACTGCTGAGCAGCAAAGAGCTCGTCCTGACGGTTGACGTTGGAGTCGGAGAAGCCCGTAGCGATGACGGTGATACGCACCTGATCGCCCAGGGACTCGTCGACAACGGTACCGAAGATGATGTTGGCCTCGGGGTCGACGGCGTTGGCGACAACGTCGGCGGCGTCGCTGATCTCCTGGATGCCCAGGTCCTTGGAACCGGCGATGGAGAGCAGCACGCGCGTGGCGCCATCGATGGAGCTCTCGAGCAGCGGGCTGGAGATGGCCTGCTGGGCAGCGTCGACGGCACGGGTGTCCCCAGAAGAGGTACCGATACCCATCATGGCGGTACCGGCCTGCTTCATGATGGTCTTAACATCGGCGAAGTCCAGGTTGATGATACCGGGGACGGTGATGAGGTCGGTGATGCCCTGGGTGCCCTGGGAAAGGACGCCATCGGCAATCGCGAAGGCCTCGAGCATGGTGGTCTTCTTCTCGGCGATGTCGAGCAGCTTATCGTTAGGGATGACGATCATGGTGTCGACGCAATCGGAGAGGGTCTTAATGCCCTCCTCGGCGCTCTTCTTGCGCTTGCGGCCCTCGAAGGTGAAGGGCTTGGTCACGACGGCGACGGTCAGCGCACCGACCTCGTTCATCGCGATATCGGCAACGATGGGAGCAGCGCCGGTACCGGTGCCACCGCCCTCGCCGCAGGTGATGAACACCATATCGGCGCCAGCGAGCGCCTCGGCAATGTCGTCGCGGGACTCATCGGCAGCCTTGCGGCCAACCTCGGGGTTGGCGCCGGCGCCCAGGCCGCGGGTAAGGTCGGTGCCGATGTGCACCTTGATATCGGCATCAGAGATCGCGAGTGCCTGAGCATCGGTGTTGATGGCAACAAACTCGACGCCGCGGATGCCCTCTTCGATCATTCGATTGACCGCGTTGGTACCGCCGCCGCCGACGCCGACCACCTTAATGACGGCAAGGTAGTTGTTGATCTCTGTCTCGTGCATGTCGGTCCTCCGAACAAAGGTTATAGCCATAGCATGGGTCGACCCCTGCGCACATTAACCTTCAGGTTGAAAGTAAATGCAAAGGTAAACCGTATTATGTTTGCACATTATGAACGTATCAGTCAAATAATTGACCGTGAAAACCAAACAAACCAGATAAACGGCGTGGTATGGCCCCTCAACAAAGCATCAACCAGCGCTACGAGGTCGGAGCGTTCCTAAATGTATAGTTACCCGGAGAGCGCACATTGATATACGTTACGCCCTCTACCTGCGAAAGCAGCTTGGTGACTACGCGCTCCTTCTTGACGATATCGTTCGAATCGCCCAGCGACACCTCAATGCCGTTATTGAGGTTTGCCGAGATGGCTTCGACCGAAGGCGTGGAAATATCCTTGACTTGTCCCAAGAAATCGCTCGAAAAACCACGCACATAATCCAAGCCAGCCTTAACGGCCTTGGAGCTCACTGCCTGGCCGGAAACCGGAGCGACATCCGCCGAGACATCAGTCAACAACACCGCGCCATAGTGCTTAGCGAGCGCCAGCGCGGCATCGATTCCGGTCAAGGTATTTGAGCCCTGCCCTGTCGTGATGACGTTGCCTTGGTCGTCCACTTCGACCGACGTCGACAGTGGGGCGATCCAGGTGTCATCATCCCCGATGGCCCAGGCAAGGTCATCGGAACTGATATAGGCAATTGCGGTGACCTTGCGCTCCATCGGCGTAATGATGAGCGTATGTGGGAACTGACGCTGGACATCCACGCCCGAGACCCACGGGTTCTGCTTGAGGTCCTCGGTAATCTGGTCGGGATCGACGTTAAAAAGCGACGTTCCCTCGGGCAAATCGATCAGCTGGATAGCATCGTGCTTCGTCACATGCTCGCTTCCTTGAATCTGAATATCAGTGGCGGTAAACAATCCAGAGTTAATCACCACGATAGCAACGACGACGAGCGCGGCCAAGACGGCCAAAACGCCGCCCACGATTTTGCCTTTGCCTGTAACGACAGAAGCGGCGTCTGATGTTTTATTTGCCATCGCCCTAAGTGAAGACAACGGGTTGACGCCTTTTTTACCCGAAGGCTTCTTGGCGGTAGCCGGCACCGATGTCAGCGAGCGCGGTTTCGATGCGCCCAGCGTGCGACTCGGACGCGCCGCCTTAGTTCCTGTCGAGGGCTTAGGAGTTGCCATAGGACGGGCAGGCTTGGCGCCCATAACAGGCTTTGACGTCACCGAGGGACGCGAGGACTTTTTTGCGGCCGGACGATTACCGAGCTGCGAGCCGACAACCGGACGACTGGTCTGTCGAGCATGCCCGACAGACTTAGAGTGCGCGACGGTATTGCGTTGAGGTTTGGCAGGCGCGCCGGAACGCCCTCCGGCGTGGCGGAAGGTGGGTTTCGATGCTCTAGAAGCCGAGGAATTTAACTTCCGGTCTGAGCTCGATGCCATACGCCTCCCTCACCTTTCCGTGCACATGTCTGATAACCGCGGCAACGTCATCGGCCGAGGCAGTTCCGTTATTAACGATAAAATTAGCGTGAACGGGCGAAACTTCCGCGCCGCCAATCGAAAAACCCTTTAATCCACAATCCTCGATAAGCTTGCCCACACTCGCATCGGGCGGGTTGCGAAAGACCGACCCGCAGGATGCGCGACCCATGGGCTGCGTACGCTTGCGCCTCGTCAGGTACCGTTCCATGCGCTCGCGGATGTCGGCCTTGGGCGCCGGTTTAAGCTTGAGCACGCACTCGAGGATGATCTCATTGCGGGGAAGGCTACATTCGCGGTAGCCCCAAGTGATCTCGGACCCCGCATAATGCTTGATACCGGATGCCGGGTCAAACGTTACGACATCCTCAACCAGCGAGCCAATCCACTCGGTCCGTGTGCCGGCATTCATAGATATCGCACCGCCAACCGAGCCAGGGATGCCAACGGCAAACTCAAGGCCCGAGAGGCTACGCGACAGGGCATCGTTGACCAGGCGCGCAAACATCACGCCCGCACCGACCGTCAGCGTACAACCGTCATCGGCAACAACCGTGCGCTGAAACTCACGTCCGAGCGAAATGACGGCGCCGCGATAACCGCCATCGGCAACCAGCAGATTGGAGCCCTTGCCGATGATGACCCACGGCACCTGCTCGCGATCGAGCACCGCCACGGCGCGGCGGAGGGCATGATAGCTATGGCACGTCACAAAGAGGTCGGCCTTGCCGCCGATACGATAGCTCGTATGACGCGCAAGGCGCTCGTCCTCGATCACATCCGTGTCGATCATGCCCGAGAGCGCCATGACGGCGTTAAACAGACCCATTAGACTTAAGCGTCTTTCTTGGCAGTCAGATACTCGATAAACTCGGGACCGACGGTCGTAACGTCACCGGCACCCATAGTGAGCAGCAGGTCGCCCTCGCCCACCATCTGCTCGAGCTCCTGATTGAGCTCAAGACGGCTGGAGCAGTACACGACCTCCTTGCCAGGATGCTTGGCGCGCACGGTATCGGCGAGCATCTTAGAGGTGACACCCGGGATGGGCATCTCGCCAGCCGAGAACACATCAATCAGCAGCAGTTTATCGGCATTGGCAAATGCATCGGCAAAGTCGTCGCACAGGGCCTGCAGGCGCGAATAGCGGTGCGGCTGGAACACGACGTCGACGTGCTTGTAGCCCAGCGACGAAGCGGCAGCAAGCGTCGCCTTGATCTCGGTGGGGTGATGGCCGTAATCATCGACCACGGTGATGCCATCGATATCGCCCACGTGGGTAAAGCGGCGGCGAACGCCCTCAAAGCTCGAGAGCGCCTTGGCGGCGGCGTCGATGTCAAGGCCCAGGACATGGGCGACGGTGAGCACCGCCGTGGCGTTGAGCATGTTGTGGCGACCGGGATTGCTCTTGATCTCCACAGCGTGCTCAGTGCCGTCCTCAAAGCGAACGATAAAGTCGCTCTGGATGCCCTTGACATCCGGGTGCATGCAGACGATGTCGTTGCTCTCGGCAAAGCCGTAGGAAAGCACGTGACGACCCGTCGACTTGGCGAGCTCGACCAGATGCGGGTCCTCACCGCAGACGATGACGGTGCCGTCCTCGCCCACCAGGCTCATGAATTTGGCGAAAGTTGCCTCGATCTCCTCGATACCCGAGTAGTGATCGAGGTGGTCGGCCTCGACGTTGGTCACAATGACCACGTTGGGGTTCAGGAACAGGAAGGAGCTGTCGGACTCGTCGGCCTCGGCGACAAAGTAGTCGCCCGAGCCGTTCTTGCCGTTCGTGTCATAGCCCTCGACGATGCCACCGATCAAGAAGCTCGGATCCAGACCCATGCGGTCGAGCATGGTGGCGCACATCGAAGACGTGGTGGTCTTGCCATGCGTGCCGGCAACAGCGACGGTGGTGTAGCCGTGGCCCAAAGCAGAGAGCATCTTGGCACGGGGCCACACGGGAATACCAAGCTCGCGAGCGCGCACGAGTTCAGGGTTAGACTCCGGAATAGCGGTGGAGACAACAACCACGTCGGGCTTGACCTCGTCGATCGTGGCGGCCTCATGGCCCACATGCACCTTCACACCAGCGCGGGTAAGCTGGCGGATATAACGTGACGTCTTAAGGTCGGAGCCGGTAACGGCATAACCGCGCTCGTGCAGAACGAGGGCGATGCCGCTCATGCCGGCGCCGCCGATACCGATAAAGTGGGCGCTCTTAAACTCGGGCGCGGAGGTTGCAGTCTGGGAATCAGCCATGTGCTCGTGTACTCCTTGCGTAAACACTGCCTGTAACCCGTTAACTGTACCGCACCTACCGCATCAGCGCGAGGGCGACCGACGATATCCCGTCTAACTAACGCAAACCCTCTACCGCATCCGCCAGAAGAGCGGCGGCCCTATCCTGAGCCAGACCACGCGCCGCCTGACGCATGGCGTCGCGCGCCGCCGCGTCATCGACCAGGTGCAGCAGTTCATCGGCAAAGGCAAAACCGTCGATATCGGCATCGGCGCAGAGCACGCCGGCCCCGGCGTCGACCAGATAACGGGCATTGGTGGTTTGGTGGTCGGCCGTCGCATGCGGATACGGCACGAGCACCGAAGGCACGGCGAGCGCAGCGATCTCGGCCACGCTCGATGCGCCCGAACGCGAGAGCACCAAATCGGCAGCAGCCAGCATATCGCCCATGTTGTCGATGTAAGACTGGACGCGGTAACGCTTCGCCTCCTCGGGCGTCAGCGCCAAAGCGCGCTCGGTCTCCTCAAAGCCGTCGGCACCCGTCGAATGCAACACATAGAGGTTCTTGCGCGAAAGCAGCTCGTTTTTGAGCGAAACCACGCGCTCGTTGAGGTGCTGGGCGCCAAGTGAACCGCCAAAGACGAGTAGCAGCGTAGCGTCCTCGGGAACGCCAAGTGCCTTGCGGCCGCGAGCGCGATCGCCCTCGATTACCGAGCGACGTACGGGGTTGCCGGTCATGAGCACGTGATCAGGGTCACCTTCGCGCTCAAAGACCGAACGCGCTGCCGGCACCGAGATGCACACGCGGGCGGCGTGGGAGTTCATCATCTTGTTGGCCAGGCCCGGAACAGAGTTCTGCTCATGCAGCAGATACGGAACGCCCGCGCCCTTGCACCACCCCAGCAGCGGAACCTCGACATAGGCACCAAAACCAATGGCGGCATCGGGCTTGCCGACCTTTGAGAAATGACTGGCGAGCGCACGCTTGGCTTTGTTGACACGCCATAGCGAGGGCAGCGCCGTCCAAGGACGGGAGCGGTCGAAGCCCGTGACCGTAATGGGCACAAAATCAAACCCAGCCTCGGGGACCAGACGACCCTCGAGCTTGCGCGACTGGCCCACGAACACAACGTGGTGGCCACGGTCACGCAGCTCTTCGGCCAAGGCGAGCGCGGGGTTGATGTGCCCTGCCGTGCCGCCGGCTGCAATAGCAACGGTCATTTTATCGGTCATGGTAGTCCCTTCGTACACGCGGTCCCTGGCCGTCGGTACGCAGACGCGCCGACGGGTCTGAGTTCAAATCGATTCGATTATATCCGCCGCCCGCATTGCGAGGAGTGGGGCGCTGAGGACGACCTTGCGGCGCCGTTCGCTGACGCGGGCGGGCTGCGGGGTCGGTCGCAGAGCCATCCAGGACGGTAAAACCGTTACGCGAAGATCGCTCGCCGCGCACGTGGGGCACGCCGGCGGTACTCTCATCCATAACGGCAAAGCTCTCACGGCGGCGGTCATACTCATCGCGGCGGGCGCTCTCGTACGAAACGCGCAGGATCAACCCGGCAAGCATGAGCGACACAATAATCGACGAACCGCCGTAGCTAATAAACGGCAACGGTTTGCCCGTCATGGGAAACACGTTGAGGATGCCCAGCGCGTTAATCAAAAACTGCACTGCGAGAATGACCGCGGAGCCAGACGCCATAAGCGCGCCCCGGCGATCGGTCGCCTGCTCGGCAATGCGAAACGCCGAGTAGATCAGCATCGCAAACACCAAGAAGAACAGCACGGTTCCGACAAAACCGACTTCCTCGCCAATGATGGCCAGGATGTAGTCATTGTGCGCCTCGGGCAGATACGAGTACTTCATGGTTGAGTTGCCGATGCCACGGCCGAACAGACCGCCCGAGGCAAAGGCCATAATGGCAAGCGTGGCCTGATAGCCGTCACCATACTCGTCGGCCCAAGGGTTCAAGGCAACCTGAATACGCACCATACGGTACGGCTCTGCGACAAGCGCAATCACGATCACGAGAATGCCGAAGATTAGCACGCCGATGATAAATCTGGGGTCGAGACCCGCAAACAACGCCATGCACATGAGGGTCAACAGGATGATCAGGACAGTACCGAAATCGGGCTGGATAAAGATCAGAAAGAGCGAAATGCCCAGGTAGATGCCCATCTTGCGAAGAAATTCGTTGATGTTGCCACCGGGCGAAAAGAAGCGATCAAGCATGATGGCCGAATACGCAATGGCAAATGGCTTTAAAAACTCGGAAGGCTGGAACTGAATACCGGCGATGTTAAGCCAGCGCGTGGCGCCACGGCTGCCGCTGCCCACCAAGAACACCAGAAACAGTAGCCCTATCATGCCTATGAGGAAGATCCTGAGCACATCCTCCCCAAACCAGCTGTCCGGCAAAACGCGCACGATGGCAATCAGCGCCAGAACACCGACCACGGCAAACGCGGCCTGTCGACCCAGAAAAAACGTCGTCGAGCCATTCTCGTGCAGCGCCTCGACCGAAGACGCCGAGTACACCATCAGCAGGCCAAAGCATACCAAGGTAAACAAGCAGGCCATGAATATCAAACGGGGGCGCATGATACGGGCGGGAACGCCGGCAATATAGCGTTCGCTAAACGTCTGCCCGCCGCGACCGGAACGCGGTGTGCTGCGCCGCGAGGAAGCACGGTCCGAGTCGGGCCTCCTCGTACCTTGTCGGGGGCTCTCCTCTCTCACCGGCAACCCCTATTCCATTTGTGATTTCGCTGTAGCGGCAAGCTGAGCCACGTAGTCCTTAAACACGCGGCCGCGCTCCTCATAGCCCGAGAACTCATCGAACGAAGAGCAGGCAGGAGAAAGTAAGATCACGTCACCACGGCTCGAAAGCGAACGGGCAACGTCCACGGCATCGCGCAGGTCATCCGCCTGGGCGATATCCACATCGCCATCGACATCAGCCTCGTCCATAGCGGCGGTGAAGCGCTCGCGCGCATCGCCAAAGCAGACGACCGAGCGCACGTTGTCCATAACGACGCGCGCGAAGTCCGTGAGCGGCGTGCCCTTATCGTGGCCGCCGAGCAGCAAGATCACGTCGTCATCGGGAAATGCCGTCAGTGCCTTCTCGACCGCATCGGTGTTGGTCGCCTTGGAATCGTTGACGTAGCGCACGCCGTCAATCTCGCCACACGGCTCCACACGGTGCTCGAGCGGCTGGAACGAGGCCAGACCACGGCAGATACCATCGACATCGGCACCGACTGCCAGGGCAGCCGTGGCGGCGCACAGGGCATTGATAACATTGTGATGGCCCGAGATCTTGAGCTCGGATGTAGCGATGAGCGGTGTCTCGACGCCCTTCAGGCGCACGATCATCTTGCCATCGCGCACAAAGGCGGCATCCTCACCCTCAGGCTCGTCAAAGGCAACCTTGCAGATGCGACGACCCGGCGTGTAGATGTACTCATCGAACTCGCGAATGCCGGCGTCTTCGACGTCGACAACCGCCAGATCGTCATCGACCATATTGTCAAACAGTTTAATCTTGGCAAGCGCGTAGTTCTTATGGCTCTTATGCCAGCCCAAGTGGTCGGGAGTGATGTTGAGCAGCACCGCCACGCGGGGGTGGAGCTCGGTGGTCGTAGCAATCTGATAGCTCGAGAGCTCAGCCACAAACCACTCGTTGTGGGCTCGGCCGTCAATCTCGTTGACCGGCGGCTCGCCGATGTTGCCGACAGCAACGCTGGCCTCGCCGGCAGCCTTGAGCAGATAATCCGTCAGCGACGTGGTGGTCGTCTTGCCGTTGGTGCCCGTGATGGCAATCCAGTTATCGGGCGACAGACGATAGGCAAACTCGGGCTCGCCCATAATCTGGGCGGCATGATCGCGCCCGGCCTTAAAGAAGCCCGAGAACTCCGAGATGCCCGGGCACGTCACGCATACGTCATAGGCGCCCTCGACCTGTTCGGTCCCATAGACAAACGACGCACCAGCAGCCTCGAGCGCACGCGTGGCGTCATTGGGCTCAGAGGTGCCGCCGCCATACACGGTAACGGCGCTTACGCGCTCGGGATGTGCCAGCGCCCAGCGGGCGACATCGAGACCGGATTTGCCCTGACCCAAAACGAGCAGGCTAAAGACATCAGCAAGAGGCATGAAAGACCACTATCCCAACTGGAAGAACAGAGCAAGGCCAACGGCACCAAAGGCCGCAGCGATAATCCAAAAACGGATGACGACCTTGGTCTCGGCCCAGCCCTTCTTTTCGAAATGATGATGGATGGGCGCCATAAGGAAGACGCGCTTGTGCGTAAAGTGGAAGTAGACAACCTGAATCATGACCGACAGGGTCTCAACGATAAACAGGCCGCCGATGATGAGGGAGACGACCTCGGTGTTGGTCATGATGGACGTGCAGGCAAACGCGGCGCCCAGGGCAAGCGAGCCGGTATCGCCCATAAAGATGCTCGCCGGATAGCAGTTGAACCACAGAAAGCCCAAGCAGGCACCGGCACACGCGGTGCAGAAGATGGACAGGTTCACGTCTCCGTGCAAAAACGCCATGGCAGCCATGGCGAGCATGGCAATCATGGAGGTGCCGCCAGCAAGACCGTCGAGGCCATCGGTCAGGTTCACGGCATTAGAAAGACCGGCGATCATCAGCCAGCAAAAGACAATGTAGAGCCACGGGAACGAAAGGCCACAGATGGTGGTCGAAAGAACACCGAGGTCAATCGTCAGGCCGCCGGGAAAACGAATCTCGGGGGCGACGCCGCACCAGTTGACGGCAAGTACCGTAAAGGTGACACATATAATGGTTAGGCCGATCATCTTGGCATGAGGCGTCAGACCGAGCGAGCGCCCATGCGTAACGGAGGTCAGGTCGTCGATCAGGCCCAGCACGCCGGTCGCCAGCGTGGCGAGCAGCACGAGCACGAGCTCGGTGGTGAGCTTGCCCATCAGCAGGCAGGTCAGCGAAATCGCGACGAGAATGACAACGCCACCCATGGTGGGCGTTCCCTGCTTAACCAAATGACGCTTGGGGCCGTCGGCACGAACCTGCTGGCCGATACCCTCGACCTTAAGTAGCTTGATCCACCACGGCATGAGCAGCAGCGCAATGGCAGCGGCGATGCCAAGCCCCAAAAAAGCCTGATACGTTGGATACGAGGGATTGCCGAACATGGGCTAGCACACACCTTCCACAAAGCGGTCGAGCTCAACAAAGCGGGAACCCTTGACCAGTACAACATCATGTTTTTCAAGCGCGCCGCCCATGCGGTCGAGCACCTGCTGATAATCGGAGAACACCTGGATGCGGTCCTCGTCCATGCCCATCATGCGCGCGGCATCGGCCATAAGCTGGGCCAGCTCACCACCCACGCACGCCAGCATGTCGAGCTTCTTGGCGGCGGCATAGGCGCCCACGAGCTCATGCATGCGAGGAGCCTCATCGCCCATCTCGCCCATCTCGCCCAGGATCGCCATGCGAGACCCCGTGCACGAAAGCGAGCACAGCAGATCGAGACCAGCAGCCATGGATTCGGCGCTGGCGTTATAGGAATCGTCGATGACGCGGGCACCGCTCTTGGCGCGCTTGATCTCCTGGCGGTGCCCGGTGATCGTGAGGCCCCTAAAGGCAGCATCGATCTGCTCGGGCGTCACGCCCAGGCGATAGGCAACTGCGGCGGCCTTAACGGCATTTGGGACGGACTGCACGCCGGGGATGGCAAGCATGGTATCGGTCGTCTCACCCTGGCCAAAATCGAGCGTAAAGACCGGACGGCCCTCGTCATCAACACGAATGTCGCGGGCACGGACCTCATCATCGTCCGAGACGCCGGCCAGCATCACATCGATACCAGCAGGCTGGGCGAACGTATCGCGAATGAACGGCGTAAAGTCGTCCTCACCGCCCAAAACCAGCAGCGGCAAGAAGTCGCCGGCGGCGCACATACCCTGGACAATCTCGGCCTTAGCGCGGGCGATGTTCTCGCGGCTGCCCAAAATGCCGATGTGAGAGGTACCAATCTTGCTCACGATGGCAAGGTTGGGATTGGCGGACTGGGACAGGCGCTCAATCTCGTGGAAATGGTTCATGCCCATCTCGAGCACCAGGACCTCGGTATCGGCCGGAGCGGAAAGCACCGTGAGCGGCATGCCGATCAGGTTATTGAAATTGCCCTTGGTGGCCCAGACACGATAGCGCTTGGCGAGCACGGCGGCGAGCACGTCCTTGGTCGTCGTCTTGCCGATGGAACCGGTAATACCAACGACCAGGCAGCCAAGCTCCAGGCGATACGTGTGCGCCAAACGCAGCAGAAACTCCTCGGGATCATCGGTCAGCAGGATGGCGCACCCCTTGTCCTGCGCCAGCGAGACCAGCTCGGCCTCGGGCTCACGCGTCATCACGACGGCGCCGGCACCCGACTGGACGGCACGGGAAGCAAAATCATTGCCGTCGACGTTTTCACCGGGAAAGGCGACGAAAATCGTCCCTTCCTCGACCTGGCGCGAGTCGATAACGCACCCGCGGCATACCCGATCGGCTTCTCCCGTCACGGTTCGGGCCCCTGTTGCGGCCGCGAGGTTGTTGACGGCGATCTCTATCATTGCAGCTCCCCTGTAAACCTAATAATGCTATCGGCGTATTGTATCCCAGCGCCGCACATGCGTGGTGCAGGGCATGTGAACACCCTCATATGGGACAACAAACAACGCCCCAAAGATTGTAACCCCCTACTTCGTGTGCGGGATACCCAGCACGTCGAGCGCGTTGGCCATAATGGACTGGAACGGCACCGCAGCGGCATCTGAACCGCTCGGCGTTCCGTCGAGCGTGATATAGCACAGCACTTTGGGCGATTGTGCCGGTGCAAAGCCCATAAAGGACGACATGTAGTTCTCCTTGAGGTAGCCGCCGTTCTCGTCGGCACGTTCGGCCGTACCGGTCTTACCCGCCACGTCATAGCCGTCAACCGCGCCGCCAACGCCCGTACCCTCGGACACGACCGTCTGCATGCACGATGTCACCTGGGATGCGGCATCCTCAGAAATCGCGCGCTCGCCTTCGCCCCAGTCCTTCTCGTCGCCCTTGCTGGACTTATAGAAGTGCGGTGTCATCATCACGCCGCCGTTGGCGATGCCGCCCACGGCACGTGCGATCTCAATTGGCGAGACGGACAGTGCCTGTCCAAAGCTCATCGAGCCCAGCGTGGCGCCGTCATACTGGTCACGCTCCTTGACGATACCCAGGCTCTCGCCCGGAAAATCGACACCCGAGCTGTGACCGATGCCCCACTTGTCCACATAGGCGGCAAAGTCGTCGGCACCGATCTTGCGCCCCACTAGGACAAAGCCCACATTGGACGAACGGCGCATCATCTCGCGCACATCCATGGTCATGGCATAGTCGCGCTTGTCGGCATCGGTGACGGTATCGTCGCCCACCTTGATGCTCGCCGGCACCTCAAACGACGTACTCGATCGCACGACACCCAAGTCGAAGCCGGCGCCCGCCACGAGCGTCTTAAAGACCGAGCCGGGCTCGTAGGCGTCAGTGACCAGGCGCAGGTTCATATCCTCGGTCTTGGCGTTCTCCAGATCGGTCTGGTCGTAAGTCGGGTACGAGCAGGCTGCCAAGATCTCGCCTGTCGTAGGATCGGTGACCAGCGCCGAGCCGTTCTTGGCCTTTGTCTTCTCGACAGCCTCTGCCAGGGCATCCTCGGCCGCACGCTGGATATTGACGTCGAGCGTCGTCACGATATCAACGCCGTCGACCGCAGCCACCTTTTTATAGGCACCGCCCGCGATATAGCTGCCGTCCCTCGCGCGCTCGCGTACGAGAGAACCGTTCGTGCCGGTCAGAAGCTTGTTGTATTGCTTTTCGAGACCCGTCAAGCCGTCGTTGTCTACATTCACTACACCCAGCACCTGCGATGCCAGATTGCCGTATGGATATACACGCTTCATGGCCTGCTCAAAAAGCACGCCGGGCAGGTTCTTCTTCTCCAGCGCCGCAACATCGTCTTCGTCCACCTGGCGCTTGATATACACCCAGGTTCCATCGGACTCGACGAGCTTGCGGCAGGTCTTTTTATCGATTCCAGTTGCCTTGACCAGCGCCGACACCGTCTTGTCAACATCCTCGACAAGCTGCGGGTTCACGGCGATGTTGCGACATTCGACCGACGACGCCAACACGTTGCCGTTGCGGTCGTAGATGGTGCCGCGTTTGGCATAGAGGGTCTGCGCAAGCAGGCGGCGCGCATCGGCACGCTCGCGCAGTTTATCGGCTTCGACAATTTGATAGTCGGCAAGGCGAAAGACGCCCAAGCCCAAGCCAAGCCCAATGAAGCCCATGACGGCTTTGCGGCGAGGCAGAGGCGCGCCTGTGAGCCATTCGGTCGACGAACTCTTGCGCGACCTGGTGTTATGCACTTGAGGGCCGCCCGAGCCGCGAAGTCGCGACGCCGGGTCGTTGCCACGGGACCGCCCGGCGTTGTAAGATTGCCGACCCGTTCCTTGATAACCAGAACGTCCCCGCGACGAGGGACGTCCAGAACCGCGGCCCCCATCGGAACCGCGGCGATAGTCATTTGTCATACTCAGCTACCGTCTTGCTACTGAGCGGTCGCGGTCGCGTTGGCGCCCGCGGCTGCATCCTGCGAAAAGTCAAGTGTAACGCTCTCGCTGGGCTCCACCATGCCATAAGCGCCCGCAAGGTCGCGAATGCGCGTGTCGGCGCCATAGACCGAATGCATGACCTCCAGGTCGGAGCTCTCATCGGTCGCCTTTTCGAGCGTGTTGGTAAGCTCGGCGTTGCTGTTGAGCACCTGGGCCGTAACGCCGGCGAGCGCCACGCGGGCGACGCCGATCGTCATGAAGATAGCCGCAATGATGCAAAACGTTTTAAGAACGCTCATGAAAACCGGGCTTACCGCCTGGTTTGCCTGACGGCCCGCGCCCGTGTAGACATCAAAGCGCGGCGTGCGCTGCTCACGGGGAGCAACGGGGGCCTGCGGCGTCTCACGATAGGCGGGCATGGCGTTCATATCATAGGCGAGTGCTGCGCTTGAAGTGTTGTAGCCCATGATATGCCGCCTCCCATCCCGAGTACGTTGGTAGTGTGTTTAAGCTTCGTTTATGGTGCGAGCGGGAGGTCCAATATCGCGCGGTCGCGCCTACAGACGCTGCGCCACGCGGATTTTGGCTGATCTCGCCCGAGGGTTGCGCTCAACCTCATCAGGCTGGGCAACCAGGGGTTTGCGGGTGATGACCTTGAGTATCGGCACGTTGCCGCACACGCACACCGGAATCTCCGGCGGACACGTGCACCCCTGGCTCATCTCCTTAAAGTGGTTCTTTACGATACGGTCCTCGAGCGAGTGATACGAGATGACGCAGATACGTCCGCCCGGGTTGAGCCACCTGGTGGCGGCATCAAGCCCTCGTTCGAGCACATCGAGCTCGTGATTGACCTCGATGCGAATGGCCTGGAAACTTTTCTTGGCCGGGTGTCCACCATGCCGACGAGCGGCAGCCGGGATACCCGCCTTGATGATCTCGACAAATTGGCCGGTGGTTTCGATCGGTTCTTGCTCGCGGCGGCGCACGATCTCGCGCGCGATCTGCGAGGCGAACTTCTCTTCGCCGTAGACGCGTAGAATCCGGGCGAGGTCGTGTTCGTTATAGGTGTTGATGACCTCAGCTGCGTTTAAGGTGTTATTACCCGGATCCATCCGCATGTCCAATGGGGCGTCCTCGTTATACGAAAAGCCCCTGCCAGGGATATCGAGTTGCGGCGACGAAACGCCCAAATCGAACAGGAAGCCATCGACCCCGGGCACCTCGGCCGAGCAAAGTAGCTCGTCCAAGTCGCCGAAGTTGCCCTTCAGCAGCTGGTGCGGAACTCCGGGAACCTCGCGGTCCAGACGGGCGCCAGCGGCCTCGAGGGCCATGTCGTCCTGATCGACGCCGAGCAAAAGGCCCGTCTCCCCCACCTGCGCGGCCATCTTTACCGAATGGCCGGCACCGCCAAGGGTGCAATCGCAGACAACGGAGCCGCTCTTTAGCCGCAGCGACTCAAGCACTTCGCCGAGCATGACAGGTTCATGCCGATATTCTTGTGTCAAGATCCCACGCTCCATCCGTTACCCGTGCCTTGCCCTTACGAGAAGAAGAGGTCCAGCAGGGCCTCATCGTCATCGTCCTCATCGGCCGCGGCGCGATCCCAAACCTCAAGGTGGTCGTAGTTGCCCACAACCGTGACCTCGCGGTCGAGGTTCGCCTGCTTGCGGAGAGACTCGGAAAGACCGATACGACCGGCGCTGTCCACGTCCATCGACGTGGTGCGCTTGTTGATCGCCCTCATGAGCTTCTGGTCATTAATGTCACGCGGGTTAAAACCCTCGTGGCCCTCACGACCCGCGAAGAGTCCTTCGACCCACTTATCGAAGGCCTCGGCAGAGAACACGTACAGAGCATCGACATCCAGGGCTTTGAACACGCGAACGTGCTCTCCAAGCTCCTCGCGAAGGGGTGCAGGCAGGGACAGACGACCTTTTGCATCGAGATTGCGCTCGTATGCACCAGTCATTCCCATGTGCGCCCTCCCCTCGGTTACTCAGATGGCACGTACGCGGGGAACCACCCCGCCTGTCGACGTCATCAATAATATGGGGAACCGCCCCATTTTTCAACATCTTTCCCCACCCCTTCCCCCACCCCACCCCACCACTCCACCCCCTATATGTTGCAAAACACCCCCGAGCATATGTTCGAAAACACAATATGTTGTGTTTACAGCAACGGCGGGATGCCACCTGTGGCACCCCGCCGTTCAACCTCAACCTTCAAGTTGACCTTGAGGCGATTTTGCGTCCCTTTATATGCCGTTCACATCGCCCCCAAACTCCCCCACCCAAGGCACGTGCGGCCCACCACCGCGATGCCAAGTGGCGAAAAATGGGACGGGCCCCATGCGCGCAAAAGTGCGTCTCGGCAATCTGGGGCCCGTCCCATTTAATATTTATAAATATGCAGGTCAGCGAGGTGCTAGCGATGTGCTAGCGGATGCGCCGCCAGATAGACCTCGGTCAGTTGCGTGCGGTCGACATGCGTGTAGACCTGCGTGGTCGATATATCGGCATGTCCCAAGATCTCCTGTAGCACACGGAGGTCTGCGCCGCCCGCAAGCATATGGGTGGCAAAGGAGTGACGCAGCGTGTGGGGATGGAGTCCCACCAGCCCCACCTGGCGCCCGTAGCGCTCACAGATGGCATGAATGCCCTGGCGCGACAGACGGCGGCCGTTCTTATTTAAAAAGACCGCCGAGGTCTCGGTTCCGCGGGCATGGGCCGCCAAGCGAGAACGCCCCTCAGTTACATAGAGCGTCAGAGCTCGCGCCGCGCTTCCCACCAGCGGTGACAGGCGTTCCTTTGAGCCCTTACCGCGAACGAGCACAAAGCCATCGTCGATATGGATATCGCCCACATCGAGCCCCACCAACTCGCTCACACGTAAACCGCATCCGTAGAGCACTTCCAAGATGGCATGGTCGCGCAAGCCCATCTCGCCCTCGGGGAAGTCTTGATCGAGCAGCGCCGAGACATCCTCCACCGATAGATACTCCGGCAAACGCTCAGCCTTTTTAGGCAGGCGCAACGCCGCCGTTGGATTTTGGGCCACAGCCCCATCGCGCACCAAAAAGGCATGCAGGCCCTTCACGGCCGCAAGCGCACGCTCCACCGAGGCATCGGAATAGCCCCCATCGCGACGGTCGGCAACAAAGCCCTTCACGACCTGACGGGTCACCTCTTCAAAAGACACAATACCCGCCCGCTCCAGATAGGCGCAGTACGTCGTCAGGTCACGACAATAGGCCGCAATCGTGTTGCGCGCCAAACCCCGCTCGACCGCGAGGTAATCGAGATACTCCCCCGCCGCCACGGCGAGCGACGAGGGAGTAGCTTCGGTATGTTCCTTATTCGCCGGCACCCTTAGTCCGTAGCGAGGTTCATGGGCGTCACCTGCAGACGGTCGACACCCTCGTGCTGGCCGATCGAAGCGCGCACGAACTCGCGGAACAGCGGCTGCGGGTTGGTCGGGCGGCTCTTGAACTCGGGATGAGCCTGGGTTGCCACATACCACGGATGCACGTCGCGCGGCAGCTCGACCATCTCGACCAGGCGCTCGTCGGGCGACAGACCCGAGATAACCAAACCGGCGTCCTCGAGCTGGTCACGGAAGGCGTTGTTGAACTCAAAGCGGTGACGGTGACGCTCGTAGACGAGTTCCTCGCCATATGCCTCGCGAGCAAGGGTATCGGCGGCGAGCTTGCACGGATAGGCGCCCAGGCGCATGGTGCCGCCCTTCTCGGTCACGTCCTCCTGCGAGCTCATCAGATCGATGACGCTAAACGGGCCGTCCGGATCGAACTCGGAGGAGCTGGCGCCGGCAAGGCCGACGACGTTGCGGGCGAACTCGCACACGGCCACCTGCATACCCAGGCAAATGCCCAGATACGGAATCTTGTGCTCACGGGCAAACTCGGCCGCGAGGATCTTGCCCTCCAGGGCGCGCTTGCCAAAGCCGCCGGGGACCAGGATGCCCGAGGCGTCGCCCAAAACCTCGGAGACATTCTGCTCGTCGAGGCTCTCGCCGTCGACCAGCTGGACGTCCACATGGCGATCGTAGAAGACGCCCGCATGGTGCAGGGCCTCGATAACCGACAGGTACGCATCGGGCAGCTGCGTGTACTTACCCACGACGGCGATCTTCACCTTGTCGGCGTGATGGTTGGCGTGATTCTGTTTGCGCAGGAACTCGTTCCACTCGCTCATGTCGCGCTCACGCGGATCCAGACCCAGGCGTTCGCAAATGCGCAGGTCAAAGTCCTGCTCGGCAAGCAGCTGCGGAACATCGTAAATGCTCGCGCAGTCCTCGTTGGTAAAGACGCAATCGGTGTCGACGTCGCAGAAGCTTGCGATCTTTCCGCGGATAGCGTCATCGATATGGTGGTCGGAGCGCAGCACGATGATATCGGGCTGGATGCCAAAGCTGCGGAGCTCCTTGACGGAATGCTGCGTGGGCTTGGTCTTGACCTCGTGGGCGGCGGCGATATAGGGAACGAGCGACACGTGGATGTAGCAGACGTTCTCGGGGCCGGCCTCCTTGCGGTACTGGCGGATGGCCTCGACAAACGGCTGCGACTCGATGTCGCCGATCGTGCCGCCCAGCTCGGTGATGACTACATCGGAGCCGGTCTGCTCCTCGATGCGGCGGAACTTGTCCTTAATGGCATTGGTGACGTGAGGAATCACCTGCACGGTACCGCCCAAAAAGTCGCCGCGACGCTCGCGGGCGATCAAGCTCTTATAGATGGCGCCGGTCGTAAAGTTGGAATCGCGGGTCAGGTTCTCATCAATAAAGCGCTCGTAATGACCCAGGTCCAGGTCGGACTCGTAACCATCCTCGGTAACGAAGACCTCACCATGCTGGAAGGGGCTCATGGTACCGGGGTCGACGTTCAGATACGGATCGGCCTTCTGCATCGTTACTTTGTAGCCACGCGACTTGAGCAGACGGCCCAGCGAGGCCGCGGTGATACCCTTGCCCAAGGACGAAACCACGCCACCGGTTACGAACACATGCTTGGTCATATTGAGTTACCTGCGCTTCCCGTAGAAGTTGTTTATCCACATCTTACGGGTCTTCATTGTAATACTCGCGCCGCGGACCGTTCGCAATTTTTCTCGCGTGCGATTGCATTTCTCAATCTTGAAACAAAACGCCGCCCGGTTTCCCAGGCGGCGTCGCTGTGGCAAGGGTTACATGCTGCTATCGATCAGCAACCTCGTCCTCAAGCATTTCTTGAACGAGCATGCCGGTACGGACGCCCTCAAGATACCACTCGCCACGTTCGGTGAGGCAAATGCCATTTGCAAGCTGACCGCCGTCGTCGCTATAACGCGAGACGACATCAATCATGCCTTCGGAATCCAAGCGATCGATTGCGGCGCGGACACGATACGGCGAAACCCCCACGCGCTCGGCAAGCGTTTTGCGCGAGAAACCATACGGCCCGCCATTGTCTTCGGTTTGCTGGTCGATCTCCATCAACACCAGCACCTCGACACGCTTCATATCGTTGACACTCGCACGACCCTTGCCCGCCATAGCAGCCTCCTCAAACCGAGCACGAACATCTAACGCGCCGTGCGCGACCGACACACCTCACGATGGCAGGTAATATCCATCATGCGGCATCCCGCTAAGGATGAAACAGTTACGGTTATTGTATACCGCTCAAATTGTTTCTAGGCAGGTAAACAGCTATTTTTCGCCGAAATAGGCGCTTTATTGATCAAAAAGCCGTACCGGGCGCTAACCCGATACGGCCAAAATGCAATGCAATTACCGCGGTGCTTCAAACTTAGCGATGGAAGAAACCGCGGCGCTCAAACTTGGGCTCGCAGCACACGTTGATACCCAGTTTGCGCAGTACCGTCTCGTCCGTCGGCGAGATGATCACGCTAAAGAAGGCATCGCAACCGCGCAGCTGCTCCAGGCCCGAAAGGACGCGAGCGGCCGTCTCACTCGTGGCCGAGGTGATCGACAGCGCCATAAGCGTCTCGTCGGTGTGGAGGCGCGGGTTTTTGCTTCCCAGGAAATGCGTCTTGAGCTTGCTGATGGGCTCGATCGCCTCATCGCTAATGACCTCGAGCTCAAGGTCGACGCCCGAGACATGCTTGAGGGCGTTCATAATGAGCGAACTTGCGGCGCCCAGGCGCGTGGAGGTCTTACCGGTCACCACGGAGCCATCGGGCATGACCATGGCACCCACGGGACCACCCGTCAGCTGCTCCCTGGTGAGGGCCGCCGAGCGCGCCGGTGAGTAGTTCTTATCGACGCCGGCTTTCTTCATAATAATCTTGAGACGGTCGACTTGCTCATCGCCCACGCCGGTACGGCGCACATTTTCGACCGCGGTAAAGTAGCGGCGGACGATCTCCATCTTGGAAGCGTCGCGGCAGGCATCGTCATCGGTGATGGCAAAGCCGACCATATTGACGCCCATGTCCGTAGGGCTCTGGTAGGGGCTCTTGCCCAGGATCTTTTCCATCAGAGCACGGACCACCGGGAAGGCCTCGACGTCGCGGTTGTAGTTGACCGTGGTCTTGTTATAGGCCTCAAGGTGGAAGGAGTCGATGATATTGGCATCGTCGAGGTCCGCCGTGGCCGCCTCGTAGGCGATGTTGACCGGATGCGTGAGGGGAAGGTTCCAGACCGGGAAGGTCTCGAACTTGGCATAGCCGGCGGCCGTGCCATGCTTGTGCTCGTGATAGAGCTGAGACAGGCAGGTGGCAAGCTTGCCCGAGCCAGGACCGGGGGCAGTGACCACGACGAGCGGTCGGGTGGTCTCGACAAACTCATTCTTGCCGTAGCCATCGTCGGACACGATCAGATCGACATCGTGCGGATACCCCTCGATGGGATAGTGCAGCTTGGCGGGAATACCGAGCGCGTTCAGGCGGTTGCGGAACACATCGGCAGCAGGCTGGCCGGCGTACTGGGTGATGACCACAGCCGCGACAGCAAAGCCGTTGCCGCGGAACAGGTCAACCAGGCGCAGCACATCCTCGTCATAGGTAATGCCAAGGTCACCACGAGCCTTGTTTTTCTCGATGTGGTTCGCGTTGATCGCGATGATGACCTCAACGTCATCGGCAATGCTCTTGAGCATGCGGAACTTGCTGTCCGGTTCAAAACCCGGCAGCACGCGACTCGCGTGATAGTCGTCAAACAGCTTGCCGCCAAACTCCAAATAGAGCTTGCCACCAAACTGTGAGATGCGCTCCTTAATGTGAGCAGCCTGCAGCTCGATATACTTCGCGTTGTCGAAACCCTGGCGCATGTATGGCTCCCGTCCCGTTTCCATTTAATGTCCTAGGCGATTATAACGGAGCCCGCCCTCCCCGATACCCAGACCATCAACAGGCACCAACCAAACATCCGTCAAACCTCTTGTCGGACATATTTGGTGCAAACTAACCTGACCCCATTGCACCGCCCCATAACACCAACAATGGCAGCGCCGCAGGTGGAGCAAAAGTCAGCGAAAGCCCGCCAGAGCGAGCAAGGTGACGTGAAAGAGGAGGGCATAGGCCTTTTGGCCATGCCCGACGATTGAACGTCAGATTGCCGCTCTGGCGGGCTTGCAGCGTCGAGTGGTTCCGGCGTTTGGTAAAACGCCGGAACACAAGAGCGCCCCCTCCCGCGCACGGAACGGGAGGGGGCTAAAGGTAGGAGTCTACCGGTGGGTTGACCCCACCGGACAGACGATGACCAGGTGATCCTTTACAGGATCGTCAAGGTTTCCGTGGGGTACCCGTTGGGTACTTAGAGCAACACGCAGGCGACGGTCAGGATGATGGCGCAGACGACGGAGAGCGCGACGATGAGCTTAAGGGCAAACTTGAGCCAGGTCGTCCACTCGATCTTGGCCAGGGCGAGACCGCCCATGATGGCGCCGGAGGTCGGGGTGAACAGGTTCACGACACCGATGGCGGCGGAGAAGATCATGACCATGACCTCGGGCGAGAAGCCGAGCTTAACAGCCAGCGGTCCCATGATGGGCATGGAGACGGTGGCCATACCGGAGGTCGAGGGGATCAGGAAGGACAGGCCGAAGTAGACCAGGAAGCTCATGGGAGCGAAGATCACACCGGACAGGCCAGCCAGGGCATTGGCGGCAGCGTCGAGGACGTAGACGTCGAGGCCGGTGTTAGCCATGAGGACGGAGATACCACGAGCGAGGGCGATGACGAGAACAACGGACATCATGTCGGCAGCGCCGGTGATGAAGGTGTTGACGATCTGCTTCTCGGACAGGCCACCGATGATACCGATCAGGACAGCCATGAGGAAGAACCAGGTGGAAGCCTCGTCGAAGTACCACTGGCCAATGGGCAGGCCGGTGATCAGGGCAGACCAGCCCTGGACGACGGCGTTACCGTCGGCATCGTAGACAGCGCCAGCGTCAAAGAAGTTGGCGACGCCCTCGTTGAGGTCGGCCAGCGGGATGAAGCCGACGATCATGACGACGAAGGTGAAGGCAAAGGCGATCAGAACACCCTTCTGACGACCGGTGAGCTTGACCTCATTGTGAACCTCGGAAGCAGCCTTGCCGTGAGCCTCTTCGGCGTCCTTGAGCTCCTGCATCGACAGGATGGTGGAACCCTTGTCAGCCTTGACCTTCTTGGCATAGCTCATGACGAAGAAGATGGACATAGCAGTGGTAACAATCCACAGGACGGCACCGAGGCCGATGATGATGGACTGGTTGACCTCAATGCCAACGCCGGTCAGAGCGTCGACGGCAGCGCCGACGGCGAACGGGTTAACCGTGGAGCCCAGGCAGCCGCAGCCAGCGCCGAGCAGGACGGTGGCGGCACCGACCATCGGGTCGAAGCCAGCGGCCATCATGGTAGCGGCAAGCAAGGCGTAGAAGGGAACGGTCTCCTCGCACATACCATAGGTGGTACCACCGAGGGAGAAGATGAGCATCAGCACGGGAATGAGCATGATCTCATTACCCTTAAGCTTCTGCACCAGGACGGCGATGCCGTTGTCCAGGGCGCCGGTCTCGGTCATCATGCCGAGGAAGCCGCCCAGGATCATAACGAAGAGGCAGACGGGCAGAGCGTCAGCGAAGCCCTTAATCGGGGCGGTGCAGAAATCGCTCAGACGGGCGGCAGTAACCGCGCCACCGGACGTGCCGGAGACGATAACGGTAATCACTGCGACAATTGCCAGCAGAGCAAGAAGAATGGTGAACGATGAAGGCATACCGCGCTTTTTCTTAGCGGTCTCAGTCATAGTTCTCATCCCCCCTTCATAAATCATTTACTGATCTCGCCCGAAGCGGCTCTTCCGTGCCGTGCCTGCCGCCTGGTGCGAGATATTTACCAGACAAAGCCGCTCGGGGTGTGCAGCAAGACACCCCGAGCGAGATGCTAGATGCTCTTACTTGAGCGTGGCGTACATGACAGCCTTGATGGTGTGCATGCGGTTCTCGGCCTCGTCGAAGACCTTGGAAGCGGGGCTCTCGAAGACCTCGTCGGTGACCTCCTGCTCGGTGATGCCGAACTGCTCGCACTTCTCGGCGCCAATGGTGGTGTTGGTGTCGTGGAAGCTGGGCAGGCAGTGCAGGAAGATGGCGCCCGGGTTGGCCATAGCCATGACCTCGGAGGTAACACGATACGGGGTGAGCTGAGCGATACGCTCGGCCCAGACCTCGTCGGGCTCGCCCATGGAGACCCACACGTCGGTGTAGATAACGTCGGCACCGGTGACGCCGTCCTTGACGTCGGTGGTCAGCTTGATGGTGCAACCGTTGGCCTCGGCGATGGGCTTGCAGGCCTCGATGACGTCGTCGGCGGGCATGCACTCCTCGGGGCCGCAGGCCACGAAGTTCATGCCGAGCTTGGAGCAGACGACCATGAGGGAGCGAGCGACGTTGTTCTTGCAGTCGCCCATGAAGACGAGGGTCTTGCCCTTGATGTCGTAGTTGAAGTTCTCCTGGACGGTCAGGATATCGGCGAGCATCTGGGTGGGATGCCACTCAGTGGTCAGGCCGTTCCACACGGGCACGCCGGACTTAGCAGCGAGCTCCTCGACGTCGTCCTGGGCAAAGCCACGGAACTCGATGCCGTCATACATGCGGCCGAGAACGCGGGCGGTGTCCTCGATGGACTCCTTCTTGCCCATCTGCGACGAACCGGGATCGAGATAGGTCACGCCCATGCCCAGGTCCATGCCGCCGACCTCGAAGGCGCAGCGGGTACGAGTGGAGGTCTTCTGGAAGAGCAGAACGATGTTCTTGCCCTCGAGATAGCGATGCGGAACGCCAGCGCGCTTCATATCCTTGAAGTTCTTGGAGAGCTTGAGCAGGTACTCGATCTCCTCGGTGGTGAGGTCGAGAAGCTTGAGGAAGCTACGGCCGGAGAGGTTAACACCCATGGTTCGATTCCTTTCGAAGAAATGAATTACGTAAGTATCAGTGTTGCCCGTTTAACGGGCGAAGCCGGTGCGGTTGTAGGGGGACCGCACCGGAAACGGAAAGACTTAGAGGTCCTCGCGCCAGAAGGGCATGCTCATGCAGCGCGGGCCGCCGCGGCCGCGGGAGAGCTCGGCGGAGGGCACGACGAGAAGGTCCAGGCCCTCCTTGTACAGCACGTCGTTGGTGACGGTGTTGCGGGCGTAGACGCAGATCTTGCCGGGCTCGACGCACAGGGTGTTGGAGCCGTCGTTCCACTGCTCGCGGGAGGCCGCGATCGGGTCGCCGCCGCCGCAGGGGATCAGCTTGACCTGGTCGACGCCGGTGGCGTCCTCCAGGACGTGCTCGAGGGTGTCCTCGATCAGGCGGATGTTCACGTCGCCCGGGTTCTTGCCGGCGGTCAGCTCGTAGACGCGCAGGGTGCCCATGATGGCGGGGTGGATCGTGAACTTATCGACGTCGATCTGGGTGAAGACCGTGTCGAGGTGCATGAAGGCGCGCGAGACCGGGATGTCGAAGGCCAGGATGCGCTCGACCTTGGAGTCGGAGTTCCAGAAGATGTTCTGGGCCATGACGTCGATCGCGGCGGCCTGGGTGCGCTGGGAGATGCCGACGGCGAGGGTCTTCTCGTTGATGTTCAGCACGTCGCCGCCCTCGGTGTGGAACTGGCAGTCGCGGCGGAAGTACAGCGAGACGTCCTTGTAGTCGGGGTGGTACTTGAAGATGTACTTGCCGTACAGGGTCTCGCGGTTGCGGGTGACCGAGTACATGCGGTTGAGGTTGACGCCCTCGCCGACGACCGCGAACGGGTCGCGGGTGAAGTAGAGGTTGGGCATCGGGTCGATGATCAGGTCGGACTCGGACTCGGAGTTGACCAGGGAGTCGAGGGTCGTGGACGCCGTGAGGGGCATGTCGATCTCGGACTTGGTCATGCCGGCCATGGTCTTCTTGACGAACTCGAGGTTGTCCTCGATGGAGTCCAGCTTCTCGCGGACGATCTGCGGCATGTGCTGGCCGCGGATGCCGGCCTCGGCGATGTACTGGTCGGTGAACTCGGCGCGGGCGCCGGGGACCTGGTCGAACACCTCGGCGACGAGGTTCTCGAGATAGAGGACCTCCACGCCCTGGTCCCTCAGGATCTGGGCGAAGGTGTCGTGCTCCTGCTGCGCGACCTCCAGGAACGGGACGTCGTCGAACAGGAGTCGCTCGAGCTCGTCGGGCGGCAGGTTGAGGAGCTCGTCGCCGGGACGGTGCAGGCAGACCTTCCTGAGCTTGCCGATCTCGGAAGGCACGTGCAGACCTTTCGTCATGGCCTCCTACCTTTCTTTCGGGCCCTTGTCAGGGCCGATTCGTTAGCGCCCCTCCGTGTGAGGCGTTATTGCTGACGACATATTTATATCCAAAATCAGCTCATACTTCCACCTTGCCCCCGAACGGTTTTTTATAGGGGGTGAACGGCATACACATATACTTCACGCATGGCACACTTCATCTTAATAAAGCGTATTTACGTGCTTAAACGCGTTTTCAATCCTAAAATCAAATGGAACTAAACTTTGCTAAACCACCCTCATATTGCATATTTCCAATAAAGCTATGAATAGAATTAGCGGTTCATACCGTGTCTCAACCATTTTCATTTTTATTCAGAAAAAAGTTTGTCCTATTCATTTCTGGTAAATAAATTACCGTTTACCAGACGCTTAATACCGTTCACCGGAAACTCAGTATAAGGCCCAGCGGATACCGACTCGCTTTACGGCTCCATTTGTAACAACTTGACTTCTCGGTATAGAAAAACGGACCCGCTTCACTAGGGAAACGGGTCCGTTTTCGATTATCTTCGGCTAATTTGGATAAGGCCCTCGAAGATCATCGGAATCCTAGCGATCGAACTCCGCCAGTGCCTCGCCCAAAAGCCTCAGGCCCTCGCGCAGAACGTCCTCGCTCGCGCAGTAGCCCAGGCGTGCGCCGCAGGGAAGCTCAAAGCGGCTGCCGGGTACCAGCAGCACTCCCCTCTCGGACAGCAGGCGCTTGCAGAACTCCTCGTCGTCCTCGGGAATATCAAGCTGGATAAACGAGGTGGACACGCCCTGCGGCGCCGTCCAGGAAACGCGGTGCTGCGTATCGATCCAAGCCTGCGCGATATCGCGGTTGCCAAACACGATCTTGCGATTGCGCTCAAGGATCTTGTCCTTGTGCTCAAGCACATAGGTCGCCAGGGCATCGTTGAACACGCCGCCGCAGATCATGGTGTAATCGCGATAGGTGCGGATGCGGCTGGATATCTCTTCGTCTGCCACGACCCAGCCCACGCGGGCCGCAGGCGTCGAATAGGTCTTGGACACCGAGTTGGTGACAATGGCATTCTCGTACACGTCAGCCATCGACATAAAGGCCTCGGTGTTCTCAAGCGGCAGATACACCTCGTCGCACAGCACGTAGGCGCCCACCGAACGGGCGATCTCGGCAATCTGGCCGAGCATATCGGCATCGAGCACCGTACCGATGGGGTTCGATGCGTTGTTGATGCAGATGAGTCTGGTGTTGGGGCGCACCAAGCGCTTGAGTTCCTCGATATCGGGCTTCCAGCCGAGTTCCTCGCGAAGCTCCCAATACTCGACCTCGGCGCCCAGCGTGCGCGGAATCTCGTAGAGCGGCGCGTAGGTGGGCCACTCGGCGATAACATGGTCGCCGGGCTCGACCACAGCCATGATGGCGTTGAGGTTAGCGCCCGTGCAGCCATTGGTCTGCAGAATGTGATCGGGATTGACCTCCCGACGATACAGCTTGGCAACCTCGGCCTTAAACTCCGGCGAGCCCTCGATCCAGCCGTAGTTCATCTTCTCGCGATCCAGGCGCTCGTAGAACGTGGCGCCGTCCTGTTCATCAAGCGCGCGCAGCTCGCCCATGGTGAGCGACGAGATCGTCGACTGGGCGATGTCCCACGTGGCGCTCTTCTCCCAAACGTTGAGCCATTCCTCAACGCCAATCGTCTTGATGTCCATGGCCAAGCTCCTTACAAAAGCAGTCATCCAACCGTGTTGACGTTCCTCATACAAGATTGGGGCGGTGCGAAAACCCGCACCGCCCCAATGGGAGACATCTAATGGCAGCTAGATGTATGTATTAAGACCTGTACGGGTCCTAGAAGACCCTAGAGGTCCTCGCGCCAGAAGGGCATGCTCATGCAGCGCGGGCCGCCGCGGCCGCGGGAGAGCTCGGCGGAGGGCACGACGAGAAGGTCCAGGCCCTCCTTGTACAGCACGTCGTTGGTGACGGTGTTGCGGGCGTAGACGCAGATCTTGCCGGGCTCGACGCACAGGGTGTTGGAGCCGTCGTTCCACTGCTCGCGGGAGGCCGCGATCGGGTCGCCGCCGCCGCAGGGGATCAGCTTGACCTGGTCGACGCCGGTGGCGTCCTCCAGGACGTGCTCGAGGGTGTCCTCGATCAGGCGGATGTTCACGTCGCCCGGGTTCTTGCCGGCGGTCAGCTCGTAGACGCGCAGGGTGCCCATGATGGCGGGGTGGATCGTGAACTTATCGACGTCGATCTGGGTGAAGACCGTGTCGAGGTGCATGAAGGCGCGCGAGACCGGGATGTCGAAGGCCAGGATGCGCTCGACCTTGGAGTCGGAGTTCCAGAAGATGTTCTGGGCCATGACGTCGATCGCGGCGGCCTGGGTGCGCTGGGAGATGCCGACGGCGAGGGTCTTCTCGTTGATGTTCAGCACGTCGCCGCCCTCGGTGTGGAACTGGCAGTCGCGGCGGAAGTACAGCGAGACGTCCTTGTAGTCGGGGTGGTACTTGAAGATGTACTTGCCGTACAGGGTCTCGCGGTTGCGGGTGACCGAGTACATGCGGTTGAGGTTGACGCCCTCGCCGACGACCGCGAACGGGTCGCGGGTGAAGTAGAGGTTGGGCATCGGGTCGATGATCAGGTCGGACTCGGACTCGGAGTTGACCAGGGAGTCGAGGGTCGTGGACGCCGTGAGGGGCATGTCGATCTCGGACTTGGTCATGCCGGCCATGGTCTTCTTGACGAACTCGAGGTTGTCCTCGATGGAGTCCAGCTTCTCGCGGACGATCTGCGGCATGTGCTGGCCGCGGATGCCGGCCTCGGCGATGTACTGGTCGGTGAACTCGGCGCGGGCGCCGGGGACCTGGTCGAACACCTCGGCGACGAGGTTCTCGAGATAGAGGACCTCCACGCCCTGGTCCCTCAGGATCTGGGCGAAGGTGTCGTGCTCCTGCTGCGCGACCTCCAGGAACGGGACGTCGTCGAACAGGAGTCGCTCGAGCTCGTCGGGCGGCAGGTTGAGGAGCTCGTCGCCGGGACGGTGCAGGCAGACCTTCCTGAGCTTGCCGATCTCGGAAGGCACGTGCAGACCTTTCGTCATGGCCTCCTACCTTTCTTTCGGGCCTTTCGGCCGAATCTCTCAGCGCCCTTCCATAGCGGACGCTGCTTGCTGACAGCTCTAGTTATATCCAAATTCCACCCGCAATTCCACCTCGCCCCCGAACGGTCAACAAAGTGCGATGAACGGTATATCGCATGTGATTCCCCCATGATGTACTTCGGCGTTCTAAAGTAACTTTTCTAAGGTAAACGCTCTTTTTTCCTAAAAACCATTTGCAATTGCATCTCTAAACTTTTGATTCAGAATTGCATAGCTAAATCGGTTTTATGTATATTAATGATGTTTGTTTACGTTTCCGCCTGCATTCAATGATATTCAGCTATCTATCATTCTTATTCACACTTACGTACCAGTTGAGTGTGGATATAGACCACTTGCAGACGAGCAGGGCGTCAGTCCTATGACTTGTCAGCGTAAGAAGTAGGTAAAGATACCGTTCACGCGATACGTTCGTGCCAGCGGTCGACTAAATTGAGACAATAGTGAAAAGTGTTAGGCTACCGTCCTCTGTGGGGACTGAACGGACAGATGCATATGCCGAGCAAAATCGAAAAGAAGCAAGCCGCCGCAAAGCTGCGCAAACCGCCGCGCGACTTCTCGTACACGCAAAACCGAGAGCTTAGCTGGCTGCGCTTTGACAACCGCGTGCTTGACGAAGCCTTCGATGAGACCGTTCCGCTGTTCGAGCGTCTAAAGTTCGTATCGATTTTCGAGTCAAACCTCGATGAGTTCCTTATGGTGCGCGTGGGTGGCCTGTCCGACCTTGCCGAGCTCAAAAAACAGCCTGTCGACAACAAGAGCAATATGACCGCCTCCGAACAGGTCGACGCTGTCATGGCCGAGCTGCCCGGGCTCCTTACCCGTTGGGAGTCCATCTTTAAGAGCATCGAGGGCAATCTCGACACTCTGGGCGTTCACCGCGCGCAAATCGATTCGCTTACGCCCGAGGAGCGCACCTTTGTAACCCGCTACTTCCAGGCCTACGTGTCGCCGGTTATCTCACCGTTGGTCATTGACCCGCGCCATCCCTTCCCCAACCTGCGCAACGGCGCACTCTATCTGGCTTGTGGCCTGGACGGCATCACCGACGAGGAGAGCCTGCTGGGCCTGATCGAGATTCCCGCCTCGATGAACCGCGTGGTCGAGATCCCCTCGCCCACCGGCACCTACTCCTACATCTTGCTCGAGGATGTCATCCTCGCCTGCCTGGACAGCTGCTTTGGCTCCTACAAGCCACTCGACCGCGCGCTCATCCGAGTCACCCGCAACGCCGACATCGATCCGGACGGCGAGGGCGTCGAAGAGGAAGAGGACTACCGCCAGCACATGAAGCGCATTCTCAAGAAGCGCCTGCGTCTGCAGCCGGTTGTGCTCGCGGTCTCGGGGTCGCTCGAGAAGGCGACGCTCAAGACCATCCGCAAGGCGCTCGAGCTTTCGCGCCGCTCGGTCTTTACCTGCGATATCCCGCTCGACCTGGGCTACGTCTTTGGCATTGAGGGCAAGATTCCCGAGCACCTGCGCAACGAGCTCCTCTTTACGCCGTTTAAGCCGCAGCCCAACCCCACCATCGATATGACCCGCTCCATCCGCGAACAGGTGCTGCAGGGCGACAAGCTGCTCTTTTATCCCTACGAGGCCATGAACCCCTTCCTGGATCTGGTGCACGAGGCCGCCTACGACCCCGAGTGCATCTCGCTGCGCATCACACTCTACCGCGTGGCCAAGCAGAGCCGCCTGTGCGAGTCGCTGATCGATGCTGCCGAGAACGGCAAAGAGGTCACGGTGCTCATGGAACTTCGTGCCCGCTTTGACGAGCAGAACAACATCGAGTGGGCCGAGCGTCTGGAAGAGGCGGGCTGCACCGTCATCTATGGTTCCGAGGGCTTTAAATGCCACTCAAAGATCTGCCAGCTCACCTATCGCGAGGGCATGGCGCTCACCCGCCTCACGCTTTTGGGCACCGGCAACTTTAACGAGAAGACGGCCAAACTCTACAGCGACTTTATGCTCATGACAGCCCATCCCGGCATCGGTGAAGACGCCAACCTGTTCTTCCGCAATCTGTCGCTGGGCAACCTGCGCGGCGACTACCGCTTCCTGGGTGTGGCGCCCGTCGGACTGAAACCGCTCATCATGCGCGGGCTTGACCGCGAGATTCAGCGCGCCCTTGCCGGCGAGCCCGCCCGCGTGTTCTTTAAGCTCAACTCGCTGACCGACCGCGAGGTCATCGACAAGATCGCCGAGGCATCGTGTGCCGGCGTGCGCGTAGACATGATCATCCGCGGCATCTCGTGCCTCAAGCCCGGTGTTCCGGGCAAGACCGAGAACGTGCATGTCCGCTCCATCGTCGGACGCTTTTTGGAGCACGCCCGTGTTTACGCTTTTGGCGTGGACTCGGACATGATTTACCTGAGCTCGGCAGACATGATGACACGCAACACCGAGCACCGCGTGGAGATCGCCTTCCCCGTGCTCGACCCCACCTGCCGCGCCCTGGTACACGAGTACATGGGCATGCAGCTGCAGGACAACGTGAAGGCCCGCAGCCTCACGAGCGACGGCACCTGGGTCCCCGTGGAGTGTGCAGAGGGTGAGAAACCCTTCAACTCGCAGGAAGCTCTACTGGAGCGTGCCTATCGCAACGCCGAGGCCGCCGCGCAGCAGCGCGCACAGGAGAAGGAACGTGTGGCCGAAGAAGCTATTCAGGCCGAGGTTGAACATGGGGCAGCCGCCAAACCGGAAGCGGTTGCCGCTCCCCCGGTGAATGAGCCCGAGGCTGCCGCAGAGCCCGCCATGGAGAAAGCGCCCGAGCCCGCTACCGCGACTCCGGAGCCCGCCGCCGAGGCAAAGCCCGCCCCTGCTCCTGAGCCGCAGCCGGCCACAACCAAGGTCCAAGAGGTCCAGGCGACCGTCATTGAGCCCGAGCCTGCACCTGCACCTCGGCCCGAGCCGCAGGTCACCAAGCCCGCACCCGAAACGAGCGCCCGTCGCAAGAAGCCCGCCGGCAAGACCAAGGCCATCGAGCGCCATCGCCCCGGCCGCGTGCGCATGGGCCTGGGTCTGATCGGCCTGGGTCTTAAGACGCTCATTACCGGCAAGACGAAATAGTCGTTTGTAGAAGCAGTTTGTAGAAGCGCCCCGCATTTAAGGAAAGCCTCGGATGCGGGGCGCTTTTCCCTGCTACCATGGTGCGAGCAACAACGCGAATGACAGGCAGGAATATGAAGCTCACTATAGAATCGATGACCTACGGCGCCGACGGGCTGGCGCACGCCGACAACGGCAAGGCCGTCTTTGTGCAGGGTGCCGTGGCAGGCGACACCGTCGAGGCCGAGGTCGTACAGGACGGCAAGTCGTTCATGCGCGCCCGCACCACCGAGATTCTGGAGCCAAGCCCCGATCGCATTCAGCCTCCCTGCCCCTTCGTGGGCATCTGCGGCGGCTGCTCGTGGGGCAATCTCTCACGCACGGCACAGCTCGCCGCCAAGGAGCAAAACCTGCGCTCCACGCTCGAGCGCATTGGCAAGTTCACCCCCGAGCAGGTCAACGAACTTGTCCAGCCTATCCGCCACACCAAGGACGACTGGGGCTACCGCAATAAGATTGAGCTCGAACCGACCGTCGTCAACGGTCGCGTGCGCCTTGGCATGCACGGCGTCGACCCCAGCAAGATCGTGACCGTCGATTCGTGCCCGCTGTTCGATAAGCGTTTTCCCAAGGCGCTCAAGTCAGTCGTCGGCGCGCTCAACTATCTGAGCGGCAGCCACAACCTGGGTCTGGAGCGCGTGGGCATTCGCGCCTCGCGCCGCACCAAGGCACTCGAGGTCGCACTCTGGACGCCCACAGGCTCTTTTCCGCGCTCGCAGGTCTCCCGCGTGCTGGCGGACGCCGCTCATCCCACGAGCATCGTGCGCGTGATGAGCAAGGGCGAAAAGAAGGCCCGCCGTGTCTCCAAGGTCGAAATGCTCGCCGGAGAGGGCTCATGGACCGAGAATATCGCCGAGGGTCAGATGCGCCTGTCTGCTCCGTCGTTTTTCCAAGTCAATACCAAGGGCGCCGAGATTTTGATTGAACTCGTTATGGACGCCCTCGACCCGCAGGAAGACGAACTGGCCGTGGACCTGTACTGCGGTGCCGGCACCTTTACCCTGCCGCTCGCCCGCCGCTGTGATTTTGTCGCCGCCGTCGAGGCCTACGGCCCGGCCGTGCGCGACCTGCGTCGCAACCTGGAGATCAACAAGCTCGATAACGTCGACGTCATCGGCGGCGACGCGGTGCGCGAGTTCCCCGATCAGGACGCCGATGTCCTGATAGTCGATCCGCCGCGCGCAGGATTGGCGCCCGAGGCCATCGACCTCATCGCGAGTACGAGTGCCCGAGATGTTGCCTACGTGAGCTGCGACCCGGCAACTTTGGCCCGCGACCTCAAACGCTTTGTCGAGGAGGGCACCTTCTCTCCCATCAAGATCACGCCGGTCGACCTATTCCCGCAAACCTTCCACTGCGAAACCGTCGTCCACCTCAAGCGCAACTAGACACATGATCATTGCTCAGAAAAATCATTGGGAAATCGAGCGTGGCAAGCGGAGGTCTTCGGGGTATAAGACGGCTAATTGTATGCCGCCTATGAAAGGAACCCCCATGCCCAGCGTTGCCGTTCTCGCCGCCGATGGCTTTGAAACTATTGAATGCTTGACCATGGTCGATGTCATGCGTCGCGGCGGCGTGCGCGCCACGCTCGTCTCGATCATGCCCACGCGTGAGGTCGTAAGCTCGCTGCAGATCCCCGTGACCTGCGATGCGCTCTTTGATGAGATCGACTTTGACGAGTACGACTGCGTCGTGCTACCCGGCGGCCTACCCGGTGCTACCAACCTGCGCGCCGATCAGCGCGTCTGCGACGTGGTCCGCGAGTTCGCCGCAACCAAGCACGTCGCCGCCATCTGCGCTGCCCCGTTTATCCTGGGCGAGCTCGACCTGCTCGAGGGGCGCCACGCCACGTGCTTCCCTGGCTTTGAGAAAAGCTTCCCCGAAGGCGCCTATACCGGCGAGAAGGTCACGCAAGACGGCAACATCATCACCGCCAGCGGCATGGCCCAGTCGCTCCCCTTTGCGCTTGAGCTGCTGCGCACGCTCGCCGGCGACAAGGCCGTCGATAAGGTCGCCGAGGGCATTCAGCTATGATTTTGGCTTCGCAATCACCGCGCCGCATCGAGTTGATGCGCGAGGCGGGCTATGACATTCGCGTGATTCCCGCGGATATCGATGAAACGCCCTTTGATGGCGAAGCTCCGCTTACGCTCGTCGAACGCTTGGCGCGGGCCAAAGCCGCTGCCGTCGCCGCCGAGCACGCCGAGCCCAATGAGCTGACCGTCGCGGCCGATACCATCGTCACCTTCAATGGCAAGATTTTGGGTAAGCCGGCAAACGAGGACGAGGCACGCACCATGCTCCGCGAGCTTTCGGGCCGCACGCACCAGGTGGCGACCGGCGTCTGCATCGTTAAAGCCGGCGACGCTACAGCTCCGCATGCCGCCGAGAGCCTGTCGTTTGTCGATGTGACCGACGTGACGTTCTATGAGCTCAGCGACGAGCAGATCGAGCGCTACGTCGCCTCAGGTGAGCCCATGGACAAGGCCGGCGCCTACGGCATTCAGGGCACAGGAGGACGCATGCTCGTGCACGATATTTCGGGCGACTTCTATAACGTGGTGGGCCTACCCATCGCCCGCGTCGCGCGCGCGATTCAAAAACTCTCGTAATTGCATCTGGCGCTGGGTATCCCCCGGCGCCTACAATTTTGGCGTACCGTACGGATCCCGACCGGGCACAAGGCGCGGCGGAAAACCGATAGGAGTTAAACATGGATACACTGCTCGAGGCCATTGACGTCTGCGATGTCGATGGCTTTTGCTATGGCAACTATACGGACGAGGAGGCCGGCACCGGTTGCACCGTAATCGTGGCACCCGAGGGCGCCACCGGCGGCGTTGACGTTCGCGGCGGTGCTCCAGCATCGCGCGAAACCGACCTGCTGCGACCTGAGAACACCGTCGACAAGGTCCACGCCGTCTGCCTTTCGGGCGGATCGGCCTTTGGCCTCGAAGCTGCAAGCGGCGTCGCTCGCGAGCTTGAGAGCCGCGGCATCGGCCTTCCCGTCGGCCCCACCCAGGTGCCTATCGTGTGCTCTAGCTGTATCTTCGACCTTGCCTTTGGCGACCCCACCGTTCGCCCCGACATTGAGGCCGGCATCGCCGCCGTGCGCGAAGCGCTCGACCACACCCCCGCCACGCTCGAGCAGGGCAATGTGGGCGCCGGCACCGGCGCCACTGTAGGCAAGCTCATGGGGCCTGCCACCTGCATGAAGGCCGGCCTTGGCGCTGCCGCCGTGGCGCTCGGCCCTGTTAAGGTGGGCGCCGTGGTCTCGGTCAACGCCTGCGGCAACGTTGTCGACCCCTTCACCGGCGAGTGGGTCGCCGGCATGCGCGCCGCAGCCGATAGCGACCAAATCGTCGACATGGAACTCGCAGCCTTTGCCGCCGCCGGATCCATGCAGATGCCGCTCGACCGCACCAACACCACCATCAGCTGCATCGTCACCAACGTGGAACTCACTAAGGCACAAGCCACCAAGGTCTCCCAGATGGCCGCAGACGCCTACGCACACGCCATCCGTCCCACGCACACCACCAACGATGGCGACACCATCTACACCCTCGCCAGCGGCAAACTAGACGCTCAGACAAGCGCCGCCGTTCCCCTAGACCTACTGGGCATGCTCGCCGTAAGGGCCCTACAGACCGCCATCGTAAACGGAGCCAAAACCGCCAAAACCTCCCACGGCATCCCCGGCGCCGCGAAGTAACCCCACTCGACCGTCGGTCGGAGGCGGGCGGGCATTACGTTTGCTGCTCTACAGTCCTATGCAAGACGAAGGCCACATTAAGTGGCCTTCTTTGCATGCGGAACTCGCGACAAACGTAATGCCCGCCCGTCTCCGACCGACTACCAACTAATATTTTTTCAGCCCAGGCCCCTGTGTACCGCGCGTCGAAGATCTTCAAATTCAGGCAGCCTGACAATCGATTCTTATAGCAGAGGCCCCTTGGCCTTTAGTTTGATACAAGTTCCGCACGAGCCGGAAAGCACTTAATGTGCTTTCCGTGCGAGCAGGACTGTTCGCGGTAGCAAACTAAAGGCCAAGGGGCCCAGTCAACCTATCAGCAGCGATTACTCAACAGTTAGTTGAATTTGAAGATCTTAGAGGCAAGACGGTATAGGCCGAGTGTGGTTTTGTCTCCGGCCCGTCCGCGCAGATTGGTGAAGAACCCGACCACGCCGTAGCGGGCACGACGATACATGCGCTCGTCGTAGGCCTTCAAATCATTCCACAGCGTCTTTAGGCGCTCGTCGGCGCAATCTTCCTCGGAAAGCTTAGTGAGCACTGAGCAGATCGCCATCATCATGGTGAAGTAGCCCATCATGTACGAGCGCAGACGAGACGACTCAACATCGCTGTACAGGTGGTACGACTCCATCATGATACGCGTAACACGGAACTGCTGGTCCAGACGCTTGACCATCGTTGCCTCGTTGACGCTCTGGCCCTCGCGACCGATAAAGTAGCGATAGAGGTCGATGTCGGCATAGTACATGGTCTTGCAACGCGGCAGCGGCACGTAGGCGTAGATGTTGTCCACATAGAACGTGTGCGGCGGCATGGGAAGGTTGGACTCGCGCAACACATCCGTGCGATAGCACAGGCTGTGCATGAGTAGGTTCTGGTCCAGGCGGAAATGACCGATCTGATCCCAGGAAAAGATCTTCTTGCGCGGCAGGGCAAATTTGTAGCCAATAGCGGTATGCGTGCCCTCGTAAACCTTCTCGTACACGTAGTTCGAGATAAACAGGTCAACGCGCTGGTCACGCTCTTCAAAGCCACGCAGAATCGACAGCATAGTCGAAAGAGCCGCAGCGTCGAGCCAGTCATCCGAGTCGACAACCTTGTAGTAGGTGCCCTGTGCCTCGCGCAGACCCGAAAGGACGGCAATACCGTGGCCACCGTTCTCCTGGTGTACCGCGCGAATGATACCGGGATAACGTGCCTCCCACTCGTCGGCCTTGGCGGCCGTCTCGTCCTTGGAGCCGTCGTCCACCACGATAATCTCGATATCGGTGGCGTAATTGCTCCCCTCCAAGATGGAGGTGATGCAATGGTCCATATCCTTAGCGGCATTATACGAGGGAATACCGAATGTTATGACTTTATGCATGGCAGGCGATAATCTCATCCGAAAGATCGAGGGCGGAATTGGTCACGGCGTCCATATCATAGTAACGATACTCGGCCAGACGACCCACCGGGTGGAAGTTCGTCAGGTTCTGGACGCGCTCAAGATAGCGCTCATAGAGCTCACGGTTCTCGGGCTCAAGAATAGCGTAGTACGGCGTCTCGCCCGAGCCGGGCGTATAGGCCTTGGAGTACTCCTTCATGATGGTGGTCTTGCCGGGCAGAACCTGACCGGTCATGTTCTTGAACTCGGTGATACGCGTGTAGTCCTCGCTCGTGGTGTAGTTGACGGTGCCCACGGGCTGGAACTGGTCCATATCGAGCGTCTCGAACTTCATATCGAGCGTGCGGTACGGCAACGCACCCAAGTCGAGGTTGAACAGCTCGTCGAGTGGACCGGTGTAGACGATCTCGCCACCATAGACCTTGCCGTCGATCTTGACGGTGGTCTCGTCGATCTCAAAGAGATCGCGGGCGTCCACGTCGCAGAACACGTCGATCAGGTCGTGGTCGAGCATGTGCTCAAAGAGCGCCGTGTAGCCCTCCTGCGGCATGCCCTGGAAGGGAGCTTGCGGGAAGTAGCGGTCATCATCACCCACAAAGACGGGAACGCGGCCGGTGATCGAGGGGTCGATCTGATCGGGCGTCTGGCCCCACTGCTTCATGGTGTAATGCAAAAAGACGTTCTCGTAGACGTAATCGGCGACCTCGGCCAAGTCGGGGTCGTTCTTCTTACGAAGCTCCATAATGGGCACCTTGACATCCTTGCCAAAGGTCTCCACGAGCTTCTGATACAGCTCCTCGCCGCGCTCGTCACCAAAGGCGAGCTTGAGACTCGCATGGTTGAAGGGCACGGGCATAAGGGTACCGTTGATGTTGGCGAGCACCTTGTGCTGATAATCCGTCCACTTGGTAAAGCGCGACAGGAAATTGTGCACGCGCTCGTTAAAGGTGTGATAGATATGCGGACCGTACTCGTGGATCAGGATTCCGGCCTCGTCAGTGCAGTCATAGGCATTGCCCGCAATGTGGCTACGGCGCTCCAAAACGGCAACACGATAGCCGATGGTCTCGGCAAGACGGCGGGCGCAAACGGCACCGGCATATCCAGCACCGACGACAATCATGTCGTACGCGCCGGCGTTAAAGCCTTCAGGCAGGCCTGAGGTAATCTGCATCGATACTCCTTGTCAAAAGCCACGGGCTCATTAGCTGGGCTTTTCTCGAACATTCTTCGAGACATATTTATCAGAGCGATTATAGCGCTAATGCGTCCTATAATGAGCTTGCCACACAAGGAAAGCTCAAGCACAGCGGCGAACATAATTGAAAGGTAGACCCGCTAGCAGCGGGTTTATTCGTGAACAGCCGGGCGCCTGGAGCTTAGCGAAACGCTTGTAAGGAGTAACATGAGCGATTTCCTAAACCGTATGAAGTCTGCCGCCAAGGCCGACCTTAAGACGATCGTCCTGCCCGAGGGCGAGGATCCGCGCACTATCGTCGCGGCCACCAAAATCATCGAGGAGGGCCTGGCAAAGATCGTCATCCTGGGCAACCCCGACGAGATCAACGTTCCCGGCGCCACCGTCATCGACCCGCGCAATGCCGAGAAGCACGAGGAGTACGCGCAGAAGTTTGCCGAGCTCCGCGCCAAGAAGGGCGTCACCATCGAGCAGGCTCGCGCCCAAGTGATGGACGCCACCTACTTTGGCACCATGATGGTCAAGATGGGCGATGCCGACGGCCTGGTCTCCGGCGCCTGCCACTCCACCGCTGACACCTTGCGCCCCGCGCTGCAGATCCTCAAGACCGCCCCGGGCACCAAGCTGGTCTCGGCCTTCTTCGTGATGTGCACCGACACCCCGCAGTTCGGCACCGACGGCACGCTGATCTTCGCCGACTGCGGCCTCAACATCAACCCGTCCTCCGACGAGCTCTCCGAGATCGCCATCGCCTCCGCTCACTCCTGGTCCACCTTCATGGGCAATGTTGAGCCGCACGTGGCCATGCTCTCCTACTCCACCATGGGCTCCGCCGGCGGCGAGGTCGCCAAGAAGGTCCAAGAGGCCGTGAAGTTCTGCAAGGAGAAGGCTCCCGAACTCGCCATCGATGGCGACCTGCAGCTCGACGCCGCTATCGTCCCCACCGTCGCCCAGCTCAAGGCTCCCGGCTCCTCTGTCGCCGGCAAGGCCAACGTGCTCGTATTCCCCGACCTCGAGGCCGGCAACATCGGCTACAAGCTGGTCCAGCGCTTCGCCGGCGCCGACGCCTACGGCCCCATCCTGCAGGGCATCGCCAAGCCGGTCAACGACCTTTCGCGCGGCTGCTCTGCCGACGACATCGTGGGTGTCGTAGCCATCACCGCCGTCCAGGCTCAGATGGCTGAGTAGCGGACATATCCCCTCGGGACCCTACAGGGTAAAGCTCTGAAAACGTCCTCGGACATGCATGAAACCCCCGCTGCGCACTTCGTGCGGCGGGGGTTTCATGCGTCCTGCGGAATATTTTCAGAGCTTTACCCTGTAGGGTCCCTGCCACCACGTAGCAATCAGGGAATCCGGGGTGGACGGCGGCTTGGCTACGAGCTGGGGCTGAAAATCTGAATGGATGGGTGCCGTTGCTGGGAGCGCAGGCGTTGCTGGTGGCGATCACTTTGGGACTGGAATTTCCGCCTGCTAGTAGAAAGGCCTCCGGAGCTGTTGCTCTGGAGGCCTTTTTGTCAATTTCAGACGAATGCGTTAGTTGTTCTTGGTCAGGCGCTCGACGTCGTGGGCGATCATGTATTCCTCGTCGGTGGGGATGACCATGACCGTGACGGAAGAGCCGGCGGCGCTGATGACCTGCGGGCCGTTGCCCACGGCCTCGCGGTTCTTGTTGTTGTCGATGCGTACGCCCAGCCACTCAAAGCAGTCGCAGAAGGCCTTGCGGATCGACCAGTCGTTCTCGCCGATGCCGGCGGTAAAGGTGATGGTGTCCACGCCCGCCATGGAAGCGATCATGGAGCCGGCCTGCTGCATGGCCTTGTAGGCGAACATATCGAAGGCGAGCAGGCAGCGCTCGTCGCCCTCGGAGGCGCGTGTACGGATGTCGCGGGCGTCGTTGGAGATGCCCGAGATGGCAAGCAGACCAGACTGCTTGTTCATCATGTCATCAACTTCCTGATAGCTGTAGCCTCCCTCGCGCTGGAGGTAGCACACGGTGGCCGGGTCAATGGAACCACAGCGAGTGCCCATCATCAGGCCGTCGAGCGGCGTGAGGCCCATCGTGGTGTCGCGGCACACGCCGTCCTCGATAGCAGCGAGCGAAGCACCGTTACCCAAATGGCACGAAAGCAGACGGTGGCAGCGCGAGCCCAGGATCTCCTTGGCCATCATCCACTCGTAACGATGACTCGTTCCGTGGGCGCCATATTTGCGCACATGATACTTGTCGCACACGTCCTTGGGCAGGGCGTAAGTGTAGGCAACCTCGGGCATGGTCATATGGAACGAGGTATCGAAGACCGCCACGTTGGGCAGCTCCGGATACTTCTCACGGCAGTACTCAATCGCCGCGGCCTCGCCGTAGTTGTGCAGCGGGGCAAGTGGTGCCACCTCAAGAATCTTGGCCATAACCTCGTCGTCGACAACTGCGGAATCATCGAAGTGCCAGCCGCCCTGAACGATACGATGCCCAATACCATCAATCGTAAAGTCGGTCTTCTCGAGCTCCTCGAGCACACGAGCGATAGCAGAGCGATGATCGGGGAAAGGGACCTCCTCGGTCTGCTTGGCGCCACCGTTCTCGGAGTGGCCAAAGATGCCCATGTCCGAACCGATACGTTCGCAGTTGCCCTTGGCGAAAACCTCGCGGGTATCGGTATCCAAAAGCTGATATTTAAGGCTTGAGCTGCCGGCGTTGACAACAAGTACGTTCATGAGACTCCTTTGCAGTGCAATACGGTCGACGCAGACCCCTTAAGGCGGCCGCATTTTAATAAGAAGTTATCACAACTTGATAAATAGCTATCAAGCATATCGCCCAACGAGCACAAAAGAGGGGCCAAACGGCGCTCGGTCGTCCAGCCCCTCCCCTCTTGCAATTATTTGCCGTTGACGATGCGCTCGACGTCGGAAGCGATCATGAACTCCTCGTCCGTGGGGATGACGAAAATCTTGACCTTGGAATCCTTGGCGGACAGGCACCAAGCGCCGTCGCCGCGCAGGGCGTTGCGGGCATGGTCCATCTTGACGCCCATAAAGGCCAGACGGTCGGCCACGCCAGCGCGGACAGCCGGAGCGTGCTCGCCGATGCCGGCGGTGAAGACCAGCGTGTCCATGCCGCACATGGAAGTAGCCATCTCGGCAGCCTTGGCGGCAATCTTGTAGACAAACATGTCGAAGGCGAGCTGAGCCTCGGGGTCGCCGGCAGCGGCGAGCTCCTCGACGTTGCGGCAGTCGTTGGTCTTGCCACCGGTCACAGCCAAAAGGCCGGACTTCTTGTTCATCATCTCGTCGACCTCATCGAAGGTGTAGCCGCCCTCGCGCTGCAGGTAGCAGACGGTGGCCGGGTCGATGGAGCCGCAGCGGGTGCCCATCATGACGCCGTCGAGCGGGGTGAGGCCCATGGTGGTGTCCATGCACTTGCCGTCCTCGATAGCGCACAGGGAAGCGCCGGAGCCGATATGGCACACGACGACCTTGCGGGCCTCGCCGTTGGTCATCTCGGCGACCTTTTTGGAGATGTAACGGTAGCTGGTGCCGTGGGCGCCGTACTTACGGATGTGCAGCTTGTCGCAAACGTCCTTGGGCAGAGCGTAAGTCTTGGCGACCTCGGGCATGTTGAAGTGGAAAGCGGTGTCATAGACCGTAACGTTGGGCAGGTCGGGATACTGCTCCAGGCAGAACTCAATAACGTTGGCCTCGGGGTTGTTGTGGAGCGGCGCCAGCGGGGCGACCTCGCGGATCTTGGCGAGAACGTCCTCGTCGACGAGGGAGGAATCGCCAAAGTACCAACCGCCCTGAACGATGCGATGGCCGATGCCCTCGATCTTGACGCCGTTGGCCTCGAGGTCCTTCAGGACGACCTCGATGGCGACCTTGTGGTCGGGGAACTCGATGTTCTCGGTCACCTTCTTGGAACCGTTAGCAGCGTGGGTGAAGGTACCGCCGGTAAAGCAGACGCGCTCGCAGGAGCCCTTTGCGGACACCTTGTGGGACTTGGTGTCGATGACCTGATACTTAAGGGTCGAAGATCCCGCGTTGACGACCAGAACGTTCATGTGTCTCCCTACTAACAGGCGGTGTGGCGCCGCCAGGTTACATACGCTTCAATAATAAACCCAAACGCCCTCGCGCTCGGGTTTATTGGCGTTGATATATAAGTTATCGGTGCCTAAATACTCATGTCCTTTGGCTTGTAAGACGAAATAGCGCGGGAATATACACCAAAGAAGAAATCCCGAGCGCGACAAGCAATACGACTCGAATGCCCGCAGCGCTGCTCAACACAGCGTTGAGCAGATAGAAAAGAATGGCACCCACCGCCACCATCTGGCTTTGAACCGAAATCAGTGAACAGCGCATCGATGAGTCGGCAGCATTTTGGAAAACTGAGTATTTGATTGGGGCAAACAACGAGTACGCAACCGTCTGCAGCACATAGAACACGGGCAGCAAATTAGCCGGAGTAAGGGGGATCAAAAACAAAGCTGTCAATACTAAGCGAATGATGCCGCAAATACGCGCAAAACGGCCCTTGTCGACATGAGCAATCACACTGGGCACAATAAACCCTATGGAGGCGGAGGCAAGGAGCTGAACCGCAACGGTCACGCCCGAAGCGACAGCATTCATTCCGCGACCCGCAAGCAGCAGTGAGAAAAAGTCTTCCAGGGCGACAAAAGCAAATGCCTGAGAACAGTCCATGATGAACGCCGAACGAAGAATACCATTACACGCAATAGCGGCACCGATCATCTTCGGGCTAATTCCACGTTCAGGTGTCGCCGCAGTGCCCTCTCTTCGCATCTCAGGAATGCAGACAACAACAACCAACGTCAACACCATTGCGATGATATCTGCCGAAAGACCAATGAGATATGCACCGACAGACGAAATGAAACCGCCCACGCAAGCGGAGATGGCATAAGAGGCATAGAAAACAAATCGCTCAACGACATTAAGTCTTACGAGCTGGTCCTGAGAGACGCTGTCAATGTAAATCGCTTCGATGGATCCGCTCACACATGCAACGGCAAAACCTTTAAGAGCAAACGCACCGATAAAAAGCAGAGGAGAACGGACGAGAAGCAGGGCGGCGTAGTATCCAAGCATTCCCACGACGCCAACGAGGCCGCTTGTCTTTCGTCCAAACCTATCAGCAATATAGCCAGTGGGAACTTCAAGGATGAACTTGCTCACTTGATATGCAATCATCATGCTAGAAATCGCCACCATCGAGAATCCGACGAATTCAAGGTAAACCTTCAGAAAATACAAGATGGTGCTGAAGTTCGACAGAAAAACGAACGTCATATAAAGCAAAACCGTACGGTTTTTCATACTCCGCCCTCCAAGAGTCAGCAATCTAAAATCGGAATCTTGGAAAAGCATGAGGGCAGAGCCGTCAGTCATGTGTTACAAGGCGTCAACATTCACTTGACGCCACGAGGCCAAATGGCCTCACGAAGCAAGGTGACGCAATAGGTGAAGAAATACCGTCTGGTGTCGATCGGTCCAGGCATTTTGTCGATAGCAAAAGTAGATGGGCAAGGCTACGTCATGCGAGCCTTCAATGGAACACTCGCTCACTTCCAGTCCATCTGATGCGAGAGAAGAGCCAGAAAAGCTCAATATCAATCCCCCGGCTTGAAGAAACTCAGTCTGCGCCCTGTTTCCGTATTCGACATCGCGAAAGCGGAAATTAACCAGCTGGGCTTCGGGGCATTGATTGATTGCATTGAGACAGGGTGACAAATTAATGGGAACAGCGAGCCTGCCGCCCAGTAACTCACGAATGGTCATAGCGTCAACAGATTGATGACCAGCTGGGCATGAAAGAACCTTGAGCTCCTTTTCACCCAAGTATTTCGAAGAAAGGACACTATCCCTTGGTTCCTCAAATGAGATGGCCGCATCCGAAATGCCAAGCACAAGTGATTCAAAGCATGTGGCCGTTGGCTGATGCCAAACATCAAGGTGAATCTGAGGGTGCGAGCTTTCAAACGAGTCGTACCAGTTTTCGGAAAAAAGACGCCCCCGCCTGAACTGCACCCTAAAACTTGGACGGCTTAAATAAGAACTACGCCGCAAGGGACTGTCTCCGGAACTCCTCCGG
>CABUIH010000003.1:0-182214 GCA_902491615.1 uncultured Collinsella sp. | reverse complement strand
CTTCGTTAAACGGGCGCTAGGGCGTCACCCTTACACCAACATTTTCGACGCGATCGCCTAGTTCAGGAGGACTGTCTAATCGTCGCAGCTCTAGAGCGTTTTATGAATGATAACCCGGGTGCAGAAATGGCTATTTGTAGCAGCAATACAGCCGATTTTGCAACGAAGGCTAGCGATGGCAAGGGCTATATCTTGCATGAACAAATTGCCTCCAGATTGGAAGGTTGCCGCTTCTATTCAAATCCTGTCGACTTAATGACTGACAAGACGTTTATGTCTAAGGAAAATGTGGAAATGGCTGACAAGGAAACGTTAAAGTCTTCTTATGAGGCTGCCTCACAGGCTATCAAGACGATGAGTCAGAAAAACGCGGAGTCTGTTGCGGCGGCATCGCGTGCGTTGTTGAAGTACAACTTGTCTAATCACTATTCCGATATGGCTGCGCAGATTCCTTCGTCCCTGTCGAAGGTCGGCCTAGCGACTGATTCCTTTGCGAAGATTACGGCTATGGCTCGGCAGAATCAGCTTAATGCTTTGAGTTCATACCTTGAAGCGATTGATTCCATAAAGTGGAATCAGATTGGGCCTGCTTATTCGGCTTTGGACAATGTTGGCTTTGGCGAGACCGACGGAGAGGACATCGAAGATGATGTCGAGTAGCATGGGCGATATGACCACCGTCATCAAGGTGCTTTAGATTGGAGAGGAATGCGGCTCCTTTCAGAACTGACGGAACGAGATGATTCAGCTGCTTGAATAGCGACGTGGCTTGACATGTGTTTTAGAGGGATACAATTGGCCAAGCGTTTCAGTTCAAATTAAGGTGGGCCCATGTTTAAGAAAGAGCAGGCTGGATTTAACTTACTTAAATCCAAAGATGTGTACGCTATCTTGGATGGAGATACGTCATTTCGTTCAGACGCGCTTGATGAAGAGGTCTCCCTTCCGTATCAATCGGGCCCTAAGTTAGTTGAAGTGCTCAATAAGTTTGGAATAGATGCTTCGTATGGTTCATCTAGCCGGTGGATGTATGTTGAAGCCCTGCTTGAGCATTGCATCGAGAATAATCGTGTTTCTGATATGTTGGCCTATTTCTTTAACCTCGCGCGTTTCCAAAAAGAGTTTTCTGGCCTGACGCCGGAGGAAATAAAACGGAGACATGCCGCGATTGTTGAGGGTGCTATCGCCGCCATTAACAGCATGCTATTCTTTGGTGGACATGAACTGAGATGTTTCGGTAATAACTACGTCATTGCGTCAGTCGATGACGTGCCCGCGATGTCTATTCCTTCAATCAACACGATTGACCGTTCTTATATTAAAGATATGGCCAATAGAGCCCAGGAAGATATTGAACTTGGGAATTTCGATAGCGCTCTCACTAAAGCGAGAACATTACTAGAAGAGGTCTTCTGTTGGGCTATCGAACGCAAAGGAGAACAGCCTTCGAGCAGCGGCGATGTCGGAAAAATGTTCTCTCAAGTCAAATGCCTCTATAACATTCATGCTGATAAGACAATGGATAGGAGAATTTGTGACTTGGTAAATGGACTCAATAAAATTGTCGACTCTATTGGCCAGATGAGAAATAAACAGGGCGATGCTCACGGAGTGGGGGCATCAAGGGTGAATATCGAGGACTATCATGCAAGGCTTGCTGTGAACGCTGCTGCCAACGTTGCGGATTTTGTGCTGTCGGTTGTTCATCGAGCGGAGAGAGATTGACATTAAGGTTTATTCGATTGCATGTCGAATTGGCCAGCGGCCATCAGTTTGTTCGATCGGTCCAGAGGAGATTGATAAATTGTTGCCGTTGCGCTTGCGCAGTCATTCCCGAGGGGGATAGCGTTGGTATCACCAGCGTAGTGGCGGCGGGAAGGCGCAGTGGTCATTATTCAGCGACGTAATTGGTCAAAATCGCTTGACTATTACTTGCTAAAATCGCCTGGCGCTAACGATGAACCGAAGTGTCATCGCGACCTTGACTGAGAAAACTGGTCCCTTGACGGCGGTATTTGTTGGCGCATTTAAATAACTATCCGCTTTGAAAGGCTGTCTATCCAATGGATTCGCGCATCTCCCATCAGCTTCTTGTTCTCGGCAACGGTTTTGATATCACATGCGGTTTAAATTCTCGGTTTGTTCAGTTCTTCAGACCGAGGATGGTTGTTATCGACAAAAACAAAAATATCCGTAAAAAGGGTTGGGTACAAACTCTCTCTGCCTCTGGCATTACCGCCTGGGACTTAATTCTCTATTACCGTAAAGAGCTGGCTGATAAAGGCTATGACGTTAATTGGAGTGACATCGAGTTGGTTGTCTCCGATGCTATCGAAATGGAGCACAGCGCTAGTTCACTTCCGTCCTCCCCATCTATGGACAAACAACATTTTGTCACTATTCGAACTCTCCTCGAGTATTTTGAGTTTCTGCAGTCCCATCCTTGGATTAAGTGGCCAAATCACTATTTAGCGCAATTGAATGAGAAGATCGAAAAATCGACCGGGCACGATTGGGCCAAGCTGGAAGAGGACGTTTCCCGAGAAATTCTTAAAGCGGGAAGTTTTAAAGATGACGATGATTCCGAGCCTCTCTTCACTTTCTCCGATATCTTCCCCTGTACGTATGTGGATATCGAAAGCTATCGAGATGCGTTGATGGAACAAACACCAGGCTTTGCTGCCGAAGTTGTCGCTAGCTTTCTCTGCGGCTTATATACGGTCGTTGAAAAATGGACGCAAAACTCTCTGCGTTCGGCACTCGAACAAGAGCTGCATAAGCTGGAAGCTGAGTTCAGTCGATATCTTGGTCACGAAGTGGAACTCAACAACGATTATGGCCAGGCTTCGGAACGGCTAATGGAACAGTTGTTGTCAGGCAAAGTGAGTTGGAATGGCGGCCACGTTACAGCGGCAACCGTGCTCAGTTTTAACTATACGAGCCCTTCGATTCCATCCATTTGGCGGAGCGAGCCAACGTTTAAATTCATTAATATCCACGGCAAGCTTAATGGAGATATTATCTTTGGTGCTGATGGCACAAACTGTATGGATGATCCTGGGGCGGCAAGATTTTCTAAGACATTTAGAATTATTCGTTCCGGGAGGCCTGGCGGGGGAGAGCCGATTGCATTTGGCGCGCCATCAAAAGATGAGTTTCGTGAAACAGTTCTTATTAAAGTGTTCGGGCATTCTCTTGCAAAGGCTGATTACGCTTATTTTCAAGCAATATTTGACATTGTTGATTTATATACAGGTCCGGTTGAACTGGTGTTTTTCTACAAATCCTATTGCGAAACTGCTCGTGAGGAGTTGCTCCTTAATATATCAAGGTTGCTCGACTCGTACGGCGCATCAATGGACAACCGGGATCACGGGAAGAATTTGATGCACCGTTTGATTTTGGAGGGGCGGCTGTCTGTCGTTGAACTTCCATAACGATTGGGAATTTGTGGCCGTCCTCAGCTGAGGCATAGCTTTTTGTTTGTGCTGATCGTCAGTACTCCTGCACCACTATTTCAACGCGATTATTCTCTGATCCCGTCTCGAGTAATTTTGTCCGCGCGATAGATTAATCTTTTAATCGATTTGCCACATTTAAACTGGGCGTGAGTATGTATCTTCTTGTGTCTTCGGCGTGCGCCTTATTTTAGCGGGGAGCGATTTGGCATTTGAAGATATGTATGGTTGGCTACCTTGACGAGGAAGATGGTGGGCATTGGAAAACAACGGCCAACGCTACAAGGTTATCGATCACGGTGGCCTGATGGAGTTTCTTCGAGAGGATATGATTGATCAGCTTCGAGGGAAGGAGATGACTCTTAGCACCCTTTCGGGTGAGAATTTCCATACTCCTCGCAATGGCCTTCTAGAAGTCTGCCGAGAATATATTGAGCGCGATCCCCAAACTGATGCTTTTTTGATCCAGTATCCCCATGGGATCGTTCTTGAACAATCTAAGAGGGGATTTTTCTATCGAGGCGAAAAGCAGATTTATCCACGGTCTGAATCATCGCTCAAGAGAAAACTTCGACAGTTTAACAATATTAAAGACCAAGAGCTGTATCGTCTCGTGGCAGATATGCGGCTATTTGAGTTCAGCCGCTTTATTGATCAGTTTCAGTCCGTGCGGGAATGGAATCGTTGCGATGTTCTTTATGAACTTTTGGGTCAGCATTACGGCTTGGAGACCAATTGGCTGGACGTGACGAACGATTTCTCAACGGCGCTCTTTTTTGCAACTTGCGTTTGGGATAAAGGCCGCTGGCGTCCGTTTTCGCATCGGGACATCGAGCGAGATGAGTGTTCCAAATGGGGCGTTATTTATAGAAAGAGCGCTGCGCGTGCTGGGTTGGACGAATGTATGCGCATGGGAAAGTACATTCATCACTTGCATGAACCTCGTCCAGTGCTAAAGGATGTTGGGAGTAACATCCCCGTTCCAATTGGATACCAGCCTTTTGTACGAAGCTCAATCCAGAGTGGTTACGCAATATATGACCGCGGAGCAATGCCGCTGCAGGAGGATCCTTCCTTTGAACAATTTCGGTTTAAACAGGACCCCGATTTTTCCAAAGACGTTTTTGACATGATGAATGGCGGGAATAGGATTTACCCGGACGAAAGCCTTATTGAGGCGCTTCCCATTGTTGGCTCTATTGCTTGCGCTACGTCATTTACCCATGAAGCTTTAAACTACGCCCTTATAAGGAGTCATTATTATCGTGCCGAAGATTTTGGAGCAGCGTTAGCCGATCTATCTAATTTTCGAGTGGATGGAAAGCCTATCGAGATTAAAGCTGAACATCCCTGGAGCCTGCCGCGTTACCTAAGAAGGCGAATTGATCGAATCGGTAAAACGGAGAGGCGAATAATGGACAGCCTCCAGATGACAACCAGGCTGTCTCTAATGAGTCGAGGTCTTGGAATTTGGGCTCCATGGATGCTTCCAGAATGCGAGTCTGATCGGGGTGTCCTAGATATGGATCCCAGAATGATTGATGATGGGAACCATACGGTGTTTACGGATCGGTTCTACTTTCGCATGACGTACAGCACGATGATGGGAGAGCTAAGCCCATTTTAGGGGGAACCACTTCGTATCCTATCTAGGGTGTGCAGACAATTAATTAGAGCGTTTGAGAGGGAAGTGTACTTCTTATGCTTTTGAAGCTGCGACAAACACTTCGATTTTTCTTTTGGGAATGAGCGTGTCCACATGGAAGATATTTCGACTTGGATTAATGTGATGGCGACGATTGCAACTGTTACCGCGGCATGGGCTGCGGTGCGGACGCTTAGTATCCAAACCAGTCCAGATTTAATGCTGTTCGTTGAGCCTGATCCAAATTCGTCTTCGGCCCTTAGGCTCGTAATGAGAAATAACGGGGAAGCTGCGGCGTATAACGTGAGCTTTCGCTTGAATAAAACCTTGTTTCCAAGTGATGAGTCGTTTATTTTTGAGGCTGCCGATCGTGTCTTTTCGCAGGGCTATGCAATCCTGCCGCCTCATCGGGAGCGCGATATTCTCTTGGGTGACATGCGAGATATTATTCCGCTATGGGGTGATAAGGTCTATGAAGTAACTGTGACCTATTCGGTTAAGTGGGGTGGCCGTTCCGAAACCGTGGTTTGTCCCGTGGAAATAGGGTCCTATAAAAGCCAAATTACAATCTCACAAGAGAGGCAGATAGATAGAGATGCGAAGCGAGCTTTCCGGTCAATTTCTCAGATGGATAAATCGCTTCGGAGCATCATAGAGATCCTGCGCGACCACGAATAGGGGTTATGCGTTTCACGGGTATATGACTTGATATTTTGCATATAACCTTTAATTTGTTGCCTTAATTACCGCAGCAGCGACTATGCGAGAAGGTTCGTCATCGGGTTCCGCGAGGCCGAGCCCAGCGTGCCGAAACTACACGGCGCGACCTTCCAGGCGGCCGCCATCGAGCGCTACCGCAGGCGCGATTGGCGGCCAGTGAACTCGAGGTGATTCTCCCAGATAATCGCGCTAAAATAGAATCTCGACTCAATCATCGAGCATGGAGATTTGATGACCGATGCAAGCAAAAAGCCGTGGCTTACGGCTTCCGAGCAGATTGATCACCTTAAATCTAAAGGTGTTCATTTCTCGCTGATGAGTGAAGAAGATGCTAGAGCTTATCTGGAAAAGAACAGCAACTATTTTCGCCTGCGTGCCTATCGGCTTGGGTTTCCTAAAGTTGAGGAAGGAGCACGCAAGGGGGAGTATGCAAATCTAGATTTTAAGATGTTGGTCGACTTGTCGATTGTTGACATGCTCCTTCGTTATGAAATGTTGCCGCTTACGCTTGATGTCGAGCACTTTGCAAAGGTCAAGCTCTTGAAGCGTATCGAGATGGAGGGGGAGGACGGCTATGCGGTCGTCTCGGAGTTCATTTCCTCCTACGATGGCAGGAAGCCAGACGGTGCGCCATGCAATTCGCTCAAAGACGAGATTCTCAGATGCAAGAACAGTCCCTACACTGGTGGGTTGATTGCCAGGTATGCTGATTTCGACTTCCCCGCGTGGGCGTTTGTCGAAGTAATTTCTTTTGGCTCGTTTCTCTATTTTTACAAGTTTTGCGCCAATAGGTTTGACGACCGCGAGATGCTTAAAGAGTTCTATATTCTTCAAGCAGTCAAGTCATTAAGAAATGCATGCGCTCATAATAGCTGTATTTTGAATAACCTGCGTGCTGATAGACCGCAATTTAAGCCAAGCTACGTTGTAACGCGGGAGTTGTCGACCATAGCCGGCATCGGTCTCGACCAGCGTAAGTCAAAGATGAGCAATGACCGTATACAGCAGATTGTCACTACGCTATACGCGCACAGGAAACTTGCTTCGCAAGGCGTTTTAGAGCATCGCGCAAAGAGCCTATCTGTGTTTGTTCAAAGAATGAATAAGCACGTCGATTACTACCGGGGCAATCTTCAGGTGTCTACTGGATTTGACTTTCTCACGAAGGTGATTAGTGCGTGGTTTCCGGTGGACGTTGATTAACGATGAATCTGTGACGAGCTTTGTCGCAACGCCTTAGATGCCAAAAAAGAGCTATGCTTTCTTCACAACAAAAAACAGAAGCCTTTCTTGGCCGAAGTTTTGCAAGGGGGTTCCTTCCCTAGGGAGGGCATCCCCTATTTTTATGGATGGCGCAGTTTTTATGTGTGGTGTGCGTCGACGAATGTAGTGGCGACTCTTTGATGTGGGTAAGGTGACCAAAGCCACGGTCGCCAGCACTTCCATATCCAAGGCCAAAACCGCGACTTACTCGGCACTCCCCAAGAACGCTGATAGCAACTGGACCGCCGCATCTACGGTGCTTCTTCTGCTAAGAATAGCGATTCTGATCGCGTCGGAAATGTTGGTGTAACCGCACGGCTGCTTCGTCCATCCTTTCCGAGTGGTCTCGCCAAATTGCCCGTCCGGGAGAACAATAGATCGAGCGCTGCGCCCTGCTCCCAGGGGTGAGGACCTCTTGATTAAACTGCTCACTTTTAAATAACCCTGTGCTCAATTCTCGGTGGCCATTTGAGGAGGATGAGCTCGATTTAAGTGAGTTGCTCGAGTATCTGAGGGCGCTCATCACGGATGATCGTAAGATAATCCACGGTAATAGCGAGCTGAAACGGCTTATTAGAATGTATGATTTCCTTAAATACAAGAAGGCCTTCGACATATCGGCTACTAGTGAGTAATCCCACCTAGCGTCTATGAAGAAGGCCATCTTTGTAAACTTTGGCATCTGAGCGTATAGTGCGAACACCACGTGCAAATGCTTACTTAATATAACGCTTTCTGCTTGAAATCACAATGGCGTCTGTTTCGACCTGCAATCAAGGGAAGATGGTGTAGAGTATCTTCCTGCAATACAAAAGCTCTTTGGGAGCTTTAAGGGTGACGCTTTCAAACTGAGAGTGTTGCCCTTTTTTCATGTATGCAATGTGTGACGTACTAGCCAAGCACCATCCCGGCAATGGAATGATCGAGCATGGGCGGCTTCTACTGGTTGACGTGATTGTGGTCAAACAAGTGATATCGATTTGAATTAAATCAATTGCGCTGGAAGCCTTCGGGCGACACCTGAAGAGGGCTGATGCGTCGGCCCTCTTTTTTGTTTGGATGCAAGATTCGGCCTGGCAAAACAAGGATCTCATTTGGGTAGAAACAAATATCCGGTGGTTTTCGCTTCGGAACGCGCGGTTTAAGCGTGCTTTTCGGAAGTGCGGGGAAAAATCGGAAACCTCCGAGCATAAACCGAATTTCGGCAACAAAACCGCAGGTCGCGGAAGGCTAAAACAGGGGTCTGGTCTGTCGATCTCGGTTTTTCACCGCACTTCCGAAACGCCCGACGGAAGTATGCGGTAAATTTTGGAACCGTCGAGCACACTTCCCATTTCATGAAAAGTAACCGCAGGTAGAAGCGTTGCCGCTATTCAGTGTGGTCTGCATTTCAACAATTTGCCGCATACTTCCGGATTTTTCACAAGCTCGACTGGGTTGCTTGTCGTTTGGTTCTGATGAATCTTGCCTGGACCTTGTTATTTGTATTTAAATATTTACACTTAACTTATAAGTTAAGTGTAAATAGAAATGGGAGGTGGCCCTTGGTAGAAGGATATGAACTTGTCGAATACAGAGACCCCAAGGGCCGACTATTTTAGGTACTGACGACTTCTCCTGACAACTCTCAATTCCAGAAAATGTTGTCAGACCCTAAGCGGAAATTAACCGCTCGAACAATGATCGGCCAGAATAGCGCGTCAGCTACTGGAGCCTGGGCGTTGACTTTTATGCCTGGCTTCTGAAACGGAGAATACAATGAATAAAGTAGATCTATCTGATTTTTATGCCGAAACAGAAAGTAGCGAAACGCGCGCTTATGAACATGCACTAGATATTGAGTTTATTGTTCATCGCGAAATGAAACGTTTGGGATTGAGCAAAAGTGAGCTGGCAAATCGTATGGGCATAAGCCTTCAGTCGCTTTCTAAGCTCTTGAATTCTCAACCTAATATGACTCTAAAGACGATTGCAAAGTTCGAACTTGCTCTGGGCATTAAGATCGTTCCGCAGGTTATCGTCAGCTATTCCAAAGAACTGCCGTTTCTTTCATCCAACTATTCCGTGCGAGAGCAATGTGCATTGCCTGCCATTCTCCCTGCAGAGCTGTCAGCAGATTGCGATGTGCCTTTTCAGAGCGAATAGCAGCCTCTCAATGAGCCTGGGTTGGACGAGTTGCCATCCCCGCATCCTCTAAAAAAGTTCTTAAAACAGCCTTAAAGGCGTTTCAACTCGCGTTGACAGCGTAAAATACGCGTGTTTGACTATGACTAAAGTGGATTTTAGGGGAGCGGTGCGCCATGGAGGTGCTGGTTGTTGGCAACACCGCATATGTTGACGATGACTTTTGTGCCAAGGCGTTCCCCGAGGACCATGTGCAGGTCGTAGCCGCGCAGGACACGCGCCGCGACGAGTCATCGCCCCATGCCTCGTGGAAAGAGCTTCTGCAACATCTGGAGCAGGCCTACGAGTTCGACCGCGTGGTCTACCTTTCCAATTACCTTACCCCGCATGTCGATAGCGTGGGCGATATCGAGCTGCTGCGCTCGGTCTTTCGCGCGTGCATGGGTAGCCGGATCCAGCTGTTGTATATAGCAGGGCCCGCAGGTGCCGAGGGCGCCGCCGATGCCGCGGGGCGAACGGGCAAGGGTATTATCGCGCACGCGGCCAACGACCTGTGCCGCTACTACGCTGCTCGCGAGGGCGTTCAGACCAAGATCCTGCGCGTGCCGTTCCTGTACACCGCGTCTGCCGCGCTGGAGGACCCGTTTTTGGTGCCGCTGTTCGACGCGTGCTCAACCGGATCGGTTGCTCTGCAGGGCGCGCAGGATGCGGCGTTTCCCCTGCTGTGTGCCGAGGAGCTTGCGGTGTTGGTACGCCGTATCTTCGACAGCTGGGATGGTAACTTTGAGATGCTCGACGTTGCCGATACCTTCCATCACACGTCAGGTGAGGTGGGCGATGCCCTCAAGGCACTGTTCCCCGGCCTTGCCGTTGCCTATGGCGATTCTGCCGGCTATGCCCTGCCCGTCAGCGGCGTCGCTCGCGTGCGCTATGGCTGGTTTCAGCGCTATGACTTGCTGCGCGATCTCTCGACCATTCAAGCTCGCTGGGGCGCTGGACGCATCAAAAAGATCAACCCGCTGCGTGCCGCCATCGACCGCATCCAGATGCGCTCGCTGCCCCTCAAATACCTGGAGACGGGCGTTGCCTGGGTTCTGTTCGAGGTGCTGGAGCATCTGTTCTCACAATCGGCCCAGCTCAACGTGCTCGATTATCGCCTGCTCTACGTGGTGCTGATCGGCACGCTGTATGGCTTGGACTTTGGCCTGGTTGCGGCGCTGCTGGCGTCGGTGGGTTTGGCAGCCAGCTATTTTACTCAGTACGGCTATACCTTCCAGGGTCTGTTCTACGAGCCGTCCAACTGGCTGCCGTTTATTGCGTACTTTGTTGTGGGTGCCGTGTGCGGCTATGTGCAGCTGCGCAACAGCGAAGCCATTAGGGCGGAGCGCGATCAAAACGAGCTCGTGCGCAACCGCAATACGTTCCTTACGCAGCTCTACCACGACGCGATCGAGGATGAGCGCGCGTACAGGCGCCAGATCGTGGGTCGCCACGACAGCTTTGGCAAGATCTTTGCGGTGACGCAGGAGCTCGACATGCTCAACCCACGCGACATCTATCGCAAGTGCTGCGAGCTTTTGGGCGAGATCCTCGAGAACGATTCCGTGGCGATCTACCATGTTTCGGGCGGGGCATTTGCACGCCTGGTGGCTGCAAGTCCCGCGATTGCCGAAGATGCCGCACGCTCGCTCACGCTTGAGCAGCTTGCACCTCTTTTGGGCGACGGGGGTCGTTCGAACCTGTGGGTGAACCGCGAGCTGACGCCGGGGCTTCCCATGTTTGGATACACGATCGAGCGCGACGGGGCACCCGCCGTGTTGATCTTTGTGCGTAGCGCGGCCGAAAACCAAATGACCCTCTATTATCAAAACCTGTTCCGCATCTTGTGCGGCCTGGTCGAAAGCGCGCTGGGCCGTGCCTTTGACTATGAGGCGGTGGCGCAGGATAAACGCTGCGTTGACGGCACTTGTGTGCTCAAGCAGGCTGCCTTTGGCCAAGAGCTCGCGGCAGAGCAGGCGCTGGCAGATAGCAAGATGGGGAGTTTTTTGCTCCTGCGCGTGGTACCGGGCATGGAGCCTGTCGGCGAGCTGGTGGGCGCAATTGGGTCGGCAATCCGCGAGAGCGACGCGGCGGGCTTGGTCGACGGCGACGTACTCTACCTGCTTATGCGTCAGGCAAAGGCGTGCGATCTGTCCATTATCCGCGAGCGCCTGAGCGCAAAGCATATTGCGGTGGAACCCGTCGACGGCGAGGACATCGTGGCGTTGTTGCAGCACATCTCTTACACCGGTGACGGTGAGGGGGGTGCCGCTTGATCTCGCTTGTCGTTGCTGCCGTCTTGCTGCTGATTCATGCGTTGGTTTGCCTGATGCTGTGGACGCTCATGAAGCTGGGCCTGCTGCCGGTGCGCGGGCACATGCTGGCTGTGATAGTGCTGGTGCCGCTGTGGGGTCCGTTGCTGGTGGTTCTGCTATCGGTCTGCAGCGCGATGTTTGGCGAGGGGCTGAAAGAGTCTGCGCTGGAGTCGCTGCGCTTCAACGACGACCTGCATCGTAGCATGTCGGTACCGAGTGCTGAGGACGATGCGGGCGTAGTGCCGCTCGAGGAGGCGCTCATCGTCAATGACCCGGCATACCGGCGCCGCCTAATGCTCTCCATGCTCACCGAGGAGCCCGACGCTTACCTGGCGCAGCTGCAGGCGGCTAAGCTTAACGACGACGTTGAGGTGGCGCACTATGCCGCGACGGCGGTGGCGCAGATCTCCAAGGAGTCCGACCTTAAACTGCAGCAGCTGGAGCGTGCCTTTAAGACGGACCCGAGCGCGCAAAACCTCAACGAATACTGCGATTTTCTTGGTGAATACTTGGGCTCGGGCTTGGCCGAGGGGCGCGTGGCTCAGATTCAGCGCCAACAGTACGCGCGCCTGCTTGCGCGTCGCTGCGAGCGCGAGGATACCCTTGAGCTGCGCATTCGATACGCGACGGCTCTGGCCGATGTCGGACAGATCGACGAGGCGCAGGCCGTGACCGACCAGCTGGTGCTCGACGTGCCCGACGAGCAGGAGGTTTGGATGCTTTGCCTGCGCCTGGCCGTGATGCGCCGCGACGGTGACGAAGTCCACCGTGTGATCGATGCGATTGACAAGCAACATGTGTATTTGAGCGCCGACAACCGCGAAAAGTTGGCGTTTTGGCGCGACGGGGAGGAGGCCAGATGAGCGTGGTGCAACATATCCGCGACCGTGCAGGCCGCTTTCGTTGGATGGGACTCCTCGTGGTGTGGGCGGTCTTTATTGCCATGGCCGCCGTGCTGCTGGTGGAGCGTGCCGGCGTGCAGTACAGTGCGGGCCAGCATAAGCTGGGGATGCTTGCCGCCAACGATGCGGTGCCGGCCTCCTCGGCAGTCTTTGGCCAAAAGCCCACGTGCCTGGTCATTACCGACTCGGACCAAGATAGTGTCGACGACGTTAAAGACCAGTTCGACCAGATTTTGCTGGACATGAAGATCGCCCATCGCGATGTTGATATTGCCACCGACGGTGCGGACGCGATCCCATCGCTCACGTCGTTTGATCGCGTGATTGTGCTTATGCCCTCGCTTGACGGACTGGGTACGCATCTGACCGATCTGATGAGTTGGGTGAGTGCAGGCGGCTCACTCATGCTGGGCATGACGCCAGATAACTCGAACTACCTGCAGGCTGTTGCTTCCAAGCTTGGGATCGAATCGGCCGGATATGACTATGCGACAGCCGAAAGTATCGTTCCGAGCGATGACTTTATGTTGGGCGGAGGAGAGCGCTACGAGTTCTCGGATCCCTTCGATTCTTCGCTTTCGGTTTCATTGCGCGAAACGGCGCACGTATGGGCAAAGACCGGTGACGCGGGCACGCCGCTCATTTGGTCTAACGATTGCGGCTGTGGTCACACCGTGGTGTGCAACATTGGTATCTACGACAAGGTCATGCGTGGGTTCTATGCTTCGGCCATAAGCTTGCTGGGTGATGCCACGGCCTATCCGGTCATCAACAGCGCCGTGTTCTATTTGGACGACTTTCCTAGCCCCGTGCCCTCGGGCGATGGTACTTATATCAAGCGTGACTACGGCCTTTCCATTGCCGATTTTTACACCAAGGTCTGGTGGCCCGATCTGCAAAAGCTTGCGCAAAAATACGGCATTCGCTATACCGGCGTGATGATCGAAAACTACGAGGACGCGGTCAACCAGACCGAGCCCGCGCGCCAACCCGATACCACGCAGTTCCGCTATTTTGGCGGTATGCTGCTGCAGATGGGCGGAGAGCTGGGCTTTCACGGCTACAACCATCAGCCTCTGGCGCTCTGGGACACCGACTACGGCACGCTGTACGTCTACAAGACCTGGAAGAACAAAGAGACGCTCGTCGCTTCGCTCAACGAACTTATCGCGTTTCAGGACGAGGTCCTGCCCAACGCTCACGGCTCGGTTTACGTGCCGCCGTCAAATATCCTTTCGGCCCGCGCGCGCAAGCTCATCGGCACCGACGTTCCGCGCATTAAGACCATCGCCAGCACGTATTTTGAGGACGGCACCGACCTGCCGTACGTACAGGAGTTTGGCGTGGCGAGCGATGGCATTGTGGAGCAGCCGCGCATTGTTTCGGGCGGCATGGTCGACGATTCCTATATGCGCCTGGCAGCCGTGTCCGAGCTCAACATGCACTACGTGAGCACGCACTTTATGCACCCGGACGACCTTTTGGACCCCGATCGCGGCGCTACGGAGGGCTGGGAGGTCTACAAGGGCGGCCTGACCGACTACCTGGACTGGCTTACCAAGTTTGCGCCCGGCCTGCGTCGCCAGACCGGCTCGGAATGCTCGGGCGCCATCCAGCGCTTTTCGTCGGTGACGGTGGGCATGGATACCAGCGCGGATGCCTGGACGCTCAGTCTGGGCAATTTCCACGACGAGGCGTGGCTCATGTTCCGCGCCAATAATGGCGAGCCAGGTGCGGTGACGGGTGGCGAACTAACGCACCTTACGGGCAATCTGTATCTGCTCAAGGCAAATGATAAGACCCTGACGATCGAGCGCAAGGAGGGTGGCGACAGATGAGAATCTGCTTGGTACTCGAGGGTTGCTACCCCTATGTGCACGGCGGCGTATCTACCTGGATGCATGGCTATATCCAGGCCATGCCCGAGCACGAGTTCGTGCTGTGGGTGATTGGCGCGCATGCTGCCGACCGCGGCAAATTTGTCTACGAGCTGCCCAGCAACGTGGTCGAGGTGCACGAGGTGTTCCTGGACGATGCCCTGCGGCTTTCGGGCGAGCAGCACGAAGCCAGTTTTAACGACCGTGAGCGCGAGGCGCTACGCCGCCTGGTGTCGCTCTCCAATCCGGATTGGGACGTGCTGTTCGACATTTTCCAGCGCCGTCGCGTGCATCCGCTCTCGTTTTTGCAGAGCCGCACGTTTATGGATATCTTTCGCGACGTGTGCCTGGCCGAGTATCCCTACACGCCCTTTGCCGATGCATTCCACACCATGCGCTCCATGTTGCTGCCCGTGCTCTACCTGTTGGGCAGCGAGGTGCCGGTGGCAGATGTGTACCATGCCATCTCGACCGGCTATGGTGGCCTGCTCGCCTGCCTGGGCTCAAGCGTTCACCATGCGCCGGTGCTGCTGACCGAGCATGGCATCTATACCCGCGAGCGCGAGGAAGAGATCATTCGCGCCGATTGGGTGGTGCCGTCGTTTAAGGACCGCTGGATTCGCTTTTTCTACCTGCTTTCGGAGGAGATCTACCGCCGCGTCTTCCGCGTGACGAGTTTGTTCCATAACGCCCGCAAGACGCAGATTGATATGGGCTGCGATGCGGACAAATGCCTGGTCATCCCCAACGGCATTCAGTTCGACCGCTTTAAGGACATTCCCTTAAAGCCAGATGACGGCTGGGTGGACATTGGCGCGGTGGTGCGCCTGGCGCCCATCAAGGACGTCAAGACTATGATCTATGCCTTCTTTGAGCTGCACGAGCGACTGCCCAAGGTGCGCCTGCACATCATGGGCGGCGTGGACGACGAAGAGTACGGCGCCGAGTGCCACGCGCTGGTCGATACCCTGGGCGTGCGCGACCTGATCTTTACCGGTCGCGTCAACGTGGTCGAGTACATGGAAAAGCTCGACTTTACTATTTTAACGAGCATCTCCGAGGGCCAGCCGCTCAGCGTGCTGGAGTCGCTTGCCGCGCGCCGTCCCTGCGTGACGACCGAGGTGGGCTGCTGCCGTGAGCTGCTCGAAGGCGCTCCGGGTGACGACTTTGGCGTGGCGGGATTTGTGACGCCGCCCATGTATCGCAAGGGCTTGGCCGATGCCATGGAGCGCATGTGCGTGAGCCGCGCCCGTCGCATTGAGATGGGGGAGCGCGGGCAGCGTCGCGTTGCCACGTACTTCTTGCACGAGCAGATGCTCGCCAACTATCGCGCGCTGTACGACGAGACGGCGCGTGCGTTTAACCTGCCCAGAGAGGGGGAGTAGCCGGTGGCCGGAATCGGTTTTGAGCTCAAGCGCCTGTTTAGGCGTAAGGGTCTGTTTGCCACGATGCGCGCTTACGGCTACGCCGGCATTGTGTGCACGGGTCCCATGCTGTTGGGCGTGCTGCTCCAGGTGGGTATCTTGGTGCTGTGCGGTCTGTGGGGCGTGGGGCGCGCCAACCAGGACTTGCTGGTGTGCATGGTGACCTATACGCTGCTGGCCTCGCTTTTGCTCACGAGCTTTTTCTCCATGCCGGTCACGCGCTTTTTGGCTGATATGTTGTTTGCCGAGCGCGAGGACGAGATTCTGCCCTCGTTTTGGGGCTCCAACGCCATTATGCTCGTTGCGGGCACGGTGCTCTACGGCGTCTTTTTGCTGTTCTCGGGCGCCACGCTGCTGCAGGGGCTGCTGTGCCTGTGGCTGTTCAACATTATGATCGTCAACTGGAACGGCATGAGTTACCTCACGGCCATCAAGGATTACCGCGGCATCCTTTGCAGCTTTGCGGCCGCCATTGGCGTGGCGTGCCTGTGCGCCCTGGCCGCGCTGGCGCTGGGACTGCCGCCGGTCGAGGGCCTGTTGGCGTCAATTGCTCTGGGCTACGGCGTCATGCTCGCCTGGGACGTGGTACTGCTGTACCGGTATTTTCCTCAGAGCGACCGCAGCCCCTGGCCCTTTTTGCAGTGGCTCGATCAGTTTATGCCGCTGGCGCTCACGGGTCTGTTAACCAATCTGGGACTCTTTGCGCACCTGGTAATTATTTGGGCTGGTCCCATTGGCGTGCAGGTCAAGGGCTTGTTTTATGGTGCGCCCTACTACGATGTGCCGGCGCTGATCGCGTTTTTGACGATCCTGGTCACGACCGTCAACTTTGTGGTGTCGGTCGAGGTTAACTTCTATCCGCGCTACCGCGACTACTACAGCCTGTTCAACGACGGCGGCGTGGTGGGCGACATTGTGGTGGCCGAGGAGGAGATGCTCTCCACGCTCAACAGCGAACTGCGCTTTTGCGCGCTCAAGCAGTTGTTTCTGACAGCGGCGGTCATCTCGCTCGAGACCACGGTGCTGTCGGCCTTACCGTTGGGCTTTAACAACCTTATGCATGGGTATTTTCGCACGCTGTGCGTGGGCTATGGCCTGTATGCCGTGGGCAATACGGTGATGCTCATCTTGCTGTACTTTACCGACTACAAGGGGGCCGTGCTGGCCTCGGGGCTGTTTGCCAGTGTGGCCGGGCTGGCGACTGCCGTTTCTCTGCTCTTGCCGCAGCAGTTTTACGGCTTTGGCTTTTTGTTGGGTGCGGCGGTGTTTTTTATCGTGGCGCTGCTGCGGCTCGATACCTATACCGCCAACTTGCCGTATCGTATCCTGAGCCAGCAGCCCATCGTGGCGACCGACAAGACTGGCTGGTTTACACAGCTGGGCCGCTTGCTCGATCGTGCCGAGCAGCGCTATGAGGAAGGTCGCCATAAGGGTGAGCCACATGGCGCGTTTGAGCGCGCAGTAGTTCGCGTTTATCGCAAACATTGGGGAGGTTCTGATGACCGATAGGATGATGTCTCGCCGTCGCCTGTTTGAGGCGGCTGCCGGTGCGCTGTTGCTTTCGGGCTGCTCGGTGCAGGAAGACTCCTCGACCAAAAAGGTCAAAAAGCAGGATAAGATTAAAAAGGCCGAGTCCTCGGACGGTACCAAGCACCTACGCGATAAAGATGAGCTGTACGAGGTCTACGACGACTCAGGCATTGTGACCATGTACCTTACGGTCTCGCGCGGCAACAGCTCCGAGAACACCGACCACAGCTGGGCCGAGATCAACACGTACTCGGTGTATGACTATGCCGACATGGGCGTGACGCGCTATCAGGTTATGGGCCTGCTGCAGCCGGGCGACGAAGACGGCCCGGTGGCCGGCGAGGTTGGCTATGGCGAGGAAGCGCCCAATGCTACCGTGCAGGTGCGCGGTCAGACATCAAGCATGAACTCGCAGAAGAATTACAAGGTGGAGCTCAAAAAGGGCAAGGGTACCTGGCGCCAACAGCGCGCGATTGCGCTCAACAAGCACATGGGCGAGGGTATGCGTTTTCGCAACAAGATGGCCTACGACCTTATCCGCGGGATTCCCCAGATGATGGGCCTGCGCACGCAGTTTGTGCATCTGTGGGTGTGCGACCAGACCGAAAAGTCCAACGACACCTTTGAGGACTACGGCCTGTTTACGCAGGTGGAGCAGCTCAACAAGACGGCGCTTAAGGCACATGGCCTGGATAAGAGCGGGCACCTGTACAAGGTGAACAGCTTTGATTTCCATCGCTACGAGGACACCATTAAGCTTGCCGATGATCCCGACTACAACCAGGCAAACTTTGAGGGCATGCTCGAGATTAAGGGCGATTCGGACCACACCAAGCTCATCGAGATGCTCGATGCGCTCAACGACGAATCGCAAAAGATCGATGACGTGCTCGACACCTACTTTGATACCGAGAATCTGGTCTATTGGTTGGCGTTTCAGATCCTGACGGGCAACTGCGATACGCAGAACCGCAACTGCTATCTGTACAGCCCGCTTAACTCCAAGGTCTGGTACATCCTGGATTGGGATAACGACGGCATGCTGCGTAAGCTTGAGCTGAGCCTGACGGGGTTCTCGGATTATGCGAGCTGGGAGCGCGGCGTAAGCAACTACTGGGGCAACGTGCTGTTCAATCGTGCGCTGCGCAGCAAATCGTTCCGCAGCGAGCTCGATAGCGCCGTGAAGGATCTGCGCTCGTATTTGACCGAGGAGCGCCTGAGCAAGATGATCGAGCACTACCGCGAGGTGACTGAATCCCTGGTTTTTGCTTCGCCCGATATCGACAATCTGCCTGTCACCAAGGACCAATACGAGCAGATTGCCGCGGCGATTCCGGCCGAGATCGAGGAGAACTATAAGAGCTACCGCGAGAGCTTTAAAAAACCCATGCCGTTCTACATCGGCGTGCCGCAGATCGATAACGGTAAGCTGCGCATCAACTGGGATGCGTCCTACGACTCTGAGGCGCGCGACATTCGCTACACCGTAGAGCTTGCGCGCGACTATGCCATAAGCGACGTGGTCTTTAAGGCCGAGGACGTGCTGCTTCCCGAGGTGACCTGCGATGCGCCCGATACCGGCCAGTATTTTGTGCGCGTGCGTGCCACCAACTCTGGCGGCAATACGCAAGATGCGTTTGACTACTATGTGACCGACGACGGCAAGCACTACGGCATGAAGTGTTTTTACGTGCAAGACGGCGGTAAGGTCGTGGAGGACACGTATGAGGAGGGCTAGCGCGCTGCTTGAGCGCTTGGCGGCTCCGCCTGGCCGTGCCACGCAGGAGCGTTACCGCCACGAGCTCAAATATCTCATTAACGAGGGCGAGCACACCGCGCTTGCCTGTCGCATGGCGCCGGTGTTTAAGCTGGACAAGCATGCGCGGGCGGGCGGTTACACTATTCGCAGCCTGTATTTTGATGACTACCGAAACTCGGCCTACGAGGAAAAAGACGCCGGCATTCTCATGCGCAAAAAGTATCGCGTTCGCATCTATAACGGCAGCGACAAGGTGATTAAGCTCGAGCGCAAAAAGAAGTACGGCAGCTGGATCTACAAGGAGGACGCGCCGCTCACGCGTGGCGAGTTTGAGCAGATTCTGGCCGGTGACTACGACTTTTTGCTGAGGAGCTCCTATCCGCTCTGTCGCGAGTTCTACATCGAGTGTATCTGCAACATGATGCGCCCGCGGACCATCGTGGACTATGAGCGCGAGCCGTGGGTGATGGACGAGGGTACCGTGCGCATCACGTTTGACATGAACGTGCGTGCCGCGGTGGGTAGCTTTGACATCTTTGACGCGACCTTGCCCGCGCTGCCCGTGCTGGAGCCCGGCAAGCTGGTGATGGAGGTCAAGTTTACCGAGTTCTGCCCGCAACTGGTGCGCGATTTGGTGCCGCCGGGCGCAGCCGAGCTTACGGCGGTCTCCAAGTACTGCCTGTGTTATGACAAGACCGCCTACCTGCGCGGATTTAACTACTGGGAATCGGATTTTGGGAACCGAGGGGATATTTAGACCATGAGCACCAGGGACTTTTTTAAGAACTCCGTCTTGGAGGCGTTTGGCCAGGTTGACCCTGCCAAGATTGGCCTTTCGCTGCTCGTGGCGCTCGCCATGGGCATCCTGATCTATTACGTGTACAAGCGCTTTTTTACCGGCGTGGTGTATTCGCGCAGTTTTGCCGTGACGCTCGTGGGCATGTGCGTGCTTACCTGCATGGTTACGCTCGCGATCTCGACAAACGTGGTCATCTCGCTCGGTATGGTCGGTGCTCTGTCCATCGTCCTTTATCGTACGGCGGTCAAGGATCCGCTCGACCTGCTGTATCTGTTTTGGGCCATTACCACGGGCATTACGGCAGGAGCCGGCATGTATGCGCTTGTGGCGCTCACAGCGGTGGTGATCGTGGTGATGATCGCCGGCTTTGCGAGCCACCAGGACAAGTCGCGCGTGTACATGATGGTCATCCACTACACGGGCCAGACCACCGGCGACGATATCGTGCGCGCGTTTGGGCGCACCAAGTTTACCGTCAAGTCCAAGACCATGCGCGGCGACAAGGTCGAGATGGCCGTGGAGGTGTTCTCGGACGGCGTTGACATGCCCTATGCGGACGCCATTCGCGCGCTCGATGGCGTGGAGGACCTGACGCTCATCCAGTACAACGGCGAGTACCACGGCTAACTTTGTTCCGGCGTTTTAACAAACGCCGGACCGCTCGACGCTGCGCGGGCATCTGCCGGGCGATCTGCCGCTCAAACCGTCGCTCGCGTACATAAAGTACGCTTCGCTCCTCTTTCGCGGCACCTCGCCACGGCAGCTGCCCGCTCGCTGGCGTATGCTCGACCTGGGTGGGCCGATTTGGTTCGTATGCCGTCTTCACGGGTATCATGGTGAAAGCGATTTCAATGACAGGGGTACTCGTGGTAAAGATGAAAGATGTGGCCGAGCTGGCCGGCGTTTCGAGCGCCGCCGTCTCGCGCTACCTCAACGGTGGATATATCTCAGCGGACAAGGCCGAGCGCATTAAGCAGGCAATCGAGCTGACCGGATACGTGCGATCCAGCCAGGCTCGCGCGCTGCGCACCGGTTCCACCAAGCTCATTGGCGTCATCGTACCTAAGATCAACTCCGAATCCGTGAGCCGCATTACCGCCGGTATTGGCCAGGTGCTCGGTCGCCGTGGCTACCAGATGCTCCTTGCCAACACCGATAACGCCCCCGATCGCGAGCTCGAATACCTCGATTTATTCCAAAACCACCCGGTCGATGGTATTGTGCTGGTGGCAACCATGATCACCGACGAGCACCGTCGGGCGATTGAGTCGTGCCGCGTGCCCATTGTGCTGATCGGCCAGAATGTTGAGGGCGCGGCTTGCGTCTATCACGACGATTACGAGGCTGCCTTTGAGCTGGGCCATGCGCTTGCGGGCCGCGTGGACGGCAAGATCGCCTACATCGGAGTTACCGAAGAGGACCGCGCGGCCGGTTATGACCGCCGTCGCGGTTTTGAGGCCGGCCTGCGCGCTGCGGGCAACCCGCTCGATTCCGCCTTGATTCGCCTGGGCTCGTTTACGCTCGACTCGGGCTATGGTGCGGCGCGTGAGCTGCTTTCCGTCGATCCCGATGTTTCGTTTATCGCGTGCGCGACCGACACTATGGCGGCCGGCGCCCTGCGCGCTCTTGACGAGGTGCGCGGCATGGGCGAGGGCGTGCGTCGCGTGAGCGGTTTTGGCGACAACGCGTTTTTACGCGCGCTGACGGGCGGCATTCCCACCGTGCATTATGGCTACCTGACCAGTGGCATCGAGGCCACCAGCATGCTGCTCGATACGCTCGACGGCGTGGAGGGGGAGGGCGGTCTAAAGACGCTCAAGCTCGGCCATCAGTTGATGAATGTCTAGATTTTGGCCATGTCTGTCTGCCTTTGAGTCCCCAGTTTTTGTCTCAAAACTACCATTCGCCGGCTTTTTCCTACCGTTCATCCTGACGTGAAAACGATTGCAGACATATGAAACTGAAAACGATTACAGTATAAGTGTCAAACATGGCCGGGTGCACATGCGCCCGTTGGAGGAAAGGGAAGTCATGGACTACCGTAAATCAGCCCAAGAGGTGCTCGACAACATCGGTGGCGTCGGCAACGTTGTTTCGGCTGCACACTGCGCCACGCGTCTGCGTCTGGTGATTGCCGATAACGCCAAGGTCGACAAGGAGGCCCTTGAGAATATCGACGGCGCCAAGGGCGTCTTTGAGGCCCAGGGCCAGCTCCAGATTATTATTGGTACCGGCACCGTCAACAAGGTCTACGAAGAGTTCATCGCGCTCAGCGGCGTCGAGGCTGCCACCAAGGCCGAGGTCAAGGAGGCTGCGGCGCAGAAGCAGAACATCTTTATGCGCGCCATTAAGGTGCTCGGCGACGTCTTTGTCCCCATCATCCCCGCCATCGTGGCTTCGGGTCTGCTGCTGGGCATTATGAGCGCCCTCAACTTTATGGCCTCCAACGGCTTTATCGCGCTCGACACCAATAACTTTATCTACAAGATCGCCGACCTGGTTTCGGGAACGTCCTTTGGTATTCTGCAGATCCTGATCGGCTACTCCGCGGCTAAGGCCTTTGGCGCTAACCCGTACCTGGGTGCCGTCGTCGGCGGTGCGTTCATCAATTCCTCGCTTCAGAGCGCCTACACGGTTGCCTCCGAGGGCGTGCAGACCATGGTCACCGTCATCCCCGGCGTGTACAGCTTTGAGTGGGTCGGTTATCAGGGCCACGTGATCCCCATCGTTATCGCCTGCGCCATCCTCGCCTTTTTGGAGAAGCGTCTCCACAAGGTTGTCCCCGAGATGTTCGACCTCTTTGTGACTCCTCTCGTCTCCGTGTTCGTGACCGTGCTCGTGACGCTCGTTGCCGTCGGCCCCATCTTCGTGTGGGCCGAGAACGCCGTCCTCGGTCTGATTCAGGCCCTGCTGACCCTGCCCTTCGGCATCGGTTCCTTTATCGTCGGCCTGTTCTATGCCCCCACGGTCGTTACCGGTATCCACCAGATGTACACCGCCATCGATCTGGGCCAGCTCGCCCAGTACGGTGTGACTTACTGGCTGCCCATCGCCAGTGCCGCCAACATCGCTCAGGGTGGTGCCGCGCTCGCCGTTGCCTTTAAGACCCGCGATGCCAAGATCAAGGGCCTGGCGCTTCCTTCGGCCCTGTCCGCCTTCATGGGCATTACCGAGCCTGCCATCTTTGGTGTGAACCTGCGCTTCTTTAAGCCCTTCATCGCCGGCTGCATCGGCGGCGGTTGCGGTGCCCTGGTCTGCGCGCTCACTTCGCTGGCTGCCTCCGGCACGGGCGTTACCGGTATCTTCGGTATCCTGCTGTGCCTGGCCCAGCCCGTGCAGTACGCGATCATGTTTGCGGTCGCCGCGCTGGTTTCCTTTGCCGTCTCGTTTGTCCTGTACAAGGACGAGCCCAAGGCTTCCGAGCAGGCCTAAGAGCTTTTGATTAAGGGAATGCCCGCGGGCTGTATGCTCGCGGGTGTTTCCAGCATCGGGCGCCGATCTCTGGTGCCTTGTAACTTTCGATCTGTTAGGACTTTGATATGTCTAATGCACTTGGTCGCGATCTTGCAAAGCTGGTTGCCGCTGTTGACACCGCCGCCTCTGAGTGCGGTCATGGCGCGTATGGCCAGCGCTTCCATATTATGCCGCCGGCGGGTTGGCTCAACGACCCCAACGGTCTTTGCCAAGCGGGCGGCGTGTTCCACGCTTATTTTCAATATGCGCCGTTTGATGTCGAGGGCGGCGTTAAGGCCTGGGGTCATGCCACAAGCCGCGACCTTATGAACTGGGAATATGTTGGCGCCCCGCTGTTGCCCGACGAGCCGTTCGATTGCCATGGCGTGTATTCGGGCTCCGCGCTTGCCGAGGACGGCCGCATTCGCGTACTGTACACAGGCAACGTTAAGCTTTCCGATGCAGACGGCACGTACGACTACGTCAATACCGGCCGCCGCGCCGATACCGTCTATGTGGAGAGCGTTGATGGCCTTGCCGGTCGGGAGTTCAGCCAAAAGCGCGTGGTGCTGGCGTCCGATGATTATCCCGAGGATTTGACCTGCCACGTGCGCGACCCCAAGGTGTGGCGTGACGCGGACGGGCGTTATCACATGGTGCTGGGCGCGCGTCGTCGCGTTGACGGGCCGCACGTCGAGAGCCGTTTTTGTGCGATGCACGGCGAGGGTGCCGGGCGCGATGTGGGCGAGATCCTGGTGTATGGCTCGGTCGATATGCTGAGCTGGGAGCTCGAGAACCGTGTGTCTACGCCCGAGCGCTTTGGCTTTATGTGGGAGTGCCCCGGCTATATCGAGCTCGATGCGAATGGCGATACCGCTGCATTTTTGTCGTTCTCGCCCCAGGGGCTCGAGGGCGGTCGTTGGGACCGCGGCAATGTGTATGCAGCGGGCTACATGCCTGTAACGGGCGACATTACGGGTGGTGACGGTGTCTATGAGCTGGGCGAGTTCCGCCTGTGGGACGCCGGTTTTGACTTCTATGCTCCGCAGGAGTTCACGGCCGAGGACGGTCGCCACATTCTGATCGGCTGGATGGGCATGCCCGATGAGCCGACCTATGACAACGCGCCCACTGTAGCGTGCGGCTGGCAGCACTGCATGACGGTGCCGCGTGAGCTCACAGCCGGTGCCGGCGGCGTGGTGCTGCAGCAGCCGGCGCGCGAGATCGAGCGCCATTATGCCTCGGTGCGTGTGGGGGAGGGCTCGTTGGAGGTTGCCAGCGATACCTGCTTTGACGTTGTTGTTGACGGTGTCGACGGCACGTTTACTGCGACCGTTGATGGCGAGCTGAAGCTGGCGTTTGTGCCCGCTGGGGACGAACTGCCCTCGCGCTTTGAGATGCGATTTACCGATGAGGGTCGCGCTTCTGCCGGCTGCGGTCGTACCGTGCGCTGGGAGCCCGTCGACGAGGTCCGTAGCGTGCGCATTGTTGGCGATGTCTCGTCGGTCGAGGTGTTTGTGAACGATGGCGCGCTCGTGTTTTCGACGCGCATCTATCCCGAGGCCTATGGAGTGACCGTTGAGGCTCCGGGTGCGAGCGTGACCTACCACGCGCTCAACATCTAGGTCTTTTGTCGCATATCGGCGCTATACTGCAGCCGTTGCCCACGATGCGGGGAACACCCGCATCGTGGGTTTTTGTTTTGAAGGGGCGGTGCCGTATGGGCGTACAGAAGATTGAAGAGGCTTGGACTTTGAGGGCCAGCGCACGTGAGGCTCGTCTTGTTGCGGCCCCGCATGTGCCGGCGGCTCTGTCGCTGCTGGGTATCGTGCGTCCCGGTGACCGCCTGGTGGTCTTTGCGGATGACTTTGCTGAAGCGTTTGCGCGCGGCTTTGATGGCTGCGATGTTGTGCTGGTGGGCTCACCGTCCGTCGATGCGTTTGCTGCCGCGTCCGAGGGCTTCGATGCTTCGTTTGATGCCGAGGGGCCGCACCTGTGGTGGTTTGTGAACTCAATCGGTGGGTTTGGCCTGCGTGTGCCCGACCTTCGCGCTTTGGGCCGCACGGCTCGCGAGACGCATGCGCTGCTCGTGGTGGATAATACTGTGGCTGGTGTCTTTGGGTGCGATCCGTTGCGCTTGGGTGCTGTGCTGTCGCTCGAGGCACTCGACCGCGTATGTGCTGGTAAGGCACCGCGCAAGCTCGTTGCCGCTTCGGTGGCGCGCTCGCAGCTCAAGCGCCATCGTGTGGATGCCGCTGCCGAGTGCGCGCACGTATTGTTTGCAGGCTGCGGTGCGTCGGCGCTCGACCTTTCTGCCGAGGAGACCGACGTGCTGGAGCGTGGGCTTTCCTCGCTTAACGTCCGCATGCAGGCGCATTTCGACCGCGCCCGTGCGCTGGCCGAGTATCTGGTCGCCAACGAGATGGTGCGCAGCGTGCGCTATCCCGGACTGAGCTCGCATCCTGATCATGCGGTTGCAACGGGAATCCTCGAGCACGGCTTTGGCCCGGCAGTTGAATTTGATCTTATCGAGCTTAGCGCAGGGGAGCTGTTCGATGCTTTGTCGGGGGAGTTCCGCACATCGCCCGCCGGCGGCGCAGCGACGCGCCTTTCGGCCCCACGCGGCAAGCAGGGGAGCACCATCCGCCTCTTCGCCGGCACCGACGACCCCCTGGTCGTAGCGTCCGCCCTAGACAACGCCCTTCGTAAATTAGCTACTCTTTAATGCTGGCGATGAGATCGTTTGCTTTGTTGGCAATGACGTTGTTGATGTCGGCCTGCAGCTCCTCGTAGACCGCTATGGCTCGCTCGCCGGCGGGGGTGAGGGTGGATCCGCGGGCGCCGTCGCGCTCGATGAGCTTGCAGCCCAGCTGACCTTCGGCCTCGTTCACGATGCGCCAGGCCTTGGAATACGCCATGCCCATGCTCTTGGCAGCACGGTTGAGCGAGTGCTCGCGGGCGATACCCTGCAGCAGCAAGACACAGCCGTGGCCGAACACGCCCGGCAGATCCTTGTCGCACGACTGAATGACCAACTTTGCCGTCGTCTTGTACTCCACGCCCCACGTCTCCCCGCTAAAGTGTTTGCTGGGCAAACGCAAAGCCTGCGTCAAACCCTCGTGTGCTCTTCTTAAATCATGCATTGTAGCAGTCAAAGTGCGTTAAGATAATTCGCCAGTATTGGGCGCCCAAGGTTGGGCTGGGTCCTACGAGGCCTGCAGCCGACCGGTCGCATGGAAAAAGGAGAAACATGGCTACGTTCTTTCCCGGTGAGTCCCACACGTTTTCGGAGTATCTGCTGGTCCCTGGTTACTCGTCCTCGCAGTGCATCCCCAACAACGTCTCTCTTAAGACGCCGCTAACCCGCTTTAAGCGCGGTGAGAAGCCGGCAATCACCCTGAACATCCCCATGGTTTCCGCCATCATGCAGTCCGTCTCGGGCGTCGACATGGGTGTCGCGCTTGCTACCGAGGGTGGCCTGTCCTTCATTTACGGTTCCCAGAGCGCCGAGTCCGAGGCCGCTATGGTCAAGGCCGTCAAGGATCACAAGGCCGGTTTCGTTCAGTCCGATTCCACGCTGACCCCCGACATGACCATGGAGCAGGTCATCGAGCTCAAGGAGAAGACCGGTCACTCCACCATGCCGGTCACCGACGACGGCACTCCCAAGGGTAAGCTCCTGGGCATCGTCACCAGCCGTGACTATCGCCCCAGCCGCGATGACCACCAGACGAAGGTCTCCGAGTTCATGACCCCGCGTGAGCAGCTCATCGTGGGCGACAAGAACATCAGCCTCAAGGTTGCCAACGACGTCATCTGGGACAACAAGCTCAACGCCCTGCCCATCGTCGACGACAACGATCACCTCATGGGCATCGTTTTCCGCAAGGACTACGATAGCCACAAGACCAACCCCAACGAGCTGCTCGACGGCGACAAGCGCTACATGGTCGGCGCCGGTATCAACACCCGCGACTATGCCGAGCGCGTGCCGCTGCTCATCGAGGCCGGCGCCGATGTCCTGTGCATTGATTCCTCCGAGGGCTTCAGCGAGTGGCAGAAGCGCACCATCGAGTGGATTCGCGCCAACTACGGCGAGGACGTCAAGGTCGGTGCCGGTAACGTCGTCGACGCCGAGGGCTTCCGCTTCCTGGCAGACTGCGGCGCCGACTTTATCAAGGTCGGTATCGGCGGCGGTTCCATCTGCATCACCCGCGAGACCAAGGGTATCGGCCGTGGCCAGGCCACCGCGCTGATCGACGTCTGCCGCGCTCGCGACGAGTACTACGAGGAGACCGGCGTCTACGTGCCCGTGTGCTCCGACGGCGGCATCGTCTACGACTACCATATGACGCTCGCCCTTGCCATGGGTGCCGACTTTATGATGCTGGGCCGCTACTTCGCTCGCTTCGACGAAAGCCCGACCGAGCGCGTCAATGTGAACGGTCAGTACATGAAGGAGTACTGGGGCGAGGGTTCTGCGCGTGCCCGCAACTGGCAGCGCTACGACCTGGGCGGCGCTGCGAAGCTCAGCTTCGTCGAGGGCGTCGACTCCTACGTTCCCTACGCTGGTTCCCTCAAGGACGGCGTGGGCGGCACGCTCTACAAGGTCAAGTCCACGATGTGCAACTGCGGCGCCCTCTCGATTCCCGAGCTCCAGGAAAAGGCGCGCCTGACTCTGGTCAGCTCCACCTCCATCGTCGAAGGCGGCGCCCACGACGTAGTCGTCAAGGATTCTCAGCAGAGCGTCTCCTACCGCTAAGCGGCTTTCCCAAGCACCGTACCTTGCCGTTCAAACCGTCGCTCGCGTACCAAAGTACGCGTCGCTCCTCTTTCACGGCAATCTGCGGCACTTGGAAAACCCGACCGTGCTTGGACGGGTAACAATTAGCGGTTGATTCCCAACCACGTTATTTAGATAAAGCGAGATGCCCGCAAGTCGCAGGCATCTCGCTTGTTGTATTTGCTATCATCAGTCAAGTTAACCTTAGGGTCGGTCGGCTTGACTTTGTTTGCTATGAGTTCCGCACGCAAAGAAGAGCACTTAATGTGCTCTTCGTCTTGCGCAGGACTGTCCGCAGTAGCGAATAAAGCTAAGCCGACCGACCCCAGCTAAGATTAAAGGAGCTGATATGTGCGATTGCACAGATCATAAGGACGAGATTCCTGCCTACGACGCGCAGGCCATTGAGTCCCGGTGGATGAAGGCCTGGGAGGACTCCAACCTCTTTGCTGTCGACACCGACGACAGCAAGCCCAAAAAGTACGTGCTCGAGATGTTCCCGTATCCGTCGGGCGACCTGCACATGGGCCACGCTCGCAACTATACCATCGGCGATGCCATGGCCCGTCAGGCCCGCATGCGCGGCTTTGACGTGCTGCATCCCATCGGCTTTGACGCCTTTGGCCTGCCTGCCGAGAACGCCGCCATCAAGCACAATACGCAGGCTGCCGCCTGGACGTATAAGAACATGGACCAGGCGCTCGCCACGATGAAGCGCATGGGCTTCTCCTACGATCTGGATCGCATAGTCAAGACCTGCAGCCCCGACTACTACCGCTGGGGTCAGTGGATCTTTGAGAAGATGTGGGAAAAGGGCCTGGTCTACCGCAAGAAGAACCCGGTCAACTGGTGTCCCACCTGCAAGACCGTTCTGGCCAACGAGCAGGTCACCGAGGGCAAGTGCTGGCGCTGCGGCACCGAGCCCGAGAAGCGCGACCTTGAGCAGTGGTACTACAAGATTACCGAGTACTCTCAGGAGCTGCTCGACGACCTGGAGAAGCTCCCCGGCTGGCCCGAGCGCGTCAAGCAGATGCAGGCCAACTGGATCGGTCGCTCCGAGGGCGCCGAGGTCGACTTTACCCTGTGCGACCAGGATGGCGAGCCCATCGAGGGCGACGAGGGCAAGATCACCGTCTTTACCACGCGTGCCGATACCCTTTTTGGCGTTTCCTTCTTTGTCCTGGCTCCCGAGTACGCCGGCCTGCACGAGCTCGTCGAGGGCACGGAGTACGAGGAGGCCGTCACCAAGATCGTCGAGGACTCCAAGCATATCTCTGCCGTCGAGCGTGCCCAGGGCACCCTCGAGAAGCACGGTGCCTTCACGGGCCGCTATGTGGTAAACCCCGTCAACGGCGAGAAGGTCCCCGTGTGGGTTGCCGATTATGTCGTTGCCGACTACGGTACCGGTGCCGTCATGGCCGTTCCCTGTGGCGACCAGCGCGACTTTGAGTTTGCCCGTAAGTACGACCTGCCGATCGTGCCGATCATCCTAGACGATGACGATCGCGCTGCCGTCGAGGCCAGCGGCGAGACCATCGATACCTTCCATGCCGAGACCGTCGACTGGGATTGCGCTCACGCTGCCGAGGGCACGCTCGTCCAGTCCGGCAAGTACACCGGCATGCGCGGCGGTAAGCACTCCGAGGGCGAGGCTGCAATCGTGGCCGACCTCGAGGCCATGGGCTGTGGTCGTCGCAAGGTCGAGTTCCGTCTGCGCGACTGGCTCATTTCCCGTCAGCGCTATTGGGGCAACCCCATCCCGGCCATCCACTGCGAGCACTGCGGCATCGTGCCCGTGCCCGAGGATCAGCTGCCGGTGACGCTGCCCGAGAACCTGGACCTGGGCGCAGGCGAGACCCTCGCCGAGTGCAAGGAGTTCTACGAGACCACCTGCCCGGTCTGCGGTCGCCCGGCCAAGCGCGAGACCGATACCATGGACACCTTCACCTGCTCCAGCTGGTATTACCTGCGCTATACCGACCCGCACAACACCGAGCTGCCCTTCTCCCGTGAGGCCGCCGACCGTTGGATGCCCGTCGATAACTACATCGGCGGCATCGAGCACGCCATTCTGCACCTGCTCTACAGCCGCTTCTTTACCAAGGCACTGCGCGACCTGGGCCTGCTGAGCGTGGACGAGCCCTTCACCAACCTGCTGTGCCAGGGCATGGTCAAGGACGAGAACGGCGACACCATGTCCAAGTCCAAGGGCAATGTCGTGCCCCCGAGCTCGGTCATCGAGCCCTACGGTGCCGACACCATGCGTTTGGCGATCCTGTTTATCGCCCCGCCCGAGAAGGACTTCGACTGGGATCCCAAGGCCGTCGAGGGCGCCAACCGCTTCATCAAGCGCGCCTGGCGTATCGTTTGGCAGCTCGTCCAGTCTGGCGACGCCAACGTGGCCTTCGACAAGTCCGCGCTCGACGAGGTTGCGATGAAGCTCTATCGTGAGCGTCACCGCACCATCGCCAAGTGCACCGAGGACTTTGACCGCGGCCAGTTCAACACCGCGATCTCGGCCGTCATGGAGCTCGTCAACGCGGCGAGCGCCTATCTCAACGCCACCGAGGGTACCGCCCGCGACAAGGCGCTGTGCTACGGCGTGGCTAAGGATATCGTGAGCGTCCTGGCGCCCATCTGCCCGTTTTGGGCCGACGAGCTGTGGCACGAGGCGCTCGGCTGCGAGGGCAACGCCTACACCGCCGCCTGGCCCGAGTTCGACCTGGCCGAGTCCGTTGAGGACACGGTGCAGATCGTGGTCCAGGTGCTCGGTAAGGTCCGCGGCCGCATCGACGTTGCCCGCGATGCCTCTAATGAGGATATGCAGGCTGCCGCCGAGGCCGCCGTTGCCAAGTGGCTCGAGGGCAAGACGGTCGTCAAGGCCATCTGCGTGCCCGGTAAGCTGGTCAACTTGGTGGTCAAGTAAGCGCTGCGCGCAAAGCTGACATGCAATAAACGAGGGACGGTCCGGTTGGGTCGTCCCTCGTTTTTCATGTACCTGCCCTGATGTCTGCGGTCAATTGTCCTATTCTTGTGGAGAACCTGTGCTCACGCTGACCTGCAGGTTCGTACTGTGCTTGCACGTTTCCGCAGCTATTGGTATAGTTTGCTTGCAAATGAAGTTGTAATTGAAAGAAGTGGGGTTTCGGCCCCGCTTCTTTTTTGTATGGATGGAGGTGCCGCAATGGTCAAGACCAAGACCGAGCAGGCGATCATCGACGCGCTCGAGGCCGTCGCTCCCCAGCACGATGTCGACATCGTCGACGTCGAGCTCGTGGGTGCCACCAAGGCCCCCTGCGTGCGCGTGCGTATCGAGGGTGCCGAGGGTCAGAGCCTTTCGCTCAACGACGTCACGGCCAACACCAAGTGGGTCGGCGATGTGATTGAGGAGCTCGACCCCATCTCTTCGAGCTATACGCTCGAGGTGTCGAGCCCGGGTATGGCGCGCCCGCTGCGCCGCCCGTGCGACTTTACCCGCTTTGTGGGCGAGAACTGCGAGCTCACCTCCACCGCTACCGAGGGCCGTCGCAAGTACGCCGGTAAGATTGCCGCCGCCACCGAGACGAACGTGACCCTCGAGCTCGAGGGCGGCGAGTCCGTTACCCTCGATTTCTCTGATGTTAAAAAGTGCAAGTTGAAGCCCACCTACGACTTCAAGCCCGCGAAGGAAGGAAAGTAAGATGGCAGCATCCGACATGATGTCCGCCCTGATGGAGCTTTGCCAGGAGAAGCACATCGACCAGCTCTACCTGATCGACCGCCTGGAGCAGTCGCTCGCCAAGAGCTATGCCGAGATCCTGCATCTTGAGTGGGGCGCCAAGGTGACCATCGACCGCACCACCGGCAAGATCTACGTCTACCGTCTGGAGCCAATCGACGATTCCATGGACGAGGAGGGCAACTTCACCGAGTTCGAGGAGATTGACGTCACTCCCAAGAACACGAGCCGCATCGCCGCCCAGCACGCCAAGGCCGAGATCAACGCCATCGTGCGCAACTCCGCCCGCGAGCAGATCTACGAGGAGTTCTCCGGCCGCATCGGTGACCTCATCAGCGGTACCGTGCTGCAGTCCACACCCGACTTCACGATCGTTAAGATTCGCGAGGGCGTTGAGGCCGAGCTGCCGCACTTCGACCAGCGCCGTTACGAGAACGAGCGCAACGAGCGTCCGATGGGCGAGCGCTACCTGCACAACCAGCACATCAAGGCCGTGATCATCGACGTTCGCGACCCCAACTCCAACCTGCAGCCGGTTCGTGGCGAGCACAGCCGTCCGCCGATTGTCATCTCTCGTACCCACCCCGAGCTCATGCGTCGTCTGTTTGAGCAGGAGGTGCCCGAGATCTATGAGGGCACCGTCCAAATCAAGTCGATCGCCCGCGAGCCCGGCCAGCGTTCCAAGGTTGCCGTCCACTCGCTCGACGACCGTCTGGATCCCGTGGGCGCCTGCGTCGGCCCCAAGGGCAGCCGTGTTCGCGCTGTCGTGGGCGAGCTCCGTGGCGAGCGCGTCGACGTCATCCTTTGGGATGCCGATCCTGCCGTCTACGTCGCCAACGCCCTGTCGCCCGCCAAGGTCACCCGCGTCCTCATCGACGAGGAGAAGGCCTACGCCGGCGTCATCGTGCCCGACGACCAGCTGTCCCTCGCCATCGGCAAGGAGGGCCAGAACGCCCGCCTCGCCGCGCGCCTGACCGGCTGGCACATCGACATCAAGTCCGAGACCCTTGCCGCCGACATCCTCAAGAACGTGCCCGTTCACGAGGAGCCCGCCGCCGACCTGATCGGTGACGAGGAGGACGAGGACGTCCGTCGCTGCGAGTACGTGTCCGAGGACGGCGTCCAGTGCCGCAACCAGGCCCGCCCCGGCTCCCGTTTCTGCGGTGTCCACGACACCGACGCCTTCGATGATGCGGAGGACCTGATCTAGCGCGCGGTCGCGCCGGGCGGGTCCCGGCGCGTCTCCCACGCTCGTTCAGTCTCTAGGCACCCAAGGTGCCAGAAAGGGTAGGTGAAGTCATATGGCAAAAGTCCGTGTGTCCACCCTGGCCAAAGAGTTCGGCATGACCTCCAAGGAACTGATGGGTCATCTCGCCGATATGAAGATTCCCGCTAAGTCCGCTTCCTCCACCTTGGAGGACGCTTATGTCGCTATGGTCCGCAAGCAGCTCGCCTCGGTGATCGAGGCCCGCGCCCAGGAAGTCGAGGCCGCCAAGCAGGCCGAGGAGCAGGCAGCTGCCGCCGAGGAGGCCGCTCGCGCCGCCGAGGCCGAGCGCGAGCGCATCGCCGCCGAGAAGGCCCGCGAGGAGGAGCGTCGCCAGTTTGCCGCAGCCCAGGCTGCCGAGGAGGCTGCCCGCGCCGAGGCCGAGGCCAAGAAGAAGGCCGAGCAGGAGCGCCTTGCCCGCGAGAAGGAGGAGGCTGCCCGCGAGGCCCAGCGCCGCGCCGTTCCCGCTTCCGACTCCGGTTCGCGTTTCCGTTCGCTGCTCGACCAGATCGCCGCACAGGAGACCGTGCTCAAGGAGAAGAAGGACGCCGAGGACAAGGCCAAGGCCGAGCGCGCCGCCGAGCGCGGTAACCGTCGTGGCGGCAACAACGACCGCCGCGGTGGCCGTCGTAACGATCGCAACGCTTCCGACAACAACTCCGAGCGCAACGCCTCCGAGAGCCGTCCGCACAGCCATCGCACCAACGCCAGCAACAACGTCGCTGCCGGCATGGACTTCCCCAACCCCGACAAGCAGGGCAAGGGCAAGAAGCGCAAGGGCGGTCACAACAACGAAGAGGACCACTACAGCCGCATGGCTCGCGAGGCCGAGGAGTACAGCCGCGAGAAGGTGCTCGAGGAGGCTCGTGCTGCCGTCGAGGAGGCCTCTCGCGAGTCCACCGGTCGCCGCAAGAAGCGCAAGGAGAAGCGCGAGCGCGAGGCTGCCAAGGCGCAGGAGGAGCGCAAGATAGAGGAGGCGCTGGCCCAGGGCGTGAACCCCGAGGACCTCGACGCCATCAAGGTCTCCCAGGGCGTTACCGTCCAGGAGCTTGCCGAGGCGCTCGACGTTCCGGCCAACGACATCATCAAGCGCCTGTTCCTGCTTGGTACGCCGCTCACCATGACGCAGTCCATGTCCGACGACCTCGTCGAGCTCGTCGCCGACGACCTGGGTCGTCAGATCAAGATCATCACCCCCGAGGAGGAGAACACCTTCTCGTTCTATGACGATCCCGCCGACCTTAAGCCGCGCGCCCCGGTCGTCACCGTCATGGGCCACGTCGACCACGGCAAGACGTCGCTGCTCGACGCCATCCGTCACACCGGCGTTGCTGCCGGCGAGGCGGGCGGCATTACGCAGGCCATCGGCGCTTCGCAGGTCATGATCAACGACCGCAAGATCACCTTCATCGATACCCCGGGCCACGCCACCTTTACGGCTATGCGTGCCCGTGGCGCCAAGGTGACCGACATCGTCATTCTGATCGTGGCTGCCGACGACGGCGTCATGCCCCAGACCGTCGAGTCGATCAACCACGCCAAGGCCGCCGGCGTACCCATCGTCGTCGCCGTCAACAAGATCGATAAGCCGGGCGCCAACCCCGACCGTGTGCGTCAGGAGCTCACCGAGTACGGAGTCATCCCCGAGGAGTGGGGCGGACAGAACATGTTCGTCAACATCTCGGCTAAGCAGAAGATCGGTATCGACGAACTTCTGGAGACCGTGCTGCTCCAGGCCGACGTGCTCGAGCTCAAGGCCAACCCGGACACCTTTGCCTCCGGCAACGTCCTCGAGGCCAAGCTCGACAAGGGCCGCGGCTCGGTCGCTACCGTGCTCGTGACCCGCGGTACCCTGCACGTGGGCGATACGCTGGTCGCCGGCCTTACCTACGGCCGTGTCCGCGCCATGCTCGACCCCAAGGGCCGCGCCGTCACCGAGGCCGGTCCCTCCGACGCCGTCGAGATTTTGGGCCTGCAGTCCGTGCCCAACGCCGGCGACGAGTTCCGCGTGTTCGAGGACGAGCGCGAGGCACGCGCCCTGGCCGACGAGCGTTCGCTGAAGGCCCGTATCGAGGAGCAGAGCCGCGTGAAGCACGTCACGCTCGAGAACCTCTTCGAGACCATCGCCGACGCCGAGGTCAAGGAGCTCAACCTGATCATCAAGGCCGACGTCCAGGGTTCCATCGAGGCTCTTCAGGACTCGCTCGACAAGATGGATCAGTCCGAGGTTCGCATCAACACGATCCACTCCGCTGTCGGCGCCATCAACGAGACCGACGTCGTCCTGGCCGACGCCTCCAACGCCATCATCATTGGCTTTGGCGTCCGTCCCGACGGTAAGGCCCGCTCCGCTGCCGAGCGCGAGGGCGTCGAGATCCGTTGCTACGACGTTATCTACAAGTGCCTCGAGGAGCTCGACGCCGCCCGTATCGGCATGCTCAAGCCCACCGAGGTCGAGGTCGCCACGGGTACCGCGACCGTCCTGGACACCTTCAAGGTGCCCAAAGTCGGTATCGCCGCCGGTGTCCGCGTCGAGGAGGGCGAGATCGCCGCGACCGATTCCGTGCGTCTGGTGCGCGACGGTATCGTGGTCTTCAACGGCAAGATCGCCTCGATGCGCCACTACAAGGACGAGGCCAAGAGCCTCAAGAGCGGTTCCGAGGGCGGTATTGGCCTGGAGAACTTCCAGGACATCAAGCCCGGTGACCAGATCGAGGGTTACCGTATCGACCAGGTTGCCCGTACCGAGTAGGGGGTATCGCTATGAAGCAAACGCAGGCAACCCGCCGACTGGGCGAGCAGCTTCGCGAGAAGCTCGGTTATATCCTGCTCTTTGAGGTTTCCGATCCGCGTCTCGACCTGGTTACTTTGACCGCGGTCGAAGTCGCGGTGGACCGTTCGTTCGCGCGCGTGTACGTGTCGTGCGATGCGAGCCGCTACGACGAGGTCATGGAGGCGCTCGCTAGCGCTAAGGGCCGTATTCGCAGCCTGTTGGCTCGCTCGCTCGATTGGCGTGTTACGCCCGAGCTCGATTTTCGCATCGATCGCTCGACCGATGAGGCCGAGCGCATCACGCGTGCGCTGGAAAACGTTCCCGCCACGCTTGCGATCGAAAAGGACGAGGACGGCTATCCGATAGCGGATGCCGCCCAGGAGGCAGCTTTAGATGACTAATTCCGCCGACCTCGCCTCGTGCGAGTCTGCAGATATTCAGCGACGCATCCTCGAGCTCATCGAGGGTGCGTCCTCCATTGCGATTTCGGGACATACTTCTCCCGATGGCGACGCCTTGGGCTCCGTATTGGGTCTGGGCCTTTCGCTCATGAAGTTTTTCCCCAACAAGGACATTGCGCTGCTGCTGGCAGACGATGACCCGGTTCCGCGTATCTACCGCTTTATGGAAGGCTCCGATCGCCTGGTGCCGGCATCTGCGTACGCCGGCAATCCTGACCTGTTCATCTCGGTGGACGTACCGGTCGTCGAGCGCCTCAATAATTCTGCCGAGGTGCTTCGTCGCTCCAAGCATGTGGTGTGCTTCGATCATCATCCGGCGCGCGAGGAGTTTGCCGAGCTCAGTCTGAGGCGCGTCGATGCCGCGGCCTGCGCCATGATCATCGACCGTTTCTTGGACAATTGCGGCATTGTCGCACGTGACGGCGTCGCGACCTGCTTGCTGTGCGGCTTGGTGACCGACACCGGTCGTTTCCAGTACCAGAACGCCGATGCTGCCGCGTTCCATGCTGCTTCGCGCCTGGTGGCGCATGGCGCCAATCCGGCTCGTGTCGCACTCGAGGTCTATCAGAGCACGCGCGTCGAGTTTTTGCACCTCAAGTCCATTGTCATGGGCCGTATCAAGACGGTCGCGCACGGGCGCGTGGCGTATAGCTATGCCTTCCAGAGCGACCTTGAGGCCTGCGGCGTCACCTCGGATGAATGTGACGGTCTGGTCGATGTGGTGCGTTCGGTGATGGGCGTCGAGGTCTGCCTGTTCTTAAAGGGCATCGACGGCGATACCAAGGTGCGCGGCAACCTGCGCTCCAAGGGTGACCTCGATGTGTCCGAGATCGCTGCCAACTTTGGCGGTGGCGGGCATCATGCCGCCGCCGGCTTTTCCAACAACGGAACAATTCGCGAGACGCTCGCCGTGGCACTTCCCATGCTGGCCGAGCTGGTAGGGGAGGATCCCGCTTCGGTGACCGTCGAGCTTTAACTTTTTGGATGGTACATGGCTCGTCGAACGCCTTCTCAATTGAATATGCTACTCGCCGTCGATAAGCCGGTGGGATGCACGTCCCACGATGTGGTCTCGCAATGCCGGCGCGCCCTCCATGAGCGGCGCGTCGGCCATGCCGGCACGCTCGACCCCATGGCATCGGGTGTCATGGTGGTGGGCGTGGGCCAGGCCACCCGTCTGCTGGGTATGCTAACCCTCGATACCAAAAGCTATGTCGCCGACATTTCGTTTGGTGCCGAGACCAATACCGATGATGCGGAGGGCGAGGCGGTCCGCACAGTGGCTGTTGCCAACGAGCTCCGCGATCCTGCCTATGCCCGTGAGCACTTGGCCGCCATGCTGGGTCCGCAGATGCAGGTGCCGCCGGCGTTTTCGGCTATCTCGGTCAATGGCGTTCGCGCCTACAAGTCTGCTCGCGAGGGCAATGCGGTGGACCTACCTCCGCGCCCCGTCGAGGTCTATGCCGCCGACCTGATCGCCGTGGGCGGCGAGGGTGATACGTGTGTGTGGACCGTGGCGTTTTCGGTAAGCAAGGGCACCTATATCCGTGCGCTCGCTCGCGACTTGGGCCGCGCCTGCGAGAGCGCCGCGCACATTTCCGCGCTGCGCCGCACGGCCTCCGGTGTTGTTTCCATTGGCGCTTGTCATGCGGTCGAGGAGCTTTCTCCCGAGTCCGCGGCTGGCTTTGCCCTGGATCCCATTGCGGCCCTGGGCGCCACACGTGTTGACTTGCCGGGCAATCTTGCCGACGACCTTCTCTGCGGCCGACGCATTCCCGTTGAGCGTGCGCTTGCCGATTTCGATGCCTCGAAGGCGCCGTTTGCGTTGGTGCTCGATGGGGGACTCAAGGCGCTCGCCCGCATTGAGGGTGGCCGCTTTGTCATGGAGCACGTGTTTCCGCAGGCAATCGGCGGTGTTCGATGATGTTGTCCGTTCGCGAGCTCGCGCGTATCTTTTTCGCGGGCGAGTCGGACGAGGCTCGCATCGTTACTGCCGATGTGTTTGATAAGTGTGAGCACCTGGGTGCCGCATCGATTGCCATCGGCGTGTTCGACGGCGTTCACCGTGGACACCAGGAGCTCATTGCGGCGCTTGTCCGTGATGCCCGTGCCCATGGCTGCAAGGCGGTCGTAGTTACCTTCGATCCCGACCCGGACGTCGTGGTGAGCCCTTCGCCCGCTCAAAAATTGATGACGACGGCCGACCGTCTGCATGCCCTGGCTCAAACTGGGGTCGATGCGGTGGTGGCCGTTCCCTTTACGCCTGAGGTTGCGGCGCTTGACCATGTTGATTTTCTCTCGCTGGTGTCGCGTCTGGTCGACATTCGATCGATTCGCGTTGGCAGTGACTTTAGGCTGGGTCGTGGTGGTGCTTCTGGTGTTGCCGAGATGCGCGCCTGGGGTTCCGAGCACGGCGTTGACGTGTATGGTCACGACCTGCTTTGCGAGGGCGGTGAGGCCATTTGCGCCACGCGCATTCGTCATGAGCTGGGACAGGGCCATGTGGAGCTTGCTGCTGAGTTACTCGGCCGACCGTATATGGTGCGTGGCGGTGTTATTCGCGGCCGTCACGAGGGTTCTGGCATGGGCTTTCCCACGGCAAACCTACAAGTTCCCGGTGGTATTCAGGTGCCTGCTGATGGCGTGTATGAGGGTCTGGTGCTGGTCGATGACACCGTGTGGCCCGCTGCCGTAAACGTCGGACTGCCGCCGACGTATGCCGACGATGCAGCATCTGCGCATCTCGAGGCTAATTTAATTGGTTATGCGGGCGACCTGTACGGCGCTTCCGTTTCGCTGGCGTTTACGCGCTGGCTGCGTCCGTCGCGCGTGTTCGATTCGCTGGATGAGTTGATTGCGACCGTCGAGGGTAATATCGAGGACATTCGTCACAACTTGGGTGAGCAGGGGGTGAGCATCCGTGATTAGCGATGAGGAAAAAGACCAGGTACGCGCTGCGTCCGACCTAGTCGCCATCGTGCAGGAAACGGTTGAGCTCAAGCCTCGCGGCCATGAGTTTTGGGGCTGCTGCCCCTTTCATGGCGAAAAGACGCCGTCCTTCCACATTATTCCCGCCACGCAGGTGTGGCATTGCTTTGGCTGCGGCGAGGGTGGCGACGTCTTCACCTATATCATGAAGCGCGAGAACCTGAGCTTTCCCGAGTCAATCCGTTATTTGGCCGATCGTGCGGGTATTGAGCTGCATGACACCGGAGATCGCCGCGAGCGCGGTACCAAGCGTGCCCGCATCTACGATCTGTGCTCCGAGACCGCCCAGTTCTACCACACCATGCTTATGCGCGGTAAGGACGGCCGTCCGCGCGAGTACTTTGCCAGCCGCGGTATGGGTGGCGACGTCTGCCGCCGCTACTGCCTGGGCTTTGCACCGGGCCGTAACGCGCTGGTGTCGCACCTGTCCCAGGCGGGTTTTACCCCGCAGGAGATGATCGACGCCAACGTTGCCGTGAGCCGCGGGCGCGGGCAGCTTGCCGACCGCTTCTACGACCGCGTAATGTTCCCCATCTTTGACGAGCAGGGTCACAACATTGCCTTTGGCGGTCGCATCATGGGTGACGGCCAACCCAAGTATCTCAACACCGCCGAGACGAGTGTGTTCCATAAAAAGCGAAACCTCTACGGTTTTAATTGGGCCAAGGAGTTTATCGTCGCGCAGGATACCGCCATCGTGGTGGAGGGCTATACCGATTGCATCGCCTGCTGGGAGGCGGGGATTAAAAACGTTGTCGCCACGCTGGGCACCGCGCTCACGGAGCATCACGTCAAGACGCTCACTCGCTTTGCCAAGCGCATCGTGTACATGTTCGATGGTGACGCCGCCGGCCAAAAGGCCGCTCGCCGTGCGATTCAGTTTATCGAGCAGGATTCTATGGACCTGCGCTGCGTGGTGCTGCCCGACGGCAACGATCCCATGGAGTTCATCACGGCGCACGGCGGAGAGGAGCTGCAGAAACGCATTGACGCCGCCGAGCCCCTCATGGACTTTGTGTACCGTTCGCTGCAGGAGTCGAGCGACATCACCACGCCGGGCGGTCGCGCCAAGGCGCTGGAGGACGCTCTCACGCTCATCTATCCGCTGCGCGATAGCTATATGATTGACACGTACTTTATCCAGATTGCCGATCTGTTGGGTTTGGATCTGGAGACGGTGCGAGCGAGTTCGGGTCGCGTGTTTCACGATGTCGCCAAGCGCGAAGATGCGGAGCGCCGTCGCGAGCAAAACTATAAACGCCAGCGGGCACAGGCTGAGTGGTCCGGTAGCGCGGGCGGTCGGGCGTCGGGTTCTCGCGATGCCGGTCGCGGTGCTTGGGCATCGGGCGCGACGCCGCCGGTGTCCGCGCCGGTCGAAGAAGAGCCGTACGACTACGTCCCGCTCGATGCCTACGGCGCCGCGCCCGTGGAGGTCGTCGACGACCTGCCGCCGATCGATGTGCCTGATGGTATGGGCACTGTGCCTGTGGCTGACGGTTCGGGCGCACCGACTGCGGCGGCGCCGATGGTTCTTACCGATCTAGAACGCAAGTCCTTGGCAGGGGAGCGCGAGCTGTTGACGATGCTCACGAGCTACCCCGACCTGTTCCGCACGTATGCCGACCGCATCTGCTCCATCGAGTGGGTTGACCCGCGTCACGAGTCCATCGCATGGGCCGTTCTGGCAACGCCGCCGGGAACCGATCCTGCAGCCTGCATGGATGCGGCGCGCTCGGTGTGTCCCGATGCGGCAACGCTTGTGAGTGCCGGCCGCATCTCCGCGACGAGCAAGCACCCCACCGAGACGAACATCGTGTTTATGCTTGATACGCTCGAGCTCTACACCATCAAGCGTCGCATGCGTGCCGCACAGGCCAAGCTGCGCCAGGACCGTTCACTCGATGATGAGGCCCGTCGCGCGCTGACCGTGCAGGCCGCGCAGGATTCGCAACGTCAACGCGAACTGCAAAAGTCGATCGGCGGCGTGGCGGACCCGTTCCGTTCGATCGGCCTGGAGGCCGCAGGCACCGAACAAGCCTAGATGTTGTGGTCAACCAGCGTATTCTCGCCTATATCCAGTCCTCTTTTTGGGTATAGACGTCAATGTGTGTGCTAAAGTATTGAGTCCTGTGGACTATGAAGGGAGAATCTGTGCCAAAAAAGACTGAGAGCACGGGTACTGGGCTGGAATCCTACGTTGCAAAGCTCATGGGCAACGGCTCAAACAGGACTTCGGTAACCGAGGACGAGATTCAGGTCGCCCTGAAGGATATCGATGTTTCTGACGAGCAGCTCACCGCGGTGTATTCCGCGCTGCGCAACAGCGGCATCCAGATTATCTCCGCGAGCGGTAACGACGACGCCCCCATGGACGTCGACGATGACGATACCGATTCTGATACCGACGATTTCGATGACGACGATGAGCACGATTCCGGCTCGCTCGACGATCACGAGCTCAAGATGGCCCGTCAGGCCGACGCCGAGATGGGTTCTTCCAAGAGCAAGAAGAAGCGCACCGTGCGCACGTCCCGTTCACGCTCCCGCGTGCGCGGTATCGATGCCTCCACGGTGATGCTGACCGGCGATCCGGTCCGTATGTACCTCAAGGAGATCGGCAAGGTCGACCTGCTGACCGCCTCCGAAGAGGTCGATCTGGCCATGAAGATCGAGGCCGGTCTTGAGGCCACCGAGAAGCTCGAGGCTGCCGATGCTGGTGAGCTCGAACTCACGCGTGCCGAGATGCGTCGTCTTACGCGCATTGAGAACGTGGGCCTCGAAGGCAAGCAGGCGCTCATCAGCGCAAACCTTCGTCTGGTCGTCTCCATCGCCAAGCGCTATGTCGGTCGCGGCATGCTGTTCCTGGACCTGATCCAGGAGGGCAACCTCGGTCTGATCCGCGCCGTCGAGAAGTTCGACTACCAGAAGGGCTTTAAGTTCTCCACGTACGCCACGTGGTGGATCCGTCAGGCCATCACGCGCGCTATCGCCGACCAGGCCCGTACCATCCGTATTCCCGTGCACATGGTCGAGACCATCAACAAGCTCGTCCGCGTGCAGCGGCAGCTTCTCCAGGACCTGGGTCGCGACCCGACCCCCGAGGAGATCGGTGCCGAGATGGACATGAGTGCCGACCGCGTCCGCGAGATCCAGAAGATCTCGCAGGAGCCCGTGTCGCTCGAGACCCCCATCGGCGAGGAAGAGGATTCTCAGCTGGGCGACTTCATCGAGGACTCCCAGGCCATCGTTCCGCCCGATGCGGCCAGCTTCTCTATGCTGCAGGAGCAGCTCACCCAGGTGCTCGACTCGCTTGCCGATCGTGAGCGCAAGGTTATCGAGCTGCGCTTTGGCCTTGTCGACGGACATCCCCGTACGCTCGAGGAAGTCGGCCGCGAGTTTGGCGTCACGCGCGAGCGCATCCGCCAGATCGAGTCCAAGACCCTGGCCAAGCTCCGCCACCCCAGTCGCTCCAGCAAGCTGAAGGACTATATCGAAAGCTAGTCAAGCAAGAGGCGCCCTCAAGCACATCCGCTCGGGGGCGCTTTCATGTAGACATTGGGGACGTTCTTGAATGACTGGTCGTTTAAGAACGTCCCCAACGACTAGGTCGGAAAATTTCTTAAAAAAGTTCTTGCCCTGAGCTTATTCGTCCGTATAATAAACTACGTTGCTTGAGAGCACGCACCTATTCCTCGGTAGCTCAATGGTAGAGCACGCGGCTGTTAACCGCGCTGTTGTAGGTTCGAGTCCTACCCGGGGAGCCAGAATTTTACAGCCCTTTCCGTTGGGCTTTAAATTCCTCGGTAGCTCAATGGTAGAGCACGCGGCTGTTAACCGCGCTGTTGTAGGTTCGAGTCCTACCCGGGGAGCCAGGTTGTATAACCCGTCGCTTATGCGGCGGGTTTTTTCATGCCGCGATCGCCGTTCGCGAACGTTACCGTATCAACATTTCGTGTCGAGGATGTAATCCCGAGGCCCGCCACCTCAACATGGCGCGGTCGTTGTAGAATATTGCAATGATTGCTCCCACGACATGGTGCCGCGAGCACCAAGAAAAGGAGATTCTTGTGTCTGAGACCATTAACGGCAGCCTGAGCGTCTCGAACGACGTTATTGCCGATATTGCCGGTTATGCCGCGATGACGTGCTATGGCGTTGTCGGTATGGCTGAGCAGCTCCAGGGCGCCGAGAGCGTGCGTCTGCTTGCCGGTCAGCGCCTCCGCAAGGGCGTGCTTGTCTCCGCCGACGAGAACGGCCTTACGGTCGATCTTCACGTCGTGCTCGAGAACGGCGTCAACATGAAGTCCGTCTGCCACAATCTTTCGAGCTCCGTTGCCTTTACCCTGCAGGAGATCGCCCAGATCGATCCCGCCAGCCTTAAGATCGGCATCCATATCGACGCGCTCAAGAGCCGTCTGAACTAGCATCCGAAAACGGAGATTCAAATACCCATGATTGCAAAGACCATTCGCACCTGTTTTCCGATCGCTGCGGCTGCCGTTTCCGACAAGGCCGAGGAGATCAACAAGCTCAACGTCTTCCCCGTGCCCGATGGCGATACCGGCACCAACATGTCGCTCACGCTCGCCTCGGTGACCAAGGAGCTCTCTGCCCTTCCCGCCGATGCCGATATGGAGGCCATCGCCGGTGCCATCACCCACGGCTCTCTCATGGGCGCTCGCGGTAACTCCGGCGTTATTACCTCGCAGATTCTTCGCGGCGTGGCCGAGGGCCTTGTCTCTGCCGACGAGCCTATTACGTCCGCCAACATTGCCTTCGCCTTCCGTCGTGCCGTCAAGGTCGCCTTCCAGGCTGTCCGCAAGCCCATCGAGGGCACGATCCTCACGGTCCTGCGCGATGTCTCGACCAAGGCCGATGAGTGCGAGAAGAAGAAGTTCTCGGCCGAGGATGCGCTCGATGCTATCGTCGTCGAGGCGTACCAGTCCGTCGCCCGCACGCCCGACCTGCTGCCCGTTCTGAAGGAGAACGGCGTGGTCGACTCCGGCGCCTTTGGCTTCGCCATCTTCCTTGAGAACTTTGTGGCTGCTGCACTTGGCCGCAGCACCGTTGTCGAGGATTTCTCCGCTACGTTTGACTCCGCCGGCTCTGCCCGCGATGCCGCTCTTGGCCGCGTTGAGATCGAGGCTAACGACGACTGGGAGGGCTCGGAGTTCCGCTACTGCAACGAGTTTCTCTTTAAGGCCGACGCCCCGTTTGACGAGGACGAATGCCTTAAGTTCCTAGGCTCCATGGGCGACTGTGAGCTGCTCGTGGGCGCCTATCCCGACTACAAGATCCATGTGCACTCCAATACCCCCAACCTGGTGCTCGAGCACATGCTGCAGCTCGGTCAGATCTATGAGGTCTTTATCCACAACATGGAGATGGAGGCCCACGACCGTACCGCCAAGATCCACGAGGATCAAGAAAAGGCCGTCGAGCCCGCCAAGGCGTTGGGTTTTGTCGCCGTTGCCGCCGGTTCCGGCGAGGCGGACATCCTCAAGTCCCTTGGCGTCGACGTGATCGTCTCGGGTGGCCAGACCATGAACCCCTCGACCGCCGACCTGCTGGGTGCCGTGGACCAAGTCAACGCGACCTCGGTCATCATCCTGCCCAATAACGGCAACATCCGCATGGCTGCCGAGGCTGCCGCTTCTGCCTGCACGGACAAGAAGGTCGCCGTCGTTCCCACCAAGACCGTTCCGCAGGCCTTCTCCGCGCTGTTCGCGGTCCTACCCGATTCCGAGCTCGAGGATGCCGTCGCCGCTATGGTCGACGCCATCAGCGAGGTCCGCGATGGCGAGGTCACCCGCGCCGTGCGCGACTCCAGCGCCTCGGACGGTTCTCCGATTCACTCCGGTGACGTCATGGGTATCATTGCCGGCTCCATCGACGTGGTCGGCTCCGACGTGAAGCAGGTCACGCTCGATTGCATCAACCGCATGCAGGAGGAAGAGGAGGGTGACGCGCTGACGATTCTGGCCGGCGAGGAGCTGTCCGATGAGGCCTTCCAGGAGATCGTCGACGCTATTGAGGAGGCTCAGCCCGACCTGGAGATCGACGCCCATCGTGGCGAGCAGCCGCTCTATCCCGTGATCTTCTCGATCGAGTAGGCATCTGCCCATGTCCGAGCTCTGCTCCGTGCCGCGCGTCTCGGATCGCTTTGCCCAGAGCAATGCGCTCGACGAGGATATCGCGCGACTCAAATATGTTTCGGGTAAACGTGAGGAGGCCCTTCGCCGTCTGGGAATTCGGACGGTGGGGGACCTCCTTCTCCATATCCCTCATCGATACCTCGACTTTACCCGTTCTTGGTCTATCGAGATGGCGCCCATCGGTACCGTGTGCACCATCATCGCCACGGTCGACCGTATCGTTCAAAAGCAGCCGCGTCCGCGCATGCAGGTGACCGAGGTCTCACTCATTGACGAGACGGGCGTGCTGCAGGTCGCCTTTTTCCGCCAGCCCTGGATTGCCCAGCAGCTTAAGCAGGGCGACCGCCTGGCCGTGATGGGCAAGGTTGAGTTTGCCTACGGTTTTAAGCAGATGGCCTCGCCGCACTTTGAAAAGCTCGAGGAAGGGCGTGCCGCGGGCACTATCCTGCCGGTCCATTACGTGAGTGATGGCGTGAGCCAGGCGTGGATGCGCCGCATCGTAAGCGGTGCGCTCGAGGTCGTCGGCAATCCCTTTGATCCCATTCCGGCACGCTTGCGCGTTAAGCGTCGCCTGATGAGCAACGCCCGTGCGCTTCGATCGATCCACTTTCCCTCGAGCATGGCCGAGCGCGATATCGCGCGCGCACGGCTGGCATACGAGGAGTGCCTCTACCTGCAGCTGGCGCTGCGTCTGCGCAACGACGGCGGTCTGGTCGATGTGGTGCCCTATGCCCACACCGCGGGCGAGCACCTGGCCGCGCTCAAGCAAGCCCTGCCGTTTTCGCTGAGCGACGAGCAGGAGGCCGCATTCCAAGACATTCTGCACGACATGTGCGATGGTGGGCGCGTGATGAACCGCCTGCTGCTGGGCGATGTCGGTACCGGTAAGACCGCCGTTGCCGCTTGCGCGCTGGCTGTGGCTGCCGATAGCGGTACGCAGGCCTGCGTTATGGCGCCCACGGGCGTTCTGGCGCGCCAATATGCCGATAAGACCGGCCCTCTGCTCTCGCAGGCCGGCATGTCCTGGGCGCTTCTGACGGGTGCCACGCCGGCCTCAGAGCGCGACCGGATCCATGCCCAGCTGGAATCGGGCGAGCTTGATGTGCTCTTTGGCACCCACGCGGTCCTTTCGGATGACGTTACGTTCAAGCATCTGTCGCTCGTGGTCATCGATGAGCAGCACCGGTTTGGCGTCGGCCAACGCAACGCCCTGCGCGCGAAGGGCCCCGGTGCCGATCTGCTCGTTATGACGGCAACGCCCATCCCGCGTACGCTGGCGCTTTCGGTCTACGGCGATCTAGATACGAGCATCATCCGCCACCGGCCTGTTCCGGGTGCCGGTGTGACGACGTGTGTTCTCACCGAGTCGAGCCGTGACCTCGCCTATGGAGCCATCCGCGAGGCGCATGACAAGGGTCAGCAGGCCTACGTGATTTGCCCGCTCGTGGAGCCGAGTGACTCGGCCGATGAGCTGGAAGACGTGCCCGGTATTGCCCGCGACGATGAGGGCCGCGTAACCGTCCCCGTGCCGCTGCACGATACGGCGACCGAGCTCGATCGCCTGCGTTTGGCGTTGCCGGGTCTTGCCATCGAGCGCCTTCACGGCCGTATGCCAGCGGGGGAGAAGGACCAGGTTATCGATGCCTTTAAGCGTGGCGAGATTGACGTGCTCGTCTCGACTACGGTGGTCGAGGTGGGCGTCGACGTGCCCAACGCCACCGTCATGGTCATCGAGAACGGCGAGCGCTTTGGTTTGGCTGCCCTGCACCAGCTGCGCGGTCGCGTGGGCCGTGGCAGCGTGTCGGGCACGTGCCTGGTCATGACGCACTCCAAGGGCAACGGCGGCGCATCGGCGGCACAAGACCGTCTCCAGTCGCTCGAAAAGACCTCGGACGGCTTTACGCTCGCCCAGATGGACCTGCGCCTGCGCCATGAAGGCGAGATCCTGGGTTATCGCCAGCATGGTGGTGTGACCCTGCGCTTTGTCGACCTGGATGCCGACGAGGAGCTGATCGAGTGGGCCCATTTGGACGCGGTCGAGCTCTTGCGGTATGCTTGCAACCTTGACTCTGTGGCGACGCGTCCCTTGCGCGACGCGGTCGCCATGCGTTATCGACATATCTTTAAGGAGGTCAGCGGAGGATGAGAATCATCGGCGGCGAATGGCGCGGTCGTAAGATCGAGGAGCCCCGTGGTCGCGATGTCACCCGCCCCACGACTGATCGCGTGCGCGAGGCGTGCGCATCTATGGTCATGTCGGCATTCGATTTCGATTTGGACGAGGTTCGTGTGTTGGACGCCTTTGGCGGCTCCGGTGCCTTAGGGTTAGAGATGCTCTCTCGTGGGGCCCGCTCGCTCACGACGTTTGAGATCGATCGCAACGCCGCGCGGCTCATTACCAAGAATATCGAGTCGCTCTGCCGTGACCGTGCGCGTTGGCGCGTGGTCACGGGCGACATGCTGACGAGTGCCTCACGCGGTCGTGTACCGGGCGGCCCCTTTGATCTGGTCCTGCTCGACCCGCCCTATGCTTTTGGTGCCGAGCCGGTCGAGGAACTGCTGCAGAATCTGGCCCAGCAGGGTCTGCTTGCGTCTGGCGCTTACGCCCTGTTTGAGCATGCCGCCGCCGATGCGGGCGCGCATCCGGTAGGCTTTGAGACTGTACGTGAGAAGCGCTACGGCATTACCTCGGTCGACCTGCTCCGTTGGGTCGGCGATAGCAAGGACGGCGGCACTGATGCTAACGAAAATGACGAGGCAGTATCCCCGGAGGACGCCCATGAGTGACACTATTAATCGCGTGATCGTCCCGGGCACCTTCGATCCCATCACGTTTGGCCATATCGATGTGATCCGCCGCGCCCGCCGCATCTTTCCCAGCGTGATCGTCGCTGTTGCCGAGTCGCAGGGTAAAAACGGTGTGGGCACCACGTTTATGCTCGATGAGCGCGTGGCGCTGGCCCGCGAGGCGCTCGGTGATATCGACGGCGTCGAGGTCCTGCCCTTTACCGGCCTCTTGGTCGACTTCGCTCGTGAGCAGGGGGCGGGGGCCGTGGTCAAGGGCCTGCGCGCCATGACCGACTTTGAGTATGAGCTGCAGCAGGCCGACCTCAATTATCGCTTGGATAGCGAGCTGGAGTCCATCTTTGTCATGAGTGCTCCGCAGTACGGTTACATCTCGAGCTCGGTCGTTCGCCAGATCGCCTCGCTCGGCAGCGATGTATCGACGTTTGTGCCGCCCAACGTGGTCGAAGCGCTCAGACATCGCTTTTCGTGACGTTTTTTATTGCCTGGTGGCATGTGGTAAACTAGCACGATGATATGTTACCTATGAAAGGAGACCGGATGCCGGGCGAGAATTTTCCTGGCGATAGGATCGTCAGCTTGGTCGATGAGCTCGAAGGGCTGATCGAGGAAGCCAAGCCGCCTTTCGGCAAGAACGCTCAGTTCAAGGTCATCGACGCCGACGTGTTCTTCAATATCCTCGACGAGATCCGCATGAGCTATCCCGAGGAGTGGCAGAAGTCCCGCCGTATCCTTAAGGAGCGCGAGGAGCTTATGGCTTCCGCCGCCGCTCAGGCTGATTCCATCATCGCCGACGCTCAGCAGCAGGCCCTCACCATTGCCGGTGAGCAGGAGATCGTCCGCCTTGCGCAGCAGCAGGCCGACGACATCCGCGATCGTGCCCAGCAGTACGAGCGCGAGACGCGTTATGCTGCCGAGGACTACGCGGAGCAGGTCTTTACGCACCTGGAGGAGAACCTCAAGAGCCTGACTGGCACCGTTACCCGTTGCCGTCAGCAGCTCAACGAGGGTGCCGCCCAACAGAATGGTCAGTGGTAATGGCTGAGTTTCCGAGCGTTACCGTCGATCTTTCCGAGCAGCTCGAGTTTCCTGGAGATTCGTATCCGCTGACCGGTAAGGTCGATGTCGCCACCTACACGGTGGGCGAGAAGGAGTACCAGCTTCAGGACGGCATCGACTACGACGTTGTCTTTACCAATGCCGGTACCGGTGTCTTGCTCACGGGCATGGTCCGCGCGCACGCCACCGGCGAGTGCGACCGTTGCCTGGAGCCCGCCTCGTTTGATATCGCCGGCGAGATTGAGGAGTTCTACCTCTTTGAGGAGCCCGAGGATCCCGAGGCCTACGAGGACGGCTACGAGCTCCTGTGTGAGTACCGCATCGTCGATCTGGGTGAGCCCATCAACGACGCGGTCGTCATGGACACGCCGTTTGTGGTGCTCTGCAAGCCCGATTGCCGCGGTCTGTGCCCCACATGCGGTTGCAATCTCAACGTCGAGCAATGCGATTGCGCCGCCCAGGCAGAGGCAGAATGGGCCGCTGCCACGGAAAATCCATTTGCAGCATTGAAGAATCTCAAGCTTGATGAGTAAAACTGTGGTAGTATCGCTACTTGCGCGTAATCGCCACACTGGATAGTTCATAAGGAAGGTCACTATGCCCGTACCTAAACAAAAGCAGGGTCGTATCCGCACTCACACCCGTCGTTCCGCCAACATGAAGATCTCGGCTGCGGCTCAGTCCACGTGCCCCCGTTGCGGCGCTGTCAAGCTTCCGCACCACGTGTGCCCCAGCTGCGGTTTCTACAAGGACCGCGAGGTTATCGTTACCGAGTAACGGTATACTCTGGATGCGATGCCGTTCCAAATGGAACCACAATGGCCGGCTCAATGAGTCGGCCATTTTTGTATAAGGAGCATGTATATGAGTAACGTTCGCGTTTGTGTAGACGTTGTGGGCGGAGACGAGAAACCTCAGGTTGTTCTCGATGGTATCGAGGCTGCACTTGCCGCCGATCCCGATATCGAGGTCTTGGCAGCTGGCCCCGCCGAAATCGTCAATCCCTTTGCCGCTTCCCATGCACGTGTTGAGGCCCTTGAGGCACCTGACGTTATCGCCATGGATGACGATCCCATTCGCGCCGTGATGACCAAACGCAAGTCGTCGATCGTGCTGTCGTGTCGCGCCATCAAGAAGGGTAATGCGGACGCGTTCTTCTCTGCCGGCTCCACCGGCGCCATGACCGCCGCCGCCACCGCCTATGTGACGCCGTTTAGGTATCAGGCCGAAGGCAAGAAGCAGCCGGTGCGCCCCTGTCTGACCAATGCGCTGCCCAATCGCGCCGGCGGTCTGACGGTGCTGTGCGATATGGGCGCCAACCCCGATGTCGAGGTTGACGATATGGTACGTTTTGCCCAGATGGGTAGCGCCTATGCCCGCGTCGTCCTGGGCATCGAGCATCCCCGCGTGGGCCTGCTTGCCAACGGCACCGAGGACGAGAAGGGCTCCAACTTTACCAAGGCCTGCTTCCCGGCCATGAAAGCCGCCGTTCCCGGCTTTGTTGGTAACTGCGAGGGAACGGACATCACCTCAGGTAACTTCGATGTCGTCGTTGCCGATGGCATGTCGGGCAATATTGCGCTCAAGGCCACCGAGGGCGCTGCCAAGTTTTTACTGCAGGAGCTCAAGGGCGCCTTTATGTCTTCGCTCGGCACCAAGATTGCCGCGCTGCTCATCAAAAAGCAGATGCGCGAGATTAAAGCCAAGCTTTCGGGCGACGCCAAGGGCGGCGCGATTCTTTTGGGCCTGCGCGGCGTGGTCCTGATCGGCCATGGCGCCACCTCGGTCGAGGCTGTTAAAAACGGTACGCTCGCGGCGGCCGAAGCCGTGCGCGCCGGGCTGGTCGAGAATGTCGCCAACTCTATGGACGGTATCGTTTTATAACAGCGGCGTTATGCGTCTTGGAGCGCACGTCGTGGGGTAGAATCAGAACCGTGTCTTGGTACCGCCCGGGCGGTACCATTCTTTTGGTATTCATGCACTATGAGAGGAAGCGCTATGGACCGCTCCGAAATCTTCGACAAGATCGCCGAGGTCGCTGCTGACGTTCTGGGCGTCGATGTTGCCGAAATTAGCGAGGAGACCACCTTTGACGACCTCGATGCCAACTCGCTCGAGCGTTTGCAGCTGGTTACGGCCATCGAGGACGAGTTCAACCTCGAGATCGATGACGAGACTCTGCTCTCGCTCAACTCTGTCGCCGACGCCGTCGACGCGATCGAAGCTGCCAAGGAGGCCTAAGTCTTGGCTTTATCCGAACGACTTACGCGCGCCCAGGAAATCCTGGGCCACGAGTTCAACAATAAGGTGCTGCTGCGCGCGGCGCTTACGCATCCCTCGGCAGTCGAGGGCCAGCCGGTTTCTGCCAGCTATGAGCGCCTTGAGTTCTTGGGCGATTCCATTTTGGGCGCCGTGGTCGCGCGTTCCCTGTTTGAGTCCTATCCGGAGTTTGACGAGGGCAAGCTCACGCGCCTGAAGGTTTCGCTTGTATCGGGCGCTACGCTGTCCGAGGTTTCTCACGAGCTGGGCATTGACGACATCATCATCTTTGGTGCCTCCGAGACCGGTACCGGTGCGCGCGGCCTGCATTCGGCCCTCGAGAACGTCTACGAGTCGCTCGTGGGCGCGCTGTACCTGGATGCCGGCTGGGACGTTGCGACGGAGTTCATTCACCGTACGCTTAAGCCGCATCTGGCTTCCGAGCGCGCCGAGCACCCCGCGAACCCCAAGTCGTTCTTGCAGGAGTGCGTGCAGGCAGACGGTCACGAGCCCCCGGCGTACAAGCTCGTTGGCTCCGAGGGCCCGGCGCATGCGCCCACCTTTACCGCCGTGGTGCTCATCGACGGTATTCGCCAAGGCCGCGGCTCCGGCTCCTCAAAGAAAGAAGCCGAGGGAGCCGCCGCGCTCGAAGCGCTCGACCGCATGGGCTACACCACCAACGGCGTGATTCTGAACAAGAAGCACGTGTAAGCGAGGAACCGTGTATCTCAAGTCCCTCACGCTCAAAGGGTTCAAGTCGTTTGCCGACCGCGCCCATATGACGTTTGAGCCGGGCCTGACCGTCATCGTCGGTCCCAACGGCTCGGGAAAATCGAACATCTCCGACTCGATTCTGTGGGTCCTGGGCGAGCAGAGCGCCAAGCAGCTGCGCGGCCAGGCCATGGAGGACGTCATCTTCTCGGGCTCGTCGGCGCGCAAGCCGGTGGGTGTCGCTGAGGTCACGTTGGTGCTCGATAACTCGGACCATATGCTGCCCGTCGATTTTGACGAGGTCGCCATCACCCGTCGCATGTATCGTTCGGGCGAAAGCGAGTACCTCATCAACTCGAGTCCGTGCCGCCTGATGGACATTCAGGACATCTTGCACGATTCGGGCCTGGGCAAGGATACGCATTCCATCATCAGCCAGGGCAAGCTCGACGCCATTTTGCAGAGCCGCCCGGAGGAGCGCCGCGCCCTTATCGAGGAGGCCGCCGGCATCTCCAAACACAAGCGCCGCAAGGAGCGCGCGCTCAAAAAGATTAAGTCGATGGACGAGCATCTGACGCGTGCCCGCGACATCAATAAAGAAATCGCCCGTCAGCTGCGACCGCTGGAGCGTCAGGTCGATCGTGCGCGCAAGTACAAAGAGCTGTCCTCGCGCGCGACCGAGCTTACGCAGATGCTAGCCGTCGACGAGCTGCGTTCGCTGCAGTCGCAGTGGAACGACCTGGAGAGCCGCTCCAAGGAAGGTGCCGCCGAGCTGGAGCTTGCGCAGTACCGCATGGGCGAAAAGGAGCGCGAGCTCGAGAAGCTCCAGGTTATGCTTGAGGAAAAGGGCCTGTTTGTGGGCGACCTGGGCGAGCAGCGCCGTCATATGCAAGATGTGGTCGGCCGTATTAACTCCGACATGCGCCTGCTCGAGGAAAAGGGCCACAACATGGTGTCGCGCCTGTCTGACATGCGCGGTCAGATTTCGAGCTCCGAGCATCAGCGTCGTCGTGTGGTCGAGGAGCTCGAGGACGCGCGTGCGCAGCTTGAGGAAGTGACCGGTGCGCATATGCAGGCCCAGGAGGACGTTGACGCCGCTGGTCCTGCCGCCGCTGAACTCCACGAGCGGCGCGTGGCGCTCGACAATCAGATTTCGCAGCTTACGCGTGAGCAGCGCGATGTACAGCGTGTGGCTGATAACGCCGCGCTTGAGCTTGCCAAGGTGAAGGACTCGCTGAGCAATGCCGAGGTCGAGGACAACATGTATGCCTCGCGCCTGGAGCAGATCGATGAACAGCTCGAGGAGGTCACGGCCTCGCTCGAGAGCCGTCGCGACCGCGCCGAGGAGCTTGAGGGCGCTCTTGAGGAGGCGCGCCAGGCCCAGGTCGATGCGCGTGAGGCCACCGAGGTCGCCCGTGCGGCCCTGAAGGACTTGCGTAATCGTGAGAGTGAGGCGCGCAACAAGTTATCCGAGGCGCGCTCGGAGCTTGCCAGCCAAAAGAAGCTTGATGCGCGCATGGCCGATAGCTCGCCGCTCGTGAGCCGTCTGGTGGGTGCGCTGGGCGATGACGTAACGGGTCGCCTGGGCGATGTGCTCGAAGCCCCGCGCGAGCTTGAGGGCCTGGTTGAGCAATTGCTCGCCGGCGATATCGATGCGCTGCTGTTTGATGACGCCGCCACGCTTGAGCGTGCCGGTCGTGCGGCTCTGGACCAAAAGAAGGCCTCGGGCGAGGCACTGCTGGTGGCGCGCGGCGTGAGCGGCTCTACCGCCGCTGAGGGCGCTGCCGGTACCCGCCTGGTTGATCGTCTGTCCGTGCGCGCAGGTTACGGACCCGTCGTCGAGGCGCTGCTCGGCGGCTATTACGTAGTGGACGATCTTTCTGCCGCGCTTTCGGCGCCGGTCGTTGACGGCGTGACTTACGTGACCCCCGATGGCGCCCGCGTCGCCTGCGGCGGCCTGGTGCGTGTGGGCCTCGATGCCGGCGAGGCGTCGGGTGCTCTGGAGCGCAAGCGCCGTATCCGCGAGTTGGAGGGCTTGGAGCCCGATCTGGCTGCTGTGTTTGAGCATGTGTCAGATCAGGTCGTCGAGGCCAATGCGGCCGTTGAGGAAGCGCGTGCCGCCGAGGGCGATGCCGCCGGTGAGATTGCCCGCCTTGAGGGCGAGCGCCGCTCGCTGCTTTCCGAGATCGGCCGTCTGGAGCAAAGCGCCAACAATGCCGAGGTCGAGCGCGTGCGCATCTCCAAGAGACGCGAGCAGGCCTCCGAGGCCGTTCGCGCTGCGCGCCCGCGTGTTGACGAGCTCACCCGTTCGCGTGACGAGGCGCGTGCGCAGGCAAGCGATCTGGGTCCTCAGATTGCCGAGGCCAACGATGAACTCGACCGCGTTCGCTGTGACGATTCCGAGGCTGCCGGCAAGCTCGCCGACGCCAAGGTTCGCCTAGCCCAGACGAGCGAACGCCTGCGTTCGCTGAAGGGCCGCGTGCCCGACCTGGAGCATCGTCTTGAGGGCATCGACCGTCGTATCCGCGGAACACGCCAGGCTTCGCGCTCGCTCGAACTGCTGCGCCTGCGCGTCGACCCCATGCACGAACGCTATTCTGCCCTGTTGGAACGCGCATCGGATTGGGCAGCGCGCCTGCGTGACCAGGCCTCTCTGGAAGAGGCGGACTCCGCTTCGCTCAAGAAGACCATCGAGGATGCCAAGGCGGAGGTTGCCCGTGCCAGGGAGCGGGTCGATACCTCCTCCGCCGCGCAAAACGAGTTCAAGGTCGCGCGTGGCAAGCTCGAGGTGCAGGTAGAGGCTGCCATCAAGGCCATTACCGCCGATGGCACGACGGTGCTCGAGGAAGCGCTCATGCTTCCGGCGCCCACGGACCGCGATGCCGCCGAGCGCGAACTCAACCAGCTTGTGCGCCAGATCAACAACCTTGGTCCCGTTAACCAAGTTGCCATGGAGGAGTACGAGCAGCTCAAGCGCCGTGCCGACTACATCGAGGAGCAGCTGGCCGATCTGGAGAGCGCGCGCAAGGCGCTCACCAAGATCACGGTGGCCATTGATCGCAAGATGCGGAAGGCCTTCCTGGTGACGTTTGAGAAGGTCGACGCGAACTTCCGCGAGATCTTCGCTATGCTCTTCCCGGGCGGCCAGGCTCATCTGGAGATGACCGATCCCGAGCATCCTGCCGAGACGGGTATCGAGGTCGTGGCGCAGCCGCGCGGCAAGCGCATCACCAAGATGATGCTCATGTCGGGCGGCGAGAAGAGCCTGACGGCGCTCGCCCTGCTCTTTGCTGTGTATCGCACGCGCACGGTGCCGTTCTATGTGCTGGACGAGGTCGAGGCGGCGCTCGATGACGCCAACCTGTCCAAGCTCATCGGCGCACTCGATGTGTTGCGTTCCGATACGCAGCTCTTGGTTATCTCGCATCAGCGCCGTACTATGGAGGACGCTGACGTCCTCTATGGCGTCTCGATGCAAGCCGACGGCGTCAGTCGCGTCGTCTCGCAAAAACTCGATCGCGAAACCGGAAAGGTCGTGAATGCATAATGGGATTCTTCGATGCTCTCTCGCGCGGACTTGAGCGCAGCCGCGAGGCCCTCAACGAGGTCTTCTACTTTGGCGGCGAGGTCGACGAGGATTTTTGGGAGGACCTGGAGGACACCCTCGTAATGGGTGACATGGGCGCCGAGGTCGCTATCAAGGTCTCCGATGACCTGCGCGATGCCGCGGCCAAGAAGAACCTCAAGACCGCTCCGCAGCTTCGCCGCGCTCTGGCCGAGCAGCTTGAGCAGCACTTTGTGCCCATCGAGCGCGATCCGTTCTCCGATACGCCGAGCTGCGTGCTGTTTGTGGGCATCAACGGTGCCGGCAAGACCACGACGGTCGGTAAGATCGCGAGCGCCATGGCTGCCCGCGGCAAGAACGTGGTGATCGGTTCGGCCGACACCTTCCGCGCCGCCGCCATCGAGCAGCTTGATGTGTGGGGCCAGCGCGCCGGCGTTCCCGTCATCAAGCGCGATCGCGGCTCCGACCCGGCAAGTGTTTGCTACGACGTGCTCGACGAGGCCGATAGGCGCGGCAGCGACCTGGTGCTCATCGATACCGCCGGCCGTCTGCACACGAGCCCCGAGCTCATGCGCGAGCTCGCCAAGGTGGTCAATGTGACCCGTAAGCGCGCCGCCAATATGGCCGCCGGTCCCATGCCGGTCTCGGTCGTGCTTGTGATCGATGCCGCGACGGGCCAAAACGGTCTGAACCAGGCGCTCGAGTTTAACGAGGCGCTTGGCCTGGACGGTATTATCATGACAAAGCTCGACGGCACGGCAAAGGGCGGTATCGCCATGGCCGTGGCCGAGAAGCTCAAGCTCCCGATCCTGCGCATCGGCGTGGGCGAGCAGGTCGATGACCTGCAGGAGTTTAATGCCAAAGATTTCTGCCGCGCCCTGGTGGGCGAGTCCAATTAAGGAGTGACTAGTGTTTGATTCCCTGAGCGATCGCCTCAACGACACATTTGACCGCCTGCGCGGCAAGGGTAAACTGACCGAGGCCGATATCACCTCGGCCATGCGCGACATTCGCATGGCGCTGCTCGAGGCCGACGTCAACTTTAAGGTCGTCAAGGAGTTTGTCGCCAAGACCAAGGAGCGCTGCATGACCGCCGAGGTCATGGAGTCGCTGTCGCCGGCGCAAAACGTCGTCAAGATCGTGCTCGACGAGCTCACCGAGATGCTCGGCTCCACCGAGAGCAAGCTCGTCTTTAGCAACCGCATCCCCAACGTCATCATGCTCGTGGGCCTGCAGGGCTCTGGTAAGACCACGGCGGCCGTAAAGCTTGCCTACCTGCTCAAGAAGCAGGGCCGCTCGCCGCTGCTCGCCGCTTGCGACGTCTACCGTCCCGCCGCTGCCGACCAGCTGGCCACGCTCGGCGGAGAGATCGGTGTCCCGGTCTTCCGAGGCGACGGTGCGCACCCGGTCGACATCGCCAAGGGCGCCATTCAGGAGGCCGTCGACCACCTGCGCGATGTGGTCATCGTCGATACCGCCGGACGTCTTCAGATCGATGAGCAGATGATGCAGGAGGCCGTGGACATCAAGAAGGCCGTCAAGCCCGATCAGGTGCTGATGGTCGTCGATGCCATGACCGGTCAGGATATCGTCAACGTCGTCTCGACCTTCGCCGAGCGCACCGACTTTGACGGCGTGATCATCTCTAAGCTCGACGGCGACGCCCGTGGCGGCGGCGCGCTTTCCGTGCGCCAGGTGACCGGCAAGCCCATCAAGTTTGTGAGCATGGGCGAGAAGCCCGATTCGCTGGAGCCGTTCTACCCCGATCGTATGGCCAAGCGCATTCTGGGTATGGGCGACGTTGTCGGCATTATCGAGAAGGCCCAGGAGGCGGCCGACGCCGAGCAGCTCGAGGCCGCCGAGCGCATGCTGCGCGAGGGCTTTACCATGAACGACATGCTCGACCAGATGAAGGCCGTCAAGAAGATGGGCGGCATGAAGGGCATTCTGGGCATGCTCCCCGGTGGCCAGCGTGCGCTTAACCAGATGGGTGGTAACCTGGACGAAGGTATCTTCGATAAGAACGAGGCCATCATCATGTCGATGACCAAGGAGGAGCGCCTTCGCCCCTCCATCATCAACGGTCAGCGCCGTGCCCGCATTGCCAAGGGCGCCGGCGTGACCCCCACCGAGGTCAATAGCCTTATGAAGCAGTGGGGCGAGATGAACAAGATGATGGGCCGCATGCGCACGATGGCCAATCAGGCGCAGGCCGGCGGCAAGAAGGGCAAGAAGGGTAAGAAGGGCAAAAAGATGCGCATGCCCAATATTCCCGGTCTGGATGCCATGGGGCTGGGCGGCATGGGCGGCCTGGGAACGGGCGGCCCCAAGTCCGATATGGACCTGCTGCGCCAGATGGAAGCGCAGATGCGTAATAAGAAATAGAGCTCTAATTCCAGTTTGATATGGCAAAGGCCACTCGGAAGCTACCGGGTGGCCTTTGTTGTTGGCTTTGATTGTTGGGTTGCGTTCAGCGTCGCGCCCCGAGCTCGCGGTGTCGTGCCGTTAGTGGCAGCCACAGCCCTCGTGGCCCTCGTGCTCGTGATGGTCGTGGCAGCTGCAGGACTCGCCGTGTTCGTGGGCGTGGCCGTGGTCATGGCCGTGGCAGCCGCATGTGGCCTCGCCGTTCTGTGCGAGCGTGCCGGCAATAAGGGCTTCGACGCAAGCGTCGCAGCTGCCCTGGGCACCTGCGTATACCGTGATGCCGGCTTGGGCAAGCGCGTTGATGGCGCCACCGCCGATGCCGCCGCAGATGAGCGTGTCCACACCGCCGTTGGCGAGCAGGCCCGCCAGGGCGCCGTGGCCGGTGCCGCCGGTGCCCACGACCTGCTCGTTGAGCACCTTGCCGTCCTGAATGTCGTAGATCTTGAACTGCTCGCTGCGGCCAAAGTGCATAAAGATGTTGCCGTTGTCGTACGTCGTTGCCACCCTCATGGTGCCGACCTCCTTTGCTGGCCATGCGGCCGTCGTCGAGGCGATGGGGGAGTACGCGATATTGCCGCCCTCGATGACGAGCGCTCGTCCGTTGACCAGCGCATCGGCCACCTTGCGATGCGCGCGGCTGCAAATGGCCGCCACCGTTGCACGGGCGATGCCCATCTGCTGGGCGACCGCCTCTTGGTTGAGACCTTCCAGGTCGCACAGGCGCAGCACCTCAAGCTCGTCGACGGTCATGTCGATGGCATCACCGCTGGCCAGGCCATCGGGGGTGAAGCCGCGGTATTCGGGGATGATCCCGACGCGGCGCAGTTTTTCGCGTCTTCCTGCCATGCACACTCCTTATCTGACATATGTCAACAATAGGATAACGCGTTAGTCGTTGGGCGCAAGGCATTTCTGGCATATGTCAGAAAAAGGCTAAGATGCCTCGTTGCCGCTTGCGGAGCCGCGCTGCCGTGCATTGCGTGTGCCGGACTAAGTGTCCAATTCGACACTCGCGCGCCTGGGCTACAATAAATCTCGCTTATAGGCGACTGACAGGAGGGTCAATGAGCAAAGCTGATCAGCAGTTTGTAACCATGTGCCGCGATATCTTGGATCATGGCACCACCACCGAGGGCCAAAAGGTCCGTCCGGTGTGGGAGGACGGCACCCCTGCCTATACCATTAAAAACTTTGGTGTCACGGCGCGCTATGATCTGCGCGAGGAGTTCCCCGCGCTCACCCTGCGTCGTACGGCGCTTAAGTCTGCCATGGACGAGATTCTGTGGATCTATCAAAAGAAGTCCAATAACGTGCATGATCTCAACAGCCATATCTGGGATGAGTGGGCCGATGAGACCGGTTCCATCGGTAAAGCCTACGGCTATCAGATTGGTCAGAAGAGCCATTACGCCGAGGGCGACTTCGACCAGATGGACCGTGTGCTGTACGACCTTAAGCACACGCCGTATAGTCGCCGCATTATGACCAATACGTACGTGTTTAGCGATCTGTCCGAGATGCACCTTTATCCGTGCGCCTATAGCGTGACCTATAACGTGACGCAGCGTCCTCAGGACGACAAGCCGACGCTCAACATGATTCTCAACCAGCGCAGCCAGGACATTTTGGCCGCGAACAACTGGAACGTGTGCCAGTACGCCATTTTGCTGATGATGGTCGCGCAGTCGGTCGATATGATTCCCGGTGAGCTGCTGCACGTGATCGCCGACGCCCATATCTATGATCGTCATGTCGATATCGTCCGCGAGCTTATCGAGCGTCCGCAGTTTGCGGCACCCAAGGTAACGCTCAACCCCGATGTGCATGACTTCTATGCGTTTACGACCGATGACCTGATCGTCGAGGGCTATGAGCACGGCCCGCAGGTCAAGAACATTCCCATTGCGGTGTAGGTGGTGCTCATGACGTGTAAGCTATCTGCTATCGTCGCCGTGTGTGACGATTGGGGCATTGGGTGCGAGGGCGACATGGTGGTGTCCAATCGCACCGATATGCGCCATTTTGTGGCCTGCACCAAGGGCTGCCCGGTTATCATGGGACGCAAGACCCTGCTGAGTTTTCCCGGCGGGCGTCCGCTCAAGAACCGCCGCAATATCGTGCTCACCCGCGACGAGAGCTTTGCCCCCGAGGGCGTCGACGTGGTGCATAGTATCGACGAGGCGCTCGCCGCGGTTGCCGATGAGCCCGTTGCCTGGGTGATCGGTGGCGGCGATGTCTATCGGCATTTTTTGCCGTATTGCGTCGAGGCCGAGGTCACGCATAACCACTGCGTCCATGTCGTGGATACGTACTTTCCCGATTTGGAAGCCGATCCTGCGTGGGAGATTGCGCAGCGTAGCGGGGTCGCGACGATTGCCGCCGGTGAGGGTGACGAGGGCGTCGATTATGAGTTCGTGACGTATCGTCGCATCGAGGCGTAAATCGTCTGGCGTGAACGGTATCATCGGGTTGATTGAATGCATGGGGCGGCGCTTAGCGTCGCCTCGTTTGGTATAGATGTGCTGTAAAGAAGGGTGCGGGCTGGCTGCTATGACTGATGCCGTTGAGGTTCTGCGAATTGATTCGCTCGAGGACGAGCGGCTCGATGCCTACGTGCGACTGACCGAGCGTGAGCTTCGCTGCGTGCTGGAGCCGCAGAAGGGCATTTTTATCGCTGAGAGTGCCAAGGTCATCGAGCGTGCGGTTCGCGCTGGATATGAGCCGGTGAGCTTTCTTCTGGGCGAGCGCTGGCTCGACCAGATGATGCCGCTGTTTGACCAGCTTGTCGTGCGCGAGGGAGCGGGTCCGGTTCCCGTGTTCGTGGCCTCCATGGAGCTCATGGAGCAGTTGACGGGCTTTAACGTGACGCGCGGCGCGCTGGCGGCGTTCCGTCGCCCGCGTCAGATTCCGGTTGATGAGTTCTTGGGCGGCGTTGTCGAGGCGGCGGGGGGTCGTCCGGTGCGCGTGTGCGTGCTTGAGGGTATTGTCGATCACACCAATGTTGGCGCGATTTTCCGCTCGGCTGCCGCATTGAACGTTGACGGTATTTTGGTCAGCCCGACGTGCTGCGATCCACTGTATCGTCGCTCGGCCCGCGTGAGCATGGGCACCGTGTTTCAGGTGCCGTGGACGCGCATTGGCAGCGAGGCTCGTGTGTGGCCGCATGATGGTCTGAGCGCGTTGCACGATGCCGGTTTTTCGTGTGCCGCTATGGCGTTGACGGACGACTCTGTTTCGCTTGATGATCCTGTACTGCGGAAGATTGATCGCTTGGCGATTTTTATGGGCACCGAGGGTGCCGGCTTGGGCGCCAAGACCATTGCCGGCTGTGACCACGCGGTGCGCATTCCGATGGCGCACGGGGTCGATTCGCTCAACGTGGCCGCGGCGAGCGCCGTCGCCTTTTGGCAGCTGTGCCCGCACGTGAGCAATGAGTATCACTACCAGCCGGGTTTGTATCACTAGGCAGATATTTTGCACTGGGCTCTGATTCGGGGTGTTTCGGTCGACGCCGGTCGGTGCTAAGCTGGTATTTGCTTTGGTCTTAAATTGCCGTTTTGTTGTTTAACATACGTTGGCGGGGAGGGCGTGTGGCTAAGAAATCTACGGCTATCGATGTAACGCAGGGTGTCATTTGGCAACAGCTGCTGTCGCTGTGCGTTCCCATCTTTTTTAGTTCGTTTTTTCAGCAGGCCTACACGCTTATCGGTACGTATATCGTTGGCCAGTTTGGCGGCAAGCTCGCGCTGGGTGGCATTCAAGCCACGATGGTGCTCACCGAGCTCTGCATTGGCTTTTGCGTTGGCGTCGGCGCCGGCTGCGCGGTCATTACCGGTCAGTATTTTGGCCAGCACGATGATGAGCGACTGAGTCGTTCGGTCCATACAGCCATGACGCTCGCGCTGGTGGGCGGTATCGCTTTCTCGATTCTTGGCATAGTGTTCGTTGAGCCCATGCTGGTGCTTATGAACACGCCGCATGAACTATTGGCCGAGGGCGTGGCCTATGCTCGCTGTTATTTTGCCGCGATGGTTGCGGCACTGCTGCTTAATATGGGAACCGCACTGCTGCGTGCCGTGGGCGACACGCGCGGCCCCGCCGTGATCATTGCCTCTGGCTGCCTGGTTAACGTGGTGCTGGATATCATTTTTGTCGCTGTGTTGCATATGGAGGCGCTGGGCTGCGGCATCGCGGTGGCGCTGACCATTTGCTCCAATGCAACGATGATCGTGTTGCGCATGATGCGCGCTCCGGGTGCATGGCGTCTTTCGCTGTCTAAGCTCGGTATCGATCGCGGTATTTGCAAGAGTATGATCTCGTGTGGTCTGCCACTCGGTTTTCAATCGGCTGCCTATTCGATCTCGAACGTGCTGATCCAGGTGTCGGTTAATTCGTTTGGCGCCGATGTCACGACTGCTTGGGGTCTATCTGGGCGCCTGGATGGCATTATCTGGATGGTGACCGAGGCGCTCGGCGTATCGATCACTACGTTCTCGGCGCAGAACTTTGGCGCGCGCAACTACGAGCGCATGCGCAAGGGCTACCATACGTCGCTCGTGCTGTCGTTTATGCTCATTGGTGGCCTGTCTGCCGTGCTGCTGGTGTTCTCGGGCCCGCTGTCGCGTTTGTTTGTCGACGATGCTTCGATTTCGGCGTACACCACGACCATCCTCCATTTCATTGCGCCGTTCTATGCGATTTTCTCGATTATCGAGAACGCCTCGGGTTCCATCCGCGGCGCCGGCGTGAGTCTGCAGCCTATGATGCTCACCATCTTTGGCACCGTCGTACTCAGAGTGATTTGGGTGTTTGCGATCATGCCCTTCGATCCGTCGCTCGAGCATCTACTGCTGGTCTACCCCGTAACCTGGCTCATCACCGCAACCATGTTCACCATCTACCACCACAGCGGCAACTGGCTAGGTCGCGCCACCGCCTAGCTCATCCGTCGGGTTCCCCTGATAAGTTGCGGTGAAATAGTTCCTGAAAAGCCCTTGCGGACCGTCAAACAAGTTCTATTCCACCGCAACTTCCTTATGAGCTGTAGGTGTTGGCGGAAAACGAATCAATTAGTATTCGATGCCTTGGCGGGCTAGGAGGCCTTCGTCGAAGTAGTGTTTGATGGGACGTATTTCGGTGACTAAGTCCGCGAGGTCGGCCAACGGCAGCAGCCCGCGGCCGGTGAGCACGAGTTCCGTGGTGGCGGGCTTTATCGCGATCAGCGCTTCGACATCCTCGCGTGTCACGAAGCCGCGGCGCATGGCCTCGCCGAGTTCGTCCAAAATCAGAACGTCGACCTGTGATATCTGCTCGCATGCGAGCTCCATGATCTGTGCGGCGCAAGCCTCGGGCGTGTCGCGGTCAGCTTGTACGATGCGCAGCCCCAGGCGCGGCGCGGCATCGTGTTCGGCGCAGTGCAGTTTCTTGGCAAACTGCAGCCTAAGAACGTCGAGCCCGTAGCCCGTCGCGCGCAGCGCGAGCCCCAGCGCAGCCGTCGTCTTGCCCTTGCCGTCGCCTGTATAGATTTGAACCTTGCCGACTTACAGTGATGCCATCTCTGTCCTTTCGTGCCCGGCGTCGGTTTATCGCCGTCCGGGTTGGGTATTCTAGAAAGCATTATCAACCCCAGTAGATGGAGTTCAAGCAGATGGAGATGGATGACAACAAACGTAGACGGAATATGATTCTCTACGTGCTCATCGCCTTCGTCGTCTACCTCGTGCTCTCGACCGTTCTGTTCCCCAACATCGGTCACACGCAGCAGATTACGAAGACCGATTACTCGACGTTTGTCAAAGCGCTCGATAAGAAGAGCGTCGACAAGGTCGAGTACAACACGGACGATTACTCGATTTATTACACCAAGAAGGGCGAGGACGAGAACATCGCCTACAAGACGACCGGTGTGCCGAATGACGCGGGCTTTACCGATCGCGTGCTTGAGTCTGGCGCTTCGCTGGAGTCGGTCGTTCCCGATAAAAACTCGGGTTTGATGACCTACTACCTGCTCACACTCATTCTTCCCATGGCGATTTTCTTCCTCATCGGTTGGTGGCTCAACCGCCGCATGAAGAAGGCTATGGGCGATGACGGCCCGTCGATGAACTTTGGCGGCGGCGGTTTTGGCGGCGGCGGACTGGGTAAGTCCGGCGCGCGCGTGATCGCCTCCAAGGACGTGGGCGTGACCTTTAAGGACGTCGCCGGTCAGGAAGAGGCCAAGGAGTCTCTCAAGGAGGTCGTCGACTTTCTGGAGAAGCCGCAGCGCTACGAGGAGATCGGCGCCAAGCTGCCGCGTGGTGCTCTCCTTGTTGGCCCTCCGGGTACCGGTAAGACCCTGCTTGCCAAGGCTGTTGCCGGCGAGGCCGGTGTTCCGTTCTTTAGCATTTCGGGCTCTGAGTTCGTTGAGATGTTTGTCGGTCGCGGCGCTGCTAAGGTTCGTGACCTGTTTAAGCAGGCCAAGGAAAAGGCACCGTGTATCGTCTTTATCGATGAGATCGATACCATCGGTAAGAAGCGCGATGGCGGCGGCTTTAGCGGCAACGACGAGCGCGAGCAGACGCTCAATCAGTTGCTGACCGAGATGGATGGCTTCGATAACCATAAGGGTATCGTTGTCCTTGCCGCAACCAACCGCCCCGACAGTCTCGATCCCGCTCTACTGCGCCCCGGTCGTTTTGACCGCCGCATCCCCGTCGAGCTGCCCGATCTGACCGGCCGCAAGAACATCCTCGAGCTGCATGCCAAGAGCGTGAAGACCGAGCCGCCGATCGACCTGACCGCGATTGCCCGCGCCACGCCCGGTGCCTCGGGCGCCGACCTGGCCAATATCATCAACGAGGGCGCCCTGCGCGCCGTTCGCGAGGGTCGCAAGCGTGCAACCCAGGACGACTTCGAGGAGTCGGTGGAGGTCGTCATTGCCGGCCAACAGCGTAAGTCCACGGTGCTGTCCGACCACGAGAAGCAGGTCGTTTCTTATCACGAGATCGGCCATGCCATCGTTGCCGCTCGCCAGAAGGGCTCTGCGCCGGTCACGAAGATCACCATCGTGCCGCGCACGAGCGGTGCTCTTGGTTATACCATGCAGGTCGAGGAGGACGAGCGCTTCCTGACGACGCGCCAGGAGGTCTTGGACAAGCTCGCTGTCTATTGCGGTGGCCGCGCAGCCGAGGAGCTCATCTTTGGAGAGATGACGACCGGCGCCGCCAACGACATCGAGCAGGCCACCAAGCTCGCCCGTAATATGGTGACGCGCTTTGGTATGTCCGACGAGTTTGGCATGATGGCGCTCGGTACCGTGCAGAACGCGTATCTCAATCAGGACACGTCGCTCACCTGCGCCCCCGGTACGGCCGAGCGCGTGGACGCGATTGTCGCCAAGCTGATCGAGGATGCGCACGACCGCGCTTTGCAGATTCTGAAGGAGAACAAGTTTAAGCTCCACGAGCTGGCTCGTTATCTGTATAAGAAGGAGACCATCACGGGCGAGGAGTTCATGAACCTCCTCACGCGCGAGAATCCGCTGATGCCCAAGCAGCAGTAAAGCCGCGGCCGAGCCAGTAAACGCCGACGCCCCATTTGAGCAGCTTTCTCAAATGGGGCGTTTTGCTTGAGAGGGATGGAAATGAAGATCGTGGTGAGCGCCTGCTTGATGGGCGAGAGCTGCAAGTATAACGGGCTCGACAACTACCATCGCGAGTTGGTCGAGGCCTGCGAGCGTACAGGGACCGAGGTCCTCTTGGTGTGCCCTGAGGTCTTTGGGGGCCTGCCCACGCCGCGCAAGCCGTCCGAGATTGTGAACGGAGAGGTTCGTACCTGCGAGGGCATATCGGTCGATCGCGAATTTCGCCTGGGTGCCCAACGAGCGCTCGATATGTGCGAGCAGGCGGGCGGGCCGGAAGAGATCGCCGCGTGCATCCTGCAGGACCGTAGTCCCTCGTGCGGCGCGGGTCGCATCTACGACGGAACATTCAGCGGCACCCTTACGGCGGGCAACGGCGTCTTCGTTGATTTACTGCTCCGCCACGGTTATCGCGTGATCCCGGCTAGCGAGTTCGACCCCAGCATGCTGGAGCAATAAAAAACCACCACAAAGGTGCTGCTCCCTTGTGGTGGTTTTGGCCTGGGTCTAGAGCGTGTGGCCGTAGGCGTTGGCGGCCTTGATGGCGGCGGCGAATTTTTCGTCGGTGAAGGGCTCCGGGTTGCCTTGCTTCCACTCGTTGGTGGCGTGCGCGTGCTCGCACAGGGCAGGGATATCGGTCTCGGAAAGCCCGACCTGCTCAAGCGTTACGGGCAGCCCCATCTGCTTGTTGAAGTCAGCATAGCGCTTAAGGTTCTCGGTGTCGCCCGTGTAGGCGAACAACACCAGCACGCCCAGGCTTACGACTTCGCCGTGCAGGTAGGTGCCCTCACGCGGAATGCTGCAGGTGGCGTTGTAGAACGCGTGCGCCACGCTCGAGTTGTAGTAGTAATCGTTCTGGTTGGTCAGGTTCGAGACATAGCCCGTGTTGACCACGATGTCGAGCGCGATCTGCTTGACGGCCTCGCTCGACAGATTCTGACGAACGTCCTCAAGACCCTGAACACCGTAGGTAAACAGCGGCTCGGAACAGGTGTGGGCAAGAGCCAGGCCAAGGCCGGCGGTGTGCTCCAGGTCGCCGGCGCTCGTGGCGTACTCGACTTCGGGCTGCTTGGACAGGGCGTCGCCCACGCCGGCCCAGAAGTACTCCGCCGGAGCCTCGGCGATGATCTTGGGATTGATGAAGATGTGCGCCGGTCGGTTGGGGTACGAATAGCCCTCGAGCGATCCATCGTCGTTGTAGACGACGGCAATGGCGGTCGCGGCGGAACAGTTAGAGCAAATCGTCGGCACCGTAAAGACAATCTTCTTGAGCTCGATGGCTGCGGTCTTCACGGTGTCGAGTGCCTTGCCGCCGCCACAGGCGATAAGCACGTCTGCCTGCTGGCAAGCGGGGGAGTTCACGACCTTGGCGATATTGGCGCGCGTGCTGTTGGTGCCGTAGACGCGCGTCTCCAGAATTTCGACGTCCGTATTCGCAAGGGCGGCCTCAATACCGGGCAGCGCGGCGGCTAGTGCACGTTTGCCGCCGATGATGGCGACCTTGGTCGCTCCGTACTCTGCCAGTGCGGCGGGCAACTCGGTAAAACAATCCTCGCCAACGGTGTAGTCGCTCATTCCAATCGTGCGCATAGCAACCTTCTTTCGTTCGATAAAGTGCTTTCAGGTATTTTGCTCCAAGAGAAGGTCCACAGCCGCGAGAAATTTCGAACGTATAAAACCAGTGTTGAGGGTTTTTCGCCGGCGCTGAACGTGCTAGCATACTCCGCATAAGCGTTGATGGGGACGAGTAGTCGGCCGTCCGCATGCTACAGAGAGCGGGGAGCGCTGAGAACCCGTGCATGCGACCGATGAAAATCACCCCGGAGCTGCGGTCCCAACGGACGTGCCGCGCAGGTTCGTCTTAGTAGACATCGCCGAGATGGTCGTCGATACAGACCAGCCGAGTAACGGATGCGAGCGCGCGGCGACGCGAGCGAGGGCATCTAAGCTGGGTGGTTAAGCGAAGAGCTTTTACGGACAGACTGTCCGTTTTGTGGCGCTTCGTCCCAGCTTGTAGGGACGGGCGCTTTTTTGGTGCCCAGAGGGCGTGCGCGCCCATGACAAGAAAGGGGTACCGTGGCAAACGAGTACAAGCAGACGATGAATCTGCCCAAAACCGGATTTCCCATGCGTGCCGGTCTTTCCAAGTCCGAGCCAAAGCGACTCAAGGACTGGCAGGACAACAAGGTCTACGAGCAAGTTCTAAAGAAGAACGAGGGTCACAAGAAGTTCGTGCTGCACGACGGCCCTCCGTACGCCAACGGCCCGATCCACATCGGCCACGCCATGAACAAGATCTCCAAGGACATGATCAACCGTTACTGGATGATGCAGGGCTATGAGGTTCCCTATGTTCCCGGTTGGGACTGCCACGGTCAGCCGATCGAACATAAGGTCGAGGAGAAGCTCGGCACCGAGAAGTTCAACCAGACCTCCACGGCTAAGATCCGCGAGCTTTGTAACAAGTTCGCTGTCGAGAACATCGAGCTCCAGAAGGCTGGCTTCCGTCGCCTTGGCGTGCTTGGCGACTGGGACAACCCGTATCTGACGCTCTATCACCAGCATGACGCCGCCGACATTGAGGTCTTCAAGGCCATGTTCGACAAGGGCATGATCTATCGCGGCCACAAGCCCGTCCACTGGTGCAAGCACTGCCACACCGCGCTGGCCGAGGCTGAGATCGAGTACTCCGACGAGACGAGCCCGTCCATCTTCGTGCGCTTTGAGATGACCTCCAAGCCCGCCGGTCTCGAGAGCTTCGACGGCCCGGTCGACTTTATCATCTGGACGACCACGCCGTGGACCATCCCCTCCGACCAGGCAGTTTCCCTCAAGCCCGGCGCCGCCTACGTCGCCGTTGAGCACGACGGCCGCGCCGAGGTCATGCTCGAGGACCTGGCTCCTAAGTGCTGCGAGGAGTTTGGCTGGGAGTACACTCCGGTTATGGTCGACGGCAAGCCCTATGTGGTTCCCGCCGAGACCTTCCACCACATCCACTACAAGCAGCCGATCTTCGACGGTGTCGAGGGCGTGGCGCTGCTGGCCGATTACGTCGGTGTCGATGACGGTACCGGTATTGTCCACAACTCGCCCGGCCACGGCGTCGACGACTACTTTGCCTGCCTCAAGGAGGGCATCACCGACATCTGCATGCCGGTCGATGACGACGGCAAGTTCTACACCGGTGAGGAGTTTGGTACCGGCGGCCCCTTCAGCGGCATGGATACCGACGAGGCCAACCCGCATATCATCGAGTTCCTGCGCGAGCGCGGCACCCTGGTCCTCGAGAAGAAGATCACGCACAGCTATCCGCACTGCTGGCGCTGCAAGCACCCGGTGCTCTTCCGTGCTACCGACCAGTGGTTCGTCTCGATGGACAAGACGGGTCTGCGTGAGCAGGCTGGCAAGGAGGTCCGCGAGAACGTCAAGTGGTATCCGGCCCATGCCGCCAACCGCATTGGCGCCATGGTCGAGCAGCGTCCCGACTGGTGCATCAGCCGCCAGCGCAACTGGGGCGTGCCTATCCCCAGCTACACTTGCGCCGACTGCGGCGAGAAGGTCATGAACGACGCCACGCTCGACGCCGTCATCAAGCTCTTCCACGAGAAGGGCTCCGACGCCTGGTTCACCGACGCTCCCGAGAGCTACCTGGGTGAGGCCTGCGTCTGCCCCAAGTGTGGCGGCCATCACCTCAAGGCCGATAAGGACATCCTCGACGTGTGGTGGGATTCCGGCGTCTCCTGGAAGGCCGTCTGCGAGCACCGTCCCGAGCTGGAGTATCCGGCGGATGTGTACCTCGAGGGCTCCGACCAGCACCGCGGTTGGTTCCAGAGCTCGCTGCTCACCTCGGTGGGTGCCAACGGCCACGCTCCGTACAAGGCGGTCGTCTCGCAGGGCTTCACGCTTGATGGCCAGGGCCGTAAGATGTCCAAGTCGCTCGGCAACGTCATCGACCCCAATAAGGTCTGTGACGAGATGGGCGCCGACATCATCCGCCTGTGGGTTGCTTCCGTTGACACCAGCTCCGACGTGTCCATCGACCACGAGATTCTTGCCCGTACGTCCGATGCCTACCGTCGTTTCCGCAACACGCTGCGCTTCCTGCTTTCCGAGCTCGAGGGCCAGTTTGAGCCTGAGACCGACGGTGTCGCCTTTGCCGACCTGCTGCCGCTCGACAAGCTCATGGTTGCCCGTCTGACCCAGGTTCAGGCCGAGGTCGACGACGCTTACTCTTGCTACGAGTTCCCGCGCGCTTACCGTGCGCTTTATGACTTCGTGGTTACCGAGCTTTCCAACGTGTACCTCGACGCCCTGAAGGACCGCCTGTACTGCGACAAGCCTGGCTCGCTCGAGCGCCGCAGCGCCCAGACCGTGCTGGCCGAGCTCTTCTCGATGCTCATGCGCGATCTGCAGCCGATTTTGTCCTACACCGTCGACGAGGCCATGGCCTACGCGCCTGCCGGCTGCGTCGACCACCAGAAGTACGCCGCGCTGCTCGATTGGTATAAGTCGCCTATCACGGTCGACGAGGCCAATGAGTTCGAGGGCGTGCTCGAGGCTTCACTCGAGCTCCGTAGCGCCGTGACCAAGGCCCTTGAGGATGCCCGCTCCGTCGGCACCTTCACTAAGAGCCAGCAGGTCCGCGTCAAGGCGGTCGTTCCCGCCGAGATGTACGCGCTGCTGACCGGTGATAAGGCCGTCGACCTGGCCGAGTTCTACATCGTCTCCGATGTTGAGCTGACCCAGGGCGAGGAACTCTCCGTTGCCATTGAAGCTGCCGAGGGCGAGTGCTGCGACCGTTGCTGGAACTATCGCACCACCGTCGGCGAGTACAACGGCCACGCTCATATCTGCAAGCGTTGTGCGGAGGCTTTGTAGGTTACGGCGTTCGTAGAACGCCGTAACCTACCGACGCTGCAAACGCCCCTAAGCGGCAATCTGACGTTCAATCGTCGGTCGCGTACCAAAGTACGCTTCCCTCCTCTTTCACGTCACCTTGCTCGCTTAGGGACGTTTTCGCTGTTGGCAACGGTAATGCGGCGTTTCTATTGTTTAGTTGTTGGGGACGTTCTTAAACGACTAGTCAAACAAGAACGTCCCCATTGACTACCTGTGTCACATTCAAGCGGCATTCTGTTTTTCGGAATGCCGCTTTCGTTTTTAGCTGGTTATTTCGCTTGCGTTGGTGGATATGTCGTGCGCTCTGCTTGTGGCAATATAAGATGTTTACTTGCGTTAAACGGAATTCGATGATCTTGAGGGTAGGGGATTGATTTGGGTCGTGCTGGGGATATGACGCCGCCTTTGCGTTGGCGGTTGGGTGTTGCTGGTGGGGTGGCGCTGGCTGTGTTGCTTGTTGACCAGCTGACCAAGCTTGCGGTTCGTGCCGTGGGCGAAGCTTTGCATGTGACTGTCATCCCCGGTGTCATCGACTTTATGTTTGTCCGCAATATCGGTGCTGCCTTTAGCATGGGCGAGGGGCATGGCATCGCGTTTGCCGTGCTGGCGTTGGCGGTCATTATCGCTATTGCCGTGTACCTCGTTCGTGCACCCCAGCTCGCCCATCTTGAGGTTGTGGGCATGGCGATGGTTGCGGGCGGTGCTATCGGCAACGCTATCGATCGTTTGGCCTTTGGCTTTGTGACCGATTTTATTGCCACCACTTTCATCGACTTCCCTGTCTTTAACGTGGCCGATATTGGCATCACCGTAGGCGTCGTGCTTGCCCTCATCGGCTACATGTTCTTGAGCCCTGCTGCCCGCGAAGTCGATGCGACTGCCGAGCTCAATGCCCGTGATGAGGCCCGCGCCAAGCGCAAAGCCAAGCAGCGTGGGGAGCGTGCCCGCAAGATTCGCGAAAGGAATGAGCGTTAATGGCCGACATCCATATTCTTGTTGCCGACGATTGCTCTGGCCAGCGTCTCGACGCCTTTCTGGGTGCCAACGACGGCTGCCCCACGCGCTCTGCCTGCGCGCATCTGATCGAGGGAGGCGCCGTTGCCGTCAACGGTGAGATTTGTCTCTCTAAAAAGTACGCCGTACGCGCCGGCGATCGCATCTCGGTCGACTTGCCCGAGCCGCACGACCCGACCGATGTGATTCCCGAGGCCATTCCCCTCGATATCCGCTACGAGGACGACTACCTTATCGTGCTCTCCAAGCAGCGGGGCCTGGTGTGCCATCCCGCCCATGGCCACGAGAGCGGCACCCTTGCGAACGCTCTGGTCTACCACTGTGGCATCGACCATCTTGGTACCGTGCAGGGTGAGGACCGCCCTGGGATCGTGCATCGTTTGGATCGCGATACCTCGGGTCTCATGCTTGCGGCAAAGGACGACGACACGCAGCGCGCGCTTCAAAATCTCATTCGCACGCGTACGCTCGACCGCCGCTATATCACGCTTGTCCACGGGCACATCGCCATGGACGAGGGCACCATCAATACCGGTATCGCCCGTTCTACGCGCGACCGCGTCAAGATGGCGGTTTCGGACGACCCCTTTTCCCGTCAGGCCATTACGACCTTTAAAGTCCTCGAGCGCTTTGATTCCACGCGCTTTGACGATGGTTATACGCTCGTTGAGTGCCATCTGTTTACCGGTCGCACGCACCAGATTCGCGTGCATATGCGTCATATCAACCACGCCTGCGTGGGCGATCCACTCTACGGCAAGTGCGATGCGCGCGCCGACCAGGGCCTGACCAGGCAGTTCCTTCATTCCTGGCGCGTGGCGTTCGACCATCCCGTGACGGGGGAGCGCATTGAGTGCCGCGACGAGTTGCCGTGGGATCTCGCTGCGGTTCTCGACGATCTGGCTCCGCGCTCGCTCGGTCGCACGGCCGTTGGAGATGAAATCGTTCCGCAGCTCGGTCTTCTCGAAGCCTAGCCAGTATTAGGTGGTTTCTTGAACTCGGTAAGCCTGCGGTAAGATATACGATTGTTTACGTTACGCGTTGCTGGGAGCCTGCATGCTCGCCTTTTTACAAACCAACACACCCATCGTGATCTTCAACCAGATTGTCGTCACGCTGCTCACGGTCTGCTTTCTGTACCAGGTGGTCTTCTTTGTCATTGGCGCTCTTCGTGGCGAGGTCGCGCCTCCCAAGGCCAAAAAACTCCATCGCTATGCCTTTTTTATCGCGGCGCATAATGAGGAGGCCGTGATCGCCAACCTCGTTCGCTCCATCAAGGACCAGGATTATCCGTCCGAGCTCATCGAGGTTTTCGTGGTCGCCGATGCCTGCACCGACAACACGGCGCAGCTCGCGCGCGAGGCCGGTGCCATTGTTTACGAGCGCAATGACCTGGCCCGCAAGGGCAAGAGCTGGGTCATGGACTTTGGCTTCGACCGCATTCTCAACGAGTATCCCGACACGTTTGAGGGCTACTTTATCTTCGATGCCGATAACGTTATCTCCCGCGATTACGTTTCCAAGATGAATGATGCCTTTGACCAGGGCTTCCATGTGGTCACGAGCTATCGCAATTCCAAGAACTTCGGCAGCTCGTGGATCTCGGCTGCTAATGCCACGTGGTATCTACGCGAGGCGCGCTTCCTCAACAACGCGCGTAATATCTGCAAGACGTCCTGCGCTGTTTCGGGTTCGGGCTACCTCATCTCCGCCAGCGTTATCGAGGGCATGCACGGTTGGCAGTTCCACACGCTGACCGAGGACATTCAGTTCACCACGTTCTGCGCCATTCACGGCATTCGCATTGGCTATGCGCCGGCGGAGTTCTTTGACGAACAACCCGTGACGTTTAAGGCGTCCTGGAAACAGCGCATGCGTTGGACCAAGGGCTTCTACCAGGTGTTCTTTACTTACGGTAAGCACCTGGTCAAGTCGACCTTCCGCTACCATCGCTTTGCCGCCTACGACATGTTCATGACGATCGCCCCGGGTATGCTGCTGTCGCTCATCTCGATGCTCGCCAATGCGACGTTCCTGATCGTGGGTGGACTCTCGCACGGCTTTTTGGCTACCGAAGTCGAGATGCAGGCCTGTGCCGCTTCGCTCATTATGACCTTCGCCATGATGTATCTGACTTTCTTTATCCTGGCGCTGCTCACGACTATCTTTGAGTACGAGCACATTCACTGCGCGCAAAAGTGGCGTCTGGTGACTAACCTGTTTACCTTCCCGATCTTTATGTTCAGCTATATCCCCATCACGGTGGCCGCGCTGTTCCTGAAGGTCGACTGGGTCCCGACGCAGCACGCCGTCAGCGTTACCCTTGACGAGGTCATGCAGGGCGCCAAATAACCACCACCAAAACCACCGCAAAGGGGACAGGCACCTTTGTGGTGGTTTTTGCTTTTGAGCAGCTGCTCAAGGAGGTTTTCGATGATCTATATCCCGTTTTGGATTTGCATCTTTGCCGGCGTGGCAATTGATGCCCGAGAGCGACGGTTTCCCAATGGGCTTGCCGGCGCATGTGCCGTGGCGGCGTTGGCGGGCGTTTGGCTCGACCTCGGTTTGAACACAGCGCTTGACCACGCCGGTCTTGCGGTCATCGTCTACCTTGGCCTTGTGCTTACCGAGTCGCTCTGGCGTAGAGTTCGCCACGCTCCTGGCATTGGCATGGGGGACGTCAAGGCACTCTTTGCCCTTTGTACCTTCGATCCCCTGGGCGGCGTTGTCGCGTTTGCGGTTGCGCTCCTGACCCTTGCCGTCGCTTGCCTCATCGCAAAATCGCGCTCCCTGCCATTGCTCCCGTTTTTAGTGCCGATTTTTGCCATAATCGAGGTCGTGGGCTGCACTTTGTAACCGATTGCGCATCCTTTTTAAGGAGCATGCCATGGAATCTAATCAAGAAACGGCCGTCATTAAGGCGCGCATGGACCGTATTCCCTCGGCGTTGCCGCCCGAGCTTGTCGAGCGCATTGCCGCCGATCGTGCTTCGGGCTATATCAACCCGTATCGTTGCAACGATGATCAGGTCATTCGTCGTATTGATCGCGCCGCCGACAAAGGCACGCTTATGCGTCCGGCGTTTATGCGCGATACCGAAAAGATACTTCATCTTCCGGCGTACACCCGTTATGCAGGCAAAACGCAGGTCTTTAGCTTCCGTAGCAATGATGATCTTTCACGCCGCGGTTTGCACGTACAGCTTGTCTCCCGCATTGCGCGCGATATCGGTCGCGCCCTGGGGCTCAATTGCGATCTGATCGAGGCGATTGGCCTGGGTCACGACTTGGGACACACGCCTTTCGGCCATGCCGGCGAGCGCTTCCTCAACGATATCTATCATGAGCGTACGGGGCGTTATTTTTTCCATAACGTGCAGTCGGTTCGCGTGCTCGACGCGTTGTATGGCCGCAACGTGTCGCTCCAGACGCTCGACGGCGTGCTATGCCATAACGGCGAGTACGAGCAGCGTGTGTTTGAGCTCTCGGACATGGGCTCCTTTGACCAGTTTGACCAGACGGTTGAGGATTGCATTGCCACGGGCTATAGCGCAATTGAGCATCTGCGTCCCATGACGCTCGAGGGCTGCGTCGTTCGCATCTCGGATATTCTTGCCTACGTCGGTCGTGACCGTCAGGATGCGATCGCGGCGGGCCTGCTTTCGCCCGACGCTTTTGATGATGGCCGGGGCGGTGCCTACAACAGTTGGATCCTCACGCATGCCTCCATCGATATCGTTGAGCACAGCTATGGTAAGCCGCGCATCGAGATGAGCGAGGACCTGTTTGAGGAAATTCGCCGAGCCAAGCGCGAGAACTACGAGAAGATCTATAGCAAGGGCGGTATCGAAGGCGATTCCGAGGCGGAGCTGCGCGAGGCGTTCGTAAAGCTCTACGACCGTTGCCTGCGGGATCTAAACAGTGGCGACGAGTCCTCTTACATCTTTAAGCACCATATTTCGCGCATTGAGCAGCAGCTTTCCTACTATGATCGCACCTATGCCTGGCAGGACGACAAGGATCAAGCCGTGGTGGATTATATCACGAGCATGACGGACGGTTATTTCTGCGAACTGACGAGCAAGCTGTTCCCTGGTCTGGAGTTTCCGCACCGTACCTATATTAACGAACGGTAGTTCGTATTAATTCGGTATACTGTTAGTGGAAAACGTATTTGATTGATACACGGGATGGCTATGGACGACCTTTTTTCTGCTTCGACGCGCGAGCGTTCCTTTCAGAATGCGCCGCTTGCGGTGCGCATGCGCCCCAATTCGCTCGACGAGTACGTGGGCCAGCAAAAGGCCGTCGGTAAGGGTTCATGGCTGCGTGCCGCGATCGAGCACGACGTGCTTTCGAGCGTGATTCTGTACGGGCCTGCCGGTACGGGCAAGACGACGCTGGCCCACATTATCGCCAACCATACCAAGAGCGAGTTTGTCGAGGTCAGCGCCGTCACGGGTACCGTGAAGGACCTGCGTCGCGTGATTGATGAGGCCAAGACGCGCCTGAATACGTACGACCGTCGCACCATTCTATTTATCGATGAGATTCACCGCTTCTCTAAGTCGCAGCAGGATGCCCTGCTGCATGCAGTTGAGAACCGTACCGTCATTATGATTGGCGCTACGACAGAGAACCCGTACTTTGAGGTCAACTCGGCACTGTTGTCGCGCGGGCGCGTGGTGGAGCTTGAACATCTGAAGGATGAGGATATCGCCACGCTTATTGAGCGTGCGCTCGAGGCACCACAGGGCTTGAACGGAAAGTTCTCGGCCGATGAGGATACGGTCAAGACCATTTGCACGCTGGCAGCGGGTGACGCTCGCTCGGCGCTCACGACGCTCGAGCTTGCGAGCGAGATTGCCGTCACGCGTCCCGATACCGAGGGAACGCCAGCGCCTGCGGCGGGGGAGCGCTATCCCATCACCGTGGATGACGTGAAGATTGCCAACCCGCGTCGCGGCTTTACGTATGACAAAAACGGCGACATGCACTACGACATCATCAGTGCGTTCATCAAGTCCATGCGCGGTAGTGACCCCGATGCCACGATCTATTGGCTCGCGCGCATGATAGATGCTGGGGAGGATCCTAAGTTTATCGCTCGCCGCATTATGATTCACGCTTCTGAGGATGTTGGCAACGCCGACCCGCAGGCGCTTTTGGTGGCGCATGCCGCGTTTAAGTCTGCCGAGGTCATTGGCTATCCCGAGTGCCGCATTAACCTGGCTCAGGCTGCACTCTATGTGTGCTTGGCGCCAAAATCCAACGCGTGTGAGGCTTCGATCGATGCGGCGCTGGCCGATATCCATTCTAGTGGGCTTCGCGAGGTGCCGAGTTATCTGCGCGATCGCCATCGCCCGGGCAGCGATGAATACGGTGTGTATAAGTATCCACATGATTATCCCGAAGGCTGGGTCGATCAGCGCTATTTGCCCGAAGGCTTGGAACGCGGTGCATTTTGGCAGCCTGCCGGGCGCGGCTGGGAAGAGTGGCGCGTAGAGCAAAGCGAACGAGACCGCAGCGGGAATGCACCGAGGTAGCTGCTGATAATTTTGTCCCACGTTGCTGCTCTTGGCATGTTCGGTCCCCTTTGGGGTACCATGAAAAGCGTCTGTATTTCGATTCTTCCGGGAGGCTTGTATGAGTCCCATTCAAATCGCCCTGCTGCTGCTCGCCGTTGCCGGCGTGTGGGCCATCGCTGAGCTCGCGCTTACCCTGCGCAAGACCCGCAATGTTGTCGACTCGCTCGATAAGACCGTGAACGACCTCAACAACACCATCGCCGAGGCTCAGCCTGTGGTGGCAAAGCTCGATGGCGCTGTCGATGAGCTTACGCCGGCGCTTGCCCAGATGGAGCCGCTGCTTAAGTCGAGCAAGACGGCAGTTGATGCCCTTACCTCCAATCTCGTAGAGGTCGAAGCCGTGGTTCGCGACATTTCCGAGGTTACGGGCAGCATGGCCGAGGCCAGCAATGCTGTGTCGAGCGTGACCGACTCTGCCGCCGGTGCTGTGCAGAAGCTCTTCAATAAGGTGAAGGCTCCTGCAGCCGACGCCGATCGCAAGCTCGCCGCTGCCGCTGCGGAGGCCGAGCAGCCTACCGAGCGCATCCTAATTGGCGAGGACGAGGCCGCCGCGGGCGACGATGATGGTCAGAAGTCTGTATCCAAGCCGGCTCAGTATTACACCTATACGCCCGCCGAGACCTCTGAGGAGTCCTGCGATGAGTAGCGAAGCAACCTGCCCTATCACGCTGACCGTTGCCGGTGACCCGCGTCTCGCTCGCCTTGTGCGCATGACGGCAGCCAACGTTGGTGCCCTGTGCTCTATGTCTGTCGATCGCATCGAGGACATCCGCATGGCTGCTGAGGAGGCTTTCATCTTTGGTTGCACCGCGGTCGACTGCGATGACATCACCATCAAATTCGATGTCGATGAGACCCACGTTGGCATGACTATTACCTTTGGCGACCAGGCTACGGTCGATGAAGACGACCAGGCTGCGGTGTATGCCGAGCTCATCCTCGCGAGCGTGTGCGACTCCTACGAAAAGACTACGGCGCCCCTGACGCTTTCCCTCGACCTCAAGGCGGATATCTAATATGACCGAACGTTCCCGGAGCGGCAAGACCGCTTGGGACAAGGAGAAAACCCGCGAGCTGTTTCGTCGCTACAAAGAAACCGGTGATCCGGACGCGCGCGAGCAGCTCGTCATGTCCCATATGAACCTGGTAAGGTTTCTTGCCAACAAATTTAAGAATCGCGGCGAGCCGCTCGACGACCTCATGCAGGTCGGCTATCTGGGTTTGCTCAAGGCTATCGACCGCTTTGACCCCGAGCGCGGGCTCGAGTTCACGACGTTTGCAACACCCACTATCCTGGGCGAGATCAAACGCCATTTTCGCGACAAGGGCTGGAGCGTGCGCGTACCTCGTCGTCTGCAGGAGCTCTCGGCCAAGGTCAACCAAGCTACTGACAAACTTACCAACGAGCTGCAGCGTTCGCCCAAGGTTGAGGAGATCGCTGAGTATCTAGATGTGACTGTCGATGAGGTCCTCGAGGCTATGGAATCGTCTTCGGCCTATACCTCGGTGCCCATCGAGGCTCCTGGTGCGTCCGATTCCGACGATGCCCCCTCGATTCTCGACCGTTACGCCGACGACGACAACGAGCTCGACTTTACCGATGACCGCCTAGTGATCGAGGAAGCCATCCGTGATTTCTCGCCGCGCGAGCGCGAGGTGATCGAGCTGCGCTTTGTGAAGGGCATGACCCAGATCGAGATCGCCAAGAAGCTTGGTATTTCTCAGGTGCAGGTTTCGCGTCTGCTGCGCCGCACGCTTAAGAAGATTCAGGACAAGATCGACCCCGACGGAGTGATGATTCGTTCATGAGTGAGCACCCCCAACAAACCGATCGCGTGCTGCGCGACACTCGCATTCTGACGCTGCGCATTTGGGCTGTTGTCGGCTGCATTGTCATCGCCGCTGTCATCTTTAACCTTATGGGCATCCTGGCGCCGGTTATTGAGTTTCTTGCCGTCGGCTCCATCATTGCCTTTGTGATGTCCCCGATCACCAACTGGCTCGAGCACCATGGCGTGAATCGCGGCATCGGTTCGCTTATCGCGCTTATTGTTGTTGTTGCCGTGCTCGTCGGTGTCGTTTGTATCTTGTCGCCGATTCTCTTTGGTCAGATCATGGAAGTCCTGAGCCGCCTGCCCGAGCAGCTTCGTGTTGCAGGTGGCGATCTCAACGAGATGATCTCGCATGCAAAGACGCTCAACAACACGCCGCTCAAGGAGTATTTGGACGATAATCTTTCGTCGCTGGTTGCCGTGGCATCGAGGTATGTGTCTCAGATTGCCGCCGAGCTTGGTCGTGGTGTGTTCCCACTCATCACCAATACGGCCTCGCAGCTGTTCGTTATCTTCCTTGGCCTGGTGCTTGCCTACTGGATGGCCTGCGACTACCCTCGCATGCACCACGAGATTTGCACCATCATCGGTCAGGAGAAGGAGACCTCGTACCGCTTTATGGTCGCCATCCTTTCTCGCTCTGTCGGCGGCTACATGCGCGGTATGGTCGTGACGTCCATCTGCGGTGGTTTCCTCGCCTTTATCGGTTTTATGATCATCGGCCATCCGTATGCGGCGCTCATGGCTATCTTTACCGGCATCATGCATTTGGTTCCGGTCGTCGGTCCCTGGGTGAGCGCAGCAATCGCCACGGTGCTCGGTTTCATGTTCAGCCCCATGTTGGCGTTATGGACGCTCATCGTGACGATGGTCGCGCAAAACGTCACCGATAACGTCATTTCGCCCAAGGTCATGCAGAGCTCGGTGCAGGTGCATCCCATCATGAGCCTCACGGCGCTCGTTATTGGCTCGGCACTCATGGGCCCCATCGGCATGATTATTGCCATCCCGCTTTGTGCGGCCCTCAAGGGTATCTTCGTGTACTACTTCGAGAATGAGACCGGCCGACAGCTTGTGGCCTATGACGGCGCCGTGTTTAAGGGCACGCCGTACCGCGATGCCGATGGCAACCCGGTCGCCGCCTACGACGCGCTCGGCGACGACACCTTCATCTACGAGTCCGAGCTCATCGGCAACGAGACTGCGCCCGAGGCCAAGGCCATGCCCAAGCCCGATCTCGATAATCCCTGGATCAAGCTCTCTGGTCTGCAGCCCGATGCGACGGGCTTCTTCAAGAACCCCTTCGCTAAGGATGACGATTCCAACACGGATGACGACACCAAAACCGGCATCGACGGCTCCATGGACGATGATGACAACTAGCGGGGTAATTCGGATTAATATTCATACGCGCTAACATGCAATTTCGCTGAAGGGCCGGCATTGTGCCGGCCCTCTTTTTTGCACTTGCGCGGTGGGATGGTAATATCGTTACGTTTGAACTGTTTCGATGTGAAACCGAGGAGATTCCCTCTATGAGTGCTGACTACCCGTCAATGACTACGGCCGAGATTCGCTCCAAGTTCCTCAACTTCTTTGAGGAGCGCGGTCTTAAGCTCTATCCTTCTTCGTCCCTCGTCCCCGACGATCCTTCGCTGCTGCTTGCCAACGCCGGCATGAACCAGTTTAAGGAGTACTACCAGGGCAAGAAGACCATGAAGGAGATCGGCGCTATCTCCTGCCAGAAGTGCGTCCGCACCAACGACATCGATTGCATCGGCGAGGACGGCCGTCACCTGTCCTTCTTCGAGATGCTCGGCGACTTCTCCTTTGGCGGCGTCTCCAAGCAGCAGGCTTGCGCCTGGGCCTTTGAGCTCATCACCAAGGAGTTCAAGCTGCCGCTCGACCGCCTGTACTTTACCGTCTTTACCGAGGACGACGAGACCCACGACGTGTGGCGTTCTCTGGGCGTTGCCGAGGACCACATCTCCCGCCTGGGCGAGGACGACAACTTCTGGGCCGCTGGCCCCACTGGCCCCTGCGGTCCCTGCTCCGAGATCTACTTTGACATGGGCGAGGAGGTCGGCTGCGGTAGTCCCGACTGCAAGCCCGGCTGCGACTGCGACCGCTTCCTGGAGTTCTGGAACCTCGTCTTTACCCAGTATGATCGCCAGGAGGACGGCTCCATGCCGGAGCTGCCGCACCGCAACCTCGATACGGGCATGGGCCTGGAGCGCATGGCCGCCATCATGCAGCACAAGACCGCCAACTACGACGGCGACTTGATGCAGCATCTCATCAAGCTGGGCGAGAAGATTAGCGGCAAGACCTATGACGCCGACGATTACTCCGGCGCCAGCCGCTCCCTGCGTATCATCGCCGACCACTCCCGTGCCGTCGACTTTATGATCTCGGACGGCATCCTTCCCGGTAACGAGGGTCGCGAGTACGTCCTTCGCCGCCTGCTCCGTCGTGCCGTGTTCCACGGTCGCCTGCTGGGCATCGAGGGCGCCTTCCTGACCAAGTTCATCGACGAAGTCAACGCTCAGATGGGCGAGGCTTATCCCGAGCTGCTCAAGAACGTCGCCCTCGTCAAGGGTATCGTCGCCTCCGAGGAGGAGCGCTTCTCCACGACGCTCGACAACGGCCGTGTTTACCTGGACGAGGCCCTGGCAGCGCTTGCCGAGGGCGCTGTGCTTCCGGGCGACGTTGCCTTTAAGCTGCACGACACCTTTGGTTTCCCCATCGACCTGACCGTCGAGATCGCCGGCACCGCTGGCCACGATGTCGATATGGACGGCTTCACTGCCTGCATGGAGGACCAGAAGGCCCGCGCCCGCGCCAATGCCAAAGGCGACGCCTGGGGCAGCTTCAACGACGTTTGGGTCGAGCTTTCCGACAAGGTCGCCGCGACTGAGTTCGACGGCTATGACAACGATGTGATCGAGGGCGCCAAGGTTGTTGCCATCGTGCGCAACGGCGAGTCCGTCGAGTCCGCTGCCGCCGGCGAGGACGTCGAGGTCGTTCTCGACCGCACTCCGTTCTATGCCGAGATGGGTGGCCAGCAGGGCGATGCCGGCGAGCTTTCCGCCGAGGGCGTTTCGCTGACCGTTTCCGATACCAAGAACCACAACGGCCTGTATGCTCACGTCGCCCACATTGCCGAGGGCACGCTGGCCGTCGGTGCTACCGTGACCGCCGCGCTCGACGCCGAGCGCCGTGGCTTCCTGCGCCGCAACCACACCGCCACGCACCTGCTCGACGCCGCCCTTAAGCAGGTCCTGGGCGAGCACGTCTCCCAGGCCGGCTCGCTGGTGACGCCCGAGCACCTGCGCTTTGACTTTACGCACTTCGAGGCCCTGTCCTCCGAGCAGCTCAAGGCTGTCGAGGACCTGGTCAACCAGCAGATCTTCGCTTCCAAGCCGGTCGTGACCCGTGTCATGGGCATCGACGAGGCTAAGGCTGCCGGCGCTGTCGCCCTGTTTGGCGAGAAGTATGGCGACGTCGTCCGCGTTGTCTCCGTGGGCGCTGAGGACCAGCCGTTCTCCCGCGAACTCTGCGGTGGCACACACGCTGCCAACACCGCCGAGATCGGCCTGTTCAAGATCATTTCCGAGTCCTCCACGGGCTCCAATGTCCGCCGTATCGAGGCCGTGACCTCTAAGGGTGCCCTCGACTATATGGCCGACCGCCTGGCACTCGTTGACGCCGCCGCCGCTGCGCTCAAGTGCCGCGTCGACGAGGTTCCCGCCCGCGTGGAGAACCTGCAGGCCGAGCTGCGCGAGACGTCCAACAAGCTCAAAAAGGCTCTGACCGGTGGCTCCTCCGACGCCATTTCCAGTGCCATCGAGGGTGCCGTCGAGCTCGGCGGCTACAAGCTCGTCGTCGCTGAGCTCCAGGGCCTTGAGGCTGCCGACCTGCGCAACGTATGGGATACCGTGCATCAGAAGGTCGCCGGCCCTGTCGCTTGTGTCGTCGCCAGCGTGACTGAGAAGGGCACTCCGGCCCTGCTCGCTGCCGGCTCCGATGACGCCGTCAAGGCCGGTTTCCACGCTGGTAACGTGATCAAGCAGATCGCGGGTCTGGTCGACGGTCGCGGTGGCGGTCGTCCCAACATGGCCCAGGCCGGTGGCAATAATGCTGCCGGCATCGCCGATGCCCTTGCGGCCGCTAAGACCGCGCTCGGCGCCTAAGAATCTAAGAAGTCGCTGTGGTTGCGCTCGCGCTGGACATAGGGGAGACCAGGATTGGCATCGCCGTCTCGAGCCGTGATGGCAAGATGGCGATGCCTGTCAAGGTGCTTCCGGCTGCCGAGGTCACCGGTATGGCCAAGACGTTTCGCTACCTGGTTGAGGACTATGAGCCCGACATCCTGGTAAGCGGACGTCCCCTGACCATGGCCGGTGAGCCCGGCCCTCAGGCCGAGCGCGTTGCCGCTGTGGCGCAAAAGATTGCCGACGAGCTCGATCTTCCGTTGGAGTTTGAGGACGAGCGTCTGTCCTCGCAAGAGGCCAAGCGTATCCTGCGCGAGCAGGGACTCAACGAAAAGCAGATGAGGGGCAAGATCGACATGATTGCCGCCAGCCTGTTTTTGCAGACGTGGCTCGATCGTAAAAACGAGGAGGTTTCGCATGCCTAGTGCTTCCGATCCGCGCCAGCCGAATCGTACACAGCAGCCGGCGTCGCGCCCTGCCCAGCCTGGCCAGCGTCCGGCACAGCCGACGCAGCGCGCAGCTCAGCCTGCCGCGCGCCCGGCGCAGTCCTTCTCTCGTTCGGCCCAACCTGTTCAACGGACGGGTCAGCAGCCTTCTGCTCGTTCGGTTCAGCATTCGGCTTCTCACGCGGCTCAGCAGCCCACTGCTCGTACGGCCCAGCCTGCAGGCGGCACCCGCTTTAAGCAGCAGGCACCTACCCAGCGAACGCAGGCCCCCCAATCGCATTCGCATCACGCTCGTGGTTCGCATGGCGTTGCTCCGGCGACCCGCTCGAGCTACAACACGCATGCTCGTCGCGGTACTCAAAAGAAAAGCTCCCCGGTGCCTATGATTATCGGTGGCGTTGTTGCCGTGCTTGCGCTTGTCGCGATCGTTTTCTTTGTCGTGCCGGCCGTCAAGGGTTTCTTTGCCGGTGAGGATACGAAGGTTACGGCTGGTCAGCAGGTTACGGTGACCATTCCCGATGGTGCTTCGGGCGATACTATCGCCTCGATTCTCTCCGAGAACCATATCGTAGAAAATCCCAAGGATTACTATGCGGCGGTGAAAAAGCTCAACGCCGATATGTCGCTCAAGCCTGGTGATTATTCGTTCACCACACTCATGGATGCGACCAAGGTTGTTCAGCAGCTCATGGAAGGCCCCAACGCGGGCTCCAATGCGCTGACTATCCCTGAGGGTCTGACGGTCGATCAAGTCGCCGACCGTGTGGCCCAGGCCTACGACAGCATCTCTAAGGAAGACTTCCTCAACCAGGCCAAGGCCTCCAATTACGTGGACGACTATAGCTTCCTTAAGGGCGCCGCTAACGACTCCCTCGAGGGCTTCTTGTTCCCCAAGACCTATTCGTTGGGTGATTCGCCGACGGCCGATGGCGTGATTCGCGCTATGCTCGATCAGTTTAAGACCGAGTACAAGTCGCTTGACTTTGCGAGCTGCGAAGCCAAGATCAAGGAACGCTACGGTGTGGAGATGTCCGACTACGACATCGTCAACTTGGCCTCTATCGTTGAGCGCGAGGGCCTCAACGCCGATCAACGTGCGCATGTGGCCTCGGTTTTCTACAACCGCCTTGCCGGCAAGCTCGATGGCCTGCGCTATCTCAATAGCGATGCGACTATGATGTATGTCACCGGTGGCGAGGTTACCGCCGACGACCTGCAGAGCGATAGTCCGTATAACACCTATAAGCATGAGGGTCTGCCACCCACGCCCATCTGCTCTCCGTCGCTCGAGGCACTCAAGGCCACGCTTGAGCCGACCGACTCCGATGACCTGTATTTCTACATTACGCAGGACGAGGAGTACTTCTCGCAAACCTACGAAGAGCATCAACAGTCTTGGAATTAGCATGAGGATTTTTAGCCCCAAACGTTACGTTGCCTCGGTCGATCGCATCGACCTTAATACCCTGTGGGCCGACGGCAAACGCGCCATTCTGCTCGATCGCGATAACACCCTGGTGCCGCGCGACACCGAGCAGGTTCCCGCCGCGGTTTCCGCTTGGCTCGATGCCGCCCGCGCCAAAGGCTTTAAGCTGTGCATGGTGTCCAACAACTGGCATCGCGACCAGGTCATGAGCTCTGCACGCGAGCTGGGACTCGAGGCCATCAGCCACGCCATGAAGCCGGCGCCGTTTGCCCTCAAGGCGGGTCTTAAGCGCCTCGGCGCCACGGCCGACGAGGCGGTGCTGATCGGTGATCAGCTCTACACGGACGTGTGGAGCGGCAACTTCGCCGGCGTCGATACCATCCTGGTAAAGCCGCAGGCGACGCAGGACCTGTGGTATACGCGGATCTTCCGTATCTTTGAGCGCCGGGCCCTTCGCGACCTTCCCTGCGAGGAATAGGTCTCGTCATGTCCCAGCACATCAAACACGGCTGCGACCATATCTTCTTTATCGGCTTTTTGGGCGCGGGCAAGTCGACGCTCGCGCGCAACGTGGGCACCATGTTCAAGCGGCGTTTTATCGATACCGACCGTCTGGTCGTGCGCCGTTGCGGCAAGTCGGTTACCGAGATTTTTGAGACCGAGGGCGAGGATCGTTTTCGCGAGCTTGAGACCTCGGCGCTCCGTTCGCTCCAAAGCGAGCGCAGCCTGTTGGTTTCGTGCGGGGGCGGTATCGTCGAAACGCCGGTGAATATTGAACTGATGCACGAAATGGGTACGTGCGTGTACCTCGAGGGCGACTTCGAGGATTCGATTCGACAGATTCGTCGGTCCGACACGCGCCCCGATTTCCGTTCGCCCGAGCATGCTGCGCGCCTGTTTGAGCATCGCCGTCCGCTGTATCGCCAGGCCGCCGACCTTACCCTTGATATTCGCAACAAGTCCTTCGAGGACGTTTCCTACCTTTGTGCCGAGATGCTTTTGGAGCGTGGGCTGCTATGATTCGCCGTCAACTGATCAATTTCCAAAACCGCAGCGTCGATGTCCGTGTCGGATTGGGCGCGTTCGATGAGTTGTCGCGCATGTTTGCCTCGGCTGTGGGCAAGCCTAAGCGCGCGATGGTCGTTTGGAACGACGCCACATCCGAGCGTTTTGGTGAGGTCGTCGAACATGCGCTGGTCGACGCCGGTTTTGTCATGTCACAGCTTCCCCTCGAGGTTTCGCCTGCTGGTGCCACGCTTGCTGATGCCGATGCTATCTTTGGCGCCCTGACTGCCAATGGCATTACCTGTGACGATCTGGTTGTCGCCGTTGGCGATGCCGCAACCTGCTCGGTTGTTAGCTGGTGTGCCAATCAGTGGTGCGGCCGCACCGAGTGCGCGTTGCTGCCGACGACCTTCGACGCCATGCTCACGGTCGCGACGACCATGATGCCGCTCGTCGCCTCGTCGTCGAATGCGCTTCCCGCTATCGCGTTCCGTCCTGAGCCGGGCTTGGTCGTGTGTGACCTCGACCTTGTTCGCGAGGCGGACCCCGAGTACCTCAAGCTCGGCTATGTGGTACTTGTTGGCACCATGCTTTCGAGCAGCAAGTCCCGCTGGAATCAGTTTACTGAGACCGTCCCCGAGATTCTCGCGGGCGAGGAGGTCGCACTCGTCAATGCCGTTCAATGGTCTCAGACTGCCCGCAAGGACGTGCTGACGGCCACGAACCCGAGCGCTCGCCATGCGCTCGATTTTGGCAAGACGGGGGAGCGCACCCTGCGCGCTTGCTTGGGCGATGCCGCTTCGCAGGTCCCTGCCTACCAGCTGTTGTCCGAGGGCATGCGCTTTGAGGCGCGCCTAGCACACGATGCCTGCGACTTCGATATCGACTATGTGTTTGATCTCGATGACTGCCTGGAGGACTTTGGCATCGAGGAGCTTGCCTTCGACTTGGAGCCTGCCGCATATATCGAGGAGTTCCGCAGACAGCAGTTTGTCCGCTCGAACCGCAGCATGCTGCCGCTGCCCGCGGCGCTCGGCGCCATTCGCCTAACGAGCGTCGAGGACGAGGTTCTTGAGCGCCATGCTCACGCCTACTTGGCTTCTCGTAAAGAACTTCTCTAAGATTTATTGACTTCCATCGTCTTTCGTATCATGTTGAGGGGCGGGTTTTCAATCGGTTGCGGATCGCATGCGATTCCGTCGTTCGGTTGAGACCCGTCCCGTCTATATTGAGACAACAAGAAAGGAATCTGCATGTCTGAGTTTGCTGCCGGTCCTGCCGGTCGTATCGAGCGTGTCCGTGCCCTGATGGTCGAGCGTGGCTACGACGCCATCGTGGTGCGCGACGAGGCCAACCTTCGTTGGCTTACGGGCGTGAAGGGCGTCTTCGACTACACCTTCGAGTTCCCGCACGCTGCGTTTATTACGGCCGACCAGTGCCTGTTCCACACCGACTCGCGCTACCTCAACAGCTTTGAGGAGAACACGCCAGCCGGCAGCCCCTGGGTCTACGACATGGATGAGGGCACCATCCCCGGTTGGGTCGCCGGCAAGATCGCGGCCAACAAATGCCGCGTCTGCGCTGTCGAGGACGATATGCAGATTAATTTCTACCAGGGTATTCAGCGCGGCCTGGAGGACCGTTCCGTCGCCTGTATGCTGCCGCTGATGCACGACGATATCCGCAAGATGCGCGCCATCAAGGACGCCGAGGAGATTGAGCTCATGCGCCATGCGCAGTCGATCACCGATGCCGCCTTCCAGCACATGCTCGGCTTTATTAAGCCCGGTATGACCGAGAAGCAGGTACGCAACGAGCTCGAGAACTTTATGTTCGCCAACGGTGCCGACAGCCTGGCCTTCGGTTCCATCGTCGCGAGCGGCCCCAACACCGCCAACCCGCATGCCGTGCCGAGCGACCGCGTGATCGAGAAGGGCGATTTCGTTCTTATGGATTACGGCGCGGGCTATTGCGATTACCGCTCCGACATGACGCGCACTGTCGTGATGGGCGAGCCCACCCAGGAGCAGCTCGACCTGTACGCACTCGTGCGCCGTACGCACGAGGAGTGCGTCGCCGCCATCCATCCGGGCGTTGAGGGCAACGACATCTTCAAGCTCTCCAAGAAGATCATCGGCGATGCCGGCTATGGCGATTACTATAACCATGGCTTGGGTCACGGCGTGGGCATCGACATCCATGAGCTGCCCAACTTTAACCGCAGCAAGAATATCATCGAGGTCGGCTCGGTTATCACCATGGAGCCCGGCGTGTACCTGCCCGGCGTGGGCGGCGTGCGCCTGGAGGACTACGGCGTCGTCACCGAGAACGGCTACGAGCCCTTCACCAAGACCCCGCACGACCTGCATATTATCGATTGCTAAACCATCCATTTGGGTTTTTGGAGGCGGGGCGTCCGGATCGATTCGGGCGTCCCGCGTTCTCTTTTTATGCGCTCGCCGCAGCCGCCGTCTGCAAGTGTATAATTTCGCTCGTATGTAATTTGGACGTTTGTGCGTCTAGCCAATAACAAGAAAGGTCGCTATGCCTACTATCTCTACCGCCGACTTCAAGAACGGCCTCGGTCTCCGCATTAAGGACAAGGTCTACACCATCGTCGAGTTCCAGCACGTCAAGCCGGGCAAGGGCGGCGCTTTCGTGCGCTACAAGACCCGCGACATCAAGAGCGGCCGCGTCGTCGAGAACACCTGCAACGCCGGCACCAAGTTCGAGAGCGTCATGCTCACCACCCGTGAGTTCCAGTACCTCTACAACGACGGCGCCGACTACATCTTCATGGATAACGAGTCCTACGAGCAGGTTCCCGTTCCCGAGGATATGGTGGGCGAGAACGCCAAGTGGCTGCGCGAGAATGACACCTGCCAGCTGCTCTTCGCCGACGACGAGCTCATGGGCGTGACCCCGCCGATGTTCATCGAGACCACCATCGTCCAGACCGACCCGGGCTTCAAGGGCGATACCGTCCAGGGTTCCACCAAGCCGGCCACCATCGACACCGGCGCTGTCATCCAGGTCCCCATGTACCTCAACGAGGGCGAGGTCATTAAGGTTGACACCCGCGACGGCAAGTTCGTCTCCCGCGTCTAGCAACCAACTCTTCTAGGAGGACTCATGCCCCAGGAAATCAAGATTGACGGCATCGGCATTTCGCCCGATGTTCTGACCGCCATCGTCTCGCGCGCCGTCACGGATGTCGAGGGCATCGCCTCCGTGGGCGTCAAGGACCTTGCCACCAACCTTGTCTCCATGATGCTCTCGTCCAAGGCCCCGGCTTCCGAGCCGGCGGTCGAGGCCGAGGTCGTCGGCGACAAGCTCGCACTCACCGTGCGCGTCGTGGTGTTCTTTGGCTATCCGTTCAAGAAACTCGCCGAGGCCGTTCGCGCTGCCGTGGTCGCCGCCATCGATGCCCAGGTTGGCGTTGAGGTCGAGCGCGTTGACGTTTGCATCGACGGCCTCGTTTTCCCCAAGGAGTAACCTTTGAGCCTTAAGGTTTATCGCGGGCGTACGCTTGCCCGCAGTCAGGCGCTGCAGCTGCTGTTCCAGGCCGAGGCCACGGACAGCCCGCTCGAGCGCGTCCTCGAGGGTGATTTCCTGATCTCGAAGGGTCCCCTCGATCCCTATGCTCTGGAGCTGTGCCGAGGTGCCTACGAGCATATCGACCGCATCGACTGTGCTCTGCGCTCCGTTGCCAAGAACTGGGATCTTATGCGCATGCCCGGCGCCGACCGCAACCTGCTGCGTATCGCCGTTTACGAGATGCGTTTCCTCACCGACGAGGAGGTCTCGGACGCCATCGTGATCAACGAGGCCGTTGAGCTTGCCAAGGCCTATGGCACCGACCAGTCCGCGTCGTTCGTCAACGGCGTGCTGGGTAAGATCGCTCGCAGCGAGGAGCTGCCGGGCGAGGACCTATACCAGGAGCTGCTGGCCGAGGATCGCGCTCGCGAGGAGGCACAGGCTGCCGAGGCTGCCGCAAAGGTTGCGGTTGCTCAGGCCGAGGCCGGCGTTCTCGACGAGGACGCTGAGGTCGCCGAGGCCGAGACCGGTACCGTCGAGGAGTAGCCATGCCAGAGGGTTCCGTCCGCAACTTCGACGAGATCTCGGACCGTCTGGACCAGATCATCGCTACCGTTCGCTCCAAGGATACGTCCTTGGAGCGTTCACTCGATCTGTTTGACGAAGCGATTGAGCTGGGCTCCCGCGCGGTCGATATGGTCGACAAGTTTGAGCTGACGCCGCGAGAGGCCGACAAGCTCGAGCAGGAATACGATGAGGATGCGGCAAGCGAATCCCAGGATAGCTAGGCCGCATCTCCGGATACGAATGGTTGATGGCATTCATGAAACGCGTGCGTCTTGATGACGAACTGATTTCACAGGGCATCTGCGCCGATCGCGCGGATGCCCTTCGCACTCTTATGGCCGGCTTGGTCTCGAGTGGTGGCGAGCGCTTGACTTCGCCGGGCCTTAAGGTGACCCCGGGTCTGCCGCTGCACGTGAAGGGGCACATTCCCTACGTTGGCCGCGGCGGTCTTAAGCTCGAAGGCGCGCTTGATGCGTTTGGCATCAATCCGACGGACCTTGCCTGTCTGGATGTGGGCTGCTCTACCGGCGGTTTTACCGATTGCCTGCTCAAGCGCGGAGCTGCGACCGTTGTCTCGGTGGACGTGGGTCGCGCCCAGTTCGATTGGTCGTTGCGTCAGGACGATCGCGTGATGCTGCATGAGCGCACAAACGTGACGCAGCTGCCTGAGCTTGGCTATGCCGGCGCCATCGACCTGGCTGTGTGTGATGTCTCGTTTACCAGCATCGCGAACATTATCGATGCGGTGCTGGCGTGCCTGGCGCCTACGGGTGCATTCTGCACGCTCGTAAAGCCGCAGTTTGAGGCTCCGGCGGCGCTGGTGGGCGAGGGCGGCATTGTGACCGATCCCGCCGTGCGCCGCGATACACTCGTGGCGGCGGTTGAACTCTTTGCTGCCAAGGGCCTCTTCCCGGTCGATGTGTGCGTGTCACCCATTCATGGTGCCAAGGGCAACGTTGAGTTTTTCCTGTACGGCACGAGATTTGACCCCGGCGACCGCTCGCAAGACGAGCTGCAATTCCAGGTATCGGTTATGAGCGAGAAAGCTGCAATGCTATGAAGGTCTTTCTGGTTCCCAATTATTACAAGCAAGAGGCGGTCGAGAGCGGCTTGATGCTCGAGCTTTGGCTGACGCGCCAGGGCTATGAAGTCGCATGGGCTGCCGACCAGCGATCGAAGATTCAAAGCACGCCTGATATTGATGGCTCCGATCTGGTCATTACGCTCGGCGGGGACGGTACGTTGCTGCGCGCTGCCCGCATCCTCAACCATCGCGAGATTCCTATCCTCGGTCTTTCCTATGGTCACCTGGGCTTTTTAACTGCTGCGAGCCCCGAGGAGCGCGACATTCTGCAGGTCGTGAGCGACGCCCTTTCCGGCGAGCTGCACGTGAGCCGTCGCGCCACCATCGCCGCGGATATCGTGTCCGTGCGCGAAGACGGTACGAAGGATGTCGTGCGCACCTTCGCCCTCAACGACATGGCGCTTACGCGCGGCCCCCTGTCCGATATGGTCGAGTTCGACATCACGGTGTCGGGCCACCATATCGACCGACTGCGTGGCGACGGCGTGGTCGTGTCCACGGCGACTGGTTCTACGGGTTACGCGCTCAGTGCCGGCGGCCCCATCGTGAGCCCCGACTATACGGGCATGGTCTGCGTACCCATTGCACCGCACACCATTCAGGCCCGTGCCTTCTTGACTTCGCCAAGTGATGTCGTCGAAATCTTTATGTCTGATGACCGTCCGAGTGTTCCGGCAATCGCTATCGATGGACAGTTTATTACCTGCGATGGCACCGTTGAGAGCGTGGCGGTGCGCCGCGGGCCCGGAGATGTGCTGCTTCTCGATTACGGCCCCGAGAGCTTCTATAACTCGGTGAGCCGCGTATTCTACGGAGTCCGTCATGATCGATGAGCTGCAGGTTTCTAACATTGCGCTCATTCGCGAGGCGACGCTGCTGCCGAGTGCCGGCCTGACTGTCCTGACCGGCGAGACCGGCGCCGGCAAGACCGCGCTGCTCTCGGCCCTCAAGCTTATTTTGGGTGAGCGCGCGGATTCGTCTACGGTGCGCGAGGGCGAGGCGCTGGCGAGCGTCGAGGCGCGCCTGTTTGACGGCCCGCACGACACGGAGGGCTTCACCGTGCAGCGCAGTCTTTCTGCCGAGGGCCGCAGCCGCGTGAAGATTGACGGCCGCATCGCCAGTGTGCGCGAGCTTTCGGAGCGCGTTGGCGTGATGATGGATCTGTGCGGCCAACACGAGCACCAGCGCTTGCTCGATCCGGCGCATCATGTTGCGATGGTCGATGCCTGGGCAGGGCGCCCTGCACTCGAGGCGCTCGAGCACTATCGCGCCTGCTTTAAGGCTTCGCGAGCTGCCGCTAAGGAGGTTCGACGTGTCGAAGAGACCTCGCGTGCGCAGGGGAGCCGCGTCGAGGAAGCGCGCTTTGCGCTCGAGCGCATCGGCGAGGTCGACCCCAAACCGGGCGAGTATGAGGAACTCGAGGAACTGCTGCCGCGCTCCGAACATGCCGAGGTACTGGTTGCCACGGCTAACGATGCCCATGGATCGCTTGCCGCCGAAGGGGGAGCGCTCGATGCCGTGAACAGCGCCGTGGCAGAGCTTTCCCGCATGGCTACCGTCGATCGCAAACTGGGCGATATTGCCGATGCGCTTTCGGATGCCTGTATTTCCCTTGAGGATTGCGCGAACGAGCTTCGTGCCTATCGCGATGGCGTCGCCTTCGACCCGCGCGAGCTCGCTCGCATGCGTGAGCGGTGTTCCGACCTCAAGGGCCTGTTGCGTCAGTGGGGTCCCACCATGGACGATGTTTTTGCCATGCGCGATCGCTCGCAAGAGCTGCTGTCCCTGGTCGATGATGGCGATGAACAAATCAGAAAGGCGCGTGAGGCACTCGGGAGCGCCGAGCACGAGTTGTTTGCCGCTGCCAAGGCACTTAAGCGCGCCCGTAATACGGCGGCCCCGCGCTTCTGCCACGAGGTGGGCCGCCAGATGGCTCGCCTGGAGATGGGCGGCGCCGAGCTCGTCTGGGAGTCACGTGATCTTCCCCGTGCTGAGTGGACGCCGGTTGGTCCTTCGAGCTACGAGCTGCTATACCGCAGCGGTGCCGGTTTGACGCCGCGCCCCCTGCGCCGCATTGCGTCGGGCGGCGAGCTCAGCCGCGTCATGCTGGCAAGCAAGGTTGTCCTCGGTAACGCGGACGGTGTCGATACGCTCGTGTTCGATGAGGTCGATGCAGGTGTCGGCGGCTCTACCGCACGTGCCCTCGCGAGCGTGCTGGCAGATCTCGCCGCTACGCATCAGGTGATTGTCGTAACCCACTTGGCGCAGGTTGCGGTCATGGCCGACAAACATTATGTTGTCAGTAAGGAACCGGGCGATGTTCCCCAGACGCATTTGGACGAGGTAACCGGCGAAGCGCGTACCGCCGAGATCGCCCGCATGTTGAGCGGCGATCAATCGGAGGCGAGCTTGGCGCATGCCAAGCAGATGCTTGAAGAAGCTCGAGGTTAGGTCGTATCAGCGGTGTTGGTGGGACAAAATAGACTGAATTTTTTGTCCCACTTCGCGTTTTACTCCACGACCTTATCCGGTTGGATGAGTTCCTCATAGTAGCTGATGTGCTCTCGGGCGTCCTCGATTTCGGGCAGCAGGAAGTTGTAGATGACCTCTATGATCATCGTGGCGCTCATCTTGGAGAATGCGAAGTCACCCGTCGTCAGCAGCGCTTCGTGATTGACGGTATTAAAGGTGTAGTCGGCGAGGCGTGCAAGTGGAGACTTGCTATCGCTGCTGATGACGACTACGGTTGCGCCGCAGTTGCGAGCCGCTTTTGCCATGCGATTCAGTCGGCGCGATTTGCCAGAGTTTGAGATTAGCACGATGACGTCACCCGGGCGTAACGTGAGCGCAAAGCCGATTGATGTCTCGCTAATGGTGCTCGCCATGCAGCGCAGGCCCAGCTGCGAAAACTTAAACGTCGCATCGAGCGCGACCGCGTTCGTATTGCCCACGGCGGCGAACTCAATAACGCCGGCATTCTTAAGCGCGTGTACAACTGCGGCCAACGTGTCGTGATCAATGCCGTCGATGGTCGCATTAAGCTCACTCACCTTGGCGGCGAGGATATTTTTAAGGCTCTGCTCCATGTTGTCGAGCGAGACCTCGTCGGTCAGGCCCTCGTTGCGCTGACTCTCTAAGTCGCGCGCCAACGAAAACTGAAAGCTGCGGAAGCTGCCAAAGCCCAGCTTGCGGCAGAAACGCGAAACGGTCGCCTCGGACGTGGCGGCAGCGCGCGAGAGCTGAGCGGCCGTGAGGCGTGGCGCTTCGGACTGGTGCTCCAATATATAGTCGACAATGCGCTGCTCGGACTCGCTGTATCCCTGATGGGTACTAATGAGGGAAAGTGCGCTCTTGCTACTATCGGTCATGGATGGCTCCTGGTTGGCATGAAAATCTAGCTTGATTTGCAATGCCATAGTATACGGGCATTTTCAATTACAAGATACACCTTGCCGTTTCAAGTGTTGATGGTAAACTTTCACTTGCCGTTTACGGTTATGAAAGAACCTTTCACCGGAGAATTGCGCCTTGTCTCTTCTCACGCGGACGGTAGGTTGGTATCTTTCAAATGTGGAAAAACGCGCATCGAAGCGCGTGTAGGGGAGCGCCCGCGGGCGCTGTACTCAAGAAGGAGGGACACATGGCTAAGTTTGACATCATCGCCGCGACCGGTTGCCCGACCGGCATTGCGCACACCTTCATGGCGAAGGAGGCGCTGGAGAAGGCTGCTGCCGAGCGAGGTCTGACCATTAAGGTCGAGACTCATGGCCAGGTCGGCGTCGAGAACGAGCTCACCAAGAGCGAGATCGCCGGTGCCAAGGCCGTCGTCGTCGCAGCCGATAAGGATGTCCAGGCTGAGCGTTTCGCCGGTAAGCCCATGGTTTCCGTTGGTGTTTCCAAGGCCCTGTCTGTCGAGGCTGCTGGTAAGCTGATCGACCGCGCGCTCGCCGCCAAGGGCGACGACACGGTTGCCGCTGCCGCCGATGTCGAGGACGAGGTCGAGGAGAAGGAGTCCATCGGTCACGTCATCTACAAGCACCTCATGAACGGCGTCAGCCACATGCTGGTCTTCGTCGTTGCCGGTGGTGTTCTGACCGCCATTTCGTTCCTGTGGGGCATCACGTCCTTTGATTCGACGGCTGCCGACTACAACAGCTTTGCCGCGATGCTCAAGATTATCGGCGGTATCGCCATGAACCTCATGGTTCCGGTGCTCTCCGCTTACATCGCCGAGTCCATCGGCAAGCGCCCAGCGCTCGTCCCCGGTTTCGTCGCCGGTATGATTGCCATCCAGGGCCTGCCTGTTAACGCCGAGACCGGCATGATCGACGCCGGTGGCGCCGGCGTGGGCTTCGGCTTCCTGGGCGGCATCGTCGGCGGCTTCCTCGCTGGCTATGTCATCCTGCTGCTCGAGAAGGTTTTCTCTAAAATTCCTGCGAGCCTTAATGGCCTGAAGGCAATCTTTCTGTATCCGCTGTGCTCTACCGCCATCGTCGGCCTGGTCATGCTCGGTATTTCCGGCCCCATGGCTGCCATTAACCAGGGTATGATGGATTTCCTGCAGAGCCTCGGTAACTCCGGTCCGGTGATCCTTGGCCTGGCCATCGGCTGCATGTGCGCCTTTGATATGGGCGGCCCGGTCAACAAGGCTGCTTACGCTACTGGTACCTTCCTGCTCGGTACCGCTCTCGAAGCTGGCGTCGGCACCGAGACCTACAACTTCGGCACCAACTTCATGGCTGCCGTCTCCGCCGCTTGCATCGTTCCGCCGCTGATCACCACCTTCGCCGTCGTTGTCGGCAAGAAGTACTTCAGCCAGGAGGATCATGACGCCGGTATCGTCAACCTCATCCTTGGTTGCACCCACATCACCGAGGGCGCCATTCCGTTCATGACCAAGAACATCTGGCCCGTCATGCCCATCATGATGCTCGGTTCTTCCATCGCTTCCATCTTGACCATCTTCTTCAACGTTCACGATCCGGCGCCTCACGGCGGCTTCCTGGTCCTGCCCGTTGTCGAGAACGGTCCGCTGTGGGTCCTCGCGATCCTCATCGGCGCTGTGGTCGGTGGTATCCTGTTTGTGGCCTTCAAGAAGTACGACTTCGAGAAGAATCAGAAGGCCGCTCCTGTAGCCAAGTCCGTTGAGGCCCCCAAGGCCGCTGCCGTCGAGGCCCCCAAGGCCGAGGCTGCCGACTTCGTGAAGGTCGAGAATGTCTTTGTCGCCGAGGACTTCGCTTCTCGTGACGAGGCTCTGAGCTTCGTTTCCAACCAGGCTGTCAAGGCCGGTATCGCCAGCGACGCCGACGCCGTGATGAACGCCTTCCTGGCCCGCGAGGCCGAGGGCACCACGGGCATGATGGAGGGCTTCGCCATCCCGCATGCCAAGTCCGACGCCATTACCGAGGCTGCCGTCATCGTCGTCAAGGACGAGTCCGGTGTGACCGGTTGGGACACCATGGACGGCGCTCCCGTCAACGTGGCCATCGCGCTGCTCATCCCGGGTGCCCAGGCCGGCACCACGCACCTTAAGATCCTGTCCAAGGTCGCCGAGGCGCTCATGGACGAGGACTTCCGTGCCACCGTCAAGGGTTCCACCGACGCCGCCAAGATCGCCAAGACGATCAACGCCCGCCTGGTCTAATCCCGCAACACGCGAATACCATCGCCCCCTGTATATAAGGCGGAGTCCCTCTCCAGGGCCTCCGCCTTTTTTCTATCCCTCCCATAAGTTGCGGTGAAATAGGGACTGTTTAAACGATTCAACCCCAAATTCAGTCCCTATTTCACCGCAACTTACAAAAGGGCATAGAGGGGGCTACCTATCGAGTCTTTGTCGCGAACAGATCATCAGCCAGATTTCCGTTTGCACGATATTGCTCTGGACCGACCGAGTTTCCGCAGCCTGCTCGCCCACAGGGGCCCGTGCGCGGCCTGTGAGATTTATCGCGAGTTCCGCACGAGCCGAAGAGCACTTAATGTGCTCTTCGTGCGAGCAGGACTGTAGAGCAGGAAATCTCACAGGCCGCGCACGGGCCCCTGTGGGCGAGCAAGCGGACGACAAACACATCTGTCCAATAATTCGTCTGAAACATAATGAAAAACCGTTTGATGTGAGTTAATATAAAGAACGTCGTGAATCTGACTCCTGCCACATGCATGACAGGGGTTAAACACAAAAAGGAGTCAATTATGGTTTCTGAGAAGGCTACCCTCGTTAATCCTCAGGGTCTGCACATGCGTCCGGCTGGTCTGTTCGCCTCCACCATGGGCAAGTACGCCTGTGACGTGACGGTCGTCACCCCCGAGAAGGAGGTCAACGGCAAGTCCCCGATGGCCCTCATGGCTGCTGGTATCCCCTGCGGTACTGAGGTCGAGGTCAAGTGCGACGGCGCCGACGAGGCCGAGGCTCTGGCTGCTGCCATCGAGCTCATCAAAAGCGGTCTTGGCGAGTAGAACTCAAACGGGTCGCATGTTGAACAACTAAGTTCATATTTGGGGGCGCAGTGACCTGTTGTAAGGTAACTGCGCTCTTTTGTCATGGATATGGCAAAACGCTTTATCACATGACACGGAGAGAGGAATGGGAATGTATCAGGGAGTCAACGCTTCCGAGGGCATCGGTATCGGCACCGTCATGGTCGCCGTCGATCCCGACTTGACGTTTGAGCCGCACGAGGTTGCTGATTCGGCAGCAGAGAAGGAGCGCTATCAGTCCGCTCTTTCGGTCTTCTGCGAGAAGACCCAGGCTCAGGCCGACCACATGAAGGAGACGGTGGGCGAGGCCGAGGCCGAGATCATGAGCGGACACATTGTTCTGGCTCAGGATCCGGGTATGACCGACGCCATCAACGCCGCCATTGACGGCGGTACCTGCGCCGAGCAGGCGCTCATGGACACCTCGACCATGTTCGAGAACATGTTCCTGTCCATGGACGACGAGATGTTCCGTCTTCGCGCGGCTGACATCGCCGACATCCGCACCGGTATTCTGGCCGAGCTGCTGGGCAAGGAGGTCGTCGACCTCTCCGTCCTGCCCGAGAACACTGTCGTTGTCGTGCACGACCTCACGCCGTCCATGACCGCCACGATCGATAAGGCCCACGTTGCCGGTATCGTCACCGAGACCGGTGGCCGCACGTCGCACTCCGCGATCATTGCGCGCGCCCTCGAGATCCCGGCTGTCCTTTCGGTCTCCAACAGCTGCACCGCACTGCGCAACGGCATGACCGTTGTCGTCGACGGCGGCAAGGGTATCGTCGAGGCCGATCCCGACGAGGAGACGCTCGCTGCCTACACCGCCAAGGCCGAGGCCTTCGCTGCCGAGAAGGCAGCCCTCGAGGCCTTCCGTGGCAAGCCGTCCGTGACTGCTGATGGCATCAAGAAGATCATCGCCTGCAACATCGGTAACCCCGATGACGTGCCCAACGCGCTCGATCACGACGCCGAGGCTATCGGTCTGTTCCGCTCCGAGTTCCTGTTCATGGACTCTGCTGAGCTTCCTTCCGAGGAGGAGCAGTTCAACGCCTACCGTAAGGTCGCCAGCGCGCTCAAGGGTGCTCCGGTCATCATCCGCACGCTCGATGTGGGTGGCGACAAGGAGATTCCGTATCTGCATATGGTCAAGGAAGACAACCCCTTCATGGGCTTCCGCGCCGTGCGTTACTGCTTGGCCAATCCCGACCAGTACAAGGTCCAGCTCCGCGCTCTGCTGCGCGCTAGCGCCTTCGGTGACGTCAAGATCATGATCCCGCTCGTCACCTGCGTCGAGGAGGTCTTGGCTGTCAAGGAGCTCGTCGAGCAGTGCAAGGCCGAGCTGACCGAAGAGGGGCGCAAGTTCAACGAGAACATCGAGGTCGGCATCATGGTCGAGACGCCTGCCGCTTCGCTGCTCGCAGACCGTCTTGCCGAGGTCGCCGACTTCTTCTCCATCGGCACCAACGACCTGATCGGCTACACCATGTGCGCCGACCGTGGCAACGACACCATCTCCAACCTGTACCAGGTTTACTATCCCGCCGTGCTCCGCTCGCTCAAGAACATCATCGAGAGCGGCGTGAAGGCCGGCATCATGGTCGGTATGTGCGGCGAGGCCGCTGCCGATCCGCTGCTCGAGCCGCTGCTGATCAGCTGGGGCCTGGAGGAGTTCTCGATGAGCGCTCCGTCGATCCTGCGTGCCCGCAAGACTATCAGCCAGTGGACCAAGGCCGAGTGCGACGAGCTCGCCGAGAAGGCGCTCGCCTGCAACACCGCCGCCGAGGTCAAGGCACTGCTCGAGTCCGCAGCTCGCTAATTTGGTATCAGAGGTAACCGCGTGGTTGGAATGGGCCGGCCACGCGGCCCTCACATATACAGGGGGTACTGTAAATGTTCTACACGCTAACCGCTAACCCGGCTGTCGACATGACGGTTTCGAGCTCTCCGCTCGAGCCCGACGAGAACGTCCGCACCGGTTCGGCCAGCTACACGGCTAACGGCAAGGGCCTCGACGTGTCCTTCGCCTTTAAGAAGATGGGCGTCGACACCGTCGCGCTCGGCTTCTTCGCTGGCTTCACGGGCAAGTTCATCGTCGAGGAGGTCATGAACCTGGGTTGCCTCTGCCGCCCGGTCTGGACCGACGGTATCACGCGCATTAACACCTACGTCAACGATGGCCAGCACGAGTACGGCATCCTGAACCCCGGCGCCCCGATCACGCCGCAGCACCAGGAGGAGCTCTACAACATCCTGGACACCGCGGGCGATCTCGAGTGCCTGATCGTCTCCGGCTCCGTGCCTCCCAAAGCTACGCCCGACTTCCTGGCTCAGGTCATGGAGCACGCTCAGGCTCGTGGCGCTGACGTCGTCCTGGACCTGTCCTCCGACAAGCTCAAGGAGCTCGCTCACAAGAAGCCGCTGCTCATCAAGCCGAACCATCACGAGATGAAGGCCATCTTCGGCGTGCCGGTCGACACCGACGACGAGGTTCGTGTCGCCATGAAGATGGCTCACGACGCTGGCGTTCAGAACGTGCTGCTCACCCGTGGTAGCCGCGGCGACGCTTACTTCTCCAACGGCGAGGACATCTGGTACGCCAAGCGTGAGTTCAACATCAAGCTGGTCTCTTCCGTCTGCGCCGGCGACTGCACCCTCGCTGCGTTCCTGCACAAGTGGTACAGGGATCGCGACAACGTCGAGGAGGCCATGAAGCTCGCTATGGCCACCGGCGCCAACGTTGCCGAGTCCGTCGGCATTGGTGACTTCGGTCACGTCGACGAGTACAGCAAGCGCGTTGCTGTCCGCAAGCTCGATCGTCAGTAATCGAAACGCGACATATTCGTGCGCATGCGGCGCCCCGGTTTCGGCCGGGGCGCCTTTTTTGTTCCGCCATGGGGGAGAGGTGTCCTGCCGTACTTCATCGCTTCCACACCGTTCACCGAGTTGTCCTAGCCTTTTACCGATGCGTGGAATATACTTTCATTAACACGTTGCTTCGTGAAAGGAACATTCATGATTTACACGCTCACTGCTAATCCCGCCATTGATTACAACATCGCCTGCGACGGCCTTACTGCCAATACCGTCACGCGTACCCGCAATGCCGTCTACACGCCCAACGGCAAAGGCCTCAACGTCTCGTTTACGCTTGACCACTATGGTGTCGACACCACGATCCTGGGTTTCTTCGCCGGCTTCTCGGGTGAGTTTATCGTTAAGGGCGCCGAGGCCCTGGGCGTGCCCGTCAAGCCCGTGTGGACCGACGGTATTACGCGCGTCAATGTGTTCCTCAACGCCGGTCCCGACACCGAGTACAACATGGTCAATGCCGGTGCCGCCATCAATGAGGCCAACGAGCAGGAGATGTTTGAACTTATCGATTCGCTCGATGACATGACCTGCCTGGTCATCAGCGGCTCGCTGCCTCCCAACACTTCCGAGGGCTTCTTGGCCGAGGTCCTGCGCCGTGTCAAGGCCAAGGGGGCCGAGTTCGTCCTCGACATCTCGAGCCATCAGCTGGCAGACCTCATTGCTCTGGAGCCACTGCTGATCAAGCCCAATGACGACGAGCTGCTTGACATCTTTGGCATCAAGGTGAGCGGTGGCGACGACGAGTCCGTCAAGGGCGCTATGGCCGAGCTGCACGCCAAGGGCGCCAAGAACGTGCTGCTGACCCTTGGTGGCGCCGGTGCGTACTTCTCCAACGGCGAGCATATCTGGTTTGCCAACCGCACCTTCGACGTCAAGCTGCTGTCGACGGTGTGCGCCGGCGATTCCTCGCTCGCTGCCTTCCTGTCCGTGTGGCACGACGCCCCCGAGCGCGTCGAGGACGCCCTGCGCCTTTCGATGGCCACTGGCGCCAACGTGGTCGAGTGCCCCGGTCTGGGTGATTTTGCCAAGGTGGACGAATATAAGAAGCACATCGAGGTTTGCCAGGTCTGCTAGTTCCGGCACCTTGTCTGAATAGTTTGATTATTTCGCATCCGTCTTAGACTAGGACGGATGCGTTTTTGTTTATCGGACTTGCGTGTGCAGTGGAGGCTGTTTCTTGCTAGACTTCTTGCAGACGCAATCGATAGCCAATTTGATAGTCGCAGGAGGCCATAGGCATGTGCAATGTTTCGCTCAACGGTACTCAACCGTCCGATGCGTCCCTGCGCGTCCTGCGCGCGCTTGAGGCGGCTGGTCTTGAGGCTTGGTACGTGGGCGGTTGGGTGCGCGACGCCCTGATGGGGTACCCCAGCCACGATGTTGATATGTGCTGTAGCGGCCTGTGGCAGGAGTCCAAAGCGGCGCTCGAGGCCGCCGGCATCGCGGTTGTGGAGTCGGGCATTAAATTTGGCGGAATCACGGCTATTTCCGATGGCGAGCGTATCGAGGTCACCACGTACCGTCTGGATGGCTTTTACACCGATGGTCGCCATCCCCAGAGTGTGGAGCGTGCCGCCTCGCTCGAGGACGATCTGGCGCGCCGCGACTTTACCGTCAATGCCATGGCCTGGCATCCCGAGCGCGGGCTTGTCGACCGCTACGACGGCCAGGGTGACTTGGAGCGCAAGCTGATTCGCGCTGTCGGTGATCCCAAGCGTCGCTTTAACGAGGACGCCCTGCGCATGCTGCGTGCGGTGCGCTTTGCCTGCCGTCTGGACTATATGATTGAGCCCGAGACTAAGCGTTCGCTTGCCGAGTGCGCGCCGCTGCTCGATGCCGTGGCGCGCGAGCGTGTGGGTATTGAGCTCGAGGGCATTCTTTCGACCGGTCATGGGGGAGACGCGATGCTCCGCTATCCCGAGCTCATCTGCGCCGCCGTGCCCGAGTTGGCAGCGGGTCGCGGGTTTGATCAGCGCAGTGTCTACCATGCGTTTAACGTCTACGTGCATATCGCCCGTGTGCTGACGGTGGCGGGGGAGCTCGCGCTGTGTGACGGCGTCGCGCCCTCGTCGAGCCTTATGTGGGCGGCGTTTTTGCACGATGTGTCCAAGCCCGAGTGCTTCACGGTCGATCACGCCGGCAGCGGACACTTCTACGGTCATCCCGAGCTCGGCGCCAAGAAGGCGCGCGTCATTATGGATCGCCTGGCCCTCTCGCACGACTTGGTGCGCGACGTGTGCCTGCTCATCAAATACCATGACAAGCCGCTGCGCCCCGAGCGCTCCTGCCTGCTCAATATGATGCGCGCGCTTTCGGGTGAGGGCGTCGACACGGCCCGCCTGATTGACGAGCTCATGGACCTTAAGCGTGCCGACACACTTGGCAAGGCCCCGTCGTGCTTCTATTATGTTGAGACGATTGAGGAGATGCGCGCGCTGGCGCACGAGCTGCTGAAGGCAGGGGAGCCCTATACGCTCAAGATGCTCGCCATCAACGGCGGCGACCTGATCCGTGCCGGAGTCAAGCCCGGGCCGGAACTGGGTCAGCTTCTCAACTCCGCCCTCGACGCCGTGATCGAAGACGATATTCCCAACGAGCGCGAAGCTCTTTTGGTTCATCTCAACTTGAATTAGCTACCAAGTTTACCTGCGTATTCCATAACCTGCCGACAATTTTTCGGCAATTTGGAATTTCTTCTTGCGCTGACGTTTTTTGTCCCGTAATATATTTCCTCGCAGCACGGCAGTGCAGATGTCATGTGGCCCGTTCGTCTAGCGGTTTAGGACGCCGCCCTCTCAAGGCGGAGATCACCAGTTCGAATCTGGTACGGGCTACCACTTCTTTTCTGCTGAGGCTTATGGCCCGTTCGTCTAGCGGTTTAGGACGCCGCCCTCTCAAGGCGGAGATCACCAGTTCGAATCTGGTACGGGCTACCACGCATCTGATACCCGGACTTCCTATGGAAGGCCGGGTTTTTTTATTTTCAAACAACCGTCTGCAATTCCCGTTTGAACCAGAGCTTTGCGTTCTGCCTATGGCCCTTACGGGTACAATATCCAAGATATTTTGACTGTTAGAAGGAGTCTCATGACGGAGTCCTCTCAGCATACGTCTAAGCCCCAGGTCGAGGTTGAGGCCTCGGGCGGAGATGACAATAAGAGCGCACGCCGCGGCGCCATCTTTATCGGCGTCGTGCTGGTAGGTTATATCGTCTATCTGGTGGTAACCGGGCAGATGGGGCAGTTCTGGGCCGCTATGTCGAGCGTCCAGGCGTCATGGCTCGTTGTCGCGTGTCTTTGCATGTTCATGTACCTGTTCTTTGGCATTGTGGCCTATGCGATCGCCGTCTGGCTCGATCCCAATTCGCCCGTCGGCATCCGCGACCTGATCTCGGTCGAGGCGAGTGGCATCTTCTTTGGTAACCTGACGCCCATGATGATGGGCTCCACCCCGGCTCAAATCTATCGCCTGACCAAGGCCGGCCAAAACGTGGGCGAGGCCGGCGCCACGCAATTCACGCGTTTTATCGTGTACCAGTTTGGCCTCGTTGCCTGGGGCGCTATCCTACTGCTTGCTCGCATGCCGTTTTTTGCCGAGCGCTATGGCGACATGACGTTGCTGTGCGTCTTTAGCTTTGGTGGGCACTGCTGCATCTTGCTGGGCATCTTCGCCGTCGCGCTCATGCCTAAGACCGTCACGCGCGTCGCCCATTGCATCATCAATTGGCTTGAGCGCATTGGTGTCTCGGCCACTAAGATCGAGGGATGGCGCACGTTTGTCGATGGCGAGATCTACTCCTTCTCCGAGAAGTTCAAGCTTTCAGCCGGACATTTTTCTTCCATGCTGCTCACGGTGGTCATCACCATGCTGCAACTCGCGTTTTTCTATCTGGTGCCGTATTTCCTGATGCTTGCCTTTGGCCGCCACGAGGTCGACTTTTTCTCGGTCATGGCCGCGAGCGCCTTTGTCCAGCTGCTGAGCTCTGCGGTCCCCCTGCCCGGTGGAACTGGTGGCGCTGAGGGCGGCTTTGCATTGTTCTTGGGTCATTTCTTTGGGTCGGCTTCGACCGCCGGCTATCTGCTGTGGCGCCTCATTACGTTTATTGCGCCGACCATTTTGGCTGCGCCCCTGCTGGGACTTAAGAGCGCCCACAACGAGAGCATCCATGCGCGCTGGGATCGCGTGATGCGCAAGCTCGGCCGCACGCCTCAGACGCCCTCTGCGCCCACTAAGCCGCACCCCACGAATGCTGTAACCGTTGATCCCAAGAAGCACGCTCAGAAGGCTTCTGGGACCGCAAAGCCGGCTCATAAGGCCTATGTGCGTCAGACAGGAGACGGTATTCGCGTATCTCCGTCGGCACTCAATAAGAAGAAGCACCCTAAGTCGCAGTAGGGCAGTCGTGCGTTCTTCATGATGCGAGGCATATTCGTGCTGTATGGGGGATAATCCTCTTACGTAGATTATCTCTCATCTGTTGATGAATGCTCGCATATCGAAGGGACACGCCCATGGCAACCAGCAAACCGCGTCTTGATCGTCGCATCGTTCGCAGCCGTAATGCCATCCTTTCGGCTTTCGAGCGCCTGCTCATGGAAAAGCCGCTGGCAGACATTACGGTGAGTGCCATCGCGCGCGAGGCCAATGTCGACCGCAAGACCTTTTACGTACACTTTGGTACGGTTGACGGCCTGCTCGATGCCATTGCCGTCGATGTGGTGGAGATGATTGTCGACTCGGTCGAGAAAACGCTTGCTTCTATGGACGGTGACACCAACGAGCGCGCTCTTGGCGCGGCGGCGACCTTCTTTAAAACCGTTAACGAGGCACTGTGCAACAACTTAGTGCTCAATCGTCAGCTGATCGAGAATATTCCGCTCGATGATTTCATGGCTCGTCTTCGTGCGCCGCTCGAACATGAGATTGCCGAGCGCGATCTGCTGCCCCAAGGTCTCAAGGACGAGATGTTCGACTATTATCTGGCGTTTTTGCTGTCGGGTATTATCGGTATCTATCGCACGTGGGCACTGTCTGACGGCTCGGTTCCTATCGAGCGTGTCTCTGAGGTCGCCAACGACCTAACTCTCAATGGTCTGTCGAGTCTGGAATCTCGCTTGGATTAGGCCTAGTTGGGCTCGTCGGCGTGGAAATACCTGTTCACGAGGTTCTCCGGCGCCTTGTAGACCTCGTCGGCGTAGGAACTGTAGCCTGAGGATCCTTAAAAGAAAGTCCAGTTTATCCTTCCCACTCCAATTTGGAATCCTCCAATGCGCCTTCGCACGCTCGCATGACCTCGATACCATGTGAGCGTGCGAACTCGACGAGCTCTGCGTTGCGGGCGTTTATGGTGCCGAAGGCGGCGGGGCACACGATAAGGCGCGCACAGTGGACGAGGAGCTCTTTGGCGTGGGCTATGGTTTTATCCCCGATAGGCTCGAAGGCGCGCTCGGCCACGCATTCCGCCGCCAGGTCGCGCGCGAGCTCACAGTCGATGTCCCCTTCGTGCAGAACGCCCGCGTAGAACGCCTTGCCCTGCCGGATGAGCTGGCGAAACACAGCCGACCCCGTACCCGCGCCGGCGATGACGAACGTGTGCGCATCGCCGTGCGGGCGCCCAATTTCCACGCTGCCGAAGCGCTCGTTGAAGGTGCCATGTTGAAGGCCGTAGAGCTCGCCAATCGTCTCGCGCGTGAATATGTCCTCGGGTGCGCCGGCGCGGAAGACCCGGCCGTCCTTCACGCAAATCACCTTGTCGGCGCTTTTCTGCGCGAGCTCGAGTTCGTGGATGGACATGATGACAGCCACATTCTGCGATTTCGCAAGGTGGCGAAGTATTCGCAGCAGGTCGATCTGGTAGCGGATATCGAGATACGATGTGGGCTCGTCGAGCACGAGCACACGCGGATCCTGCGCGATGGCGCGTGCGAGCATGACGCGCTGGCGTTGCCCGTCGCTTATCTGCATGAAGTCGCGCTCGGCGAGCTTTTCCACATGTGCGGTTTTCATGGCCTCGTCGACCCGACTATGGTCGTCAGGCGAGAGTGTTCCCATTCGCCCGGTGTAGGGATGCCTTCCCGCCTCCACGATATCGCGGCAGGTGAGGAGTTCGGTCCGGGGGCGATCTGTCAGCATAACGGCAAGGTTCCTTGCGAACTCCGCCGTCTTCCATCGGGAAATCTCCCGCCCGTCGAGCTCGACCGCGCCGGCAAGCGGTGCCAGATGGCGTGTGATGGTTTTCAAGATGGTCGACTTGCCCGAGCCGTTCGGCCCGATGAGCGCCACGACGTCGCCCGCGCGAACCTCCAGATCGACGCCTTCGACTACGACCTTCTTGTCGTAGCCCGCCGACAGGTCGCTTATGCGGAAAAGCGGCGCTCCGTCAGCCTGCGTTTCGACCGGGGTTTCGAGGTTCGACTCCCCTCCGAGCGTTTTGGGCTGCGGCACGAATTTCCCCATCTACCTCACCCGCTTCTTCAACATGAGTGCGATAACCACCGGCGCGCCGAAGATGGCGGTGACGGCGCTGATGGAAAGCTCGACGGGGGAGAACAGCGTGCGTGCGATCAAATCGCAGCCCGCGCAGAAGATGGCGCCTCCCAAGAAGCACGCAGGAATCACGCGGATGGGCTTCGACGACTTCAGCGCCGACTTAACGAGATGCGGAACCGCGATGCCTACGAACGACACCGGACCAGCGAACGCGGTCACGCAGGCGGAGAGCATGCTTGCTAGAAGGACGAGCACCACGCGGAAGCGTGCGACGTTCACGCCGACGCTTTTTGCGTAGGCTTCTCCCAGCTGGAAGGCGGAAAGGGGCTTCGATATCGCGAATACGCATGCGCTCACGGTGATCACCACGACCGCGATGACCGCGACGTCGTCCCAGCTCGAACCCGAGAAGCTACCCAAAGACCAGTTGTGCAGGTTCACGATGGACTGGTCGTCGGCGAAGGCGATGAGGAAGTTCGTCGCCGCCGAGCAGATGTATCCCACCATGACGCCCGCCACGATGAGCATGGCCATGGAACTTATGCGCCGTGCGATGAGGAGCACGAAGCCGATGGTGATAAGCGATCCCAGAAACGCTGCGGCCACCATGACCGGCGAGGACATGGCCTGGTTCGCGCCCAGAAGCACGATCATCGTAAGCGCGACGACGAACTTTGCGCCCGAGGAGACGCCCAAGATGAACGGGTCGGCGATGGGGTTGTTGAAAAACGTCTGCAGCAGGAACCCGGAGAGGGAAAGCGCCCCGCCGAGAAGCACGGCTGAAAGCACACGCGGCAGGCGAATCTCCCAGATGACTTGGCTTTCCATGGAATTGGCCGCGCCGCCCGAAAGGATACCGGGGATGTGGTCTGCGGGCACGAGCACGCTCCCGATGCACAGGTTGGCCCCGACGAGCACGATGAGGGCAACAGCGAGCAGCGCCGTCACGACACGACACCGCGCGGCGCGCCCCGATTCGTCGTATGTCATGGAAAGCCGGCTTCTCATGACGCTAGCCAAGCTTCCTCAGATAATGGAAGTCGCTCGCGTCATCGCCGGTGAACGCCCCGTGCAGCTCGTCGATAATGTCGGCGGTAGAAGTCATCTGCTGGTACATGTCGGCGCTTGTGACCCAGACGTTGCCATTCTTCACGGCTTTGAACTGCGACAATAGCGCGTTTTTGCCTACAAAGTCGTTCAAGGTGGCAACCGATTTGTCGATGGCGCCGTTGTAGATGATGATGTCGGCATCCTTCGCCGTCGCGTAGAAGCGCTCCATTTCGAGCGTTACTGACGAACCTGACGTCGACGCCGTCTGCGCGTCATCGAGCGCGTAGTTGCCGCCTGCAAGCTCGATCATCTGCGCCACGTAGTCGCCCGCCCGCCGCGTGACGGCGGCCCCGTTCGAGTTAATGTAGAAATACGCCACGGTTTTACCTGACGACGCGAGCCCCGACGTTTGCTCGACGCGGGCCTTCTGCTCGTTGAACAGGTGCGCGGCCTCGTCTTCCTTGTCGAACAGGACGCCGAAAAGCTTAATCCACTCGACGCGCCCGAGTGCTTCGGGCTCGCTCGACGACTGTTCGGTGAGCACGACGAGCCCGAGTTTCTGCAGCTTTTCCTTCACATCGGGTGTGTGGTTGATCATGGTGTTCTCGATGGCGAGCGTGCAGCCCGAGGCCGATATTCGCTCGTAGTCGGGCGCGCTGTACTTGCCGCCGTAGGCGATCGCCCCACTTTCGAGCGCGCTTTTGAAGCCCGCGACCGAGCAATCGTCGGCCTTCGTGCCCGACATGAAGATATTGTCGTTCGCATCGAGCGCGTCGACCAGGCACATCGTCGCCGACGACACGAGGTACACCTTGTTGGCGGGACGCCTTATGACCGCGATGTCGGAGCTCAACCCATCAGGTACCTTCGCATCTTGCGGTACCACGAGGAAGCGCTCCCCGTTCGAAATGCAGATAAGCCGCAGGCCGCCTTCGTACTCGTCGACAGTGAAGTGCTCGGCGTATTCAAGCTGAAGCGCCCCCGTCGGCTCCCAGCCGCAGCCCAAATCGGCGTTGTGGAAGTCGGCCGCGGCGCTTGAAGCCGTTCCCGCAGGGGAGCCGCCGCTTGCATCGTCGCCCGATTTCTCCTTCATGGTGGATGAGTCGAAGTGGAGCGTGTAGTCGATGGTGTGCGGCGTCGACATGGCGACGGTCTCGGCCGACACGGCGATGTCCTCGTCGAGCGTGACGGGTATCTCGAACGTGGAGTTGCCGCCGTCGTTTACGGGCGCGTAGTCCACGCCGTTGACGGTCATTTTGTCGTAGTTCGAACTCGACCAGGTGATGGTCGCGGTGTAGGTGTCGCCATCCTTCACAATTGTGGTGGGTGAGGCGATGCTTGCGCGCCCTGACCCGCCGGAGAGCGAGACGCTCACAGTGTATTCCTGAGAGCTTGCCGTGCCACCGGTCGCGTTCGGGCTCGCACTGCACCCCGCGAAGGGAAGCGCGAACAGGGCGACGAGAACGCAGGCGATCGCGCGCACCGCGATGCTGCGACGCTTCCTGCTTTCCCCCTTGGGAAGAATCGACCGCATGGCGTTACTTCAGTGCGTCGGCGCGCAGATCGACGCCGGCGGATTCGAACACGAGCGTGCGGTCGTACCACTGCTCTTTTCTAATACTCCACGCGGCGCAGGCGGTGTCCTCGTCGAGCGCTTCAACGGGCACGTCGTAGGTGTACTTGCCTTCCGCGTTTTCCACATAGGGGATGAAGTCGGCCTCGCTCGCGGCGGCAGCCTCGTCGCCCGTGCCCATGAAGAGCTTGCCGTAGCCCGTGCCGGAAAGCGTCATCACGCAGTGCATGGAGCCGTTTTCCACGATGAGCTGGGCGTCCACAATCCTGAACATGTTCGAGCTGGAATCTACGGTGATCGGATAGGTGCCGTCGGCCACCTTGTCGGCGGTGATGGGGGCAGCGCTTGCGCCCTCGGGCGCATCGGCCGCCTGTTCGGTCTTTTCCTGGGAATCGGCATCGCTTGCCTTTGCGCTGTCGATTGAATTTCCGCCGCAGCCGGCGAGCGAGAACGCGAAAAGCGCCGCTGACAGGGCGAAGGCGAGGGTTTTCTTCAACATGGAGGGGGTTCCTTTCAATCGCTTCGACCGCCCGCGCCGTGCGGTGGGCGGGCGGGATGCGAATGCAACGGGCATGCGCCGTCAGTCGGGGAAGGCGCATGCCCGTTGCACGGGGACGCGACCGGCGCCCCCGTGCGCGGCGAGTTTACAGCTTGGCGATGGCGTCGTCCACGTGCGCGACGTAGATGTCGTCGACCGCGACGTTCTGTCCCAGACCCTGGAGCAGGCACGTCACTTCGAAGCCGGCGGCCACGAACTTCGCAGCCCAGCTGTCGGGGTCGGTCTCGTCTGCCATGTCGTTGTTCGCGTGGTCGCCCGCGACCACCATGAACGGCGCGAGCACGGCCTTCTTGTAGCCTGCGGCGCTCGCGGCGGCGATAACATCCTCGCAGGTCGGTTCAGCCTCGACGGTGCCGACGAAGAACTGCGTCAAGCCCTCGTTCTTAAACACTTCCTGCATCTTGGCATAGTCGGCGTTGGAATCGGCTTCGGTGCCGTGGCCCATGAGGCACAGCGCCGTCTTGCCGTCGTCGAAGGACGCCATGTTCTCCTTAATGGCTGCGGCCACCTTCTTGTAGTCGTCGTCGGAGGTGAGCAGCGGGTCGCCGAGCGAGATCTTGTCGAACTTGTCAGCGTACTTGTCGAGCTCGTCTTTCACGTCGGCGTATTCCAGGCCAGCCATGAGATGCGTCGGCTGCACGACGATTTCCTTCACGCCGTCTTCCACGCAGCGGTCGAGCGCCTCGGTCATGTTGTCGATCGTGATGCCGTCGCGCTTCTTCAGCTTGTCGATGATGATCTGCGCGGTGAAGGCGCGGCGGATGTCGTAGTCCTGCCAGTACTTCTCACGGATAGCGTCTTCGATGGCGCCGATGGTGATGTGGCGCGAGTCGTTGTAGCTCGTGCCGAAGCTCGTGACGAGGATGACCGGCTTCACGGCCTTCTCCTTTTCGCTCGATTTCTCGGAACTCGCGGAGGTGTTGGAGCAGCCCGCGAGCGCGACTCCGGCGAGCGCGACGGCTCCGGTTGCCGCGGCGCTCATGAAGCCGCGGCGTGACATCTGTTCGGACATGGTTTTTCCTTTCCTCGGTTTGCCGGTCCCCCGGCGACAGTTGCTTGTCGGCACAAGCGAAAGAAAAGCGCACCCCTCGGGGTTCACAAGGAGCTAACGCCACGGCGATGCCGTGAGGAAAAGGCGAAGCAGTCTGGCTTGGGGCGTGAGGCGGTTCGCCCGCGCGTCCTATACAGTAATGTCCCTTGCCCAGGATTCCCACCTGGTTCCCTCCGCAAGCCAGCGCGGGCTATGCGGGCGCCGCGCCGGTCATTTCCTTTTATCCGATTGTCATATGCTCGTTGCCGAATCTTTTACTATGATAGTGGGCACTTGTGAACGTGTCAAAGCCAGGGCGGGCGGCATTGCGCCTTCTGCCTGCGTATTTGCGCCGATTGTCGCCGCAGGCGCCGTGTTTTGCCTGCTGCGCGAATGGCGGCGTAAACGGTTGCGATGAGAAACGGGAAGGGAAGGCTCGGATGATTCATATCGTTGGCGCAGGTTCGGGCGCCGCCGACCTTATCACGCTTCGCGGGGCGCGTCTTCTGCGCGCGGCCGACGTGGTCGTTTGGGCGGGGAGCCTTGTGAACCCCGAGCTGCTCGCCGAGTGCAAGGAATCCTGCGTCGTCTACGACAGCGCGCACATGACCTTGGAGGAAGTGCTCGACGTGATGTGCGCGGCGGATGCGCGGGGCGAGGAAGTGGTGCGCCTGCACACGGGCGACCCGTGCCTGTACGGCGCCATCCAGGAGCAGATGGACGCACTCGACGCGCGCGGCGTGGACTACGAGGTGGTGCCCGGCGTGTCGAGCTTTTGCGGTGCCGCGGCGGCGCTTCGCCAGGAATACACGCTGCCGGGAATCAGCCAGTCGGTCGTGATCACGCGGCTTTCCGGACGTACCCCCATGCCCGCGGGCGAGGGCATGCGCACCATGGCGGAAAGCGGCTCGACTATGGTCATCTTCCTGAGCTCGGGTATGCTCGCCGAGCTTTCCGCCGAGCTTTTGGCCGCGGGCCGCAGGTCCGACGAGCCGGCGGCGCTCGTGTACAAGGCGACCTGGCCTGAGGAGCGCGTGGTGCGCTGCACGGTGGGCACGCTCGCCGATGCGGGCGCGCGAGAGGGCATCGACCGCACGGCGCTCGTGGTGGTGGGCCGCGTGCTCGGAGCTCGCGGCGGGCTTGCGCACGACGGCGCGCAAGCGGAGTCGTACGAGCGCAGCAAGCTTTACGACCCTTCGTTTGCCACGGGGTATCGGAAGGCGAGCAGCTAGCGTGGCCTTCGAGCACTACATATATACCGGGACGACCCGCCTGCGCTGCGGCTATACCACGGGGAGCTGCGCCACGCTCGCGGCGAAGGCGGCCTGCGAGATGCTCTTGTCACGAAAGCCCGTCAGCCACGTCTCGATCGTCACCCCCGGCGGGCTGCCCGTCGAGACGGACGTGGTCGATGCATGCATCGGCGAGGGGTGCGCCCAGTGCGCCGTGCGAAAGGACGCAGGCGACGATGCCGATGTGACCGACGGCGTGCTCGTGTACGCGCGCGTGGAACATGCGGGGTCGGGCACGGGCGCTGCGGGCAGCAAGGGTGTGCCCACGCGCGAATCGGAAGTTTCCGTCGATGGCGGCGTGGGCGTGGGGCGCGTGACGTTGCCCGGGCTCGAGCAGCCGGTGGGGGCGGCCGCCATCAACGCGACGCCGCGCGCGATGATCACTTCGGCCGTGCGCGAGGTGTGCGCCGCGCACGGCTTTTCTGGAAATATTGCTGTGACGATTTCGGTACCCGAGGGTGTTGCCCTTGCCGAAAAGACCTTCAACCCGCACCTGGGGATAGTGGACGGCATCTCCATCCTGGGCACGACGGGCATCGTCGAGCCGCGCAGCCTCGCTGCCTTGCGCGACAGCATCGAGCTCGAGATCCGGCAGCATGCGGCTATGGGGCGGCGCGGAGTCGTGCTCACGCCCGGCAACTACGGCGCGCAGTTCATCTCGGGGCATTTCCATCTAAACGGTGCGCCGGTGGTCTTCATCTCCAACTTTGTGGGCGATGCGATTGATTGCTGCGTTCGCGAGGGATTTACCAATGTCCTTCTTGTGGGACACATCGGTAAGTTGGTGAAGGTCGCGGGCGGCATCATGGACACCCATTCGCGTACCGCCGACTGCCGCGCGGAGATTCTGGCCGCCCACGCGGCCATGGCCGGCGCGGGCGCGAAGACCGTGCGCGAGATCATGTCGTCGGTCACGACCACGGCGGCGCTCGAGGTAATCGAGGCCGCCGGCGCGGGGGACGCTGCGCGCGCCTCGCTCGCTGCGGCAATCGAGGACAGGTTGCGCCGCCGCGCGGCGGGCGCATGCGACATCGCCGCGGTCGTGTTCGACGCCGAGCGCCGCGAGCTTTTCCGCACGTCGGGCGCCGATGCAGTTATCGGGGAATTGGGGGCGACGTATGAGTAAAGGCGTGCTGTACGGGGTGGGCCGCGCAATCGGCTGGCCGGGGACGAAGGTGGTCATGAAGGCGCGCCGCTCGCTTGCGGACACGAAGCGCATCCTTCGCGAGGAGGGCGCCTTCGACGGTGCCGAGCTCGTAGAGGACTGTGGGCTTCCGGGCGAGCGCGTGTACCGCTCGCTCGACGATGTACCCGATCGGGGCAGCTACTTCTCGACGATGGTGGTGCGCTAGATGAGGATTTCCTGCATAGCGTTCACCGAGAGGGGGTATGCGTTGGCGGAGCGCACCGCACGCGCGCTTTCCGATTGCGCGCAGACAGGTGAAGATGACCCTGGCTGGGACGTTTCCGTTTCGCGCGGGTTCGGCGAGGGGAAGGCCGACCTGCGCGCATGGACGGCGCTCGCGTGGGAAGCGTCGGACGCGCTTCTGTTCGTGGGCGCGGCGGGCATCGCCGTGCGGGCGATCGCGCCGCATGTCGCCTCGAAGGCAAGCGATTCCGCGGTTGTGGTGATCGACGAGGCGGGGCGCTTTGCCGTCCCGCTTTTGTCGGGGCATTTGGGCGGTGCGAACGAGCTTGCGCAAACTGTGGCACGCGCGGCAGGGGCCATCCCCGTCATCACCACGGCGACCGACGTCCGCGGCGTGTGGGCGGTGGATACGTGGGCGCGCTGTGCGGGGCTCGCCGTTTCGAATCCCGAGGCCATCAAGCGAGTGTCGGCGCGGCTGCTTTCGGGCGGGCGCGTGGCGCTCTATTCCGACATGCCGATTTCGGGACAGCCGCCTGAGGGGGTTGTCATTGCGTTCGACCGCGCTCGGGCCGATATCGTCGTGTCGCCGTTCGCTGGCGCGAATGCAGGTGCGTCCGTTCGCGCGGCGGAGACAACGGGCGAGGTCGTGCCCGCCGGTGAGACGGGGAAGCCGGCGGGCGTGCGAGCGCAGGCGCCTGCGCCCGAGCCGCTTCGCCTTGTCGTGCCCTGCATCGTTGCGGGCATAGGGTGCCGTCGCGATGCGTGTGCCGAAGCGATCGGGGAGGCGTTTCTTCATGCGTGCGGGCAGGCGGGCATCTCGCCTTCGGCCGTGCGCGAGGCGGCGACGATCGACGTGAAGGCGCACGAGGAGGGTCTGCTCGCCTTCTGCCGCGCGCGCAATATCCCGCTTGCGACGTATTCCGCAGAGGAGTTGTCGCAGGTCGAAGGCAGCGTTTCGCCATCTGATTTCGTGCGCGCGACGGTGGGGGTCGACAACGTGTGCGAGCGCGCGGCGCTCGCGGACGGGGGCAAACTTATCTTCCCGAAGCTCGCTCACGGCGGCGTGACCGTCGCATTTTCCAAGGTAACTATCGAACTTTCGTTTAAGGAGCGGTGATGGGAAAGCTCTTCGTGGTGGGGATTGGCCCGGGCGGTCTCGACGGCATGACGATTGCGGCTCGGCGCGCGCTCGAGGCGGCCGACATCGTTGTGGGGTACACGAAATACGTGGAGCTCGCGCTTGCCGCCGTGCCCGACGCGGCGCATGTCGCGACGCCGATGATGCACGAGGTCGAACGGTGCCGCCTGGCGCTTTCGCGCGCGCAGAGCGGAGAAGCCGTGGCACTCGTGTGCAGCGGTGACGCGGGCGTGTACGGCATGGCGAGCCCCGTGCTGGAACTTGCGGAGGACTACCCCGATGTAGACGTGGAAGTTATCGCCGGGGCCACCGCGGCTCAGAGCGGGTCGGCGGTGCTCGGCGCCCCGCTTGCCCACGACTTCGCGGTCGTGTCGCTCTCCGACCTGCTCACGCCGTGGGAGGTCATCGAGCGCAGACTTGCCGCCGTGGCGAGCGCCGACTTCTGCATCTGTTTGTACAACCCGCGCAGCAGAAAGCGCGCCGACAGGCTCTCACGCGCGGCGAAGATTATGCTCGAATGGAAGGCCCCCGACACGCTCTGCGGCTGGGTACGCAATATCGGGCGCGAGGGGCAGCAGTCGGGCATGTGCAGGCTCTCCGAGCTGGGGGAGATCGACGCCGACATGTTCACCACCGTGTTCGTCGGCAACGCGGACACGAAGCTCGTAGGCGGCCGTATGGTCACGCCGCGCGGGTATCGGGAGATTCCATGCGAAAGGTAACGATCATCGGGGCGGGGCCCGGAAACCCCGACTTGCTCTCGCGCGCGGCGCTCGACGCGATCGACATCGCCGACGTGGTCATCGGCGCTCATCGCGCGCTTGCCGGCATCGACGTGCCGCCCGACGTGGTGAGATGCGAGCTCGTGAAGACGGCGGACATCGTCGCCGCGCTCACCGATGCGGCGTCGTGGCAGCGCGCCGTGGTCGTGATGACGGGCGATGTGGGGCTGTTCAGCGGCGCGCGCCGCCTGGTGGAGGCGCTCTCCGGCGACGCGCAGGTGGACGTGCGCATCATTCCCGGCATAAGCTCAGCGTCGTATCTCGCCGCGCGCCTCGCGCGTCCATGGCAGGATTGGCGCTTCGCGAGCGCTCACGGCGTGGCGTGCGACATCGTGGCCGAGGCCGAGCGCTCAGGCGAGCTCTTCCTCGCCACGTCGGGCGGGGACGACCCCTCGCGGCTTTCGGGCGAGCTTGTGCAGGCGGGCTTCGGGGACGCGCGCGTGACGGTGGCCGAGCGCCTGTCGTACCCCAACGAGCGCATCACCTGCGCGACCGCAAGTGAAATCGCAGGTCAGACGTTCGACGACTTGAACGTGATGCTTATCGAGTTCGCAGGCGGCGCCGGGTCGCCTGTGGGCTCTAGCGCAGCCTCCGAGGCGCCGGCCGGCGCGTCCGCGCCCGCGGCGGCTTCTTCCGCGGCGGACTTTGCGGGCGCATCTCGCGCCGCGAGCTCCCGCTGGCCGTACGCTTCCTCGGGCATTCCCGACGAGCTTTTCATCCGCGGCGACGTTCCCATGACCAAGCAGGAGGTGCGCGCCGTCGCGCTCGCGAAGCTGCGCCTTACCGCGACCGACACCGTGTGGGACGTCGGCGCCGGCACGGGGAGCGTGTCGATCGAGGCGGCGCTCGTCGCGCGAGCGGGGTCGGTATGGGCGGTCGAGCGCAACGCGGCCGGCGTGCGGCTCATCCGAGAGAACGCGGATGCATTCGGGTGCGGCAACGTGTATGCGGTCCCCGGCGTCGCTCCCGAAGCGCTCGCGAAACTGCCCGTCCCCGACGCCGTGTTCGTCGGCGGGAGCGCGGGCGAGCTTCCCTCTATCGTGGAGGCGGCGCTCGAGAAGAACTCGCAGGTTCGCCTGTGCGTGCCATGCGTCACCGTTGAGACGCTCACCGAGGCGTGCGCGCTTCTCTCGGGTTCGCGCTTTAAGGGGTTCGAGGCGTGCCAGGTGTCGGCCGCCCGCGCCGAGGCTGTAGGCTCGCACCATCTTATGAAGGCGCAAAACCCCGTGTTCCTCGTCAGCGCGCGTGGTGCGGGTGGGGAAGGCGGCGCCCGGTGAGCACGACCATCCCGCGTTTCATGGTCGCTGCGCCCTCGAGCGGGAGCGGCAAGACGGTCGTTACGTGCGCGCTCCTGCGCGCGCTTGCGCGCCGCGGCCTTGCATGCGCGGCCTTCAAATGCGGCCCCGACTACATTGACCCGCTCTTTCATCGCCGCGTCGTGGGCGCGCGCTCGGGCAACTTAGACGGCTTCTTCACCGACGGCCGGACGCTGCGCGCCCTGCTCGCACGCGGCGCCGCGGGCGCGGATGTCGCGGTGCTCGAGGGGGTCATGGGCTTCTACGACGGCATGGCGCCCGGCGTGGCCGACGCGAGCAGCTACCAGGTTGCGCGCGACACGGAAACGCCGGTCGTTTTAGTGGTGAACGGGCGCGGGGCGTCTTTATCGCTCGCCGCCGTAATTCGCGGCATCGCCGAGTTCCTGCCTTGTGCGAACGTGCGCGGCGTCGTGCTGAACAAGACGAGCGCCGCTGCCTGCGCCTACGCGGCGCCTGCGATCGAGAAGCACACGGGCGTCGCGGTTTTGGGTAATATTCCCGCCGACGAGGCGTTCTCGCTCGAAAGCCGGCATCTGGGGCTTGTGACCGCCGACGAGGTCGAGCAGCTCTCCGCGCGCATCGACAAGATGGCCGAGCTGGTGGAAAAGAGCGTCGACGTCGACCGCTTGCTCGAAATAGCGGCGACGGCACCCGATATCTGCGAGGAACCTTACCGGTTGGAGCCGATCACGGGAGCGCGGCCCATCGTCGCCGTCGCACGTGACGAGGCGTTCTCGTTCTACTACGAGGAGAACCTGCGCGCGCTCGAGGACCTGGGTTGCGAGCTGGCCTTTTTCAGCCCTCTGTGTGATAGCGAGTTGCCCCGGGGGACAAGCGCCCTCTATCTGGGAGGCGGCTACCCGGAGCTCCATGCGCGGCAGCTCTCCGAGAACGCGCCGATGCGCGAGGCGGTGCGGCGCGCGGTGGAATCCGGCATGCCGACGGTCGCCGAATGCGGTGGGTTTCTGTACCTGCAGCGCGAAATCGCCGATAGCGAGGGGCGGCACTGGCCTGTTGCGGGCGCCCTTGAGGGCGCAAGCGAGAATGGGGGAAGGCTGTCCCATTTCGGGTACGTGGAGCTCACTTCCCAACGTGACGGGCTCTACGGGCCGCGCGGCACACGCATCCGCGCGCACGAGTTCCACTACTGGCAGTCCACCTGCCCGGGCGGCGACTTCTGGGCGCAGAAGCCCCGGCGCGACAAGGGCTGGCCGTGCATGACGACCACCCCGTCCCTGGTTGCGGGCTTCCCGCATGTGTACTATCCTGCGAACCCCGACGTTGCGCGCGCGTTCGCGTCTGCCGCAGCGTCGTTCGTAGAGAGGAGACGGCTTGGCTGAAGCAACCGAAACCGCGCTTGCCTGCATCCGCGAGGAAGTTGAGCGCGCGTTCTCGTTGGCGCCGGGCGCCGTGCTCGAAGCCGCGCTCTCCCGGATCGCGCCCGCAGACGAGTGCGCCCGCGCCGCCGCGTACGCCGCGTGGGACTCCATCGCGCACCCCTTGGGGGGATTGGGCGACTTTGAAGACGCCGTCGCGTGTATCGCCGCAGCTCAGGGGAGCGCCGAGGTGGCCGAGTTTCCCCGTGCGCTCGCGGTATTCTTCTCCGACAACGGGGTTGTTGCCGAAGGCGTGTCACAAAGCGGGCAAGACGTGACGCGAGCCGTCGCGCGCAACATGTGCGAGGGGGCCACGAGCGCCTGCCGCATGGCGGCGTTCGCGGGTGCCGAGGTCGTGCCCGTCGACGTGGGTATGGCCCGGGGCATAGAAGACGCGCGCATGGTGCGCGCGAACGTGCGGCGGGGGAGCGGCAACATCGCGCACGGCTCCGCCATGTCTCGCGATGGGGCCGTGCGCGCGATCGAGGTCGGAATCGCCGTCGCGTGCGGGCTTGCCCGCGCCGGCGTGCGCCTTCTCGCTGCGGGCGAGATGGGCATCGGCAACACGACCACCTCGGCGGCGGTGGCCGCAGTGCTCATCCGGGCGGACGCGCGGAGCCTCGTCGGGCGCGGCGCGGGGCTCTCGGACGCCTCGCTCGCGCGCAAGCGCGACGTGGTCGAGCGCGCTATCGATGCGAACTCGCCCGATCCCGCCGACCCGATTGACGTGCTCTCGAAGGTGGGCGGCTTCGACATCGCGGCGATGTGCGGCTTCTACCTGGGGGCCGCGGCCTCGAAGGTGCCGGCGCTCCTCGACGGGGTCATATCCTGCACGGCGGCCCTGTGCGCGGTGCGCCTTTGCCGCAACGCCTTGGGCTACCTCGTGGGCACCCACGCATCAAGCGAACCCGCAAGCCAGGAGCTCCTTCGCGAGCTCGGCATAAAGGCACCCCTCGACGCAGGCATGCACTTGGGCGAGGGCGCGGGTGCCATGGCGTATCTGCCCCTTCTGGATTCGGCGCTGCGCGTGTACCGGGATGGGAAGACGTTCACGGCGACTGGCATGGCTGCTTACGAGCATTTCGAGGCCGGGAAATGACGGTGACGCTCGTCATCGGCGCCGCCGCGAGCGGCAAGAGCGCCTACGCCGAGTCCCTGTGCCTCGGGCACGACGGCCCCCGCGTGTACCTGGCAACGATGGAGCCCTTCGGGGAAGAGGGCGACCGTCGCATCGCGCGCCATCGGGCGCTGCGCGAGGGCAAAGGGTTTTCCACCCTCGAGCGCACGCGTGACGTGGGCGCCGCAGCGTCCGGGCTTCCGTGCGGCTGCACGCTTCTTTTGGAGGACGTGGGCAACCTGGTTGCGAACGAGCTCTTCGCGGAAGGCGGCTTGTCCCCACGTGACCCCGACGCTGCGGCGCGCGAGGTGCTCGGAGGCATCGAACGGCTCGCTCAGGCCGCTGCGTATACGGTGGTGGTCACCGTCGACGTGTTCGCCGATGGGATGCGCTACGATGAGGGGACCGAGGCATGGAGGCGCGCGCTCGCGCGCGTGAACGCGGGTGTGGTGGCGCTGGCCGACCGTGCAGTCGAAGTGGTATGCGGGATTCCCGTGTGGATGAAAGGCGAAGGACCTACAAGGTGAAGATAGCAGAGGCAATCGGCGCGGCGTTCGGAACGTTCTCGCGCATCCCCGTCCCGAAATCGGCCTGGACCGATTTTGGATCAACCCATGCACTTGCCGCGTTTCCCCTGGTGGGCGTTGCGGAAGGCTTCCTCATGACGGCGTGGGGGCACGTGGCGAACCTGCTCGGCGTGCCCGCGACCATCGTCGCGGCCGTGCTCGTGGCGTTGCCTGTGGCGGTGACGGGAGGCATCCACCTAGACGGGCTCTGCGACACCTCCGATGCGCTTGCAAGTTGGGCCCCGCGCGAGCGAAAGCTCGAGATCATGCACGACCCGCGGGCGGGCGCCTTTGGGGTCATTGGTGTTGTCGTGTACCTTATTCTGCAGTTTTCCCTGTTCACCGCGCTGCCGCTTACGGCGGGGGCGTTCCTCGCGCTTCTGTGCTCGCTCGTGTTCTCCCGCGCGCTTTCGGGGCTCGCCGTAGAATGCTGGCCTGCCGCGCGGGCGGACGGCATGGCCGCGGGGCTCTCGCCTGCGAAGAAGCGCGCGGCGATCGTCGTGCCGCTTTGCGCTTTCGCTGCGGCTTCGGCTGCAGGGATGGTCGCGTGCGCTCGGGCCGTCGGCGCCCTTATGGCGGTGGCGGGGCTTTTGGCGCTCGCGTGGTACCGCCATGTTGCCCTGTCCCGCTTCGGCGGGGTGACGGGTGATTTGGCCGGATGGTTTCTGCAATGGGCCGAGCTCGCGATGCTTGCCATGCTGGTGGCGGGGGGCATGCTCCTATGATTCTCGTGGTAGGTGGCGCGCATTCGGGGAAGAGGACCTTCGTGCGCGAAAAGCTCGGGTTCGCGGCGGACGATTTCGTCGACGCGGCGCAGCTTGCGGAGGGCGGCGTGCCCGCGGCTTTTGCCGGCCGTGTCGCGTACCGTGCTGAGGAACTCGTACGCGCGCTCGACGCTGACCGGGCGCTCGAGCGGCTGATCGGCTTCGACGCAGTGATTCTGCCCTTGGTCGGCTCGGGGGTCGTCCCCATGCGTGCGGAAGACGCCCAATGGCGCGAGCGCGCGGGGCGTCTGGGATGCGCGCTCGCTGCGCGCGCCGACGTCGTCGTGCGCATGACGTGCGGGATTCCCCAGGTCATCAAAGGAAACCTTACCGATGCGCCTCGAGGGACGCAGGGCGCGGGCGCGCCTTTGGAAGTCGTCTTCGTGCGCCATGGTGCCACGGCGGGCACGGAAGACCATCGCTACAGCGGGGCGGGCACCGACGAGCCCCTGTCGAGTGCGGGCGAGCGCGCTTTGCGCGAGCTCGCGTGCGATCGTGACGTGTTCCGTGTTATCACGAGTGGCATGGCCCGCACCGACCAGACGGCACGCATCCTCTTCCCGAATGCGGAGCTTATGGCATGCCTCGGTCTGCGCGAGATGGATTTCGGTGACTTCGAGGGGCGAAGCGCCGCCGAGCTTAAAGAGGATGCGCGCTACCGCGCCTGGGTAGACTCCTGGTGCGAGACGCGCTGCCCGCATGGCGAGGGCAAGAGCGATTTCACCCGCCGCGTCGTCGCGGCGTTTCGGGAGGCGTGCGAATCGGAGCGCGCCCAGGGGAGTGGGCGCGCCGTCTTCGTCGTTCACGCGGGTACCGTGAAAGCGCTGCTTTCCGAGCTTGCTGTCCCGAAAATGGAATACTTCGACGTGCATACCGAGCCGGGCGGCGCATGGGCCGCCACCTGGGATGGGCGCTGCCTTCGCGACGTTCGCCCCGCTTCGGGGGGCGATGCCCGGTGATGACGATTCTTGCCGTCGCCGCCGGGTTCGCGGCCGACCTTGCCTTCGGCGACCCGCGCTGGCTTCCCCATCCCGTCGTCGCCATGGGGCGCGCGATCACGTGGGCCGAAGGCCGCCTGCGGGGCGCATTCCCGCAAACGTCCGCGGGCACGCGCGCCGCAGGGCTTGTGCTCGCCGTGGCGCTTCCGCTTGCGTGCGGGCTTTTGACCTGGGGAATCCTGCATCTTTGCGGCATGGTTCACCCCGGCTTGCGCTTCGTGGCCGAGGCATGGGCGAGCTATCAGATTCTTGCGGCATGCGAGCTGCGCCGCCAGAGCCTGGCTGTGGCCCGCGCGTTCTCGAAGGGCGGCCTTGTCGCGGCGCGCGAAACAGTCGGGCTCATCGTGGGACGCGACACGTCTGTTCTCGACGAGCAGGGCGTTGCGCGCGCCGCCGTGGAAACGGTGGCGGAGAACGCGAGCGACGGCGTCATCGCGCCGCTTTTCTACCTTATGATCGGGGGTGCGCCCTTGGGCATGGCGTACAAGGCTGTGAACACGCTCGACAGCATGGTGGGCTACAAAAACGCGCGCTACATCGACTTCGGCTGCGCCTCGGCGCGCCTCGACGATGCGGTGAACTGGATTCCCTCGCGCTTATCGGCCCTGCTTATGATCGCCGTGTGCCCGATTGTTGGGCTCGACGCGCGCGGGGCGGCGCGCATCTGGCGCCGCGACAGGCGTCGCCATGCGAGCCCCAACTCGGCGCAGACCGAGTCAGCGTGCGCGGGCGCGCTCGGGCTGCGCCTGGCGGGACCCGCGGTGTATTTCGGCAAGCTCGTTGAGAAACCGACGATAGGCGACGCGTCCCGCGAAATCGAGTGGGGCGACATCGCCCGGGCGACAAGGCTCATGCTCGCCGCGTCCGTATGCGCGCTCGTCTTGTTCGGCGCCGCGCGCGCGGCGGTCGTGCTCGCCGTGGGGGCGATGGCATGAGGGAAGACCACGCTGCGTCCCGGGCTGCCGGGGGAATCCTGCGCGCCCGTACGCATGGGGGCAGCGCGCAATCGCTCGGCATCGGTTGCGAAGGGGGCGCCTCCGACCTCATTGACTTCTCGGTGAACGTGAATCCGGCAGGCCCTTCGCCGCGCGCCGTCGCCGCAGCTTGCAAGGCGCTTTCTCGAATCGACGCCTACCCCGATAGGGAAAGTCTTGCCCTCGTTCGCGCCCTAGCGCGCGCCCAGGGCATTCCCGAAGATACTATCGTCTGCGGCGCGGGCGCGTCCGATATCATCTGGCGGCTCGCCGTGGCGGTGCGCCCGAAACGCCTCGTCGTGTGCGCGCCGACGTTCTCTGAATATGCGGAGGCGGCATCGTACTACGGCGCATGCGTGCAGGAGTTCCCGCTCTCCGAAGCGGACGACTTCGACGTGCCCGCCTCCTTCGCCCACGCGATCGAGGGGCCGGGAGACGTGGCGTACCTCTGCAATCCGAACAACCCGACGGGGCGCCTCGTCGACCCCCGCGTGATCGATGCCGCGGCTTGCCGCTGCGAGCAGGCGGGCGCGCTGCTCGTCGTGGATGAGTGCTTCCTCGGATTCGCGCCCGACGCCCGCGAAAGGAGCGTGGCCGCACGCGCCGCGTGTTCGCGCCATGTGGCCGTGCTCTCCGCGTTCACCAAGCTCTACGGAATGGCGGGGTTGCGGTTGGGATATCTGATCAGTGGAAACGCCCAACTCATCGAGGGGATTCGCCGGGCGGGGCAGGCGTGGCCCGTCTCCTCGGTCGCCGAGGCCGCGGGCATCGCCGCCCTGGAAGACGTCGAATACGTCTCACGCACGCGCGATGTATTGGCGGGCGAGCGAGCGTGGCTTTCCCACGAGCTCTCCTCGCTCGGGCTTTCCGTCGTGCCGTCGGATGCGAACTTCCTTTTAGTCCGCACGCCGGCGAAAGACTTCCCCGAGCGCCTGTATAATCAGGGCGTTTTGGTCCGCACGTGCGACTCGTTTTCGGTACTGTCCCGTTTCTGGTGCCGCGTCGCGGTGCGCACGCGCAAGGAGAACGCTCGGCTTGCGATGGCGTTCAGCCGCGCGCTTCGGGCGGAAGGCGCATCGGGCGAAGGCGAACCCGACGAACGGGGCGGCGCTTCTTGCAGCGGCGCTATGGCGGGCGCAGATGGCCGGGGTTCGGCGAAGGAGGTCGATACCCGTGGGTAGGGCGAAGCCCATCATGATCCAGGGCACCATGTCGAACGCGGGGAAGAGCCTGCTTGCGGCGGGGCTGTGCCGCGTGCTTTCGCAGGACGGCCTGCGCGTGACTCCCTTCAAGAGCCAGAACATGGCGCTCAACAGCGGTGTCACGGCCGACGGGCTCGAGATGGGGCGCGCCCAGATCATGCAGGCCGAGGCATGCGGCATCGCGCCCGACGTGCGCATGAACCCCATCCTGCTCAAGCCCGAAAGCGACCACCGAAGCCAGCTCATCGTGGCCGGCAAGGCGCAGGGAGCCTTCGCTGCGAGGGACTACTTCGCGCGAAAGAAGGCACTCATGCCGCAGATTTTGGAGGCGTTCGATTCGCTCGCGGAGGAAAACGACGTCATCGTCATCGAGGGCGCCGGCAGCCCCGTCGAAATCAACCTTGCCGAAAACGACATCGTCAACATGGGGCTCGCGCGCGCCGTGTCCTCTCCCGTGCTGCTCGCGGGCGACATCGACCCAGGCGGGGTGTTTGCCCAGCTCTACGGCACGGTCGCGCTCCTTGCGCCCGAGGACCGCGCGCTTTTGCGGGGGCTTGTGGTGAACAAGTTCCGCGGCGATGTGGAAATCCTGCGCCCGGGTTTGGCCCCGCTCGAGAAGATGTGCGGGGTTCCCGTCGTGGGGGTCGTGCCGTATCTTACGCTCGACCTGGACGACGAGGACTCGCTCGCGCCGCGCCTATCCGCCCGCGAGGCGCGCGGCGTCATCGACGTCGCCGTCGTGCGCCTTCCGCATCTATCGAACTTCACCGACTTCGACCCGCTTTCGCGCGTGCCCGGCGTGGGCGTGCGCTACGTTTCCTCGACGACCGATCTGGGCCGACCCGACCTGGTGGTGCTCCCTGGCTCGAAGACCACGCTCGACGACGCGCGCTGGCTTGCGGCTAGCGGCATCGGAGCCTGTGTACGCGCGCTTTCGGGCGCGGGCACGCCGGTGCTCGGCATATGCGGAGGCTTCCAGCTTTTGGGAGACGAGCTTTCCGACCCTCACGGCAGGGAAGGCGCTGGCACCGCGCGCGGGCTCGGGCTCATCCCTGCAAGTACGGTGTTCAAGGAGGAAAAGCGCCTCGCCCAGTCGGAGCTGCGCATCACGGGCGCCCAAGGCGCGTTCTCGGTGTGGAACGGCATGACGGCGCGCGGGTACGAGATTCACGACGGCGAAACGACCGTCTCCTGCGCCCCTGCGGGCACGATTGGCGGCAAACCAGAAGGCGCGGCCTGCGGAAACGTGTTCGGAACCTATCTCCACGGCCTGTTCGACGAACCGGGGGTGGCGCTCGCCCTCGCGCGCTCGCTCGCGCGTATGCGCGGCCTGCCCGAGAGCGTCGTGGGTGCTGAGGGCGCGGTGTCCGCGGCCAATCACCGTGCGCGCGAGTTCGACCGCCTGGCCGACTCCGTGCGCGGGGCGCTCGACATGGAGTATGTCTACCGCATTATCGAGGAGGGCGTATGATCCACGTGTATCATGGCGACGGCAAAGGCAAGACCACGGCGGCGATGGGCCTCGCCCTTCGCATGCTCGCCGCAGGCCGCCGCGTCGTCGTCGTGCAGTTCCTGAAAGACGGCGAAAGCGGGGAGGTGCGCCTGCTCGCCGAGCATTTCGGCGTGCCCGTGTTCGCGGGGAAGGCGTCGGACAAGTTTACCTGGTCCATGACGTCGGAAGAACTTGCCGCGACGCGCGAGCTGCACGATAGGAACCTCGCTACCGCGCTCGCCGAGCTCGAGGGCGCGCAGGAGGGGCTGCTCGTGCTCGACGAGGCGCTCGACGCGCTTTCGAAGGGGTTTGTCGACGAGGTGCTCGTGGACCGCGCGCTCGATATGTCCGCGCGCGGCGTCGAAGTGGCGCTCACCGGGCGCGCGCCTTCCCGCAAGATCGTGGAGAAGGCCGACTACATAACCGAGATGCGGTGCGAGAAACACCCCTACGAGCAGGGGATATGTGCAAGGGAAGGAGTGGAGTACTAGATGGATTCCAAGGAGATGGCGCCCGGCGACATCGAGCGGCGCAGCTTTGAGATCATCACCGAAGAGCTCAGCGGCCGCACGTTCCCGCCGCTCGAAGAGCCCGTCGTGAAGCGCGTCATCCACACCACTGCTGACTTCTCGTACGCCGATTCCCTCGTGTTCACCCATGACGCCGCGCTTTGTGCGCTCGACGCACTGCGCGCAGGGGCCACGGTGCTCACCGACACGAACATGGCGCTCGCAGGCATAAGCAAGCCCGCGCTCGCTAAGATCGGCTGCCAGGCCGTGTGCTACATGGCCGACCCGGATGTCGCCGCAACGGCGCGCGCCGCGGGCACGACTCGCGCCGTTGCGAGCATGGACAAAGCTTGCGGCATCGAGGGTCCGCTCATCGTGGCCGTCGGCAACGCTCCCACAGCACTTCTGCGCCTCGCCGAGCTCATGGACGCGGGGAAGATCGCGCCCGCGCTCGTCGTTGGGGTGCCGGTTGGGTTTGTGAACGTGGTCGAGGCGAAAGAGGAGCTACTTGCGCGACGCGTGCCGGCCATCGTCGCGAGGGGTCGCAAGGGCGGCTCGACCGTGGCGGCCGCCATTATGAACGCGCTGCTCTACCAGATCACGCGCCCAGGCGGCCCGAAGTGACGGCGCCCGCATCCGCGCCGGCGCTGCGCATCTTCGCCGGCACCACCGAGGGCCGCCTTCTGTGCGAATGGGCGTGCGGGGCGGGCATCCCCGCCCGTGCCTACGCGGCAACCGAGTACGGAGGCGAGCTTTTGGGCGAGCTTCCGGGCATCGAGGTGCATGCGGGCAGGCTCGACGAGGCCGACATGGAGCTCGAGCTTTCCGGCGCGCGCATCGTCGTCGATGCCACGCACCCCTTCGCTACGCTCGCAAGCGGCAACATCCGGGCCGCTTCGCTCGCCGTGGGTGCACGATGCCTGCGCCTTGCGCGCCCGGCCGAGGCGCTGCCCAAAGGCGTCGTGCCGGTCGCGTCGATCGCCTGCGCGGCGCGCTTTCTCTCCGAGAACCCGGGTCGCGCGCTTCTCACGACGGGGAGCAAGGAGCTTGCTCCCTACACGCGCGTCGCCGATTTCGCGGAGCGCTTCTTCGTGCGTGTGCTCCCGCTGCCCGGTGCTATAACGAAGTGCATCGACGCGGGGTTTTCGCCGTCGCACGTCATCGGCATGCAGGGGCCCTTCACCTGCGAGCTCAACGAGGCGATGCTTCGGCAGGTGAGCGCCCAGTGGCTTGTGACCAAGGACTCGGGAACCGTAGGCGGCACGGCCGAGAAGCTCGCCGCCGCGCGTGACGCGGGAGCGCGCTGCATCGTGGTCACCCGTCCCGCCGAGGGAGGCGGGGCCCTTTCGCTTCGGGAAGTGGAAGACGCGCTCTTACGGGAGTTCGCGCGCTAGGCGCTCGCCGCGCCTACGCGCCATCCCGCCCGCGAGGAGGAGCGCCCCGAGCAAGCTCGACCCGTACAAGCCCGTCATCCACCAATAGCTCAAGGACGACGCCCGGAACTGGCGTAAACAGCCCTTCAATGAGTTGCGGTGAAATAGTGTCTGTTTTTGCTGCTAGATAGCATATTTAGTCCCTAATTCACCGCAACTTGTTGATGGTTGCTTACTGGTAGCGTAGGCACTCCACCGGGTCGAGCTTTGCCGCGCGGCGAGCGGGGTAGAAGCCAAAGATTACGCCGATGCCGACGGAGACGGCGAAGGCCAGCAGCACCGTGGCGATTGAAAAGCTCGGTGTGATTTGCCCGCTGGCTCCGAGCTCGCCAAGAATCCCGGATCCGGAGGCAAACATCGCGAGGCCCCAGGCCAGCAGATAGCCAATCACGACGCCCAGAATGCCGCCAGTGACGCACAGCGCCGAGGACTCGGCCAAAAACTGAGCGGTGATATCGCGACGACTGGCGCCCAGGGCACGGCGGATACCGATCTCGCGGATGCGCTCCGTTACGTTGGTGAGCATCATGTTCATAATGCCGATACCGCCGACAAGCAGCGAGATGCTGGCGACAGCACCCATGATGAGCGAGAATGCGCCCATAAAGGAGTTGAGTGCATCGATAGCGCTTTTCATGGAGGTCGCCGATACGCTGTCGTACTCATCCTCCTCCCCGATGCCCTTCATCGCGCGCACCTTGGACTCGATGGTCTTACAAAGCTCGTCCATGTCCGTGCCCTCGGCGGCAAGTGCCGTCACGCTGGGGAAGGAAGGATTCTCGTCGCCAAATAGTCCGGCGATAGTTTCGCGTGGCATATACAGCGTGAGCGAGCCCATGGAGTCGCTGCCGCCATCAATCACGCCTACAATCTGCACCTCGCCGTTGGACACCTTGATGGTTTTCCCCAGCGCATCCTGTTCGTTGCCGTAAAGCTGATCGGCGCCGCCTCGGCTGATGAGCGCCACGCGCGAGCCTGATTGAGACTCGGCCTGGGAATAGGTGCGCCCCGCAACGAGCTTGCTGGCCCCCACGGCGTCGAGCATGTCGCTATCGACACCCTGTGCCATGACGGTATAGCTTTTATCGCCGGTCTTGTACTCGGTATACGCGCTGTCGACAATGCCGACCTGCTCTATCTGCGGCACCAGTTTTTGAAGCTTCTCGATGTCGGACTCGGTGAGTTCTTGCGACGAATAGATTTGCACCATGCGTGCCGCATTGAGGCCCAGGCTGTTGACCAGGCTGTTTTGGATACCGCCGATGAGCGAAGTCATGGCGATAACCGAGGCAATGCCGATGACAATGCCCAGGATGGTGAGCAGGCTGCGCCCCTTGTTGGCCTCGAGCGAGTGAAGGGCTTCCTGGATGAGATCGTGGGCGCTCATGCCATCTCTCCTTTCGGCGGGTTGGCGGAGGCGGAAATCATGGGCAGGCAATCTACGGCGCTGCGCAGGGTCTTCGGTGCATGTGGAATATACGCGCCGTCGTGAATGCGACCGTCGCGGATGGTCACGGCACGGTCGGCCTCGGCGGCGATGCCGGGGTCGTGTGTGATAAGCACGATGGTTTTGCCGCGCTTCTGGAGCTTATGGAAGGTCTCCATCACAAGCGCTCCAGTAGCGGAGTCCAGGTTTCCCGTTGGCTCATCGGCTAGGATGATGGGCGGGTCATTGACGAGGGCACGCGCGATTGCGACGCGCTGCATCTGGCCGCCCGAGAGCTCGGATATGCGGTGGTCCCAGTGGTCGACCGGTAGCGTGACGGCCTGCAGCGCGTGCACGGCGCGCATTTCGCGCTGGCTACGGGGCACATTGGTGTAGGCCAGCGGCAGCATCACGTTTTCGATAACCGACAGGCGCGGCAGCAGGTTGAAGCTCTGAAAGACAAAGCCAATGCTCAGGGCGCGAACTTCGGTGAGCTCGTCATCATCGAGCTCGGCCACGTTGAGCCCTTGCAGGTAGTAGTCGCCCGCCGTCGGTTTGTCCAGGCAGCCTAGGATGTTCATGAGCGTTGATTTGCCCGAGCCCGAGGGGCCGGTGATAGCGACGAATTCGCCGGGTTCTACCGCCAGGCTCACGTTGTGCAGGATGTGGGCGCAACCCGCCTCGCTCTCAAAGATGCGGTGTACGTTGCGGATGTCGATAACGGGACGCATTACATGCCCTCATCGTCAGACATACTGCCCGAATCCGCGCTGTAGCCGCCGTCAGCCGTTGCGTCCGCTCCGGTGTCCATGACGAGGGTGTCGCCATCGCGCAGCTTGGTAACCGGCACGTTGGGGTTAATCTCGTTGCCCTGGTCGTCGCGCTTGACCTGTGTCTTGCCGACTACGGCTTCGTTGTCGTTTTGCGTCACGACGGTCACCTTCACGCGGCGGGTCTGCTTGCCCTCGTCATCGGTTGCCACGTTGACATAATAGTGTTCGCCGTCTTCGGTCATGAGCGCCATCGTCGGCACCATCACCACATCGTCGAGCTGCTCGGTCACCACCGAGACCTCGGCCGTCATGCCCGGCTTCAGGCGCGCGTCGGGCGCCTCGATGAGGACGTCGACGTTAAAGGTTACGCTGCTGCTGCCATAGTTGGAGTCGGAGTTTGCCACCGAGGCGATGGCCGTGACCGTTCCCTGGCTCACGATATCCGGAAACGCGGGATACGTGACGTTGGCGTTCTGCCCAACGGCGATCTTGGCGATGTCCTTTTCGCCCACCTGCACGGTCACCTTCATCTTGGATAGGTCGGCGATCTGCATGCACTGCTTGCCGCCGCTCGTATCGCTTTCGCCCATGATCATGCCGCCTGTTACCGTGGCGCCTACCTTGGCGTTGAGCTCCACGATGCTGCCCGAGCTCGGGGCCGTGACCGTACGGCTGGCGGCCTTGGCGTTCGCCTGATCGAGGTTTGCCTGGGCCGATGCGAGGCTACGCTGCGCGGCCGATACGGCGTTCGTGTCCACTGATGCTGCGGGGGAGCCAGCCGCTGCGGAAGCTCCATCGACGTCCGTCGTTGGGGTGGCCTGCGCGGCGGCTGCGGCTTTCTGCGCGTTGGCGAGGTCTTCTTGAGCGGCTGTAACTGCACGCTGCGCCTCGGCAACGTTGCGACCGAGCTCGTCGTTTTTAATGGTCATAAGCACGTCGCCCTCGTTGACGGATTGGCCTGCCTGCACGTTGATTGAATCGACCGTGCCGTCGACAGAAGGGGAGACCACTGAGGACGAAATGGGTTTGAGCTGGCCTTTCGCCTCGACCGTTGTGGTAAATGTGCCCTCGGTCACCATGTCGGTCACAGGCCCGCTAGCGCCCTGTGGCTGCGCATTGATAACAAGGGTTGCGACAATGGCAATGAGCGCGATGGCGCCCACGACGCCGGCGGCAATACCGCGTCGAATCAGCTTTTTGCGTCGACGTTCGGCACGTTTTGCCTTGAGCTTGGCATATGCCTCTTCATCGGAAATCTCGGCCGCATCGTTCGTGCGTCCGTTCTGCTTGTCGGCATGTACGTGTGTAATCAGAGGAATCGTTTCGGTGGCACCTTCGGGCGTGTTCTCGGTATCATCCGGGCCCGGTGTGATCGTGGGGACATTCGGCATAGCGTCTCCTTTATAGAAAGAACCTCGTTAAGTATATACGCCCACCGGTTGGGGCGGGCGCATGGGACGGTTTCTTTCGGAACTGTTAGATTGGTCGCAGCGGTTCCACGTTGTAGGAACGCGCGCGTTGCACTACGAGTGGACAACCACGCACAGACCGACTTTGATGCAGTCGTGAAGTGCCTTGGCGTCTGCCAGGCGCAGGTTGATGCAACCGTGGCTGCCGCACCACTTATAGGACTCGGCATTATCGAAGCTCTTGTCGTTTTGCCATGTAGCGTCGTGGAAGCCGATCATGTTGCCCTCAAACGGCATCCAGTAGCTCACCGGGCTCTCGTATTTGGGCTTACCGGTCTCGGGGTCCTTGGCTCCGATCAGGGTGCTGCCGCCGTCGTTGCTGTTGATTTGCCACACGCCCTCGGGGGTGGCGTCTTCGCCCGGTTTGCCGGAAATAAAGTTGGCCTCCCAAACGATATTACCGTTCTCGTCGTAGTAGCGCGCGTGCTGCTCGGACAGATCGACATCGATGTATGCCTTCCAGTCGGGCTCTCCCTTTGCGGTAAAGGTGTCGGCCTTCTGGGAGTACTTGATCTCGATCTCGCCGGTCTGCTTGTTGTTAATGGCGTCCTCGACCTGTTTGGCGAGCGAGCTGCTGTCGATGGACCAACCAAAGTCGCCGCCTTCGACGGCGCACTGCTTGCCATCGGCGCGCGTCCACCAGCGAGTGGAGCCCACGGTATTAAAGCCGTTGGCGAGCTCGGCTGCCCAGCTACTGATCTGCCAAGTATCGAGCGTGGGGTTGGCGGGATCGGCAAAGCTGATCCACTGCAACACGGAGCTGCCATCAACCTTGCCGGCATCCTCGCCGTTGAGCTTGAGGGTCACGTTGACGCCCAGGAAGTTGTTGGCGGCATCGCATGCGGCCTGAATCTGATCATCGGTCAGCGTTCCATTGAGTGGCTCATAGGCATCGTTGCCGAGCTTGGAAAGATCTACGGTCTCGGCCAGCGAGGCAAGCTCGAGCTCGGCATACTTAATGACATGCTCGCGGTTGAGTTTTTCGTTGGAGCGCGCCTTCTCGACGGTAAACTTGCCGGCCTGCTCGTCATAGGAGCTATTGGCCTCGAACGTGCCCGAACGGCCCTCGTTAAACTCGTCGATGGCGGCACTCAGATCCTTCTCAAACTGCTTTTGGTCAAAGGTGTCGGAGAGCATGGACAGGTCGACGTCTTGATCAAGATCGACTTCGTTGGAGGTAGTGGTTGTTTTGGTCTTGCCGCTTAAGGATTCCACAAGGCGGACCGGCCATACAAAGGCTTCGTTGTGGCTGATGATCTCTTTTGCGGCAGCTTCACCGTCGACGATGGGTTCATCGGACTCGGGCTGATAGGACCAGCTAAAGTCATCGCCTGTCACGGTGAGCTTATAGTGCTTCCATGCCGAGTTGACCTTGGTGGCGGCAGACGAAGCGTTGGAGAACGAGACGTCGACGCCGGCAATGGTGGTGTTGGGGTATGCTAGCTGCGAAAACGCTACGATGCCTACGATATAGACAATGACGATTAGACCCAGGACGACAAAGAGCGTCGTCTTTTTGCCCGACTTATTGTTGCCGGCGGACTTGCGCGCGGGGCCACGATCGCCTCGAGCGTTCGTCGGGGGCTGCTTGGGCGCATTGCCGTTTGCCTGGCGCTGCTGACGTTGTTGACGCTGCTGTCGCTGTTGGTTCGGGTGTTGGGAAGCGTTTGCTGCACTACGCTGCTGACCGTGGCTCGGCGCGATAGGACGCGGCGATTGAACGCCGCCGGTGTGCCTGCTCGGCTGCTGCGGATCGGGAATCAGTTGAGTTCGATCGTTTTGCGACATCGTATGCATATCCTTCGATTTTCGCCTTGCGGTTCATCGTGTTTTTACTGGGCTTGCATTATAGCGATTGCCCTGCTGTTTGTGGTACGGAAACGGTGGCATTCAAAAGAGGTGGGACATTTGTCCCACCTTTGAGTCGTTCTTTGCCGTTATCCGCACACACCGCATTTTGCACAGGCCGAAAGTGCGGCCGGAGCCTGCGCGATGCCGCCCTTTGCCGTCTCGCGCAGCGTGGCCGGCAACGCGTGACCCACCGAGAGCATGACATGTGCCATCTGGTCAAACGGCACTAAACTCTTAATGCCTGCGAGGGCGAGTTGTGCCGAGCTAAAGGCCGCTGCCACGCCGATGGCGTTGCGGTTTTGGCAGGGCACCTCCACGAGGCCACCGACGGGGTCGCAAACGAGGCCCAGCAGGTTACTCAGCGCGATGGAACTGGCGTCGAGCGCCTGCTCGGGCGTGCCGCCGAGCATCTGCACCAGAGCGGCGGCTGCCATGGCGGCGGCGCTTCCCACCTCGGCCTGGCAGCCGCCCTCGGCGCCGGCAACGCAGGCGCTTGTGGTGAGGTTGAGGCCGATGGCGGCTGCGCAGTAGAGCGCGTCCATGACTTGCTCGTCGTCGAGCTGAAGGTGATCGGCGAGCGCCAGCACGCAGCCGGGCACGACACCCGCGGATCCTGCCGTCGGAGCTGCGACGATCACGCCCATGGTGGCGGAGCGCTCGAGCACGGCCATGGCGCGGGCCACGGCTTCGGTCTGGACGGGGCCCATCAGGCTTTCACTCAAATCGTTGCGGCCGGTGGCTTCGACAAGCTTGGCCTCGCCGCCGATAAGCCCGCCAAGCGAACGCTGCGGATTGGCAATAGGGGCCGTGGTCTCCTCGCGCATGACGTCGAGCACGCGGCGCATGGCGGCGACGGCGTGCGCCTCGCCGGTCAGGCGCGCCTCGCGCACGGCCATAACGGCGCCGATGCTGAGCCCCAGTTCCTCGCACGCATCGAGCAGCTGCTCACCGTCGTCGAAGATCTCCTTGGCCGAGACGCCGGGAGAGAGCGACGAGGCAGAACCGGGGAGCTCGATAAACGTTGCGTAATCGACATTGTCGAGCTTGCGTAGCATGGGGACGACGGTGTCGTCGGGCGCGCCGTCGGTCTCAAAGACGGAGTAGGCCTGGCCGCCCACCTCGGTGCGGTAGGTACGGCAAAACGCGATGTTTACATGGGCGTAGGCGAGCAGGTTCGTGAGCGCGGCGAGCACGCCGGGGACGTCCTTGTGCGCCACGAAGAGCGTGGAATACATGCCCGAGATGTCGACGCCGACGCCGTTAATGCGGCTGATGCGCATCTTGCCGCCGCCCAGGCTCTCGCCGCGGACCTGTGCCGTGGCGCCCGTGTCGTCTACCATGTCAATGTCGACGGTATTGGGGTGGATGGAGGCGTCGTCGCCCTTGATGTCAAAGTGATATTCAAGGCCCTGCTCCCGAGCGAGGTCGAAGGCCTGCTTGATGTTTTCGTCATCGGTGTCGAGGCCCAGGATGCCCGCGACGAGCGCACGGTCGGTGCCGTGGCCGCGGTAGGTGTGGGCGAAGGAGTTCCACAGGCCAAAGGTGACTTTGGTGATGTGGCCTTCCAGCAGGCTGGCGGCCACCTGGGCGCACCGCAAGGCGCCGGCGGTGTGCGATGAGCTGGGGCCGACCATGACGGGGCCCAAGATCTCGAATGCCGAGGTCGTAGCTAGTGTTTGCGGCTTGCCTGCCATGGGTGCTCCTTCTCTATCCCGTCGTTCCGAGGGCTTTGGTATTTGGTCGCCTGCTCTACAGTCCTGGCTCGCACGGAGGCCACATTAAGTGGCCTCCGGCTCGTGCGGAACTCGCGATCGACCAAATACCAAAGCCCTCGGAACTTAGGATACATGGTAGGGGCGCTCATGCTGCAAAATCCATCAGCTGGAGACCTATTCTGTGCTCCATGTCGACTCATCTTCACCACCGATTAAATAAAAAAGAGGTACCGGTTGTTTCGGTACCTCTTTTTGGTGCGTTTCTATTTGGCTGTAGCTTTAGCCGCGTGCTTACAGGCCGCAGGCTGCTTTGAGTTCTTCGACTCGGTCGGTTTTCTCCCAGGTGAAGTCGGCGTCTTCTCGGCCGAAGTGACCGTAGGCTGCCGTCTTTTCGTAGATGGGGCGACGCAGGTCTAGGTCGCGGATGATTGCGCCCGGGCGCAGGTCGAAGGTCTTCTCTACGGCCTCTACGATCTTGTCCTCGGCAACATGTGCGGTACCGAAGGTGTCGACCATGATTGAGAGGGGCTTGGAAACGCCGATGGCGTAGGCAAGCTCGACTTCGCAGCGGTCGGCCAGACCGGCGGCGACCACGTTCTTGGCGACCCAGCGCGCGGCATACGCGGCGGAGCGGTCAACCTTGGTGCAGTCCTTGCCGCTAAAGGCACCGCCGCCGTGACGGCCGTAGCCGCCGTAGGTGTCGACGATGATCTTGCGGCCGGTGAGGCCCGTGTCGCCCATGGGGCCGCCCACGACAAAGCGACCGGTGGGGTTCACGTAGATGTCGGCGTTGTCCCACGGCATGTTCTCGGCAGCCATAACCGGCGTAATGACGTGCTCGATCAGATCAGCCTTGATCTTGCCCATGTCCTCGATTTCGGCGGCGTGCTGCGTGGAGATGACGATGGTCGTGACCTCGACGGGCTTGCCTTCCTCGTAGCGCACGGTGACCTGGGTCTTGCCGTCGGGACGCAGATAGGCGAGGGTACCGTCGTGACGTACGGCGGCCAGGCGCTCGGCCAGGCGGCTTGCCAGATAGTGCGGCATGGGCATGAGGGTCTTGGTCTCGTTGGAGGCATAACCGAACATCATGCCCTGGTCGCCGGCACCGATCAGGTCGATCGGGTCGGTGGTCGCGCCGGTCTGGGTCTCGAAGGACTCGTCGACGCCCTGGGCGATATCGGGCGACTGCTCGTGGATGAGGCTCATAACGCCGCAGGTGTCGCAGTCAAAACCGAACTTGGCACGGTTATAGCCAATGCGGCGGATAACGCCGCGGGCGATTTCCTGAACGTCGACGTAGGCCTGGGTGCGAATCTCGCCGGCGACGATAACGGTGCCGGTGGTCACGAGGGTCTCGCAGGCGCAGCGGACGTTCTCCACGTTGGCGGGCACGCCGTTGGGGGCGATGTAGCCCTGCTCCTGCAGCTCTATTTCTTTTGCGAGGATTGCGTCGAGGACGGCATCGCTGATCTGGTCAGCGATCTTATCGGGATGACCTTCGGTCACCGACTCCGACGTAAAAACAAAGGACCCGTGTTGGGGCGGGATGGAACGAAGTTCTTCTGACATGATAGTCCTTTCAAAAACGTGTCCCGGCGACCGTTACCATTCCGCCAGGCTCTCTATGCAAGGGCACATCATAGCGCGTAAATCAAACATTCACACCCTTTCCGCACCTACTCATTGGGGACAGACATAAATGACCAGCCTTAAACTAAGAACGTCTCCAACGACTGGTCATTTAAGTCTGTCCCCAATGAGTAGGTCAGTGCCCTTTGTGCGGAGGTTGCTTTGATGCTTTATACTGGTGCGGTTAGACATCCATCCTGCAATCGAGGAGATTTCCATGGCATCAGACGTTCGCGTCCGCTTTGCACCCTCACCGACGGGCAAGCTGCACATTGGCGGCGCCCGCACCGCTATCTATAACTGGGCTTTCGCCCGTGCTAACGGCGGCACGTTCATCCTGCGCATCGACGACACCGACCCCACCCGCTCTACCGACGAGAACACGCAGATCATCCTGCGCGCCATGCGTTGGCTGGGCCTGGACTGGGACGAGGGTCCCGAGGTGGGCGGCGATTTTGGCCCCTACGCCCAGACCGAGCGCCTGGACCTGTACAAGCAGGCCGCCCAGAAGCTTTGGGACGAGGGCAAGGCCTATCCCTGCTTCTGCACCAAGGAGCAGCTCGACGCCGACCGCAAGGCCGCGCAGGAGCGCAAGGACCCCTTCCAGGGCTATCAGCGCCGTTGCCGCAATCTTGATCCCGAGGAGGCCCGCCGTCGCATCGAGGCCGGCGAGTCCTACGTCCTTCGCATCAAGGTGCCCGAGGACCGCGGCGACGTTGTCATCCACGATGCCGTCCACGGCGAGGTGACCTTCGACGCCAAGGAGCTCGACGACTTTGTCATCTTCCGCTCCGATGGCACGCCCACGTACAACTTCGCGACCGTCGTCGACGACGCCATGATGAAGATCACCCATGTCATCCGTGGCGACGACCATCTGTCCAACACCCCGCGTCAGGTCATGGTGTACGAGGCCCTAGGTGCTCCCGTGCCCACGTTCGCTCACATCTCCATGATCCTGGGCGCCGACGGCAAAAAGCTCTCCAAGCGCCACGGCGCCACCTCCGTGGAGGAGTACCGCGACGCCGGCTACCTGTCCGACGCCTTCGTCAACTACTTGGCGCTGCTCGGCTGGTCGCTCGACGGCGAGACCACGATCATCCCGCGCGATGTCCTGGCCAGCAAGTTCTCGCTCGACCGCATCTCCAAGAACCCTGCGACCTTCGATCCCAAAAAGCTCGATTGGGTTAACGCTGAGTACATCAACGGTATGTCCGACGCCCAGTTTGCCGATGAGATTATGGTCCCCGAGCTGCACGAGGCGGGTCTCATCGAGGGTAATGTCGAGTACGGCGAGGACTGGATCGATGCGCTTGCCGCTATCGTCAAGCCGCGCACCAAGATGCCGGCCGACGCCGTGACCGTCGCCGCTCCCATCTTCGCTACGGCCGAGACGCTCGAGTATGACGAGAAGTCCGTTAACAAGGGTCTGGCCAAGGAAGGCATGGGCGCCATTCTGGACGTCGCCAAGGCCGCGCTCGAGGGTGTTACCGAGTGGACGGCCGCGAACATTGACGCTGCGCTTGAGCCGCTGCCCGAGCAGATGGACCTTAAGAAGCGCGTGGTGTTCCAAGCTGTGCGCGTCGCCGTATGCGGCAACATGGTGAGCCCTCCGCTGGGTGAGACCATGGCGCTCGTCGGTCGCGACGACTGCCTGGCGCGCATCGATCGCGCCCGCACGATGGCGCTGTAATCGCTGCGCAAACGTATGTATCCGAGCCCCGTTCACTCAGAGCGGGGCTCTTGTTTCTGTAGACGTATGGGATGGGAGGTACAGGGGCCATGGTCGAACAACTGTCGCTGTTTGGTTCGCCGCAACCGGAGGAGGCTCCGGTGAAGTCTGTGCCTGCCGCTGCCTCGGCTCAGCCTAAGCCTGCACCCGAGCCCGTCGCCGCCTATGCGAGAGTAGTCCTCGACATCCCGACCCGTGCGCTGTCCGAGCCGTTTGCCTATGACATTCCCCGGTCCCTTGCCAACGAGGCGCAGATCGGATCCACGGTCCTGGTCCACTTTGGTAACCGTGCCGCCGCGGGCTATATCGTCGACATTGCGCCTGAGCTGGACGACCTGCAGGGAAACAACGCCCTCGACCCCTCGCGCATCAAGCCCATCGAGGTAATCCTCAGCAAACCGCTCTTTACCGCCGAGGCTGCCCGCATCGCGCGCTGGATGAGCCGCGAGTATGTTGCGACGCTTTCCGAGTGCCTGCGCCTGTTTTTGCCCCCGGGCGGCAGTCCGCGGGTGGTCAAGGGCGACGACGGCATGTGGACGGTTGAACGTCCCGCCGTCAAGCCTATCCAAAACCGCTGGGTCATGCTCACACCCGAGGGTTTCGACTACACGCCGCCCAAGACCGCGGTCCGCCAGCGTCAGCTCATCGAGGCACTGCAGTGCGGACCGGTCACGACGCGTGACCTCAACCTGCTCTATAACAGCATGTCGGCTACCATCAAGGCGCTCGAAAAACGCGGCGTCGTGGTGGTGGAGGAGCGCCGTGCGTGGCGTGGCTGCAATGAACAGACCACGCTCTCCTCGGCAAGTGGCAAGGCACCGGTCGCACTCACCAACGGTCAGCAGCAGGCGCTCGCGCAGATTGAGCGCGCCCGTCTGGACGCTCATGGCGACGTGGTGCTGGTCGACGGCGTCACCGGCTCCGGCAAAACCGAGGTTTATCTCTCCGCCATCGAGCGCGTGCTCGCGGCCGGTCGCTCGGCGTGCGTGCTTGTGCCCGAAATCTCGCTGACGGCCCAGACCGTCGGCCGCTTCCGCTCGCGCTTTGGCGAGACGGTCGCCGTGTTCCATTCCCGCCTTTCGGCTGGCGAGCGCCTGGACCAGTGGGATATGGTCGCCAGCGGTGCCGCTCGCGTGGTCGTGGGCGCCCGCTCGGCGCTCTTTTGCCCGCTCAGCGACTTGGGCCTCATCATCATCGACGAGGAGCATGAGACCAGTTACAAGCAGGGTTCCAGTCCGCGCTACCACGCGCGCGAGGTGGCGGCAGAGATGGCGCGGCGTTACCGCTGCCCGCTTGTGTTGGGCTCCGCCACGCCCTCGGCCGAGGCTCTCGACCGCTGCCGCCGTGGCATGTATAACGGTGCCACCTGGACGCGCGTCGAGATGCCCGAGCGCCCGGGACACGCCGTGCTGCCGACTGTCCGCATTGCCGACCTGCGCCGCGAGTTCTCGCATGGCAGCCGCTGCATGTTCTCAAAACCCTTGATGGAGGGCTTGGAGCGTGTGGTCGAGCGCCGCGAGAAGGCCGTGCTGTTGCACAACCGCCGTGGCTTTGCGCCGTTCTTGATGTGCCGCGAGTGCGGATGCGTCCCCACCTGCAATCACTGCTCCACCGCGCTTACATATCACGAGCGCACGCACACGCTGCAATGTCACACCTGCGGTTCGTCTTGGCGCGTGCAGCCGTATCCCGCGCCCACGAACCGATGCCCCAAATGTGGCAGTCGCTACCTGGCAAAAATGGGTCTGGGAACGCAGCAGATCGAGGACGCACTGCATCAGATGCTTCCCGAGGATGTCGCCATTATTCGCATGGATGCCGATTCCACGCGCGGCAAGGATGCGCACAAAAAGCTGCTCGAGCAGTTCGATGCGGCGGATTGTGCCGTGTTGCTGGGCACCCAAATAATCGCAAAGGGTCTCGATTTTCCCGAGGTCACGCTCGTAGGCGTGGTCAATGCCGACTTCGCCCTCAAGCTGCCCGACTTTCGCGCAGGGGAGCGCGCCTACGATCTGCTGGAGCAGGTTGCGGGCCGCGCCGGCCGCGGCGATCGCCCCGGCGAGGTTATCATCCAGACCTACCTGCCCGAGGACCCGGTCATCCGCGCCGTCGCCGAGCACGACCGCTCGATTTTTACCGACTACGACCTGGACCAGCGCCGCGACGCGCTGTACCCGCCGTTTGTTCGCCTGGTCAACATCTTGGTATGGTCGGCGAACCGAGACGACGCGCAGGACTACATCGGCCGCATCGCGAAGCTCCTCAAGCGCCGCTGGCATGCCGCCGCGCCCGACTTTTTGCGGGCGGGGAGCGCCGTGCCTCAGGTGCTGGGCCCGGCTTCATGTGTAATCGAGAGAGCCAAGGACCGTTACCGCTTCCATCTGCTTGTAAAGTCGCCGGTAGGGTACCATGTCTCTGATGATATCGACGCCTGCCTCAAAGAGGTGGGCTTTGTGCGCGGCGTGAGCGTGAGCGTTGACGTCGACGCCTATGATTTGATGTAACAACCCGAAAGGATGGCCATGGAAGCCAACGGAATCGTACTGTCGCCCGACCCTCGTCTGCGCCAGGAGTGCGCCGTCATCGAGGAGATCACCCCGGCGATCGAGGCGCTTGCCGAGAAGATGAAGAAGATGATGTTCGAGAACGGCGGTTGCGGCCTGGCTGCCCCGCAGATCGGCGAGCTCATTCAGCTCGTCACCATCGACTGCGACTACAGCGACAAGAACGACTACGACCCCTACGTGCTCATCAACCCTGTCATTGTTGAGCAGAGTGACCATCTTGTGCCCTTTAGCGAGGGCTGCCTTTCCATTCCTGGCATTAGCTGCGAGATTGAGCGTCCTGACCATGTCGTCGTCGAGGCGTACGACTTGGACGCCAACCTGATTCGCTATGAGGCTTCGGGCGACCTGTTCTGCGTGTGCCTGCAGCACGAGATCGATCACCTGCACGGTAACACCATGTTCGAGCGACTGAAGCCGATGCAGAGGCTCAAGGCCGTCAAGGAGTACCAGGACGCCCTGGCCCGCGGCGCTCGACCGGGCGAGACGGAGTAGGTCCCACCGTCCCCGGTGCTGAGCGCCCACATATCATCCCGTGCTCAAACATTCTCGCTTTGCTGCGAAACTGCGCGCGGGACGATATGTGGGCGCTCAGCACCGGGGACTGCGTTGTTCTGGCCCGGTTTGCCCGGGTGCCGTTGGCCAGGGAGGGGCGTCTTCGCTGATAGGGGCTTTGTTGGGAGGGCTGCTTTTATGCGGCCCTTTCTTTGTTTTTGGGTATATTTGTCTTTGTTGAATTGTTCTTGCGGCTGGGTGCGTTCGCGACCTGGAGCGCTTCTTTTGTAGCCGTCTCGGCTCGTTATTGAGAGGAGACTAACTTTTATGCGTATTGTGTTTATGGGTACGCCCGATTTTGCTGTGCCTTCGCTGACTTCGCTTGTTGAGGCTGGGAATGAGATTGCGCTTGTTATTACTCGCCCTGATGCTGTTCGTGGGCGTGGTAAGAAGCTTGAGCCGTCTCCTGTTAAGGCCAAGGCGCTTGAGCTGGGGTTGCCGGTTATTGAGGCTAATCGTATGACGCCTGAGGTCGTTGAGGCGCTTAAGACTGCCCAGGCTGACATTTTCTGCGTGGCTGCCTATGGTTGCATTTTGCCTGATGAGGTGCTGCATATGGCGCCGCTCGGCATTGTGAATGTTCATGCGTCTTTGTTGCCTCGTTGGCGTGGGGCTGCTCCTATTCAGCGTGCGATTCTCGCTGGTGATGAGGTTGCTGGCGTTTCCATTATGCGCATCGGGCATGGCGTGGATACTGGTGCTTATTGTGCCCAGGCCTCCACGTCGGTTGCCGGTAAGCATGCTGAGGCGCTGACCATGGAGCTTGGTGAGCTTGGCGGCAAACTGCTTGCCGATACGCTTCCTTCTCTTGCCGATGGCACCGCCGTGTGGACTGAACAGGATGAGGCGCTCGTTACCCATGCTGCCAAGATTTCCAAGCTGGAGATGCGTCTGGATCCGCAGATGGCTGCGCTCGATTGCGTGCGTCATGTGCTCGCTTCGTCCGATACCGCGCCTGCTCGTTGCGTGATTGCCGGCAAGACCGTGCGCGTGCTCGATGCTGCGCCGGCTGATGTGTCGCTTGGCGAGGGTCAGGTTCTCATTAAGGCCAAGCGTGTTTTCCTTGGCCTTTCCGATGGTGCGGTTGAACTGCTCGAGGTTAAGCCCGATGGCAAGCGTGGTATGGCCGCTTCTGCTTGGGCTGCTGGGCTGCAAGGCGCCGATCTTTCGTGGGGTGTTCTGTCATGAGCAAGCTGTCTCCCGCGCGCAAGCTTGCGCTCGATGTGCTGATGGAGGCCGATCGCCGCGGCATGTATGCGCGCGACGTGCTGTCCTCTCGCGCATCGGCCAAGGCTATTGATCAGCGCGATTCCGCTTTTGCCGCCCGCTTGGCACTTGGTGTGGCCGCCACGCAGGGTATTTTGGACGAGCTGCTCGACCAGTTTCTCGATAAGCCTAAAAAGGTTGCGCCGCGTGTTCGCATGGCGCTTCGTATCTCGGCTTTCGAGATGCTCTATTTACATACGCCTGGGCGCGTTGCTGTAAGTCAGGGTGTTGAGCTGGTTCGCTGCGGCGCTAAGTCCGCCGCTGGCTTGGCCAATGCCGTGCTGCATAAGGTTGCGGACAATGTTGAGGACTTTGCCACGGCGTCCGATGTAGATGAGTCTGAGCGACGCCTGGTTCGTCTGTCGCGCCTGATGGGTCTGCCGCGTTGGCTGTGCGCTCGCATTATGGCATCGTTCGACACGCCTGAGGGTGCGCTTAACTTTGCCGGCAATCTGGCCCCCGCGCCGCTGGCCCTGCATGAGAACGCCTTTGCGACCAAGCCCGATCCGTATGTCTCGCAGCTCGTCGCGCCCGTTTTCCCGGGCTGCCATGCCCCGGTAGATGCGCAGGTCACGGTTGCATCGGGTGTGTTTGAGCGTGCTGCCGCGGTGGCATCTGATCTCAATGCGCAGCTTATCGCCACAGCTGCCACGCGCCCTGGAAGCTGCCTTGAGATTGGTGCCGGTCGTGGCACCAAGACCTATGTGATGATGTGCCAGGCCAAGCGTGCGGGCTATGAGCGTCAGCATACGGCGCTCGATCTGCATGATCGCAAATGCGATCTGAATCTCGCTCGCCTGCACAAGGCCGGAATTCAGGGCGTTCGTACGGTTTCGGGTGATGCCTGCGAGCTTGATGAAGTACTGACGTCGTTTGATGCCATGCTTGGCAAGCCGGTTAAGTTCGATACGGTCTTTATCGATGCGCCGTGCTCTGGCACCGGCACCATGCGTCGTCATCCCGAGATCCCGTGGCGCCTAACTGAGAATGACGTTACGACCGAGTTGCCCAAACTGCAGTTGATGATGCTCAAGGAAGCAGCCGCACGCGTGGCTGCCGGCGGTGAACTTATCTATGCCACCTGCTCGGTATTTGATGAAGAGAACACGCAGGTCGTAGATGCCTTCCTGGCCTCTCCCGAGGGCGCCTGCTTTACCGTGGCGCCTCTCTCCGAGGCACAGATTCTGCAACTGCCTGATTTCGAGCAGGCCAAGAAGCTCGTTTTCGTACGCCAAAACGACCGAGGTCTTTTCCAAAGCGTGCCAGTAAACGCCGACTCCTACGACGGCCACTTCTGCGCCCGCCTGATTCGTAAGTAACTAATATGTTGCGGTGAAATAGGGATTGAATAGCGGCTTCTGCCCACCAAACAGTCCTTATTTCACCGCAACTCATAAGGAAACCTGGGTAGCTAAAGAATCAGCCCCGCGATCGGTGTCGATCGCGGGGCTGTTTGGTTCCTAGTGGTTATGCGGGCAGTTGGCGCAGCAGCCGCTGGTGGCGTTGGTGCTGGAGCCGCCGCTTCGCTGGTCGGTGTTGTAGAAACCGCTGCCCTCAAATTTAATGCCGCTGGCCGAGAACGTCTTGGCCGCCGGGGCACCGCAGCTGGGGCACACGACCTCGGGAGTCTCGGACATGGGATGCTCAACCTCAAACACGTTGCCGCAGCTCGAGCACTTGTAATCGTAGCGCGCCATAATACTTCCTTTTCAGCACAAAGCGGGCAGATTACTCTGCCCGCAAAAATTCAAACGTCTGTAACTGTACCCTATATCGGGGGTTTTATCACGCTTCGCCCCAGAATCTATGGTTGTTGCGCAGGAGCTGTGCGGTTTTGTCCTCAGCGGCTGCGATGTCCGCCTCGTCAGCCTGCCATGTCCAGTTGCCCGTGGCCACGCCCGGAACGTTCATGCGCGCGCCGTCGCCAAGCCCCAGGATATCCTGCAGCGGCATCATCACCAGGGGAGCGTCGCTTGCCAGCGAGTCGCTCATCAGCTTGGCCGCCAGCTCAACACCGCTCGGGTCGTCGCCGCCGGCAAAGGAACGCGTACACCAGCCTGCGAGCGTCGACGTGTCGTGCGTCGAGGTGTACAGAATTTTGCCGGGCGTGGGATGCACACCGCAACGAACGTCGTAGTCGCTAAACTCCAGCACGTCCATGCCGGGGAAGCCGCAGGTCGAAGCCATGGCGCGAACACCGGGCGTCAAATAGCCCAGGTCCTCAGCGATAAAGTTGAGCGGACCCAGCTCGTCATAGGCGGTCTGGAACAGGTCTTTGCCCGGTCCTGCCAGCCAGCGGCCGTCGGCGCAAGCCTTGCCCGCGGGAATACTAAAGTAGCTGTGGAAGCCCAGGAAGTGATCCAGACGCACGCGGTCGTAGAGCGAGAACGCACGACGCAGGCGATCCATCCACCATCTATAGCCGTTCTGCTTCATGTAGTCCCAGCGGAACGTCGGGTTGCCCCACACCTGGCCCTTGGGTGCAAAGTTGTCGGGCGGCGCACCGGAAATCTCAATCGCCTTTCCGGTATCGGACAGCCAGAAGTTCTCGGGCTCGCTCCACGCGTCTGCCGAATCGTCGGACACGTACATAGGAATATCGCCGATAACCTCGATGCCCTTCTTGTGCGCATAGTTCATGAGCTCACACCAAGCCAGGTCAAAGCGGTACTGCATGTACGCCTGAAGCTCGGCCTCGTTGTGGAAGCGCTTGTCGTCGATCAGATGCTCGTTGTAGCGCGCGACATCTGCCGGCCAATCATGGCGCGACTCGCCCTCAAAGTACTTCTTAACGGCCATGTAGACGCAGTATTTCTCGAGCCAATCGGCATTGCGATGTTTAAACGCGGTGTACAGCGGATCGGCATCCTCGCCGCCGCGGGCCTTCCAGGTCTCAAAGTCGGCTGCCAGCTCTTCGTGGCTCTCGGGTAGCAGGTCGATATTGCCTGCAAAGGCCGAAGGACCAGCGTAAGGGGAGCGGAAGAAGTCCGTGGGATTGACGGGCAAAACCTGCCAGTAGCGCATGCCCATGGCGGCCAGATGGTCGATAAAGCGACGCGTGGGCGCGCCGATCGTACCGGGCTTGCCGTCATCGGTCGGCACCGATGTGATATGGCACACAACACCCGCACCGTGATCGAGCGGCTCCTGCAGGCGCTGCTCGGCGTGGTGATAGATGATCGACGAACCCAGCGGATACAGATCGAGCGTGACCGTGCCGTTGTGGATCTCGCACTCGTGACCGCTGATCACATCGCTCGCGCATTCGCCGAGTGCCGGAATGGTCACACGATGCGAGTTGCGCAGGCTGCGGTTGATGATGACGGTTGCCGACTCGCCGTCCTTGCCCGTACGGTTGTAGGCCAACACCTCATCATTGAGTGCAAAGGCCTTGATCTCGCCATCGATCATAAACGGCAGCGCACGGCGCACAGAAGATGCGTTCTTGACGATCGCGAACGTATCGAAGTCGTGGAGTTGGTCCTTGGTCGGCAGGGTACGGCGGTTGCCCGGATCGGTGAGGCCCTCCAGGCCGTACTCGTCGCCATAATAGATCGAGGGCACGCCCGGGAAGGTCATCTGCATGAGCGTCGCCAACCAAAAGCGGCTCTTGGCCAGGCCCATGGAGTTGTCGTCAAGGCGCCATTTGCTGCGCTCGCTCTCGGGCAGCTGCGACTCGTCGGGGCCGCCGCCGAGCACCGAGATAATGCGCGGGCGGTCGTGGCTCGAAAGCAGATTGAGCGCGCAGGCCAGTGCCTCGCGCGGGTAGTTCTCGCGCAGGGTCTCGATATCCTCGGCTGCCTGGTAGGCGTTCTTGTAGCCCATCAAAAAGCCGATGACCATGTCGCGGAAGGGATAATCCATAGCCGAGTCGAGTTCGGAGCCCTGTAGGTAGCGCCGCAGGTGGCCATAGCTGATCTTGTTGGAGGCGTCTTCCCAGACCTCGCCGAGCAGCAGCGCGTCGGGCTTCTCGGCGAGCACGGCCTTTTTGATCTCGGTCAGGAAGTCGTCGGAAAGCTCGTCGGCCACGTCCAGACGCCAGCCATGGGCGCCAGCGCGCAGCCATTTGCGGATCACGCCGTCCTTGCCCAGGAGCCGCTCGCGCACCAGTTCGGAGCTCTCATTGATGGCGGGCATGTTGCCCACGCCCCACCAGCAGTCATACGAGCCGTCCTCATGGAAGTAAAACGCATCGCGCCACGGCGAGTCCTCGCTCTGCCACGCACCGACACCGGGATAGTTACCGTAGCGGTTAAAGTAGATCGAATCGTCGCCTGTGTGGTTGAAGACGCCGTCCAGGATGATGGAGATGCCCAGCTTCTCGGCTGCCTGGCACAGCTCGGTAAAGTCCTGCTCGGTGCCCAGGATCGGGTCGATCTTGGTGTAGTCGGCCGTGTCGTAGCGGTGGTTGCTCGCGGCCTCAAAGATCGGGTTGAGGTAGATGGCCGTAAAGCCCAGCTCGGCAATGCGGGGCAGGTCATTCTGGATACCCTTGAGCGAGCCGCCGTAAAAATCCCAGGTCTTGATGGAGCCGTCTTCGGCACGCTCGTACTCGGGCGGTTCGTTCCAGTCCTCGACCATGCGGCGCTGGATTCCTTTGCGCGGTTTTTCAACTTCGGCAAGCGTGCGTTCGCGCCAGTTTTCGTCGCGGGCATAGCGATCGGGGAAGATCTGGTAGACCATGCCGCGCTCGTACCACTCGGGACGCACTTCGCGGTGCTTGTAAACGGTGATCTGGAAGGACGGAACCTCGGCGTAGTCGTAGGTTACGCCCTCGCCGCCGGTGCGGCCCTGCGGCGCGCCCAGGCGAACCTCGGGCTGGCCCTCGATGTTGCAGATAAAGCTGTACCAGATAAGACAGGGCTCAGTGCACTCAAGCTCTACGGTAAATATGCCGTCGCCCTCGTGCGTCATGGGATACAGAGACTCACCGATTTCATCGACCCAGGTACGCAGGGTAAGCGTTGCCTGGTTGGGGTCGGCATCCTCCAAAATCACCGATAGCGAAACGGAAGTTCCAGTGGCCACAGCGCCAAACGGAGTACGAAACTGCGGCAGACGGCTGTTGTGTATCAATCTCATAGTACGGTCCAGTTCAATAGAATCACGGCCTGCTGGCCATGGGCTTTACGCACAGGATGTAAGTATATCTGTTGTACACAGGCTGTATAAACAACATCCGTTTACCATCGGCGAACGGTGGTCCTAGAAAATCGTTTTACCAACTACCTACAGAGAAGGGGCGCCCGGTTGGAGCGCCCCTTGCATGGGGTTTGATTAGGTTTTGGATCGTCTTTGGGCTAGCGGCGCTTGCGGGTGGCCGTGGCCTTGCGGACGGACGTCTTCTTGGACGGGGCCTTTTTCTCTGCCGGAGCGGCGGGGGAGACCGGAGTCTCCTTGGCGGGCTCGGGCTTGGCCGTAGCCTTCGGTGCGGCCTTGACCTTAGCGGCCTTCGGCGCCGGCTTGGCCTTTACCTCGGCCTTGGCCTCTGCCTTGGGGGCAGCAGCTTTGGTCGTGGTCTTCTTGGCCGTCGTCGTTGCGCGCTTACGCGCGGTGGTCTTGGCGGCCGGCTTTGCCTCGGCAGTTGCCTCGGCCTTGGGCTCGGCGCCCGCCTCCTCGACCTTGACGGCGGGCTTTGCGGCACTCTTCGGGGTAGCCTTGGCCACAGCGGCCTTGGTCGTAGTCGTCGACTTCGTTGCCGTTGTCTTCTTGGCAGCGGTCTTTGCCGGAGCACTGGCGGCCGGCTTGGCCTCGGCGACATCGGCCTTTACCTCGGGAGCAGCCTCGGCTTCGGCGGCCTTCTTGGCAGCGGCGGTCGTGCGCTTGCGCGTGGTCGTTGTCTTGGCAGCGGTGGTCTTTGTTGCCGCCGCCTTGGTCGCTGTGACCTTCTTGGCCGTCGTCTTACGAGTCGCGGTCTTCTTAGCTGCGGGCTTTGCAGCGGGCTTGACCTCGGCCTTTGCCTCAGGCTCGGCCTTTGCGGGCTCTGCCTCAACCGGCTTCTCCTCGGTCTTGGGCTCCTCAGCGGCCACCGGCTCAGCAACAGCTTCAGGCTCGTCGACAACCGACGCCGGGCGCTCAATTTCCGGATGCATAAAGAAGTACAGGTCCAGATACTTGTCGGCCGAGCGCGTCCAGCTAAAGTCCTGGCTCATGGCCTGCGTGACCAGCTGGTTCCAGGCGTCACGGTTATCCCAGAACAGGCGCGCCGCGCGGAACACCGCGTCGCCCATCTCGTCGCCGTTAAAGTTGCTAAACGAGAAGCCCGTGCCCTCGCCGGTAAACTCGTTGTACGGGATCACGGTGTCCTTCAGGCCACCGGTCTCGCGCACGATGGGTAGCGTGCCGTAGCGCATGGCGATGATCTGCGACAGGCCGCAGGGCTCAAACTTCGAAGGCATTAGGAACATGTCGGCGGCAGCATACATGCGCTGTGACAGCGCCGGATCGAACTCGATGCGTGCGGCCATGGTGCCGGGGTACTTGTCCTGGAAGTAGCGCAGGCCGTCCTCGTAGTCGCGGTCGCCGGTGCCCAGCACCGCCACCTGCACGCCGCCGGACAGGATGCGGTCGAGCGCGTACATGACCAGATCCATGCCCTTCTGGCGCGTCAGGCGCGTGACCATCACCATGAGCGGACGGTCGTCGCGAACCTCGAGGCCCAGTTCCTCCTGCAGCTTGGCCTTGCACACGGCCTTGCCGGAACGGTCCTCCACGGTGTAGTTGGCGGCAATTCGCTTGTCTGTTGCCGGGTCAAAGCCCGCAACGTCAATGCCGTTCAAAATGCCCTGCAGCGCGTAGGAACGCTCGCGCAGTACGCCGTCCAGGCCCTCGCCAAACTCGGGCGTCTGGATCTCGTTGGCATAGGTGGGGCTCACCGTGGTGATGGCGTCGGCATAGCGCAGGGCGCCCAGCATGTAGTTGATGCTGCAGGCGTCGCAACGCAGCTGCGAGGCGGCCGCCGGAATGTGCGCCACACCAAGGATGTCCTCCATCACGGTGTCGCTAAACTGGCCCTGGAACGCCACGTTGTGGATCGAGAACACGGTCTTGACGCGGTCATACAGCGGCAGGCCCTGGTAGAACTCGCGCAAAAACACGGGCGCCAGCGCCGTCTGCCAGTCGTTGCAGTGCAGGATGTCGCACTCAAAGCCGGCGGGCAGGTGCTGCAGGCTCTCGGTGATGGCCTTGGAGAAGAACGCAAAGCGCTCGCCGTCGTCAAAGAAGCCGTACGGATAGTCGCGCGCGAAGTAGCGCTCGTTGTCGATGAACATATAGGTGACGCCGTCGTGCTCGAGCTTCTCGAGTCCGCAGTACTCATTGCGCCAGCCCAGGCTCACGTAAAAGTCGGAGAAGTGCTCCATCTGCGACTTGTACTCGTCCTTGATGGTGGCGTACTTGGGCACCATCACGATTACTTCGGCGCCGGCGCGCACAAGCGCCGCAGGCAGCGAGCCCGCCACGTCGCCCAGGCCACCGGTCTTCACAAACGGTGCGCACTCGGCCGAGGCAAACACGATCTGCATCTTTTTGCTGGAATCAGCCATATTGTCTCCCTGTTGCAATTCGAGAATAGCCGCCTGGCGCAAACCGGGCGGCTATTCTACGTGTTACGAGCGATGTTGCGGTGCCAAAGCTAGCTCGCGTTGGTGATATCAGAAGTTAACGGGGCCTTTCCCAGCACCAGGATGTTCTCGGGCGTGCCGCGAAGCTCGGTGTTGGTGGGAACCACGTTGTTCTTGTCCAGGATTGCATTCTCAACGCGGGCGCCGCTCTTGATGACGCAGCTCTGGTTGATGATCGAATTGGTCACCGAGGCGCCTTCCTCAACCACAACGCCGCGCGACAGGATCGAGTTGCGCACGGTGCCCTTGATGATGCAGCCGGCCGAGATGATCGAGTTGCAGGCGTGGCTGCCGGTCGCATAGCGCGAAGGCGGCACGTCGTGAGCCTTGGTCAGAATCGGGCGCTCGGGGTCAAAGAGATGGTCGGCCACGGTCTGGTCGAGCAGGTCCATGCTGCGACGATACAGCGACTTCTCGCTAAACACGCCCACGACCTCGCCCTTGTACTCGTAGCTGCACACGTCGATGTTGCCAAAGTCGCCCTGTAGTGCCTCGAGCAGGTCCAGATAGTCGGCGGCCTGGTAGTGGTCGATGATCTCGAGCAGCGTCTCGCGGTTGACGATGCAGCAGTCCATAGACGCGTTGTCGCCATACACGACGCCGGCGCTGACGCCCGTCAGACGGCCGTTCTCGTTGATCTGCAGCTTGGTCTCGTCATCTACGTTGCGCGTGGCCTTGCAGTACACCACGGTCATCTGGGCACCGGAGTTCTCGTGCGCCTCGATGATGGTGTTGAGGTCCATGTTAAAGATGATGTTGGTGCCCATCATCACAACATAGGGCTTGTCCGAGCGCTGGAACAGCGTCTTGTTGGAAATGATGTCGCGCAGCAGGAAGCGCATGCCGCCCTTGGTGGTGCCATACGCGTTGCCGGGCACCATGAACAGGCCGCCCTTCTTGCGGTCCAGGCCCCAGTCCTTGCCCGAGCCCACATGGTCGATCAGCGAGCGATAGTTGCCCGGCATGACGACACCGACGGTCTTGATGCCGGCATTCATCATGTTGGACAGCGGGAAGTCGATCAGGCGGTAGCGGCCCAAAAACGGAACGGACGCGATGGGGCGGTCCTTGAGCAGCACGCTGCCGTAGGTCGAAGAGTAGTTAGCGGTGATATAACCGATGGCCTTGCGATTGATCATCGGATCATTCCCCCTTCCCGATAACGACGTCATTTCCAACGACGGCCGTATCCTTGGTGGTATCGACAGAGCCGAGCTTCACGCCCTCTTCGACCGTGGAGTTCTCGCCCAAAATAGCGCGGCAGATGTGCGCGCCGCTCTTAACGTGCGCACCCGGCAGCAGCACGGAGTCCTCGACCACGGCGCGCTCCTCGATGATGACATCGGTCGAAAGGATCGAGTGGCGAGCGGTACCGTAGATCTTGCAGCCGTTGGAGACCAGGCAGTCGTCCAGGCGACCATCCGGGCCAATGTAGTGCGGCGGACGCGTGGTGATGTTGGACATGATGGGGAAGTGCTTGTCAAACAGATCGAACTCGGGGTTGTTGCCCAGCAGGTCCATCGAGGTCTCGTGGAAGCTGGCGATGGTGCCGACGTCCTTCCAAAAGCCGTGGAACTCGTAGCTGTACAGGCGCTTGCCCTCGCCGAGCAGCTTGGGGATGATGTCCTTGCCAAAGTCGTGGCTCGAGCGCTGGTCCAGAGCGTCCTCCTCGAGCGCCTCGATCAGCACGTCGGCCGAGAAGATGTAGATGCCCATGGACGCGAGATTCGAATCGGGCTTATCGGGCTTCTCGGTGAACTTGGTGATGCGGCCGTCCTCGGGGTCGGTGGTCAGGATGCCAAAGCGGCTGGCCTCCTCCCACGGCACGGGCATGACGCTCACCGTGAGGTCGGCGTTGTTCTCAATGTGCGTCTTGAGCATCTTGCGGTAGTCCATGCGATACAGGTGATCGCCAGAAAGAATCAGGACGTACTTGGGGTCGTTGGCCTTGATGTAGTCGAGGTTCTGCGTAATGGCGTCGGCCGTGCCCGCATACCAGGCGCCGCCGGTCTGCGTCTCGTACGGCGGCAGGATCGACACGCCGCCGTCGCGGCTGTCCAGATCCCACGCCTCGCCGGAGCCCACATAGGCATGCAGCAGGTAGGGGCGATACTGCGTCAGAACGCCCACCGTGTCGATGCCTGAGTTGGAGCAGTTGGAGAGCGAAAAGTCGATAATGCGGAACTTACCACCAAAGCTAACCGCCGGCTTGGCGATCTTTTGGGTGAGTGCCCCCAATCGGCTGCCCTGTCCTCCTGCGAGGAGCATCGCGATGCATTCTTTCTTACTCATCGATTTCTCCTTCTGTCATCGATGTTCTTAAACCCATTAGCGGCGGGCACGGCGCGTGGTTGCGCCCGTCGAGTAATGCCGTGCTGGCATAGGGAGCTCGCGCGCCTTTACGCGTGCCAGATCTCGTCGCGGTACTCGCGAATGGTGCGGTCGCTTGAGAACCAGCCGGAGGAGGCGGTGTTGAGCAGCGCCTTGCGGTTCCAGGTCTCCTGGTCGCCGTAGCTGCCGGTAAGCTTTTCCCATGCATCCACATAGCTGCGGAAGTCGGCCATAACCAGGTCGGGGTCGTTGTTGTTCATGAGCTCGTTGTAGATGCTCTCGAAGTTGCCCGAAAGACCCGCAAAGGTGTTGTCCTTAAGCTCGTCCATCACGCGGCCCAGACGCTCGCGGTCGCCGTTGAGGGTATCCCACGCAAAGTAGCTGTTGGATGCCCAGAGCTGCTCGACCTCGGGGGCGGTCAGGCCAAAGATGGCCTCGTTCTCGCGACCGGCCAGGTCGGCGATCTCGATGTTGGCGCCGTCGAGGGTGCCCAGCGTAATGGCGCCGTTCATCATGAGCTTCATGTTGGACGTACCCGAGGCCTCCTTGCCGGCCGTGGAGATCTGCTCCGAGATCTCGGCGGCAGGGTAGATGAGCTGGGCGTTGCTCACACGGAAGTTGGGGATGAAGCAGACCTTCATGACCTCGTTGACGCGCGGGTCGTTGTTGATGACGTCGGCCACGGAGTTAATGAGGCGGATGGTCTCCTTGGCAAAGGTGTAGCTCGAGGCAGCCTTGCCGCTAAAGATGAAGGTCGTCGGCGTCACGTGGAAGTTGGGATCGGCGATGCGACGGTTGTAGATGTCCATCACCTTCATGATGTTCATGAGCTGGCGCTTATAGGCATGGAAGCGCTTTACCTGAACATCGAAGATGGTGTTGGGGTCAATGACCAGACCGGTCTCGGCCTTGACGTAGGCGGCCAGGCGTTCCTTGTTGGCACGCTTGGAGGCACCCACGGCCTTCAGGAACTCGGTGTCGTTCTGGAACTCCTTGAGCTTCTCCAGCTCAAAGGCGTCCTTCAGCCAGCCATCGCCAATGGCCTCGGTCACGAGCTTGGCGTAGGTGGGGTTGGCCTCGGCAAAGAAGCGACGGTGCGAGATGCCGTTGGTCTTGTTGTTGAACTTCTCGGGCGTCAGGGCATAGAAGTCCTTGAGCACGATGTTCTTGATGATGTCGGAGTGGATCTTGGCCACGCCGTTGACGCTGTGGCTGCAGATCACGGACAGGTTGGCCATGCGAATCTCGCCGTCCCACAGAATGGCGGTCTGGCGCAGACGCTCCTGCCAGCCCTCCTGCGTGGTGTCGAACGACTCGTGCCGACGACGGCTGATCTCGTCGATGATCTGGTACACGCGGGGGAGGAGCTTGGAGAACGTGCCGATGGGCCACTTCTCCAGAGCCTCGGGCAGGATGGTGTGGTTGGTGTAGCTCACGACCTGCGTCACGATGTTCCAGGCGTCGTCCCACTCGAGCTTCTTCTCGTCGATGAGGATACGCATGAGCTCGGGGCCGCACATGGCGGGGTGCGTGTCGTTGGTGTGGATAGCAACAAACTGCGGCAGCAGCTCCCAATTCTCGCCGTGCTCCTTCTCAAAGGTGTCGAGCAGGCTGTAGATGCCGGCCGAGACAAACAGGTACTCCTGCTTCAGGCGCAGCAGGCGACCGTGCTCACCGGCGTCGTTGGGGTAGAGGATGGCGCTGATGGCCTCGGCCTCGGCGCGCTCGGCATCGGCCAGGGCGTAGTCGCCGCGGTTGAAGGCCTCCAGGTCAAAGTGCTCCTCGACCGGCTCGGCGGCCCAGACGCGCAGCTTGTTGACGGTCTCGCCGGCATAGCCCACCACGGGGATGTCATAAGGTACGGCCAGGATGTCCTGCGTGTCCACCGTGCGGTAGAACGTGCGGCCGTTCTCCTCAAAGCCCTCAACATGGCCACCAAACTTGATGGTTACGGCCTTGTCCTGACGACGGACCTCCCAGGGATAGCCGTGGGTGAGCCACTCGTCGGTGGCCTCGACCTGGCTGCCGTTGACGATCTCCTGCTTAAACAGGCCGTAGCGGTAGCGCATGCCGTTGCCGTAGCCGGCAATGCCCTCGGCTGCCATGGAATCCAGGAAGCATGCGGCCAGACGGCCCAGGCCGCCGTTGCCCAGGGCCGGATCGGGCTCCTGGTTCTCGATGACGGAAAGGTCGAAGCCCATGTCGTCGAGTGCCTCGGCGACCATGTCGCGCACGCCAAAGTTGAGAAGGTAGTTGTCGAGCAGGCGGCCGATCAAAAACTCGATCGAGAAGTAGTACACGCGCTTCTTGCCCTCGGCGGCCACACGGGCGTCGCTGGTGGTGGCAACGGTGCGGGCCTTCTCGGCCACGAGCTTGGCCAGGGCGTTAAAGCGGTCCAGGTCGCTGGCGGCCTCAACACTCTTGCCGCTGATGCTCATGACAGCATCGCGATAGAGCTCGGTAAACTCCTGCTTGTTGTCGAAGATCTTATTCATACGTTCCTTTCCCCCGGGGATGTTTCTCCCGGAACGGTTTTGACTTGTATCCTACGCCCCCGCGGGGCGGGTGATTACAGCTGTAACGGCTTCGTTACGCATCCTTGCCAGATGCTTTAACAGCGCCTGCCTTAGCCTTGGGAGCAGCCTTTTTATTGGTTGCCTTCTTGGCCTTGGGCTTAACCGTAGCCTTGGCAGCGGGCTTGGCGGTCTTCGCCTTAACCGGAGCCTTCTTAGCAGCCGCGGCCTTGGGCTTCACCGAGGACGTGCGCTTACGCGTCGCCTTCTTGGGCTCCTCAACCACGGGCGGTTTATAGCTGCTGGGGCCGCGGCGCTTAAGCACCACGCCTGCCAGACCGGGCACCTTAATCTCGATGGAGTCCATCTGCCCGTTCCAGGGATAGGGCTCGCTCGAGCAGGTGTAGGGCTCCTCGCCGGCGTATCCGCTGCCGCCAAACTCGGGACGGTCGGAGTCAAAGATGACCTCCCAGTCGCCCTCGCGCGGCACGCCCACGCGGAAGCTCTCGTAGCTTGCCGGGTCAAAGTTGATCAGAATCACCAGGTCGTCATCGACGTCCTCGCCCTGACGCACAAAGCTCACGATGGACTGCTTGGAGTTATCCGCGTCGATCCAGGTAAAGCCGTCGTCGGTGTAGCCGCGCTCGTACAGGGCTGGCTCGGCGGTATACAGGTGGTTAAGCGCCTTGATAAACGCCTGATGATGCTTGTGAGTCTCATACTCCTCGGTCAAGAACCACTGAATGGACTCGTAGTAGCGCCACTCGATAAACTGGCCGATCTCGTTGCCCATAAAGTTGAGCTTGGCACCGGGGTGCGTCATCTGGTAGAAGGCCAGCGTGCGCAGGCCGGCAAACTGGCGCCACCAGTCGCCCGGCATGCGGCCGATGAGCGAGCACTTGCCGTGCACGACTTCGTCGTGGCTCAGCGGGCAAATAAAGTTCTCGGTAAAGGCGTACATGATGGAGAACGTGAGCAGGCCGTGGTTGCCGGGGCGCCACGGAAAATCGGTCTGCATGTAGTGCAGGGTGTCGTTCATCCAGCCCATGTCCCACTTGTAGTGGAAGCCCAGGCCGCCGTCCTGCGGCGGATAGGTCACGAGCGGCCACGCTGTGGACTCCTCGGCCATCATCATCACGTCGGGGTAATGCGCCTCCACGGCGCAGTTGACCTGGCGGATAAACGCGCTGGCGTCCAGGTCCTCCTCGGTACCGTACTTGTTGAACTTCTTTTGGCCCGGATCGTCGATGCCAAAGTTGAGGTACAGCATACTGGACACGCCGTCCATGCGAATACCATCCACGTGGAAGTTCTCGAGCCAATACAGCACGTTGGAGACCAGGAAAGAGCGGACCTCGCCGCGGGCGAAGTCGAACTTATGCGTGCCCCAGTTGGGGTGAATCTCGTGCTCAAACAGCATGTGGCCGTTAAAGGTGGCAAGGCCGTGGGAGTCGGCGCAAAAACCGCCGGGCACCCAGTCCATGATCACGCCGATGCCCGCCTCGTGGCACGCATCGATAAAGTGCATGAGCTGCTGCGGGTTACCGTAGCGAGACGTGGCGGCATAGTAACCGGTCGTCTGGTAGCCCCAGGAGCCATCAAAGGGATGCTCCATGAGCGGCATGACCTCGATATGCGTGTAGCCCATATCTCGCACGTAATCCACGAGCTCAACCGACAGGTCGTCGTAGGTGTAAAACTCACCGCGCTGCGCGGGGAAGGGATCCATGGGGCCGGGGTAGTTGCCGTACTCGTCGGGCTCGCCCTGCGGCGCGTCGCCGTGGCGCTTCCACGAGCCAATATGCACCTCGTAGATGTTGAGCGGCTGCGACATGTGATTGTGGCCGGCGCGGCGCTTGAGCCACGCGGAGTCGTTCCACTGGTAGCCATCGAGGGTCCACAGCACGCTCGCGGTTCCCGGAGGGCACTCGGCCTTAAAGGCGTATGGATCGGCCTTGTAGAGCTTCTCGCCCTCATTGGTCTCGATGAGGTATTTATAGAGCTGGCCCTGCTCGGCGCCAGGAATAAAACCTTCCCAAATAGCGCTCGTATGCACGGGCACCAGCGGGTTGGCTTCCTCATCCCAGTCGTTAAATTCACCAATGACATGGACGCTCTTTACGTCGGGCGCCCAAACGCAAAAGCGCCAGCCGCGCGTACGGTTCTGCGTGTCGGGATGCGCGCCCATCTTTTCCCAGCTGCGCTCCCACATACCAATGCCAAACAGATAGACATCGTCCTTGGAGAGCTCCGGTGCGTGCGGAGCCGGTTTGCGGGTTGCGGGCTTTTTAGCCGTTGGCTTTAGCTTTGTATCGCTCACGTTTGATCCCATCATGACGCGGCAGCGTGTTGCCTTGGTGACTAGATGCGAAAGGTCCAAGGCTGCACGAATCGAAGGGACGGCGAAGTTTCAGTGATTCGTTCCACCTCGCGTGCTCGGTGGAACTTTCGGCAAAAACTACGATAACACCTGTACGTTAGTTTTATGAACGAAAGCGGATTTGCAGGGGCGTTTAATCGGTAAGCGACATGTTTATACCACTGGCAGAATTGCCGTGGTAAAACTCTTGACAGTTTTACCAATTTGGGTTTCAAAATTGTTTGGCTGACGTTTGGTAAAACGTTTTTAGCAGGATGTTTACCATTTGATATTGAAAGGTTCGTTTATGCCCCATTCCGCCACTCCCAAGGTTGCTTTTATTATCGATTGCGACGGCACGCTGGTTAATAGCACCCCCGTTTGGGCCTATGCCCAGCCCGAGTTATTACACCGCCACGGAATTGACGTGACAGTCGATGATTTAGCCCAGTTTGAGCATTTGTCGCTGGAGGATGAGTGCCAGGCCTACCACGACACCTGGGGCATTGGCGCGAATGGCGAGGAGCTGTACCGCGAGCTGAGCGACATTCTGATCGTTGGCTACTCCAAGGTGCCGCCGCGCGAGGGTCTCCTGGCATTTTTGGAGCAAGCGAAGGCGGCAGGTATTGCCATGTGCGTTGCCACGTCCACGCCGGCCGAGCTGGTGCAGTCCGCGCTCGCTGGTGCCGGGCTCGATGCCTACATGGAGTTTGTTACCACGACGGGCGAGGCGGGACGCTCCAAACAGTTCCCCGATGTGTATGAGCTGGCGCTGCGCCGCCTGGAGGAGCGCCATGGGTGCAAGTTTGAGCGCGCGTGGGTGTTTGAGGACGCCGTCTTTGGCCTTAAGAGCTCTGGGCTCGCCGGCTTTAAGCGCGTGGGCATCTATGACCTGCATGGCCGCATGAAGCGCGACGACGTGCGCGCCAACTGCGATATCTTTATCGATAGCTATGAGGAGCTTGACCTGGCCCACGTGCTTTCGTTTGAGGGATAGGCGAGAGCTGTGGGTTGCAAGGTATTAGTGGTCTGCGGCTCGCCCGTGGTGGCGAGCGCGGATCTGTTGCGTAGGCTAGCAGGGGAGTGCGACCACGTTGTCGCCGTGGACCGCGGACTCGACGCGCTTCTGGGCGCGGGTCTAGGCTGCGACGTGTATGTGGGGGATGCCGACACGGTGAGTGATGCGGGTCGCGCGTTAGTCGATGCCGCCACCGACTTTGAAGTTGAGCGCCACGACCCATACAAGGACTATACCGATCTGGCGCTGGCGCTCTGTTCCGTCCGCCGCCGCTGGCCGGGTGCCGAAGTGGTGGCAACCTGCGCCACTGGCGGCCGCCCGGATATGGCGCTTTCCGTACTGGGGCTGCTCGCAGGCTACGATGACGCCCCAGTCTGGATTGCCGAGGACAACGTAACCGCGAGGATTCTGCACGCCGGCGAATCGTGGACCATCGAGGGCGCCGAGGGCAAGACGTTCTCCATCATCGCCATAGCCCCTAACACCGAGATAAGCGAACACGGCCTAGAATGGGAGCTAGATCACAGCCCCCTGGGCCTGTTGGCTGACACGGGCATTAGCAACGTCGTCAAGGGTACGGCCAAGATCAAAGCCCACACTGGTACCGCCATCGCTTACCTATATCAATAGGCATTTAGAGTCTGACTCAAAAAAGTCCTTGCACGCCGCGCCAACTTCCCCTATAGTATCTCCTCGTCACGGGGGCGTAGCTCAGCTGGGAGAGCGCTTGACTGGCAGTCAAGAGGTCAGGGGTTCGATCCCCCTCGTCTCCACCAACGTGAATGTAAAGGCCTTCGGAATTCCGAAGGCCTTTTTTCATGCCAATATGTCTCTCGCCACAAACCCAATCCACACCAACAAAAAGTTGCACAATTTATTTCCCATCTCTGTACATAGTTTGTTAGCCAAACGCGATTATCAGTGTAGATCGCCGTTCCATTTGGGCATCAGGAACGCGCCTAATCACCGTTAGCATCCCAATAACCTGCATCAACGTGAACAACGTCCCAAAACAACCCCATTAAGCATGCTAAATGAACGATATGTTGTCCACCACAAGCCAAATCAGTTTCGCTACCAGCTTGTGCTAGGATACTTAACGTTACATGAGTTCAACTGTGCTCGTGGCTCCAGCAAGTCACAAAGCACAGGGTCGATCAACATCCGGCCGTAACGGCGGTGCTAGAAACACCACGAGCTCCAATATCGATTGCCATGCACGTTTTGCATTTGCTTTTGTGGTTATTTATAAGTTCGCATTAGGCAGTGCAATAAGTTCCTTTGGCAAAACACAGCAGTTTTGCAGCTGTTTGCGTGCGGTCCAGTTTTGTACCCGCTTGACTGGATCGCACGCAGCCAGCTGGGGTCGCGGTCATTTTGCGATACACGTCCGCGACTCTAGCAACTGCGCTTATGCATACCGTTCACGGTGGGGCAGAGCCACGTGCTTGTCTAACTGGGCTCAGGGTTTGAATATGGAGCGCCTTCGCGCACAAGCGCCCTGGCGAAGCCATACCCAAACCCCGTGAGCCACACGTAAGACAGCAAGGGGGTGGTGCTCGTGTGGTATGTGATTCAGGTCATTAACGGTCGCGAAGACGTAATGTGCGAGCGCATCGAGCGCATGGTGCCGGCTGGTGCCATGCAGGAGCTCTTTTATCCCCAATTTCAAACCGAGATTAAAGTTCACGGCGAATGGGTCAATACGACCAAGCCTCTCTTTCCCGGTTATCTTATCTGCGACACGGCAGATCCCCGTACCGTGCAACAGTATCTGCTACGCATGGACGACTTTGCCCGGGTGCTTTCCCAGGACGGTCAGTTTGTGCCGCTGGCAAAAGAAGAGACCCAGCTCATTGGCAGCTTTACGCATAGGGGAGACCGCGTAGTACCCATGAGCGAGGCCCTAAAAGACGGCGACCAGGTCGTAGTTACGGCTGGTCCGCTGCTGGGACACGAAGGCCTTATCAAAACCATTAACAGACGCAAGAGCACTGCTTATTTAGAGCTCGACCTGTGCGGCCGACGCGTAACTACGCGCGTTGGCCTTGCCGTGCTTTCGACCGAGCAGCGTGTAATGCGCAACCTTAAAAAGGCGATCGCCTAGCTGCAGGCGACTGCTTAGCGGAACAGGGAGGAGCCCCGACCAGGGGACGAAGTGTTGGAAGAGAACGTGCAAGAAAATCAAATGGGGGATGCGGCAGCGCTCGCTGTCACGCTTGAGGACAGGTGCGAGGCTGCAAAGCTTAACAACGTTGGAAAGCATGAGCCTAAGCTTTCGGAGAACGGTATCCCGGCCGACGTGCTGGAAAAGTTATTGCCCGGTGACGACATCATTGAACTAGAAGAGCCCGTCGTAAACGGTGGGTTCTTCTATCGCTTTATCAAGCGCTTTTTTGATGTTGTCTCCTGCGGTTGCGCGCTCATTATTCTTGCGATTCCAATGGCTGTTATTGCCATCAAGATTAAGTCTGAATCCGAAGGCCCGGTCATTTACGCACAGCGTCGCGTTGGCAAGGACGGCAAGGTCTTTAATATTTATAAGTTCCGCAGCATGTATACCGATGCTGAATCTCGTGGTGCCCAGTGGGCTCAGGACGAAGATCCGCGCGTAACGCCATTTGGCAAGTTTATGCGCAAGACGCGCCTAGATGAGATTCCGCAGTTCTGGAACGTATTTAAAGGCGACATGAGCCTCATCGGTCCGCGCCCCGAGCGTCCAGCGTTCTGCGAGGAATTTGAGAAGCGAATTCATGGTTGGCATTACCGCACCATGGTGCGTCCTGGAATTTCTGGCCTTGCCCAGGTGACTGGCGGATACGATCTCCTGCCTAGTGAGAAGGTCATGTTTGACCTCCAGTACATTAAATCAAGAAATATCAAGATGGACATTGTGATTATGCTCAAGACGCTTGGCGTTGTGAGCACGGGAGACGGTGCGAGATAGTGAATATTCTCGTTGTCTGCCAACATTATTGGCCTGAGCCCTTTAACACCTCTGACGTATGCGAAGAGCTTGTGAAGCGCGGCCATTCGGTGACCGTATTGACCGGTCTGCCTAATACGGGAATGCTCAATTCCGATATTCCTGATGAGTATAGAAATGGCAAAAATCGGGTTCAAAAGCGTAACGGCGTAACTATTCTGCGTGCAAATTTAGCACCTCGAAAAACGGGTGCCGCAAACAGGGTTAAAAACTATCTTTCCTTTTGGTACAACGCAGATAAGCTTGCACGAGATATTAAAGATGAGTTTGATGTTGTTCTTGGATACCAGTTTTCACCTGTTATGCAAGTTGATCCAGGTTTGGTTTATGCCAAGAAGCATCACAAGAAGATGCTTCTATATTGCTTTGATCTTTGGCCTATCAGTTTAACTGCGGGCGGTTTTAGCCAGGAGTCTCTTCCTTATAAATGGATGTCTTCTGTAAGTAGACGAATTTATAGTCGGGCTGACAGGATCGCTGTTACTTCACCGTTGTTTGACGAGTATTTCTCAGGCAGTCTTTCCTTGAATAGAGAGCCGTCTGCCTACCTTCCTCAATATGCAGACGATAATTTTGGGACGGTAGGGACTTCTGGTAGATGCGATGGATATGACCCGACAAAGGTAAATCTAACTTTTGCGGGTAACGTTGGACAGGCTCAGTCTGTCGCAACTATTGTCCGTGCTGCCAGTCTCTGTAACAACGAACGAATTGTAGTCCATGTCGTTGGGTCGGGTTCTAGGCTCGAGGATTGCAAACGACTTGCCGAGACGTTAAAGGCTAAGAATGTTGTCTTTCATGGGCGTAAACCTATAGAGGAAATGCCTCGATACTATGCAGCTTCCTCAGCCATGCTGGTTACGTTTGAGGATAGCCCCATGGCAACGTATACGTTGCCCAGAAAAGTTACGACATATCTTGCGGCTGGTAAGCCTGTCTTAGCTGCACTCTCCGGTGAAACTAAGCGCGTAATCGACGAAGCGCATTGCGGCCTTTGTTGCGCTATTGAGGATGCCGAAGGTTTGGCACGTATCTGCGATGAATTTGTTGAACGCGACGACAAAGAACTAATGGGCAAAAACGCCCGCTCGTATTACGAATCCCATTTCTCCAAAGAGATGTTTTTCGACAAATTGGAATCAATTCTTAAGGAACTTGCTGGGGAGAATAATAATGGTTAACACCAACGCATTTAAAGACAAGACCCTGATGATCACGGGCGGCACCGGCTCGTTCGGCAACACCGTGCTCAAGCACTTCATGAACACCGACCTGGCGGAGATCCGTATCTTCTCGCGCGACGAGAAAAAGCAGGACGACATGCGCCACCGCCTGCAGGAGAAGTCCCCCGAGCTCGCCTCCAAGGTGCGCTTTTTCATCGGCGACGTCCGCAACGCCCAGAGCGTGCGCGACGCCATGCACGGCGTTGACTACATCTTCCACGCCGCCGCCTTGAAGCAGGTGCCCTCCTGCGAGTTCTTCCCCATGGAGGCCGTGCGCACCAACGTCATCGGCACGGACAACGTCCTGCACGCCGCCATCGACGAGGGCGTCGACCGCGTCGTGTGCCTGTCCACCGACAAGGCCGCATACCCCATCAACGCCATGGGCAAGTCCAAGGCCATGATGGAGTCCATCATCTACGCCAACGCCCGCAACGGCGCCGGCCGCACCACCATCTGCTGCACCCGCTACGGCAACGTCATGTGCTCGCGCGGCAGCGTCATCCCTCTGTTCATCGACCGCATCCGCAAGGGCGAGCCGCTGACGGTCACCGACCCCAACATGACCCGCTTCCTCATGAACCTGGACGAGGCGGTCGACCTCGTGCAGTTCGCCTTCGAGCACGCCAACCCCGGCGACCTGTTCATCCAGAAGGCGCCTGCCTCCACCATCGGCGACCTCGCCGAGGCCGTGCAGGAGGTCTTCGGCCGCGTGGGGACCCAGGTTATCGGCACCCGCCACGGCGAGAAGCTCTTCGAGACCCTCATGACCCGCGAGGAGCGCCTGAGGGCCGAGGACATGGGCGGCTACTACCGCGTGGCATGCGACTCGCGCGACCTCAACTACGACAAGTTCGTCGTGGACGGCGAGGTGGAGACCCAGGCCGACGAGTCCTACACCTCCCACAACACCGAGAGGCTCGACGTGGAGGGCACCATCGCCAAGATCAAGACCGCCGAGTACGTGCAGCTGGCCCTGGAGGGCCGCGAGCACGAGGCGGTGCAGTAGGGTGCGCGTCCTCGTCACCGGCGCGAAGGGCTTCGTGGGGAGGAACCTCTGCTGCGCGCTGAAGAACATCCGCGACGGCAAGGACCGCCGCGAGAAATACGCGAGCCTGCTCCCGCTCGAGGTCATGGAGTACGACGTCGACTCGACGTCCGAGGAGCTGGACGTGTTCTGCTCCCGCGCGGACTTCGTGTTCAACCTGGCCGGCGTCAACCGCCCCAAGGACCAGTCCGAGTTCATGGAGGGCAACTTTGGGTTTGCCTCCACGCTGCTCGAGACGCTCGAGCGCCACGGCAACACGTGCCCCGTCATGCTCTCCAGCTCCGCGCAGGCGAGCCTCTCCGGCCGCTTCGAGGGCTCTGTCTACGGCGAGTCCAAGCTCGCGGGGGAGGGCCTGTTCCGGGAGTACTCCGAGCGCACGGGAGCGCCGGTGCTCATCTACCGCTTCCCGAACCTCTACGGCAAGTGGTGCCGCCCGCGCTACAACTCCGCCGTTGCGACCTTCTGCGACGCCATCGCCAACGGCCGCCCCTACACCGTGAACGACCCCTCGGTGGAGCTGGAGCTCCTCTACATCGACGACCTGGTCGACGAGATACTGGGCGCGCTGCTGGGGGAGGAGCACCGCTGCGGATACGACGGGTTGGAGCGCGTGGAGGGGGATGACTTCTGTTTCGTCCCCGAGACCGACATGAAGAGCCTGGGCGAGATAGTCTACCTGCTCGGGTGCTTCCGCGACAGCCGCGAGACGCTGTCGGTGCCCGACCTCGCCGAGGGCTCCTTCTCCAAGAAGCTCTGGAGCACGTTCCTGTCCTACTACGAGCCGGGTAACTTCGCCTACGGCCTCAAGCCCAATATCGACGACCGCGGCTCGTTCACCGAGTTCCTGCGCACGCCCGAGCGCGGCCAGCTCTCCATCAACGTGAGCAGGCCCGGCATCACCAAGGGCAACCACTGGCACATGAGCAAGTGGGAGAGGTTCCTGGTGGTCTCCGGCACTGCCTCCATCAAATTGAGGAAGGTGGGGGAGGACACGGAGGGCAACCCGTTCCCCGTCGACGAGTACGTCGTCTCGGGTTCCGATATGCGCGCCGTGGAGATGATCCCCGGCTACACGCACTCCATCACCAACCTGTCCGACACCGAGGACCTCGTGACGGTCATGTGGGCAAACGAGCCCTTCGACCACGAGAACCCCGACACCTACTACGAGGAGGTCTAGCCGCATGGGCAAGGACTGTTCCGACATCGCATTCAAGGACGACGGCAGACTGAAGCTGCTGATCATTGTGGGCACCCGCCCCGAGGTCATCCGCCTGTCCGAGGTCATCAAGAAGTGCCGCTGCCATTTCGACTGCCTGCTGGCGCATACCGGGCAGAACTACGACTACACGCTCAACGGCATCTTCTTCCGCGACCTGTCGCTGGACGACCCGGACGTCTACTTGGACGCCGTGGGAGCCGACCTGGGCGAGACCGTGGGCAACATCATCGCCGCGAGCTACAAGCTGATGGTTGAGGTCCAGCCCGACGCGCTGCTGATCCTGGGCGACACCAACAGCTGCCTGTCGGCTATCGCGGCAAAGCGCCTGCACATCCCCATCTTCCACATGGAGGCGGGCAACCGCTGCAAGGACGAGTGCCTGCCCGAGGAGACCAACCGCCGCATCGTCGACGTGATCTCCGACGTTAACCTGGCCTACTCCGAGCACGCCCGCCGCTACCTCAAGGACACCGGCTGCGCCCCGGAGCGCACCTACGTCACAGGCTCGCCCATGGCCGAGGTCCTGCACGCCAACCTGGACAAGATCGAGGCCTCGAATATCCTCTCCGAGCTCGGCCTTGAGCCCAAGCGCTACATGCTGCTGTCCGCCCACCGCGAGGAGAACATCGACACCGAGGCGAACTTCACGAGTCTGTTCACCGCGATCAACGCCCTGGCCGAGAAATACGACATGCCGATCCTGTACTCCTGCCATCCGCGCTCCCGCAAGCGCCTGGAGGCCACCGGTTTCCAGCTGGACCCGCGCGTGCGCATGCACGAGCCCATGGGCTTCCACGACTACAACTGCCTGCAGATGAACGCCTTCGCGGTGGTCTCCGACTCCGGCACCCTGCCCGAGGAGTCCAGCTTCTTCGCGAGCGTCGGCCGCCCGTTCCCGGCGGTGTGCATCCGCACCTCCACCGAGCGCCCCGAGGCGCTGGACAAGGCCTGCTTCACGCTGGCCGGCATCTCCGAGAGGGGCCTGCTGCAGGCCGTCCATACGGCCGTCGAGCTCGACGCGGAAGGGTCGCTGCCCGAGGCGCCCGTGCCCGACTACGCCGACGAGACCGTGTCCACTAAGGTGGTCAAGATCATCCAGAGCTACACCGGCATTGTGGACAAGATGGTGTGGAGGAAGAGCCTCTAGTGACGGTTTATGCTCACATAAATACCGTGCCGAACGGCTCGACCGGCGGCATTATGATGAAAGAACATCGTGAGCTTCTCGCGGCCGGCAAAGAATCATATGCGTTCTGGGGTCGAGGCCGTGAGGCGGAAAAGCCGAACGAAATGAAGTTTGCCTCCGATGTAGAGGTTAAGCTCGACCTGCTTCAGACACGCATAGATGGTAAAGCAGGTTTTCATAGCAAAAACGCTACGAAACGTCTTCTTGCTCGACTTGATGAGATAAAGCCTGACGTGGTCCATCTTCATAATCTGCATGGCTATTACGTCAACATCGAGATGCTGTTTAATTGGCTCGCGAACCATAATTGTAAAGTCGAATGGACCCTACACGACTGCTGGTCGTTCACGGGCCACTGTGCGTACTTCACGCATGCGAAGTGTGCGCAGTGGAAGGAACACTGCGCGTACTCGAGGCCTTGCTCGCAACTCAATACCTATCCCAAGACCTATTCAAAATCCTCTTGCTCGTGGAACTATGATGAGAAGAACCGTCTCTTCAATCTGGTCCCCTCCGAGCGTATGAAGCTGATAACGCCGTCGCAGTGGCTCGCCGATTTGGTGGGGGAGAGCTTTCTTAAAGATTTCCCCGTGGAGGTTCGCCATAACACCATCGACACCGACGTGTTTAAGCCCATCCCGAGCGACTTCCGAGAGCGTTACGGCATAGGCGATCGATTCATGATTTTAGGCGTAGCTAGCCCATGGACCGAACGTAAGGGGCTTTCTGACTTCGTGCGGCTGGCGGGGCAGCTAGATTCTGACAAGTACGTCATCGTGCTCGTGGGGCTTTCTGAGAAACAGGTCGAAGAGCTGTCCAAGGGAATCGTGGGTCTCACTCGCACAGATTCTCGTGAGGAGCTTGCGGGCATCTACTCGACCGCTGACGTGTTTTTCAACCCTACGACAGAGGATAACTTCCCTACGGTCAATCTTGAGGCTGAGGCCTGTGGTACGTCCGTGGTGACCTATGACACGGGGGGATGTTCTGAGACCGTGAAGTGTGAGGGCTCCCATGTCGTTAACGGTTATGAGGATGCCATCCAAATACTGAAAGAAAGGCTGTCGATATGATACAGAGCCCCCTTTGGTCGATAGCGCGCGTATTCTACAGGAACATCCTGTTCCTAGAGGCACCGTTCTTCACCGACCGCTACATGTACAAGTACACCAAGTATCTCCAGAAGTGCGGAATGGACATCGCCGATTACGACAAACACGGCTTCATTCACAAGTCGGTGTGGTTCGACAGCAGCGAGCGTTATTCGCTCATTAAGATTGGCAGGGCCGTCACTCTTTCGCGCGACGTCATTCTGCTCACGCATGACTATTCTATACGCAACGCGACCAATGCATTCGAGGAAAACCCCGATAACCTTAAGTATAAGTTCCTCAAACCTATCTCCATTGGTAGCAATGTTTTTGTCGGGGTCCGAGCCATTCTTCTGCCCGGGACCGAAATCGGCGACGACGTGATTATCGGCGCCGGCTCGGTGGTGAAGGGTAAGGTTCCACCGAAAACTGTCTGGGGGGGGCGCCGGCTCGCCAGCTTTGTACGCTGGAGGAGTACTACAAGCGGCATAAGTACAAGCATGACTACACGATTGAGTAAGGCGGCTTAATGACGAACGGGCAACCCATACGCGTGCTGCAGGCCGTGCCATCTATGGGACATGGCGGTATCGAGCACTTCCTCATGAACCTGTATAGGGCCATCGATAAGGACAAAGTTCAGTTCGATTTCATGTACCGCGTGTCCTACGAATGCGTGTTCGACAAGGAGATCGATGCCATGGGAGGACGTATTTTCAGATGCGTTGACCCTGACAGACATCCTGTAAGGTCAGGTAGGTTCTACCGATCTTTCTTCGCCGAGCACCCTGAGTTCTGCGCGGTCCACGAGCATCGATCGGGTTGCGACGGGTTTTTCGGGCTCATGCGCGCTGCAAAGCACGCTGACGTGCCCATTCGCATCCTGCATTCGCACAGCTCCCAGAAGGGCTGGGCATACAACCCGGTGAAAGACCTGACAGACGCTTTCAATGCGCCGCGCCTCGCTGCTTTCGCAAACACGTTCGTGGCTTGTTCCGACGTGGCGGCGACGTACTTGTACGGGCGTTGTCCCAAGGCGTTTGACGCGTGCGTAGTCCGCCCGAACGCCATAGACCTTAGCGCGTTTGTTTTCAATCCCTCGGCGCGAGCCGATGTACGCGAGCGCTATGGGATCGATCACGACGCCTTGGTCGTCGGCCATGTCGGGCGCTTCGTCTCCGAGAAGAATCAGGTGTTTCTCGTGGAAGTGGTGTCTAGGCTCCGTTCCGATGGAGTACGAGCCGAAGCGCTCCTCTTGGGCGATGGCCCTCTTCGCGACAAAGTTTCGAGCAAGGCCGACTCTCTGGGCATTTCTCAGTACGTGCACTTCGCTGGCATACAGGAAGACACTGCCTCACACTACTCCGCGATGGACGTGTTTTGTATGCCGTCGCTCTTCGAGGGGCTGCCCGTTTCGTGCGTGGAGGCACAAGCGAGCGGGCTTCCCATGGTCCTTTCCGCAGATATCAGCCACATGGCAGATATCTGCGGGCACACCGCTTTCCTCGATCTGAATGAAAGCGCGAGTTCATGGGGTAATGCAATCCGAGCCGCAGCAGAGGGCGGTCGGCACAACGGCACTTCGGCTCTTCGTACCGCCGGTTACGACATCGCCACCGCCGCCCAAGAGTTCGAGAGGTTATACCTGAGCGGGGTGTCTGCATGAGCATGCTTCTTTCGAGGAATGCGAAGCCCGATATAACTGTTTACAAGGTGCTTTGCATAGCAATCATGGTGCTCCAGGCGCTCGGCATTGTTTGTGTTCCTCACTTTTACGACTACGGCCTTATGTGCTTCGTCTCGCTGGCGCAGTTGGCATTATTCGTCGCCGTGGCGCTCATGTCCCCGAGCCGACAACCTTTCGTCATCCTCTTCCTGGTTGCCAACTGGATCTTCAACTGCGGACAAATCGCCTGCATCGCTGCGGGTTATGGGACAGATGACGTCCTAAATCTTGACTTCCGGTGGTATGGATCGCCGTCAACAATCGAAAGTGCGTTCCGCTTCTATCTCTACTCACAGACGCTCGTCGCCGCAGGAGCACTGCTGCTTCAAAAGACGCCGATTGACGTTCCAGTTAACGTTGCTATCGGGCAATTTGTCGAGCATAAGTCACTTGCAAAATGTCTCATATTTGCCGGCCTACCCTTCTGGCTGTACGTGAATGGATCCAAGATAATTGGTGCCGCTTCGGACGCCTATCGCGGCGTCTATTCCTTGGTCATTCCAGCGCCCATCCAAGCGCTCTCCTTTTTCTTCGAAGCCGGTTTGTTGCTGATGTTGTTGGTCCTCGGTAGAGAGCGCAGGGGGACTACTCTCTTTTGCGCGGTCATTGCTATCAACGTTGTGCTTATGACAACGGGAAGTAGGCAGTACTCCGTTTGCTTTCTCGCGGTCTGGTGCTTGATTTATTTCTGCTACTTAAATACTCCGTCACCTGGCAGGGCTTTCGGCCTAATTGTTGCTTGCGTCTGCCTCCTGTTCCTGGTCGATGCTTTCGGTGAACTCAGGACAACTGGCTTCTCTTTTGAGGCTTTTAGTGCTTATTTGGCGAAGGCCTCGTTCTTTGATGTCGTCTGGGACAGTTTGGGCGAGTTCGGAAGCGCATTCTCGACTCTTGTCATAAGTATGTCCAACGTCCCGTCCATTCTTTCATACGGCATGGGATTAACTTACGTTGCAGGTTTCCTTTCCGTCGTTCCCATGCTCGTGAGCCGTTTCCCCCTTCTTAAAGAAGCGACCCAGTTTACAAAGATGATAAGCGGTTCGGCCTTCCTTGGTGGCTCGATGCTCGGCGAGTTCTTTTATAACTTCGGTTGGCTGGGCATCGTGGGTTCGTTTTTAGTTGGCGCCCTTTTGGCCTGGTGTCAGAGTTGTCTTAATGAAGCCGAGGATGGGAAATGCAACATTTATACTTGGGTTTCCGCCGTTCTGGCAGTGTTCCTTCTTCTTTTCATTCGTGGCTACTTCACCGACGCGATCATGAAACTCGCATACGTGTATCTATTTATCTGGCTAACGAGCTGTCTGAGGAAATACGGGTCGCGGCATAGGTCATTCAACTGTGACGGGAATCCGGAAGAGGCGGATGCGAAATGAACCGCCCCTTCTTCTCAATTTGTATCGCGGCATACGACGCACAACGCTTTATCGACGAGTGCCTTGAATCCATATTGGCACAGGATTGTCACGATTACGAGGTGATTATCGTAGACGATGGCTCTTTGCAGCCCTTGGTCCTCGACAAGGCCATTTGCACGCTGCTGCCGTCGTGTAAGCTGATACGCACCGACAACGGTGGGCCCTACGCAGCGCGGCAAACGGCTTTCGAAGTCGCAGGCGGTATGGCTGTCCTCTGCATCGATTCTGATGATAAACTTCACGACCCTTCCGCCCTGTCGAAAATCAAACGTGCTTTCGAGAACGGCGCCGACATTGTGCTTTTCAACGCAACCTCGTCCGAGCGTAAATCATCTCTTATGTTCGATTTCTCCGCGCTCGGTGAGGGTGGACCTGTTGAGGAGGACTCGGTTTGGGCTTTATTCAGCAAAGGCTATTCACTGAATAGCCTTTGCTGTAAAGCGTTCAAGCGATCGCTTTACAGCAAAGGAGAAATAAACCGCCCCAGACTCCTTATGGCTGAAGACAGGCTGCAATGCCTTGAGATTATGAGCTGTGCACGGTCCTACTGGCTTATCAACGAGCCACTTTACTTCTATCGACCAAACCCTTCATCCACCACACACGCGGGCTACAATCCTGCCTACTTTGCTCAGGTATGCTATGTGGAAGAGGAGGTCGTCGCGTACATGGAACGACGCGGTATGCCACTCGGGAGCTGGGCGCACTATTTCCTTTCATATACCTCGAGTGCTCTTTTGGGCGTGCGGTACAACCGAAGCCTTAACTTCGCTGCCCGGCGGGACTCATATGCCTCCGTTCGTGACGAGCGCATTCTGAGGCTTGCCACGGAGCGTTGTGCTGTTGGCTCGCTTTCCAAAGTGGACGCACTACGACTCCGTCTTTTGCTCGACAACAGGTATACGGCGCTTGACGCGAGCATGTTACCTTGGAGGATGGGATCTGCGATTAAGCGGTTGGCTAGAAGGGGCGCTGAGAGGAGAATATGAGTAAAAAAACGGTTTCTGTCATCGTGCCGTCTTACAATGTCGCCTCTACCGTTGTTAGGTGTCTTGACTCGGTGTACGCACAAACGTATGAAGATCTCGAGGTCGTCGTCGTCAACGACGGCTCGACGGATAATACGCTACAGGTGCTCCGCGATTACCGTAGGGCCCATATGACCTTGGTTTTGATTGACCAACACAACCAAGGTCTATCTGCAGCACGCAATACCGGACTTGATGCGGCAACGGGCGAGTATATCTATTTCCTTGATTCCGATGATTACCTTGGGCCTGAGGAAATTGAGCTTCTAGTTGATGCTATGGATGAGGGTATGGACATGGCTGTGGGCGGCATGACGTACGTCGACGCCGACGGCAACGTCCTGAGGACGGTGTGCGACCCTGCATGCCACCTGGAAGAGCTCGGCTACTGGGACCGCGTCTACGGCAACCCTAATGGGAACTCAGTAGAGTACATAGTTAGCTGCGGGAAGCTCTACCGTGCAGACCTCTTTAAGCAGGCACGCTTCGCTCTCGGCAAGATCCATGAGGACGAGTTCATGCTTCACCACATCGTCAAGCAGTGCGGTGGCGTGGCTGTCGTTCCGGTCAGTAAGCTGTATTACGTTCAGAACAATGCATCTATAACGCATCGACCCTCTGCGCGCTCGAAGCTCGACATCGTCGAGGCTTTCCTGGACAGGAATCGGTATTTCCTTGATAGGGGCTTCTTTGACCTGTTCTGGACGTCCCTTTGCCAAGTAAAGGCTGCGCTTGTCGATTCCTATTGTGTCATCTCTAATGAGGTGGAGATGTCGCGCTGGCATGACCTCAAGGAGGACTGGAATCGTGCGTTCGCGGTTGGCAGGCGCCATTTCGATCTCCGCGACAGGCATTGCGTTTCATGTCTTGCCTATCGCTGTTTTCCCACATTATTTAACAAACGCAACAGCCATCCGTCTGACGAAGGGACACAATGAGTTTCACCGAATTTAAGGGCCACATCTCTTGCGAGGTGCGTACGAGAGAAATGCTCCGGCGCTTCGCCCGGAACCAGAAGTCCTCCTCGAGGACGGCGATCATGATTTCAACTCCCAGCCACGGAAACCTGGGCGATCAGGCAATCGTCTATGCCCAAAAGCGCTTCCTCGCCGACGCGCTCCCCGGTTTCTCCGTGTTCGAGATCCAGCGCTACCAGTACGAGCTCGCGCGGAAGACGATACAGAGTATGGTGCGTCCCTCCGACATCATTGTCGTTGACGGAGGCGGCAACGTTGGCACTCTGTGGCCCGAGGAGAATGACAAGATAAACGACATCGTCAGCCGTTTCATAGATTGCAGTGTCCTGGTTTTCCCCCAAACGGCGTACTTCGAGGACTCCGAGCGAGGGCAGGAGTGTGAGCGCGAGACAGCCGCCGTTTACCGATCAAATCCGAACCTCGTGTACTTCTCGCGTGACCGGAGGACGTTCGAGACCATCGGTAGGCTCACGCCCGATACGCCGAACTACTACGTGCCCGACATCGTTCCGTACATCAATGACGCGCCATTCTCCACTGAGCGGTCGGGTGCCCTGCTGTGCTTGCGCGACGACAAAGAGCGCGCACTCGATGACGAGGTTGTAAAAACGATTGATTCCGTCCTTGTCGAACTTGGGATTCAGGCTGGCCGTACGTCTACGGTCGTTGCGGAGCCGACAAGGATTTACGAGGGGAACAGGGACGCCATTCTTGGCGCCAAGTGGGCGGAGTTCTCTACCTCCGAGCTGGTCATCACCGACAGACTTCATGGCATGTTTTTCTCTGCTATCACTGGCACTCCATGCGTGGCGTTGGACAATTTGAGTCACAAGGTTTCTCAGGGCTTCGAGTGGATCGAGGGGATTCCGAACGTTCGCCTTGCCCGTACGCCCGATGAGATTCCGGTCCTTACCCGGGAAGCTCTCGCCGCAGGCCCCCACAGGTACAGCCGTGCGCCCTTGGATCCTGTATACGGGCAGATGAGGGAGGTGATTCGCCGTGCGGTCGAATAGGCTCGCCACTGCGTTCAACGTTGCTTCCGCCACTATCACCCTTGGTGTGCAGATGGCCGTCAGCTTCTTCCTCTCTTCCTACCTGGTGGCAACGCTGGGGGAAGTAGCCAACGGCTTCACTCAGCTGGCAAACAATTTCGTCTCGTATGCCTCACTGGTAACGATCGCGTTCAACTCGATGGGATCGAGGTTTATATCTGCGGCGTACCACCGCGGCAAGATTGAAGACTCCGTCGCCTACTATTCGACACTTATCGTCTGTAACGTAATTCTGTGCCTGATCTTCTTGCCAGTGACCATTGCCGTGCTTGCCAATCTTGGGTCAATTGTGGACATGGGCAACGCCGACCCCGCTGACGTTGGGATGCTCTTTGCGTTTGTATTTGCCAACTTTGGCGCCAACCTTTTCGTGTCCCTGCTCTGTTCGGCTATGTTTGTTGTCAACAAAGTCTACATCCAGAACGCCATTAACCTCTTTCGCAATGTGCTCAACGCGGCGCTGCTCGTATTCGTGTTCAGTTTCTTCACGACACGTGTGTGCTATGTCTCGCTCATTGCGCTGCTGCTCACTATCGCGAGCGCGCCCGTTTGCTTTATTATCAAGCGCAAGGTCGTTCCCGAACTTACTTTCAACGCGAAAACGTTCTCAGGCAAGTTCGTACGTGATCTGACGTCTTCTGGCATCTGGAACACGGTGAATCAGTGCGGCAACATCCTGACCACCGGGCTTGACTTGCTTTTCGCCAACTGGTTCGTGGGTGCGAGCCCCATGGGCGTTCTTTCGGTGGCAAAGACCATGCCAACCGCAATTACCACGCTCGCCACCACGCTCAACAACAACCTCGAGCCGGAGCTTGTGATCATTTATGCCAAAGAGGGTGTTGAGGGGCTCTATCGGAGGGTCATGATGGACATACGACTCTCCAACTTTATCATGGCGGCGCCTATTGGAGTCTTCTGCGCCCTCGCACCTGCGTTCTACAGGCTCTGGATGCCGTCACTCGATGCTTGGGAACTCAGCGTTCTCTCAATTCTCACGATCTCCAATTTCATACCTTGGGCAGGTCCTCAGGTGGTCTACAACGTCTTCACGGTGATGAACCGGCTTAAGCTCAACTCTGCGTCTTTCCTCGGCGGCGCTGTACTCAATTTTGTCTCCGTCCTGCTCGCCCTCTACTTCACAGACTTAGGTGTCTACGCCATCGCCGGCATCAGCTCCATCATTTCAGTCGCCAGAAACCTTGTCATCATTGCGCCCTATGTGTCGAGTTTACTGAATAAGCCCTGGTGGACGATTCACCGCGAGTCGTTCGTCTCCCTTATAAGCGTAGCGGGATCCGCCGTGGTAGCGCTCGTTATCGGTGTTTTTATTCCTACGGGCTCCTGGGGCGGACTAATAGTTGCCATCCTCGTCTCGTGCTTCGTCTCGTGGTTCGTCGTGTTTCTCGCGACATTCTCTCGTGAACAGCGAATCCGCTACATCGGCCTTGTCAAGGCACGACTCGTTAATGATTAAGTTAATCCGAAAGGAACAACCATGAAGAAAGCCTTCCTATTTGCCATTCCGCTGTCGGTCTGCAATTTGCGTTGCCACTATTGCTATCTTTCGCAGCGCCCCAGCAGCTACGAGGGAGTAATTCCCGAGATGCAGTTTTCTCCGGAGCAGATCGCCTACGCACTGAGGAAGGAGCGCGTCGGAGGGGAGTCGTATGTTAATCTTTGTGCCGACGGCGAGACCCTCCTTCTGCCAAATCTCGCTCGTTACGTCGAGCTCCTTGCGCGCGAGGGACATTACATGGAAATCGTCTCGAACATGGTGCTCACAAAGAAGCTCGAGCCTTTGCTCGAGCTGGGACCCGAGATTCTATCTCATGTGGAGTTCAAGTGCTCTTTGCATTATCTCGAATTTGAGAAGAAAGGACTTCTCAAACGATTTGCCGACAACGTGAACGCTGCATGGGCAGCGGGGGCTTCCTGCAATGTGGAGATAACACCCTCCGATGAGCTTGTCCCGCGAATTCCGGAGGTCAAGGAATACTGTATGGAGAGTTTCGGGGCTCTCGCCCACCTCACGATTGCACGCAACGATGCCACGAGCGGTATCGATCGACTCACCAAGCTTTCTCGTGACGAATACCTCGATGCCTGGAACCAGTTCGAGTCCCCCTTCTTCGATTTTAAGAACACGATTTTCGGTGTCAAACAGACTGGGTTCTGCGAGGCCGGATCTTGGATGTATTACGTTGACATGTCTACCGGCGAAGCGCGCCAATGCTACAAAGGGTGTAGCGTTGGCAATGTGTTCGTAAATCCCGACGAACCGCTGCCGTGTAAGCCTATCGGCCGATGCCATGATCCTCATTGCTACAATGGACACGTGCTCATGACACTAGGGCTTATTAATGGCGCTACCGAAATCGGTTACGGCGACATTCGCGATCGCACGAGGGAGGACGGTACTCACTGGCTGCGCCCCGAGCTCAAGGCTTTCTTTAATACTAAACTTGGCGACAGCAACGAGGAGCCTTCTAGTTTCGGCAGAGCAATTGCAACTGCGGACAGCCAGGCATCATGGACGGCGGTGCGCGTCAGGTCAAAGTTAAAACGGACCTTCGGGACCCGATAATATTGGAGCCACAGCGTTTTACTGGGCGAAGTAATTAGAAGCAACCTGAGAATTGACATAAATGATAGCTACTTCGGCAGATGCTAGCTTGGTTTGTGGGCTTATAGGACAAAATGTGTGTCCACGTTGGGGGCATCGGCGCAGGTCGATGCCCCTTTTTCAGCCGTTTAAATTCCGTGCCCGCTTTTAACCGCTCGGACAGAATGTGTGTCCGGTTGCCTATCGTTCCCGCAGGTAGATAACCTTTTCCGGAACCGTTAAATACCCTTTCGGAAGAGGTGCCCATGAAGGCCGTTTATTGCCCCTACTGCGGCGGTCGGACCAAGCGCAACGGCAGACCTCATCGGGGTCCCAGCGGTGGAGGTGCACGGCCTGCGGCGCGTCGACGACGGTGAGGTACGACGACACGGCGACGAGGCTGGACGAGTTCCTCGGGTGGCTCCTCTCCAAGGACTCCCGGGCGGCGATGCCGGGCGGCGGGCGGTCCTTCAGGCGCAGGACGGCCGAGTTCTGGGAGGTCTGGCCCATGATCGAGGGAGGGGTGAACTCGCAGCTGAGGACCGTCCTGCGCAACCACCGGGGGCTGACGTCGGTCAAGCGCGTAAGGGCGGTGTTCCGGTGGTGCCACGCGCACTCGGGGGACGCGAGGACGGCGAGAGAGAAGCTCGCCACGATGCCGACCGACGCGGACATCGACTTCCTGTTCAGCGTCTACTCCGCCTCGCCGTCGCGTGACGACGGAGGGCCGGAATGGGGCGACAGGGCCGTGTGGGAGGACCTCCACCACAGGGGCCCGTACCCGTTCTGGCTGGATTAATGGATGGAAACGGATGTTCTATCGGGACACATATTTTGTCCTATAAGCCTTCATTTTTTATTAGATTTAAATCCTGGGCTAAGTCTATGAGGTTCCTGAAGCAACAAAACAATCCATTGATTAAAATAAACTAGGGCAGGTGATCATCGGATGCTATTTACAGGAGTTATTGAAAAAGAGCTATCCGATCGAATTCACCTGACGTATTTTAACGTCATCGAAAATGACGACTTCGATGAGTGTCTAAATCAATGCCTACCCTCTATTTGGTTTGGCCCTAAAGACCCTCGTTCGCTAGAAGTCACAAAGACGAAAATCTCGAAATACTTTGAATCAAAACTAAATAATCGCCCCTTAGTTTGCGGTTCTTGTGCTGAGATTTTCTTACATGCTTATTTGGGGCACAACGGCTATCAGCAGGCTTGTCTTGGATCAAATCTTGAAGAGGGGTCGATCAAAAAAGATTTGACGGTTTCTATTTAAAAGATGATGAATACTGGTTGATGGAGAGCAAGTCGTCAATTTTTGGAAATACAACTCACCTTAGTAAAGCTAAAGAAGCTTATAAGGATCTCCGTGACAAGATTAACGATTTTGATGGAAATGACCCTTGGGACAATGCTCGAAATCACGCTATAGTAGCTGGTGCCGAAGGATCCATTCTTAAACAGATCAGAATGCTTTCGGACGATTTACTCTCCGTCGGGCCCATAGTGCCGACGAATTTAACATGATTCCTTGTGGTACTGTTTTTATTGACGGTGTTCTGACTATCGAAGAAGTCGAAAAACTATCGATTGACGTATTACAGTTTTTCGGAAAACAGAGCTACTCAGCCATACACATAGTTTGCGTCTCACATTTGGCATTAGTTGGTTTTCTTCGATATTTGAACTTGGAGTACACAGATGAGCGACGCTAGCTCCATTACAAAATTAAAGAACAACAGTGCATTTAAGTTGGTGGTCAATAAGCTACTTTTAGGTAATGAGCTCACGAATAGAGAGTCAACGTTTCTTCTTTCTGCCGCAATTGCTTTGTTAAGGTACGGGCTAAAAGATAAGAATCGAACAAGAAGTCTTGAGTTTGCATACTGGATTATTCTGAATTATTCGTTGAGTACGGGTGATTACAGACCCCTGTACGATCTTTCATTTGAATTGGGCCTATACCCAGTAGCCAAATCGATTGTTGATATCGATGAAGGGCGCTTCAATACTCTGAGTGATTTTATTGCTCTAGATGAAATCGAAAAGAACTTTACCAAAGGTGTGACGCTTACTCTCGAGCAGAAGTTGTCCGACAGCTCTTTCTCTTCATACTCTGGGGAAGGGTTCGCCTATATTGCACCGACCTCGTTTGGTAAGACTGAGCGCTTGGTTGATGCTGTACTGGACGATAAAAGCGGCTGCCGACCTTGTATAATTGTGCCGACAAAATCACTTCTCGCCCAAACGCGCGATGATGTATTTAAACGCCATCCTAGAACAAAAGTAATTACTCATGACGAAATGTACCAGTGTGAGAAGTCGTTCATCGCCATCCTCACTCAGGAAAGGGCCATACGTTTATTGGAAGCGAATCCGACCTTATCATTTTCGAGTCTGTTTATAGACGAAGCGCACAACGCTTTTGATCCCGACGATCGCGCTTTGTTAATTTCACGCCTCATCCGCGAGTCAAAACTCCGCGATCCCTTGACAAGGTTCTACTACTTTAGTCCTGTTATCGACGACATTAACCTGTTGTCCGTCATTTCAGGGTTTGAGGTTGAGGGGTGTAAAGTCAGCAAAAGTATGAAAGAGCCTCGTTATTATCTGCTCGACAGCGAGGGAGTCTTGCATGCCTACAACAGGTTTTTCAACAGTTTTTGCCAGCATTCTACTTTTAACGGCACTTGGGATTGCCTGACGAATAAGGCAACTGCTAAAAATCTTGTGTTCTTGTCTTCCCCTAGAAAGGTCCGTAAGGCGGCCTTGGACTTAGCGAGTAGTCTGCCCGATAACCGAGTCGCCCCCGACCTCGATAGAGTTATTTGTGCCCTGACCGAACATGTGAGTCCTCTATACGATGAAATATTTTGCCTGCGGCGCGGTATTGTATACCTGCACGGGCAGATGCCGGACGGAATCAAAAATTATTTGCTTGACCGTGCTGCGAAGTTGGAATCAATTCGTTATATATTTGCAAATGAAGTCATCATGGAAGGTATTAATCTTCCATTTGATTCGGTATTTATTCTCAATTTACGAACAAAAAGGCGTGCAGCCCTAATTAATTTAATTGGTCGCGCATCACGTTTAAATTACGTTTTTGGAGATACCCCTCATCTTAAAATGCTTAGCCCGCAGGTAATATTTGCTGAATCAAAATGGACTGGCTCAAGACCGACCATGAAAAATGCCATCTCGGAATTGCATAGTGTAGGATTTAAGGACCGCAATGACAACCCGCGAATTAAAATATCTAAAGGTAAGCCGTTGAGTGAAAATGAGCGAAAGCGTCTTGTCTTCGAAGATAGCTTGATTCAAAGCTGCAATCATTCTGATACTGATCTCGGTGTTTTGCTAGATCGTTCCGGCCTGCGTTCTATGTATGAAAACTGGGAGATTGCAAAAGTTGAGATTGCCCGGAGACTCACCACATTTAAAGCATGTGCAGATAATAGCGTACTCGAATTAATATGCATTTATTTCATTGACGATGGTCTTGTTTTCTCTAATTCATATCTCAGAGTTAGTAAATTGCGCAGGCAGTTACCTTTTTACCAAAGTTATCTTGAGAGCAAGTCATCGAAATCACTTAGTCAACGACTCGCTTCCGACATTTCATTATGGAAAAAGAAGGCTGAGTCCGCACCCAGCTTCCTCTATGTTGGTCGTAGCTTTGGGGAGGTCAATTACCAAGGCCTTGCCGATGGCGAAGGAAGTTATGTTGACATAAGGCAAAAAACTGATTCCGAACTGCCAGCACTTTTCCTTGCTAAATACAAGACGGAGGACGATTATCTTGGGTTCACTTTGTCTAGATTCGTTCGCGTTCTGTATAAGACGGGTCATATTGATCAGGAGCAGTACTACATGTTCTTATACGGGACAGCTGACAAGGAAGGCGTTGAGTTAATTCAGGCTGGAGTCCCTTTGTCCTTAATCAACATTCTAAAAGAGAACAATTTGCTTAATGAAATTGGTCTTGATCAATATGGAAATATCAAAATTGGGACTAGGCTTAAACACTTTTCGAATGATGTCGACGACTACACCAGGTTCGAAATTGACCAATTTATATTTTGAGTAACCGCTGGTTTTATTAAAGAGTCAACACCTATCTGGCGCTGCGCGTGGCCTATTTCAACGAGCTCGACACCTACTGCGAGGTCCACGGCCTCAACACCCGCGACGTCATCGACGGCGTGTGCCTGGAGCCGCGCATCGGCAGCCACAACAACAACCCCAGCTTCGGCTACGGCGGCTACTGCCTGCCCAAGGACACCAAGCAGCTGCTCGCCAACTACAGGGACGTGCCTCAGAACCTGATCGAGGCCATCGTGGAGGCCAACCGCACCCGCAAGGACTTCGTCGCCGACGAGGTGCTGCAGATGGTGTGGGACCGCGTGTATGCCGGCAAGGAAAAGCCAGTCGTGGGCGTGTACCGCCTGACTATGAAGTCGAACTCCGACAACTTCCGCGCGAGCTCTATCCAAGGCGTCATGAAGCGCGTGAAGGCCAAGGGCGTGCCCGTGGTGGTCTACGAGCCCACGCTGGACGCGCCGGAGTTCTTCGGCTCCGAGGTGACCCACGACCTGGAGGCCTTCAGGGCCGGCTGCGACGCGATCGTCGCCAACCGCTGGAGCGACGAGCTCGCGGATGTGGCGGACAAGGTGTACACGAGGGATTTGTTTAAGCGGGATTAGGGAAGAGGGCGGAACCAGGCTGATCCGCTTCAATCATTCGCTATTTTAACCGCGTCGAGGGCGGGGGGGTTCGGCATTAGCCGATACACCCCCGCCCTTCATTGTTCTTCGCAGGTAAAATTCGCCTAATTCGAGCGATCGCTCAACGTGATTCGTGCCTTGAAACCGGCTCCATATTCTCCCGCCCGTGCCTGGTCATCCAACTTGAAGCCGATGTTATACAGCTTCCCCGACTTCGTCTTCCGAACCAGGCCATGCTCCAACATGAATGCGACAACGCGGCGATGTGCTTCGACGTCGTCCAAGTTCAGGTAGAAGCAGGCGACGCCTCTGCCGTTCTCGATAACGGACTCGAATGAGCTGTGCTTGCATTCCGCGACGACCATTCCGAGGGCCGCCTTGCGGCAGACTTCCTCCGCGAACTCGATATCGTTGAAGTAGAACATCCATTTCCCGCACCTGCTCTCGTCTAGCGCAGGTGCCAGCTCGGTGTCGATGTAGAACGAACACCATGGGTTGTCCACCCTGACGATTCGGCCGTCTTCGCTCAGCATCGTCTTCTCTTCCATCCATGCCTCATATGGTTTGAGGGTGCTTTCGTAGTACGCGATTGTTCTCGGAGAGCACCCCTCGACTTCCTTGTCGGTAAGGAAGAGACCGAGTAGACTCGAGTTGCTGGGCACGCTGCTTTCGGCATGGCTACACATAGTGCTTTCGAGCACTGCTTTTAAGATTGCTTTATCTGCAGATAGTCTAGAACCGGCTACATCTGTGTTAGAACCATATTGATCATCGCTTCCACCGGGGGCTCCTTTCCCCTTGGTTCGATGGAAACAATTCTGAAGTGCAGGCCTATGTTCCGGTAAATGATTATTTAGCTGAACTCGGAGAAGCCCTTTTTGCTCAAACAATTGAAGAGAACAAGCGAGAAAATCATTACCGTTCAGTCGAGTCATTCTGCGAAGTCAAGGGCGGTTAGAGACTCCCTAAAGGTTCAGAGCTAATTGCAGAGGCAAACTCTCATCCATATATTCGAGTCCGCGACTTAAACAACGCGTCTGTTCTCTTACTCACTTCGGAAATGCTATATATCGACGATGAAACACGATCTAATATTTCGCGCTACGTTGTCAACACTGGCGATCTAATTGTTTCCGTTGTCGGAACGATTGGCCTTACGGCGGGTAGTGTCGAGAAAGTTGGTGTAGAGCCCCATCCGAAGCGAGTCGGCCCGGCGT
>CABUIH010000002.1:0-203966 GCA_902491615.1 uncultured Collinsella sp. | reverse complement strand
CTCGGGCCCGCTCCGCTTGCGGCCGCCTGGGCGGGCATCGTGCTGGGCAGCCTGCCCCTCTACGCGCTGGGGCTCGGCGTGGCCCTGCGCCTCGGCCGCAACGCCGCCATCTGCGCCGGCGCGGCGGGGATGCTCCTCGCGTTCTTCTCAGTGGGCGGACTTGCGCACGGCCTCATGACCGGCGAGCTCACCGGTGCCCTGGCGACGCCCCTGAGCTGGGTGCCGCTCGCCTGGCCCGTGCGCCTGGGGTCGCTCGGGGTGGAGGTCTTCATCGACGCCGCACGCGCGGCGGCCCCTCTCCTCACGACTGCGCTCGCTGGCCTCGTGCTCACCCTGGCAACCGCCGCCGTCCTTATCGCCTGGTTCTGCCGCTTCGAGGACGGGAGGGCAGATGCGTAGGAAGCCGCTCGCCGCCGTGCTCGCCCTCCTCTTCGCAGTGCTCGTCCTGGGCGGGAATGCCCTGCTCGACGCCGGCTGGGGGTCGGCGCTGCGCTCGATCGCCGACCGCGTGCTGCCCAACCCTGAGATCACCATGTGGGCGCCCGCGCCCGAGCCCGGTAGCCACGCGAGCTCCTACGCCGACGCCACCGGGGCGGGGGCGAACTACGTCTACCTGGTGGACGCGGCGGACGACAGGGGCAATGTCCGAGAGCTCCAGCTCATCTTCTTCGGACGGGAGTCGGACGGCGAGGGCTGGCTCGAGATCGAGGCGCGCGGCGGCTCGGGCGTGCGCTACCGCGCGTGCGATGCGGCCGAGGCGCCCGCGGCTGCGCGCGGGGCTCTGGACCGCTGAGCGCGGCGCTAGTACAATTCCGACGGAAGTTTCAGGAGGTCGAACATGGCGAGGATACTGGCAGTGGATGATGAGCGGGCCATCCTCGACGCGCTCGCGCGCGTCCTCGGCCGCGACGGCCATGAGGTCGTCAAGGCAGCGGACCCGACGGCGGTCCCGGGGATGGACCTCTCGCGCTTCGACCTCGTGCTCTGCGACGTCATGATGCCGGGGCTCGACGGCTTCGAGCTCGTGCGGCAGATCCGCCCGGACTTCGACGGGCCCATCATATTCCTGACCGCGCGCGTGGCCGAGGAGGACGCCGTGGCCGGCTACGGCCTGGGCGCCGACGACTACGTCCGCAAGCCCTTCGGGGCCGCGGAGCTGCGCGCCAAGGTCGCGGCCCATCTACGCCGTGAGCGCCGGCCGCGCTCGCACGCCCTCTCCTTCGGGGAGGTGCGGATCGACCTCGGGGCGCGCGGCCTCGCCGTGGGCGGCGAGGCCGTACCGCTCACGCCCACCGAGTACGCCATCTGCGAGTACCTCGCCCGCCACCCCGGGCAGGTCATGAGCCGCGCGCAGATCCGCGAGGCGGTGCTCGGCTGGGAGAGCGACGCCGACGACGCGGCTATATCCATGCAGGTCAGCCGCGCCCGGAGGAAACTCTCCGAGGCCGGCGCCGATCCGATCGCGACCGTCTGGGGGATGGGGTACAAGTGGCAGCTCTGAGGACCGGGGCGCGAGGTCGCGGGGGCATGCCGCTCTCCTTCGTCATCGCGCGCTACTTCGCCTACGCGTTCGCGGCGGTTGCCACGGCGTGGCTCGCCTCGTTCATGGCGCTCTCCGCGGCGATCAACGCGGGCTTCGTCTACGAGGCAAGCTGGGGGCCGGCCAATGCGCGCGAAGTCGCGGAGGGCCTGGCACGCGACGGCGTCTGCGGGCAGCAGGACGTGCCGACGGCGTACCGCTACCTCATCCTGAATAAGGACGGATACGTGCTGATGACAGACCTCGAGGGCACGCGGCTCGAGGACGCGACGGAAATGGCCCGTGCGGCACTCGCCACGGATCCGGGCACAGTGGAGATCAAGGGCGGGGGCTCGGGCCTCACCTACGCCGCGTTCCCGCTCAAGGGCGGCGGGGCCTGCGCACTCGTCAGCGAGTACCTGCCGCAGTGGGTCTCGCGCGACCTCGCCGGCCTGCTTCCCAACCCGCAGAATCTCATGCTCGTCGGCGCCGCTGCGGGAAGCGCGCTCGCGCTCGCGCTCGTGGCACGCCGCGCGAGCCGCGTGATCTCGCGCAAGATGGCGCCGCTCGCGGAGGCGGCGGGGCGCGTCGGCGCGGGGGAGCTCGACTTCGCGGTCGGCAGCACCAACGTGCGCGAGGTGAACGACGTCCTCGCCGCGATGGACGCCATGCGGACCTCCCTCGCCGAGTCACTCGAGGCCCGCTGGGCCGCGGAGCGGGGGCAGCGCGAGCAGGTGGCGTCGCTCGCCCACGACCTCAAGACGCCGCTCACCGTGCTGCGCGCCAACGCCGACTTCGTGGCGGAGGAGCTGGAAGACGAGAAAGACGCCGACCTCGCGGCCGCCGCGCGCGACATAGCCGGCAGTGTCGAAAGGCTCGACGGCTACGTGCGCCTGCTCATCGAGGCCTCGCGCGGGTCCGGCGGGGCGGAGAGGGCCCCCATGCGGCCGGCCGAGCTCTGCGAGCAGGTCCTCGCCGAGGCCGCCCAGATCACCCGGGCGCGAGACGTGACGCTCGACGCGACCACGGGCCCTGCTGTCGCGGGCGCGCCCGAGGCCCCGCTCGACCGAACCGCCCTGGCGCGAGCCGCCGCGAACCTCGTGGCCAACGCCGCCGAGCACGCGCGCTCGCGCGTGGCGGTCTCCTGCGACGTCGAGGGCGGCCACCTCGTCATCGAGGTGGCCGACGACGGACCGGGCTTCTCTCCCGCCGCCCTCGAACGCGGCTGTGAGCGCCTCTTCACAGACGACTCCTCCCGCTCCTCGCGCGACGGAGGCCGCCACTACGGGCTCGGCCTCCACGCCGCCTCCGAGGCCGCGAGCGCCCACGGGGGCTCCGTCTCGCTCGCCAACAGCCCCTCGGGCGGCGCGGTGGCCACCATCGCGGTCCCCCTGTGAGGGCCTGACGACTCAGGCCCTTGATTCGCGATTTCGGGAATGACTCAATTGATTCGCAAAACCGCAGGCCGCTCCTTTAATCACTCCCTGGTTCCCGCCGGGGTTCGTAGCGGGTGGCGTGAAAAGGGGTGATTCAAAGGGTCGGAGAGATGCGTCTTAGCCGAGAATAAGGTTAGCCTTATCTTACTGCACGATTCGCGTGTTATAGTTAGATGGCTCTAACTGTTTGGGGCGATAGCAATGCACGAACGCAAGGGCTTCTGGGACAAGAATGCCGGTCGGTACGACCGTTTCATGCGAAAGGACCGGGCGGCGTATGAGAAGATGTATGGGCTGATCCGGCCGGTAGTGAAAGCAAAAACCGTACTGGAGGTTGCCACCGGCACGGGGCTTATCGCAAAGAGCATCGTAAATGCGGCGGCGCATATCGAGGCTACGGACGCTTCTGCAAAGATGATCCTTGAAGCAAAGCGGGACAATCAATCCGCAAAGCTGCACTTTTCCGTACAAGATATGTTCCGCCTGCCCTATGCACAGAAGTCCTTTGATGTGGTGATCGCGTCCAACGCGCTTCACATAGTGCCGCATCCGGAAAAGGCCCTACAAGAAATCAGGCGGGTGCTGAAGGACGACGGCGTGCTCATCGCTCCAACCTTCACCCACGCGGGGAACTCGGTTTCCGGCAAGGCAAAAGCCTTTTTCATGAGTATGGCGGGATTCCCTCTCCACAGCAGGTGGACAAGCGAGGAATACCTACGTTTCCTGCGTCAAAACGGCTGGGCGGTGCAGAAAAGCGCGGTGCTGAAGGCCTCGTTCCCGTTGACCTATGCGGAATGCACGAAATCGGAGGGGCCAGATGTCGTTCTTTGAAAACACCCGCAAGCCCGTGGGCCTCGGCGGAAAACTTATGGTTGCCATGATGAATCTGGGCCACAGCCCTGTGGCGCGGTGGGGACTTCGATTTCTACGACTTGCGCCAAATGCCAAGGTGCTGGATTGCGGCTGCGGCGGCGGGGCGAACATAAAACGGCTGCTGAAAAAATGCCCGCATGGCGTCGTCAAGGGCATCGACTATTCACCCGTCAGCGTGGAGAAGACTAGAAAGCTCAACCGAATTGCAATTCAGGAGGGGCGTTGCGCCGTTCTGCAAGGCAGTGTGGCGGATATGGCGTTTGATGACGTCATGCGGGCGTTTTTGCATCCACCCTGCACATGGCGATAGGCATGACGGTCATAGCGGCTGTGCTGGCGGCGGCACTTATGACAGTTTTTATTCACTGAGGAAGAAACCTATGGAATGTAAAATTGAGAAAAACACCGTGCAGGAGACGCTGATCCTCCCGCTGTATTCCCGAAAGCTGTGTACGGAGCTGTACCCGAACCTTTACAGGGATGAAACAGCGGTTCGCCTGCTCGACCAGATCGACTACGACTTTTCAGAGGCAGAGAAAAACTCCCGCAGCCTGATACAGCGCTTTGGTGCGCTGGAGGTGGCCATGCGGCAGAGTGACCTTGCTTTCGAGGTGCGGGATTACCTGAAAGGCCATCCCAATGCGGCGGTGGTCAATCTGGGCTGCGGGTTGGACAACACCGGCAGAACCTGCGACAACGGTAGATGCAAGATCTACAATCTGGACTTCCCGGATGTGATTGCCTTGCGGCAGCAGCTACTGCCCGCCGGGGATCGGGAACAAAATATCCCCTGCGACCTGAAAGACACCGCATGGTTTGGCAAAATCGATGCCTCCGGCGGGGCGGTGTTCTTTGCCTCCGGGGTGTTCTATTACTTTCTGACCCAGGAGGTCCGGGAACTGGTGCGGAGAATGGCGAACGCTTTCCCATGAGGTGTGCTGGTCTTTGATGCTGCCAATCGGACAGCAGTAAAGATGATCGCAAAAACATGGCTTAAGACTGCAAAAATCAAGGATGTGGGGGCATATTTTGCGGTTTCGGATGCCGCCAAGGAAATCGGCACGTGGGACAGCCGTCTGCAGGTCACAAGTCGCGGCTATATGCTGGGTTATAACGATTTGAGAGACCCTTCTGTCAGCGGCTTTTTCCGGTTTCTCGCAAGGGTCGGTGACAACGGGATGAAAATGCAAATCGTGAAAATAAGATTTTGAGAGACAGAAATGCAAAAGACGGGCACTTCTTGCCGCTCAATTGGCAAGAAGCGCTCGTCTTTCCTTAACGCGTTGTATGGCGGAGAGAGCGCAAGTTACGCGAGCGCCCTTCTTGCCAGCTCGGCCGCGCCGAGGATTCCTTGGTCGCCGCCGCAGCCCGGGGCGCAGATGTAGCGCTCCATGTCCTTAAGCTCGGCGGTCTGGATGTAGCCACCCAGATATTCGAGGGTTTTCTTGCGGACGATGCCGTAGAGCTGCTCCTGGTGCATCACGCCGCCGCCGAGGACGATGCGGCGAGGCGAGTACATGAGCACGAGGTTCGCGCACATCTGCCCCAGATAATCCCCCTCGAGCGCCCACGCCTCATCGTTGTCCGCGAGCTCGGCCGCGGGCTTTCCCCAGCGCGCGGCAATGGCGGGGCCGGAGGCGAGGCCCTCGAGACAGCTCGCGTGGCTCGGGCAGACGCAGCGTCCCTCCTCGGTGGGACGGGTCCTTACCAGCATGTGGCCGGCCTCGGGGTGCAGCATGCCGTGAAGGAGCCTGCCCGCGCACATGACGCCCGCGCCCACGCCGGTGCCGATGGTCACGTAGACGGCGTCCTCGAGCCCCTTGCAGCAGCCGTAGACCACTTCGCCGAGGCAGGCAACGTTCACGTCCGTGTCGTAGGCCACCGGAATCCCGAGGGCGTCGGCGAACGCGGCGCGAAGACCATGGCCTCGCCACGCGAGCTTGGGCGTCTGGAGGATGGAGCCGTAGCGCTCGTCGTTGGGGTCGACGCAGGTCGGGCCGAAGGCGCCGATGCCCAACGCGTCCACATCGCGGGCGGTGAACCACTCGATCATCTGCGGGACGGTCTCGGCGGGCGTAAGCGTCGGGGTCTCCATACGGTCGAGGACCTCGCCGTCGCCGGACACCACGGCACAGACCATCTTGGTCCCGCCGGCCTCGAGGGCGCCGAGCCTCATTTGCTTTTCGCTCATGTGATCCTCCTTACAAAGGGACGCCCGCAGTCATGGTCAACCGCGGGCGCCCATAACGTTGGCTTGTTTCGAGGCGACCCTACCTGGGCACGCGGTCCTGCCTTGCGGCAAACGGGGCGAGCACGGCGTGCGGCTCGCTTTGGTACCAGTAGGCGACGGTGGAGATGTCGTCCTCGCGCTCGTAGAGCTTGATGTCGTCGTTGCCGAGGTCCTGGAACGTCACGCGCAGGTCCTCCTTGAACGAGATCGGGTCGGGAAGGTGCCACCTGTAGAGGCCGTGCCTGGGCAGCGCGTCGTCGTTGGTCGCGAGCATCGGGTTCGGGTTCGACTTGCCCGCGCTGAAGCGGTCGCGCGTGGCGTCGCGCGTCGAGCGGTACGGGTAGCCGGCGAACAGCGTGTTGAAGCACTGCGCCTCGGGCAGCGCGTGGGGCGGCCTGTCGAGGAAGGCCCAGGCACCGCCGAAGTAGTCCTCGGCTCCCGTCGAGGTGACCGTGGGGAACTCCTCGTCGCCGTCGAGGAAGAACTTCATCTCGCCCTCGCCCCACCAATAGCGCTCCAGGGCGCACAGGGCCATGTAGGTGCCGACGTAGTAGCCCTTACCGCGCACGCCGTCGAGCACGGTGTAGTCGACGCCCCTGCGGGTGCTGCGCTCGCGGTTAAAACGGGCGTGGAAGTACATGGCGTCGTCCGGCACGTCGGTGAGCGCGTAGTTGAACGTGTAGAAGATGTACTTAATGAACCCGGGGTGCTCGCTCGTAAGCGTGACCTTGGCGTGCTTCCTGAAAGGCATCTCGAAGTAGCAGTTCATGCCGCCCGTCGGGTTCACGCAGATGGGCATCGAGTTGACGATGGCGCGCTCACCGAAGCCGTTGCAGAAGAAGTCGCCGACAGGGCACTCGACCGAGGGGGTCTCCTCGTCGTCCCAGTAGAAGCGCAGCACGAGGTCGCGCATGACGAAGCTGCCGGCGGCGGTCTTGTCGGGGACGGTCATCCAGATGTGGCGGATGATGCCGGGGCCCTCGATGTCCGCGAGCGTGATGGTCTCGCCGGACTCAAGGGGCACGCAGCACGAGCCCTTGCGGCCGACGCCGAGGTGGCTGGCCGACATGGCGGCACGGCCCTTCTCGCCCGTGATGTTCTCGGGGGTGATGGCGCGGCTTTCCTCACCGCCGTGCATCCACACGTCCTTAAGGAACTCTCTCATCGTCGACCTCCTCTATTCGTCGTCTTCGCACTCGGCGGAACTGGCACCGTTCACGTAGACGATCTGCTGGCGCGCCTCGTTGACGAGGGCGTCGAAGTCGAGTTTCTCGTCGGGGCGCGCGAGCACGACCGTCATGGCGAGCGGGAGGTTGACACCCGCAATCACGTGGATCCGGTCGGAGGCGAAGCGGGAGAAGCGCTGGTTCACGCTGCCGCCGAGCGCGTCGGTGAGGACGACGACCTCGTCAGTGCCCGAAAGAGCCGCCTCGACCGCCGCGTCGAGCCCCTCGCCGTTGTCGTTCACGTAGGCGCACACGGCGTTGACGGCGTCGCTCTTACCCGTAAGGAACTCGAGGGTGTCCTTGAAGCCCTGGGCGAGAAGGGAATGGCTCGCCACAACTATCTTTCTCATTGATTCACCAATCTCTTGGGTCGAAGCTAGGCAAGGATGCCGGCGGCGGAGGCGACCATCGCGAGGACGATCACCACGAGGATGAGGGCCGTCATGCTCGCATTCTTCTTGGTAAGAAGGTAGTACGCGCTTCCCGTGATGGCGGCGGGGATCATGGCAGGCAGGATCTTGTCGAGCAGCGGCTGAATCTCCATCGAGACGTCGCCGAAGCTGAAGCTAATCGGGCAGGTGACGCCGATGACCGAGGCGATGAGGCAGCCGACCACGGTGAGGCCGAGCACGGAGGCGGCGGCAGTGAGGTTGGGAAGCTTCTCGCTGAAGTCGGTGACGAGCTTCACACCCTGCTTGTAGCCGAACTCGAGGGCGTGCATGCGGACCCAGAAGATGGCCAGGATGAGCGCGAACCAGATGCCGGCTCCCACGGGGTTGCCCTCGATGGCCATGTAGGCGGCGATGGAGCCCATGATGGTCGGGATCATGGTCATGAGCAGGGAGTCGCCGACGCCGGCGAGCGGTCCCATGGTGCCGATCTTCAGGTCTTGGACGGCGTCCGCCGCCGCTAGGCCGTCGCGTTCCTCCATGGCCACGCAGGCGCCAAGGATGATGGCGGCGAGCCAAGGCTGGGTGTTGTAGTAGCGGAAGTGGTTGTTGAGCGCTTGCTTATAGTCCTCGTCGTTCGTGTAGATCTTCCTCAGGACCGGCGAGAGGGCGTAGGCGACTGAGGCGCCCTGCTGGGTCTGGTAGTTAAAGGTGCACACGCTCATGAGCCAGCGCCAGTTCGCGTTGCGCAGGTCCTTCTTGGTGACCTTGTAGCCGGAGGGCTTGCCCTCGGCGACGGCGGTGATGTTCTCGTTTTCCATGGTTACTCATCCTCTCCGATGAAGGCGTCTGCGGAAGCGTGGGCGGCGAGCTCGGTGTCCCTCTCGGCACGCTGGTAGAACGCGATCGCGAGGGCAACGCCGACGATGGCGGCGCCGATGATGGGCACGTTCAGGAAGGCCGAGAGGAAGAAGCCGACGAGCAGGTACTGGAAGTACTTGCCGGTGGGCATGTAGCGGAGCAGCATGGCGATACCGATGGCCGGGAGCATCTTGCCGGCGAGGGTGAGACCGGAGAGGAACCACTGGGGCATGACCTCGAGGAGCCAGTTGACGGCGGGCTGGCCGAGCGTCACGGAGACAAAGACGGGCAGGGCGGCGCACAGGCCGAAGAGCGCGGGGCAGACCCACAGGATGGCGTTCATCTGATTGAACTTACCCTCGTTGCAGAACTTCTGGGACTTCTCGACGACGAAGCCGTTGAGGATCTTGACGATGACGTCGAGCTGGATGCCGAGCATGCCGACCGGCAGGCCGATGGCGAGGCCCGTGTCCGCGCCCAGGGTCACGCCGTAGGCGGTGGCGATGATGGCCATCGTGCCGTAGTCGGGAATCGACGAGCCGCCGAAGCCCGCGACGCCGAGCTGCATGAGCTGGATGGTGCCGCCGATGACGAGGCCGGTCTGCCAGTCGCCCATGACAACGCCGGTGATAAGGCCCCAGAAGACGGCATAGTTGACGAAGATCATCGGGATGCCGTAGTAGTCCACGTGCTTGATGAAGGCCAGCAGGGTCAAAAGGACGACCTGCAGGATAGTGAAGTTGACCATGATCCCTCCTTAGATGAGGTCGGCGACGGAGACGGGCTTGTCGGCGGGCACGAACTGTGCCGTCACCTTGACGCCGCGGGCGATGAGCGCCTTGTAGCTCTGGACGTTCTCGGCGGAGGCATAGGCGCGCTGGGTGAGCTGGACGCCGCCCTCCTTGACAAGAGAGCCACCGACGATCAGCGACGGGAGCTCGATGCCCGACTCGACCAGGTGAAGGATCGTCTCGGGCTCCTTGGCGATGACAAAGACCTTCTCGCGGTCGTACTTGCCCGCCGCGAAGTTCTTGAGCGCGGTCTGCTCGGAGATGATCGAGACGGCCATGCCCGCGGGGCGCGCCATCCTCATGGTGGACTTCAGGACCTCGTCGCCGGCGACCTTGTCGTCGATGACCATGACTCGGGTCGCGCCCGACACCGGGGCCCACTGCGTCACGATGATGCCGTGAAGCAGGCGATTGTCGATTCGTGCCATAACAACACTCATGTTTGCTCCTATCAAATGAAGTTTTACGTTCGGTACTGCCTCGGCGCTATCCGGATTCGCGCCGGGCAAGGGGTTATCGGATTATTGAGGACGCGCGGTCAGCTTGCGGCGGCGCGGGGAAGGTCACTCGTCGAGCAGGAGGTCCGAGGAGCCGAGGCGCTCTTCTCGCGCCGGGGCGGCGCTCACGCTTATGTAGTCGAAGACATATGCGATCTCGCTTACGGGAACCTCTACGCGATAGCGCGTCGAGATGCTCGAGAAGCTCTGCCTGAAGGACTCGATGAAATCGGCGCGTTCCTCCTCGAAGCGGTCCTGGCCAACGTAGGTCTCAATGGGGTTTCTGGTAACAAGGCGCTCGACGAGACAGCAGAGGTGGACGTAGAGCCCAATGATGGCGTTGCTGCCGATCTTCTCGCCTGTCCTGCGCTGAAGCTCGTGCACGGCGCTCTCGATCTCATGGAATAGCCGCTCCGGGTCGAGGATGGTGATGGAGCGGATGACGTTCTGCAGCGTCATGTTCGAGAGCAGCTTCTCGTGGAAAGAAGAGAGCTCGGAAGCGTCAAGCCACCTGCCGAACACGGCATCGACCTTAGAGGCGGACGCCGTCGACATGATGTCCTCGAGGGCGACGAAAGGGACGGAGGCGACCCCGGGGTCTCCCGTGCCGATGACGGCGCAGACGCGGTGCTCGGAGAAAACGGCGTCGTTCGACCCGTTCGCGACGAGCTGCTTGAAGGGCCTCGTGAGCAGGCGCGCGCCTATGGTGCGCGGGAGGCTCTGCGAGACGAGCTGGCGTATCCTCTCCGCGGCGTCGACCCCGGACTCGGAGCAGAAGACGATGGCGTCCTCACGGTTGACGCGCTCGATCACCTTGCAGTGCGTCACGCACGCGGCGGTCGCATCGCCAAGAACCTCGGCGATGGACTTGCCGCCGAGCAGCCCGACCCCAATCTCGAGCGCAAGACCGGTAGAGACGTTGTTCACCACGCCGATAGTGGAGTCGGTAACGTTCTCGAGGGCCTTATAGGCCTCCTCCAAGGAGCCCATGTCGACGAGGAACACGACCCCGGTGCAGTAGGAATGGCGGTCGACGAGGCGCTGGAGCGGACCGACGATGTCCTTCAGCTGCTGGTCGTAGGGCATGTCGACCGCCTCGTACACATGCATGCCGAGCATACGGTTCGCCGCGTCGGCGATGCTCGTCGCCGTTGAGTAGCCGTGGGACAAGATGACGCAGAGCGTTCGAAGGGCCTTCGCGTCGCGAGACTCCGATGCGACGCACAGCGTCAGAAGCGTCTTCGTGAAGTGATCGAGCGAGATTCCCAGCGCCCCTTCCACGTCTGCGGCGACCTGATCGGAGACGCTCGAGGCAAACGGTAATTCGGAGGTCACGGCACCGAGGAGATGGGAGATTTGCTCCGCACAGGCAGACTTTCGCTTAGCCAGGCCGATGCCCGGCCACAACTGCAGGCAAATCTCCTGGGCCAGTAGAAAAGCGACCTTCCTCGAAAGCTCGATGCCATAAGAAGAGCCTGCGTCGGCAAGGACCGCGCCCACGATGCGCTCGAAGGCGCGCGACCTCGAGGAGGTAACGCCGCGGCCGAAGATCAAGTGATCCTCAACGCCGCGCACAGCGGAGACAGCTTGCGAGACGAGCTCGGAGACAGAGAGCTCCCCGGCGCAGAATCGCTCATCGAGAGAGCACAGGGCATCGAGCGCCTGCTCGACCGGCCCTGTGCTCTCGGCGGCATCCAGGGACGCGTCGATCAGAACGCCATCGTCGGGCTGTTGATCGATCTGCGCGGAGGAGAGGAGCCCGCTGGGAAGAAGATACGGGCGAACGACGACGTAGTCGCCCTCGCGATTGAGGAACGCTTTGGCGCAGCAGTTCGTCACGCAGGCGCGCAAGCCGGCGATGTTATCGGAAAAGTCCGCGTTCACGAGGCAACGGTATGCGCCGCGGCTAATCTTCACATCAGAACCGATTCGGCACCCCTCGCTGCGCAGGAAGCTCAAGATGAGATCCTCGCGCTCCTCGGGGGTCCGCTCCTTGAGTGAGGGGACGCGGGCACAGATGGGCATTTTGCTGTAGGCCGAGGAAACCTTCAGGTCATCGGCGGAAAGCGTCGTCGAAAGAACGAGGCGAGCGCGCGGCGCATCCTGGGAGGCATCGAGCCCGAGGGCCGTCGCAAGGCAGTGCTCCATCGCAGAGGGAGAGAGTGCCTCGATGCCGTTGACAAAAACCACACCCCCGCGCGATTTCGCGATCGACTCGTCAAGAAGCCCGTTGAACGAGGCGGCGTCCGGGACCCCGGCGCAGTCGATGCGCACATAGGAGGAGTCGCGGGACAGCAAGCCCTGGTTCTTGCCGTACTCGTACACAAGACGAGAAAGGAAAGACTTGCCGACACCCACGCCGCCGCTCAAGAGGATGGGCAGGCCGAACGGAGGGTACTGAACCGCAGCCTTGCACTGCTCGACAACGGAGCTGAGGCTCAGGTCAAAGCCCACGGCACGCGCGAAGTCACGGTGATCGGCGATTCCCGTCGCCTGGATGAGGTCGGCGAGCGAGGCGTACTCGCTTGCAGAGAGCTTTACCTGAAAACGCTTCTGGAACGCGCGGCGATGAAAATAACGGACAGGCCTGCCCGCCACCTTAACCACAAGGCCGGCGCGAACAAGGTCGTTGAGGTACTGGCTCGCCAGACTCCTGGAGATGATGAGCGTCTCGGCGATGTCGGAGGTGGACAGACGGGCAAGGTCGTCGAGCGAGACGGCAGAGGTGAGGGCCTCGAGATGCTCGAGAATCCTGTCCCTCATGTCGACGGGCTTCTTTGCCAAGCTGTCCTGTGCGGTCTTGTCCATGACTTCTTACCTCCTTGTACAAGGAGTATAAGGGGAACACAGAGAACGGAAGGGGGCGCGTGGGGGAATCAACAGCCCCGAGGAGAAGTTCACCACTTGAGGGGCAGAAAACAACGGCCATTGAACATTCAGGGCCGACGCTCAACACTTCGGCTCGACACTTCGCTTTGGAAAGGGCCCTGCGCGATGGTGCAGCCCTCCATCTCGCAGCACAGGTCGCCGAAGGTCGCGAGGATGCGTTCCTTCTGTTCCGTGGGCGAGACGGCTCGGTGGGCAAGGTCCTCTCAAAAGGGGTCGTCCGACGCCGCAAGACCTCGATGACCGACTACCGCCTCGAGCAAGTGGCGGATTACCTCTGCACCATCGAACTTGCCTTGGTCAAGTGCGAGGCCAAGGAGAACGGTGAGACGTACAACAAGTTCTTCGGAGGTATAGGCTCTTTCAAGAGGAACTGGCTCAAGCAAGCCCGCAGCAAGCGGATATAGCTGGTCTCGCGGTTTCGCAAGGAACGGTCAGTTCTCCTCTGGCGAGGAACCCCGGGCGACGTGCTTCGAGCAGCGGAAGCTGAAGCGCAAGCAGAAGCAGCGCGGGCATTGATCGGTGCCGACATGGACCCAGACGTGAACAGTGCTACATCCCCTGTTCACGGGGCGCGAAACCGCAAAGGTTGCACAGAGGTTGCAAAATAAGAAGCCCCCGACCTGTTTTCGCAGGTCAGAGGCTTGAAATCAACGAATATCGTTTATTCCCACTCGATGGTCGCGGGCGGCTTGGACGTGATGTCGTAGCACACGCGGTTGGCGCCGGGGACCTCGGCGACGATGCGGCCGGAGATGCGGGCAAGCACGTCGTAGGGCAGCTTGGCCCAGTCGGCGGTCATGGCATCGCTGGACTCGACGGCGCGCAGGATGATCGGGCGCTGGTAGGTGCGCTCGTCGCCCATAACGCCGACGGACTTAATGTCGGGCAGGACCGCAAAGTACTGCCAGCAGCTGTGCTCGGAGTTGCGCTCGCCGGTCTGCTCAAACAGACGCTGGTTGTAGGCGTCGAGCTCCTCGCGCACGATAGCGTCGGCGTTCTTGAGGATCTCGAGCTTCTCCTTATCGACCGCGCCGATGATGCGGATGGCAAGACCCGGGCCCGGGAAAGGCTGGCGGAACACGATGTGACCCGGCAGGCCCAGTGCCAGACCAAGTGCGCGGACCTCGTCCTTAAAGAAGTGGTCGAGCGGCTCAATAAGGTCGAAGTGCACGCCCTCGGGGAACGGGATCAGGTTGTGATGGCTCTTGATGGTGGCCGTCTTGCCGCCCGTCTTGCGAGCACCGGACTCGATGATGTCGGGGTAGATGGTGCCCTGAGCCAGGTACTTGACCGGCTTGCCATCGGTCTCGAGCTGCTGCGCCACGGCGAAGAACTCTTTCCAGAACTGCGTGCCGATGATGCGGCGCTTCTCCTCGGGCTCGGTCACGCCGGCCAGAAGCTCGGCATAGCGGTCCTCGGCGTGGACGTGGATAAAGTCGACGTCAAACTGCTTGGTGAAGACCTCCTCCACCTGCTCGGGCTCGCCCTTGCGCAGCAGACCGTGGTTGATGAACACGCAGGTCATCTGCTTGCCCACGGCGCGTGCGCCCAGCGCAGCCACGACGGAGGAGTCGACACCGCCGGACAGGGCCAGAATCACGCGGTCGTCACCGACCTTCTCGCGGAACTCGGCCGTCATGGTCTCGACCAGGTTGTCCATGCTCCAGTTGGGCTCCAGGTCGCAGATCTCAAACAGGAAGTTGCTCAGCAGCTGCTGACCATACTCGGAGTGCTTGACCTCGGGGTGGAACTGCGTGGTGAAGATCTTGCGCTCGAGGCACTCCATGGCGGCAACCGGGCACACGTCGGTGCTGGCGGTAACGGTAAAGCCCTCGGGTACCTCGGACACGGCGTCGCGATGGCTCATCCACACGGTCTGCTCCATGGGCGTGGAGTTAAAGAGCTTGGCGCCAGCCGTGCGCGTGATGGTGGCGCGGCCGTACTCGCCCACCTCGGAGTGGCCGACCTTGCCGCCGAGCGTCACGGCCGTGATCTGATGGCCGTAGCAGAAGCCCAGGACGGGAAGGCCCAGGTCAAAGATGGCAGGATCGATGGACGGAGCGTCCTCGGCGTACACGGAGGCCGGGCCGCCGGAAAGGATGAGCGCGGAGGCATTCATCTCGCGAATCTCGTCGGCCGAGATGTCGCAGGGGACGATCTCGGAATACACGTTGAGGTCGCGGACGCGACGGGCAATGAGCTGACCGTACTGCGCACCAAAGTCGAGTACGAGGACCTTTGCGGAAGCCTTTTGATCCATGGTTCCCCCTCTTGTTGGCGGGGAGCCGGTGCCCACCCGCATGAATGAACGAAAATAACCTCCATAGTGTACACGTTATATGGGGTTTCTCGTCCCTCGCAGTCATCAGCGCACGGCAAACGCACGACCTGGGCCCCTATTTGACGGCAATTGAAGTGTTACCAGACGTTACAGATGATGTAATACGTTTGAACATTGGACGCCCTGTGCCACAATACTGCCGAACGACTCCGCCTCTGCGGCGGCAAATACGATAGGAATACCAGCATGAAGCGCATCCTTCTCATCGCCACGGGCGGCACCATCGCATCGACCGAGGACGGCAACGGCCTCTCCCCCGCCCTGACCGGTGAGGAGCTCGCCCAGAGCGTCCCCGAGATCTCGGGTCTCTGCGAGCTCGACGTGGTGCAGCCCATGAACATCGACAGCACCAATATGCGCCCCAGTGACTGGATGCGTATCCGCGACGTCATCGTCGAGGGTTATGCCGACCACGACGGCTTCGTGATTCTTCACGGCACCGACACCATGAGCTACACCGCGGCGGCGCTTTCCTATCTGATTCAGGACAGCCCCAAGCCCATCGTGCTCACCGGCTCGCAAAAGCCCATGGGCAATCCCTTTACCGACGCCAAGCTCAACTTGTACCAGAGTCTGCTCTATGCGCTCGACGAACACTCGCACGACGTCTCGATCGTGTTTGGCGGCGTAGCCATTGCCGGCACGCGCGCCCGCAAACAGCGCACGATGAGCTTCAATGCGTTCATTAGCGTCAACTATCCGCCCATTGCCTATATCCGCAACGACCGCATCGTGCGCAATGGGCTTCACGGCACGCATCAGGGCGAAAACCCGGTGCGTTTCTACGACAGCATCGACCCGCGCGTATTTGTACTCAAGCTTACGCCTGGCGTAAACCCGGGCATCCTCGACGCCCTTGCCGATAGCTACGATGCCGTGATTCTGGAGACCTTTGGCATTGGCGGTATCCCCGAGTTTGGTGAGTCAGGCGAGTCGTTCCAAGAGGCGATTTTCCGCTGGGTCGATTCGGGCCGCACCGTCGTTATGACCACGCAGGTCCCCGAAGAGGGCCTCGATCTGGGCGTTTATGAGGTCGGCCGTGCCTACGCCGATCATCCGGGTATTTTGCGCGGCGACGATATGACCACCGAGACGCTCGTGGCCAAAACCATGTGGGCACTCGGCCAGTCACGTGATGCAGCCGAGATTCAGCGCCTGTTCTACAGCCAAGTCAACCACGACCGCATCCCGATGGCGTAACCACCGGTCAATAGGCGTCCCCTATTCGATACCCTCGAGAAGCTCTGACACCGTCATGCCAAGCGCAGGCGCGATCTTAAATAGAACCTTGAGCGTGAAATTTGCCGTCCCATCTTCGATTCGGTCGAGGTAGGGTCGACTGATTCCCGTCGCCACACAAAAATCAACCTTGGAGATACCAAGGTCTCTGCGTGTCTCTTCGACCCGTCTGCCAAGAATCTGTTTCGCACGTTCATCCATGCAGACGAGTTTGAAATGGAGCCGAACATAAACGTAAACTATAGTTTACGTTTTGCCGAATACACAGGAGTTTTCTATGTCGGGTTCTTCGGTCCGCATGTACCGAGCCACGCTTCGCACAAACAGCGCACCGCCCAAGCTCGTCGTCGTTGAAGCAGAATGCCTTTCGCCCGATGAGCGCACGGCATTTGCATTGCTATCAAGTCGCGTCGCCGCCGTCCTGGTCCCTTGCCCGGCGCAAGGTGAACTTGCTATCCAATGCCAAGCGCACAGCTGCTCGCTCAATCAGGCTGCCGTAATCGCAACCAGCCAACGCGGCCTGCCCCTTCTCCTGGAAGCCGGTATCGCACTTGCCCTTCGCGGCGCCGGATACGAAAACGAGGCCGCCGCCGACATGGTCTTTAGACCACGATCGAGCGGCGGCCTCGCAGCAGCCATTGAATATGCGTGCAGGCTCGTTGCCTAAAAGGACAAGCTAGAAACCAAAGCCAAAGCCCGTTCCGGTAATCGCCGAATACATAAAGTAAACGTTAATCACGTTGAGGAACACACCCGTGATGCAACCGTTGCGCAGGTAGCGCTCGCACACGATGCGCGCCATGGCGGCGGAGTCATCATTGTTTTTTGCCTGGCGTCCCGCCGTAAAGTACGTCGCCACGCTCAGCAGCAGGTTGAGCACCGGCAGTGCCAGCAGCTCGTAGCTCTTGCCCCAGCGCGTCACCTCGCCGGCGGCATTAAACTTCGTTGCCACCTCGGGACCAATGTTGGGGATCACAAACGCCGCTACCACCAGCGGAAGCACCGCAAGTACGAGCAGCGCAATACCCATGTAGCCAGCTTTTTTGCCATATTTAAACATGGACGTCGTCCTTACACGTTAAAGCGGAAGTGCACGACGTCTCCATCGGCCATGACATAGTCCTTGCCCTCAATGCGCAGTTTGCCGGCGGCCTTGGCGCCCTGCTCGCCACCGAGCTCGATGTAGTCGTCATAGCCAATAACCTCGGCCTTAATAAAACCGCGCTCAAAGTCGGTGTGGATGACGCCGGCGGCCTGCGGGGCGGTCGCGCCCTGACGAACCGTCCAGGCCTTGACCTCCATCTCGCCGGCCGTAAAGAACGACTGCAGGCCGAGCAGCTTGTAGGCTGCCTGCGCGAGCACGTCCAGACCGGGCTGCTCCAGGCCCAAGCTTTCCAGGTAGTCGGCGGCGTCCTCGGGATCGAGCTCGGAAAGCTCGGCCTCGATCTTGGCGCAGATAGGCAGCGGCTTGACGCCGTCGATGGGCGCCAGATCGTCGTTGAGCATATCCTCGTCCACGTTGGCCACATACAGGATAGGCTTCATAGTGAGCAGGAACAGGCCCTTGGCGGCGGCACGCTCCTCGTCGGTCATCTCCATGGATGCGGCGCGCTTGCCCTCGTTGAGCCAGGCAAGCAGGCGCTTGGCCACCTCGAACTTGGGCATGAGCTCCTTGTCGCGCTTGGCCTCCTTCTCGAGCTTGGGCAGCTGCTTCTCGAGCGTGCCCATGTCGGCCAGGATGAGCTCGGTCATGATGGTGTCGGCATCGCCGGCGGGATCGACGAACTCGCCCGTGCGGCCCACCTCACGCATGACGTTGGGGTCCTTAAAGTAGCGCACGACCTCGCAGATGGCATCGGTCTCGCGAATGTTGGCCAAGAACTGGTTGCCCAGGCCCTCGCCCTCGTTGGCGCCCTTCACCAGACCTGCGATGTCGACGAACTCGACCGTCGCCGGCACAATGCGGCCCGGGTTAACGATGTCGGCAAGCTTTTCCAAGCGGCTATCGGGCACATCGACGATACCCACGTTGGGGTCGATCGTGGCAAACGGGTAGTTGGCGGCAAGGCCGGTCTTTTTGGTAAGCGCGGTGAACAGCGTCGACTTGCCCACGTTGGGCAGGCCCACGATACCGATGGAAAGGGACACGACAGCTCCTTTTGGTACAGGTACTTCAAACCGTATAAGTATAGCGCCACCGCAGCATCCGGGCGAATCCGGACACCGCGGCGGCGCAAATGAAGCAGAGATAGAGCTCGCTGACTAGTCCGCGAGCTTCTCCACCTGATCGAGCATCTTGTCAAGCTTGGCCTTTGCCTCGGCCTTGGCCTTCTGGGCCTCTTCGTGGGCCTTGGCCTTCTGAGCGGCCTTTTCCTCGGCCTCGGGGTCGACAACGACCAGATTGGACGCATCGTGCTCGACCAGCTTGAGCGCATGCTCGGGGCACACCTTGACGCAGGCTCCGCAACCTAGGCAATACGTGGACTCCAGTGCAAAGCGACCGCTTCCCACCAAATCGCAGGCAAACGTGGGGCACACGTTGACGCACTCGCCGCACGACGTGCACTTGTCAAAATCGCATTCCGGTGTGCTCACCTGCATATTCTGGGCAAGCTCGGGGTGATTCTGCAGCGTCGAGAGCACCAGCTGCCGCCCGTGCGTGAGCGAACGGCGACGCTTGGTCGTCGTGGTGCCGCACATGGTGTTGAGCGTACGCTCGAGCTGGGTAATCTGATGGCGATGAGCCTTGAGCTTTTGCGTCACCGAGGCCAGCGCCGCCGTCGCCGGATTGAGCTTGGTCACCGTTAGGCCCGTGGTGCGGGCAATCTTTTCCATGTACTCCTTGCGCTCGTACTCGCGGCGCTTATGGCACTTGAGGCTCTTGGGGTCGACCTCTAGGCCCATACCCGTGCCAGACCACTCTTCGGCCTTCGCAATCGCCTCGCCAAGAATGTCCTCACCGCCGGTGTTGCGGCATTTATCGCACACGCCCAACGGCAGGTACACACTCACGTTGGGATAGTCGGCCAGTACCGAGAACCAGGTCTCCGCCGTAATATCGCCCACGCAGGCAACGACGACTTCGTTTTCGCGCGGCATGCGCTTAAGGGCACGCGTGCAGGTAACGTAGGCGGTCTCGTGGCTCGTAGCCGCCGAGACAATGTCGTCGTAGACGTTTTTGGGTGCAAGGCGCGGAGAGATGATCGCCTCCGTCGGGCAAGTAGCGGCGCACAGGCCGCACTTGCGACAGGAGTCGAGGATCTCGATGGAGTCTTCCTCGACCTCGATAGCGTTGACCGGGCACACGTCCATGCACGCGGTGCAGCCGCTCTTTTCGTTTTTGCAGGTCAAGCACGGAATGGTGTTGCCGCGCGGGCGCTCCTTGTAGTCGGCAGGATTCCACTGCGGCGCCGATGGATCGAGTGCATCGGTCACGCCGCCAAGCGGGTTTTTAAGAAAGTCGAAACCCTTGCTGATCTCGATAATGTCATCAAACAGATCGTGTTCCTGCGCCATGCGCGGCCCCTCCCTGAGCAGTGCAAACAAGCAAGAGATAATGATACGCTATCGGCCCACGCCTCGGGCAAATTACACGCGGAGCATCTTTGCGGCAAATAGCCCATGGCCTATCGCCGCCTCGATTGCACAAGGTCAATCAAGTGCCAAGCTATGCCTCGCACATGAGCTGCACGAGTTTTTGTTTGGTCACCTTGGCCTGCTCGTTGGCCATATTGCGCTCGTTTCTAAAGACCGCATTTGCAACACCCTGCAGATCGGCATCGGAAATCTCGCTGCACGGACCGTCATAAATCTTAAAGAACGGCTCGCTTAGATCTTCATCCAGAAATCCATCGACGATCTGCCTGCACAGCCGATCCTCGGTGCCCTGGTCAAACAGGACATAGGCAGCGCAACCCAACCATGACAAATACCTGCCCTGACGCGAGAGCTCACCCGGCCCCTGAACATACCGGCCAGGACCGCCATAAACCATGGGAAGCGCCATACGAGAATCCGCCCTTCATCAAACAACGATTGGTGCAAAGTAACCCGACCCCTTTGCACCATAGCAAAAAGGGGCAAAGTCATCTGCTGGCTTTGCCCCTTCCTTAGCTTGATTTACTCATCCATAAGGTAGTAGTGGCCCAGTGCGTCGGCACCCAGGATGGCGTTTGCGACCATCTCGGGCGTCACCTCAAACGGCATGTTGCACATGGTGTCCTCGGGCGCGCACGCGGCCTCGGCAACAATCATGGCCTTCTCGCGCGTAACCTCGGCAACGCCAAGTTCCTTCATCGTGACCGGCAGGCCCAGCTCAATGCAGAAGCCCAAGACTTCCTCGAGCTTCTCGGTCGGGGCATCCTCGAGTACCAGCTGGACGATGGTGCCGAAGGCGACCTTCTCGCCGTGATACATGCCGTGGCACTCGGGCAGCATCGTCAGACCATTGTGGATGGCATGAGCAGCGGCAAGGCCCGAGCTCTCAAAGCCAATGCCCGAAAGCAGCGTATTGGCCTCGATGATGTGCTCGACGGCAGGCGTGAGCGCGCCCTTCTCCAGCGCGACCTTGGCCTTGACGCCGTCGGCCATGAGCGTCTCATAGCAGAGCTTGGCGAGCGCCAGGCCGGCCATGCCGCCCTTGCCGCCAGCGCAGGTGCCGCCGTCGGCATCGTGCGTCGCCTGGGCCTCGAAATAGGTTGCGAGCGCATCGCCCATACCGGAAACCGTCAGGCGCACCGGGCTCGCCGCGATAACCGTCGTATCCATCAGGACAATGTTGGGGTTTGCCTTAAGGAAGAGATACTTGTCGAACTGGCCGTCATCGGTATAGAGCACCGAAAGCGCAGAACACGGAGCATCGGTCGAGGCGATGGTGGGGCAAATGATAACCGGGGACTCCAGGTAATAGGCGACAGCCTTCGCGGTGTCGAGGATCTTGCCGCCACCGACGCCGACGATGATGTCGCAACCGTTGTCACGAGCGAGCGCAACCAGGCGATCGACCTCGCCCTTGGAGCACTCACCGTTAAAGTCCTCAAACAGCAACTCGGCCTTAGCCTCGGCAAAGCCGCCCTCGATCTTGGCGCCGACGCGCTTCTTGCCCGAAGGCGTCACGATGACGAGGGCCTTAGCGCCGAGCGGCTCGACATAGGAACCGAGCTTGGCCAGCTCGTCCGGACCCTGGATGTACTTGCTGGGGCTATTGAAGATTGCAGCCATTTTTATCCCACTCTCTAATAATTAAAAAGAAAGGGGCTCCGTACAGATACGTGCGGAGCCCCTCGTTACGATAACAAGAGTCGATTAGAAATCGATGTCGGTGTCGTAGTAGCAGGCCTTGAGGATCTTCTCGAAGTCGGCAGCCTTGGTCTCACGCGGGTTCTCCGGCGTGCAGGCGTCGGTCTCGGCGTTCGCGGCGATCTCGGGCAGCTTGGCGAGGAACTCCTCCTCGGAAACCATCTGCGGGTTCTCGGCGTCGACCTTCACGCCACCATTCGCGTAATCCTTGATGGACTGCGGAATGTTGAGCTGGTCGTTGAGGTCGCGAATCTTCTGGACGAGCGCTGCGATGAGCTCCTCGTTGGTCTCGCCGGGAAGGTGCAGGATCTCCTTGGCCACGTAAGCGTAACGCTCGGCAGCACGCGGGTCCTTGGAGTTCCACTGGATGACCTTGCCCAGGTACATGGCGTTAGCGGCACCGTGGATGATGTGGCCATTCTCGAAGGCAGCACCGGTCTTGTGAGCCATGGAGTGAACAATGCCCAGCAGGCCCGAGGAGAAGGCGATACCGGCGATGCACTGAGCTTCGTGCATGTGCTGACGGGCCTCATGGTCGCCAGCATAGGACTTGGGCAGCCACTCGACGATCTCGCGGATGCCGTGCAGAGCGTTGGCGTCGGTGAACATAGAGGCGCAGGTGGAAACGTAGGCCTCCATGCAGTGGGTCAGAGCATCCATGCCGGTGTGAGCGCACAGCTTGGCGGGCATGGTGTAGGTGAGCTCGGGGTCGACGATGGCGACATCAGGGGTGATGTTGAAGTCGGCCAGCGGGTACTTGATGCCCTTTTCGTAATCCGTGATGACGGAGAATGCGGTGACCTCGGTAGCGGTGCCGGAGGTAGAGGAAATGGCGCAGAAGTGAGCCTTCTGACGCAGCTCGGGGAAGCTGAACGGCTGGATAATGTTGTCGAAGGACTCCTCGGGATACTCGTAGAAGACCCACATGGCCTTAGCAGCATCGATGGGCGAACCGCCGCCGATAGCAACGATCCAGTCGGGCTCGAAGTCGCGCATAGCGGCTGCGCCCTTCATGACGGTCTCGATGGAGGGATCGGACTCGACGCCCTCGAACAGCTTGACCTCCATGCCGGCCTCTTTGAGGTCGGCCTCAACGTCCTGCAGGAACCCGCCGCGGCGCATAGAGCTGCCGCCAGAAACGATGATGGCCTTCTTACCCTTGAGGTTCTTCACCTCGTGGCGAGCGCCCTCACCAAAGTACAGATCGCGAGGATTGGTAAAACGTCCCATACTGTGCCTCCTAAACAAGCCCCTCTTAGACTTGCGTATATAACGGAGCACCCAATTGGCTCCGTTAGGACCGGTTTGCGCGTTGCCGGCGATGACAATGCGCGATGTCTAAACGTCTCAACGCTCAGACAAACACTATTTTACCGTTCTGGTTGGTCAGTTATTCACCTAAAGCCGCCAATGATGAAACGTTTTTTCTATCCCTGAAGACCCTTGTGCGGCATTCATACTCCCAAGCTGGGCAAACGTTTTATCAAGGTTGACTACATATCCCGGGCAGGACCGTGCCCCTCCAAAATATGCACCGTTCGCCGCCAAAAATCGACCGTTTGCGGCACCGTGATACCACTCGGTCGTCCAAGGTGCCGACATTTGTGCGACATCCGTCTTCGTGGTGCAAAGGTGCAAGTCCAAGTGCGGCACCCCCGTTGTGCCACATGCGGGTAAACTAGAACTTTATATAGAAACATTTGAACCCTAACCGCAGCAAAGGAGGCCCCATGGCATTCGATCCCATTCAAGAGGATTGCCATCGCCTCGTTCTTGAGGCCTTGCGCCGCGACAATATCCCGCTCACCGACGCTGCCGCCGTAGAGCATCTGATGGAACAATTCACCCGCAACCCCGCACCGCTCATCGTGCACGACCGCGACCGCGCCGGGCACCTCATTGCCAAGGTGGTCGAGGCTGTCGACTACCGCATTCCCTTTATCCCTGACGATACCCAGGCAGAGCAGGAAGAGGCAGCTGCCGAGAACATGCTCCGCGAGGCAGCCGCGCTCGACCCCACCAACTGGGACGCTCAGCGCATGCTGACCGCCCTCACCGCCGAATCCAACGAGGAGTACGTACAGTACTTGGTATCCAAGCGCGATGAAGTCGAGCACAACCTGGCACTCAAGATTGCCTCGGCGCAGGACCCCTACGAGCGCGAGGCCGCGGGCGACCTTATGCGCCGCCCCTACCTGCGCTGGCTTGCCGCCCTTGCGTCGCGTGCCCTCATTAGCGGCCGCTATCGCATGTCGCTCGAAGCCGCAAACCGCAGCCTCGACTTTGCCCCCAACGATCCGGCCGGCGTCCGCCACACCGCGATGCTCGCCATGGCAAAGCTCGAATACCCCGCCGAGGAGCTCAAACGCTTTCGCTCTGCCCACTCCGTCCCCTATCTTGCCAACACGCCGCTGCGCCGTCGTCCCAAGGACGCGGAGCGCGACTTGGACCCGTGGACGCTCATCGCGCTGATGAGCGCTGCCTGGCGAGAGCTAGACTACGAGAGCGCCGAGCACTACTTGTGCATCCTCGCACGCTCGTGCCCGCACGCAGCCGAGGCACTCTACTTCCAAACCGAGTTTCCCGATGGCGTCTATGCCCGCGTCAACGTAGGTGTGGGCTCCACCGACGAGCTTGTCCTTGCGCTGTCCGAGGCGACGCCGGTACTGCAGGAGGGCCTGGGCGCCCCCGACAACGCCAGCTTTGCCGCCTGGGTCGCCACCAACGATATCGTGCGTTCCCAGATCGACGAGCGCATCCTGCGGGCGGCCGAGCAGGGCCTGCCGTTTAAGGGAGGAGACCTCTAATGGATCCGAGCGTCTACATCCCCGCCTACCTGGAGCGCGCCTACGTTGCGTCGCACCCCGAACTCACCGATGCAGCACGCGAGCTTGTCCATAACGACGTGAGCGTCAACCCTCATAAGTATGCGCAGACCGAGCATGCCCAGGCGCTATTGTCCTATGCTGGCGTCCACCGCCACCTGCTCGACGAACTCCATCGCATCGAGGACATGGGCAGCGACGAGGAGTTTGAGCAGACGCGCAACCGCCTGTTCGACGATATGCGCGATGAGTTGCTCAAGATCGTCCGCGTCGATGCGTATGTCCTCGATGCGCAGCTGCTCGCCATCATTTTGGCGGACACGCCCGTCGACGCCTGCCTGGGCGACCTGATGAAACTCGAGGCGACCACGGCCGATTACCTGCAGCAAAGCGTGCCCGGATTTGACATGGAGGCCCCGCACTACTGGGCCAACAAGGTGCTGGCAGACGGCGTGACGGCGGCCGATCTCACCGTAAGCGAGCCGGCTCTCATCGGGTGGCTCCACACGCTCGAGGCCATCTCGCAGCTGTGCATGGCGAGCGCTCGCTACCGTGCTGCCGCCAACTATTCTCGCCGTGTTCTTAAGGCGGAAGGCTATCCCACCCGAGCTGCAGGCACCGTGCTACTCGCCCTCGCTCGTCTGGAAGACGAGGACGGCTTTTTTGCCCTGGCCCACCAGCTCGAGGAAGAGATCGGGGCTGACGCGCTCGAGGACTCCCCCTGGTACCTGCTCGCCCGCACGATCTTGCTGTTCAAAACGAACAAGATGCGCCCGGCGACACGCGCGCTGCGCGAGTTTGCCAACCGCTGCGAGGGCGGCGCGTTCTTTTTGCTGAACCCCATGTATCAGACCCCGTACCTCCCCTGCCGGCCCGAGCCACGCGATCCCTGGGATCTTTCGCACCAGGCCGTTTGGGAAGCGGACGGCATTATCTCGGACACTCCCGACTTTGCCCCCTGGGCCAATGCCTGCGAAGACGTGTCGCAGCTTGCCCAGGAATTTGCGCGCCGTTACGGCTTTTAACGGCGCAAACGCCACGACCATGTCATTCACGTTAGGAACGGCTTCATGAATCTCCGCTCATCTCTTGCCTGCACCTCGAGCGATATCGCCCGCTGGGGGCTGCGCTCCGTCCTTAAGCGCCAGGGCGGCGTACTCCCCGGCCGCATCGCCATGAAGATCGATCCCGAGTTGTTGAGCGACCTCGCTGGCCTTGTCGACCGCAGCGTGGTGATTACGGGTACTAATGGCAAGACCACCACCTCCAACCTCATCGCCGACGCCGTTGTTGCCAGCGGCGCCACCGTGGTATGCAACCGCGCTGGCAACAACATGGAGCCGGGCGTGGTGGGCGCACTGCTCGAAGCGCGCAGCGGCCTCAAGCGAGCCGGTGGCGGCAAGCGCGTGGGCGTTTTTGAGTGCGATGAGCTTTACACCGTACGCGTCCTGCCCAAGCTCAAGCCGACGTACTTCGTGCTGCTCAACCTGTTCCGCGACCAGCTGGATCGCTATGGCGAGATCGATCACACCCAGGAGGTCATCGCCCATGCGTTGGAGCTCTCGCCGACAACAACGCTTATCTACAACGCCGACGACCCGCTGTGTGCCGCGATCGCCGCACGCGTTCCCAATGCAAACATCGCCTTTGGCATCGACGGCGCCACCGACACCGAGTCTGACCGCATTAGCGACTCTCGCTTTTGCTCGCAGTGCAACGCCCCGTTGGAGTACGACTATGTGCAGTATGGTCAACTCGGCGCCTACCATTGCCCCTCGTGCGGTTGGGCACGCCCCGCACTGGTCCGCCGCGTGACGGGCGTGGAGCTCGGCTGCGACGGCTACGACTTTGACCTGGTCTTTGGATCTGCGCCCGACGCGGCTGCCGCACGCATCGCCACACGCTACAACGGCCTGTACATGGTCTACAATGTTGCCGCCGCCTTCTTTGCCGCGCACGAGTTGGGCGTGGATGCGGCGCACCTGCAGCCCACGCTCGATGCCTATGTGCCCGCCGGTGGTCGTATGGGGCGCTGGGATATCGCCGGCCGCACTGTCGAGGCCAACCTGGCTAAGAATCCCGTGGGCTTCGATCGCCAGATCCAGTCCATTAAGACGGCGGGCGGCAGGCTCTGTGCTTTCTTCCTCAACGACAACGACGCCGACGGACACGATGTATCGTGGATCTACGACGTCGACTTTGAGCGCATCGCCGACACGCCGGGTCTTGTCGCCTTTGCCGGAGGCACGCGCGCGCACGACATGCAGGTGCGTCTCAAGTACGCCGGCATCGATGCCGCGATTATCTCGGACGTCGCGCAGGCAATTGGCGCCGTGGCAGACGAGGCCGCCAATGACACCTTCTACGCCGTCGCCAACTACACGGCCTTCCCGCCGCTGGTCAAGGAGCTCGACGGGCTGAAAGGCGCCACCGCCGACGCTGTAGCCGGGCGCGCCGTAGCCCGTGCCGACGGCAGCGCTCTTCCTGTCGGCATCGCGCCAGTCGAGCTTTCGCGCCCGCTGCGCATCGTCTACCTGTATCCCGATGCCCTTAACCTCTACGGCGACGGCGGCAATGTTATCGCGCTCGAGCGCCGCTGCGTCTGGCGCGGCATTCCCGTGCGCGTGGACGAGGTCCGTATGGGCGAAACGCTTGATTTGACCGATGCCGATATCGTCATGATGGGTGGCGGCTCCGACCGCGACCAGCTAGCCGTGGCACACGAGCTGCTCGCCCAAAAAGACAAGGTCGCGGCCTATGTTGAGGATGGCGGCTCGCTGCTTGCCATCTGTGGCAGCTATCAGCTGCTCGGCCGTTCGTACTATATGGGTGAGGATCGCATCGAGGGCCTGGGGGTCATTGCCGCCGAAACCGTACGCGGCTCCGATCGCCTGATCGGCAACGTCGCCGTCAGGACCGACCTGGCACCCGAGCCCTTTGTGGGATTCGAGAACCATGGCGGCCGCACGCTTTTGGACGCCGATGCCACGCCGCTCGGAACGTCCGTCGTCGCGGGCACCGGCAACAACGGCGACGATGGCTTTGAGGGCCTGATCTACAAGGGCGTCATCGGCACGTACCTGCATGGCCCGGCGCTGCCCAAGAACCCCGAGCTCGCCGACTGGCTGATCGCCCATGCCCTCGAGCACCGTGGCGATGCACAGGCCGCCGCCCTGCTGCCGCTCAAGCCCCTCGACGACACCTACGAGCACGCCGCCCACGACGCCGCCATGAAGCTCCTCCCCTAGCACCTCACCACCACAAAGGGGACAGGCACCTTTGTGGTGGTTTTTCAGTTTGCCAACGATATGTGAACGGCTAAAAAAGTCTGCTATACTCTTTCCCGCTGTCCCCATCGTCTAGCGGCCAAGGACGCCACCCTTTCAAGGTGGATATCGCGGGTTCGAATCCCGCTGGGGGCACCATTTGAGATGTGAAGCCCGTTACCAATTCGGTAGCGGGCTTTTTGCTACCGAAATGCCGGGATTCGAACCCGACAGGGTGCGGAGCTGAGGAAACGCGAAGCGTTTTCCAGCGCAGCACGCAAGGAGCGAAGCGACGCGGCGAAAGCGGGCGGCGTCAGCCGCACGCGGACATCCCGCTGGGGGCACCATTTGAATTGAAGAGCCCGTTACCCTCGCGGTAGCGGGCTTTTTGCTACCGAAATGCCGGGATTCGAACCCGACAGGGTGCGGATCCCGACTCATCGGCGGCAAAACGGGCTTCAAAGCGTCCTTCGCAAACAAAAACCGGGGCCCGCATGATGCGGACCCCGGCTCAATACCGTGACGATATGTCAGTTACGCTCTACACGTAGAACAGGATGTCGTCGTAAGTCGGGACCGGCCAGTAGTCGGCAGCCACGATCTCCTCCATGGCATCCACGGCGGCGCGCAGCGTATCCATAGCGGGAACGACCTCGTGCGCGTACACGTTGGCCTGCTCCTGGCCATCGAGGCCCTCGGCCTTCTGATGCACGGCGTCAAGCGCCTTGATGGAGTCGTTGATGGTGGTGATGCCGTTGCAGAGCTTGTTGAGCGTGTTCTGCTCGCACTGCATGGCGGCCTCGGCACCGGCGGCACGAATAGTCTCAAGGCCCTTAGCGACCTTGGTGGCATAGGCGGTAATGACCGGGCGATAGGTACGACGCGCCTCGCGAACCATCGTGGTGGCCTCGATGTTCATGAGCTTGTTGTACTTCTCGAGCTTGCAATCGTAGCGGCACTGGGCCTCGGCCTTGGTCAGGACGCCCGTCTCCTCAAAGAGCGCAATGGCCTTATCGGAAACAAAGGCGGGCAGGGCGTCGGCCGTGGTCTTGTTGTTGGCAAGGCCGCGCTTCTCGGCCTCGACGGGCCACTCGTCGGAGTAGCCATCGCCGGAAAAGAGGATGCGCTGGTGGTCGGTCAGGACCTTCTTGCAGTACTCGAGCGCAGCGTCCTGGAACTCATCCTCGGACGTACCCTCGAGTGCGTCGGCGAAGGACTTGAGCGACTTGGCCACGGCGGCATCGAGCACCAGGTTGGAGTCGGAGACGTTCTGCTCGGAGCCGCAGGCACGGAACTCGAACTTATTGCCGGTGAAGGCAAACGGGGAGGTGCGGTTGCGGTCGGTGTTGTCCTGCATCAGCTTGGGCAGGGTATCGGCGCCCAGGTCGAGCACGCCGCGCGTGGCATGGACGGAAGCCTTGCCATCGATGATCTTCTCGACGACCTCGGTAAGCTGGTCGCCCAGGAAGATGGACATAATCGCCGGAGGAGCCTCGTTGGCGCCCAGACGATGGTCGTTACCGGCCGAGGCAACAGAGGCACGCAGGAGCTCCTGATAGTTATCGACGGCCTCGATTACCGCGGTGAGGAAGACGATGAACTGCAGGTTGTCGAGCGGAGTGTCGCCCGGATCGAGCAGGTTCTCGGACTCGGTGCCAAGCGACCAGTTGTTGTGCTTGCCCGAGCCGTTGATGCCCTCGAAGGGCTTCTCGTGCAGCAGGCAGACCAAGTCGTGGCGGGAGGCAATGAGTTTCATCTTCTCCATCATGACCAGATTCTGGTCGATGGCCTCGTTGACTTCGCCATAGACGGGGGCGAGCTCATGCTGGCAGGGAGCAACCTCGTTGTGCTTGGTCTTGGCGGGAATGCCAAGCGCCCACAGCTCATCGTCCAGATCCTTCATATAGGCCGAGACGGTGGGGCGGATAGCGCCAAAGTAGTGCTCCTCGAGCTCCTGGCCCTTGCAGGGAGCGGCGCCAAAGAGGGTGCGGCCGGTAATGACCAGGTCCTTGCGCTTGCGGTAGGCGTCCTTCTTGATCAGGAAGTACTCCTGCTCGTCGCCCACGGAAGGAACGACCTTCTTGGGGGTCTTACCGAACAGCGCCAAAACGCGCTTGGACTCACGCGAGAGCGCGGTCATGGAACGCAGCAGCGGGGTCTTCTTGTCCAGGGCCTCGCCCGTGTAGGAGCAGAAAGCCGTGGGGATGCACAGGACATCGTCCTTGATAAAGGCGGGGCTGGTGGGATCCCAGGCGGTGTAGCCACGGGCCTCGAAGGTGGCGCGCAGGCCGCCGTTGGGGAAGCTCGAGGCATCGGGCTCGCCCTGGATGAGGTTCTTGCCCGTAAACTTGGTAATGGCGGTGCCGTCGTGGTTGGGCTCCAGGAAGCTGTCGTGCTTCTCGGAAGTAATGCCCGAAAGCGGCTGGAACCAATGCGCGTAGTGCGTCGCGCCCTTGGAGATGGCCCAGACCTTCATGGCGTGGGCAACGGCGTTGGCCACGTCCAGGTCGAGCGGCTCGCCGCCCTCGAGGGTTGCAGCAAGGCGCTTCCAAATGTCCTTGGGGAGGTAGTCCTTCATGACTTCCTCAGAGAACACCATGGTCCCGAAGCGGTCAGTAAGATCGGCCATACGGAACTCCCTTCGTATCGGCACCGCGTGAGAAGCGGTGTTGATTACTAACGAACGAGTCATAGCTTAGACTCGCCGTGTTTCCGCGACATTACCGTTATGTTGCTGTCGCGAAACCAATCAATGAGGTTACCCTATCGAGGCGGCGTTGCCACCCTCAACAGCCAATCAACTGCATAAATTGCAGACCTCTCCCCATGGTTTAAGGGCGGTCAATTTGGGATGGGGCTCTATTAACTGGTATTTTGCATCAGATACCAGTCTTTATAGTCCGTGCCTAGATTAGCCGCTCTGTTATAGAGAAAGCCGATAGCAAGGCATCTTTGATTGGTATCCCCGAATAACGAGTGAAACTCCACCGTGACACAGTGGTGCTGTAGAATCCTTACAACACATCACACTATTACGTATCTAGAGGAGCACGATATGCGCGTCGACGAGGTTTTTAAGCAGGCAGCATCCCAGGGCACCGCGCCCGTTTCGTTTGAGATGTTCCCGCCCAAGGGCGAGCTCACCCTCGACACGGCTCGCGAAGTGGCAGGCAATCTGTGCAAGCTTTCGCCGAGCTTTGTCTCGGTCACCTGCTCGGCCGGCGGCTCGGGCAACGGTGCCACCACCGCCCCCATCGCGCATATGATTTCGAGCGAATTCGACACGCCCTCGGTGGCACACCTTACCTGCGTGGGCCGCTCGCATGCCGATATCGCCGCCAAGATCGACGAGTATCGCACCGCCGGCGTTGAAAACATCCTGGCCCTGCGTGGCGATCTCCCTGCCGGCGCGACCGAGGACGACAAGCCCGCCTCCGACTACGCCTACGCCCGCGACCTCATCCCCGAGCTCGTCGACGCCGGCTTTTGCGTGGGCGCCGCAGCCTACCCCGAGGGCCACATTGCCTGTGAGGATCTCAACCTCTCGGTCGAACACCTCAAGCAAAAACAGGACGCCGGCGCAAGCTTCTTTGTGACGCAGCTCTTCTTTGATAACGAGTGCTTCTACCGCTTCCGCGAGCTTGCCGACAAGGCCGGTATCACCGTGCCCATTACCGCGGGCATCATGCCGTTTATGGGCAAGTCGCAGATCAGCCGCATGGTCTTTATGTGCGGCGCGTCGCTGCCCTCCCCCGTCATCAAGATTCTCGCCAAGTACGAGAACGACCCCGAGAGCCTGCAGGCAGCCGGTGTAGATTATGCCGCCCGCCAGCTTTGCGACCTCAAGGAGCACGGCGCCGACGGCCTGCACCTGTACACTATGAACCGTCCTGCGATCGCCACGACCATTATGGAGCGCCTGGGGTAATGGAAAAACCGCACATCGATACAACCGCTGTCGAAGTGCCGGCCGACCTTGCGTCGCCGGCGCTTTACCGTGTCGATGCCGCGCACCATCCCCGTGTCGACCGTGCCGAGATGCTGCGGTATCTGGGTTACGGCGGCCAGCAGATTGAGCCCGAACTGTCACGACGTATTGAGCTTGTCGTTGAACGTCTGGAACTGGACATTGAGCCCCGTGGCGTGCGCCGCGTGTTTGCCGTCGATGCCACGGGCGTGGACGAACAAAGTGAGCCTTGCATTCGCTTGGTCGGCACCAACGTTGAGCTGCGAGGTCGCGATATCTATCGACATCTCAAAGATGCCCGCTTTGCCGCGCTCATGGCATGCACCCTCGGCATGGACGCCGAGCGTCGCCTGCGCACCACGGGAGCCCAACATCCCCTGGAGGGCGCCGTGCTCGACGCCGCGTGCTCCGCTTACGTGGAAGCCGCCGTCGAGCAAATGGACCAGCAGGTCAAGACGGACGCCGCCGTTCATGGGCTCGCCGGCAACTGGCGTTTTAGTCCCGGCTACGGCGACTGCCCGCTCTCGGCCCAGCGCTCGATCGTCAATGCGCTCAACGCCACGCGGCTCATCGGGCTTACCGTCACACCCACCAGCCTGCTCATGCCCACCAAAAGCGTGACCGCGGTGATCGGCCTATTCGACGGCGAAGTCCACGACGCCCAGAGCCGCCCCACCTGCAATATCTGCCGCATGCGCGAGCACTGCCGCTTCCGCGCCGCCCACACCACCTGCTATTCCAGCCATTAGGAGCCCTCAATGTTTACTCCGCTTATCACTCATGATTCTGACGGCACTGCATTGGCGGCACCCGTTGATGCCGCACGTCGCAACGGTGCCACGTACAAGACGCGCACGATCGGCGATCTGCGCATTAAGGACGATCGCTTGCGTGCGGCCATCGAGGGCACGGGACACCTGCTGTTCGACGGCGGCATGGGCACCATGTTGCAAGCGGCCGGCATGAAGGCCGGCGCCCTGCCCGAGCTGCTCAACTTTGAGGAGCCCCAGGTTATCACCGATATCCAACGTCAATATGTCGAGGCTGGCTGTGACGTGATCACCGCCAACACCTTTGGCGCCAACGCCCACAAGCTCGACGGTGCTGCCACCGTGGCAGACGTCTTTGCCGCGGCCGTCACCTGCGCCCGCGAGGCCGGCGCCCGCTACGTCGCCGGCGATATCGGCCCCATCGGCGCGCTGCTTCGCCCCCTGGGTACTCTGAGCTTCGACGAGGCCTATGACCTCTTTGCCGAGGAAGTGCGCGCAGGCGTCGCCGCGGGTGTGGACCTCTTTATTATCGAGACCATGACCGACCTGGCCGAGATCAAGGCGGCTGTCTTCGCCTGCCGCGAGAACTCCGACCTGCCCGTCTTTGCCACCATGACCTTTGAGGAAGACGGCCGTACCTTCCTAGGAACGAGCCCCGAGGTCGCCGCCATCACGCTCGACGCCATCGGTGCCGACGTTTTGGGCATCAACTGCAGCCAAGGACCGGCCGAGCTCCGGGGGCTCGCCGCACGTATGCTCACCGTTACCGACAAGCCCGTTATGGTGCAGGCCAATGCGGGACTCCCCCATGTGGACGACGACGGCAACACCGTCTTTGATATCCAAGCCCCCGAATACGCCAAGGCCGTCGTCGGTATGATCGCCGACGGCGTGAGCGTCGTGGGCGGCTGCTGCGGCACCACGCCGGCGCACATGGCGGCCTTGCGCACGCTTATCGACAACCACACGCCCAGCCCGCGCCGCCGCAAGCCCAGCATGTCGGTCACGAGCGCCCAAACGGTCGTGGACCTTCCCTGCGACGGCCACAAGATCGCCGTCATCGGCGAGCGCATCAACCCCACCGGCAAAAAGCGCCTGCAGCAGGCCCTGCGCGACGGCGACCTAGACTACGTTGTGAGCCAGGGCATCAGCCAGCAGGAACAGGGCGCCGACATTCTGGACGTCAACGTGGGCCTGCCCGAGATCGACGAGGTCAAGATCATCCAACAGGCGACCGAACAGCTCCAGGGCTCCACGCTGCTGCCGCTGCAGATCGACTCCACCGACCCCGCAGCCGTCGAGGCCGCCGTGCGCCGCTACGCCGGCAAGCCCATCATCAACTCGGTCAATGGCAAGCAGCAGATCATGGATGAGATCTTTCCGCTGGTCGCCCACTACGGCACCAACGTTGTCGGCCTTACGCTCGACGAAGGCGGCATCCCCGATACCGCCGAGGCCCGCTTCGCCATCGCCGAGCGCATCGTGGCCGAGGCCGCCCGCTACGGCATCGGCCCGGACCGCATCCTCATCGACTGTCTGGTCATGACCGCCTCGACTAATCAACGCCAGGCTGAGCAGATCCTACGCGCCATGTCCCTGTGCAAGGAGCGTCTGGGCGTCAAATGCGCGCTCGGCGTGTCGAACATCAGCTTTGGCCTGCCTGCCCGCCCGCTGCTGGGTTCGGTCTTTTTGGCCGCCGCCTTCGGCGCGGGCCTGGACGCCCCCATCATGAACCCGGGCTCCAAGCGCTTTATGGATACCGTCTACAGCTATCGCGTCCTGAGCGTTGAGGACGAGGGCTCGACCGGATACATCGAGCGCTACGCCGGCTGGACCGATCCGTACAAGATCGCCGCAAACCCGGCAGCAGCTCAGGCCGCATCGACCGACACCGTGTCCGCTGCTGGCACCGCCGGCACCGACGGCAACGACGACCCAATTCGTCGCATGGTCGTCTCGGGCCGTAAGGGCGAGATCGCGACCGAGACTGAGCGCCTGCTGGCCGACCACGACGCTATGGATCTTATCAACAACCACTTTATCCCCGCCCTCGACGAGGTGGGCGTCCTCTTTGACCAGGGCAAGTTCTTCTTGCCGCAGCTTATGGCCTCGGCCGAGGCGGCACGCGTGGGCTTCGACACCATCAAGTGCCTGATGCCCGCCGGCGAGATTGCCGACAAGGGCAAGATCTGCGTGGCCACCGTCAAGGGCGACATCCACGATATTGGCAAGAACATCGTCAAGATGCTGCTCGATAACTACGGCTACACCGTCTTTGACCTAGGCCGCGACGTCGACCCGCAAGAGGTGCTCAAGACCGTGCAGGAGCGTGACATTAAGCTCGTCGGCCTCTCGGCGCTTATGACTACCACAGTCGTCGCCATGGAGGAGACCATCAAGCTGCTCCATGCCGAGGTGCCGGGCGTCAAGATCATCGTGGGCGGCGCCGTACTCACCCCCGAATACGCCAAGCAGATCGGCGCGGACTACTACGCCAAGGACGCCGCCGAAAGCGCTCGCATCGCCGAAGAGGTCTTTGGGCAGTAACACAACGGAAACAACCGAGCACCAAAACGTGCCGCATGCGCCACTTGGCACGTGCGGCACGTTAGAATAGATAAGACTATGCTCGTTTTGGCAGATAGGAGCGCAAGGATGGCGATCACGCCCGCAGAAATCGCGGAAACCCGCGGCATGGTTGAGGAGCAGAACCTCGACATCAGGACCATCACCATGGGTGTTTCGCTCATGGGTTGCGGTGACGAGAACCTCGACCGCATGTGCACGAAGATCTACGACCACGTGACGCACACGGCTGAGCATCTGGTCGAGACCGCCGAGAACCTCGAGCGCGAGTACGGTATCCCCATCGTCAACAAGCGCGTTTCCGTCACCCCGGTGGCGCAGATCGCCGCGTGCTGCAAGGATGAGGACCTCACCCCCATCGCGCATGCCCTCGACCGCGCGGCTGAGACGCTCGGCATCGACTACCTGGGCGGCTTTTCCGCGCTCGTCCAGAAGGGCATCGGCGACGCCGACCGCCGCGTCATCCAGTCCATCCCCCAGGCGCTCGCCACCACGAGCCGCGTCTGCTCCAGCGTCAACGTCGCCAGCCTGCGCGCCGGTATCAACATGGATGCCGTGCTCATGGCCGCCCAGACCATCATCGATGCCGCCAAGCTCACGGCCGACCAGGATTCCGTTGGCGCCTCCAAGTTTGTCTGCTTTGCCAACATGGTCGAGGACTCCCCGTTTATGGCGGGCGCCGTCCACGGCGGTGGCGAGGCCGACGCCGTCATCAACGTTGGCGTCTCGGGCCCCGGCGTTATGGCTGCTGCCTTGGAGACGCTCCCCGACTCCGCCTCGATGATGGAGGTTGCCGAGAAAATCAAGCAGACCGCCTTTAAGATCACCCGCACCGGCGAGCTCATGAGCCGTGAGGCAGCCCGCCGTCTGGGTGTCGAGAAAGGCATTGTCGACCTGTCGCTGGCTCCCACGCCTGCCATCGGCGACTCCGTTGCCCGCATCCTCGAGATCATCGGCGTGGGCACCTGCGGTGGCCCCGGCACGACCTGCGCGCTCGCCATGCTCAACGATGCCGTCAAGAAGGGCGGCGTCATGGCCAGCTCCAGCGTGGGCGGTCTCTCCGGCGCCTTTATCCCCGTGTCCGAGGATGCCGGCATGATCGCCGCCGTCGAGGCCGGTGCGCTTTCGCTCGAGAAGCTCGAGGCCATGACCTGCGTGTGCTCCGTTGGCCTGGACATGATTGCCATCCCCGGCGACACCCCGGTCGAGACCATCGCCGGCATCATCGCCGACGAGATGGCCATCGGCGTCATCAACAACAAGACCACGGCCGTCCGCGTGATTCCCGCCATTGGCAAGGGCGTGGGCGACTGCGTCGAGTACGGCGGCCTGTTCGGCCGTGCGCCCATCATGCCGGTGAACCCCAACGCCGGCACCGTGCTTGCCCACCGTGGTGGACGCTTCCCGGCGCCGCTGAACTCGCTGAAGAACTAGCTGAGGGGTTCGGGCGAGGAGTCCCGAGGAGGGCAAATATATAAGGTCGCCTGCTCGGACAGTCCTGACTCGCACGGAGAGCACATTAAGTGCTCTCCGGCTCGTGCGGAACTCGCGATCGACCTTATATATTTGCCCTCCCCGGGACTCCCGCACAACGGGACCTCAGTTGGGTTCTATCCCGTATGGCAGTCGCTTCGCTCTTGCCCGCCTTGGTTGTGAGGGCGGTTTGGCGTTGGAACGGTTCTTTTCTGATATATGCTGGTTGCGGCTCTTCTTTTGGGAGGAGTCGCTTTTTTGTTGCTAGGAGGTTAGCCCGTGGTTGATGGGGATGCTCGCTCTGAGCTTCTTTCTGCGGATTGGAATGGCGAATGGATGCGCCTGCAAGCTGGTCGGCATCGGGCTGATGATTCTTTTGAATGGGATAAGCGGGCTCGGCATTTTCGGCCCTTGGAGACTGCCCCTTATGCTCGGGATTTTATAAAGCTGTTGGCACTTGAGCCCGGCGAGTCCGTGCTGGATATGGGGTGTGGGGCTGGGTCGATTGCTATTCCGCTTGCTCAGGCTGGGCATTCCGTGATTGCTGCCGACTTCTCTCCTGCCATGTTGGGCACGCTTGATGCCGGCATTGAGTACTATGAGCTCGAGGATCGCATTACGCCGCTTGAGCTTGCTTGGGATGATGATTGGGATTTGGTTGGCCCGGTCACGAAAGCGGTAGATGTTGCCTTTGCCAGTCGGTCGGTTACGACGACCAATCTAAAAGGTGCGCTTGCCAAGCTTGATCGTACGGCTCGTCGGCGTTGTGCTGTCACGATGGTCGCCAACTCCAGCCCGCGCTATGACCTGCACCTGATGAACGCCATCGGCGCCTCGGTTACCTGCAGTAATGGCTTTGTGTATGCTTTTAATATCCTCATTCAGATGGGTGCCCTGCCGCAGGTTACGTACTTTGAATCGCCCCGTCGCGACACCTTCGATAGCCTTGAGGCGGGCGTAGCAGATTTTTCCCGTATGCTCGAGCATGGCAACGAGGATAAGATCGACCGCCTGCGCGACTACATCGCTCAACACATGATTGAGAATCCCCGTGCCGGCGAGCCGGGCTCCAAGGGCGTACCGCAGGGACGCTACATGCTCGACCACGTCCGCAAGGTCCGTTGGGCGTTTATTGCATGGGAGCCGATCTCTGCGCCCAGCTCATAGCCTGTTCGCAGCCCGCACTGCCCACTCACTCGGCATCCGCATTCTTTTTGAACTGGGCAAACGCGCTCCACACCGCGCCGTTCCTGCGCTATCGTGGGACAGCTCACGTAGATTAAGGCCCCGTCGCGGGGCGCCCCATACATAGAAAGCGAGAACCCATGGCACTGACAGGAGCCCAGGTCAAGCAGCTTCGCAGCATGGCCCATCACCTCAACCCCGCCATCATCATCGGCAAGTCCGATGTCAACGAGGGCACCGTCGAGCAGACGGTCGCCTACCTGGAGAAGCACGAGCTCGTTAAGTGCTCTGTGCTGGACGGCTCCAGCCTTTCTGCCCGCGAGGCCGCCGAGGAGCTCGCCGAGCGCTGCCACGCCGACGTCGTTCAGGTTATCGGCCGCAAATTCTCGCTGTATCGCGAGTCCTCGCGCAAGGATATCGAGAAGATCAAGCTCGTCTAAGAGTCAATGGTCCAGCGAGCCAACACATAGCAAGCTTACGGGTGCCCAAGTACTTTGGGCGCCCGTTTTTTATCGCTCGACCAGCACGCGATTGAGCCGCCCCTCCACCAAGCGCTCGTATAGGCGCCGCGTCTCGGGCTCGGGCACGCCATTGACCTGCTCCCTCAGATGGTGCATATGCCCGCTGTACAGCTCGACGATATCGCGCCGCCGCCCCGCCGCACTGTAGACGCGCATGGCGCAGCGCACCATATCCTCGCGCGCCGTTTCCTGCCGAAGCCCCGACTCCGCCAGCCAAATCGCCGACTGTAGATCGTTTTCTTCTAGAGCGGCATTTGCTCCCTTAATCATGCAATCGATGTACTTTGACTGCATAATGCGCCGCATGCGCAAAAAGTAGGTGGGATTACAGCCATTGGGAACATACAACGGTCCGGCATAAAGCTGCTCAATCTTAAGGCACAACTCGACCAGATGGGGCCCGCGCGCACCCGTGCGATTTCCCAAAACCTCGCGGCTTATCTGGTCAAACAGCCGTACATCGGTCTTGACGTAGTCACCGTTGAGCCCAATGCATTCATTTTGGATGAGCACGCATGACTTGCCATCCGGCGTCGGCCCCAAAGCCGACCGCAAGCGCGATATCGTCGAGTACAGGTTGTTGCGGGCGCTATTGAACTCGGCATGGGGCCACAGCTCCATGGCCAGCGTCTCGCGGTCGACGAGCGCATCCATGCCCAGTGCAAGCCGCTCGGCAAGTGTCGCCGCCTTCTTGCGGCGCCACATTTTGTCCGTGATGGGAAACCCGTCGCGCTCGGCGCGAAACGCACCAAACATGCGAATCTCGATATGGTCGATGGTATCAACGGCTTCAACCTCGCCAGCCTGGAACAGACGCTCGCCCTCCCCTTCCAAATCGTCGCGCAGCGAGTACCGCGACAGCTCGCGCACGGGAAGCTTCTTGCGTATCCTGCCCGCCGGCTCGCCCAGACAATGCATGGCAAGGCGCGCAAAGAGCCGATACGATGGCTCTAGAATCCCCGCACGATTCATGGACATCCAGGCCGCAAGGTCGCTGTCTCGGCCCGCACAGGCCAAATGCAGTGCCACCATCCAGGCTTCTGCGCCACCAACCTGCGTCTGGCTTATATCGAGTAGCTCCGCTTCCTCGCGCACCGAAACCATCGAGGTGTTACGCAGATATGCCGCGCGCTCCAGCAGCAATGCGTTATCGCGCATGTACGCAATCGACTCCTCGGCAAGTTTGAGCACTTGGACCGCACGGAACTTTGCATTAACCGGCCGTCCCTCTGCCAGCGACTGCCAGCCTTCTAGCAACAGGCCAAACAGCTGAATCTGGTTGTCGCGCATGCGCACGGCAAAACGATCGAGCTCGTTGAACGCCGCGTCGTCGGTTACCGGCAAGCCGGAAAGGAGCCGCCGTGCCGCCAACACCATGCGCACCCAGATAGCCATCGCCTTAAGCCCGCGTACGTCGAGCGCCTCCCGCACCACCGTCATCTCGTCGTCGCGCTCGTCGGTTCCCGCAAACGACCCGTCAAAGAGCTCCACCAGCATACTATCGGCCCGTATAACAATCCCCGCGATGTCGAGCTCGCAGTCGTAGGCCTTGCTCGTTTTGAGCTGCTGTAGAACGCCGCCGTCATCTCCCCGCTCGGTCAGGCACCGCTTGACCTCGATATGCGCAGACAACATATCGAGTGCGGTATGGGATGTCTCGATTTCTGGCACGGCCAGGTTCGTAGGAAGCCCAAGCCCGTTGTCCCCATAGCAAACAGCCGTCAGCGTCTGGGCCACCCTCCATGAAACAGGGTCTATTTCACAGGCCGCCCGTTCGCCCCCGCACTCGATAACCGATGCCATATAGCGAGCGAGCTTTGTATTGGACACGCTGACCGCTGCCAGATATACGCCGAGTGCCTCGGCAGGCGTTGGCTCTGGAGCCAGATCGTCAGCATCGATCGTGCCCAGCGCTGCTCGGCAGATATCGGCCCCGTGCCCCGTCAGGGCCAAATCGACCCCATACTGCCCAGCAAGTTCAAGGACCGCTTCACGGTCCAAAAAGGCGTCCGCCAGGCCCATCGCCGCATCGCATCGGCCCGCCTTAAGCAAAATCCGGGCCGCCCTCGGAACAAGTTCGGGGCGAACCTCGGCCACCAACTTACGCAAACGCAAGCGTCCGTTATCCTCCGTGCCCAGACACGTAAAACTCCGCTCGGCGGGATCCAAGCCAAAGATCGGGTAGTCGCGCACAAAGTAGGACTGGTCGACCATCGACAACCTCGCCCCACAAGCCTCGAGTTCTGCGATATTGCCCTCGCCCATCAAAACCATGAGACATGCCACGCAAAACAGCGCATTATTGTCGAGCGAAGCCAGATCGGCAAGTGCCGCGCCATATACGTTGACAATCTCGTTTTCGAGCAGGCCGGCTACGTCGCCTTGGCCATACAGACCCGTCTGCAATGCCGAAACGAGCTCGGGCACGCCCTGCGTGAGCTGATAGAAGTCGAGCGATGTGCTGATCGAAAACGCCGATGCCCACGCCGAATACTCATAGGCATGCACCTTGAGCATCTGCGCATTGATCTTAACCGAATCGCCCAGTCCATGAATCAGCTGACGATTTGAAGGACGGCAGGAGATAAAGACCCCAACCCCCATAGCGCGCAGGCCGCGAATCCTGTCGATGAGGTCTTCGGTATCGTGCTGATCGAGGTTTGGCACATTATCAATCGCGATAAGGGAGTGCGGTTTGTCTTTGAGTTCTTCGGTAACCACCTCGAGCTGCATAAACACCTCGCGCCCAATGGCGCGATCGGCCTCGATAATCCGCACGGGGCCTCGCGTTGGGTCGCATTTAACCTCATGGGTGTACTGCAGCAGCACCGAGGTCTTCCCAAACCCGTCGGGCGCATAAAGAACCACGATGCCGGCCTTTCGGCCCTTGGCGATAAGCTCATTCATCAAGCGTTCGCGTCGCACCATATAGCCTCCGCCCAGCGGCATCAGCTCGAGGTCGTCTATACCGCTCAAATCGTTTACCATGCCCGCTCCTCAACTCGACCGTATGGACACTGTAGCCGCAAGACCATACAAGCCGCGCTATGAATAGAGCGACCTTGTGTTTTAGGTTGTCTTTTGGTACGCAAGCGGCAAGTTTTTGTACAGCGAGGGCCGATTGTTATTAATCCCCCGACTAATCGGTCTTTAAGCAGGTAAATGAGCTTGTCAGCTTGTCCCATCTAAGCGGCAGTGTAACGCAGATGAACAAGGTTCAGCCATGTCATTCAACTCGCCTAGCACCCGCTACCGTCTACGACCTTCTAGTGGCATTTTTGCATAGAATCTGATATGGAATGAATCAAGCTGTTGGACATCCGGTATTCGTCAAGCTTACGGCAAGTTTTTGGTCAAGTGGGCAAAAAGGGATAGCAAAAAGGCCCCCGCAAAGCGGAGGCCTTAGGCAAGGCTATGTCAAGCCGCAGGATTCGCGCTACTCGCAGAGCGAAAGGGCGGCCTCGTCGGCAACGACAACGCAGTTGGTGTGCAGCTGCAGGATCGAAGCCGGGCACTCGGGTGTAACCGGACCATAGCACATGTCATGCACAGCCTGAGCCTTGGCCTCGCCGTTGGCGACGACCAGGATCATGCGGGCATACATGATGGTCTGGGTACCCATGGTGTAGGCCTGACGGGGAACATCGTCGATGCTGTCGAACAGGCGGCTGTTGGCCTGAATGGTGCTCTCGGTGAGGTCGACGCAGTGCGTACCCTTGGAGAAGTGGTCATCGGGCTCGTTGAAGCCGATGTGGCCGTTGTTGCCGATGCCGAGCAGCTGCAGATCCGGGTAACCGGCGTCGGCGACGATCTTGTCGTACTCAGAGCAGGCAGCGGCGGCGTCGGGGTTGGAACCGTCGGGCACATGCGTGTTGTTCAGGTCGATGTTGATGTGATCGAAGAAGTTCTCACGCATGAAGTAGTGATAGCTCTGGGGATCGTCGTGCGAAAGGCCGCGATACTCGTCCAAGTTATAGGTGCTGACCTCGGCAAAGTCGACGTCGCCCTTCTCGTACCAAGCAGCGAGCTGCTTGTAGGCACCGATCGGGGTGGAGCCGGTGGCAAGGCCCAGTACACAGTCGGGCTTGAGGATAACCTGGGCCGAGATGATATTGGCGGCCTTGCGGCTCATATCCTCGTAGTCTTTAGCTTTAATGATCTTCATTACGCGTCCTTTCTCGTACAAGAGAGGCAAGGCTCCCTTACAAGCACTTGCCCGCGGCCCGCGTCGGCCGCAACCAACGTGTGCGGCCACCAGGGCGAGGTCGCGTAATGTATGTGTCTCGTGTCTAGCCGCGTCGAGGCCCCTGCCCGTCCACGGTGACCCGAAGCTGTTTAGCCTCGGACGTTTCCCATCTTGCCACGGAGGGCGTCCTCTTTCAAGGGCGCCCTCCGTAAACGTGTTTGAATTGTAGGCTAATGGCCACGTGCACTTGCTAGCGCTCGCGAGCAACGATGAGCTGGTCCATCTCTTCGACATGCACGCCAACGAAGCCCTTGATACTCGAGAACTCAACGGAGTTGCACACCAAGATGGGAACCGTCACATCGTAGCCCTCGGCAGCAATTGCCTCGCGATCGAACTCAATGAGTACATCACCCTTATGGACGATGTCGCCCACTTGCGCATGTACGGTAAAGTGCTTGCCCTCAAGCTGAACAGTGTCCAAACCAACGTGGATGAGCACGTCCAAGCCATCGACCGTGTTAAGCGCAACGGCGTGTCCCGTGGGAAAAATGGCCTCGACCTTGGCATCTGCCGGCGCAATCACGCGCGTGCCGGTAGGCTGAATCGCCACGCCCTGGCCCAAAAGGCCGGTGGCAAACGTCTGGTCATTGACCTCGGACAACGGAATGACATCGCCCGAGATGGGAGCATCCAGCGTAAGGACTCGACCACGCATACCAAAAGACCTTAGGACTTTAGTGAACATGCTCCCCCTCGGACATACCAATCAATCAAAATAACTTTAACAGTTTACCACTTGGCAACGGTTTTTGACCATTAGGGAAGTTCGCGCTTGACAACCTCGACGATGTCGTCGACAACGCGCTGGGTCAGCTCGTGCGTCTCGGCCTCGGCCATCACACGGACCAGCGGCTCGGTACCGCTCGGGCGCACCAGAATGCGGCCGCGGCCGTCAAGCTCCTTCTCGGCAGCAGCGACGGCATCCCAGATGGGCTGGCAATCGTCCAGGCCGGCCTTGTTGTCGGAATGCACGTTGACGAGCACCTGCGGGTACTTCTTCATGATGCCGGAAAGATCGGTGAGGGTACGACCGGTGCGCTTGAGCACGGCCAGCAGCTGCAGAGCCGTCACCAGGCCGTCGCCGGTGGTGTTGTGCTCCAGGAAGATGATGTGGCCGGACTGTTCGCCGCCGATGACGGCGCCGTCCGCGAGCATGCGCTCCAGAACGTAGCGGTCGCCAACGGCGGTCTGGACCATCTCGAAGCCCTGCTCCTTCATAGCGATGGAGAAGCCCAGGTTGCACATGACGGTCGAAACGATCTCGGAGTTAGCGAGCTTGCCGCGAGCGGCGAGGTCAGAACCGCAGATAGCCAGGATGTAGTCACCGTCGATCTCATTGCCCTCGCTGTCCACGAACAGTACGCGGTCGGCGTCGCCGTCGTGGGCCAGACCGATGTCAGCATGGGTGCGCAGCACGAGCTCGCGCAGGGGCTCGAGGTGCGTAGAGCCGCACTCAACGTTAATGTCGGTGCCGCAGTAATCGGTGTTGATAGCGTGCACCGTGGCACCCAGGCGCTGCAGCGCGGCGGGCGTAGTCTGGCAAGAAGCACCGTGGCCGCAGTCGACGGCAACGACCAGGCCGTCGAGCCTCAGGCCATCAAGCGTATCGATGGCGTGGTCGACGTATGCCTTGCGAGCGTCCTTCATCTTGATGATGTGGCCCACGCCGGCGCCAGTCGGCAGCGTGTCGGCAGCCATGGCTTCCTCGGACATGACCCAAGCGCTGATCTCTTCCTCGACAGCATCGGGAAGCTTCATGCCCTTGCGGCTAAAGAACTTGATGCCATTGAACTCCGGCGGATTATGCGAAGCAGAGATGACGATGCCGCCGTCGAGCTCGTTCTGAACGGTGAGCAGTGCCACGGCAGGCGTGGGGATAACGCCGCAGCAATGCGGGCGGCCGCCCTCGGCCATAATGCCGGCGGTCAGAGCGCTCTCGAGCATGGTGCCCGAAAGGCGCGTGTCACGGCCGATGCAGATGTCCGGACCAAGAAACTTGGTCGCCGCGCGGCCCAGGCGAAACGCGAGGTCGCACGAAAGATCGGCGTTGGCGACGCCACGGACGCCGTCGGTACCGAAGATGTTCTGGGGCATAGGATCGCTCCTTCCCTAGCAGGCGATATGCAACCGCCCGCCCTAGTCGAAAAAGAAAAGCGGGACCCGCCGAGGAATCGGCAGGCCCCGCTTGTACATTGTATCTCGAAAGGAGATAAAACCTTAGCGCTTGGAGAACTGGGGAGCGCGGCGGGCCTTCTTGAGGCCGTACTTCTTGCGCTCGACCACGCGAGCATCGCGCGTAAGGAAACCGGCCTTCTTGAGGTCAGCACGGTAGTCGCCAGCGTTCAGAAGAGCGCGAGCGATGCCCAGGCGCAGAGCGCCGGACTGACCGGAGATGCCGCCGCCATCGCACAGAGCGATAACGTCGAACTGACCGGCGGTGTCGGTCACCTTGAAGGGAGCAAGGGCGTTCTCAACGAGCTGATGACGGCCGAAATACTGCTCGGCGTCACGCTTGTTGATGGTCACCTTGCCGGTGCCGGGGACGAGACGGACGCGGGCGACGGCGTTCTTACGACGGCCGGTACCCTGGTAGACAACGGTGTTCTCAGCCATCTTTAAGCCTCCAGCTCAATCTTCGTGGGGTTCTGGGCAGCGTGCGGATGCTCGGCACCAGCGTAGACCTTAAGCTTGGTCATCTGGGCACGGCCGAGGGTGGTCTTGGGCAGCATGCCGCGAACGGCGCGCTCGATGACCTTCTCCGGGTGCTTCTCCATAGCCTGGCGGAAGCTCTCAGCCTTGAGGCCGCCGTTGTAGCCGCTGTGGCGATAATAGGTCTTCGTGTCGGCCTTGTTACCGGTAAGCTGGACCTTATCGGCGTTGATGACGACAACGAAGTCGCCGCAGTCGCTGTTGGGCGTGAACTGGGGCTTGTTCTTACCGCGCAGGATCATTGCGATCTGGGTGGCAAGACGGCCCAGGACAGCACCATCGGCGTCGACGAGAACCCAGTTGCGCTGGACCTCGCCCTGCTTGGCGTAGTGAGTCGATTTCGAAATCACTTAGACTCCTCCATGTACAGTACGTGTTGTTACAGAGATTCACGGGGCTCTGCAAGTAACCCGTCCATATTACCCCGCTCGCCGTCCGAGTCAACAGGTATTTTGGCTCCGACCAGAGTTTCTGCACATGTCATCCACGAGCCGTGATTTTTCCAGCTCTTTAGCTGTTGCCATTTTTTGAGGGTTCGCCGTCGCTAGCGTTCAACGAACTCTTGGATTTCCGCGAGCAGGCGCTTTGCCTCCTGACGGCCCTGGATATACAGGTCCAAAAGCTTTGCCGGATCGTGCTCGACATGGCCAACCTCGACCGGCTTTTGCGGAGCGACGACCAACGCACGGCCCTCGCGCTCATACTTCCACAGGTGCATGCGTTGTATGTTGTAGCGGTCGTGGCGCGTCTCGATTCCCTCGAGCAGATAGGGGTAGTCGGCATAGCGGGCGCGCGCGGCAGGCATAAACTCATAAGGCTTTTTCTCGTACGAACGATCCTGCGTGACGATGACGACTGCACGGTCGAAGCCCGCCTCCTCCAGCACGTGCTCGATGGGGATCGAATCGGCTACGCCACCGTCGACGTATTTGTGCCCGTCAATCTCGACCGGCGGCGTCACCAGCGGCAGCGACGTCGATGCGCGCACGGCATCGAGGTCGAGCACGGCGCTTTTGACCGGGAGGTACGTGGCGGTTCCAAAGAGCATGTCCGTAGCGACGGCGTACATCTCGATGGGGCTCGCGTCGAACGTCTCGTTGTCAAAGGGATCCAGGCGGTCTTGGACGTCGTTGAAGATGAAGTCGTAACCCACAATGGAACCCGTGGACGCAAACGATGCAGCGCCCATGAAGCGGCTGTCGTTGCAGAAAGCCAGGTTGATGCGGTTGGCACGGCCGATCTGGTGCGACTTGTAGTTCACGCCGTTGAGGGCGCCGGCCGATACGCCATATACCGCCGGAATCTCGACGCCAGCCTCCATGAGAACGTCGAGCACGCCCGCAGTAAACTGCCCGCGGAAGCTGCCGCCCTCCAAAACGAGCGCGACCTTGCCAGCGTTCTTTGCCTTATCTTCTGCAGTCATGTTGACCTCCTGCGATTGCGTTTTGGCCTTCTTCTACCCAGTTTTGGGATGGAGGGCGCGCAGGTTTTGGAGTTGAGGAGGGCGGAGCGGTCGGCGGGAAAGCGTGTCCCGTTCTCAGAGCAAATTCCGGGTCGTATTTTCCGCTGAGCCCGCCATCAGGAAAATGAATCCCATTTCGAGCTTAGATTCCGGGATGCGCTTTCCGCTTGAGCTGCCATTGGGAAAGCATGTCCCACTCTACGGCGGGATTCCGGGTCGCAGTTTCCGCTTGAGGCGCCATCCGGAAACTACGTCCCAGTCTGAGCGCGGATTCCGGGACACGCTTTCCGCCTGGGCCGCCATTGGGAAAGCGCGTCCCGGTCTGCGTTGCCAAGGCGTTTTCTTTACGCTCGCGCCCTGCATAGAGTTCGATTCTCCGCGGGTAGAGATGACGTTGGCGCGGGGGCATTGTCGGCTGTCATCCGATCGACATCGCATCTGTTTTGGGCTGAGGCATTGCGCGGAGAATCCGCGTATTTGCTTCGCAAATCCGCACCGGCTTCGGCCGCCTGCCGGCGCCCTCGCCCGCTCGCTACAAACGCTTCGCGTTTGCTTAACGCTCGCGCCCTGCATAGAGTTCGATTCTCCGCGGTGCGGGCTAGAAATAAAAAGGCAGGTAGAGACACTTCTCTACCTGCCTGTTACTTATGGTGGAGGCGCGGAGAATCGAACTCCGGTCCACGAAAGCCCCCTGATTGGTATCTCCAAGCTCAGTCGCTGGTTTAGTCTCGGACGCTTTGCGCGCAGCGACACGCTCGCGGCGTCCTAACCGGTTCGGTCTTAGCCTGCGCCATACCGATTACGTGCGCAGGAGCATTCCCCTAACATGACGTCGCGCCGGTGTCGGGGAAATCACCGGGTTGACGCGCCGCTATAAACTAAGCAGCGAGAGCCATAGGCTCAAAAGAAGAGTTGTTGTCAATTCAATTTGAAGGTACCCCTGTTTAACGAGGCGAGGAGACCTCGGCTTGCTTCCTCTCTCAGAGCTATCGTGTCGAAACCAGTCGCCCCCGAATGTCGGGAAAGTCTGGATGGTATTGGGCTCGAGCACCCAACACCCGTCGACTTTTCAAGGAACATACGAGGCAAGCCCCGCTTGTGGAGTGTTATCTTACCACGTTCTGAAAGCGGACAGCTGTTCTATGCACGAGCTGTGAAGACCCCAATGTGCGCCGTACTTCGCACTTTTGCTACCGATCGCGTCACGTATATTTTCGCCAAGCAAAATTGACCCGTCGAAAGGACCGTTATGGATACCAAGCAGCAACTCGTCAATGCCCTCGCGGGCCTGGGCTCAACCATTACCGAAGCTATGGATGTCATCGAAGGCTTTGTCCCCTGCGGACATCCCGCCCTCACGGTATCGAACGCACTCGTCGCACTGGATGCTGACGATGATGCGGCTCTCGCCCAGCAGCTTGAGACCGTCGAGGGCTTTATCGACCACGTGAGTGAGAACCGCGGCGTGGCCGCCTACCACGGCATCGAGGTCAAGCTCGCGGGTCCCAAAGCCGATCTGCTCGCAGCAATCCGCGAGGCAGGCGCCCTTATGCAGACCGCAGGCGTCAAGAACACCCAGGTCAACGAGTGGGTCTACCGCAGTCTGGCAGCACTAAACGATTCCGACGAAAAGGCAGCCGAGCAGCTCGCAGAAAGTCCCGCCATTAAGGCCGAGCTTTTGTAAGTTGCAAACGCGGGTCCCTTGGCGCATCGTCGTCCAAGAGGCCCGCAAACAGTTCGCGTTAACCGATAGCCGCGCCGCCGCGTTCGGCCAGAGCAAGAATCGGCATCATTTGGCGCGGGGTCTTTGCTGCGAGATCGGCATGTTCGAACAGCTTGCGATCGTTGGTCACCAAGTAATCGACCTGTGCGCGCTTGCACGCGGCGAGCACCAAGTTGTCCTCGTAATCGCGATGGAGCGCTAAGTATTTGTCGGCCAGCCAAAGGTCCGATGCATCTGCGCCCACGGCCGTGGCGTTTTCGGTCATATTCCGAACAAACGCCAACGCCGCATCGCCAATTGCACGGGCAGATGCCTCGTCAAGCGCTCCCCCGCTGGCAAGAACGCTACGCTTCAACTCGTGTTGGACAACGTACAGCACGTCCTTAGCGATATGCACCGGGAAGAACAGCGGCGCCCCCGTCTCCGTCGCCTGTCCAATAAACGCACGCGCGGCAAGCGACTCGGCATGGTCGACGCAAAACGAATCAACCCATACGTTGGCGTCCACCATGATCTTGAGAGGCGCCCCACTCACTGGATCATCCCCTTTTGGCGATAATGCTCATCCATGGCTTCGGAATAGATTGCGTCCCAGTCGCGATCGTCGGATACGGGCGACGTAGCAATGCCCAGGTCCGCGTAAAGCCGGTCTGCCGCTGCCCACGACGCGGCGAACGGAGTATCGGGCACGACGGTCTGTTGCCGGTCATCGACGGCCGCAAGCACCTCCTCGCACTGCCCGCCACCCTGCGCGACCTTGGCCACCACCTTTTTGATGAGCTCGGGCAGCGAGGCGCCCGAAAGCCGCAGCGCCTCCTCGGCACGGTTCTTGACCTGGCGATCCACGCGAACGTTCACCTGCGCCATGCCGCTAACAGCACCCACATTGATCCCGCTCCCTTCAATTGCTAGCACCGCTAGCAACACTATATAGAGAAGCTAGCACATGGTCAAATGCAAAAGACTTGCGCCTGGACGGCATCGGTGCCGTCCGGGCGCAGGCCAGATAACGTGGGCGAACACGTCTGCTAACGCAGGTAAGCCTTCGCGTTGCCCAAGCTGTACGCAATCGTCGAGCCGTTGTGCAGCAGCGACGACGCCTGTGGGGTAATCGCCCCGGTAATACCCAGTGCTAAGAGCGCTGAGTTGGTGAGCATCACCTTAGAGTAGGAGCTCGTCAGACGATCAACGAGGCCCTGACTCATGCGGCGCAGGCGCACGATCGCGGCAAGGTCCGTATCGGTCAGGATGATATCAGCGACCTCCTTGGCGATGTCGCTTCCGCCACCCATCGCCAGGCCCACGTCGGCCAAACCGAGTGCCGGTGAGTCGTTGACGCCGTCACCCACCATGGCAACGTGGCGCCCCTCACTCTTTATGCGCTCCACATACGCGTACTTGTCCTCGGGCAGCAGCTCGGCCTTAAACTCGTCGACGCCCGCCTCTCGCGCAATGCGCTCGGCCGTGCGCTCGGAGTCGCCCGTGAGCATAACGACATGTTTGACGCCCAACGCGTGCAGGTCGGCGATAGCCTCGCGGACCCTGGGCTTAAGCGGGTCCTCGATACCGAGCACGCCCACAACGGTGCCGTCGACCGCCAGATACAGCGGCGACAGGCCCTGCATCTGGGACTCAATGCGCTCCTTAATGTCGGACTCGAGCTGCGCACTCTCATCCTCAAATACAAAGTGCGCGGAACCGATGATGGCGCGACGCCCTTCGATGGACGAAGCGATGCCGTGCGCCACGATGTACTCGACGGCGGCGTGGCGCTCGCGATGCTCGAGCCCACGCTCGCGGGCGGCGTTGACCACGGCGCGCGCCACCGGATGCGGGAAATGCTCCTCCAAGCAGGCAGAAAGGCGCAGGATCTCGTCCTCGCTCCAGCCATCGGTGGTGAGCACGCAGGCAAGACGCGGCTGCGCCTCGGTGAGCGTGCCGGTCTTATCGAACACAATGGTGTCGGCCTTGGCAAACGACTCAAAGTACTTCGCGCCCTTGACCATGACGCCCATCTTAGCGGCGTCGCTCATGGCAGTCATGACGGCGACGGAACCCGTGAGCTTGAGTGCGCACGAGTAGTCGACCATCAGTGCCGCCGAGGTCTTGATGAGGCTGCGGGTGGTAAGCGCAACCAGGCCCGCGAGCAGGAAGTTCCACGGGACAATCTTGTTGGCGAGGTCTTCCATGTGCGACTGGCCCTCGGACTTGAGCGAATCGGCCGTCTGTACGAGCGAGACGATTGAGCGCAGTTTGGTTTGCGCCGTATTAGCGCGCACGCGCACCAAGATGCCGCCGTCTTCCACGACGGTTCCGGCGAACACGTCGTCGCCCGTGCTGCGCTCAACGGCCAGCGGTTCCCCGGTCAGGGTCGCCTGGTTAACCATGGCGCTCCCCTGCTCGACCACGCCATCGATGCAGATAGACATGCCGGTGCGCACTGCGACCAAATCGCCGGGCTCGAGCTCGGTCGCAGCAACGCTTACCTCGGTATCGCCGACGACCTTTTGCGCCTTGTCGGGCACGTCGAGCAGCGAGTTGATGAGCTCGTTTTCGCTCATGGCGCGGGTGTAATCCTCGAGTAACTCGCCCACGTTGAGTAGGAACATCGTCTGGCCCGCGGTGTCGACATCACGCTTGACGAACGAAATGCCGATGGCCGAAGCGTCGAGCACAGGAACGGTCAGGCGCGGCTGCGCCAGCTCATGAAGGGCAGCGCGCAAAAATGCCATGTAACCGGCCACGACAAACACCGCACGCAGAGGCGTAGGCAGGAACCAGCGGCGCGCGTAGTGGGCGCCGATAAGTGTGGCAAGATCCATGACGAGCTTGTGCTTGCGCGGCTCGAGCTGCATCACGTAGCCCGACTTGGCATCGGCGATAGCTTGAGCATCGAGTGCGCCCAAGGCGTCGAGCACGCTTACGCGGCGCGGCTCGTCGTATTCCAGCGCCATCTGGCCAATACGGCCATACACGCGCACTTTGCGCACGCCATCGATTTCGCTGCTGAGCTTAAGAAGTGCGTCGAGATCGCTCTCTGGCACAGGACCCGCCAATTGAAGACGGGTCCTGCCGGGGATCTCGCTAATAATCGAGAATCTCATAGTTTGTGCCTGGGAGCGCTACTCGGCTGCCTCGTCAGCAGCGGCCTCGCTCTGGGTGATGTAGGCAGCCTCGGCAACCATGTCATCGACATTAGCCTTGGCCTGCTCGACCATGTCCTGGTAGCAGTTCTTGACGCGCATACCGCACGCGATGCCCTGCACGCAGGCATTCTTTACCGGAGCGCTGGTGAGCAGCTTGATGCCGGCCGTACCAAGCAGAAAACCGCCACCGACAAGCAGGGTATTGAACGTCGACTTCTTCATGTTGTTTCTCCCTTTTGCCGCATTGGACGCGGCACGGTGCCTCAGCACCCGAGTAAACAAGTTTGCTCGGGCACACTTTTGAGACTAGTTTAGTATAATTATTTGGTCAACAACGGCTAACTTTTTGGAAACTATGGGGGTGAACTCAATATGACAAAGGGACTGTCCCTTTGTCACACTCCTACAGCTGCCAGGCCGCCGCCTCCTTTTGCAGCGCAACCATGCGGGCGAATTCTCCACCTGCCGCCTTGAGCTGCGCCGGAGCGCCCTGCTCGGCAACCACACCATCTTTAAGCACAACGATTTTGTCGGCATTTTCCACCGTACGCATACGGTGGGCAATAACGATAACCGTCTTGCCCGCGAGCAGGCGGGAAAGCGCCTGCTGAACCACGGTCTCGTTCTCCACGTCCAAGCTCGCCGTCGCCTCGTCCAACAGCACGATGGGCGCATCTTTGAGCAGCGCGCGGGCGATGGAGATGCGCTGGCGCTCGCCACCGGAGAGTTTGGAGCCGTTCTCGCCGATCATGGTGTCGTAGCCCTGCGGCATGCGGTTCACGAACTCGTCGCAGTTAGCGGCACGCGCGGCCGCAAGCACTTCCTCATCGGTGGCGTCACGACGCCCGAGGCGGATGTTTCCCATCACCGTGTCGTCAAAGAGCAACACGTCTTGGAACACAATGGCGTAGTCGCGCAGGAGCACCTCGGGGTCGACGCCCGCAACATCCACACCGCCCACGGCAACCTTGCCCGCAGTGGCATCCCAAAAGCGCGCGGCCAGGCGGCTCACCGTAGACTTACCGGAACCCGAAGGACCGACCAGCGCCGTAACTTCGCCTTCCTTGGCGGTAAAGCTCACATCGGTAAGAACTTTCTCGCCGGCGCGGCCGTCCTCGCCCGCACCATAGCCAAATGCCACGTGATCGAACACCACATCGTGGCCCGCAGGCTCAAAGTTCTCGCTGCCCCGCGCCACAGGCTCTTCCATGATGGAACGCATGCGCTTGGCAGACGACTCGGCGGCAAACAGCTCGGACATTAACATTAATGCCTGGTCAAAGGGCGCATAGATACGGCTCACCATAAGCAGGAAGGCAAACAACACCAAAAAGTCGACCTGCCCGGAGGCGACCATCGCGGCGCCCGTGACCAGCGTGGTGGCAATGCCCAGACGCAGGATGGCAAAGGCGGAGTTGACCAAAAGCCCGTTAACGAGCTCGCCCTTGGTGGTCTCGCGCTCCTCGGCATCGATCACGGCGTTGAGTCCCTCAAGATAATGGGCCTCCTGGTTGGTGGCGCGAATCTCGCGAACGCAGTCGAGCGTCTCTTGAATAGCCTCGGTAACCTTGACCTTCTCGGCGCGCACGCGATCAAACACCGGAGTCATGGGGCCGCGTGTTAGATACAACACGGCAAAGGCCACGGGAACGCTCCAAAACGCCGCAATCGCCAGCTGCCAGCAAAAGAACAGCGATGCCACGAAGACAATGGCGCTTGCGATGATGGCACCCCAAAGCTCTCCCAGCACGTGGCTGTAGGCGTGCTCCATAGCCTGGACGTCGCCCATGATGGTCTCGGTTAAATCGGCCAGATCACGACGACCAAAAAACGACAGCGGCAGTTTGCGCAAGCGCTCGGCAATCTCCATACGCTGCTTGCCGCACTCCTCGTAAAAGATGCAGTAGGTGTAGTAATACTGCTGCCAGTTAGAGGCAAAGAGCAACACGAAAAAGACCAGGAGGCCGCCCACGATCGGCAGGGCATCCGGCAGGTCAGCCCCGCTGACGAGATGCTCGACAAAGCCGGCCATAACCAGGAATAAAAAGCCCATGCCGGCCATGGTGATGAGATTGGTGAGCGTGGTCCAGAAAATGCCGCGTTTTACGCCGGCGACGCCTTTATCGGATAGGAAATACTTCTTTTGGAATGAGGCGAACATTTAGGCCTCGCCTCCCTTCGTGACGGCGGCATCCGCGGTCGCAGCAGTAATCTTCCAGCTCGCGGCCTGTTCGTACTCGGCCCACATCTTGGCATACAGGCCATTTTGGGACAGCAACTCGGCATGGGTACCCGACTCCTGCACACTGCCCTGGTTGAGCACCACGATTTGGTCTGCGCCCACTACAGTCGAGAGTCGGTGCGCGATCATAATGACCGTGCGACCCGCCGCCAGTTTGCTAAAAGCACGTTGGATAAGCGCCTCGTTCTCGGGATCGGCAAACGCCGTAGCCTCATCGAGCACCACGATAGGCGCGTCTTTAAGGATCGCGCGGGCGAGTGCCACGCGCTGGACCTCGCCGCCCGAAAGATATGCTCCGCCGGCACCGAGCATGGTATTGATGCCCTGTGGGAGCTTGGCCACAATGTCGTCGCACTGAGCTGCGGAGAGGGCCGCACGCACTTCGTCGTCAGTGGCCGTAGGCTTGGAGGCGCGCACGTTATCGGCAAGTGTTTGCCGGAACAGCTGGTTGGTCTGGAACACGAAGGCGACCTGGTCCATAAGCTCGTGCGAATCCATATCGCGAACGTCCACACCGCCTACGAGCACTCGACCCGAGGAAACATCCCAAAAACGCGGGATCAGGCTTGCGCAGGTTGACTTACCGCCACCAGAGGGACCCACCAGGGCGAGGGTGCTACCAGCGGAAACGCTGAAACTTACATGGCTAACGGCAGGTGCTTCGGCACCTTCGTACGTAAAGCTCACGTCCTCAAATCGCACGTCGCCGCCGGCAGGGTGCTTGGGTTGTGCGGGCACGGAAAGCTGCTTGGAATCCATGACGCTTCGAATACGAGCCAACGAATCGGCACTCATCTGAGAGGCCTCGCCCACAAACATGAGCTTGGTCATGGCCGTCGGTACCACGGCCGAAAATATCGCGTAAAACGTGAAGTTGGTCATAAAATGCGCGAAGTCCGTCTCGCCTGGCGCCAACAGCAACGCCACGGGCAACAGGAATGCCACAAGACCATTGAGCGCGGTAAGGTTGAGTACCTGCGGACCTCGGCAGAACGTGCCCGCATAGTTTTGCGCCATGTCGGCGTATTCGGCGATCGCATCGTGGAAGGCCTTAAAGGAGTAGACCGTCTGCTGAAACACCTTGACCACGGGGATGCCACGTACGTATTCGGTGCCGGTCTTGTTCATCTTGACCAGCGCTCCCATGTAGGCCTTCATGAACTCGGCGCCTTTGCCGCTCATCATGGTGGCCATGGCGCCAAACGAAACGACGACCGAGATAAGGCATGCCGCCCCCAAACGCCAATCGAGCGCGAAAAGCAGCACGAGCAGGCCTGCGACCATGGCGGTGGCGCCTGCGATATCGGGCAGCATGTGTGCGAGCAAAGTCTCGGTGGAGGCGGCGCATCCGTCTGCAATACGGCGCAGCTCACCGGTGGCGTGCGTGTCAAAGTAGCCAAGCGGCAGCTTAAGCAGGTGCTCGCTCGTAGTCTTGCGGATATTGGACGCGCAGCGAAACGCGGACAGATGCGTGCACATGAGCCCCACGAAATAAGCTACGATGCTTGCCAGCGCAAACCCCACGGCCCACCAGCCATACGTCGCGATGTCGCAGGCTTCGCTCCAGTTAGGTGCCACGGCGATCAGATCGCGCGCGACAAGCCAAATGCACACGTACGGGCCAAAGCTCAGCAGCTGCGAGAGCGCCGAGAGCGCCATGCCCAAATACGTTAGGAATTTACGGTCGCCGGCATATGCAAGCAGCTCGCCGATACCGCCGCCTTCCCTTTTTGATCCCTTTGCCATGAGATTCCTTTCTAACGGCTTGAGAGTTAACCGTAATGAACTTATCATTGATGTGTTAGCCATGGCTCACAATTAAGCCAGGCATGGACGTTTCTGCAAAGGAAAGGGACGCTTTTGCAAATACGGCGGGCAGCGACCGACATAACCGAGCTCTACGCACCACAGTTTGAGCAGTTTGGCCTGGAGCTTTCCGGCAAGGGCGCTGTCTTTACCGGCGAGGTGGCAAACGATCGGGCGCACGGACGCGCATGGATCATGCCCCTCTCCCCTGCCTGCATCGTCATGGAGCATTTCATCACCCCGACGCACGATATGTACCTGACCGAATACACACCCGAGCCATATGCCTGCGTGAGCGAGGTCAGCGCGCCCACACTTACATGCATGCCCGAGGCTGGCATAACGCCCGCGAACCTCAAACCATTGCATGGACCGTGGCCAAACAATGCCGTTTGCAGCTTTATCCAAGATAACTGTGGCGAGGAATTAAGCCCGCTGTTTGCGGGGGAGCTCTATCACTCGCGCTCGGTGCTCTTTTTGCCTGAATATTTTGACGAACTGGAGCACCGCTATCCCACCGAGTTCGCGGGAATCTTTGAGGCGTTTGCCGAGCCATGGCACGAGGAAGCGACGTCTGCCATCTGCCACACGCTGCGCCGGATTAACGAGGACCGCGCTCGCACCGTAGGCGGACACGTCTATATGCAGGGCATCGTGGAGACCATGGTCGCGGAGCTCGCCTGTTCGCGCGCGGCCCACAAGCAGGCGCGGCAGGCGGCAGACACACGCGTCAGCATAACCATTGCCGAAGAAGCAACGGCAATGATTGAGCGCGCGCTCGACAAAGGCAGACGTGTGGGTATCAACGAGGTGGCCGAGAGGCTCTACACAAGCCGCTCCAAACTATGCGCCACCTTTAAGGCCCAAACTGGCGAGTCCCTGGGCACCTACATTCGCAGACGCCGTATGGAGCGAGCAAAGGACCTTTTGGCCGATAGCGCGCTCACAATAGCGCAGGTGGCAGAGCGGCTCGGCTACCCTCAGCAAGCCGCCTTCGCCCAAGCCTTCAAACAATACACCGGCACCACCCCCACCGCTTGGCGAAGCAAGCATCGCTAAGGCCCAAGCTCCCTGGCCGTAACGGAGCGATTAATTAGCCGCCGCCCGTCAGCTCACCCAGGATCTAAACGTCAAGATGCGCACAATCAAGCGCCTTTTTGATAAGAGGGACAGATCGATCAGCCAAATACAACGGAATGTTGAGCACCCCGTCGTCGAGCTTTAGGTTCTTAAGTGAGTAGCGGACCCTCAATGGAGTCGTCTCCGCATGCTTGTCGGCATAGTACTTAAGGCTCTTGGAATGAACGACCTCTCCCGATTTGACCTCGACGGGAACGATTTCGTTTCCGACTTGAATCAAAAAATCGACTTCGTGCTTCGGCTTCTCGTTTGTCCAATAACGCGGAGCAGCATCTAACTGTGAAAGTAATGCCTGAAGCACATAGTTCTCGGCGAACGAACCTTTGAACTCCGAAAATAGCGCATCCGAGATGGCAAAAGCGGACGCATCCAGCCTTGCCATGCGGCGCAGCAAGCCGACATCAAGACAGTAGACTTTAAATGCCTTGAGGTCATCGTACGCAGAGAGCGGCACACCACCGGCAGCATTAAGGCGAACCGCCGTGATGAGCCCAGCATCGGCAAGCCATTCCAGAGCATCCTCGTATTCTCGAGCACGAGCCCCCTCGCGCACCGCACCCCAAACGAACTTTTTGTTCTCGCGCGCCAACTGAGCTGGAATCGAGTTCCATATTTGCGAAAGCTTGGCGAACTGCGCACGGCCACCATGCTTGGCAAAATCGCGCTCGTAGGAATCCAAGAGATCAGACAACACCTTATCGACCTGAACGATATCGCCCGTCTCCGCCCACCGGCCAAGAGCCTCTGGCATGCCGCCGCATGCAAAATAACGACGAAGATGCTCGACGAGACGGACATGGAAGAAATCGGGCACTGTCTCGATCTGATCCAGGCCGCCAAGGTATTCGTCGTAGTTTGCAGCGCCCTCGGCTTTCAGAAACTCGGAAAAGCTCATGGGGCGCATCTCCATGAACTCGACCTTTCCCACCGGAAAAGCGCTGGTCTCACGGGACAAGCGAACGCCCAACAAAGACCCTGCGCATGCGACGTGATACTCGGGGGCCTCGTCACAGAAGTATTTAAGGGCACCGACTGCAGAAGGACAATCCTGGATCTCATCAATAATAAGCAGCGTCTCGCCGGGATCGATAGGCTGTCCAAGTGCCAGGGAAAGATTTGAGATGATCCGTCGAGGATCGCGCGTACCTTCGAAAAACTGAGCGTACTCGCTCTGTACCCCAGGTGACGGCTCCTCGAGCGTCAGATACACATAATTGATGTACGAGGTTCGGCCGAACTCCTTAAGCGCCCACGTCTTTCCAACCTGGCGCGCCCCCTTAAGGATAAGCGGCTTACGATATTCTGACGCTTTCCAAGCGTTAAGCTTGGCAATGATATCTCGCTGCATGACCGAACCTCCCGCAAAGAAACTTCCGTAAACGTGATATTTCCCACATTTTACCCTAGGTAAAACGTGACATTTATCACATTTACGGAAGTTTTAAGCTCATTTCGCCACACTTTCATCACATTTATTGCAATGTGACAAAGGGACAGTCCCTTTGTCACCCGCACAAAAATGGACGCGCCAACGGCGCGCCCATTCACTCTATTCCATTCAGCCTACCTGACCCGAACGGCCGAGTCGTTGCAGAACCCGGGAGCCCCGGCAGGGCTGGTGCTTGCTCAAAATGAGTTCCGCACGCAAAGAAGGCCACTTAATGTGGCCTTCGTCTTGCGCAGGACTGTTCGAAATTCTGAGGAAGCACCCGCCCTGCCGGGGCTCCCGGGTTCCCGCTTACGAGAGCGACGCCCTCAGCAACTCGTTGAAGAGCTTCGGGTTGCCCTTGCCGCGGCTCGCCTTCATGCACTGGCCCACCAAAAAGCCGATGACCTTCTGGTTGCCGTCACGATACTGTTGCGCCTGATCGGCACAGTTTGCCAGCACCTCGTCCACGATCGGCTGCAGCGCGCCGGCATCGCTCACCTGACGCATGCCGCGCTCGTCGACGATCTTGTTGGGGTCATCACCGGTCTGGGCCATGACCTCAAAGACCTCGTGCGCTTGGTTGGAGCTGATGGCATCGGTCGCCAGCAGCTTAGCCAGCACTGTTACCTGAGCCGGCGCGATGCCGGACTCGGTGAGCGACACGCCTGCGCCCTTAAGGTAGGCGATCATCTCGTTCACCAGCAGGTTTGCAACCGTCTGGGCCTCCTTGCCAGCCATACCGGCAGCGGCGGCCTCAAAGAAGTCGGCAAACTCGGGGTCGCCAGCAATCTGCTCGGCGTCGGCCGTCTTAATGCCAAAGTCAGCCTCAAAACGGGCACGCTTGGCATCGGGCAGCTCGGGAATCTCGCCACGACAGCGGTCGATGAACTCGTCGTCCAGATCGAACGGCGCCAGGTCGGGATCGGGGAACAGGCGATAGTCGTCGGCCGTCTCCTTCACACGCATGACCACGGTGCGCTTGCGACTGGGCTCCCAGTGGCGGGTCTCCTGATAGATGATGCCGCCCTCCTCGAGCACCTCGGCCTGGCGGCAGATCTCGTAGGCAAGGCCATCGTGCAGGCTCTTGAACGAGTTGAGGTTCTTGAGCTCGGTCTTAGTGCCCAGCTTGGTCTCGCCTCGGCGACGAAGCGACACGTTGCCGTCGCAGCGCATGGAACCCTTCTCCATGGAGCAGTCCGAGATGCCCAGCGTCACAAAGATGCGACGGAGCTTCTCCATAAACAGGCGAGCCTCCTCGGGCGTGCGCAGATCGGGCTCAGTCACGAGCTCGATCAGCGGCGTGCCGCAGCGGTTGTAGTCGACGAGCGACTCGGCCGCAGCGGTAATGCGACCCTCGGCGCCACCCACGTGCACCATCTTGGCGGCGTCCTCCTCCATGTGAATGCGCAGGATGCGAATAGGCACCGTGTAGGAACCGTCCTCGCGACGCTCAGGCATCTGCAGGTTGGACGCGTCATAGCTGGCCAGGTGGCCGGCGCGCTGGTTGCCCTCGCGCATGGTCGACGTCATGGACGTGGACAGGCCCTCGGCGTTGGCCGAAGCGCTCGCCAGGCTCTGGGCCTCGGCCTCGCCAAACGCGCAGTCGGGGCGCTCGGCAGCACCGCGACCGGTCACGTCCAGGTCCAGGTGACCGTACATGGCAAAGGCGACCGGACCCTGCGTGGTCTGGAAGTTCTTGGCCATATCGGGATAGAAGTAGTGCTTGCGGTAGAACATCGAGTGGCGCTGGATCTCGCAGTTGGTTGCGAGACCGGCCTTGACGATGCTCTCGATGGCGCGCTTGTTGGGCACCGGCAGGGCGCCGGGCAGGCCCAGGCACACCGGGCACACGTTGGCGTTGGGCTCGTCATCGTGGCTGAGCTTGCAGTTGCAGAACATCTTGGTATCGAGTGCGGTGAGCTCGGTATGGATCTCCAGGCCGATCACGGCCTCCCAATCCTGCAGGACCTCGGAAAGCTCCTTCATTACAGCTCGCCTCCCTTCCCGGCAAAATCGGGCGCGACGGAAAGCGCGGGCGCACCCGTGGCGGCATCGGCAAAGCCGCGCTCCAGGGCGCGGGCAAACGTGAGCAGCTGACGGTCCCTAAAGGCCGGACCCACCAGCTGGGCAGAAACGGGCAGCTGAGTATCCTCGCCCAGGCCCAGCGGCACCGAGATACCGCCGTTGCCGCAAATGTTGAGCGAAATGGTGTACAGGTCGGAGAGGTACATCTGCGTGGGGTCGCTGATCTCGCCAAACTTAAAGGCCGTGCGCGGCGAGGCGGGCATGAGGATGGTGTCCACCTTGGCATACGCGGCGTCGTAGTCCTGCGTGATGAGCGTGCGGGCCTTCTGCGCGGCGTAGTAGTACTTGTCGTACACGCCCGAGCTCAGCAGGTAGGCGCCGAGCATCTGACGGCGCTTGGCCTCGGCGCCAAAGCCGTGGGCGCGCGACAGCGAACTCTGGTCGGACAGGTTGGCGCAGCCCTCCTCCTGATAGCCGTAGCGAATTCCGTCGAAGCGGGCCAGGTTGGAGAACGCCTCGGCCGGGCCGATGACGTAGTAGGCGGCGATGGCGGCGTCCAGGTGCGGCAGGTCGACCTCGACCAGCTCGGCACCCTGGTTCTGCAGCTCCTGGGCGGCGCGCTGAACAGCGGCCTTGACCTCGGGCGTCAGGCCCTCGGCCTCCATAAACGCAGGGATAATGCCCACGTGCTTACCCTCGATGCTGTCGTTGAGATGCTCGGTAAAGTCGACGGCACAATCCTGGCTGGTGCAGTCGTACGGATCGTGGCCCGCGCCGGTAAGCGCGTTCATGGCCAGCGCGACATCCTCGACCGTACGGCCAAAGGGGCCCACCTGGTCGAGCGACGAGCCAAAGGCAACCACGCCGTAACGGCTCACGGCGCCATACGTGGGCTTAAAGCCCACCACGCCGCACAGCGACGCCGGCTGGCGAATGGAGCCGCCGGTGTCCGAGCCCAACGAGAGCGCGACCTCGCCCGCGGCGACGGCAGCAGCGGAGCCACCCGAGGAGCCGCCGGGCACGCGCTCGGTATCCCAGGGGTTGTTGGTACGGTGGAACGCCGAGCTCTCGGTGGAGCTGCCAAAGGCAAACTCGTCCATGTTGGCCTTGCCCATGGGCAGGCAGCCGGCATCGAGCATGCGCTGGACGCAGGTAGCGGTGTAGACGCTCTGGTAGTTCTCGAGCATGCGGGAAGCGCAGGTGGTGCGCGTGCCCACGAGGTTCATGTTGTCCTTAATGGCCAGCGGCACGCCCGCGAGCGGGGGCAGCGGCTTGCCTGCGGCACGGTCGGCATCCACGCGCGCAGCGGCCTCGAGCGCGAGCTCGGGCGCCACCTGCAGGAATGCCTGGACCCCGCCCTCGCGCGCCTCGATGGCGGCAAGGGAGGCCTGGGCCACCTCGGTAGCAGTAAAGTCGCCGGCGGCAACGCCCGCGGCGATCTGGGCGGCGGTAAGGGAATCGAAGCTCTGCGCCATTACTCGCTCTCCCCCTCTCCCAAAATGGACGGCACGCGGAAGTAGCGGTCGCGCGCGCTGCCGGCGTTTTCGAGCGCAACGTCGAGCGGCAGGTCGCGCTCGGGCTCGCGTAGGTCATCGCCCATCACGTTGGACAGGCTTCCGATGGGATGGAACGTGGGCTCCACGTCGGGCAAGTCATATTGCAAGACGGGCTCGAGCATCTGGACGGCGTCGTTCATGTAGGACGTCATCTGGGTGAGCTCGTCATCGGTCAGTGCGATCTTTGCGTACTCGGCGATGCCGCGCACGTCTTTCTCGCTGAGTGCCATAGGCGCTCCCTTCCGCATAACAGATAAACTGCTCTAGTATACAAGGCAACGCCGCTTGGAGCAGGCGCTTTACCTAAATGCAGCGAAAACGTAACGAGGGCGGCGGTTGGCAGGCAGCGGGCTGGCGGTTCTGCAGCGAAACCGCACCGTCCATAGCGAAAACCGTCCCGCCCGCAACGAAGACCGTCCCGTCCACAACGAAAACCGTCCCGTCCGCAACGAAGACCATCACAACATTCGACGCTTTTCGTCAAAATCGCGATTTTCATCGAATGTTGTGATGGATTGGAAGCCCCGACCACCGCAAAGGTGCCAGTCCCCTTTGTGGTGGTTCTGGAGAATGTCTTATGCCGAGGCCTTGGCCTTGCGGCGCTTGCGGACCGCGTGGATCACGATGTCCAGCAGCAACAGCACAATGGCTACGACCACGATAAGCACGGCAAACTCGCGCTTGCCCCAGTGGCGGCCGGCCAGCGACTTTTGCTTGTCGACGTCCTTCTTGTTGTACTTGGTGCGCACGCAATGCACCAGCAGGCGATGGTCGTTCACGCCGTAGGGCGTGCAGGTGACGAGCGTCACCTTGTCGGCGCCGGGCTCGATGGTCAGCGACTCCATCTCCTCGGGCAGCACCACCTCGGAGTCCGCCATCTTGTAGGCGAGCGTCTTGTTCATGGTGTGCAGCAGCACCAGGTCGCCGGGCTCCAGCGAGTGGATGTCGTCGAACATGCTCAGGTTGCGCATGCCCGAGTGCGCAGTGAGCACGCAATGCGTCGAGGTGCCGCCCACCGGCAGGCTCGTGCCCTCCAGGTGGCCGACGCCCGCCATGAGGACTTCTTCGCTCGTGCCGTGGTAGATGGGCATGCTCACGTCGATGGAGGGGATCTCGACCCAGCTCATCATGGGGTCGCGGTCAAAGATGAGCTGCTGGGCGTAGGGCTCGATCTGGTCGGCGGGAAGCTCGGTGGCCTCGCCCGCCAGCTGCTCGTTAAAGGAGCGCGCCTGGAGCAGGATGCGCTCGCGCTCCTCGGCAGACAGCGCGTCCACGGTGCTGGACACCGTGCTGATCTGGTTGAACACGCCCGAGGCCTCGAGCCGGTCCAAGATCCACGGCCAGGTCATAAGGCCCACGCCAATAAGGATGATGACGATGGTGATGAGCCGGTCGGCCCAGCGCGGCAACCGCTTGCGACGGCGCTTGGGCTTTGGTTGAGGTTTGGGCTGAGGGCTTGAGCCACCGTTGGCCGCGGCGTTATTGCTCTTCATATGTTTGGCGCCCTGCACCATCGCCGGTCACTCCTCTACAACTCAAGTTGTCTAAACAAATAATAGCCGATTAGCGAGCTTCCACGCCGGACAACGCCGCTAGGCTGCACCGTCCAGTCGAGGATAAGCCAGCATTTGCGTTTTCAAAATGTTCCGAATCGGCGGGGCGATTCGGGATACAATGTCAATAGAGAACGACGCACCCCGCGTAAGTGTACAAGAGCGCGGGCGGCCTAGTTTTCAGCTTTTGTTAAATGCCCGGGATCCGACCCCCGGGCATTCTTATTTGCGCTTTCGGCGCAAATGCCGTCCACCGTCCGCACCGCGCGTGCGCCTACGGACCTTAAACCGAACCTCATACGAGTCAAGAAACGCGATGACGAACGTGCCCACCGCCGCGAGGGCGGCGAGCGCGTTAAGGAATTTCAGCATTTGGGGACCTCCGATCGAGTCGTCGGCCGCCCGCGCACGGGATGCGTCGCAAAGCCATTTTACTGCGGTTGCACGCACCACGCCTGGTAAACGCGATTTTGACAAACATTTGTTCGATAGTTACACACACTATTCCTCGTCCGGCGGAGCCTGGCCGCATTGTCCGGGTTTGCCCGACGTGTTTGCGTTTTCAAAATGTCCCGGATCGGCTGGGCGATTCGGGATACAATGTCAATAGGAAACGACGCATCCCGCGTAAGTACTTTGGAGCGCGGGCGACCAGTTTCCGGTGTTGTTAAATGCCCGGGCCTCTAACCCCGGGCATTCTTATTTGCGCTTGTTGCGGCGCAAATGCCTTCTACCGTCCGCACCGCGCGTGCGCCTACGGACCTTAAACCGAACCTCATACGAGTCAAGAAACGCGATGACGAACGTGCCCACCGCCGCGAGGGCGGCGAGCGCGTTAAGGAATTTCAGCATTTGGGGACCTCCGATCGAGTCGTCGGCCGCCCGCGCACGGGATGCGTCGCAAGGGTATTTTACTGCGAGTGTATGCACCCACAGCTGGTAAACGCAATAATTGCAAACATCTGTTCGATATTCATGCGCTTGATCCATCGGACGATGGAGGCTGGCTGCGTTATCCCAAAAAACGGGACAGACTCCAGTGCGGAGTCTGCCCCGAAAAGAGAATGGCAAAGCAAGAACGTGGATGGACGAGAAAAGTGTCCGCAAGTCTCATGGTCATCACATCCCACCTGCCAAAGGGATGGGTGAGCGAGCGTTACTCCTGCTCGGACTCCTCGGCCTGCTTACGGCTGCGGATGAGGTGAGCCACGCCGATGCACAGCACCGCGCCACCAGCAATCCAAGTGAAGGTCACGCCGTTGAGACCGGTGAGCGGGAGGCCAGAGCCCTTCTTGTTCTTAATCGTGAGGGACATGGTTGCGCCATTTGCATCCCCAATGGTGGTCATCTCCTCATTGTTGGAGCTGACCGTAAGCGTATCCAACTCACCAGTTTTCTTGTATGTCGGAGTTACCGTGATTTCAAATGGGGCGACGGTGTTATAGCCAGTGGGTGTAGTGGTCTCAGTAATCTGGTACTTACCGGTGTCAAGGCCGGGAATATAGACCTTGCCGTCATTGAGTCTCGTCATGAACTCATATGCCTGGCCCTCGTCGACAATCTCGCCGTTTTCACCAAGCCACTTGTTATCCAAAGTGCCCTCGTCACCTTCGAGAACCTTAACCTTAAAGCCCGCCTGGAGACCTTCTCCCTTGAGTACGTCCCCGGAGCCCTTATCGGTCTTGGTAACATCGAGACGGAAGACGTGGTCCGTCACGCCCTTGATCTCGGATTTGCCGGTGCCTTCGGCCATGGGGCTATTGGAGTACTCGAGATAGACGTTGTTTGTATTACCGGCAGTATCATAGTTAGCCTTGCTATTGAGTTTGGCCTTGTAAAAGACAACGATATAAGTGTTGGCATCGATATTAAGGGTGTCGCTTTCTTTAGCCGCGGTAGCCGACTTCAATCCCTTATCATTAAAACTCACCGTCAGAGTATTATTGTCCTCAGTAGGATTATTCACTGTGTAGCTTTTCGGACTTATCTGGGTATAGCTCTGACCGTTCAGCGCATAAACCTCGAGCGACTCCTTATCATAAGTAAGGCCCTGCGAAAGGGTATCCGTAAACTTGTATGCATAGGAATCATAGGTGGCGTAGTTGTCCGCAATCGAGCCGGTGAGCTTATAGCTTACTTCCTGACCCATCTGGGAGTCAGCAAACTTACTCCACCCCTGTTGAGCGGTGTAGCCGCCATGTTTATTCTCATTGTGGTCGTTAAGGATCTCCTTATTGATCGTCGGGATGCTGGTCTTCTCGGTAACGACCACGGGACCACCGCCAACAATGGCAAAGATCGGGGAGGTGCCCGTGTTCGGCTTGGTCACTTCGAGATTGCTGGTCACAAACAGGTAGTAGCCGCTACTCTGGGCACTGAAAGTCCAGGCATTAACGGTATCGACACCATCCACAGCCGACGCATTGTCCTTTACAGCATTCGCGACTGCGTAGAGGACATTGTTGGTCGCGAGCCGAGTTCCCTTGATCGACCCGTCATCCGACCCAGCGGTAGTGGAGTCCGCGTGTGCCCTGAGAAAGTCGGCGACTTCCTGAGCCGTGGGGTCTTCGGAAAGTCTCTCATTGGTTGCCAAATCGTTATAGCCAGTCCATTTTTCCTTGATGGCTTTGACAACTTCCGCTCCAAGTTTATCGTTCGCCCACGTGATGTCCTGAGCGGTCTTGCCATTTTCAGTGTCGGTAACCTTGGCCTTAAAGATCTGATACGCCTTGTACTCAACGTCCTCGTTGCCGGCAATCTTGTTGATCGTGATGCTATAGGTCGTAGCAGCCGCATCTTCAGCAAACGCCATGGTCACCGGCGCCATCACGCCGCCGAAGCTCAGCGCTGCCGTTAGGCCGGCGGTTACTGCCAGGCGTGCGATGTTCTTGCTCATGCTCATCTTCTTTTCCTCTGCTTTCTGCTCGAATTCCATTTGATCTAAATCTATCTGTCTGTGTCTTAGCATCTACTTCGCTACGTCTCGCCCCGCTCTCTGCGGGGCTGCCAGCTACTCTTTATGGCTGCCACCTCCCCGCTTGACCAGGAGCGCGACCACGATGAGCGCGGCTCCGGCGACCGCTGCGGCGGCCGCGGCGTACATTGCCATATCGCCAGTCGAGGGCATAAAGCCTCCGGTGGTAATGCTAGGGGGTGTGCCGGTGGGTGTGTTGATGAGCGACGCCTCCAGGCTGCCCGTCGACCCGTCCGCGCTGTCGGCGCGCAAGGGCGACTCGGCCGTGATGGTGAGCTTGGGCTTGGCGGCGGCCACCTGGTCGACGTCCAGGCCCTCGGCCTTGACCGTCACGGAGCGCGTGCCCTCGAAGGCGGTGTAGCCCTTGGGTGCCTTGAGCTCGCGGACCTCCAGCTTGCCCGAGTCCACGCCCGAGACGGTCACGCGGCCGTCCTCGCCCGTGGTGACGGCGGCCTTGCCCTCCGCATCCCACGTGCCGTCGGCCGCCAGTGTGCGACCGCGGTCGTCGGCGATGCTCAGGACCGCCCCGGCAAGCGGCTTGTCACCGTCGCTGCCGCGCTTGGTGAGCGCGAGATCCCAGGTGTAGGCGCACGCGTCGTCGCTTGGCGTGCGGGTGAAGCCGGCGTCGCCGGACTGGTCGGCAAAGGGAGAGCGCGGGTAGCGCAGGTAGACCTCGTTGGGGTTGCCCTTCGCGATGCCGTGGCTGCATGCGCTGTTGAGCGGCGCGTTGTACACGGCGACCACGCGGGCGCCCGCGGTGAAGGCGTCGGCCCCGCCGAGCGCGGCGATGAGGTCGCCGGTGCGCACGGTGAAGGTCTTGCCGTCGGCCGCCACCTTGGTGGCGCACTGGGCCGTGATGTCGGTCCAGCCCTTCGCGGGCTCGGTGCCGGCGCGGCCGTCCTTGTCGGTCTGGACCGCGTCGAAGCCGCCGTCCGCGCCCGCCGCCACGTAAACATGCATGCTCGCGGCGACCTTGGAGGGGTCGAGCCCCGCGCCCATGGTGTCGACGAACCGCACCGTATAGGTGTCGTAGGCCGTGAGCCCGGCCGGGACCGTGGCCGAGAGGCGCCAGTACAGGTCGTCGGCGACCGTGGCGTCGGCGGCCTTCTGCCAGGAGGCGGTGCCGTCCTCCAGCACATGCTTGGACACCTTGGGGGTCGCCGCCTTGGGCTTGACGGTGGCGGCGCTGCCGCCCACCAGGGCCATGATCGGCGCGGTGCCGGCCTCGCCCTGGGCGATGGCGTCGTCGCCGGCGACGATGAGCCAGTAGCCGCAGGGCAGCTCGGCCGTCGTGCCCGCGTTAAGGGCCACGGGCACGGCGCCAGAGCTCTGGAGGGAACGAGCGAGCTGTGCGCTCAGCGCGCTCGTAAGGTGGGAATCGGTGTTGAGCCACTCGGCAGCTTCCTGCGCGGTGGTCTGGGAATTGGGCATGCCGGCGCTGTGCAGCACAGGCAGCGCGGCGTCGCGCGCGGCGTCGCTTGCCCAGGCGAGATCGGTGGCGGTCTTGGCGTCGCTGTCGCCGTCGACGACGTTGGCGCTAAAGATCTGGTAGGCGTCGTAGCTGCGCGCGACAGTGCCGTTTACCGTGATGGAACCAGTCGAGGTCGGCGCGACCTGCGCGGAAGCGGGGAACACAACCGCGCAGGTGCCGATCAGGAGGGCAAGCAGCGCAAACAAGATCGGGAAGGAGCAAACTTTCTTATTCACGACGCTCACCTCCCTTCGCATTCGCCTTGCGACGAATGTGCATCCAGGCCGCAGCAGCGCAAAGCACCGCCGCGCCGGCAAGGTACGTCAGAGTGACGCCCGACATACCAGAAAGGGGCAAAGAAGTGGAGTAGGTGTTGGTGAAGGTGGGGTTAGGGGTTGAATTCGCGCTCACATTATCGTTGGCGTCGACCTCGTAGTAGACCGGCGTGCATTTCAGCGTGCCGTCACCGTTGTCCGTTGCCGTTACCACGACCTTGAACCTCTTGGTGTCGTTCTTGTAGCCTTCGTGTTTGGTGCCATCGGGCTCGCTGGCGTCGCATTCACGGATGTAGTAGGTGAACGTTGCTTTACCGTCGTTGAAGTCGCTGACTTCGAGTTTCTGTTCGTCGAACATCACCGTCTGCGAGCTGTTCGAGTCATCAGTGGTCCACTTTTTATCAAGCACCGTTTTCCCGTTGCCATCCTCGGTATACAGCTCGAACTTGAACTTTTTCATCTCGCCGCCGTCGACCTTCTTGGTCACCTGAGGTGTCCAAGAGCCCTTGGCTGTGTATGCATTAGTAAAGGTCTTATCATTAATAAAGATCTTACCGTTCGTGAGATTAACGGACACATTACTGCCATCGCTCGGGGTAACCTCCATCGAGTCCCCTTTGGTGAGATTAGTGACCTTTACTTTTCCAACCGAGTAGTAGGTGTAGGTAATGTCCAGCACCTTCTGTGTCTGGGCCACCGTTGTTTCAAATTCAATCTTGTAGATAGTCTCGTCGCAAGTCACGCCAGAAACGGGATTGTCACCGGGGTCCTCAACGAGGTAGTAGACAATCGAGCCATCGGAGTAGACCTCGCCCAGATTAAAGGCAAAGTTACCGTCACTATCATTCGTGACCCCATCGCCAACTTTTGTGCAGCCATTGAGTTGCAGCTTGTGATCGGCAAACGAGGGATCCTGCTTGTTTGTACCCCGTTTGAGCAGCTGGAACTTGAACTCTCCGTCTTTAAGCGCACGACCCGTTAGCGCCTTAGTGCCGTTGAGCTTCATCTTGGGGTACACGTTCACCTCCGTGGTGGAGCCAGCGATTACGTCGCCGTTGGTCATGATGCCGCCACCGTGAATGTTGGATCTGTTGCCCGTGATGAAGAGGGACGCAGCCGCGGTAGCAGCATCTTTATCTTCCTGAATCGGCTCAGATTTAAGGCCAATCCTGTACTTAGCTTGGGCGCCCTCGTACTTGCCGATAGACGTTGGTGTTTTGTCGATCGTGCCCGTCCAGTTGGCAGCACCGCCGCCAAGCATCTGACCCGTTACGGCTGCGATGTATTCACCGTTAGTACTATCGCGAATAAGAAAAAGATCCTGGTGACCGGCTTTTTTAAACTCTTCAGTTATTTCGCCGCCTTCGTTGTTAGGGAGCCAATCCTTGTCATCGGTCTTTTCGTGTGTGCCGCCCGATCGGTTATAACTACCGTCAGGTTTACCGTCAGAATTACCGAAAACCGCGATGCCACTGGTATCGGTAATGGCAGTCTTACCAGTCGGGCAAGCGGCAAACCCGCCGCCAAAGCCATTGGCATGATTGTTGGTAATCAGCGCGTTATATATATTGAGGCTCGCCGATTTAATGCCTTGGTCACTGCTACCTTGAACGAACACGCCGCCGCCACCCCAGTCGTTGGTGGTATTGGTCGTATTGTTAGTGATGTAGGCTTTCTCGTCGCTTACATTAAAATCGCCAACTGTAGGCGCAGCGATACGGATGCCGCCACCCTCTGAGTTTTGCGCCACATTGCTGGCGATGATTCCACCATAAAACGCAAACCCGGAAAGAGGTTTATTCCAAGCGCCAGCATAAACGCCGCCGCCAGCCTCGGCAGAGTAGTTGCCCGTGATGTAGCCGCCGCTAATAACCAAACTGCCTATTTTCTGTCCTTCAGACTGGCTAAAGGCAGCAATGCCGCCACCACCGTGGCAACCGTTACCGAGATGCTTCCACCCCGTCGAATCAGTGTCCTGGTAGAACTGATATTTGTTATTGGTGATGTAACCATTCGTAATGGTCACACTAGAGTTCTCAGCACAAATTCCCGCGCCATAACCGCGTTGATCCTGATTTGTACCGTTGCCGGAGATAATACCGCCAACCATGTTTACCGTAGAATTCATGGCATAAACGCCGCCGCCACTGGGGGCATAGTTACCAGCGATTACGCCGTCAGAGATCTCCAGGGTTGAGTTGCCAATGACAGCAATTCCAGCACCAGCACCATCTCTGCCCACAGAAGCACCACAAACGTATCCGCCACTCATCTTGACGATAGAGCGATTCTCGGCATGGATAAGGTGACCAACGTTGCAATTTTCCTCTTGAGTAAGCACGCCACTCTGAAGGTTAAACGTACAGCCCTCACCATTGAGATTGATGAGACTCACTCTGTTGCTGCTGTTGCGCGCCACGATGGCACCACCGATAGTCACTTCGTGTCTATAAAGAGCCTCAGTAGTGCTGGTACCGTCTTCATTAACAGACGATCCAGTTACGTAATAAATGAGCTTGTCCGGAATTTTAGAAGTCTCATCGTAAACCACAGAGGCAAGGTTGGCATTTTTGCTGAGTGTGCTGTCGGAGCATGCAAAGTCGCTGGCGATCGGATTGTCCACTGGAGCTTGCTGACTGTCCATGACGGTTAACGTTGCACCGCCGGTGATATTGAACAGGGATTGATTTTCACTTGTATGTGTAATCTTGTGGCCGTTAAGGTCAATTACGGTTTCGCCATGGTTGAGCGTAATAGTGCCCGCGTACTCAAGATTCTCAGTGAGACGGTAGCTACCAGGCGTTCCGTCTTCTCCGAATTGATTATGGATGTTGTTTTGATTTAGCTCGGTAAAGCCGTCCGCTGCGGTCGGCATGACATCATTCTCATCATTGGCGCCATCATCCGCAGGCTGCTCGGCACTTTTTGCTCCCGTGCCATCGGATGACGGGCCCGCCGCGACAGCGTCGCCAGACTCGCCACCCTCACCGTCGTCACTATTCTGGTTTTCGGTATCCCCGTTGTTGGTGTTGTCTACATCAGTAGACTCACTTGAGGAACCCCCCCCCATCACAGTTTCCTCGGTAGGAACTGCCTGATCATCGTTGGCAATGGCCCGCGAGATCGGGGGCATGACGAGCGACAGTACCAGGCTCAAAACGGATGCTCCGCACAAAACGCCTGCCAGTACACGGCGCGTCGCTTTTTTACTCTGCTTAGTTTTTTCTGAATTCGCTTTCATCGATGTCTCCTCCCCAAGAGACCGCGATCGTGCTCTTTCACTATCAAACGTATCTGCGCAACCTGAAATTGCGCACGCTTAGTAATACTATTGTAACGATTGTTTAAACATCCGAGCAACAAAACCGACATTTTTGTAGCCAGTTCTCAATTCTCTTGACATTTACTCAAATTTGCTTTCGTTTATTCGCTCTGAAATATTTGTTTCTACTGGTAATTAAGTTAGTTATCAGTTTTTTAATAGCATTTTATTTATTTGCACAACATTTTGCTCAAGAGCATGCATCCTGCGAACGGTCGAAAATCGGCCGTGAACGGTAGGTCATTAACCGGGAGGAATAGACTACCAAATTGATGGGAATATCTTTAACCCATCGGTGGTTAGAAGCGTAATGTTCAGACAACGTTATTTGGATTTTCGCGCAGATTTTAGGCATCAATTCGCCCAAATCGCCTGAGGCCACCGCAAAGGTGCCTGCCCCCTTTGTGGTGGCTCTCCCCCGACGCTACAGCAGATGTTCCTCGATAAAGATCGCGATGCCGTCTTTGTCGTTACTCGCGGTTACAAAATCGGCGGCGGCACGGGTGACGTCGCTGCCGTTTGCCATGGCCACACCCACGCCGGCGTCGGCCACCATGCAGGTGTCGTTGTCCGCATCGCCAAACACGCAGATGTTCTGGAGCTCCATGTCGTTGAGCTCCGCCACGCGCACAAGGCCGCGCGTCTTGGACACGCGAGGATCCATGAACTCGTAGAGCCGCTGCGTGGTTTGCAGAGCCGCCGCCTTAACAGTGTCATCGGCAAACGTCGATGCTCGCTCAATCACCCGCGGCATTACCTCGGGCGCCATGGTAAACATCACCTTGGGCTGCGGCTCGCGCAAGAACTCGGCAAAATCGACCACCTGGTAGGGCACGCCGTCGACGCGCGACAGGTGCTCGACGCACGCGTTGCTCTCGGGCACGTAGAACACGCCGTCTCGGGGGCAGACGGGTGTTGCCGGAAGGTCCGCCATGTGCTTGCAGATGCGCGCGATGGTCTCGCCCGGCAGCGGATAGCTCAGCTCGTTGATGTCGTGTGCGCGGTCGATGACCTCGGCGCCACCGCAGCCCACCATCACGTCCACCAGGCCTTCGATGCCCCAGAGCTCGTACATGGCCTCGGTCGCGTGAGCGTCGCGCCCGGTGCACAGGCCAAAGAGCACGCCGCGCTCACGCAGGGCGCGGATCGCCGCCACGGTGCGCGGGGACACCGTGTGCTGGCTCGTGAGCAGCGTGCCGTCGATATCGCAGAACACGGCTTTGATGTGGCTGAAGGTGGTGTCCATGGGGGCCTTTCTGGGTTGTGCGGCGGTGTGGGGTGTATTCGTGAACGGCGTACATGGTATACCAAGGCACGGGCACGGCCCGTCAAAGCAAAAACCACCACAAAGGAGCCTGGCCCCTTTGTGGTGGCTGCGACGTTTGCGGGCCAAACCATCACAACATTCGACGTTTTTCGGCAAAATCGCGATTTTCATCGAATGTTGTGATGGTTTTTACTGCAAAGCAAAAACCATCACAAAGGTGCCTGGCCCCTCTGTGGTGGAAATGACGTTTGCCCAGATAAAACCTGCCAAAATAAACCTGTTCCTATTTGGCATGTTATGGCAACGCAGCGAGCCGGTTCCAAGTGCCCCAGGTCGCCCCGAAAGAGGAGCGACGCGTACTTTGTACGCGAGCGACGGCTTGAGGGGCGAGATGGGGTGCTTGGGGCCGGCGCAGCGTCAAGCCTGAAGGTGGTCTTGAATGAGGTCGCAGATGGCTCGGGCGTCGTTGATGTTGATGGCTCGGGTCGCAAAGCCGGCGTCGAAGGCCTGACGCGCCAGGGCCTCGTTGCAGGCAAGGGCCAGCGTGCGACCGTCGACTAGGTCGAGCGAGCTCTTGCCGCGCAGACGGTCGACACCGGAGCGCGCGACCACGATGTTGTCGAAGCCCTCGGTCTTGTAGCCCTCGATGATCACCACGTCGACATCGTTGTAACGCGACAGCAGCTCGCGCGCGGGCATCTCGTCCTCCTCGCGCGTGTCAGCGTACTCCGCCCAGCGCGTGGCGCAGATAAGGCCCACGTGCTTGGATCCGGCCTGGTGATGGCGCCAGGTGTCCTTAGCAGGCACGTCGATATCAAAGCCGTGATGCCCATGATGCTTGAGCGAACCCACGCGCAGGCCGCGGCGGGTGAGCTCGGCGATAACCTTCTCGACGAGCGTGGTCTTGCCCGAGTTCTGATAGCCGATAAACGCGATCGCGGGGACGGCCGGTGCCGGAGCTGCGGGTGCGACGGCGGCAGGTGCGCTCGCGGGTGCGTCGCCCGCGGCTCCCACGGCCTCGACAGCAGCGGCCTGACGCTCTGCACGATCCCACACGCCCGAACGGCCGCCCTCCTTGTGCAGCAGGCGCACGTCGACGATCTCCATACCGCGATCGACGGCCTTGCACATGTCGTAGATGGTCAGGCACGCGGCACTCGCTCCAGTCAGGGCCTCCATCTCGATACCCGTCTTGCCCGTCACGCCGGCCGTAACCAGTACGTGAAAGCCAACCTGCCCGTCCGCGCGCGCCGGCGCCCAGCCCTCGGGCACGTCCTCGGCCGGCGTCCCCGCCGGAGCGATGGGCGCAATGTCGCACTTGCTCTTGGTAATGAGCAACGGATGGCACATGGGGATGATATCGCTCGTGCGTTTGATGGCCATGATGCCCGCCACACGCGCGCAGGCGAGCACATCGCCCTTTTTGGCGCGGTCCTGCAGCACCATGGTCTGCGTCTCGGGGTGCATGAGGATGGTGCCCTCGGCGATGGCGATGCGATGGGTCTCGGCCTTGTCGGACACGTCGACCATGCGTACCTCGCCCTTGGCGTCCACGTGCGTCAGCTCGTCGCGACGGGCGTCGCGGGCGGGCTCGGTGGCAGCACTGGCAGTCGGCTGTGCGGACGCGTCGGCGTTACCAGCATTCGCCGCAGCCGTGCCTTTGTGGGCAGACATTGCGGCCCTGCGAGCGGCCTTGGTGGCATCGGCGTACCTGCTCTTGGCCATTTGATCATCCTCCGATTTGGGACATAAATCGTTGCGTACCCTCAATTATCGCGTGTTCCTGCGGTTTGTGGGCGACGGCATCGCGCCAAATTTGAAGTACCCGCATATCATCACCACGGCGCAGGGCGTCGCGCACCGAATACTCGGCATCGCTGAACAGGCACGGGCGCACGTTGCCATCGGCCGTCAGGCGCAGACGGTTGCAATTCGCACAAAAATGGTTGGACATGGCGCTAATAAAGCCGACCGTTCCCGCCGCGCCCGGAAAGTGCCAATAGCGCGCGGGACCCGCGCCGGCAGGAGCGTCGTTGATATCGAGCGGCTCGAGCTCGCCAAGTCCCGTCGCGGCGGCCCCGGCATTGATGTGCGCCCGCAGCTCGTCGCTCGGCACGGTATCGCTCGCGTCCCACAGCTCGGGATTGAGCGCGGGCGCATGCGGATCCACAGCGCAATGCGAGCTCGTGCGCTCGTCGCCAATGGGCATGTATTCGATAAAGCGCAGGTGGATAGGGCGGTCGACGGTCAAGCGCGCGAGGGCCGCCACGTCTTGGTTGAGCCGGCGCACAATAACGCAGTTGACCTTAACGGGCTCAAAGCCCCAAGCCAGCGCCGCGTCGATGCCGGCCATGGTCTGCTCGAGTCGACCCAGACGCGTGATCTTTCCAAAGAGCGTAGGGTCAAGCGTATCGAGCGAGATGTTGACGCGGTTAAGCCCGGCATCTTTGAGCTGCGGCGCCAACTTGGGAAGCAGGGCGCCGTTGGTGGTGAGCGAGATGTCCTCGATCTGCGGAATCGCGCGGATGTCACGAATGAGCGGGATGATACGGCGGCTGACCAGCGGCTCGCCACCCGTCAGGCGCACGCGGCGAATGCCCTCCCCCGCTACCAAGCGCACAAAGCGGGCGATTTCCTCGGCGCTGAGCAGCTCGTCGTGCGCGCGGGGCGCCACGCCATCGGCCGGCATGCAGTAAATGCAGCGGAAATTGCACTTGTCGGTAACGGCAATGCGCAGGTAGTTGATATCGCGGCCAAAGCCGTCATGTTGCACGTGCCCGTCCACGCAGCCCTCCCCTCACGCGGCGTTTTATTCTTCGGAAAACATAATACCCCACGAGAGAATCATGCCGACACCCGTACGACAGGACAGGTCGCTTCGAGCAAGACCGGCTTCCCAAGCCCATCCTCAACACGCAAACCATCACATCATTCGATGCTTTTCCCGATTTTGGCGAAAAACGTCGAATGTTGTGATGGTTTACCCGCCCACGGCACCCCGTAGAAGGACCGGAACGCCTCTAAAGGCCGCCGTCCCAGTGCCGAATCACGAATTCTCGCAGGTCATTCTGACGTTTCTGGAACGCTTCGCTTCGGTCGCACTTAAGGCCCATAGCGAGCGCGATGGCGTTCATCGCCCGATGCAATTGCAGCTGATGGGCAAACTGAGTCCCGGTGAGGACGATCATTCTAAAGCCCAGCGCGCTCAGCACGGTCATACGCTCCGCATCCGACGCGCTGCGCTGTTTCTCAAGATGGTCCGAGCCGTTGTATTCAATCCCCGTACCGCTCGCAGGCGCATATACGTCGATCTCGAAATACCCGGCCTTTGCGAGATACTTGAACTCGCTGGGAACATCGAACCGATGGTTGAGCTCAATCTTGGCGTATCCCAGCCCTCCCTGGGAACGTTTTGCTACGACCATGATTGCGGTGGCCGTCTCCATGGGCGAACGCGCGCCATCGTGCACGCGCTTGAGCACGGCGGCCGCGCGTATAGCCCCCTGACGAGATCGGTTCTCATTGCAATAAGCAATCAAATCGGCAACGGTATACCTCTGCCCCATCTCAATATAATCGCCTGTCGACAGATGATTCAAATGGTATCGGGCACAGATTTCGTAGCCATATTCCAGCTGCTCGGGCTCGCTCATCCACGAACCCGCTTGGACAAAACACATGACCTCATCAACCACCAGAAGGCCCTCTGCCACCTCGATAAGATGGCCTGGAGGTATCGGCGCCCCAAATACGTGACACCTAAATCCAGCCGGCGTCGAACGCTCAAAATCGAAGTTGACGAGCGTGTCGATGTGATCGAGCTCTTCTCGTGGAATACCGAGCGAAACCAGATAGTCGGTAACGATCCCAACTGCCGTTGAAGCCCTCAGCCCCTTGGCATCGAGCCCCAATTTGGGCAGGTCCGCAGTCGGCTCCGCCTCGTTGGCAAGCGAGTCCTCATCGTATAGGCTGCTTGCTCGCGAGAGCGGCTCGGACGGGCGCGCCACGTTGTGGTACAGCCAGGCAGTCTTATGGGACAGGACGATCGGCAGGTCCATGAGCCCTCCAATGGAGTCGGATAACCAACCTTATTCCCCTGCCCACGGGTCCGCACACCTTCGTGCGCAAGAAAGCGATTCCACCCGGTCGAGTGGCAGAAAAACCATCACAACATTCGATGCTTTTCCCGATTTTGGCAAAAAACGTCGAATGTTGTGATGGTTTGAGGCGAGGTGAGGGGCACAGAGGGCCAAAGCATCGTGCTTGGAGCGTGACTATTTTTTCGCCCCGTCGTCAACACAAACCTTGACTCTACAATCGTTATAGGGTTTTCACTACACTGGTACGTAAACAAACCCAGCCAGAAAGCCCCGCCCATGGAACACGACCTCACACGCGGCAATGTCCTTAAGACCATCGCGGTCTTTGCCCTGCCCTATATGCTCTCGTACTTTTTGCAGATGCTCTACGGCATGGCCGACCTGTACATGATGGGGCAGTTTAGCGGCGCTGCCGGCATCACCGCCGTGGGCAATGGCGCGCAGACGCTCTATATCATTACCGTGACGCTCGTGGGCCTGGCCATGGGAACGACGGTTATCGTCGGCCACGCCGTGGGCTCGCGCCGGTTTGACCGCGCCGAGACCGCCATCGGCAACACCATCACGCTGTTTATGGGCGTCTCGGTGGTGCTGGCCGCTGTCCTGCTCGCACTGTGCCCGCAGGTTGTGGCGCTCATTGGCACGCCGCCCGAGGCGGTCGAAGGCACCGCCGCCTACCTGCGCATCTGCTTTATGGGCATTCCCTTTATCGCCGCGTACAACATCCTCTCGGCCATTTTTCGCGGCCTGGGCGATTCGCGCTCGCCCATGTACGTGATTGGCGTGGCATGCATCATCAACATCGCGCTCGACTTTCTGTTTATCGGCCACATGGGGCTCGGCCCCGTGGGCGCGGCGCTCGGCACGGTGACCGCGCAGACGGCCAGCGTTGTCCTCGCGCTCGCGTGGCTCAAGAGCCGCCGCACGAATATCCACGTTAAGCGCAGCGACCTGCGCCCCCAGCCCGAGGTGCTCGGCAGCATTCTTAAGATCGGCGTGCCCGTGGCCGTGCAGGACGGCTGCATCCAGGTGGCGTTTATGTTTATCACCGTCATCGCCAACCACCGAGGGCTCGTCGACGCCGCCGCCGTGGGCCTGGTCGAGAAGATGATCAGCTTTTTGTTCATTGTGCCGAGCTCCATGGGCGCCACCGTCAGCGCGCTCACGGCGCAAAACGCCGGCGCAGGCAAGAGCGATCGCGCGCGTCAGGTGCTCAAAGATGCCATGACCATCTCGGTGGTGTACGGCTGCCTGATCACGGTGCTGATGTGGCTGGTGGCTCCGGCGTTTATTGGCTTTTTTGCCAAGGACGCTGCAGTAGTCGCGGCCGGCACCGGTTATATGCGCAGCTACATTTTCGACGCGATTTTTGCCGGCATCCACATTTGCTTTAGCGGCTTTTTCGCTGCATACGGCAAGAGCTACATCGGCTTTGCGCACAACGTGCTGGCGGTGGCGCTCATTCGCGTGCCGGGCGCGTGGCTGCTGTCGAACGCCTATTCCGACACGCTGTTTCCCATGGGTATCGCTTCGCCGTGCGGGTCGATTTTGTCGGCAGTCATCTGTGTTGTCGCGTTTACCGTGCTCAACCGGCGCGGGGCTTTTGACAAGTTGGTGGCGTAGCGGGGCGACGCGAAATCGCCCTCATCGACGACATCATCAGCGACGACCCCACAACCTACGTGACGCAGATCACGGTGCCGGTTGTCCCTGCAAAGTAAGAGCCGCCCGGAAGGCATCGCGCTTCCAGGCGGTTCTTACTAATCATCATCCAGCAACTCGAATCGATTTCTAGATATCACCAATGCAGCATAATCTTGGCTTTGGTGAAAAACATGGGCAATCACAACGTCCTCGTTATCGTAGTAATAAAGCATTACATAAGAATTAACGAGGCAAGCATGGTAACCAAGCACTGCAAGCTCGGGTAACTTCGATAAGCCGTAGTCAACTACACCACTTTGAAGAAGCTGGAGCTGACTACGGTATTTATCAAGAAAGTGCCGGGCGGTAAAAATACCATGCCCCAATAGATAATCAACAATATCGTCAACTTCTTGTTCAGCTGTAGGCAGAATCTTGACGTTATAGGCCATATTTTGCCTCAAGGTCATCGAGGGCCTCAAAGGCATCACGCGCCGTGCCGGCAGCACGCTCCCGCTCGGCCACAGCTATACGAGCCATCAGGCGAGCCTTAGCCTGTTCCTGAACCATGAGGTCGTAGTCCTCGGATCGAAGTACAACAAATTTGCTATAGCCGTTTTTTGTAACAGTCACTGGACCAGTAGTAGTTTCAACGAGCTCCGAGAATTTCGCGGTGTCCCGCATATCTTTAATTGGAACGCAAACAGGCATGGCACACTCCTAACATAATTGTGTACATAATTATGAAGTATAGCTCAGCTAACGAGCGTCGGCTACAGGAGAACTACCATGTCGAGGACAGTCCCCGATATGGCGGTTTTACTCCTCCGGAATCGGAAACGCACGGATGAACTCTGCAGGCGAGAAGGTCTTGATGGTCGAGCGCACAAAAGCGGCGCGGTCACGCGTGATGATAAAGTCCACGCCGGCACGCTCGGCCATCGCACGGATACAGCCGTCCTCAAAGTCCGGCTCATCGGAATAGGCGGAGGTAAAACAAGCTTCTTGGTCGAGAGGCTCTACCGAGTAGCTCTTAAGACAGTCGCGCACTACCTCGCGGGCGCACGCCTCGCCTGCCTGTTTAGTGAGAATGTAGTACGCGTCCTTGAGAGAGCAGGCCGAAACAACGCCCTTGATAAGCCCCACGTCAACAAACCCCTTGATGGTTTGCGCCGCCCCATGCTCCGACCGACCCGGAAGCACGCAATCGAGCAGAAAATTGGTATCGAGAAATGCCCTCATAGGTAGCGCTCCCTCGCGACGCGCTTTTCATCTTCAACCGTCATCGTATCGAGCGGCGTTCCCTTTGGCATTTTGGCTACGATATCGAGATACTCCTGGTAGTCCTCATCCTCCGCGAGCATCTCGCGAATCTCCTTCCAGGTGATCTTGGGATGCCACATCGTACCCACGTCGCGCTTGGGCTTGCCCGTGCCGCACGTCGGTTTTGCGCCCCCACGCTCCTGGGCAGCGTCATATTCCACTGCAACCGGGCCTTGATAGTCGAGCGGCACGATTTTGAACAACGGCTTGCTCCGCTTGAAAACCACAACCTCCTCGCCCTCATTAGCAACCTTTTCGGCCACCTGCGTAAGGTTTTGGCGCAGCTCCGAAAACGCGACCGTAACCATAACTGCTCCTCTCAACATATATCTTCACTGCTAAGTATACACGTTAATGTTAATGTTAACGTGTATAAGAATCACCACAATGGGGGCGATCAACCATTACTGGCGCCTCTGCTTCGTATGAATCTCTTATCGCTCCGGAACGGCACCGGTCCGCAGGGTCACCCTCAGCAACCTACATGACGCAGATCATGCTGCCCGCCACCACGCCCAAATAAAAACCTCCCGGAAAGTATCAACCTTTCCGGGAGGTTTTCTAATTTGATTATCGATGTCCTAAGCCTGGGGCACCTCACCGGTAGCCAAGATCTGCTCGAGTGCGTCCTCATCCAGCACGGGCACACCCAGCTGCTCGGCCTTGGTGAGCTTGGAGCCTGCCTTGGGGCCGGCGACCAGATAGCTCGTCTTCTTCGACACACTGCCCGAAACCTTGGCGCCGAGCACCTTGAGCGCCGCGCCCGCCTCATCGCGCGTGCGGTTGACGAGCGTACCGGTAAGCACGAAGGTCAGACCCGCAAGCGGCTGTGCGTCGGCGAGCTCGCCTGCCACGCCAGCGTCGGCTGCGGCTTGCGCGTGCGCGGCGCTCAAATCGACCTCGAGCGACAGGCCCGCCTGGCGCAGGCGCTCCAGCACGGCAAGGTTCTCGGGCACGGCCAGGAACTGCTTGACGCTCGCCGCAATCTTAGGACCGATGCCCTCGCACTCGGCGATGTCCTCTTCACTCGCCAAGACGAGCTTGTCAATCGACAGGAATCGCTCGGCGATGACCTCGCCCACGCTCTTGCCCACGTGGCGGATGCCCAGGGCAAACAGCACGCGACCGAGCGGCTGGCTCTTGGACTTGTTGAGCTCGGCGATGATTTTCTCGGCCGTCTTGAGGCCTACCGGAATGGGGTCACCCTTCTTGACGCCCTTTTTGCTGTTGGAGCTGGCATAGGTGCGCCCCGTGTCCAGTCCGGCGATGTCGTCGACCGTGAGCTGGTAGAAGTCTGCGACATCGTGGATCAGGCCGGCGGCGATCATCTTGTCGACGATCTCGTCGCCCAGGCCGTCGACGTCCATGCAGCCGCGGCTCACCCAGTGGAGCAAGCGCTCCTTGAGCTGTGCGGGGCAGTCGATGGACACACAGCGGTAGGCAACCTCGCCATCCTCGTGGACAACGGGGCTGCCGCACACGGGGCAGACCTCGGGCATGTGCCAGTCGACCGAATCGGCCGGGCGCTTATCGAGCACCGGGCCCACGACCTCGGGGATTACGTCGCCTGCCTTGTGCACGATGATGGTGTCGCCCTCGCGCACGTTTTTGCGACGGATCTCGTCGATATTGTGCAGCGTGGCGCGCGCGATGGTGGAGCCGGCAACCGTCACCGGATCGAACTCGGCGACCGGCGTGAGCACACCGGTGCGGCCCACCTGGATGCGAATTTCGCGCAGGACGGTCTGCTTTTCTTCGGGCGGAAACTTAAAGGCAATGGCCCAGCGCGGCGCGCGGGCGGTAAAGCCCAGGTCGAGCTGCTGCTGAAAGCTGTCCACCTTTACGACCACGCCGTCGATGTCGTAGTCCAGGCCGCCGCGGTGCTCGAGCGCCTGGGCACAGAACTCGTGGACCTCGGCGGGCGTGGCACAACGGGCCACGTTGGGGTTGACACTAAAGCCGGCACTGCGCAGCCAGTCGAGAAATTCGCGCTGGCTGTGAACGTGCAGCGGATCGGTATCGGCGATGGCATAGATAAAGGTGGCCAGGTCGCGGCGCGCTGTGACCTTGGGGTCCTTTTGGCGCAGGCTGCCGGCAGCGGCGTTGCGCGGGTTAGCAAAGGGGTCGCGCCCCTCGGCATCGGCCTCGTCGTTCAGGCGAACAAAGCTGCCCTTGGGCATGTAGACCTCGCCACGGACCTCGATGGTACGCTCGCGGTCGGCGCCCATGTGGGCGAGCGCCGCTTCGGACAGATGCATGGGCACATCCTTGATGGTGCGCACGTTGAGCGACACGTCCTCGCCCGTGGTGCCATCGCCACGTGTGGCCGCGCGCACGAAGGTGCCGTTTTGGTAAGTAAGGGCCACGCCCAGACCATCGATCTTAAGCTCGCAGGTATAGGTGACGCTGCCGGCACCGAGCGCATCCTCGATACGCTGGAGCCATACGTCGAGCTCGTCCAGGTCCATGGCATCGTCCATGGAATACATGCGTGCCATGTGCGTGACCGGCGTAAACTGCTCGCTCACGTAGCCGCCCACGCGCTGGGTATAGCTATCGGGCGTCACCAGGTCGGGGTAGGTTGCCTCGATTTCCTGCAGCTCAACGAGCATTTTGTCAAAGGCGGCGTCCGTGATCTCGGGCGCATCGAGCATGTAGTAGCGATAGGCGTGGTAATCGAGCTCGTGGCGCAGCTCGGCCGCACGCGCTGCCGCCTGGGCACGGGCATCGTCCGGTGCAGCGGTATCCATGCTCGCGGGCGTTTCGGTATCGATGTCCACGCCGTCACCAAACAGGCTCGATTGCTCCATAGCGGCACTCCTTCGCTCGATTTCAAACGGATACTAGAGTACCACCGGTCACGATGGGGCCGAATAACCCTTTCGAACCGCACCGAATCGGCAGCCGCCAGACTGGGGTGGACAGTTAGTTCAGATACGTATAAATCCTAGAACTGAATCAGGCACGAACACCTCTGTTTCGACTAATTTTGACTCCTCGAGACCATGTAAACGTCCCACCCTCCCTTCCAAACGCCCATTCGAGCCCCATCCCAATCAGCAATTGCTCAAAACGCATCCCAAGCTGCCCCAGATTTATACGTATCTGAACTAACTGTCCAGACCATTACGAACCAGCCCTCTTGTCAGCCCCAAATGATCCGTTTTCCTCCGTCCCCAACGGATCAATAAGAAAAGAGGAGCTGTCCCGTGCATGGCGGGACAGCCCCTCTGGCTTCGATCTATGAAGCGGCTCGTTAGAAACCCTGGCCGTAGCCCTGACCCTGGCCCTGCTGGCCCAGCAGCTCCTCCAGGTACTGGCGCAGCTGCTCGTCGGTAATACCGCCGTTGCCGGTGTCGGTCGAACTGTCGTCCTGCTGCTGGTTCTGCAGCTCCTCATCGGAGCCCAGCTCGACGGTGACCTTCTTCTCTTCCTTGCCGCGCATGAGCGTGATCTCGACCTTCTCGCCCACCTCGTGGCTGCGCAGCGCGATGATCAGGCCATCGGCGCTCGTAATCTCGTCGTCGCCCAGCTTGGTAATGACATCGCCCTCCTGAATGCCGGCCTTGGCGGCAGGACCATCCTCAACGACGCTCGCCACATACGCGCCGCTATCGGTGCTCAGCTTGTTGGTGCGGGCGTTAAGCGCATTGACGCTCGAAAGCGTAGCTCCCATGTACGGATGCACCGGCGTCTTGCCGTCGATGATCTGGTCGGCAATGTTCTTGGCGTAATTGACCGGAATGGCAAAGCCAACACCCGAGCTGGAGCCCGAGTAGCTCTCGATGAGCGAGTTGATGCCCACCAGCTCACCGTTGTCGTTGACGAGCGCGCCGCCGGAGTTGCCCGGGTTGATGGCGGCATCGGTCTGAATCATGTTGGCATAGATGGTGTTACCGCTGGTAGAGCTCATGGCCGTGGAACGATAGAGCGCCGACACGATACCCGTGGAGACAGACTGCTCGTTGCCGAACGGCGAGCCGATCGCCATGACCCACTCGCCCACGTTGAGCTTGGAGGAATCACCGATCTCAATCGGCGTGAGCTTGGAGGCGTCGGCGTCCTTGAGCTTGATGACGGCGAGGTCGCTCGAGGCATCGTTGCCCACGAACTCGGCCTCGTAGGTGGTGCCGTCGTCCATGGTCACCACGTACTGGTCATAGCCGTCGACCACGTGGTTGTTGGTAAGGATGTGGCCCTCGGTATCGAGCACTACGCCCGAACCGACGCTGCCCGAACTATCTGACTCGTCGGCAGACTGCGAAAGCGAGCCATTCTGACTACCGCTCGAAGTGGCGGTGATGGAAACCACGGAGGGCAATGCCTTGGCAGAAACGGCCTCGGCCAGCGTGGTGTCCTCGGAGTCGATGGTGATCTTTTGCGTCGACGAACCCGAAGCGCCCGCCGTCACGGCATTCTTGCCGCCACCGATATCGAGCGTGCCGCTCATAATGAGCGCAATGACCAGCAGGGCGCCGCATGCGCAGCCGGCGAGCGCTGTAATGAAAATCGGCAGCTTTTTGGTCTTGGTCTTGACCACCGTGTGCTTGTTTACAACCTGTTGGCCACCCAGCGGCTGACCGGTCTGTGTGTCGTAAGCCTGCACGTAGGGAATGTTGCTGCCGGCAGGCGTCGACTCTACCTGCACGCGCGGCTGCTGCTGGGTCTCGCCGGCGTTGCCCGCATCCTGGGGACGCTGGGAATCGTACTCGCTCATGGCTGCGATCCTTTCGTCAAATAACCAAAGGCCCGCCAAACATGTGGCGGGCCATCATTGTTCACGTTGAGTTGTACCCCAATATGCGGGCGCAAGTGTATGAGAACGCAATCTTTTAGGAAGGCTTAAGTTCTGCCGCAGACCCGAAAGGAATCCGTACCTGTGTCAAAACCACCACAAAAGTGCCTGTCCCCTTTGTGGCGGAAATCTAGTCCTTAAACAGATAGCCCACGCCACGGACGGTGGTGATGTGCGCCGCGATCTGCGGGCCCACCTTGGAGCGGATGCGTCGGATATGCACGTCGACGGTGCGCGTGCCGCCGCAGTACTCAAAGCCCCACACGCGGTGCAGCAGCACTTCGCGGCTGTAGGCGCGGTTGGGATGCGTCGCCAAAAAGCTCAACAGCGAGTACTCCATCAGCGTCAGGTCGATAGGCTCGTTATCGAGCTTCACCTGGTAGGTGGCCAAGTTGATCTCGAGGTTATCGATATTGAGCACATCGTCGGCGGCGACGGTCTCCTCCTCGCCCATCAGGCGCTGTGCGCGAGCCTTGAGTTCGTTGGGCGTCGCCGTGGGGCATACAAAGTCGGCATGCGCGTGATTCGGCAGGCGCAGGGTGCCGAGCGCCTCGTCGTCGACGATCACCAACATGGGGACGCCGCCGCGGTCGTCGAGCCACTTGGCAATCTGATCGATGCGGTCGCTGCGGATGCCATCGGAATCGAGGATCAGCAGGTCAAAGTCGTGCGCCGCAGTCGGCGAATCGGGGGTGGCCAGGCTCACCTCGACACCCAAGGTGGTCGTCAAGCTGCGGGCAAACTCGTGGAAGCGCGTCGTGCGCGCCATGAACAGGGCACTCTTTTCGGACATATCGGCCTCCAAAGAAATGAGCTCAATCGTACTGGAACAAGCCAGCGCGATTAGGAGTTCGCCAGGTAGTGCTTGATCTCCCACTCGGTAATCGTGGACTCAAACTTATGCCACTCGTCGCGCTTCTTTTTAAGGAAGAAACTGTGGATGTGTTCGCCGAGGGCATCCTTCATAAACTGCGAGTCCTCAAACACGTCGAGCGCCTCTTTGAGCGAGCGCGGCAGCGGCGTGTAGCCGGCCTCGACCATCTGGCGGTCGGTGAGCTTGAGCGTCTCGGCCGTTGCCTCGGGCGGGAGCTCCAGCTTGCGCTCGATGCCGTCCAGGCCAGCCGCCAGCGTGACGGCGTTGACCAGGTACGGGTTGGCCATGGGGTCGGGGCTACGAAGCTCGATGCGCGTGGACAGCTGCTTGCCGGGCTTGTAGACCGGGATGCGGACCATGCTCGCGCGGTTGCGCAGGCCCCACGTGGCGTACTGCGGCACGGAGTCGCCACCCGTGGTGATGCGCTTGTACGAGTTGACCGTGGGGTTGGTGATGGCGCTGATCTCGCGCGCGTGCGCCAAGATGCCGGCCATGTAGTGCTTGGCGATATCGGAGAGGTGGTACTTCTCGTCGTCCTCGCCCCAAAAGACGTTGTTGCCGTCGTGGTCGAATAGCGACTGGCACAGGAACATAGCGCTGCCGTCCTCGCCTGCCAACGGCTTGGGCATAAAGGAGGCGTGGCAACCGCTCTCGTAGGCCTGCTGCTTAATGATGAGTTTGGCCGTGGTGATGGCGTCGGACATGCTTAAGGCCTCGGCGTGGCGCAGGCTCATGCCGTGCTGCGAGCGGCCGGCAGCGTGGAAGGTGTACTCCACGGGCACGGACATCTTCTCGAGCGTGAGGACCGTGTTGCGGCGCAGGTCGCGGGCGGCATCGCTTACCGAAAGATCGAAGTAGCCCACATTGTCGAGCGGCTCGGGGGTATGCTCGTCGGGGAAGTAGTAATACTCCAGCTCGGCGCCCACGTTGAGCAGATAGCCGGCCTTCTCGGCCTTGCGGAACATGCGGCGCAGGGCATCGCGCGGGTCGCCGGCAAAGGGTTTGCGATCGGGAGTGCACACGTCGCAGAACACGCGGGCAACGCCGTTATGGCTCGGGCGCCACGGCAAAATCTGGAAGGTCGAAGCATCGGGAAACGCCAGCATGTCGGCTTCCTCGGGCGTGGCAAAGCCCTCGATGGCGGAGCCGTCAAAGCCAATACCCTCCTCAAAAGCGACCTCGAGGTCCTCGGGGCTAATGGCAAAGTTCTTGAGGCGGCCGAGAATGTCGACAAACCACAGACGCACAAAGCGGATGTCACGCTGCTCTACGGAGCGGAGTACGTAATCGATGTTCTGCTGGTTCATGTCGCTCCCCTTTCTTTCGGGCGGGTTTCGACTGGTCTATATCGCAGATACTATCGCAGAAAAATGTTACCGCAGGGTTAAAGCGTATCAAGCGCTCAAAAAACGTGCGCGAACAGGCAGTTGCGAACGAGCGGCTAGCGCGAGGTCGAGGCGCGGTGTTCGATGTGGCCGGGAATCTCGATGCGCTTGGGGGCGAGCTTTGCGGCCTCGCCCACGGTGGTGGTGACGACGTCGATGCGCTCGGACAGACGCTCGACCACGCGCTCGGCAATGGTGAGGGTGTCCTGCGCGGCCGTGGTCACGCCACCAAAGAGCACATGGTTCCAGGGGTAGTCGTCAAACGTCGCGATCTTGAGCCCCGCCGGCAGCGAGGGTCCCAGCTGCGCTAGCGCCTCGGTCAGACGCAGGAAAACCAAGCCGTTGACAGCAATGAGGCCGAGCTTTTTACCTGCATAGCCGCGGATGGTCTCGTCCAGGCGGCCGACGCCCGTGGCGCCCCCGTCGGCCAGGGTGACGACCTCGCCGGCAAGGCCGCGGTGCAAAAGCTCGTCGGTAAAGGCCTCGGCGCGCTTGCGACGCACGGGGCTGTCGTCGCTTGCCTCGGTGAGCAGGCACAGGCGCTCGCTGCCAGCGGCGGTCAAGGCGTCTACCAGGCCGGCGACCAGCTCACGGTTGTTAGATGTCACCAGATCGACACCGCCGTCGGCAACGTCGCGGTCGAGCAGCACAACGGGCAGGCGCCCCGCGGCCGCGGCGATCGCCTCGTCATTGCCTCCGCAGGTGTTGACGACCAGGCCGTCCACGTCAGCATCGATAAGTCTGGCGAGCGACTCGGCCTCCTTAGCGGGGTCGTTGCCGCTAATGGCCGTCATGAGCGAGCAGCCGCGCGCGGCGGCGCTGGCGGAAAGGCCCTCGAGCATAGCGCTGGAGAACGGGTTGGCGATGTCGGCCAGGATCACACCGATGAGGTTGGTACGCGAGCTGCGCAGATTGCGCGCGGCAGCACGTGGGCGATAGCCGGTGCGCTCGATGACCTCGGCAATGCGGGCACGGGTCTCCTCGGTCATTTGCCCGGGACGGTTGTTGAGATAGCGCGAGACCGTGGCCGGGCTCACGCCCGCCTCGGCGGCAATGTCCTTGATTCTCATCTGCGCCATAGCGCACCCCGTTTCCCAATGTCGGCAGCCTGAGCCATTTTAGGCATTTTTTAAAAATCTCGGTTGCAAAACGCTGTAGGTGAGCAGCATCGTTTTTGCGTCTCGAGCAGATGCGATGATGGGCTAGATGGCCGAGTCTTTGGACAGCTCATAATAATCGGGATGCAAGGCAATAACCGGGCCCTGCTCCTCGGGCATCAGATGCAAGTGTGTCTCGGCCAGATAGCTCGCCGCATCGGTATCGCCCCTCTTAATAGCCTCGAGAATTCGGCGATGCTGCCGACGAATCGGCTCCCAATCCAGATCCTGCGACACCATACGCAGCCAGTTGTATCGCTCAAAATGCGTATTGACGCTCTTCATCCAATCCCACAACATATGGCGGCCGGCAATCACAAAACACGTCTCATGAAACAGGTTATCCAAGTCGAAAAAGCGACGCGTTTCGCTATGGTCGAGCGACTCGGACTCGGCAAGAATCTGCTCAAGCCGCTGCTTTTGCTCGGGCGTAGCAGCCGAACAACATTTAATGAGCACGCTTCTCTCGAGCTTCTCGCGCAAGAAACAAGCGTTCTCGGCGCGCTCCATGCTGATTTTTGAGACATAGGTGCCGCTTTTGGGACGCGTTTCCACCAGTTCCTGCTCACGCAAGCGCACAAAAGACTCGCGAATGGGCGTGCGCCCGATTCCCGTCTCCTTTTCCAGACCAATCGCCGAAAGGCGTGTGCCGGGCCTAAGCTCGGCATAGATGATCTTGGAGCGCAATGCGTTGTATGCCTGATCTTGCAGGCTCTGATAATGCTGGTGTTGTTCCATAAAGCCCTCGGATGAAGCCCACGGTTTGTCGAATATCACCACGTAATACTATCGCATCCCCCGCCCCCTCATAAGTTGCGGTGGAATAGTTCCTGCTCAAAGCCTTCAGCAGCAAAAACAGGAACTATTCCACCGCAACTTCCAACAGTCTTTTTGGGACGGGGCTTTTTTGGCTACCCTGAGCCGCAAGTCGGCCCCTTGCCACAAAAGGGGCCCATCTACTACGTTAACGCGGAGAGCCCAGACCATGCTGAAAAGTGCAAAAACAAAACCGCTGGTAGAGAGCTTATCGATTTTCAAAATAGCCGGCTATGGTTGACCTCTGCGGCTTAAACGTAGTAGATAGGCCCTTTTCGTGGCGCAGCACTACTGCACCCCAAATTGGCACCCCGAGCCCTCGTGAGTTGCCAACAAGCTGTTCGCCCAGCGCTTTATCCGCGCGGCATTTGGAAAATAGCACCACCGCAAAACCCGCGAGTAGCGCTTACTTTGCTATATCTCACTATACTTTGCTATATCTTGCTATACTTTGCTATATCTTGCTATACTTTGCTATATCTTGCTATACTTTGCTATATCTTGCTATACCTTGAGCAAAGGTGGCTCACATGCAAACAAACCCTTTTAAGCCCACAGCAGGTAAAACACCTCCCACGATTATCGGCCGCGAAGATGTGCTCGAAGAATTCAATGAGGGCCTCGTCAACGGGCCTGGTGCCCCGGGGCGCCTAATGCGCATAGCCGGCGTCCGTGGAACGGGCAAGACGGTCCTCCTTGACGAGTGCTCACGTTTGGCGCAAAGCCGTGGCTGGACGGTCATAAAAGAGGTCGCAACCGAGGGACTTTGCCAGCGCATTCTCGAACAGCTGCAGCCCAAATTCCAGGCCAAGCACGCCAGATTTGAGCCCACCGTAGCTGGCATATCCATCGGCAGCATAGATATTGAGCGAATCGGCCCATCGCTACGCGACGCCATGAGACAGACAATAACCAAGAATGGAAATGGCCTGCTCATCACTCTCGACGAGGTTCAAGACGCAGAGCTCGATGAGGTCCGAACGCTCTCCATTGCGATTCAGCAGGTTATCGGCGAAGACCTTGATATCGCCTTTGTTTTTGCGGGGCTGCCTTCGATGATTGAAAGCATCATCAACGGAAAGACACTTACGTTTTTGCGCCGTGCCCTCCCCTTTGACCTGAAGGCTGTGGCAGTAACCGAAGTGTCGTACTCCCTCGAGGAAACCATTGAAGCGTCTGGCATGGAGTTGCAGCCAGGTATTGCCGGCCAACTTGCCGAGGCAACGCAAGGCTATCCTTTCATGATCCAACTCGTTGGATACTACGCATGGCAGTTGGCAAGACGCGCACATACAGCGATTATTGGAGAAGAAGAAGCCGAGCGCGGCATTGCAACGGCACGCGAACGCTTCTGCGCCATGGTGATTGAGCCCGCGCTGCAGCGCATTCCGCCCACGTGCATCGCTTATCTGCTGAGCATGGCGTCTTTGGGGCAGACGAGCTCGACCAGCATGGTTGCCGACGCCCTAAACAAAACGCCTCAACAGGTGAGCTCCGTCCGCAGCCGCCTGTTAAGAGAATCGATTATCGAGGCTCCTTCGTACGGCAAGGTCTCATTTGCCATCCCCTACATGCGCGACTACCTCTACGAGCACAAAGCCGAACTGGAAGTTGAACTGTAGAAACGACAACTGCCCTGCAAGATGAAAACCGTTCCAGGAGCACTTCTTTGCCAACGCCACCGACGAGGCCATCATCGCCAAGGTCAAGGAGCTCCTGGGCCCTAATCGGACTATCTGCGCCTTCCCGTCGAACGCAGGCGGCGGCTGCCCAACACACAGGGCAGCCGCCGCTTTTTGCAATCGATTGGTGCAAAGGGTTTGACTAGAGCTCGCAGGCAACCTTGTAGCCATCGCCGATGGCGTCGCGGATGTTGCCGCACTTGTTGGCATCGCCCAGCACGTGGGTGGCAACGCCGGCAGCGGCAAGGTCGTCGGCCAGCTTGGTATTGGAACGATAACCCATGGCAAGCACCAGCGTATCGGCATCGGCGATGGTGTGGACCTCGCCATCCTTCTCGTAGCTGATGGCATCCTCGGTAATCTCGGTCACCTTGGCCTCGGTCAGCACGTGGACGCCCTTTGAAAGCATGCGTGTAATGAGCACCGCGCGACCGGCACCACCCTCGTTGGCGGCGAGCGTCTTGGTCATCTCGATGACGGTGACATCGCGATTGGCCGGCGACAGGTCGTTGACCAACGGGGCCAGGTAATCGGCCGTCTCGCAGCCAACGGTACCGCCGCCCACGATGACAATCTTCTTGCCCGGGAAAGCCTTGCCGCCCAACAGGTCGTCAGCCGTCATGACCTGCTTAAATCCCTGCATGAAGGCCGGGGCGATGGGCTCGGCGCCATAGGCCAGGACAACCTCGTAGCCCGCGTAGTCACGCTGAATGTCCTCGGCAGTAAGCTCGGTACCAAAGACGCACTTCACGCCCGACTCGGCCAGACGACGATACTGATACTTGATCACGCGGGTGAGTTCCTGCTTTGCCGGCGGAACGGCCGCGATGCGCATCTCGCCGCCCGGCTCGTCCTGCTTATCCACGAGCACCACGTTATGGCCGCGCTTGGCGGCAATGTAGGCTGCCTCCATGCCCGCAGGACCAGCACCCACAACCAGTACATTCTTGGCCTCGGCGGCAGGCTCGTAGCCAGCCTCGTCGCGCTCCACGTCCGGGTTGACGGTGCAGGAGATGCGCTTGCCAAACATAATGCCGTTCAGGCAGCGCAGGCAGCCGATGCAGGGGCGGATGTCGTCGGCGTTGCCGGCAGCGGCCTTGTTGCAGAACTCGGCATCGCACAGATTGGCGCGGCCCATCATGCAGATGTCAGCAGCACCGTCCTCGATCAGCTCCTCGGCAATCCAAGCCTCGTTGATGCGGCCGACGGTGGCGACGGGAATGTTGACATGCTTTTTGATCTCGCGCGAGCAGGCGGCGTGCGAGGCCTGCTGGGTACCGGCGGCGGGAATGGCGGAGCCGCGCTTGATGGTGGTGCCGCCCGAGACATGAATCATGTCGACGCCGGCCTTCTCCAGGCGACGCGAGACGTAGATCATGTCGTTGAGAGTCAGGCCGCCATCGGTGTACTCGTCGCCCGAGATACGGACGTCGATGATAAAGTCCTTGCCGCAGCGCTCGCGAATCTCGGCGATGACCTCGAGTAAGAAGCGCATGCGGGCGTCGAGCGAGCCGCCGTACTCATCGGTACGCTTGTTGTAGAGCGGGGTCAAAAAGCCGCCGAGCATACCGTGGGCGTGCGCCGCATGGACCTCGACGCCGTCGACGCCAGCCTTCTGCATACGCACGGCAGCGTCGCCAAACTGATGCGTGAGCTCGTGAATCTCGTCGACCGTGATGGGGCGCGGTGCCTCGCGGGCGTAAGACGGGCCCACAAAGGACGGAGCGATCAAGCGCGGCGTGCCCGGGATGTTAAAGGCCATGTAGGCGGGGTGGAAGAGCTGCGGCATGATCTTGCAGCCGTACTCGTGGACGGCCGCGGCGAGCTTTTCCCAGCCGGGGATAAACGTGTCGTCGTAGCAGCACATGTCACCCGGCAGATAGGTATAGGTGGGCTCGACCGTCACGACCTCGGTGATGATGAGGCCCACGCCGCCCTTGGCACGGGCACGGTAATGATCGACCAAGTCGTCAGTCACATAGCCATGATCGGCCAGGTTGGTGGACACCGGCGGCATAAAGACGCGGTTCTTGACCTCGGTCGTACCGACCTTGATCGGGCTAAAGAGCATCGGGTAGGCGGATGACTCCATACAGGCTTCCTTTCGTTTAAGCCGCTCGGCGGCAGTTGCTAACGTACTTATCGTATCAGCAACCGCCGCGTCCGTACCCGCTCGCACTCCCCCGCCTTTAATCCGATCCCCACAAAAAGTTGCGGTGGAATACGGAGTAGATGAGACTTTTGCCAGCCAAAACAGTCCGTATTTCACCGCAACTGATGGGCGGGGTGGACTTGAGGGCTCAGATAGTCAGTCATGCCCTCATCCGCCACTCCCTCACCTACAGCGCGCCGTCCAGCATAAGGTTCACCTTGAGCACGTTGACCGTGGGCTCGCCGAACACGCCGAGGAAACGGCCCTTGGTGCACGCGGCAATGATGTCGCGCACCTCGTCCTCACTTTTGCCCGTGGCCTTGGCAAGGCGCGGGACCTGGTACTCGGCGGCATCGGGAGAGATCTCGGGGTCGAGCCCTGAGCCGGAACACGTCACCAGGTCGACGGGCACAGCGTCCATATCGGCATCGGGGTTGGCGGCGCGGATCTTCTTCACGCGCGCATCCACAAGCTGCCGATACTCCTCACTCGCCGGGGACAGGTTGGATGGGGCACCATACGCCATGAGCTCGCCATCTTCGCCTTCGAAAATTGACACGTTCTGGATGCGGCCCCACATGTGGTCCTCATCCTCGAAGTTCTGACCGATGAGCTCGGAACCCACAACCTTGCCGTCGACCGTAATGAGCGAACCGTTCGCCTGATACGGGAACGCAACCTGGGCAATGCCGGTCACGACAAGCGTATAGCCCAGGCCGCAGACAACGGTAAACAGCGCGAACACGCCCAGTGCGCGCGATGCAACACCTTTGAACATACAAACCTCCACTTACATAATGCCGCAGAACGCGAGCAGCATGTCGATGAGCTTGATGAATACGAACGGGGCAACGATGCCGCCCAGACCCCACACGAGCAGGTTGTGGGTCAGCAGCTGTCCGGACGGGACCTCGCGGTACTTAACGCCCTTCAGTGCGGCCGGGATCAGCGCGACGATAACGAGCGCGTTATAGATGATGGCCGAAAGAACCGCGGACAGCGGGCTTGCCAGACCGAGGATGTTGAGTGCGCCAAGGCCCGGGTAGATTGGCGAGAACAGGGCCGGGATGATAGCGAAGTACTTCGCCATGTCGTTGGCGACCGAGAAGGTCGTAAGCGAACCGCGGGTCATGAGCAGCTGCTTGCCGATACGCACGACCTCGATGAGCTTGGTGGGGCTGGAGTCGAGGTCGACCATGTTGCCGGCCTCCTTGGCAGCCTGGGTGCCCGTGTTCATGGCCACGGCGACGTCGGCCTGGGCCAGAGCGGGCGCGTCGTTGGTGCCGTCGCCGGTCATGGCGACCAGGTGGCCCTCACGCTGGAACTCGCGGATCTTCTCGAGCTTGCCTTCAGGGGTGGCCTCGGCCAGGAAGTCGTCAACGCCGGCCTCGGCGGCGATTGCCGCGGCGGTGAGCGGGTTGTCGCCCGTCACCATGATGGTCTTGATGCCCATCTTGCGCAGGTCGGCGAACTTCTCCTTAACGCCGGACTTGATGATGTCCTTAAGGTACACAACGCCCAGCACGCGGCAGTTCTTGGTCACGACCAGCGGGGTGCCGCCGGCCTTGGCGATGCGCTCGACGGCCTCGTCGCACTCCTGGGAGAACACGCCGCCGGCTGCCTCCACATAGGTGCGCACGGAATCGGCAGCGCCCTTGCGGATCTCATTGCCCTCGTAGTTCACACCGGACATGCGGGTCGCCGCGGTGAAGGGGATGAACTCCATACCCTTATCCTCGAGTGTGCGGCCGCGCAGACCGAACTGCTCCTTGGCGAGCACGACGATGGAACGGCCTTCGGGGGTCTCGTCGGCCAGCGAGGAAAGCTGGGCGGCATCGGCCAGCTCCGCGGGATCGATGCCGTCGACCGGGATGAACTCGGCGGCTTGGCGGTTACCCAGGGTGATGGTGCCGGTCTTGTCGAGCATGAGGATGTCGACGTCGCCGGCGGCCTCGATGGCGCGGCCGGACATGGCCAGCACGTTGGCCTCGTTCAGACGGCTCATGCCGGCGATGCCGATGGCGGACAGAAGGGCGCCGATGGTAGTGGGAGCCAGGCACACGAGCAGCGCCACGAGCGTGGTCACGGCCGTGGGGTTGGCCATGTCGTTAAGACCGACCGAGAAGCAGGAGTAACAATACAGGGCCAGCGTGACCAGGATAAAGACGATGGAGAGGGCCACCAGGAAGATCTCCAGAGCGATCTCGTTAGGGGTCTTCTTGCGCGCGGCACCCTCGACCATCGCAATCATCTTGTCCAGGAAGCTCTGGCCGGGCTCACTGGAGATCTTGACGATAATCCAGTCGGACAGCACCGTGGTACCGCCGGTAACGGCAGAGCGGTCGCCGCCGGCCTCGCGGACCACGGGGGCGGACTCGCCGGTGATGGCGGACTCGTCAACGGAAGCAGCGCCCTCGATGACGTCGCCGTCGCCGGGAATCTGCTCGCCGGCGCGTACGATCACCAGGTCGCCGCGCGTGAGCTCGGTGCCGGGAACGACGGTGAAGTGCTCCTTGTCCTCAACGGACTCGATGCGATGGGCCTCGACATCCTTCTTGGCCGCACGCAGGGAATCGGCCTGAGCCTTACCGCGGCCCTCGGCGAGCGCCTCGGCGAAGTTCGAGAACAGGTCGGTAAGCCACAGGATGACCGCGATGGCGACCACATAGTAGGTGGGCACACCCGCGTCCTGCACACCGAAAATGGAAGCGACGGCCAGGACGGAGGTCATGACGGCGGAAAGCCACACCAGGAACATGACCGGGTTTTGAATCTGGACGCGAGGATCCAGCTTGGCAAACGAGTCACGGACCGCGCGGCCCATCATGTCTTTTTGCATAGTCATAAATCTGCGCCCTCCTTTACGCAATCATCTGGAAGAACTCGGCAACGGGGCCAAGCGCCAGGGCCGGGAAGAAGCTCAGGGCACCGATCAGCAGAACGATGAACACGAGCAGGAATACGAACATGCCGTTGGTGGTAGACAGGGTACCGGCGCTCTCGGCGACCTTGCCCTTCTTGGCCAGCGAGCCGGCGATAGCCAGCGTACCGATGATGGGCATGAAGCGGGCGAACAGCATCTCGAGGCCGAGCATGACGTTGATCCAGGGAATGTTGCAGTTCATGCCTGCAAACGCCGATCCGTTGTTGCCGCCGCATGAGGTGAAGGCATACAGCGCCTCGGAGAAGCCGTGCGCGCCACCATTGTTGAGCTGGTCGGCAAGACCGGGCACCATGCAGGCGATGGCCGAGCACACCAGAATGGCAAACGGAGTTGCCAAGCACAGGACAACTGCCCAGCGCATCTCGCCCGGCTCGATCTTCTTGCCCAGGAACTCAGGCGTGCGTCCGACCATGAGGCCGGCGATGAACACTGTGAGGATGGCGAAGCCGATCATGCCGTACAGGCCGCAGCCCACGCCGCCGAAGACGACCTCGCCCAGAGCAATCTGGAGCATCTGGACAAAACCGCCCAGCGGGGTGTAGGAGTCGTGCATGGAGTTAACCGAGCCGTTGGAAGCAGCCGTCGTGAAAGCGGACCAGATAGAAGAGGAGGCGATACCGAAACGGCTCTCCTTGCCCTCCATGTTGCCGCCGGCCTGGCCGTCGGTCATCTCGATATTGACCGCTCCGCCATCGGCCAGCTGCGGGGTGCCCGCATGCTCGTTGACGGCAATGATGCCGGTAAAGATCACCAGCAGGATGAACATGGCGGCAAAGATGGCCTTGCCCTGCTTGGTGTTCTTGACGCCGATACCGAAGGTGAAGCAACAGGCGGCCGGGATCAGCAGCAGGCTGGTCATCTCAATGATGTTGGTGAAGGCACTGGGGTTCTCATATGGATGGGCGGAGTTCACGCCGAAGAAGCCGCCGCCGTTGGTGCCGGACTGCTTGATGGCGACCTGAGGAGCCGCGGGACCCTGGGGCAGGAACTGCTCGGTGACCACGCGCGCGCCCTCGACAACCTTACCGTCAACCTTGACCGTGTCGCCCTCGATCTGGGCGCCGTCGATGACGCTCCAGCCGCCGTCTGCATTAGGCTGAACAGCGACGGGCTCTACGAGCTCAGCCTTCTGAGCCGGCTGGAAGTTGGAGATGACGCCACCGGCAGTCAGGCAGATGCCGAATACGAGGTTCAGCGGGATGAGCACATACAGGACGGTGCGGGTGAGGTCGACCCAGAAGGAACCCAGACCCTGCTCCTTGACCTGACGGAAGCCGCGGATCAGCGCGAACATGACCGCGATACCGGTGCCAGCGGAAACGAAGTTCTGTACAGTGAGACCCATGAACTGCACAAGGTAGGACAGGGTGGTCTCACCGGAGTAGGACTGCCAGTTGGTGTTGGTTATGAAGGAAGCAGCCGTATTGAACGACAGGTCCCATGACACACCCGGCAGGTGCTGGGGATTGCCTGGCAAGAAGGACTGAAGCGCCTGGAGTGCCACAAGAGTCACGAGGCCGATCCCCGAAAAGACCAGCACGCTCGCCAGATAGCGCCTACACCCCATCTGTTCTGCCGCGTCGATGCGAAGCAGACGATAGACGCCACGCTCCACAGGAGCAATCACAGGCGACAGGAACGTATGCTCACCATCCATGATATGGGCCATGAACCGACCGAGCGGAACGGCCAGGACGACGAGTACGGCAAAGTACAAGATGTACTGAATCGCAGCGTCCATAGTTTACGAATCACTCCTCATCAGAATGTAGATGTAATAGATAAGAAGTCCAATGCAGACGACTCCGATGATGGGAATGAGGATGTCCATTTACCGCCCCTTTCACACGCGGTCCGATGTCTCGGACGCCTGCCCTCGCAAGCGTCTGGGGACAGTAAACGCTTCTAGGGATTAAAGAGGCGTGAGGGCCGGGGCTCACGTCCTTAAGATGCCGTAAAGATGCAGGTAGAAAGCACTATTGCAGCTGCAGTGCGCCTATACTCGACCTCGCGAGCATACAGTGGTGTCTTCACCGCGTATGCACGCATGGACAACGCTTCAGAAAGGCTACGCTATGCAGCGCGACGCATCGGACACTCGCGTCAATCCAGACCTCATCCTCAAGGCAATTGAGAAAAACGAGGTCGCCGATGACACTCGAACCAGCCGGGGACACCTCAAAATTTTCTTTGGCTACGCTGCTGGCACAGGCAAAACCTATGCGATGCTTCAAGCCGCCCACGCCGCCAAGCGGCGAGGTGTCGACGTCGTCGCGGGATACATCGAGCCGCACGAACGTCCGGCAACTGCCCATCTTGCACAAGGGCTTGAGAACGTGCCCTGTAAACTCATCGAGCACAACGGCATTGCGCTCAGCGAGTTCGATCTAGATGCGGCTATCGAACGCGCCCCTCAGCTCATCCTTGTCGACGAGCTCGCCCATACGAATGCGCCGGGGTCTCGCCACGACAAACGCTATCAAGACGTCGAGGAGCTTCTACATGCGGGCATCGACGTCTATACGACCGTGAACGTTCAGCATATCGAGAGCCTAAACGACATGGTTGCATCCATCACCGGCGTTGTCGTGAGCGAACGAATCCCCGACCGTATCTTCGATGATGCCGACCAGGTCGAGCTCGTCGACATAGAGCCCGAAGACCTACTTGAGCGCCTTCGCGCCGGCCTCGTCTACCGTCCCGCACAAGCCGACCGAGCGCAACAGCATTTTTTTACCGTCGAGAACCTCACCGCACTCCGAGAAATCGCGCTGCGCCGCTGCGCCGATCGCACCGGTCACCTCACAGACGCCGCACGCGTGCTGGGAAACCGTGACTACTACACCAGGGAGCGTATCTTAGTCTGTGTCTCCCCGGCGCCGACCAATCCCCGCATCGTCCGTGCCGCCGCACGCATGGCGAAAGCGTTTCGCAGCGAGCTCGTCGCCCTGTTCGTAGAGAGCCCGCGCACGCAAGCCATGAGCGATGATGAGCGCGCCAAGCTTGCAGCCAATATCGCCCTAGCCGAGCAGCTCGGAGCACATATGGAAACCGTCTATGGCGACGACATCGCGTTTCAGATCTCCGAGTTCGCGCGCCTGTCGGGTATTTCGAAGATCGTCATGGGGCGCACGGGCGAGCGCAGCAGCGTCCGTCAGGCCCTCTTCGGCCGCAAATCTCTCGTAGAACAGCTCATAACATTCGCCCCGAACCTCGACATTTACATCATTCCAGAACAGTCGACTCCGCCCTCCCGCCCCAAAGGACGCCGCCATGCGCTCGCCCTGCAGCCGCCCAGCAGCCGAAACGTGCTTCGCACGCTGGCCCTCTCTCTTGCCGCCACGGCGATCGGCACGGCTTTCCGCCATCTGGGATTTGCCGATTCCAGCATCATATCCCTCTATATCTTCACGGCCCTGCTGACCGCCGTCACCACGACGGGGCGTATCTGCACGATCGTATCGAGCGTGCTCTCTGTAGTGCTTTACAACTTCTGCTTCGTCACGCCTCTGTTTTCGCTCGCCAGCTACGACCGAAGCTATCTGGTCACGTTCGGCATCATGTTCGCTACCGCTATGGTCGCCGGCGAGTTAACTGCGCGCATCGCCGACAACGCCCGTACCTCCGCCGAGAACGCATTCAAAACGCGCGTACTACTCGAAACAAACCAGCTCTTGCAGCAAGCCCATAGCGCGGAGGAGTGCGCCCGCGTCGCCATGAACCAACTCGTCAAACTGCTAAAACTCGACGTGGTCTTCTACCCCGCCGAACACGGCACGCTCGGCAAGGCGCTCTATGAGTCCGCTGGCACCGAAAACCGATCCGCGTCGCTGCTCACCGACTACGAGCGCGCCGTTGCAACCTGGACCTACACCAACAACAAGCGCGCGGGCGCAAGCACGCGGACCCTGCCTGAGGCGCGCTGTCTCTACCTCGCGGTTCGCACCGGCGACAAGGTATTCGGTGTCATCGGCATCGCCCTGGAGGGGCGCGAGATCGAAGCCTTCGAGCATTCGATCGTCCTATCTATCGTAGGTGAATGCGCCTTGGCGCTCGAAAGCGACCGGGCGGCGCAAGAGCGCGAAGAGGCTGCGGTCTTGGCGAAAAACGAGCAGCTGCGCGCCAACCTTTTGCGCTCCATCGGCCACGATTTGAGGACACCCCTCACGGCTATATCCGGATCTGCGGCAATCCTTCGGAAGAGCGACGAGAAGCTCAGCCTCGAACAACGCTGCGATCTTGCCGATGCCATCTACGACGACTCCCTCTGGCTTATCGATACCGTGGAGAACCTCCTCGCCATCACACGCGTCGAGGACGGCACCATTCGCCTCAACTTCACATCCGAGCTCATCGACGAGGTCATCGAGGCCGCCCTCAGCCATGTCGCCCAAGCATCGCATGGACGTACCGTCACCATCGAGCACACTGACGACATCCTGCTGGTACGCATCGACGTCCATCTCATCATGCAGGTGCTTACGAATCTCATCATGAACGCCTTCAAATACACGCCCGAGGACTCGACTGTCACCATCAGCGCACGTCGCGAGGGTGCGTTCGTCGTGGTGGACGTCGCAGACGATGGGCCGGGTGTGGCAGACTGCGACAAGCCTCATATCTTTGAGCGCTTCTTCACCTCAAGCAATACGCGGCCCGTGGATTCGCGTCGAAGCATCGGCCTTGGGCTGTCGCTCTGCCGCTCCATCGTGGAGGCGCATGGCGGCGTCATCGAAGTTCGCGACAACCACCCCCATGGGGCCGTCTTCCGTTTTACCCTGCCCGCCGAGGAGATCGAGATTCATGAATAATGCCGCTAAGCCACGCATCCTCCTGGTCGAAGATGACCTAACCGTTCAAAACCTCGTTTCGACCGCGCTTGACCTCCACGGCTATGTCGTGAGCAAGGTTTGCAACGGCCAAGCCGCCATCATGGATGCGGTGTCGCACGGCCCCAGCCTCATCATGCTCGACCTCGGCCTTCCCGACATTGACGGTATCGAGGTCATCACGAAGATCCGAAGCTGGTCGGCAGTTCCCATTATCGTCATTTCGGCGCGCACCGAAGATTCCGACAAGATTGCAGCACTTGACGCAGGGGCAGACGACTACCTCACCAAGCCCTTTTCTGTGGATGAGTTGCTCGCGCGCGTCCGTGCGAATTTGAGGCGCTCCTCGATGGCGTCGAGCGAGTCGACAGAAGCGAGCACGTTCGACAACGGTCCGCTGCATATCGACTACGCCGCGGGATACGCGACGAAAGACGGACGCGAGCTCTCGCTCACCCCAACCGAGTACAAATTGCTCGTCCTTCTGGCGAAAAACGTCGACAAGGTGCTCACCCACACCTTCATCACCCGCGAGATATGGGGCACGAGCTGGGACAGCGATCTGGCGAGCCTGCGCGTGTTCATGCGCACCCTGCGCAAGAAGATCGAGGCAGACCCCTCTCACCCCAAGATGATTCAGACGCACATGGGTGTCGGGTACCGCATGCAGCGTCTCTAGCCCACCCCACAAAAAGTTGCGGTGGAATACGGAGTAGATGAGGCTTTCGACAGTCAAAACAGTCCGTATTTCACCGCAACTGATGGGCGAGATGGAGTTAGAGGCCCAGGTGGGCAATCATACCTTCGACGGCGAGTTTGGCGCCGGCCGCGGCATGGACGACCGTGAGCGGGCCGTTGACCACATAGTTAACGATACCCCAAAAAACACTCTTCGACTCGCCGTGCTCTCCCTCAAATGCGCAAAGCGCCCCGCGAACGGATGCCCGCGGGGCGCTTGGATGTCCGGACCTTATTTGATACCGCGACCCAAGTCTTCGGCGATTTTGTCTACGCCCTTAAGTGCAGCGCACGTCTTTTTGTTGGAGCAATGCCCCGTGCAAACGCCACCCTGAGCGCAGTCGGCGCAGGTGCCCTTACGGTAGATGCGCACGCACACGGCGACAAACGCAATGCCGATAACAGCCAGTACAACAATATCGATAGGTGCCATAGCAAGCCTCCTCTAGTTAACCATCACTTACTTTACCCCATTCTCCACCTACCAAAAAGGGACAGGTTTATTTTGGTCGGTTTTATCTGCGGAAACGCCACATCTCCCCCACCAAAAAGCCCGAGTGTCACTGGGACACCCGGGCTCGTGAAAAGGGGCTAATCCTTATTCGGACTTAAGCGGAAACTGCGGCGGAAGCAGTGTTGGTCTCGTCCTCGTCGGTCCATGCATGCTTGGGCATGGGACGGAAGATCTGGAAGAGCATCGCAACCAGCAGCACGATAGCCACAACCGTCCAGAAGCCAAACTGACCCAGAACAAGCAGGTTATAGAACTGGTTGATGAACAGGCCGATCACCCAAGCAAAGGCGCACTCGTAACCGATGGCAATCGCGAACCACTTGCCGGAATCCATCTGGTTGCGGATGGCACCCATGGCAGCAAAGCACGGAGCGCACAGCAGGTTGAACGCACCAAAGGCGACGCAAGCGCCCATAGTGGGGAACATGCCGGCAAACGCGGTCCACAGGCTCGGGTCGGTCTCGGCGGCATCAGCCACGGACAGCAGCGAGCCGGCGGTGGCGACGACGTTCTCCTTGGCGACAAGGCCCGAGACGGACAGCGCTGTTGCCTGCCAGGTGCTAAAGCCAAGCGGGGCGAAGATCCAGGAGACCAGGTTGCCGAGCATGGCAAGCACGGAGTAATCCATGAACTCCTCGGAGATGCCGTCCATCGCGGGCAGGTAGCCAAAGGAACCGTTGTAGCTACCAAAGTTGGACAGGAACCAAACCACGACAGTGGACGCGAAGATGACCGTGCCGGCCTTCTTGATAAAGGCCCAGCAGCGCTCCCACACGTGCAGCGCCCAAGAGCGGATCGCCGGGAAGTGGTAGGCAGGAAGCTCCATAACAAAGGGCGTCGGGCGACCGGCGAAGAGCTTGGTCTTTTTGAGCATGAGGCCCGAGGCGATGACGGCAAAGACGCCCAGGAAGTAGAAGAGCGGACTGATCCACGCGGCGGTGGTGGAAGAATCGCCGATGATGGAACCCATGAGCAGGGCGATGATCGGCAGCTTGGCGCCACAGGGAATAAACGTGGTGGTCATGACCGTCATGCGGCGGTCCTTCTCGTTCTCGATGGTCTTGGTGGCCATGACGCCGGGGACACCGCAGCCCGAAGACACGAGCATAGGAATAAAGGACTTACCGGACAGGCCAAAGCGACGGAACACGCGGTCCATGATGAAGGCGACGCGGGCCATATAGCCGCAGTCCTCCAGGAAGGACAGCATCACGAACAGCAGGAACATCTGCGGGACAAAACCCATGATGGCGCCAATGCCGGCCACGATACCGTCGCAGACGAGGGAGTCAACAAGACCGCCGTCCTCGGTGCCGCCCGCCACAAGGGCGTCATGCACCGCGGTGGTGATACCCGGGACATAGGGGCCGTACTGCGCCGGGTCGACCGAGTCGGCATCGTCGCCCGCAGCCTCGACGGCTGCATCGTAGGCATCGCGGCCCTGACCGAGCACATACCAACCGTCGGTACCGAAGAGCTGGTCGTTGGTGAAGTCGGTCACCGTGCCGCCCAAGGTAGAAACGGCGATGTAGTACACGCAGAACATGATGACCACAAAGATCGGCAGGCCCAGGATACGGTTGGTAACCACGCGGTCAATCTTCTCGGAGGTGCTCATCTTTGCCGGAGCCTTGGTGAGGCACTCGTCAATGATGTGGGCAATCACGCCGTAACGCTCGCCGGTGATGATGGACTCGGCGTCGTCGTCGCAGTCCTGCTCGCACTGGGCGACCAGCTGCTCCACGCGAGCGGCCTTCTCCTTGGTGAGGTTGATGAGCTTGCAGGCGTCCGCGTCGCGCTCGAACAGCTTGACGGCGTAATAGCGGCGCTTGTTGGCGGAAACGCTCGCCGGAAGGTTGTTCTCGATGTGCGTCAGAACGTCCTCGATGGAGGAGTCGAACTTGTGCTCCGGCACCTGGCCCTTGGAAGCTGCGGACTTCTTGACCTGCTCGAAGAGCTCCTTGATGCCCTTGTTCTTAAGAGCGGAGATCATCATGACCGGGCAGCCGAGCTTCTTGGAAAGCTTGTCCGTGTCGATCTTGTCGCCGTTCTTCTCGACCAAGTCGGCCATGTTGAGGGCAACGACCACGGGCAGGCCGGTCTCGATAACCTGAAGCGCCAGGTACAGGTTACGCTCGAGGTTGGTGGCGTCGACAACCTGAACGACGACATCGGGCTCGCCGCTCATGAGGTAATCGCGCGAGCATTGCTCCTCGGGGCTGTAGGGGGAAAGCGAGTAGATGCCAGGGAGGTCCGTGATGGTAACGTTCTTGTCGCTTAGGAGCTTGGCCTCCTTTTTCTCAACCGTGACGCCGGGCCAGTTGCCAACGTAGCCGTTGGCGCCGGTGATCAGGTTGAAAAGCGTGGTCTTGCCGCAGTTGGGGTTACCCGCCAGCGCGACATGGATCTGAGAGTCCGCCATTCAATCCTTCTTCCTTGTGTGCCTGCGCTGCTTTCTCCGCGCAGGCTGGATAATGTGCTTTAAAGATGCTGCATTAAGTTAGAAAAACCTAACTTTATCTGCAGAAATATGCGCCGCGAGTCCTTACTGGACCTCGACGACGGCGGCCTCCTCCTTGCGGATGGAAAGCTCGTAGCCGCGCACGTTGATCTCGACCGGATCACCGAGCGGTGCAACCTTTACGACCTTGAACGAAGTGCCCTTGATGAGCCCCAGGTCCATAAGGTGGCGGCGAAGCGCACCCTCACCGTGAAGCTTGACGATGGTGGAGCTCTCGCCCACCTTAACGTCACCCAACGTCTTCATTTACTTATCCCCCTTTCAGTGCGTACAGAAATACCGTCGACTAACCGACGGTCATGATGTGCATGGCAACCTTGGAATCGATACCAAAGCGTGCGCCCAGCACCGTGACGATGATATTGGCGCCACTCGAGCTCACCACGTGGATTTCGCTGCCTTCGACAAAGCCGAGGTCCTTGAGGTGGTGCTTCATATCCTCATTGCCCTTTACACGAGACACGCGCACGGTTTCGCCCGCTTTTACCATCGAAAGCGGCATTGCCGGCATCTGCGGTCCGCAAGACATGAGTGGCTCCTAACGTCAGTTCGTCCTCAACATCGACGCAGTAAAAGTTAACCACGCCTATGTTCGCTTTAGTAAACTAACACGTGGTTAACTTTTTGGAAAGGGTCCCCATTCAGATTTCGAAAAAGTTTCCTATACGAAACAAAAGGGCGCGGCAAAGGACCATCCTTTACCACGCCCTGTCATGCTTAAAGCGAGAGATTTCTGATCGATGTGACACAGGAGGCCTCATCTACGCCAGAAACGCGGAAGATGATGTCTTCGCCACATTCGCCGCAGAGTGCCATGAGCCCTATAACGTCGCGGCCATCGGTGTAGCGGTCACCAATCGAAACCGACACGTCACTACGGTGCTTGGCAATGATGTCATAGAGCAGCGCAACCGGGCGGGCATGTAATCCCAACGGATCTTTAATCGTCTTCGTAAACTCGACCATGTCCCCTCCCGCGGCATCGCACATTCGGCCGGCAAACCCAGCCACGTGGTAGTTATTGTAGCGTTAGATGCTTGTTGAGGGCGGGACGGAAATCGCATCCCATTTCGAGCGTCAATGATGGGACACAGTTTCCGCCAGAAGGCTCAACCGGAAAGTGCGACCCGTTATTTGGCTGGATTCTGGGACGCAGTTTCCGCTGAGCGACCCTGGCGGAAAGTACATCCCATTCTGGACGCAAATTCCGGGACGCAGTTTCCTCGACGTCCGGTCACCCCATGCCCTCACAACCTCGGCGCATAAAAAACGAGGGAAGGCACGCGTCCTTCCCTCGTTGCAAGCAATATGTAGCCGCTTGCCTACATCAGGCGCAGGCTGACGTCCTTGAGCTGGGCGCCGGAAACGGCACTCGGGGCGCCCGACATGAGGTCGGAGCCGCTGGCCGTCTTGGGGAACGCCATGACGTCGCGGATGGAGTCGGAACCGGTGAGCAGCATGCACACGCGATCCAGGCCCAGAGCAAAACCGCCCATCGGGGGCGCACCAAACTTGAGGGCCTCCATGAGGAAGCCAAACTGAGACTCGGCGCGCTCCTCGGTAAAGCCCAGGAGCTTGAGCATGGACATCTGCATCTCGGCGTTGTGGATACGCATGCCGCCGCCGCCGGCCTCAAAGCCGTCCATGACAAAGTCGTAGGTGCAAGAACCGGCTGCCAACGGGTCGGCCTCGATCTTGGCGATGTCGGTCTCGGTCGGCAGGGTGAAGGGCTGGTGCTCGGCAGCGTAGGCCTTGCGGTCCTCGTCCCAATGGAACAGCGGGAAGTTGACGACCCACAGGAAGTCGTGGCCCTCGCGCTTGATCTCAAGTGCGTTGGCCATGTGGGAACGCATGCCGCCCAGGATCTCGTCAGAGAGCAGGCGCGGGCCGGCGGCAAACATCACGAGGTCGCCAGGCTCGACGTCCATGCGCTCGCGCAGAGCCGCCATCTCCTCGTCCGAGAAGAACTTGACGATGGGGCTGTTGATGGAGCCGTCCTCGCGGAAGGCGATCCAGGCCAGGCCCTTGGCGCCAAACGTGGAGGCCACGCCGGCGAGCTTATCGATCTTGGCACGTGCCCAGGCACCGGCGCCCTTGGCGTTGATGGCCTTGACGACAGAGCCTTCCTCGTTTGCGGCGGTCGCAAAGACCTTGAACTTGGAGTTGGCAAAGATGTCGGTCAGGTCGACCAGGTGCATGCCATAGCGGGTATCGGGCTTGTCGGAGCCATAGGTGTCCATGGCCTCCCAGTAGTCCATGCGACGCAGCGGCGTGGGCATCTCGACACCCATGCGACCGAAGGCATCGGACAGGACTTCTTCGAGCGCGCTCATAACGTCGTTCTGGTCCACGAAGGACATCTCGATATCGACCTGAGTGAACTCGGGCTGACGGTCGGCACGCAGGTCCTCGTCGCGGAAGCACTTGGCAACCTGGTAGTAGCGCTCGACGCCACCGACCATGAGCAGCTGCTTCAGAAGCTGCGGGGACTGCGGCAGGGCGTAAAAGTTGCCCGGCTGGATGCGGCTGGGAACAATGAAGTCGCGGGCGCCCTCGGGCGTGGACTTAAACAGGGAGGGCGTCTCGACCTCCATGAACTCACGGTTGTGCAGCGCCTCGCGAATGGCAAAGGTGAAGTCGGAGCGCAGCTTGAGGTTGGCCATCATCTCGGGACGGCGGAGGTCCAGATAGCGATAGCGCAGACGGGTGTCCTCGCTGGTCTCGATGCCGTCCTCGATCTGGAAAGGCGGGGTGACAGACGTGTTGAGCACCTCGGCGTGGTCGGTCAGGACCTCGATCTCGCCGGTCGCGAGCTTGGTGTTGGTGGTCTCCTCGCCACGAGCGCGCACGACGCCGTGGATCTTGATGGGCCACTCGGGACGCATGGTCTCGGCGATCTTAAAGGCGTCGCCGTCGGAGTGCTCGGGGTCGAAGGTGAGCTGCGTGATGCCCTCGCGGTCGCGAAGGTCGCAGAAGATAAGGCCGCCGTGGTCGCGGCGACGGCTCACCCAACCGGTGAGGGTGACCTCTTCGCCCACGTTCTCGAAGCGAAGCTCGCCGCAGGTACGGGTGTGCATGGAATGCTCGTCAATGGGACGGGTCTGGCTCATACCAGTGATCCTCCTTTATGGATCTGTGCCGCCCCGTGTCGTTCCGGGCAGCGTCGTACAGATTTGCCCAGCCTGCGTAAACCGCGCAGCAAGACATGGCGTTCTATCTTATCGCACCCGCGTCGATGTGCCGCGAAAAAGTAGCTCTTGCCCAAAGACTTGACGGAGACGAAACAATTGACGCACCGCGGCCGTCGCCCAGGCGTGCGGCGTGCGACAATGTGCCCCAATAAAACAGCACTTGGAAAGGCCCGTCATGACTGCACGCCTCATCGTTATGGATATCGACTCCACGCTCATCAACCAGGAGGTCATCGACCTGTTGGGCGAGGAGGCCGGCGTGGGCGACCAAGTTGCGCGTATCACCGAACGCGCCATGCGCGGCGAGCTCGACTTTAAGCAGGCGCTTGAGGAGCGCGTGGGGCTGCTTGCCGGCTTGGATGAGAGCGTGTTCGAGCGCACCTTTGAGCGCGTGACATTTACCCCCGGCGCGTTAGAGCTTGTGCGCTCGGCACACAGCAAGGGCTGGAAGGTCGGCGTGGTGAGCGGCGGCTTCCACGAGGTCGCTGACAAGATCGTAGCTGCCGCGGGTATCGATTTTTGCCTGGCCAACCGCCTGGAAGTCGTCGACGGCAAGCTCACGGGTAAGCTGGCGGCAGACATTGTGACCAAGGAGTCCAAGCTCATCCAGCTGCTGGATTGGGCAGTTGAGTGCGGTGTCGATATGACCCATACCGTCGCGATCGGCGACGGCGCCAACGACATCCCCATGATTCAGGCTGCGGGCACGGGCATCGCGTTTTGCGCCAAGCCCAAGACGCGCGAAGCCGCCCCGTTTGCCATCGACGAGCGCAACCTGATGCTCGCCATGGACATCATCCTGCGCGACTAGCCGATCCGTCTAACAATTGAATCAGTCTGTCCTATAGTTTCCGAACAATTTTGTCTTAGTGTTCGGAAACATACCCTTTGAGTGCTAGACTTTGCGCCGTCGAAGGGAACATATATGGATAAGCGAGATCTTGAGCAGTTGCTGAGCGATGTTGCCGGCGGAGCAGTCACCCCGGCTGTCGCCCTTACGCGCATCCAGACGGCGCCAACCGCCGATCTGGGTTTTGCGCAGCTCGATCTTTCGCGCGGGGTGCGCCAGGGAGCCGGCGAGGTTGTCTACGGCGCCGGTAAAACCGCCGAGCAGATTGCCGCCATTATCGAAGCGCTGCACGATGCCGGCCAGGAGCGCATCCTGGTCACGCGCCTGGACGCCGAAAAGGCAGCCCGCACCTCGGAACTCCTCGACAACGGCATCGACCTGGGATATGTCCCGGACGCACAGCTCGCCCTCGTAGGAGGCAAGCCCTCCCCTACCGGCAATGGACGCATCGTCGTCGCCTGCGCCGGTACGAGCGACTTACCCGTCGCCGAGGAGGCCGCGTTGACGGCCGAGTTCTATGGCAACGAGGTCGACCGCCTCTACGACGTGGGTGTCGCCGGCCTGCACCGTCTGCTCGCGCATGCCGAGGAACTTGCCCGGGCGCAGGTGGTCATCGCCATCGCCGGCATGGAGGGCGCACTGGCGAGCGTTGTCGGCGGTCTGGTGAGCTGTCCGGTCATCGCCGTTCCCACCAGTGTGGGTTACGGCGCGAGCTTTGGTGGCGTAGCCGCGCTGCTCGCCATGCTCAACTCCTGCGCCAGCGGCGTTTCGGTCGTCAATATCGACAACGGCTTTGGTGCCGCCTACCAGGCAAGTCTTATCAATCATCTGAGCGCCGGCACACCCTGCGCCCGTTAAGGAGCATTCCATGTCCAACCATCAGCACACGCTTATCATCGACGGCACCTCGGGCATCAGCGGCGATATGACCGTCGCGGCCCTGCTCGACCTGGGCGCCAGCGAGGAACACCTGCGCGAACAGCTCGCCACGCTGCCGGTCGACGGCTTTACGATCGCCGTCACGCGCGCAAACAAGCATGGCATCGACGCCTGCGACTTTGACGTCCAGCTTGCAGAGGAGCTCGAGAACCACGATCACGATATGGCCTGGCTCTACGGCAACGAAGCAGCTGCCGAGCACACGCACGAGCATGAGCACCGTCATCATGACCATGACGAGCACAGTCACTGCCACGAACATGACCATGAGGCCCATGGCCATGGCCACGAGGACCACCATCACGCCCATCACCATCATCACCGCTCACTAGCCGACATCGCTGAAATTATCGAGAATTCGCAGATGAGTGATGGCGCCAAGCGTCGCGCGCTCGCCATTTTTACCGCACTCGCCGCCGCCGAGGCCAAGGCCCACGGCAAAACGCCCGACACCGTCCTGTTTCACGAGGTAGGCGCCGTCGACTCCATCGTCGACGTCTGCTCTGTCGCTATCTGCCTCGATGACCTGGGTATTGAGGACATCGTGGTCGAGTCGCTTTCCGAGGGCCACGGCACCATCCGCTGCGCCCACGGCCTTATGCCCATCCCGGTGCCCGCCGTCATCAACCTATGCCAAGCAGGCAATATCGCTCTCACGCCCGCACCGGTCGCCGGCGAGCTCGTGACGCCCACGGGCGCCGCCATCGTCGCCGCACTGCGCACGTCCGAGCACCTGCCGGCCCGCTACCGCATCAAAGCCGTCGGCTACGGCGCCGGCAAACGCCCCTACGAGGGTTGCTCCGGTACGCTCCGCTGCCTGCTTGTTCACGCGGACGCATAGCCATGGACGCCCGCAAGACAAAAAGCCGCGCCGCCATCGTCGCGGCGTTCTCCGAACTCCTACGCGAAGAGGACTACGGCAAGATCACCGTCGGCGACATCATCGTGCGCGCTCACGTAGGCCGCGCGACATTCTACGGCCTCTTTAAGAGCAAAGACGACCTACTGTCCGAGCTCGTGAGCGACATCTGCACCCACGCCCTCGACGACGATGGTACGCCGCTCGACGACCCACTCGTGCAAGTCGAGCATATCCTCAACAACCTCTGGGATCGTCGTCAGGGTGTACGAGCTCTCGTAGCCGGCGCCGGCTCACGCGTCTTCGCCGATTGTCTCCGAAAGACCATCATGTCACGCGCAGCCGAAACCGTCCCCGTCGACCCCGCAGGCCCCGCTGGCGCCATGGACCGCAGTTTCTTACTACACCACATAGCCTCAAGCTTCGTTGCCACCGTCCAATGGTGGGCCTGGCACAACTTCGAAGCCCCAAAAGAGGACGTAGCCAAAGACTACCTATCAGCCATCAAGCCCCTCTTCGGCTAGACAGAACCCTCATCCCAATGCCCCGCCCAACCAAAAGCACAACCCATCCCAAAGTGCCAACATCAGCCCAACGCCCCTATCAGCAATAAGCCCCTCCCATCCAAATTCAGATATATATGTTGGGTTGCTTGTTCCAACGCGGCTGAGATCCCGCAGCTGGCCACATGGGGTAACTCCCCAGCGCATTCCGCAGGACGAAAGAGCCCCCGCCGCACGAAGTGCGCAGCGGGGGCTCTTTCATGTCCGAGGACGCGCTGGGGAGTTACCCCATGCGGCCAGCGGACAACTATGTAGCCTCAGACTAGAACATGCCCAAGAAACCGTGCACAAACAGCGCGGCCAGAGCAGCACCGACAAACGGCGCGATGCCAGGAACAAGCAGGCCATACTTCCAGTTGTTGTCAGCCTTGTTCTTGATCGGCAGCACCTGATAGGCCATGCGAGGACCAAGGTCACGAGCCTGGTTCATGGCGAAGCCGGTGATGCCGCCCATGCCCATGCCAACAGCCCAAACGATCAGACCGACGCAGATGGCGAGCATCAAAACGTTCTCGCCGGCGCGGCTAGCGGCAGCAAGGATGGCGCTGATGAACACAAAGGTGCAGATGGCCTCGCAGAAGAAGTTGCGAGCATAGTTCGTGCCCTCGGTAGTAGGGTTGGTCGAGAAGATGTTGCGCTGGGCAATAGGGTCGACGACGCCCTCGGAAGCCTTGAACTCATCGGCATACATCAACCACGCGATCACGGCGCCCACAAAGCCGCCGAGCATATCGGCAATCATGAAGGGGATGCAGCTGCTCCACGGCACCAGGCCCACGATGCACTGGGCAAGCACCATGGCGGGGTTCATGCACACGGCGCCGCCAAAGATAAACAAGGCGACCGAGATGCCAAAAGACCAGGTGGTGATGGCAAACATGTGGCCGGAGCCCTGATACTTGGTGCCCTTAAGCACGGTATCGCAGTGCACGCCCACGCCAAAGATGATCATGAGGGCCGTTGCGCCGAATTCGCAGAGGAGTTTGGTAAGCATAAAACCTTATCTTTCTTGTCGGTTATAAACGATTCGTTTAGGCCGCGTACTAGTGCTGTGCGACGACAACGCCCAGGCCATCGGGAATGACGGCCACCTTGGCATCGGCACCCTTCATCTCAAAGGCGAGCTTGAGCGCCTCATCGAGGGTGTTAACCGGCGTCATGTGCATATCCTTGATCATCTGGTGATCGCACAGGTCGGTAACCATGATCACAGGGTGATGCGCCAGGATGCGGGCAAAGATCTGGCTCGTCCACTGGTCGGGCAGGGTCTCGTCCTTAGGACGGTCGATGCAGGCACGCTCAAACTCCGCCGGATCGTTGTCGGCGATGTTGTGATAGAAGCCCTCGCCACCGTGGCCGTCGGCACAACCGGCGACGTCGATGATCACGCCGCCCTCGGGAAGCGTGGCCTCGGCAGAGCACATGCCCTTCACGGCCTGATAGATGTTCTGGTCGAGCGGGTAGCCGCCGTTGGTGGTGATGGCGATCTCGCACTCGACGGGCTCAACGCCGGCAAGGCTCTTCACGAACTCGCAGCCAGCCTCGTGTGCCTTATGGATGTCGCCTGCAAAGGAGCCGATAACCTCATGCTTGCCGTTGAGCACCACGTTGAGCACAAAGGCAAGGTGAGCCATCTCGGCAGCGGCAAACATGTCCTCGCTCACGTGGTTGTGGCACAGGTTGCCGGCACGCGAATGGGAATCGTTCACAAACTGACCGTTGTGGTTGTACATGATGGTCTTGTAGCTGGCGATGCCAGGCAAGACGGACTTGCGGCTACCAGAGAAACCGGCAAAGAAGTGCGGCTCAATAAAGCCCTCGGCAAGCAGCAGATCACAATCGGCGGCAATCTTGTTGATGATGCACTCGCCACCAGAAGGCAGGGTGCCAATCTTTTTCATCATGCTGTCGTCAGTCGCGACGTGCATAACAATTTCCTCGTTGGCAACAATCTCCTCGCCATACTTGTTGACGAGTTCCTCGTGCGTCGACGGACGGTGCATACCCGTAGCAACCAAAATACGCACTCGAGCCTCGGGCGCAGCGGAATGGATGTGATGCAGCAGAATAGGCATCGTCACACGCGAGGGAACGGGGCGCGTATGATCGGAGCTAATAATGACGATATCCTTCTTGCCAGCACAAAGCTCCTCGAGCGAAGGCGAACCATAAGGGTTGGCAAGCGACTCCTCTACCAGCTCTTCCTGCGATTTCGTGGTCTTAAACTCGTTTTGATGACCTTCCATCACACCCGCGAAATTCTTATCCTCGAGCTCCAGATGCAACGTCTTGTGGTCAAACGGTAGTTCACATTCAAACAATGACGAGCGCCCTCTTCCTTTCAACTGACACACTAGATTAACCGTTGGAAGGATACGCCGCTCACCGAAAAACACCACCGTCCACCGACTCATTAACACAACGTTCATATTTGACCCACAACAAAACGGCCGCGATCCCAAAGGGAACCGCGGCCGCCTGTCAAAGACACTATAGACAGGATGATTTACGCAGCGCCGAGGCAAACATCTAGCCCGAGGCGTACGCACGTAAGCCATTTTGCATAAATGCGTTAATTAATTGCATAAAATGGCGCATGGATTTCTAGCCGTAACAGGGTGGTACCCTCCGGAGCGTGCATTTTTGCGAGTATTCAGCATCGCGGGATAAGATTTTGGTGTCAAAAGTCTTTCAAAAGGTAGATAGTCCTCATGACTCGTCCCATCTGGATAGCATGCGGCGAGAAACCAGCCATATATGAACATCGCCAAAGCCCAATCGTCGTGCAAAAGCATCAACAGGGGCCGCGAACGTCACCCATAGCCTTATGCACCAATCTTTGGCTGCTGAAAACTCCGTTTTTTGCACGTCGCCCCAAGCACCACCCTCACCCAGCGGCTGATCCGCCGAAAACCGAGGACGAAGGGGCTCGATGGGTTTCCCTCTGAATGCACTCCGCAGCACGAAGCCCTTTCCAAACGCGCGAAGCGCGCCATTATTCCCCCAGCAGTAATCCACTGAAGACCGGACATCGCAGGGCTATCGATTACCCCGTGTTCTGCAGTCCTGCCGAAACGCCGGTCACAGTCGAAAGAATCAGGCTCATGTACTCGGCCTTCTTCTCCTCGGCCATCTCGTCCTGGTTCATACGCACCTCGCGAAGGGCGCGAACCTGGGCGATGGACAGAGCGTCAACGTAGGGGTTGCGCACGCGGACGGCGCAGCCGAGCACGCGACGGCGCTGAAGCGGCCATTCGTCACCGACGATGGCAAGGACCCACTTACGGGTGAGCTGCATCTCGGTAAAGACCTTCTTGGACAGATCCTGGCGATCGCCCAGGTGCAGATACATCTTGGCGATGCGCTGGTCGGTCTTAGCGATCGACATCTCGATGTTGTCGATAAAGGTGCGGAAGAACGGCCACTCCTGGTAGGCAGCCTTGAGCTGGTCAAGATCGCCCAACTGCTCGCAGGCGGTGCCCAGGCCGTACCAAGCGGCCAGGTTAATGCGTGCCTGGCTCCAGCTGAAGATCCACGGAATGGTACGCAGGTCGTCGAGTGACTTGGCGCCCAAGCCGCGCTTGGCGGGACGCGAGCCAATCGGCAGCAGACCGACCTCGGTCAGCGGCGTCACGGTCGAGAACCACGGTGTAAAGTCCTCGGTGTTCAGCAGGTCCAGATAGCGCTCGTGGCTTGCGGTGTTGAGCTTCTCGGCCATATCCCAGAACTTCTGCGTGGTCTCGGTGTTGGTCTTCTCGACACTCGGGGCCGACTGCAAAAGCGTTGCGGCAGCAACGGACTCAACATGGCGCTGAGCCAGCGTGCGGTTGCCGTAACGGGCAAAGATGACCTCGCCCTGCTCGGTGAGCTTAAAGAAGCAGTTGACCGAACCCTTGGGCTGCGCCAGCACGGCCTTGTTGGCCGGGCCGCCACCACGGCCCACGGCACCGCCGCGACCGTGCATGAGCACCAGGTCGATATCGTTCTTCTCGGCCCACTTGGCGATGCGCTCCTGCGCGGAGTGCAGCGCGAGCATGGCCGTGGTAGGACCGGCGTCCTTGGAGGAGTCGGAATAGCCCAGCATGACCTCCATGCGGCGGTTGGTCTGGGCAAGGCGCTTTTGCACCACGGGCAGCGTAAGCATCTGGTCGAGCACGTCGACACAGCCCTCGAGGTCCTCGAGCTGCTCGAACAGCGGGATCACGTCGAGCTCGGGAACATCCTCCTCGTGTGCAAAGGACAGGTGGGCAAGCTCAAAGACGTCGGCCACATGCTGGGCGCTCTTGGTGAACGAGATGATGTAGCGGTGCGCCATCTTCTTGCCGTAGCGCTTTTGGATGGAGCCGATAGCGCGGAAGGTATCGATGACCTCGCGCGTCATGGGCTGCAGGTCGCCATGGATACCGTTCTCGTGGATATCCTTGAGGGCGCGGGCGTGCACCACGGAGTGCTGACGGAACTCCATCTCGACCATATGGAAGCCGAAGGACTCGACCTGCCAGATGATGGTCTGGACCGGACCGTAGGCGGCACGGACGGCACCGCAGGCAGCAAGCGAACGCTGGACGACGCGCAGGTCATCCAGGAACTCGTCGGCGCTGTGGTACATGGTGTCGGTGATACGGCGCACGGTGGCGTTCAGACGGTCGGCCATGACGAGCATGACGGCGCGATGCGGCTCGTGCTCGGAAATCAGCTCGGCGCGGGCCGTGTACTGGGTACTCATCTCGACCTGATGGTTCCACAGGTTGATGAGCTCGGCAGACGGCTTGCTGTAGGTGGCCTCGAGCGTGAGGTTGCGGCCGATGCGGCGGCACTTGTCCTCGAGCTTGAGCACCATGTGGGTAAAGTACTTGGCGGCGACCTCACGGCTCACCTTGGCGGTGACGTTGGGGTTACCGTCGCGGTCGGAACCGATCCAGCTGCCGGGATGGAAGAACGCCGGGCACAGCGGCGGCACGGTACCGGCCTTGTCGCCCAGCACCCAGTCGTCAAAACGACGATAGATGACGGGGATAACGTCGAACAGCGTGTTATCAAAGATGTCGATGATGGTATCGGCTTCCTCGACCGGCGTGGGCTTCTTGAGCGCGATGGGGCTCGTACGCACCAGGGCGTCGATCTCCTGCAGCATATGGCGCTCGTTCTCCACCAGGTCGGAGCCGCCCAAACGCGGACGCTCCTCCAGCAGGTTGGAGATACGGCGAATCTTGCCCTCGACGGCCTTACGACGGGCCTCGGTGGGATGTGCGGTAAAGACAGGGTGGAACTCGAGCTTGCCGAGCAGCTCATTGGCACCCTCGACGCCCATCTCGTTTACCAACTGGTGATAGGCGACGGTGAGTTCGTTGGCGGGATCGACCTCGGTATCGGTCGATGCGCCGGCCTCGCGCTCGCGCAGCTGCGCCACACGGTAGTTCTCCTCCGACAGGTTTGCCAAGTGGAAGAAGCTCGTAAAGGCGCGAACGATGACCTGCTGCTTATCAAGCGGCAGGCTGTCAATCAAATCGACGACTTCGCGAAACGCCACGGCGGTGGGCTCGTCGGCAGTGGGCACGCCCTGTTCGTCAACGGACTCGTCGGCAGCGCGGCTACCGGGGTTGCCAGCATTGGCCACAATCTCGGCTGTCAAAATCTTGTCGAACAGGTCCGCGATCTCGGGATCATACTCGCTAAGCACACGACGTTCCAGGCGCAGGAACAGCGCCAGATTATCGCGCAGCTCCTCGGGGATCTCGATCTCGGCGAGACGCTCCCTGGACTCGGCATTCGAGCCGATTCGGTTAACGAGGCGGTTGACCACGGCAGCGACGCGCGCCGCGGCTTCGGGTACAGACTGGTTGCTTAGGTTCTCAGCCACGTTTCCTCCCATTCCTCCTTCTATGCACGTAACATGCGGTATTCATTATAGGCGCTTGAGAAATACTTTCGACACTGATTGCGCTTTACCACACAAAAGTATTTTCTGCATTGCAAGGGTTTTTGCCCCAAATGGTCGTATTTCTCGGTGGGCGGCATATGCAAACGAGGGCATTCCGCATAAATGCGAAACACCCCCGTAACAATAGCTCGTCGCGAGCGGGACATGTTAGCGGGTCCGCAGCTCAAAAATCATGCGCTACAGACGCTCGCGAACCGCCTCGACGACGTTGGCCAGATCGACGAGAACCTCGTCATGGCTCTGCATGTCGCGCACCTTGACCTTGCCGGCGGCAAGCTCGTCGCCGCCCAGGACCAGGATGAGCTTGGCGCCTACCTTATCGGCCTGCTTAAACTGGGCCTTGAGCGAACGGCCCTGATAGTCGGCCTCGGTCACAATCCCTGCGGCGCGAAGCTGCTGCGTAATGGTAAAGGCGTTCTGACGCAGCTCCTTGCCGGCATTGGCGACGTAGACGCACGGGACCTCCTCGGCACCCAGATCGCTGCCAAAGGCCTGCAGGGCCAGCAGGGCGCGCTCAAAACCGACGGCAAAGCCGACGCCCGCCGTGGGCTTGCCACCCTCAAGCTCGACCAGGCCGTCGTAGCGGCCGCCGCCACCGATGGAACCGACGCCGGCGCCGGGAGCCTCGACCTCAAAGACAGTGCGGGTGTAGTAGTCCAGACCACGCACCAGGGTGGGATCCTCGACATACTCGATACCGGCGACATCCAGATAGCGCTTGACCTGCTCGTAGTGCTCGCGGCACTCGTCGCACAGGTTATCGCCCATCAGCGGCGCGTCGGCCATGATCTCGCGGCAGTGGTCGTTCTTGCAGTCGAAGGCGCGCAGCGGGTTGAGCTCGGCGCGCTCGCGGCACTCATCGCACATCTCGTCTGCGTGATCGAGGATGAACTGCTTAACCTGCTCGCGATAGGCCGGACGGCACTGGGCGTCACCCATCGAGTTGATGAGCAGACGAAGCTTGGAAAGATCGAAGCCCAGGCGCTTGTAGAACTCCATGAGCATGATGATGCACTCGGCGTCTGCCGCCGGATCGGGAGCGCCGAGCCACTCGATGCCCACCTGGTGGAACTGGCGCAGGCGGCCCTTCTGGGGACGCTCGCCGCGGAACATGGCCTCGGCGTAGTACGCCTTAAACGGCGTGGAGCCCTGGGGCACCAGGTTGTTCTCGACGACGGCGCGCACCACGCCGGCCGTGCCCTCGGGGCGAAGTGCCAGGCGCTGCTTGGGCTTGAGTTTGGTGTCGGTGCCCTCGGTAAAGACGCGCTCCAGGTTGGCACCGCTGAACACGCGGAACATTTCCTTGCGTACGACGTCGGTCGACTGGCCGATACCGTGGACAAACACGTCCACCTGCTCGATCGCGGGCGTCTCGATGGGTTTAAAACCAAACGGCTCGAACACGCCGGCCGCAATCTGCTGCATCTTTTGCCAGGCGCGCATCTCGGCGCCGATAAGGTCGCGGGTTCCCTCCGCCTTCTGTGCCTGCATGGGCAAACACCTTTCTTTTGTATCGCGTCATAGGTAACGGTCATTATACGGCACAAACACAAACAGCGGCGGCGCGTCTGACCGAACGAGGGTATGGGGACTCGTTCGGCCAGACGCGCCGCCGCTGTTTGTGATCCCTTTTCCTCCGTCCCCTTCGGATCACGTGATCCCTTGGGGACGGAGGAAAAGGGATCATTTCGTAGGCCCGTGGCCGCCTTGGAAACCGAATGATGGTACGAGCATCCATTCGGCTTCCAAGGCGGCCACGGACAGAACGGGACGAACAGAAAAGAGCGACGGACGCCTACTCCCCCGCCACGCTCGCGCGCAGCTTGGCGGCGATGGGCTCGGATACCAGCAGGAACACGAGCATGACCACAGAACACACCAGACACACGATCCAGGTGCTCGCAAAGGAGCCCGAGACGGCAAAGAGCACGTAGACCTGCCAAAGCTCACCCACAAAGCTCATGCCCGCGAGCACCGCCGAGGTGGCGATAACGGTGAGCGAGCCCAATACGCGGCCACTCACCTTATCGGCAACATGGCCGATAACGAGCGAACCCACGACGCTCACCACGGTGGAGATAGCGTTGGAGATGTTGTACTGCGCAAGGGAAATGCCCAGGTCGCTGACGATCAGCGGCTGGAACAGGCTCATGCAGTTGACGAAAATCGTGTAGCACGTGGCCATGATCACAAAGCCGGAGGTCACCACGAGCCAGCCGGGGAAGAATTTGCGTTGCTGGGACATACCGCTCCTTTTAAAAAACGAATAGCCTGCGCCGGGCGCCGGTAGTGCCCAAGATTGCCTTGAAAGACAAGGGCATAGGCCTTACGGCCATGCCCGCAGGCTTGAAAGGCAAGGTTGGATGCTACCGGTGGTCGGCGATATAGCCCAAAGCGACGGCGGTATAAGCCGCAGCACCGAGCGGCAGCTCGGCATCGTTAAAACGTGCCTTGGGATGGTGCTGGGCAAAGTGTTCGTCCGCGTCGGTTACGGCCGCGCCCACGGTAAAGTACGCACTCGGAATCTCGCTCGAGATAAGCGCGAAGTCCTCACTCGCCATGGCATGGAAAAGCGGCAAGAAAGCCGACTTGGGCAGCACTGCGCCCACGTAGCCAAGCGACGCCTGAGTCATATCGCTGTCGAGTACAAGCGGCGGAACATCCGAAAGTGTCTCGATGGTCGCCGGCGTACGATAGGTCGTGGCAACGCCGTTAACGACCTCCGCGATGCGGGTCTTTAGGTGAGCCATGAGCTCAACATCAAAGCCGCGCAGCGTTCCCTCGAGCACGCAGGTGTCGGGAATGACGTTGGCCGCTTGGCCACCGGCAAACTTACCCACGGTCAGTGCGACCTCCTTGGCCGCCGGCACTTCGCGAGCAATGAGCTCCTGAAGCGCCAGGTGCACATGGACGCCGGCCGTGATGGGGTCGATGCAGATCTCGGGGCTCGAGCCATGTCCGCCCTTGCCCTGCAGCGTGATGCGGAAACCGTACACGCCCGAAAGCGCCGGGCTCCCATAGAGCACCAGGCCGAGCGGCGATTGGCTGTTAACATGCATGGCAAAAGCCGCCTGAGGACGCGGGTTCTCGAGCAAGCCGTCGGCGATGGCAGCGCGTGCCCCCTCAAAGGTCTCCTCGCCCGGCTGGAACAGCAGTTTGACGGTAGCGTTGGCGTCGACAAGCTCGGCCTCGCGGGCCTTGAGCAAGCGCGCCGCACCAAGCAGCGCCGTCGCGTGCATATCGTGACCGCAAGCATGCATGCAGCCGTTCGTAGAGGCGAAAGGCTCGCCCGACTCTTCGGCAACGGGCAGGGCATCCATGTCGCCACGCAGCATAATGACCGTTCCGGCCTGCTCATTCGTGCAGACGCCATTGCCTTGGGCCGCGGCGGCACCGGCGCCGACAAGGCCCACAACGCAGGAACCATCGACGAGCGTAGCAAATGGGATGTCCATCTCGGTCAGGCGCGCTTGGATATACGTAGAGGTCTGCGGGAGGCTATTACCCAGCTCGGGCATCTGATGTAAATCGTGTCGCCACGCAGCGAGCTCGTCTGCAAAAGCCTGAGCTTCTGCAACAAGACCGTCACCGATAGCGGTCTGCGCCGCCGCGGTGGCCTTGGGCGCTGATTGCGGTTGAAGATCGGACAGTGCTGGTGCCATAGATGCCCTCCAGTAACGTTTTTGCAGCAAGCACTTTGATAGCGTAAAGTGCAAGGTACTACTTTAAGGGCGACGCATAAAAAATGCCGCCCCGGGAGGCGGCGCAACAAATTGTTTACAATTGCGGGCGCGGCTTTCGACGCAAAAAATCGAAATGCGTCTCGCTCAAGATAATCGAAAGAAAGATGAGCGCGAAGCCGGCGAGCAGGCGCGAGGTGAGCGCCTCCCCCATCAGCAGCACCGAGAACAGCACACCCGAAGGCGACTCCATCGAAAGGAGCAGCGAGCCCGTCGAGGCCGGGACATGCGCCAGGCCGACATTTTGGATGAGCAGAGCCACACATGTGCAGCCCACCGAGAGAAACGCCATCACACTGATAAAGCTCGGCGTCCAAACGGACAGCGGCGCTTGGGTCTCGAATAGCAGCGACGAGATCAGGCTCAGCACGCCGTTGCCCACAAACATCCAAAACGTGATGACGTTGATGTCCATCTTGCGGCCATACTTGGCGGTCACCGCCATCTGGATGGCAAAGAAGACCGCACCGCCCAGTGTGATGACATCGCCGACATTGAACTCGACGCTATCGAGCGCCACCAGACCAATGCCCGCCAGGCACAGCAACGCGGCGCCCAAGTTGTAACGGGTAAGCTTTTCGCCGCTTAGAACGTAGCTCGCAAACGGAACCAAGATGCAGTACGTGCCCGTCAAAAATGCACTCTTGCCCGCCGTGGTCTGTGCCAGGCCGATCGTCTGCAAACCGTAGGCACCCCACATGAGCGCGCCCATGCCAAGTCCAACAATCAGGTTTCGAGCGTTGAAATGGGCAACAATGCGCTCGTGGAAGATGGCAAGCATGACCAACGACGCCGGAAGAAAACGAATGTAGAGCAGCTCGAACACCGGAATGGTATCGAGCGCATCCTTCATGGTGGTGAAGGAATAGCCCCAGATGACCGCCACCGAAAGCAGCAAGACCTTCCAGAACAGCGGCGAGCGCGCACCGGCACCGCGAGAGGCACCGCCGGCACCTAGGTCTTCGCGGGCTACAGGGCTATCGGGCATATTCTCGATTTCGTTGGCAGCGTATTGGGCCATGGAACATCCTCACACTCAATCTGGGCGTGGTGTCCGCACGCGTATGGCTGCGTGCCGCCTCATGGTCAAATAAAAACGGGGCGCACCGGACCCCCGGCACGCCCCGCTACTGTAGCAACAACCAGCGTTGCATCGCAATCCAGCCCACTAAAGCGTTTTGTTCCGCCGTTCTACCGAACGGCGGACCGGCCGACGCTGCGCGAGCCGCATTCACGCCAATCTGACGTTCAATTTCAAGGGCGCGACCAGAAGGTCAGCGCCCTTTCATTTCACGTCACCTTGGCGCAAATGCGGCTCGCTCGCTGGCATTAGTGCTACATCAGCGTTAACGTTGCCGCACTAAATTAGCTTTGTCGACTCCAGCTTTTCGATGATCCAGTCGTTGGCTTTGATGACCGGGCGGCGGAAGACGACGCCCAGTGCCAGCGACGGAATCAGATAGCTCGCCAGAATACCCAGCTCAACCCAGTACTCCATATGATAGGCACCGGCCATGGCGGCGTGCATGGCGTTGATGCCGTGAGTAAACGGCAGGAACGGATAGATCGCCTGGAACACGGGGCCGGTCATCTCGATGGGGAACGTGCCGCCCGAACCGCCGACCTGCATGACCAGCAGCACGACGGCGAGCGCCTTGCCGATATCGCCAAACGACACCGTAAGCGTGTAGACGATATTGGAGAACACGAGACTCGCGACCCAGCCCGCCAGCACAAACTGCAGCGGGTTGTCGCACTGGATGCCAAAGAACAGGATGTCGCCCGCGCACACGAGCGTTGCCTGCAGCAGGGCCAGACCGCCAAAGAACAGGTAACGGCCCAGGTAGATCTCGTGCAAGCGCACGGGGATCAGCTCATTGATGAGTTCGTCGTCAACCGAGACCTTCATCATGGCCGCCAGCACGATCGAGCCGACCCAGAGCGACAGAATCGTGTAGAACGGTGCCATGGCCGAACCGTAATTGCGAATCGGATAGACCGGCTTGCGGTCGAGCGCGACGGGGCCGGAAAGCGACACGGCCAGACCCTCGGGATCATTGCCGATCATCGTCTTGATCGTAGCGAGGTCATCCGACATCAAGGCGCCGTCGAGCTCGTCCTTAAACGCGCTGATCTTGTCCGACGCCTCGCCCAGCTGATCAGAAGCCTTGTTGACCAGCTTTGCAGCCTTGGAGAGGCCCTTTGCCAGCGAACCGGATGCGTCGGTCAGGCCGCCTACGGCGCTATCCAGGTCGCCCGAGATGCCATCAAGCGAGTCCAGAATGCCCGAAACCGTCTTCTTGAGCTCCTTGGCCTTAACCGAGAACGTGGAATCGTAATCGGATTTGGCATCCGCGATGCCGGCCTTGGCATCAGCGATGGTCTGATCGACCTCGGCACGCGAGTTGTTGACCTCGGCCATGCTATCGGAGAGAGACTTCGCGGTAGCCGCCAGATCCTTGGCATTGTTGCGGTACTCAACGGCGATTCTGCCCAGCGACGTCGCGGCGGACTTGAGGCCGTCCTTCAAATTCTCATCGCTCACCTGGTCGGCAAGGCTGCGGAGCTGATCGGCCATCGCATCGATATCCTTGGCGCGCGCATTGAGGGCCGCAGCGGCATCGTTGAGTTGGGGCACCGTAAGGTAGACATGCTGGTTTGCGGTGTAGAACGCCTTCGCGAGCTCGGCAGACACATTGTCGAACGAACCCGCACTTCCATCGATTGCGGCATCGATGGCATCGTTTGCCGCCTTAAGCGCTTTTTTGGAATCATCGATGCCGCTTTTGGCATGTTCCATGAGCTGCTTTGTCGACTCATCGACGGCACCGGTCTGCTTGAGCATGCCGCTCGCCGACGTCAGCGAATCGGACGTGGAGCTCAAAATGCCCGCCAGCGACGAAGCATTTGCCCGAACGTCTCGCAGGTCCTCAATCGAATCGCCGAGTGTCGAGGACAGGTTGGCGATAAAGTTACCCACCTGGTCGGTGCTCATGTAATCGAGCAGGCTGGACACCGTCTTAAGACCGATCGTCGTAATGGTCTCGGTAAAAGTTTTGTTAACCTGGCTCTGGACGGCGCTCGAACCCTTCTCGGTCACGATCTGCGCAATGGCGTTGGCCTTCTGATTCTCGTAGAACTCGATATCGGCATGCTTCACGTCGGTCGAGAAAAGCGTCATCATGTCAGCGCTAAACGTTTTGGGGATAACGACGGCAGCATAGTACGCGCCCGACTTAACGCCCTCGATAGCCTTTTCGCGATTGTTGAGCACAACCCAATCGAAGCTCTCGTTGCCGCGTAGGGTGGCGGTCACGTTTTCGCCCACGTTAACCTCGACGGGGATCAAATCGCTCTCGTAACCCTCATCGGTGTTGACCACGGCGATCTTAAGATTGCCGGTGTTGCCGTACGGATCCCAGCTGCCGGCGATGTTAAACCACGCGTACAGACACGGTACGATAATGAGGCCCATCACGACAACCAAGCCGATCACGGAGCGAGACACGTTTTGGACATCGCGCTTAAACAGATGCAGGATGTTCTTCATTTATGCCTCACCTCCTTTGGAGTGCTTGCCAAGCGCGGTGGTATCTCCATCATTTGTGACTGTGCTGTCGCTGCCCTGAGATTTATGGTGCGAGCCGATATGCGGCAAGCGGCCCGTGGACTGATCGCCGCCCTTGGCACCACGCTCGCTGGCGTTGAGGCCAAACATGTGGCGGGCGGCAGGAATGGCGGCCGTGTGTTCGCGCATCTCGCGACGCAGGTCCTCATCCGAAAGCGCCGAGATGCGCATCTGGGTATTGAGGCTCGCTCGGATATATTCGATATTGATAAGCCAGCCGCAGATGGCAATAACCGAGATGATCCAAATGACAAGCAGGATGATCTTGCCGTTATTGTCGATATCGAGAACCGTCGACAGGACAAAGAGCAGGACCTGAACGCCCACCACGGCGGCAAAACCGCCCTTGATGTAGTACGGGTAGCGATGTTCAAAGGCGACCGCATGATCGAGCAGTTCGCGACGGTACGAATCGGAATCGAGCATGACGCGCATGGCCGTGCGCAGCGAGTAGCGCTGGCGCGGCAGGTCGTTGGACTCGCAAATCATCATACCGGTCGTGGAGAGCTGTTTATCAAAGAGCAGGTTAAGGTTGAGCAACAGCGGACGCAGCTGCAGGCCGATAAAGAGCGCCACGATCAAGAACACGCCCAGAATGCACAGGTTAAACAGGTAGTTGAACGAATACATGCCGCCGACCGTCTCGCGCAGCAGATTGATGCCGTAGGTAAAGGGCAGCAGCGGGTGCAGCCACTGGAAGAAGCCGGGCATCATCTCGATGGGGTACATGCCCGACGAACCCGGGATCTGCACGATGACGAGAATGACGCCGATAGCCTTGCCGATATGCTTAAACGTGGTGGACAGCGCATAGATGATATTGACGTAGGTGAACGAAATGGCGATGCCGCCCAGCACGAACAGCAGCGGGCTGACGCACTGCACGCCAATCACCAGATCGCCTACCGTAACGATGATGGCCTGCAACGCGCCCAGGATCACCATGAGCAACCAGCGGCCAAAGTAGCCTTGGCGCGCCGTAAAGCTGCCAACACCTTCACGGTCGACCTCGAGCTTGTAAATGGCGATGAGCACATAGCCGCCCACCCAAAGCGCCAGATTGGTGTAGAAGGGAGCGATGCCCGAGCCAAAGCTCTTGACCGGATAGATTGACTTGGACGTCAACTCAACCGGAGACGCCATGAAATCTGCCACGTCATTGACATCGACGCCCATCAGATCGGCCAGCTCGCCCATGGACTCGGAGGTCTGCAGCGCCGCGATGTCATTGGCGGCGGTTGCAAGCTTGTCCTGGACCTTGGCAAGCGAGGAATCGGTCTGGGACAGCGTGGTCTTGGCCTGGCCGAGCGTAGCGTTAAGCCGCGAAAGCGTACCGCGCGCGCTTGCAATCGTGGGCGTGAGGCCAGATACGATACCCGTCAAATCACCCGAGACGGCGGCAAAGGAATCAAGCGCGCTCGAGGCCTTCGGCAGCGCGTTTTGACCCAGGTCCGTCTGGGCCTGGCCAAGGTTGGTCGCACCGGTCTGAATTGCGTTATTGATAGCGTCGCTGGCACCCGAGACAGCCGCGGCGTCATTCGCCATGGCGCTCGACTGCGCAGACAGACCGTCCTTGATGCTCTGAAGCTTTTCATTCTGCTCTCGAAGCAAATCGATGGTCGATACAATGCGCGCGTCAATTTCCTCGGAACCTGTCGACGTGTCATTGGCGAGAATCTCCAAGTGCCCGATAACGGCCTTATTGTGGTCGATCGTCGCTTGAAGAGACTCGAGCGAGTTGTCGATACGGGTGGTCGTAGATGTAACCGCGCCCGTCAGCTTGCCGATGGCAGCGTTCGCAGAGGCCGACGTCTTGGTGAGCGCAAGGCTGCCTTCCGAGAGCGCCTTGGAGAGCGAGGTGATGGAGTTGCCCGCCGTGGTGCGAGCTTCGCTCAGCAGGTCGTTGCCCTGGGAGATCGCCTGCGTCAGCGACGGTGCCTGGCCTTGCAAGCCGGCAAGTGCCGCATCAGCCGAGGCGATAGCGCCACTCGTCTTATCGATGGCGGCATTCATATCGCCAATCGAACCGCGCACCTCGCCCAAGGTGTCGGACGCCTCGGACACCGAACTTGCCAGCGAGTCCTGAGTCTGGGTTGCCTTGTCCTTTAAATCGACACCGGCATCCTTGGCGATACCGGCAACAGTCTTGCCTACCGTAGAGACAAATTCCGAGTTGATCTGCTCCTCGATGGTGTTTGCACCGGTATCGGTAACCTTGGGCGCAATGGCGCTCTTCTTCTCATTGACGTAGTACGTGAGCTTGGGCTGATGGTAGTTGCCGTCGAGCATCGAAACCAGGTTATCCGAGAAGTTCTTGGGAATCACGATAGCGGCATAGTACTCGCCGCTCTCGACGCCCTCCTTGGCATCGGCCGTCGAGTCGACGAACGTCCAGCCCAACTGATGATTCTCCTTGAGCTGATCGACAACCTGATCGCCCGCGTTGAGCTCGCCCACCAAGTCGTTTTGGGTGCCCCGATCGTTGTTGGCGATGGCAATCTTGATACCCTGGGTATTTCCGTACGGATCCCAGTTGGCCACGATGTTGTACCAGGCATACAGCGAGGGAATAACGCACACGCCAAGGGTAACCACCAAGGCGACGGGGTTCACAAGCAGTCGCTTAATGTCGCGCTTAAAGATCGCAAAGGACACCTTTGCATTGGATAGTTTGCTGCCGAGACTCACGCTTGGACCATCCATCCTGTCGTTAAATCGAATCGTACTATCGACAACCATTGTACGTAGGCGCTTTAGTGCCTCGCGGCACAATGGTGCTGAGTTTTGCGGGTAGCAATATACTACGAAGATGAGTTAACGTACAGATGTACAGTATCCTAAATTTCAGCAGGTCACAAAACCACAACCCGCACAAATTAGCAATTCAAATAGTCATCGGGGACGTTCTTAAACGACTAGTCAAACAAAAACGTCCCCAATGACTACTTAGGACCACGGCAACGTCGATGTTTTGGCAATGCCAGCGAGCGGGCGCCAGAGCGAACAAATTGGCATGAAAAGAGGACGGCATAGACCTTCTGGTCATGCCGTCCTCTTTGAATGACAAGTTGTCGCTCTGGCGCCCGCGCAGCGTCGACTGGTCCGCCGTTCGTTAGAACGGCGGAACTGAGGGCAGCGTCGAGCCGTTACGCGGTTTGGTAAAACCGCGTAAATACCTAACTACATCAAGTTGCAAACAGCTGCTGCGAAGGCAACGGGGTCCTCGGGCAGAATGCCCTCGACCAGCAGGGCCTGGTCATAGAGCAAACCGGAGTACTGCTTGATCTTGTCGGCGTCGCCCGCCTTCTGAGCGGCGACGAGCTTGGAAAAGACCGGGTGCTTGGCGTTGAGCTCGAGCACGCGCTGGCTCTTGGGCATACCGTCGGGCGCGCCCTCGGGACCCTTCTGGAGCACCTTCTCCATCTCGAGCGAAAGCGGGCCCTCGGTGGTGATGCACGCGGGAGCATCGGTCAGGCGCGCAGAGACGGCAACCTTCTCGACCTTGTCGCCGAGTGCCTCCTTCATGGCGTTAAAGAGGTCCTCGTTCTCCTTGGTGGCGTCCTCGGCCTCCTTTTTCTCGTCCTCGGTCGCCAGGTCAAGATCACCGGTTGCGACGTTCTTGAGCTCCAGGTGACGATCCTCAACCTCGGGCTCGGCACCATCGGCCACGGCCTTTTCGGCAGCCTCGCGGGCGGCATCGTCCTCGTAGATCTTGGGCATATCGGCGGCAACGTACTCACGCATAGCCTGGAAGGTGAACTCATCCACGTCCTGCGTCAGCAGCAGCACGTCATAGCCGCGGTCGAGCACGCCCTTCACCACGGGCATCTTAGCCAAGCGCTCACGCGAGTCGCCAGCGGCGTAGTAGATGGCCTTCTGATCCTCGGGCATGCCCTTGGCATACTCGGCCAGGGTAATCATCTTCTGTTCCTTGGCAGACCAGAACAGCAACAGGTCAGCGAGTTCATCGGCCTTCATGCCATAGCTCGAGTAGATGCCGTACTTAAGACCGCGACCAAAGTTCTCAAAGAACTTCTCGTAGGCCTCGCGGTCGTTGTCACGCATATCCTCAAGGTCGGCGGTAATCTTCTTTTCCACGCGCTTGGCGATGGCCTTAAGCTGACGGTTCTGCTGCAACGTCTCACGCGAGATGTTGAGCGACACGTCGGCGGAATCCACGACGCCGCGGACAAAGTTGTAGTAGTCGGGCAGCAGGTCGTCGCACTTCTCCATGATCAGGACGTTGGAGCTGTAGAGCGCCAGACCCTTCTCGTAGTCCTTGCTGTACAGATCGAACGGCGCGCGTCCCGGCACAAACAGCAGGGCGTCATACTCGAGCGTGCCCTCGGCGTGGAAGCTGATGGTGCGCGCAGGATCGTCAAAGTCGTGGAACGTGGACTTGTAGAACTCGTCGTAGTCCTTCTGCTCGACATCGGAGCTGTGCTTCTTCCAGATCGGTGTCATGGAATTGACGGTCTCGAGCTCCTGGTAGTCCTCGTACTCGGGCTTGTAATCGTCGCCGGCGTCCTCGGGCTTGGGTTTCTGGCGGCTCTTGGACACCATCATCTGGATCGGGTAACGCACATAGTTACTGTACTGCTGAATCAGGCTCTTGAGACCCCACTCGGTCAGGAAGCGATCGTAGGTCTCGGCCTCACCGTCGGCATCGAGCTTCTCGTTCTCGCGCAGCGTCAGGATGACATCGGTACCGTGCTCGGCGCGCTCGCCGTCCTCGATGGTGTAGCCCTCAAGACCGTCGGATTCCCACACATGGGCGACATCCTCGCCATAGGCGCGGCTGACGACCTTCACATGGCTGGCGACCATAAAAGCCGAGTAGAAGCCCACGCCAAACTGACCGATGATGTCGACATCGGAGCCCTGCTGCTCGGCGTTCTCGGTCTTAAACTCCTCGGAGCCGGAATGGGCGATGGTGCCCAGATTGCGCTCCAGCTCCTCGGCGGTCATGCCAATGCCGTTATCCGAGATGGTAATGGTGCGGGCGTCTTTATCAAAGGAGACGCGAATGGCCAGGTCGCCCTGGTCGATCTTGACGCTCGGGTCCTGCAGGCTCTTAAAGTTGAGCTTGTCGACGGCGTCGCTCGCGTTAGAGATAAGCTCGCGCAGGAAGATTTCCTTATTGGTGTAGATGGAGTTGATCATGAGGTCGAGCAGTTTTTTGCTCTCGGTCTTAAATTGACGCATGTGCAGTCCTTTCGCGCTACCCCCGTCCGCAAAAACGGCCCGGTCGCCCGAGCCGCATCGCAGACCTGCTATGTTCAGACTTAGATTTTATAACCCATTAGCGCGCATATATACATACGGAATCGAAAAACTGTTTGTTGAAACGACCGTGCGGCGGATGCCAAGGAGTGTCCCCAGCTGCCGGCAGAAAAGGAACGTCCCTATCTGCCATCTACGCGCTTGGCCATCCAGACATGGGGCTGGCCCTCGTCTTCGTAATCTACCGGGGCGATTTGCGTGTAGCCCGCCTTTGCATAGAGCGGCAGCACGTATTCCTGCGCATGCAGCTTAATAAGCTTAGCGCCGGCATCGCGTGCACACGAAGCACTGGTATCGACGATCGCACTCGCCAGTCCGCGACGACGCATAGCCGACAGCACGGCGACGCGCCCCATAATGTAGGTCTCCCCCGCCACAACGCCTTCGTCCATGTCGCATGCCGGCAACACCGGGGCCTCTGCGTCAGCCACGCGCTCAAGCTCTTCGGGAAACACGCGCGAGCAACCGGCAAGCTCGCCGTCTACATAGAGCGTCACATGAATGCAGTTCTGATCCTCGTCGATAGCGTCGAACTCATTCTCGTAGCCCTGCTCGTCCATAAAAACGACGCGGCGCACCAACGCCGCGTCATCAAAGCATCCCGTCTTAAGTTGGATATCCATGGCTGCCCTTTCATTCAATGCGAACGTTAGGGACAGATATTAGCGAAAATGAGCTCCGCGCACGCTAAACTTCGCGCGAGCCTTCGCCAGGCAGTCGTAATGACCCACGTTATGGGCATCGCTCGCGATGAAGCTGTACAGGTTCTGATCGAACAGGCGCTGTGCCGGCTTTTTCTCGCGACCAAATCGACCGCCGGCAATAAAGTCCGCCGAAGCCTGCAGCTTGCAGCCCATATCGACCAGGCGCTCCGCCACGCTTACATCCTTTTGAACCGCACGATAGCGCTCAGGATGAGCGATGATCACCTGGTAGCCACGGCACTGCAAATCGTAAATCGTGTTCTCGTACTCTCTAAACGCATACGCATCGGCATGCGTCGAAAGCTCGAGCAGAAACTCGTTGGTCCCATCGAAATGCAAGTGCTCCGCGGCATCGATACCAAGCTCAACGAGCTTTCGATGGTTGACCTCGAAGCCCATCTGGAGCGGAAAACCGTCAGCGTTATCACGCAGCAGCTCAAAGGCATCCCACATCTTGTCGTAATCAAAATAGGGATCACGGCAGTGAGGAGTGCAAACGATTCTGGTTACACCGGCCCGCTTGGCAGCCTCGAGCATCGCCAAGCTCTCATCGAGATCGGCGGCGCCGTCGTCTACACCCGGCAAGATATGGCAATGAATGTCACGCATAGGTCAGCCTTAATCAACTAAACGTTTGCTCGGTTGGTGAAGATGCCCTTTTTGGAAGTCCCCTGATCGTCGGAGCCCTTCTTCACCTTCTTACCGTCCTTGGTGTAGTAGGAGTAGTAGTACTCGCTGGTCTCGGTCTCGCAGTAGTTCATAACGGTACCAATGAGCTTGACCTTCTCGGACTTCTTAAGCTGACCGATGGCATTGAGCGCCTCCTCGCGCTTGGTGAAATCCTCACGCACGACAAAAAGCGCACCGTCGGTTAGACTTGCGATCTCGGCAGCATCGATGAAGGTGCCGACCGGGGGAGCATCAAAGATGACGTACTGGAACTTGGCGGACAGTGCCTTTACCAGCTTGGCAAAGCGGTGAGAGACGATGATGTCGGCAGGATTGGGAATATGCGGCTCGGCATCGAGGAAGTAGAAGTTCTTCTGACCCGTCTCGACAATCGCCTGGTCAATGGAGATCTGCTCGGAAAGGACCGCATAGAGTCCGCCGCGCGAACGAACGCCGAGCATATCGGAAAGAGACCTGCGGCGCATATCGGCCTCGACCAGGAGCACGGACTTGCCGCTCGTGGCGATTGCCTGAGCAAGGTTAATGGAAACCGTAGACTTGCCCTCGTTGGGAATCGAGGACGTGACGGTAATGGTACGAATGGGGTCGTCCACGCTCGCAAAGCGGATGTTGGCCAGAAGGGTCTTGGCGGCATTCTGTACAACGAGCTTATCGGTGTTCTTTGCCTTAGCCATGCCTATTTACCACCTTTCATAGCCGGAATTCGGCCAACAACGGGAATGCCCAGGAGCTCTTCTGCCTCTTCGGCACCGCGGATGCGGGTATTGAGCATGTCTGCCAAAACGACATAGGCAACTGCGATAAAGATACCGGCGAGGAACGCGACAGCAACGTACAACGTGCGCTTGGGGCCGCTGGGGACTTCGGGAGTCTTAGCCTCGTCGATAACGTTGATGCTCTGGGCAGCGCCGACGTTCTGAGCGACCGTGCTCACCGAGCTGGCCATGGCCTTTGCGACCTTAGCCGTCTCCTTGGCATCGGTGCCGGTAACCGAAAGCGTAATGACACGCGTGGTGGTCTCGGAGGAAACAGACACCTTGTAGTCATCCAGATCGGTGAGGCCCAGTTCCTTGGCGGCGCCGCTCTTAACGCTATCGCTATCCAGCAGCGTGGCGATATCGTTGGAAAGCATCTGGCTCGCCGAGAGATCGTTGTAGCTCATCTGACCGCTATCGTCGGTCTTGGCGAGAATGTACATGCTCGTCGTCGCGGTATAGGTGTTGTCCATCGCAACAAAGGACACAATGCCCATGGCGATCGCGCAGACCACCGGAAGGGTGATGACCAGCTGAAGGTGCTTTTTGAGCAGCTGGAACAGTTCGAGAAGGGTCATGCAGCTTGCCTTTCATTTCCCCAGTTCGTATTGACAAAACTGCCCGTATGTTATCGCATCTTTTTGCCGAGACCAAACTCTATACATAAGAAACAGGCTCTCCTGTAAAAATGTCGGAAGCAATCGTAAAATTGCACAACAACGCCGCACCCGAAAGTCAAATGCGGCGTCTACATCAATATCTATGTTGTATCGCTATGCGAATGGCTCGTCCTGCTGTATGGGAAACGTCACCGTAATGGTGGTTCCCACGCCCAACTCGCTCGACAGATCGAGCGTGGCGTGATGATACAGGGCCGCATGCTTGACAATGGCAAGCCCCAGACCGGTTCCGCCGCGCGCCTTGGACCTACTCTTGTCCACGCGATAGAACCGCTCAAATACCTTGCCCTGTTCTTCAGGCGCGATACCGATTCCCGTGTCGGCGACCGCAAGGAACGGATGGCCTTCGTCGTTGGTGCCGCACTGCAGCGTAACCGTACCGCCGGGTCGATTGTAGCGGATGGCGTTGCTTGCCAGATTATAGATGAGCTCGTCAATCAAGCGCGACACGCCCTCGATGACCACAGGCTTGGTCTCATGACTTATCGTCACATTCGCCTGACGGGCGACCTGTTCAAGACGCTGCTCAACCGCGTAGATGGCACGCGAGAGCTCAATAGGCTCCGTGGACCCAATGGGCACCGCCTCGCCCTCAGTTGCACGCTCGGCCTCGTCCAAGTTAGACAGCGTAAGGATATCGTTGACAAGCGCTGCCAAGCGGCCCGCCTCACGATAGATGCGACCGCCAAAGTTGCGCAGGTCGCCCTCGCCCTCGACCATGCCGTTTGCGATGAGCTCGGCATAGCCCGAAATCGCCGTAAGCGGCGTCTTGAGCTCATGGGTGATATTCGCCGTGAACTCGCGGCGCATACGGTCGTTGTCCGCCAGCACCGCCATTTGGCGCTTGAGCTCCTGGCGCTGCGACTCAATACGCTCAAGCATGGGGACCATCTCGGCATAGGCGTGCTCATAGCTACGGCGTGGGTGGTCCAAATCCACCTCTTGCAAAGGCGCGATGATGGCACGGGACTCGCGGCGCGCCATAAAAAACGAGAGTACCGCACCCGCTGCTGCGATAAGCAGCATCGGCGCCACCATCGACAGCAAAATCGCCGCAACGCCAGGCTGGGCCTGCGCCAAGCGGACAACCTGGCCGTTATCAAGGGCGACGGCGCGATACAGCATAATCTCGTCGAGCGTAGAGCTTGCGCGCTCCGCGGAACCCGAACCACTCTCAAAGGCCTCGATGACCTCGGGGCGATCGCCATGGTTGGGCAGTGTGGAAGGCGACGCCTCGTTGTCGTAGGCAACCGATCCATCCTTGTTAATCAGCGTGATGCGCAAGTCCTCTCGATCGAGGCTACGCAAGAACGGGATGGGCTCCTGCTGCTCGTCGAGGGCGGCAGCAATGAGCTCGGTTTCTTGCGCCAGGTTGGCACTCGTGGCATCCGCCAAGGTGTTTTGCACAAAGAACGCACCCAGCACCGTAAACGCCACGATAACCGCCATGGCGCAGACAAAGATCGTCACAAAAACGCGGTGCGACAGCGTATGTTTTCCCTGGGGGGCGAAGACCACGGGTTACTCCTCCGATGCGGTGGCCGCGGTGTCGTCACCTTCGGCACCATCACCGGCAGAAGGCTCGGCCAAGCGGTAGCCCACGCCGCGCACGGTCTCGATGGCGCTGGCATGCTCGCCCAGTTTTTGGCGAAGCGTCTGCACGTGCACGTCAACGGTGCGCGAACCGCCGTCGAAGTCCCAGCCCCACACGCTCTGCAGCAACGACTCGCGGGTAAAGACCACGCCGGGCTTGCGCATGAGGTACTCGAGCAGGTCGAACTCGCGCAGGGTGAGCTTAAGCGACTCGCCGGCAACAGTCACCTCGCGATGGCTGGGCGAGAGCACAATGTCGCCCACGCTGAGCACATCGCTTGCCTGTTTGACCATGCCGCCGCGACGCAGCAGTGCGCGGCAGCGGCTGGCGAGCTCCATGAGCGAAAACGGCTTAGTCAGGTAATCGTCGGCACCGCCATCGAGCGCCATCACCTTGTCGAGCTCGGTATCCTTGGCGGTAAGCATCATGATGGGCACCGTCGCCGTCAGGCGATCGGCACGCAGTCGACGCATAATCGCCAAGCCATCGGTATCGGGCAGCATGATGTCGAGCAGGACGGCATCGGGTACCCGTCGCGCCACGGCAGCCTTAAACTCACCGTCGCACGAAAAGCCTTCGGCCTCAATCCCCTGCTTGCGCAGCGCATAGACCGTCAAATCCCTGATGTTGTCATCGTCCTCGACGTAATAGATCATGTTGAACCCCTTTGCGGCCGGCATGACCGCATCTTAACCCTAAAGGTACCTTTACTAGATGGTATCAGCCAAAACGCCCCGTCAAATAATCCGCCGTGCGCGGATCGGTCGGATTCTTGAAGAGTTGCGCGGTGGGCGCGTGCTCCACCAGCTCACCCAGCAAAAAGAATGCGACCGAATCGGAGATACGCGCCGCCTGCTGCATATTGTGCGTAACGACCACGAGCGTGCAGGTCTCTTTGAGCTCGCAGGCCAGCTGCTCCACCACCAGCGTCGACACAGGGTCGAGTGCCGAGGTCGGCTCGTCCATCAGCAGAATGTCGGGCTGCACGGCAAGTGCGCGGGCGATGCACAGACGCTGCTGCTGGCCGCCCGAAAGACCCAGACCCGACTCTTTGAGCTTGTCCTTGGCCTCGTCCCACAGGGCGGCGCGTCGCAGGGAGTCTTCGACCAGCTCGTCGAGCACGACGCGGTCGCGCACTCCCATTCCGCGAGGACCGTAGGCGACGTTGTCGTAGATGCTCATGGGAAACGGGTTGGGGCGCTGAAACACCATGCCCACGCGCTGGCGCAAACGGCAGATGTCGTAATCGCCCAGGATATCTTGACCATCGAGCGCAATCTTGCCCTCGATTCGGCAGTCCTTGATGCCGTCGTTCATGCGGTTAAAGCAGCGCAGCAACGTGGACTTTCCGCAGCCCGAAGGCCCGATAAACGAGGTGATCTGCTTGTCGCGAATCTTGATATTCACGTCCTTGAGCGCATGATGGTCGCCATAGAACAGGTCGAGGCCCTCGATATCGATGCGCGTCGGCGAGGCGGCAAGATCCTCTGCCGTGGGGCGAGTCGCATCCCCAACCTCGCGCTCGTGCGCGGCCTCGGCCTGCGCTTTCATGAGTTCTTTAAGCTCCGTGGGCTCCACAGCCGCAGCAGCCGTCATACCGCATACCTCCACATCGATATCAATTCAGCAGTATCGATAGTAGAAATCGCGGCTCATATGCACGTGAGCGCATTGTCAAGTGTTTGTAAGGGCACGCTGACTATGCGGCGGGCAGCTCGATGGTGAATATCGTGTGTTCGGGCGTCGATTCACATGCAACGGTACCGCCGTGTGCCGCGATGATCTCCTTGGCAATAGCAAGGCCCAGACCGGCACCACCGCGATTGGTCGCACGCGCCGCATCCAGGCGATAGAACTTCTCAAAGATCACCTTGAGCTTTGCCTCAGGGATGGGATCGCCCTGATTGATAAAGCGCACGCGCACGCCACCGTCGTCCCGGCGTCTGGCCTCAATCGTGATAGTCGAGCCCTCATAGCTATAGGCGACGGCGTTTTTCATGATGTTGTTGAACACGCGAGCCATCTTGTCGCCATCCACGAGCACCGTCAGGTCCTCGCGAATATCAACTTGGGCTTCCTTATGCTGCTCGTTGAGGATGGGATAGAACTCGTCAGCCACCTGAGCCAGCAGCAACCCCAGATCAACATAGCCGCGCGTGAGCACGATATCGTGGAAGTCAAAGCGTGTGATATCGAAGAACTCTTCGATGAGTGCATCGAGCCGGTGCGCCTTGTCGAGAGCCACGCCCGTAAAGTGCGCACGTTGCTCAACCGGCAGCTCAGGAGCCTCTTGCAGCAGCGAAAGATAGCCCACCACACTGGCAAGCGGGGTGCGTAGGTCATGTGCCAAGTACGTGACCAGATCGTCCTTGCGATGCGACTCGTCACGCAAGGCCTGTTGCACCTTGCGCTCACGGTCACGCACGCGGTTAAGGGCGCCCTCGACCTCCAAGAAGTCGCCGTCGATGTTGTCCCAGGTGTCGGGGTGATCGATCAGGCGATCTTGAATACGAGCGGCCAGCACACAATCGGCATGCTGCTCGCCCTGTTCGTAGCCCTGGTAGTACAGGGCGCGGCCACACAAGAACAGCACGCACGCGGCAAGCGCCAGCACAAAGCCAAGCATGTTGAATACAAAGCCGGCATCGAACAGCACCGGCCCCTCGATGCCGCCGAGCGCCATGGCGCCAATCGCCAACGTCATGGCCCACGCGGCGCCGCCAATCACCATGCAGCGGCGCACGATCTCAAATCGATCGATCAGCAAAAAGCCGACAAGCAGCACCGCCAAGATTCCAGCGATGTTATCGATGCCAATCAGCAGCAGGCTCAGCAAAAAGAGCAGCACCGTTGCAAGCGCGCGGTTGTCGACGACTGACCTCACGTATTCAAAGAGTCGATCGGGCACCTCGAACGCTTGCCTATCGTCTTTTGTCATATCAAGATCCTCACAAGCGAAAAGCGTTATTCGATGATGTAGCCGACGCCCCAGACGTTTTTGATAAAGCGCGGCTTTTGTGCGTCGTCGCCGATCTTTTCGCGCAAATGGCGAATGTGCACCATCACCGTATTGTTGGAGCCGGGCATAAAGTCCTCGTTCCATACCGCGCGGAACAGGTCCTCCACGGCCACCACGCTGCCGCGATGCTCGACCAGATACAGCAAGATTGAATACTCGGTGGGTGTGAGGCGTACCGGTGAACCGTCCACCGTTACGGAACGAGCATCGCGGTTGATCTCCAAGCCGTCGAGCTGAATGGTCGGCGACTCGGCCGCCTGTGCACGGCTACCGTAGCTGGTGTAGCGGCGAAGCTGAGCGTGCACGCGCGCGATGAGCTCCAGCGGACGGAACGGCTTAACCACGTAATCGTCCGCGCCAAGCGAAAGGCCCTCGATCTTGTCTTGCTGGGCATCGCGCGCCGTCAGCATGATCACGGGATAGGTATGGCTGGAACGGATCGTACGCAGCAGCTCAAACCCATCGATATCGGGCAGCATGACATCCAGCAGTGCCAGATCGAACTCCTGCTCCAAGATTGCCTTGGCGGCATCGGCCCCGCTATAGGCAATCTGGACATCAAAGCCCTCTTTTGTAAGGTAGATGCCAACCAAGTCGGCGATGGCCTTCTCGTCATCAACTACCAAAATGCGCTCGTTCATGCGTGCTCCTCTCGCGCTCCATTATGCCTGAGGCGACGCACGCCACACACAACAAGCGTGGGTGATTAAGTCGGCCTTAAGCACCCTTGTGCCCGTTCGGGTGCGGATGTGGGCCAAGCGCGCACGCGATGATCGCCGACGCCGGCAAACGATATACTCTAGTTTCAGAAGAGACCATCCCGTCGAAAGCGAAATCTGTGAAGTCCCTCACCTCTTTTGCAAAGCGCTCAGCCCAGCTTGCCGCCGGCTTTGTCTGCGCTATCGCCCTTGCCGCTGGCGCGCCCACCGTCGCCGGCGCCCAAGTGCTCACGACCGACAATGTTTGCGGCAAAACCGCCGATGCGCGCGGCATCACGGCCGAAAACCTGCCCGATATCGATGCGACCAATGCCCTCGTCATGGGCAAAGACGGCACCGTCTACTATGGGCGCGGCGCCGATGAGCAGGTCAAGATTGCCTCGATCACCAAGGTCATGACCGCAATCCTAACCGTCGAGAATTGCAAGATGGACGAGAAGGTCACGGTGAGCAACACCGCGGCCACCGTGGGTAATTCGACCGCCGGCTTGCTCGAAGGCGACGAGCTTACCGTGGAGCAGGCACTGCGCGGCCTGATGATTCCCTCGGGCAACGACGCCGCCATCGTGCTCGCCGAATATGTGGGCAAGAAGATCGACCCTAAGACCAAAGACGCCGAGGCCACATTTGTGAAGGCCATGAATGAGCGCGCTAAGAAGCTCGGCTGCACCGGTACGCTTTTTGAAAACCCGCATGGTCTGGACTTTGATGAGTGGGCTGGCGATATGCACTCAACCGCACACGACGTAGCGCTGATGATGCAGGAGGCCATGAAAAACGACACGATCCGCGAGGTCGTAGCGAGCGAGGATTCCTGGATCGAAGTCACGGGCGCCGACGGCACCGACCATTCGCATTCCATGGACACGCATAACTATTTGCTGGGCCAAGATGGCAACATCGGTGGCAAGACCGGCACCACCGACGACGCGGGCTATTGTTTTACGGGTGCCTACAACCGCGATGGCGACGAGATCTACACCGTTATTTTGAACTCCACCACCACCGACCAGCGCTTTACCGATACCGCAACCCTTGCCAACTGGTACTACGACCACAAGGTGACGGTCGCAATCGCCAACACGCAGGAAAAGACCGCCAACGGCAACCCGCTTATGGCGCGCATTAGTCAAACCGACTGGACGGATAAGACGATCGACGCCACGCTCGCCGATCCCACGGCGCAAGCGACCGTGTTTTCCCTTGCCGGCGAGGTGACCGAAAAGGTTAGCTACGACGATCTTTCGGGCACGGTGCATGTGGGCGACAAGGTGGGCAGCGTTACGCTCAAGCAGGACGGCACCAAGATCGCCGTCATGGACCTGGTTGCCGACGAGGAAGGCGCAGGGCCGAATCCCATTGAATGGCTGCTCGTGAAGCTCGATCGCTTGGGCCGCCGCATCGACAACCGCCCACTTGCGGCAGAGAGCGAGACCGTCGCCAAGGCTCCTGAGGTGTAGAGCGCAAGAATAATCAGCCCACTGAAAGGAGGCGTCCGAAAGGATGCCTCTTTTTTTGAGGGTTCGAATCCCCAGCCGCCATTCTTGATAATAAAAAAGGGCCCCAAATGGGACCCTTCTTCAAATTCGTACTGGCGGAGAGCTGGGGATTCGAACCCCAGATGCCCTTTTGGGGCATACTCGCTTAGCAGGCGAGCACCTTCGGCCTCTCGGTCAGCTCTCCGTAACAGCCGTTCTATAGTAACCAAACAGCCAAGGATGGGCAAGAGGAAATTTTCTAATTGCCTAGCATCCTTTCCTCCTTGGAAGCTTCGCCTACCCCAGCGAACGGTTGAGGGAGCCGAGCTCGTCGTTGCCCATGGTGCGCCACATTTGGAAGATGCAACCGCGTGCCAGGAAAAAGAAGCCGTTGTCGACCAGTTGAACAGCGGCATCTGCCAGCTGATTCGTCACGGCGGACACTGGCGGCAGCTCGAGTCCAGCCTTGCGGATGGTCTCAACCGCTTCCTCGAACGTCGGAGGCTCGCTGACGCCCATCTCGTTCATAAGGCCCTGCATTTCTTCCAGCGCGCTACTGCCCGACTCCTCGCCGCGCGGCACCAGACGGTAACAAGCCAGCGCCAGGTCGAGCTGATCGCAATTCCAATAGGCAAACGCCAAGCGATAGAACAGGTAGCCGATTGCAGAACGATCGCTGGCAATACGTAGGCCGTGGCGCGCCACCTCGATAATCTCGTCAAAGCGCTCCAGACGCGCAAGCACGTTGATGAGCGCAAAGTGCGATTGCATGGACGAGCGCGCCAGATCGTAAAGATGGCGCACCTCGGGCAGCGCTCGTTCAAAGTCCTCTTGCTCGGCGTAAAAGCTGCAGATCTCGTGCTGGGCAAAGTACAGCGCATCGGGCGCACGAAGGATTCGCACAGAGCGGTCTTCTTCCAACACCGGTAGCACCATGCGCACCAGCTGGTTATCGCAAAACTGCGTTTGAACCGGACCTGTCGCCAAAAGCTCGGCGACGGCGCACTTAGCCTCCAACTCCTCAACAAGACGGGAAAAGCCTTCAAAAGCACCTGTACGGTCGACTTTTGCCTGCTCGCGCAATTCAACAACACGGGCCACGTATGGGTCGTCGTCCTCTTCCATGACCTCCAACTCGTCAGCCGTATCGGCAAGCAGCAGATCGCGCAGCGCCGGCGGCAGCGTGCGATGGTCATCACGCGGACGAGCATGAACCTCCGCAGGCTCAATCGTCTCCGGAGCGGTTGACTCATACGCCTCAAGTACACGCTTGCACGACATATCGTCCATGTCCATGCTCTCAAGATCCTTGGCGACAGGCACGCAATCGGCCAGATAGGCCGCACGCCCAAAGAAATACGTTGCAACAACGCGCTCGCCCTGCTCACTGTCGGGAGCAGCAATCTGCACATAGCAGCGCGTGATGCAGGTGCCCGCGGCAAAACACGCTGCCGCAAGCGTGAGTGCCACGCGCGCATCGTGCTCCGCGGCCCAGATCGCGCGCGTGTCCTCGTCCAGCTCGCGCCAGGCGTCATCTTGAGCGTCGTATTCACGTTGCGGCATGGCATCAACGACAGACTGCCCAAACCGAACGAGCATAATCCCCTCGGCAACGTTTACTCGATAGGTATAGTCGAGCCGCGTGACCACGTTGAGCGCCTCGACAATACGCGCGAAGCGGGTGCGCACGTCCCACTCGCCGCCCGGCTGGCACGAAACCGTTCCCGGCTTGGCCCACGGGTTATCGCTCGAAGCCGTATCGAGCAGTCGGGGAACATCGTTGGTCGTCTTGGCGATATGCCACGCATCAAAGAGCGCGCAGCCCTCAAGGCTCGGCGAGGATGCCGCAGGGACCAATCCGGCCCCGATGCGCTCAAGGATGCCGGAGAGGCGGTTGAGACGGCACTCTATGGCAAGCAGCATGTCAATCTCGTCCTGGTCCAACAGGCTACGATCAAAATTGAGATAGAAAAGCTTTGAACGATCAATGCGAGCCAGGCTCATCTCGGACTTGGCAGCGATGGTGCGCAGGCGGGGCAAGTCAATTTCACTCATAAGGGCGGCGGCATAGCGCTCGATACCGCTCGGATTCTCAGCATGGTCAACGCGGTAAAGCAGCGTCTCGATAGCATCGGGGAGCGGTGCCGTGCTAAAGCCCAAAAACACCTCGACCGGCTCGGGCAACTTTACGAGCTTGATCTTGTCGACAACGTTTTGCATACCCTCGTCGAGTCCGCCGGCGTCCGCCGTGCTCGCAATGGCATTTTCGGAGTCAGCGAATATCACGTAGCGCAGGAACATCGATGCCATGAACTCGCCGTAAGGAAGGGAGCGGGTTGAATTCCATGTCTCGTAGTCGGACTGCTCGCGCATGGGGCCTTCGGGAGAGCCGACAGTTTGCGCACACGCGCGCATTGCACCGTTGGCTTCCCTTACCATAATCTCACCAATACTGGAATCCGACTCGTCAAGGACCAGTTCCATGTCGGGATCGTTGGGCAGCGGAGCCTCGCTGACGGAGCGGTCCACCTTGTACACCTCACCCGAAACGCTTACGTAGCCCAAAAGCGACACATGACTTTTGCCAACGAATTCGACGACATAACAAGATTCATGCTGATCCTCGCCAAAGAGTTTCCAGACCACGCCATATGAGCGTCCCGCAGGCTGCTCGGGCATCGCCGGAAAGCGCTTTTTGGGATCGAGAAACCTGAGCTTGTATGTCGGACGCTCTGCCACGAAATATCACCCTGATCGGTCGCTTGAAGAAGGAGTGGTCGCGAATAAGTCGCGACATCTACTCGGAATCTTACACGAGTCGATAAGAAATCGTCCGCTTCACGCCCGCGCCTCGACCGAGGTTCGAATCCATGCAGTGCTTACGTAAAAGAAAAGCCCCCGTTGCCGGGAGCTTTAATCTCAAATGGTGCGGCGTATAGGATTCCGCGCATCCGCTGCGCGGATCCGCACCGGCTTCGCCCGCCTGCCGGCGCGCTCGCCCGCGGGCTAAAAACGCTCCGCGTTTTCTTCACGCCCGCGCCTCGACCGAGGTTCGAATCCATGCAGTGCTTACGTAAAAGAAAAGCCCCCGTTGCCGGGAGCTTTAATCTCAAATGGTGCGGCGTATAGGATTCGAACCTATGACGTTCTGATTCGTAGTCAGACCCTCTATCCAGCTGAGGTAACGCCGCGACTTGTTGATTATTATGCACATGGACTGAATAATCGTCAAGCGTTTTTCAAAAAAAGTTATTGAATTTGATTTTTACTCATTTTTGACCACTTGATGCGATCTTCGACGCATCGTGATATAAGAAAAGCCTCCGTTACCGGAGGCTTTAAAATTCAATTGGTGCGGCGTATAGGATTCCGCGCATCCGCTGCGCGGATCCGCACCGGCTTCGCCCGCCTGCCGGCGGACTCGCCCGCTCGCTAAAAACGCTCCGCGTTTTCTTGACGCTCGCGCCTCGAACGAGGTTCGAATCTCCGCAATGCCCCCGTAAAGGAAAAGCCCCCGTTTCCGGAGGCTAAAAACTCAATTGGTGCGGCGTATAGGATTCGAACCTATGACGTTCTGATTCGTAGTCAGACCCTCTATCCAGCTGAGGTAACGCCGCAACGCACGGATTATTATGCACGTGACCCCTCGATGGGTCAAGCGACAATTTGGAAAAATTTTACGAAGTGATGATTAAGACGCTCGCGCCTCGACCGAGGTTCGAATCCATGCAGCGGCGGCATAGAAGAAAAGCCCCCGTTGCCGGAGGCTTTCGATTTCAATTGGTGCGGCGTATAGGATTCCGCGCATCCGCTTCGCGGATCCGCACCGGCTTCGCCCGCCTGCCGGCGCGCTCGCCCGCGGGCTGAAAACGCTCCGCGTTTTCTTTACGCCCGCGCCTCGACCGAGGTTCGAATCCATGCGGTGCCGACGTAAAAGAAAAGCCCCCGTTGCCGGAGGCTTCAAGTTCAATTGGTGCGGCGTATAGGATTCGAACCTATGACGTTCTGATTCGTAGTCAGACCCTCTATCCAGCTGAGGTAACGCCGCAGCGCAAGACATATAAAACCACTTTAGCTTATTGGAGTCAAGCACAATCTCAAACTTTTTTGTGGAACGCAGTTTTGTCATGCTGCTCCGCATATACCGACGTTCCCCGTACGATCGATTGGCTTTTCGATCACGTCAAACTTGGCATCAAGTTCCCTCAGGAGCGATCTCACCCGCTGGGCACAATCATAATCGGCAAACGAGATGCTCAGCATGCGCGCGACCTGGTTGGAAGTCCCAACTCCATAGAAGTGCTCCAGCGCGACAAGCCCCTCGTGCGTCACAAAGGTCTCGACCACATGCGGCGACTCCTCAAAGCACCATTGAGTCAACGGACCCTCACTCGTCTGTCGAACCACCAGGCCACCCATGCCAGACGGCTCACACGTTACAAGTAGGTACTCCCCGCCCTCGTCGCTCTCAAACAAAACCACCCGATCATCAAACAGCTCCATCGCGTCCCCTTTCTCTCGCTCTTATTTAGCAAAAGCATAGCAGGTAGATGGCTGTATACAGAACAGTTGTTCGTGTGCTTTCTATTGAGCTGTCCGCACGGCATGGTATGGACCTGCGCACGAAATAGGGCGCCCCCGAAGGAGCGCCCTTGCATATCCCCTATGCAGCCAACTTACGCGACCGGCTCGATCTTCTCGAGACCGCCCATGTAAGGACGCAGAACCTCGGGGATCGTGATGGTGCCGTCGGCGTTCTGGTAGTTCTCCAGAATGGCGGCCATGGTGCGGCCGGCCGGCAGACCGGAACCGTTGAGAGTGTGCAGGTAGCGCGAACCCTTGAAGTTCTCGGGGTCGCGATACTTGATGTTGGCGCGACGGGCCTGGAAGTCGCCGCAGTTGGAGCAGGAGCTGATCTCCTTGTAAGCGTTGTAGCTCGGCAGCCAGACCTCGATGTCGTAGGTCTGACGGGCGGAGAAGCCCAGGTCGCCGGTGCACAGGCTAATCACGCGATACGGAAGGCCCAGCTGCTGCAGCAGGTACTCGGCCTCGGCGGTCATGCTCTCGAGCTCCTCGTCGGACTCCTCCGGCTTAGCGAACTTGACCATCTCGACCTTGTCGAACTCGTGCTGACGGATAATGCCGCGGGTGTCGCGACCGGCGGAACCGGCCTCCTCGCGGAAGCAGGGGGTGAAGGCGGTGTAGCGGCGCGGCAGGGTGTCGGCGTCGAGGACCTCACCGGCGTGCAGGTTGGTGAGCACGACCTCGGCGGTGGGGATCAGGAAGTTGTCGCCCGAGACGTGGTAGGCGTCATCCTCGAACTTGGGCAGCTGACCCGTGCCAAACATGGTCTGACGCTTGACGACGATGGGCGGCCACCACTCCTTAAAACCACGGCTGGTGTGCGTATCGAGGAAGAAGTTGATGAGGGCGCGCTCAAGACGGGCGCCGGCGCCACCGAGAACGGTGAAGCGGCTGCCGGAGAGCTTGTTGCCACGCTCGAAGTCGAGGATGTCGAGGTCGGTGCCCAGATCCCAGTGCGGCTTAAAGTCGAAGTCGAACTCGCGCGGAGTGCCCCAACTACGGCGCTCGATGTTCTCGTCCTCGTCCTTACCGTACGGGGTGGCATCGCACGGAATGTTGGGCAGGTGAGCCATGAAGTCGTACTGCTCCTGCTCGAGAGCGGTGCGGCGCTCGGCCAGACCGTCAATCTTCTCGTTGACGGCGCGCACGGCCTCCTTGGCGGCCTCGGCCTCGTCCTTCTTGCCCTCCTTCATCAGGGCGCCGATCTTCTTGGACTCGGCATTGCGCGTAGCCTGGAGCTCCTCGACCTCGGTGATGACGGCACGGCGCTCGTCGTCGAGCTCAAAGAACTTCTCGCGATCCCAAGACGTCTGGCGGTTAGCCATGGCGACATCGATGGCATCGGGGTTCTCGCGAACAAACTTGATATCAAGCATTAGATCCTCCGGCGATATACATTCCATTTAGGTTGCAACCTTGTACATGTATGGGCAAGTATATACTTATGAGCGTTTACGACCCAACTCAACTACGCAAGAAGGCACCCAATGGACGCAGTTTTTTCCTTTTTGTTTGGCACCCGCACCGGTTTTGCCATCCTTTTCGCCGGCGGCATCCTGTTATTTGCGATTCTTGCCTTTGTAATGGAGAAGCGTACCCATAAGATGTACGTCGACCGCGGACCCAAGTCCGAGGATGAAGAAGACAGCTTCTGGGACTAACCTGCCAAAAAGGGACAGGTTTATTTTGGTCGGTTTTATCTGGGCAAACGCAAGCGCCCCGCAACTGGAATTGAGCCAGTTGCGGGGCGCTTTTCACTAAAAGGACAAAACCGCAGGAAAAACCTGCCAAAATAAACCTGTCCCTAAATGGCAGGTTTTACTGGAGAGTTGCGTCGATTGCCTTGACCAGGGCGCTGCGCATGCCGGCGTCCTCGAGCGCAACGACGCCCTTGATGGTGGCACCACCGGGCGAGCATACGGCATCCTTCATCGCCGCAGGATGCTGGCCAGTTGCAAGCTGCAGCTTTGCCGTACCCAGCACCATCTGGCTCACAATGCGATAGGCATCGGCACGCGGGATACCGTGCTTGACCGCCGCATCGCTCAGGGCCTCGATTGCCATAGCGACAAATGCCGGAGCGCAACCACCCACCGTGCCGCCCACAAACAGCAGGCTCGTATCGAGCTCGACCACCGCACCGAGCTTGCCAAGCAGATCAAGCACCACTGTGCTCTGCTCATCACTAAGCGTGGAAGCCTTCTCACAAGCGATGACGCCCTCGCCCACCGAAACCGGCGTGTTGGGCACCGTCGAGATATGCGCGACGCCCGGCAGGACCTGCTCCCACTTGGCACTGTCCCAGGTCCAGGCAACCGACAGAACGACCTTTTTGGCAAGAGCATCCTTGAGCGGGGCGAATATCTTCTCGATCATGTACGGTTTGACCGCAGCGACCACGATATCGGATGCGGCGACAACCTCGGCGGCATCGTGGCAGGCGACCATGCCGCGCGCCTCGCAGCGCTCAACCAGTGCGTCGTAGCGACCCGCGCAGGCGCACATGTCGCCCGCAGCTACACCGGCAGCGATCCAGCCATCGGCCATAGCGCTCGCCATATTGCCAAAACCGACAAATCCAATCTTCATATCACATAGTCCTCTCAGGCACGTTCCTCAAAACGGAAGCTATTGTCCCATGCCATTGTTTCGTATTGCCGACCTATTTGTGATACGGCTCGCCGCGGCTGATCTTGCAGGCGCGGTAAATCTGCTCTAGCAGCACCACGCGCGCCAGGTTGTGCGGTAAGGTGATGCGTCCAAAGCTGAGCATCTCATCGGCGCGGGCGCGCACCTCATCACTCACGCCGTCCGAACCGCCGATTACAAAGGCAATGTCGCTGCTGCCTCGCAGCATAAGATCGTCGAGCCGCGCCGAGAGCTCCTCACTCGAACGCTCCTTGCCCTCGATAGCTAGCAGGATCACATGCGCCCGAGACGGCAATGCAGCAAGAATTGCCGCCCCCTCCTTGTCGCGTGCGGCATCCACGCCGCCCGCCTTAGCCGGGTCGATATCGGCCACCTCGCGGATATCAACCTTGGCATAGGCACCTAGGCGCTTGGTGTACTCAGCGCACGCGTCCTTCCAAAAGCGCTCCTTGAGCTTACCGACGCAAACGACGGTGTATTTCACGCGCGTCTACTCCTTCGAATCGTTTTGAACTTTGCTGGCTGTCAGCATCTGCTCGAACATCGAGGCCGACTGCGAGAAATCGCTCGGCAGCACGACCGTCGAGGTTTTACCCGTACGAGCGAACTCCGTCATCATCTCGGACCACTGCGTAAACATGAACAGCTGGTTGGCCTCGTCGTTACCGACTCCCGTCTCCTGGATGATCTCGAGCGAATCCTTGATGCCCAGCGCGATGGCCTTGCGCTGGTTGGCGATGCCCTCGCCCGCCTTTTCCATCGCCTCAGCCTCGGCGGTCGCCTCGGTGACGCGCTTGATGCGGTCGGCCTCGGCGAGCTCCTGCGCGGCAGCGCGCTTTCGCTGGGCGGCATTGATGTCGTTCATGGAGTTCTCGACCTCGGTCGGCAGCGCGATTTTGGTGATGAGTGTCGACACGAGGGTGAAGCCGTAGGCAGCCATCTGCTCGGACACGGTGGCATTAACGTCCTTGGCGATGTCATCCTTCTTGGCAAAGACCTCATCGAGTGTGTAGACGGGGATCGAAGAGCGCAGGGCGTCGGTGATGAAGTCACGCATCTGGTCGACGGGCTCCTGCAGCATGTAGTAGCTCTTGTAGATACCCGAATCTGCCGGGCCGGCACCCATGTCATAGCTCACGTGGTACTGAGCAGAGACCTCAAGGCCGATGGTCACGTTGTCCTGGGTCTTAACGTCGATGCCAAAACCGTTTTTCATGGTGCGCAGACTCACCGTGGCGGCCTTGCGGTCGATCACGGGCACCTTCATGTGGAAGCCCGCGTTGACGATGCGGTTAAACTTGCCCAGACGTTCGATGATCACGGCATGCTGTTGTTCAACGACATAGCAGGCGTTGGGAAGCAGCAGCAACAGAATGATAATAGGGATCAAAAGACTGGTAAGGGCGGCGATGATACCGGAAAACAGCATGGCTTCTCCTCTATTGGGCATACATTGGCACTAGGATACCCGTCCTGGACGGCCCCAAAGGCCCGATGGCAGGGCCAGTGGGCAAAAAAGACCAAATATGAGTACTGTCACTATTTTAGTAGCAGCCTATTTAGCAAAATAGCACCCTGTCGAACCCGAGATCCTTCCAAATTGAGCCGCTTTGTCTCAAAGCCGAATCAAATTAACGTACAGCTGTTGCGTAATTATCACAAAATAGACCTCTAGAAATGTTGCCGCCTTTGTGACAGTACTCATATTTGCCGTTTTTTGCCCACTGGGGTTTCGGGCATACGAAATATCGGCATTGGATCCGTAAAAACAGCCTGCCGGCGGACTCGCCAGCTCGCTAAAAACGCTCCGCGTATTCTTTACGCTCGCTCTTTCGCGGGTCCAAGTCCCCGCGATGGGCCCATAACAAAAAAGCTCCCATTGCTGGGAGCTCTTTCATGTAATGGTGCGGGCGAAAGGACGTCCGCGTATCCGCTCCGCGGATCCGCACCGGCTTCGGCCGCCTGCCGGCGTCCTCGCCAGCTCGCTAAAAACGCTCCGCGTTTTCTTAACGCTCGCTCTTTCGCAGGTTCAAGTCCCCGCGATGGGCCCATAACAAAAAAGCCCCCATTGCTGGGAGCTCTTTCATTCAATGGTGCGGGCGAAAGGACTTGAACCTTCATGGGGTTGCCCCCATACGGACCTGAACCGTACGCGTCTGCCAATTCCGCCACGCCCGCGTGCAGGAATTAGAATAACGGAGCGCCAGCGCGAACGCAAGAACTATTTTTGAAAAAGTTTACGAGCGTTATTGCGTATACATTTGAGGGCCCTCACAGCCCCATCATGAATTTAGCATGCGTCCTCTTCATGCCGTGATTCTCGTAAAACCGGTGAGCACCCAACCGTGCGGCATTTGAGGTCACCTCGATTACCTCGCAGCCCTGCTCTCGTGCACACGCAATGGCCCTCTCAAGCAGCAGTGTCCCGCGTCCACCACCACGGTATCCCTTGTCAACCACGAGCTCGCAAATCTCGGCCACGGGGTGTTCATGGTGAAGCTGCCGCTCGACGCGCACGTTCACAATCCCGACAACGTCATCCTCTTCGAGCACAAAAGCGAAAAATGGCTGTCGGGCAAGCTGCCAGGCAAAACGCTTACAGAACGTCAATCGGTCAAACCGAGTGTCCTCGAGCTGGCACATGAGCTCGTACACCGCGTCGGTATCGGCAACAGTCGCCATTCGAACTGTCATCTCCGGACCCCCTAAGCAAGCAGGCGTTCTTGGTCGAACAGCTGCGCGACGGACTCGCCGGCTTCATCCGGCGTGATGAAACAAGACCCGACGCACTCGGGGGCGCCATAGCGCCCATGGTAATCGCTACCGCCGGTGCACACGATTCCGTACTGCCGTGCAAGTCTAAAGGCCTCTTCGGTCGCAACGGCATCGTTATCGGGATGAAACGCCTCGATGCCCATCAGACCTGCCTTAACAAGTTCGGGGATAGCCCCCCACGAGTCCATCTGCTGGGGATGTGCGAGCACGGGCACGCCTCCCTGTTCGCGAGCAGCCCGAACAACTGTAAGTGCGTCGGGATAGGAAATGTCGCGCTCGGCAATACCGCCATTTTTAAATAGCCGACGATAAACGCACTGATATTCGCCATCTCGATAGCCCAGCCCCGTAAGCGCCTGCATGACATGCTGTTTGTAGACACCAGTACTTGCCCGCGAGACTTCGACCACGTCGGCCACCGATGCTTTTCGCCCGCAGGGGGCCATCCCTTTACGTTCGAGCGTCCATGCCTGCCACAGGGTGTTGGCAGTACGGCGGGCAAGCGTTTCGTTTACCAAGAGCTCAAGCGGGCCAGATTCATCCGCCGTAGCCGCGAGGCCGTAGCAAAGAATATGAATCTTGCGTCCGGTTTCCGAGTCAATGCAAGAAGCCTCAACGCCCGCAATCACGGGAAAACCCATCTTGCGGGCTTCGGCGCGTACGGATGACAGCTGGCGCAAACTGTCGTGATCGGTAATGGCAATACCCGAAAGACCCCGCTCACGAGCCTCGGCAATCAATGCCTGCACCGATTGAGAACCATCGGAATAAACCGAATGCGTATGCAGATCAAATGACCCCTGCACGGATCTATGTTCCTGCATCCGTCCCTCCTATGCCTGGACAAACCCACCAGTCTGCATGTTGTACTCACGATCGCAAACGCCTTCCATGAACTCCAAATCATGGAAGATGCCCAGCATCGTAGTACCTCCGGCCTTGAGTTGCTCAATCAAATCGCGGACTCTGACCTTGCTCGCGTTATCGAGGCTGGCAGTCGGCTCATCCAACAGTAATAGACGTGGACGACGCACCATAGCGCGCGCGATGTTGAGCCTGAGCTTCTCACCACCCGAGAACGTATTGGGATACAGGTCCCACAGGGGCTTGGGGAAGTCGAAATGCTCGAGCATGCGCGTTGTCTCCTCCTCAATCGCATCTTCATCGGCAAACGCCTCAGCGGCACTCGCGTGCACGATTTCACGGGCCGTGGTACGTGGCACGGCATCGAGGAACTGGGAGACATAGCCAATCTCGTAGTTGCGCAGATAGATCACACGACGTTCATCGAGCGTGGCAAGGTCGACCGGACCAAAGGCCTCGGAATCGTACACGATGTGGCCGCTTTCCGGCAGATTCGTACGATAGATGCACTTGAGAATCGTGGATTTGCCCGAGCCCGAGCGGCCGGTAACGCCCACGAACTCACCCGGCAGCACGCTCAGCGAGATATGTTCACAGCCGCGCACGCGACGGTCGGCGGCATGCAGGGTAAAGCCCTTGGAAAGATCCTCGATCGCAAGGAGTGGGCATACATCGAGCTGATAGAATTCGATTGAATCGCCCATTACTTGTCCTCCGATCCATCCGTACCCGCCACGGCTGCCGGCACGTGGTCGGCGGTCTCGGCGATCGTCGCGGCATCGGTGGCAAAACGGGCAGACATGCTCGGCAGCGCCGGATACCACATACGCGAAACCACACGGCCATCCACCAGCGTCGCCGTGATCACGGGATAGGTGCGCTGGCCTTCCTCAACCTCACGAATGACCAGAATATCGGCTTTCTTGCCCTCTTCCAGACTGCCAACCTGATCGTCGGCATGCACGGCGCGCGCCGGGTTGATAGTGAGCATGGCAAACGCCTCTTCAAGCGGCAGCTTGAAATCATGGTGCAGGGCAAAGGCACTCTGCAGCATTGCCGTGGGATAGTAATCGGAGCACAGCACGCTCGCCACTCCGTTAGACACGGCGTCGCGCGCCGAAAGGTTGCCCGAATGGCTCTTCCCCAGCAAGATGTTGGGTGTTCCCATGACGGTCGACATGCCATGCTCGCGAGCAGCGCGCGCCACCTCTAAACTCACCGGGAACTCAGAGATCGTGCAGCCGAGCTCACGCATAAGATCCAGATGCTCGACCGAATCGTCATCGTGGCTCGCCAGCGCAATGCCGTTTTCACAGGCAACATCGGCAAGATATTTGAGCTGATCAAAGGAAAGCTTGGGTGCCGCCTGCTGAGCGGCGACGATCCGCTCCGCCTCTTCGTCACTCAGCTCGTGATCGCCGCGAACGCTCTTGCGCCAGATCTCGATATCGCGATATTGACCCTGGCCGGGAGTGTGGTCCATAAATGAAAGCTCGTCCACCTCGCCCGAGCGCAAATGCCCCTCAACTTGCTCAACCAGATTGACGTTATCGACCTCGAGACGCAGGTGCAGGCGATGACGAATCAGATGGGCGTTTCGTCCCTCGGTGCGCTTGCAGCCGGCGATAAGCGCCATGATTTTCTCGGTGTTCTCCCAGCGCCGGACCGGCTTGGCGTCCATGATGTCCTGCGCATATGCCGAAAGCGAGTGATACATTGTGGTGATGCCATGGGCGATGAGCTCACGCTCGGCCTCGAACAATGCCGTCGAGAAGTCCATGATCACCGTCGGGCGCGGCGAGATAACGGTCTCGATATAGTCGGAATGGATATCCACAAGACCAGGCGTGACATAGCCACCATGAGCATCGATAACGCCGGCTCCCGCGGCGGTCGCATCGAATTTGCCTTGGCGTTGAATTGCGGCGATCCTGTCGTCTTCGACCACAAGCTCATAGCCAAAGAGCAGGCGGTCGGGCTGAACAATGATTCCGTTGCGGATGACGTACATCGGCGAACCTCCTAAAGAAGCGAATAGACGAGTTCTTGGGTGTAGGCGTGCTGCGGATCTTGCATGATCTGATCGGTCAAGCCATGTTCGATGACCTGCCCGTCGAGCATCACGATAGTGCGATCGGCAAGCAGGCGAATCACGCCCAGGTCATGGCTCACCACAACCATCGAGACTCCCAGGTCACGACGCAGCGAGAGGATAAGATCAAGCACGCGCGCCTGAACCGAAAGGTCCAAACCGGTGGTGACCTCGTCCAAGAACAGCAGCGGAGGACGGTTGGAAAGCGCCTTGGCAATCTGCACGCGCTGCTGCATACCGCCCGAAAACGCGCGCGGTGGATCTTGTTCACGACGCAAGGGGATGTTCACGCGATCAAGCAGCTCGCGGCCGCGATCGACCATGGAGGAAACGTCACGGATACCGGCAGCGATCTGCTTCTCGGCGATATTGGAAAGACTCGAGAAGTTCATGCGCAGGCCCAGGTAAGGGTTTTGGTAAACCATGCCAAAAATCTCATCGCGAATAAGGCGCTTTTGCTGGCGAGAGAGGTCAAAGCAGTTGCCTTTGCCCCCATCATATGCAGCGACACGCATATCGCCCGCCGTGGGCTCCTGGTCGAAATAGAGGCACTGCATGAGCGTCGACTTGCCCGAACCAGACTCGCCCACAATGCCCAGAATCTCACCGCGATGCACCTCGAGCGAGATGTCGCGCACCGCGTGCACCGTGCCGCATACAGGACAGATGTTGCGCTCGAGCTTGGCATGCGGGTCGCGGCAGTAGTCACAGCCGACGCCAAAACGCTTGGCCAGATGGCGAACGGACAAAACCGGAGCCTTATCCTTAAATTCATGATGAACCGTAGCGGGAAGCATCGTCGTGCCTTTACTCATCGCTTCCGCCCTCCTCGAGACGCTCTGCGCAATAATCGGTATCGGAGCACTGCCATGCCTTCTTGCCCGTAACGGGATCGATGGTTTGAGTCATATAGACGCCCGTCGCCCCACAGATGCAGCAGCGCTTACCTTCAAAATCCTCGCGCACAAAGGGATGGTCTTCGAAGGCGAGCGACTCCACCTTGGTATGGGGCGGCACGGCATAGATCTTCTTCTCGCGACCGGCGCCAAACAAAAAGAGATTCTCGGCATCGTTGAGCTTGGGATTGTCGAAACGCGGAATAGGGCTCGGCGCCATAACGTAGCGATCCTGCACCATCACGGGATGGTCGGCACCGGTAGTCGTGGAGCCATAGCGCACGATCTGCTCAAAAAGCTCCAGATATGCCCCGGTGTACTCAGCTTCGGCATGCAGACGGCGCGTCACGCTTTCGCGCGCCTCGTAGGTGCGCAGGGGCTCTGGCATGGGAACCTGCAGCACCATGAGTTGTTCGCGCTGCAGCGGACGCTCAGGGATACGGTGACGGCTCTGGATGAGCGTCGCGTCCGCCGTGGACGTGGTGGTCTCGACGCCGGTAGTCTCGTGCACGAGGCTGCGAATAGACACGGCATTGACGCTCGCGTCCGAGCCCTGGTCGATTACCTTGAGCACGTCATCGGGACCGATGCACGACAACGTGACCTGCAGGCCACCCGTACCCCAGCCGCGGCCGATGGGCATCTCGCGGCTGGCGAACGGCACCTGGTATCCGGGAATGGCGACGGCCTTCAAGATGGCGCGGCGAATCTCGCGCTTGGAGCCCTCGTCCAAAAAGGCAAAGTTATAGTTGCGCTGCACGAGAACCGTCCTCCTTCTGTCCCTCGGCGTGATTCATAGAGCGCAAGGCTGCATCGAGCTTGCTTTGGAACGTCACGTAGTGCGGCAGCTTGAGATGGCTGATAAAGCCCGTGGCTTCCACACCGTCGATGTGATAGAGCACGAACTCCTGATCCTGTGTGGGGTAGCGAACGTCGTCGACGCGCAGCGAATGGTCGAGGACGCTCATGGCGATGGCCTTGCTCTCGTCGCTGCCGGTAACGAGGCCGTAGCCCACATCGAGCGCGTTCACATGCTCGCCCGTCTCGGTCACCTCGTCGTTGGCGATCAGGCTTTCGACCTCACAGACCGGGAGTGCTCCCAGATAGTACGCGTCGTCGGCAGAAGCCTGAGAGGGATCGGTTCCGGGGGCATCAATCGTCACCGGCACGCTGCCGCGGCGAAGCTCGCCCACCGTGGGATGGGAAATGCCAAAGCCGCGAATGGCCGCGTACCCGATGGCGACAACCGCCTGCGTGAGGCCACGCGAGAGGGCCTGCAGGATAACGCTGCGCGGCGCCGGCGTGAAAAGCGGGGTCTTGGTGATATCGACGGGCTCGGTGTCGTCGATAGCAACCGGGCGGATCATACCGATCTGGCGCAGGTAATCGCACACCTTGGGCACACAATCGAGAGGCGTGGTCTCGGCCACGCCATAAAAGGCCTCGGCCGCTTCATCCAGACGCTCATCGATGACAGCGCGCGCGACACGGACATCGGCATCGGTCTCTTCGCTTAGATCAAAATTGATAAGGCGATGGCTGTAATCGCGGGTCGCGCCCAAAATCTGTCCGCCCTCGATATCTTTGAAGGCCGCGGAGATGCGGCGCGAAACGTGCATCTCGCCCGTATCGATCACACGCGATGTATAGAGGCGCTCGAGGGTGGAACGGTAGGCACGCACCAAAAAGACGGCCTCCTCGATAGAACCCGACGCCTGCTTGAGGGCGATTGCAGCAACCTCGGGAGCCCAAACGGAGCCCTCAGACTGCACCTGCTCGACCGCATGCGGCATGGCCTCGATGATGAGTGCGGGATCGAGCGCGCGGCCACCCGCAACGCGCTCGCGCTCAAGCAGCTCAAGCGATGCGGCGATTGCCTGCTCGCCGCCGGAAACGGCTACATATCCCATGATTCAACCTCCCTGCAAGCGCTGGAACGGGGAACGGCGGCGATATGGCCAAACCCGTCTACAAACATCAGGTCGATGCCGCAGGGAAACTCGTCCAGACGCGCAATACGCGAGCGCAAGACATCGCCGCGATCGCACGAGAAGTGCGAAGTGCCGTCAACGCCGGGGCCACCGAGCTCCCAGGAGCTCTTGGTACACGCGTGCGAAGCGGAGCCGACGCGCAAACCCTGCGCATCCAGTCCCAAAAGCACCGAGCACTCGACGATAACCGTCGCGCCGCGATGCGGCTGTTCAAGCGTCCCCGCCGTAAGCGCAGCGATTGCACTCGCCGCGCCCTCATCTCGAAAAGCCTCCGGAACGATCACGCACGCAGCTTCGCTCGGCGCCGCAGGAGTCACGTGCGTTCGACTCGCGATCTGCCGGGCAGCACGCTCAAAGCCCGTGGTCGCCATGCAAAAAGTCGTACCGCTATCGAGCAGCATGTCCGCCAACATCAACGTCGCGGGGAATAGGCCACAGCGCTTCGCCTCGACCTCATAGGCATCCGTGACGGATAGGCGGCAAACCTCGCCGGGGCGCGCCATGCAGTCCAGAACCGTACGAAACGTTCCCTGCAGCTCGAAGGCGCGCTCGTCAAGGGACGGATCGCGATCGAAAACCTCATCCTGCTCGTTCATTTGACCACCGCCTGAACACTCATGTCCTGGCCAGACATTTCATCGAACTCGACACGCGACACATAGGTGAGAGCATCCTGTGCAGCCACGCGCTCAAACATGGCAGCACGCGCCTCCTCGACGCGGCGATCGAGTTCCGCCAAACAAGCCGGCGCCGGATCCATTGCATAAGCGGCATCGATTACCGCGAGCGCACGAGCATGCGCGGCATCGGTTCCCATAAGCACGCCCAGGCCATCGGCCTCGCCAATGCGCACGCGGCTCTCGGTAACAAGCACCTCGCTCAGATAAAAGCGGCTGTTGCGAGCCGTCTCGCGCACCTGACACATCACAAGGCCCTGGTGCGCCGGCACAATATCTTCGGCAGGGGCGGCGGCCTCGACCAGGCCCGCCAGTTCGAGCGCAAGCGCAGGGCCGCTCTCAACCAGGACCTCGGTCCTCTCTCTTCTTGTTAGCATGCAAATCTTTCCTTAGTTATCCGAGTCGATGATGTAACGGCGACGAAGGCGAACCGAGATGAACTCGAGTGCAAACGACACAGCCAGGCATACATAGACAATCACGCCCACCTCGTGCAGGTTGTAGTAGTAGTTGCCTGCCTGATACAGCTGAAAGCCGATACCGCCCGCGCCCGCGAAGGCGCCCACGGCAACCGCGTTGGCAAAATTGATCTCAAAGCGAATAAATGTCCATGAGAGCAGTTTGGTAATGGTTGCCGGACAGATGGCCTGGAACACAATCTGCCAGAAGCTGGCACCGCTCGCAGAGAGTGCCTCGATTACATCTGCATCGATTTCTTCAATCGACTCCGAGTAGCTCTTGGTAAGATACGCGATGGAATGGAAGGAAATTCCCAGCACCGCCGCCTCAGATCCAAGGCCGATGGCCACCGTGAAGACGAGTACCCACAGAATCGTTGGAATCGCTCGGATGATAGCAACGAATCCTTTGACCGCATTGGAAACGAGCGGATTCGAGAGGTTCTCGGATGCCGCCAACGCCAAGAAAAACGAGATGATGGCCGAGATGATGGTGCACAGCACGGTAACCGCAATGGTGACCAACGTGCTCTCGGCAACCTTTGCCCAGCTAAAATGCGCAGCTCCCAACGGCGGGTCAAGCGCTGGTTGGAACATCATGGCGCAGAAATCAGACCAGGTTTGAGCGAGTGCGCGGCCAAGGTCAACCGTGCCAAAATCCATGCGCACAAACGTAACGACCGTCAAGAGGCACAGAATGCCCAGCGTAAGCACGACAGAATAGTTGCGCCCCCGGCGAGACACGAGACGAATATGCCCAGCGTGCGAACGCTCGATCGCACCGGCCGTGGCGGGAGTCAGCTCAAAAGTATCCATTAGATCATCGACCTTCTAGCTGCGTTGGAAATCGCCTCGACCACGAGCACCAAAACAATGGTCACAAGAATCACAAGGCCAGCGCAGTCATACCGAAAAGACGCGTAGTACAGGTTGAAGGCAAAGCCGATACCCGTACCGGTAAGCAAGCCCACCAACGTGGCCTCGCGAATATTGGTCTCGACCATATAGAGTGTCCAGCTCATAAGCTCTGCAACGGCAAGCGGCAGACCCGCCTGAAAGACAATCTGCCAAAAGCTTGCTCCGCAGCTGCGCAACGCCTCGATGGGGCCGCAAGGGATTTCGTCGAGCGTGTCCAGAAAAAAGCGCGTAATCTGGCCAAACGTCGCCAAAAAGAGCGCGAGGAAGCCCGTGAACTCGTTTTGCTTGAACGAAAGGAGCAACAGCAGCGCCCATGCAATCATGGGAACATTGCGAAAGATATTGGCGAAGATGCGGATGACACCGCGCACGATGCCGTTTTCGACACCGACGCTCGAGCATCCCAGCACCGCAAGAACGATACCCAGCAAGGCCGCGAGCATCGTAGCGGCGATGGAATCGAACACCGTCGAAACCACCTGCGTGGCAATTATGCCCAGCTGTCCTAACGACGATGGCGTAGGGCAAAAGTTCTGCAGCATCCATGCAAGGGCAGCGGGTACCGAACCCAAGGCATATCCAAAGCTGAAATCGCCGACAAGCGATGCCCCCTCGGCAACCAAGACAACGGCCGCAACTACTGCGAGTGCGCGAAGCTGACGCCTTCTAAACCAGCTCAAATCGGGAACCTTCCCCGCTTTCGCATTGCCAAAAGAGCCTGTGGACATGGCGCCGCACTCCCCCGCGCTCATCGCAAGGCTCCAGAAGGAACAGCGGAAGCCATGCCAACAGATGCGGGTGTCGCGCCAGCTTGGGGCCCTGACACCGGAACGGAAATGAAGCCCTCTTCTCCATCGCCGTAAATCACCGCGATCATCTGGGGGGTCAGCTCGGCAGGCGCACCCTCGAACACTTTCGCGCCCGCACGCAAGCCCACGATACGATCGGAAAACTCAAGTGCCATATCCACCTGATGCAGATTGACGATGCAGGTGATGCCATGCTGACGCGTCACGCGGCGCAGATGCTCCATGACAGCACGGCTGCTCTTGGGATCAAGGCTCGCGATAGGTTCATCGCATAGAATGATGCGGGGATCTTGAATAAGTGCGCGGGCGATACCCACGCGCTGCTTTTGTCCGCCCGAGAGCTGATCGGCGCGACGATAGGCAAACTCGCCCAGGCCCACTTCGTCAAGCAGCTCGAACGCACGGAGCTTCTCGGCTTCGCTGTAGAGGCCCAGCGACCCCGCCACAGCACCCTTGTAGCCCAGACGCCCATGCAGCACGTTTTGAATGGCGGTAAGGCGATACACCAGGTTGTAGTTCTGAAAGATCATGGCGATCTGCGCGCGCACGCCACGCAGCTTGTTGCGGCGCAGATGCGTAATGTCCCGACCATTAAAGACAACCGACCCCTCCGTGGGCTCGATGAGGCGATTGATGCAGCGCAAAAACGTCGACTTGCCGGCGCCTGAAGGACCGATCACCGCAACCAGTTCTCCCTCGCCGCAAGCAAAATCTACGCCGGAAAGCGCGTGATGCTGCTCCCGTGCACCTCGTTTGCCCTCGTAGCTTTTGGTCAAATCGCTCACCTGCAAGAGAGGCTGTGCGTTCTGTGGCATTTCCATGCCCTCCCATCAACGTCGAGGCCGGACGCGGATATTCGCGCCCGGCCCGTTTTGGCAGCGGCGAATCGTCTACGCGATGCCGCCCATCTGCACGTGTGCGCGCAGGGACATGCATTAGTCAAGCGCACGAATGGGGTCGTACCAGGAGTCCTCGACCGCGATGAAGCCGGCGGTATCACCCAGGCTCCAAACGGCACCGGTGCCCTCTTTATCCTCGGGGGCAAAGAGCAGTTCGTCTTCAGAGGTCTCCTTGGAGGTCAAGCCCTTGACGAGCTTGTCGATGATCTCCTGCGGGACCTTATCGGTGTTGACGGCGATAGGCCCGTTGAGAACCGGGGTGGACTGGATGATGCCGAACTTCTTGCCCTGAACGCGATCGAAGGGCTGGGGAGCGTCGGCCTTGACGGAGTAGACGGAACCGGCGGCGTTCACGGCGTCGCGCTCGCCCTCGGGGACATCAAGATAGGTGTCGACGTCGACATCGTCGAAGGCGGCAACATCGGCATCACCCTGCAGCAGGTTGACAGCAGAACCGGGGTGAGAGTTACCAAAGAGTACCTGGGAGAAGAAACCCGGGGTACTGAGCTCGTCGGAGGACTTCACGTCGTCCGGGAACGCCTTCATAATGGCGTTGCACGGAACCTTGAAGCCGGAGGTGGAAGTAGCGGAGACAAAGCTCATGCGCTTGCCCTTGATGTTCTTGATGGAATAGCCGCTCTCCTCGGCGCTATCCGCGTAAGCGCTCATCTCGGCCTCGGGCACGCAGATGCGGCTGTAGTACTTGGCGCCGTCGAGCTTGCCATCGGTGTCGGAGGTGGTCACAAGCGGAAGAACCTTGCTGTTCTTCTTCTGGGCCTGGATGAAGCCCTCGGCGCCCATGTTGGCAAGCTGAGCCTTGCCGGAAGCGATAGCCTCGATAGCGACGTTATAGTCGGTGGTGGTCATGAGCTCGACCTTGACACCGGCGTACTTCTCAAGAACCTTGCCAAACTCCTCGCGGCCCGCGTCGAACTCGGAGCTGGACTCGTTGGGCAGCCAGACCATGGTAAGTTTATCGATAGAAGCGGCATCCGAGCCAGCGGTCGCCGCACCACCCTTACCGTCGACGCTGCCGCAACCGACGAGACCGAGGCCGAGCGTCACGGCACTCGCGCCAAAAAGGCCCAAGAAGGACCGGCGAGAAATTTGCTTGTTCTTGATATCTGCCACAATCTTCTCCTTACAACACAAGAATGCACCGGAGGGACCGGGGGTTCTATTTGTCCCGTCCGGCGATGAGGTGGTAGATATTAGGGTTGTGGGCAAGCCGTTTTTCGATCAACGGCAATCGCTTGTCATATGCTTGCGCGAAGATGCGGGAACATGACGCGAACCGTAGGCACTTATTAATAGAAACGCCCCGTCGTAAGCTCAAGGGCAGGCATAAGGCAGGTAATAGACCAGTTTTGTCAGCCCCTTGGCAGCCGTTTATAGAAAAAGTTTGCAGGCATTTTCCCAAGCGGCTCGCGCGATTGCTTCGGCATTATCGCCGGTGCGGTCGACACGGTCGTTGACCAGCGCGTTTGCCGTAATGGAAATCATCGCGGGCTCGCACTCGAGACCGCGAATAGGCTCTGGGGCCATGTACGGGCAATCCGTCTCGAACAAAATACGGTCGAGCGGTGTTGCCGCGAATGCCTCGCGCACCTCGTCGTTGCGTTTAAAGGTAGCCGCGCCGCCATAGGCGATGTAACAACCCAAATCCACAAAGCGCTCCATTGTGGCTCGGTCCTCGCCAAAGCAGTGCAGTACGCAACCGGCCTGGGGCACACCCACCTCGCGCAGCACGTTGTACGCATCCACATGCGAGGTGCGCTCCTCGTCCGCGTCCTCATGACGCAGATGCAACTCCACCGGAACATTGCGGCGTACGGCAAGCTCAAGCTGGCGCGCCATACAGTCGATCTGCACGTCGTGGGGCGCCGGCGCGATATCGTCGTCGTAATCCATGTGGTAGTCCAGACCGATCTCGCCAATGCCAACGCATAGGGGATCATCGAGCGCAGTCACAATCTGGGCATGGATGTTATCGGTGTAGTCGGGCGCGCCATAGGGGTGAACGCCAGCGAGATACTTGACCTGCGGAATATCCCGCATCGGCAGAATCTCGCGAACCAGCCAGTCGCTATAGTCCGTCACGCTGCGTTTGTCAGCGATGGGGTCGAACATCGTCACCAACAGGTCGACGCCCGCAGCTTTGGCGCGCACGAGCGTCTCGGGCACTTCTTTGCCCCAAAACGAAAGCAGGTGCGCGTGCGTATCGGCAAGCGGCGCCAAGGGCACGGGACAAGCAACCGTCTTCTTTTTCTTGGTAAACGTCACGCGTTCGACATTAGGCGTCATGGGAAAGCTCCTGAGCCAGGCGGACAAAGTCGGCAACATCGAGCGTCTCGGCGCGCGTGGTAGGTGCGATACCGCAGGCCTCAAAGGCGGCGTCGAGCACGTCCTTAGCAAAACCGTTGGCGCTCATGGAATTGCGGATGGTCTTGCGACGCTGAGCAAATGCAGCATCAATCACGCGGGCCACAAACTCGCGATCGAGCCCCTCGGGCACCACGCCGTCAACACGGTCGATGCGCACCACGGCAGAATCCACATGCGGTGCCGGCATAAAGCAGCGCGGCGGCACCTCAAAGCGCCCCGTCACCTGCGCATACAGACCGAGCTTTGCCGTGTAGCCGCCATAGGTCTTGTTGCCCGGCGTTGCGCCAATACGATCTGCAACCTCCTTTTGCACCATGACGACAGCGCGCTTAAGCGCGGGCATCGTCTGGAAGAACTGAAGGATGATCGTCGCCGCCACGTTATAGGGCAGATTCGCGACAAACACCGTGGGTTCACTACCGGCGGCCTGCTCAATCTGCTCCGGCGTCACCTTGAGCGCATCGCCCATGATAAAGCGGAAGTTGGCATAGTCGGCGGCGTGGGCGTCAAGCACCGGCTCAAGCTCGGGATCTGCCTCAATCGACGTAACGCACGCCGCCTCCTGCAGCAGGGCCAACGTCAGTGTGCCGCAACCCGGGCCGACCTCGAGCACGCGCTCATCGCCCGCAAGCTCAGCGAGCTCACAGATACGTTCGATCACATGGTTGTCGATCAGGAAGTTTTGGCCCAGGCGATGCTTAGTCGCAAGGCCAAACTCCTCTAGCAGCTCCCTGGTGGCCGTGGGGTTTGCCAAAGGCGAAGTTGTCATGGTTGCCTCCTTAGCATGATGGCGGCGTCTTGAAACAAAAGGGCATGGACCGTGGCGGCCATGCCCTTACAGCTAAACAGCAAATTGCCGATATGGCGCTCGCGCGGTCTCTACGCCAGACGCGGGAACAGCGGATCGCCCTTCTCGACGGGCTGACCACCAGCAAGCAGGCCCCAAGCGCAAATGCCCTTGAGGTCGTCGCTCGCGGCCTCGTCCTCGCAGGACAGGCGGCGCAGAGCCTCGGCAGAAGTCTGGGGCATGAGCGGCATCAGCAGGTGAGCGGCAATGCGGATGGCCTCGAGCAGGTTGTAGATCACAAACGCCAGCTCGTCAGCCTTGGCCTCGTCCTTGGCAAGTGCCCAAGGCTCGGAGTCCTCGATGTAGTGGTTGGCGGCGTGGATGAGCTCCATGACCTCGTCCTTGGCTCCGCCGTAATCGAGTACGTCCATCTTGGCCATATAGCGCTCGACCAGGCCGTCGGCAATCTTGGCCAGCGGGTTGTCGAACGCGTCGGCAGAGGCCGGCTTGGCAGGGGCGCAGCCGTCAAAGTACTTGCCGCTCATGTTGAGCGAACGAGAGATGAGGTTGCCCCAGCTGTTGGCCAGGTCGGCGTTGTAGACCTGCTCCATACGCTCAAAGCTAATGGCGCCGTCGGTGCCGGGCACCACGTCGGTCATAAAGTAGTAGCGATAGCCCTCGACGCCCAGCATGTCGATAACGTCCTGCGGAGCGATGGCGTTGCCGCGGCTCTTGGACATCTTCTCGGCCTTGCCGGTCTCGGCATTGCGCACGGTCAGGAAGCCGTGGGCAAAGACGTGCTCGGGCAGGGCCTCGCCGATGGCCATGAGCATGGCGGGCCAAATGACGCAGTGGAAGCGGATGATGTCCTTACCCACGATGTGGAACTGCGCGGGCCAGCGATAGGCCAGCTCGGCACGCGCCTCGTCGGTGTCGACACCGTAGCCGACGGCCGTCATATAGTTGAGCAGCGCATCGAACCACACGTAGGTCACGTGACCCTCGTCAAACGGGACCTGAATGCCCCAGTCAAAGCTCGTACGGCTCACGGAAAGGTCGTTGAGGCCGCCCTCGACAAAGCTGCGAACCTCGTTCATGCGGAACGCAGGCTCGACAAAGTCGGGATGCTCGTCATAGAGCTTAAGCAGCTCGTCCTGGAAGGCGGAAAGCTTAAAGAAGTAGGACTCCTCCTGCACGCGCTCAAGCGGACGGTGGCAGTCGGGGCACAGGTGCTGGCCGACGCTGCCGTACTCCTCGTCGCCCTTCTGGACCTGTGTATCGGTGAAGTAGGTCTCGTCGGGCACGCAGTACCAGCCGTCATAGCTGCCCTTATACAGGTAGCCGGACTCCTTCATGCGCTCCCACAGGTACTGCACGGCATGATGCTGGCGCGGCTCGGTGGTGCGGATGAAGTCGTCGTTGGAAATCTCGAGCTTGCTCCAAAGCTCCTTGAAGTGCGGAGCCTGGCTGTCGGTCCACTCCTGCGGCGTCATGTTGTGCTTGGCTGCGGCCTCGGCGACCTTCTCGCCGTGCTCGTCCATGCCGGTCAGGAACTTGACGTTATAGCCGGCGGAACGGCGATAGCGAGCCTGAACGTCGGCGATGATGGTGGAATAAGCCGTGCCCAGGTGCGGATCGGCGTTGACGTAGTAGATGGGCGTCGTGATAAAGAACGAAGGCTTGCTTTGATCCATGGGGTTTGTCCTCCAGAAAAACGTTGCATACAGAGGATGATTCTAGCGCAAGGGCTGGATATCCTCCATCTATTGCATATCGAGCACCATGGCATAGACATCGCGCTTGCGGCGCGAATACTTCTGAGACAGGCGCTTGGCCACCGCAGACGCGGGCTCCCCCTCATCGAGCGCGGCGCGGATATCCTCGCGCAGGGCCTCGTCGGGATCCACTGCCGCGGCGCCAACCGGCGCGATACCGGCCTCTTCGTCCTCGCTCGGCGGCGCGATGACCAGCGCAATCTCGCCCTTTACCTCGCCGCGAGCACACAGCTCCTCGGCAAGCTGGGCAGCGGGCCCGCGCAAGACCTCCTCATGCAGCTTGGTGAGTTCGCGGCAGACGGCAACCTCACGCTGGGGAAAGACCTCCGCCACGGCCTCGAGCGTCGCCACGATGCGATGTGGAGACTCGTAGAAGATGAGCGCGCCGGGCACCACGGCAAGGCGCTGTAAACGGCGCACGCGGTCGCCGTGCTTTCGGCCCAAAAAGCCCTCGAAGAAAAAATGCTCGCAGGGAATGCCGGACGAAACGAGCGCCGTGACGCAAGCAGAAGGCCCGGGAATAACTTCGACGGGCACATCGGCCTCACGCGCCGCCTCGACCAGCGCCTGGCCGGGATCGGACACGCTCGGCATGCCGGCGTCCGAGGCAAAGGCGAGGGTCTCCCCCGCCAGCAGGCGGTCGACCAGGCCGGCGGCGCGGCCGGCGATCACATTCTCGTCGCAACGGACAAGCGGCTTGGAAATGCCCAGGTGCATCAGCAGCTTTGACGTCACACGCGTGTCTTCGCAGCAGATGACATCGGCAGTGGCAAAGGCCTCGCCGATGCGCGGGGACAGGTCGCCCAGGTTGCCGATGGGCGTGCCGACCACATAGAGTTTGCCCGTATGGGCGCTGTTTTGCGTCATATCAACCTATTCAATCATGCCGCGCTCGAGCGTACCGAGCGCCGCGCGGGCGTCCCATGCTGCAATGCGCTTCTCGGTCTTCCACGTTTGGAAGAACCAACCGGCAGCCGGCGCAAACGAAGCCAGCTGGTTGGCGATAAACACGCGCTCGTAGGCATTGCGGCCTTCGGGCGTAACCGACGAGTTGGCAAAGATCGCCGCACCCGACCATTCGCCCACCAGCACGGGGAACCCAGTCGAAATCGCTTCTTTAAGCTCGCGCTTGTTACGGGAAATCGCCGTCGTCAGCCCGCGGGGGCTCGTGATATCGAGCGCATACTCGTCGCGGTAATGGTACAGGTGAAGGTCCATGTAGACGTTCTTGTACTTGGCGCCGCGCATAAAATGCTTCCACTCGCTGGGATGCCCCGAAGACGAAAAGACGACGATCTTATCCTCGGGCATATACGAACGGACGAGCTCGTAGGCATCGCGATAGAAATTGCGCAAGTAGTGAGCCGGAATGCCATCCGTCATGGAAAAGAGACTCTTGCGGACACTCATCTGCGGCGTATCCAGCAGCTCAATGCCCAGCAGGCTCTCGGCCTCGCCGTAGCGATCGGCCAAGCGCTCGAGCACGTCGAGTGCGACATGACGACCGTTGGTGGACGAATGCCACTCGGCAACAGCCTCTGGCGTGGCGGGCGAATCGTTGGAATCGCCCTGGCCACCGGGCACCGTCGCCAGATCAAGCAGCACGCGGATGTCGTACTTGGCAGCCCACTCAATTGCACGGTCGATGTAGTCGACAACCGAGATGTAGGACGCATCGGACTCCTGCGAGCCAAAGGCATACCAGGGTACCGGCAGACGCACGGCATTGAGGCCAATCTGCGCCATGCGGCGGAAATCGTCCTCGCTCACAAACGTCTCGTAATGACGGCGCATGCGCTCGTTATAGGCGGCGGTGCCCATGGCCTCCTGCAGCTCGGCCGCGTTGGATGCACCGGTCGCCGCGTATAGCGACGGGGTCACCCAAGGCTCGGGAATAAACCAGCCAGAGAGATTAACGCCGAGTATCCTCTCCATCACTGCCCCCTTCGGATCGTGCAGGCCGAGCCCGCATCGTATTGCATAGTAAAAGTATCGTTTTGAGTATACCCGCGCGTGCGGACAGACGACCGAACGGTCTGTAAAGTGGCGCAAAAGCGGGAGGAATGTCTGGGCGGGCCCGAGATGGCGCGCCGAGATGTACATATGCGCCGGAAGTAGGCGGCCGGAAAGCGCATCCCGTTTTTCGCAAAAGACTGGGATGCATTTTCCGCGGGTCCACATAAAAGAAAAGGACCCCTTTGCAGAGGTCCTAGTCAGTTCAAGGTGGCGGGGAAGGGAATCGAACCCCTGACACGAGGATTTTCAGTCCTCTGCTCTACCAACTGAGCTACCCAGCCATTTGAGGTGTGCCTTGTTTCAAGGCTTGATTAGTATAACCAAGGACGCGTTCCGGTCAACCGAGAATTTTAAAAAAGTTTTTGAGCACAGCCTCGGTTCTATAAATCGGCACGTCAGAGGCATCAGCCGGCAGCAAGAAGTTTTTCACTCAGAGCCGCACGGGCAAACTCACTTGGCGTCATCCCCTCGGCAGCCGCCCGTCGACGAATGGCCTCCTTCATTCCCAGAGGAATCTTGACCGACAGCGTTGCCGTCCCCTCACCTGAGAGCGGGGGCCGTCCATGCACGATCCCACCAACGGTGTGTTCGCCATCCGGTAACTCTCCGCGCTCGTACGACTCGCACCACGCGTCAATCATTTCATCCGTTACAACCTGACCATTAGCGGCCGTATATGTCTTGCCCATCATCGACCCCTCTGCCGAGCTCGCTCGATCTCTTGCCAGAATTTCTTCTGAACCGGAGACAGGGCATGAATAATGAGCCATCCACGAATTAGTTCGACCGCAACAAGTTCCACACTTTGACCATCTGGAAGCCATCCAATGGCAAGCCATCTCGGCGGCTCGTCCTCCGACTCGCGGCGAATGCACTCAGTAACCGCGAACCAGGCACCTAGTACCTGCTTTTCCGTCAAGTGTTTTTTGGCGTTCGGATGGATCTCAACATCCATGCACCTTCTCCTCCATCTTACCCAATTTCGTATGACGAAAGTCCGCTGTCGCCAATCTCTTACGCCGTCACTTGTTGGAGGGCGGGAGGTGTAGCGAGGATTGAAGGGCGTTCCAATACCGCCCAGGCGCCGGGGCAGGAGCACATACACCAGGGACATACGTTTTCGTAGCGCGCGAGGATATTGCCGCGTGCATCGATGAAGGCGATGTCGATGGGATAGGCCATAAAACACGTATGGACCGAAGAGCAGCGTGGAAACGCCATGACGAGCGGCAGGCCGTTGGCGGCAACCGGACGCCGTCCCAGCATGCCGCGCAGGCGCACGACAAACGACTCCGCCACCGCAAACTCGGCCGGCGTCCAACCCAGCCTATTGAGTGCCCGCGCGTAGGCGATGTAGGACGAGACCGCGGTCACATGACCACCCCCGGACGCCATGGATCGACCGTCACCGCGCGCTCGTGCGACAACGTTGTCGGCGCCCCCAGCGGAACGCCAGCGATGCTGAGAGAAGTCGGCCACGGCTCATAGTGCATGGTGCAGGTGTAGGTCCTAAACGTACCGGATAGGGAGAGCAGGCCACCATCTGATGCCTTCGCGCCTTGCTCGCTCGACACTTCGATCTGCAAGTCATAGCCTTCCATGGCATTCAGAATTTGAGTCTGGACCGTCACCGAGGCATCGGCAGAGTTCTCGTCACCCTCCCCGCCCGGCGCCACAGCGTGCGCCAACACGATGTCGGGCACCACGCGGTCGAAGCGCGCGACAGCGCTGGCAAAGATCATGACGTTGTACACGATGAGTGCCAGCACCAGCAAAACGGGCGTAACCACTGCCATCTCCACCGTCGCTTGGGCGCGCTCCTCGCGCAGACGCATGCGGACACTCATTACGACCCACCGCCCAGAGCGCCAACCAGCGTGGCGACATCGACGGTGAGTGGGATGGAGCCGCCGCCGGGCAGAGGAATCTCCGCAAGCGTGAACACCGTACTGCTAATGGTGCGTTCGACTTGATATTCCAACGCCTCGCAAAGCGCCTTGGGATCGGTCACGCCCAACGGAATACTTCGCAGCTTGTCTTGCGCTTGAGAAAGACCAGCAATGTCAGACCCCGGACTCTTAATGACGTTGGCGGAATCGGTCAGCACCGGCTTTCGCAGGCGCAAGTCGCACGGTTCCAGACCCAACGCCGCCATGGACGCCGAAACGGTATCGCCGAGCCACGATGCGATGGAACCCAACGCGCCGCTGCCCCCTCCTAGGCCTTTAATCATCTCGTCCATAAGTTCGTCGGCCGAACCTTGGATATCACCGTATCCTACGAGCAGCCGTCCCCAAACATCCATGACGCCGTCGAGCACGCCGGCAACGCCGCCCGAGCGTTCCTTCAATGTCGAGAAAAATCGCGAAAGCACGTTGTTTTGCGCCGTCGCCTCATCGGGCGCCAGCACCGCGGCAGAGATAGCACCGCGATCGCCAAGCCTGACTGCCGTGTTAAACGAGGAGTTAAGTTGATCGGGGCTGGTAATATCACCCGAAACTGCAAATGCGACCACGCCGTTGCGTCCAGGTGGGGCGATACGCGGGCGCTCGCCGGAAAGCGCTTTAATGGCCTGGTCAAACGCATTGCCCGCACGGTCGGCCTCATCCTCGGTCTGACGCTCAAGTTCGAGTTCTTTGTTGCGGCATTCGACGTAGTCTTCCAGAGCCTCTTTGAATCGATCAAAGTGGTACTCAAAGCCGTTTTCGATAGAAGTCGAAGGAGCCGCAACGGCACCGAGCGACGAAACACCAAAATGGCATCTATTGCATTTGTCCTGCCCGTCATAAGCAGCAACCGAGGCCAGCCCGCATGGCGCCCCCTTCTTATAGTTGGGGCAACTCGTTCCGTAATGCAGATACGTCTTGCCATCGATGGCACTGGTTGGCCACACCGTATCGGTATAGAGTTCCGTCGCTCGCACCTCGTCAGTGTTGCGCGGCAACAGCGGGATATAGGAAGCGACTTCATCTCCGTCCTCGGTTACATATGCACGATTGACCTCTGTACTCGCATAGGTGTAAAACGCCTTGCGCGCCGCCGACTCCGCCTTCGTCTCGACGCTTGAACCCTGCGGTTTTTCGTCTGCCAGGCGTTGACGGTAGTAGGTCTTCGCGCGGTCGAGCGCCACCTGTGGCTCCCACGAAATGCTCGAGGCATAATGCGGGTTCTGCTCACCCGAGAGCTTTGCCAAACTCCTCGCACGTTCCCACATGCATGAACAGCTACCGACCGAAGCCGGAACCGATCCACCGCAATCCGCAAGCCAGGCGCGTTCTTTTGCTTTCGCCGTCTCCTCCGAGGCCTTCTGCAGCTCATCTGCTGCGCGCTCCAGATCTTTCGATGTGTCTTTAATGGCATCGGTCGAGATCTCAGAACCCTCGAGCGCAACGAAATCCGACTCGGACATCCTGGGCACGGCAAGCGCCGTACCGGTATAGGTCACACTATCGGTATCCTGCGCCGACACCGCCTGCGTGGCACGCGCGGCAATCAGATACGGCAGAGCCGTCTCGATTTTCTGCAAGCCTTCCGATGCGCTTTTGGCAAACTTGTTGCGCGTTTTAATGATCTCAATCCCGGTGTCGACCATATTGCCGGCAACTGGTTCGGCACCCGGGATGAGGATGGCGACCAGGCCCGTCCCGATCGTGGCAAACCCCGCTAGCCCCAGACTCAAGATGCTCGCATCAACCACCGTGGCAGCCGTGTGATAGGACGACACTACGTTGGCACCCGCCAGCGCGCCGCTATCGGCCGCCACCTGGGTGTCCCCCGCGCGCGACATGCTCCATATCGCCGCGGTCGACGAAAACAACAACGTGAGCACCACTAGGATGACCACGGCAGAAGAAAGCGTGGTGTAGGCACCGTCTTCGATAAACAGGTCGATACCGGCGCGGCCCATAAAGCCGTCTCGCTTGCGATGGCAGCTCGGACGGCGCGTCAAAACGCGTCTAGACCAGAAACGCTTAATCCCATGCAGCAATCCACGAATCATAATCTCCCTCCAGCCATTCGGGACGTGATTGATATGAGACATCAACCTTGAGCTCAACGTAGCCGCCCTCGGCGGTACCACCCATAGCCTGCACAAACGCACCGATCACAGGCAACGGCTTGACCTCGCCAGAAACGGACACGGACGAGACGCCACCCGCATCGGCCCGACCAAGCTCGATATCCCACGACAACGGCCCGCCGGCATGAAAGATCGAAACGTTGGGCACTGCGGCAAGCCGGCGGCAGGTGAACTCCTTAAGATCGTCATCCTCCGCCGTCGTCGTGGTCATGAGCCGCGCGGTCTCGGCGGCGGCAGACTCCATGACCGCGCGCGTATAAAGCAGGCACACCGGTTGCAGGGCGAGAAGGATGAGCGTCAAAAACGTCGGCAGCAAAAAAGCGGCCTCGACCGTAGACTGCGCCCGGTCCTCGCGCGCAACATCAATACAACACGATGTCCTTAGCACCCGCAGCAGCGTCGACAACCGATGTCGAGGTGACGCCGTGAGATGCCGCCCGCTCGACCAGCGCCGCCAAGCGCCCATCGGCACCGGCACGCCAAAGCCCCGCGATCGCCAGCACGATGGAAAGCAGCGCCACCGTGACGATGGCGTATTCCACAGTCGCTTGGGCAACCTCTTCACGCAGAACGCCATGCATTTCACGATCCCTCCTTTGAGCTTATTGTTTGCGGTACCAGGCGCACGGCGCGCAGACGACACGAAGCATCGCCGGTATCCGCGGCAACCGTCACCATATCGACCCAGCCGCGTCCGTCACGCACGATAGCGCCCCATACGTTGCCCTTAATATCGAGATAGCCGCTCAGGGCGAGCTGGGCCGTTGGCACCTCGCGGTAGGCGCGTAACATATCCGCCGCTGCCTCGGTCATCGGTCGGTCCTCGGACCATGCAAGCCGGACCGCAATCGCGTTGTCCTCAGACGAATCCGTCGCAGTGCCAGACCGCTTGTCGAGCGTCCGCAGAAAGGTTTGCGCCGTGACAGCGACATCCGAATCGTCCACATCTCGCATCTCATCTTTTTGAGACGCCACCGCCGAATCTGAGCCCGAATCGAAGGCGGCCCCAGGACGCTGCTGCCGCGCGGCGTTAAGCCCCCAAAGCACCGCCGCTATCGCCACGGTCAGGCATGCAAACACCAGCAACACCCCGATGGGGCGCTCGCCCTCTACAGGCTGTTGATGCCCTCGCTGATAGCGTTCCATAGATCTTGGACCTTGCCTTTAAATGCAACGATGGCAATAATCGCGATCACCACAAGCACACCCACCAAAATGGCGTACTCGGTGGTACCCTGCGCGCTCTCCTCCTGCAACAGCTCCTTGGCATGCTGGCGAGCGAGAATCGCCCGGCAAAAAGCCCAGTTCCAAGCCTTGTCAGCAACTTCGACCATCGTGTTCATGTATTCCTCCCTACATCATCCCGCCTGCTCCCAGCAGCGGGCCCAATATGGACAGAAGCAACGCCGGCAAGATGAGCGTGCCGGTGGGAATCAGCAGCTTGACGGGCGCACGCTCAATCTCGCGCTCGACCGCGGCGCGATGAGCCGCACGGATCTCGCGACTTTGAGCGGCCAACGTCTCGGCAAGTGGGGCACCCAGGGCGAGCGCCTGCCCCACCGTGATGGCAAAGGTCTCGAGCGCTCGCACGTCCAGGTCGCGCGCGGCGGCCAACAACTCGTCCTCACGCGTACCCACGCCCACTTGCCACGCCATGCAGGCCCGCTCAAGGCGAAGAGCCAGCACTGACCGACGGTTGGCGCAGAAAATCTCAAGCGCCGCATCAAACGAAAGACCGGCCGAAAGGCCCAAGCGCACAACATCGATCATCTCGGACACTTCGCCGAGCGACACTCGCGCCGGGCCGCCCGCTCCAACCGCGCCCTTCACTCGCGCGGTCAGGGCATCGACCACCGAGCGACCCGCGGCAGCGACCAGCACCGCCTCGCGCTTGCAGGCCCCTGCGATCTTGCGCGCATCCGCCCGATCCAAACCCGTCGCGACAAATACACTCAGGGCACACAGGCAAGCCACAACTGCAACCAGGGCGCTCATAGCTCCACCCGCATAATGCGCCGGATAACCACCAGGGCAACGACGTTGAGGGCTAGACCCAGCACCACAGCGCCCGCACCGGCAGGCGTCGCAAGACCGCGACGAAAATCTGCCGAAAGCAGCGCCAACACCGCGCACATGCCCGCCGGCATCGCCGCGACCATATGCGCAGACATGCGAGCCTGCGACGTCTTAACATCCAGGCGGCGCTTGAGCTCAATGCGCTCCCCCACCATGCTCGACGCCTCGGACAGTAAGTCGGCAAGCGGAGCACCGGTGCGCTGAGACACCTTAAGCGCCAAGGTCACAAGCGAAAGGCCGGGGGCGTCGATGCGCACGAGCAAGTCATCGAGCGCGTCGGTCGCCGAGATGCCGCAATCGATCGCCGCCGCTACCCGCAAAAACTCGGTATGTACCGGCTCTTGCGCATGAGCGCCCACAAAGCGCATGCCCTGGGCCAGCGAATGTCCCGAGGCAAGCGACATGGAAAGTGCGGTAAACGCCTCGGGCATGGCCTCTTCTGTATCGTGTTGCTCGCGCCGGCTCTCAAAGCCATCCCGAGCGGCGCCAACGGCAATCGGAACAACAAGTCCCAAGGCAAATCCGAGGGGCGATAACGACACCATCGTTAGTAAAACGCAGCAGACACCGCTCGATAGCAGCAGAAACGCCAAACGCCCCGAAGCATCTTCGATCACGAGGCCAAGGCGATGCGCCGGAGCCAGCGATGCCCACGAACGGGCGATCTTTTTCAGCAGATCGTTTTCCACCAGCTCACGCGGCAACTTCTCTGCCACCGTCTCGAGCGCCTGACGCGCCAGCTCCGTCGGCGGCACCTGCGGCACACGAGGTTCCGCCCCGCACGCCGTCGCAACAGAAAACCCTGCCAAACCCCCTACGACGAGGGGCACAGCGACCTCCATTCGTCCACCTCCTCTTGTGTGAGCGTCCCCGACCGCAGGCCTTCTGCGATAAACGGCGGCTCGCGGTCAAGCTTCCAGGTGCGCTCGGCGGCATCGAAAGTCACATAGCGCTCGAGCTCTACGCCGCCCGACGCGGCGCGACGCACCCCCGAATACGAGGAGACGAAACGCCTGCCATCGGCGTGGCGCTCGGACATCACGATGCCGTCGAGCGCCATGGCAATCTGCTCCTCGATGAGCTCGCTCGGCAGATCGATGCCATAACGTGCAAGCAACGTCAGACGCACCACGGTCTCCTGCTCGGAACCCGCATGAAGCGTGGTGAGCGACCCGTCGTGGCCCGTGTTCATGGCCTGCAACATGTCGCAGCACTCGGCACCGCGCACCTCGCCCACCACGATGCGGTCGGGGCGCATGCGCAGGGCATTGGTCACCAGGTCGCGGATCGTCACCGCGCCCTCGCCCTCAATTGAAGCCTCGCGCGCCTCTAGGCGCACCACGTGCGGATGATGCGCAAACTTGAGCTCGGCAGAGTCCTCGATCGTCACGATGCGCTCGCCGGTGGAGATCTCGCATGACAACGCGTTGAGCAGAGTGGTCTTACCAGATCCCGTGCCTCCCGCAACCGCCAGGTCCTGTCGCAGCGACACAGCGCACGACAGCAGCTGCGCATACCAAAGCGGCAGCGACCCCAGCCCCACAAGCTCGTCCAGCGAGCAGATACGGTCCGAGAACTTTCGGATGGTGAGAATCGGTCCGTCAATCGCCACAGGCGGAATCACCGCGTTGACGCGATAGCCCGTTTTGAGACGGGCGTTGACGATGGGGCTGCGCTCGTCGATACGGCGGCCAAGTGGCGAGATGATGCGGTCGATAAGCACACGGATCTGCTCATCATCCTCAAACGCATGCTCGATGGGGTACAAGACGCCGCCGCGTTCAAAGAAAGCCGAGCGGCAGCCGTTGATCATGATCTCGGTAACGGTGTCGTCCTCGATGAGCGGCTGCAACGGCCCCAGGCCCACCACGTCATCCAAAATCTCGTCGATGATGGCCTCGCGCTCGGTCGTCGCGAGATCGGTCGGCTCTTCAACATTGAGCGCCGCCTCCACCGCGGGACGCAATTCCGAGCGGGCAAGTGCCGGGTCGATATAGGCGCTGATACGCGCCACTTCGTCGTAACCCATGCGGTCCATCACGGCGCGCTTGGTACGTCGTTTCACCGCGCGGCGACGCCCCGCATCTACAGGCGCTGCCTCCGCTGCAGCGCCGGCAGCCTTAATCCTTGTTTGCAGGCTCATCGCTGATCACCCTCGCGCGACCAGGGAAGGCGGATACGCGGGCGATCGGTGCGCGTTGCACGGTCGGCGACTATATCGCTCCAAGGGCCGACGGCGCACCCCAGTTCCACGAGCATCTCGCGCGTGGCCTCGCGCACGCTGGTCGCAAAAGCGCTGGTCTGCCCCACTGCCTCGTCAGCGCGCCCAAACGCCATGAGCGCGGCGAGATCCTGCCCGCCATCGGCGATGCGAATCTTGGAGCTCAACGCACAGGCAATCTCAAAGCGCATGGCAACATCCTCGTCTGCTCCGCGCGCACCGAACCGGTTGAACACGGCGCTCATGCGCGTGCGCGGCACACCTACTCGACTCGCCAGTTCAATGACGCGCGACGCCGACGTCGCGGACGACACCGCAGCATCGCCAACGACCAGGCAACGGTCGCTCGCCGCCACCGCAGCCGCCACGGCGTCGCCCCAAAAGACCGAGGTATCGATAAAGACCACGTCGGATTCGCGACGCAAAACATCAAGCAGTAGCTCCACCGGACGTGCCATGAGCTCGGCTTGCTCGGGCGCCGCAACGGGACCCCAGAGCGTAACGCCTGGCGCCACGCGCATCGATGTGGCTACGATATCCGGCTCGGTGAGCGCGCCCGCCGCCGGCTCGATAAGTGCCGCCATATCGCGCGGAGCATCGACGCCTAACAAGTCGTAAAGGTTTCCAAACATCAGGTCCAGGTCGAGCACGGCGGCACGCAAGCCCAACAGCGACGATGTGTGTGCCATGGTGGCAACGATCGTCGACTTGCCGCAACCGCCCGAACCCGAAATGGCGCAGATGACCGGAGCTCGATGCTGCGGAGCGGCAGCGTCTGCCGGCGGCATCGGAGGCGGCGGGGCGGGCGTCGGCGACAGCGTCCCCGTCTCCCCCGCCGCAACCACACGCTGCGTCCAAGCCGGCATGGCAGCTTGTTCGGTCTGCAAGGCAGGCTCGTTCTGTGCAATCTGCTCATGCTGCATCAGCGACAACTCGCCGCACCCGGCAAAGCCCTCAACTTCGTCGAGTTCATCCGCCAGATTCACGCCGTGCACGTATCCCATATCTACAGCCGGGGAGTCGCCAGCATGCTGTGCCGGCCCCCCAGCGTCATCGTATACAAGGGGGTTCCGGGGGCGCCGACCATGCTCGGCTTCCGCTTTTCCATAATCATCAACACGCGGGCCTCTTGTAGCGCGAGGCGCCCCGGGTTCCCTATCAACAAAAGCATCGGGCTCAATCGTCATGCGCCGATCGGAATCAACCGCTCCCTCGCCCGCGCGCCCGTTGCCGCATATGCTGTGCGCAGCGATGACCTCGGTCGCCCCCGCGCGAAACAGCCCCTCGATATCCGACGGATCGAGCGCTTCTATCAACACGACCACGCGACTCACGCGGCCTTCGGCCGTCAGGCGCGCAACAGTCTTGCGCACATCTTCGGTATCAAACAGAGACGCCGCGATGATGGCAGCCCCGCGGCGCGACGGAAACGCCCGAGCCATGGAAACCAGCCCGTCCAGGTCACCCACACGAAGCACCTGTGCACCCGTATCACGGCCCTCGACTTCCCGCTGCAACAGCCCGTAATCGCCGCACGCGCAGCACGCAAGCCAGATCGCCTTCATCACTCGTCGCCTCCGCTCTTTTTGCCGCGCGCCGTGGAGGGAATCGTCAAGCTGACCGTTCCCTTGCCCGATGCCCCCAGCAGTTCCTTGACGTCTTCGGGGTCAGCCGCCAGCGTCACCCATTCGATCTTGCCCTCGCGCGTGGCACCGGAATCTTCACTGGTATCGATCACGTACGCGCCGCACAACCGATCGGTTACGCCGTCTTTTTGCACATACACATCCACGTAGCTGCCCACGCCCGTAGCACCGCCGACCGAGTGCTCGGCATCGACCGCCACCGAAACGGCGACCTTGCCCTTAGGCACCTCGAGCTTGTGACTCTCGGCCTTGGTGTAGACATTGCAGATCACGGCGTTTTTGGGAATACGCGAAGTCGTCACGTCGCCGCGCACCTGGCGCAGCTCGGTCGCCGCGTCACGCGGCAACAGGCTCGTCAGCCATTCCTGGGTTATGACATTGGTCTCATCGAGGGTCTCGCCCACATCGATATCGCGCGCCGCGACGCATACCTCGACGCGATCGCCACCGTACTTGGCCAAGGTCTCAGCCTGGACCTGTTCGGCTTGCGAGCGGATCGACGAGCCGTAAACCATGCAGAGCAGAGCAGCGAGCACGCCCGCGACCAGACTGATAGCGATGCGCTTGCTCTTGTTCACGGCCGCTCCTCTCATGGCAGTGCCGGGCGAATGCCCGTACCACCATTGTCTGGGCGGTCAGAGCGCAAAGCGGCGCAATCGCGATCTTGGTTTTCGATGTCAAACCAATCGCTGACCAAAAGCTGACCAGCCCGTCAAGCTCGTGGCAAGGTTTTGGTCAGCACGTCAGCAAACTGCATGTTTCGAGGCTTTTCCGCAGCAAAAAAGCCGTCTCCCGAACAGTTGGGAGACGGCTGTCATAGGAAAAATCAATTACAGATGGACATCGGGATCGAGCATTTGAGCGCTCACGCGCATGGATGACGCCAAGTTTTGGAACGTTTCCAGACGCAGACTGTCGATCTGCCCGGCGTCCTCGGCCTCGCGAACGGCGCAGCCCGGTTCGTGGGTATGCGTGCAGTCGCCAAACCGGCACGCGCGCGATGCCTCGACAATCTCGGGGAAGGCGCGCGCCAGACCCCGCTCGTGACCCACGAGCGGTAAGCTGCGCAGGCCCGGGGCATCGGCGATCACGCCGGCGTCGCCCGGCAGTGCCACCATCACGCGCGCGACGGTAGTGTGACGGCCCTGGTCGTCGCGTTCGCGCACACCGCCAGTCGCCAACGTATCGTGGCCCAGCAGCGCATTGAGCAGCGTCGACTTGCCGGCACCCGACTCGCCCAGAATCATGGCGCAGCTCCCGGCAGGCACGCAGACACGGACCTCGTCCAGGCCGCGCCCCTCGGCAGAGGACGTCACGATCACGCGCATGTCCGGACCCACCAGGCGGCGCACGCGGTCCAGATCGCGCTCGAGCTCCTCGGCATCGCAGCGGTCAGCTTTGGTGAGCACCACCACCGGCTCGGCATCGCAGTCGAGCGCCAACACCAGCGAGCGCGCCACGCGGTCGAGCAGCACCTCACCGGCACCGAGCGCCTGCACGATTAGCACGCTATCCACGTTGGAGCAGAGCACCTGGCGCTCTCCACGGGCACGGCCGCGCCAACGCTCAAAGCTCGTACGGCGCGGCAGCACGCACTCAATCACGCCCATATCGTGCCCGGGAGCGCGGCGCACCGCCACACGGTCGCCCACGGCAGGCAGCAGGACCTCGTCCTCGCCGCGCGACTTGGCAAACCCCACGGCATGCTCGGCGCGGAAGGTATCGTCGGCAGTCGCCACCAGCGGAAACCCGCGATCCAAGCGCACCACGGCACCCAGCCGCATCTGCTCGGGCTCCTCGACATGTGCGCAAAAGTCGTCAAATGCCGCCTGCTGAGCTTCATCGACCGGCAGGTCATCGAACGCCGGAACATCCTGCAGCGCGTCAAGTCCCGGCACGTTTGCCAGCAGCTCCTCGGCAGACGCGGGGGCTTCGGTCGCGAGCTTCCGACGACGATCGCGCTTAGCCCGCGCCCCCGTCGTCTTTTTCTTCGCTTTAGCCTTAGCCTTGCCCACAAGCGCCTCCCAGCACCACAAATCACAACTGAGCAGGTATTTTAAATCAAAAAGAGCTGGCCGGGCAAAGCCCTAAATCAAAAAGAGCTGGCCGGGCAAAGCCCGACCAGCTCACAAACTTTCCCTCAGCCCTTTATCATCCGCGCGGGAGAAAAGCCAGCAAGGATACCGCAGGGCCCGCCCGCCGGGAGGGGTTTCCTAAGGGCACATCCCGCAGCCGCAAAGCGGCGAGGACGTGCCCGTGGAAACCCCGCAGGCGGTCGGGCCCGGACAGGAACATTACTCTTTCTCGACCGCGCGCATGATCGCCTTGTAGATCTCCATCAGCGGGATGATCAGGAAGGCCAGGCCCAAAGCGGCAAGAACGCCCTTGAGCTCAAGCGTCACAGGGCCGAAGAACATCTCGGCAAGCGTCGGCTGCACGGTCACGATCACCGTCAGCACCAGTGCCAGCGCGGCGGAAGCCCACAGCCACTTGTTCTGCTTCTTCATGGTGAACAGCGACGCACGACGGCTGCGCATATTGAAGCAGTGGAAAATCTCGACCATGTTGAGCGTGATGAACGCCATCATCACGCCTTCCTCGTCGGCATTGCCGGCGATCATATCGGCGATGTGGATGTAGCCCATGTCAAAGTACACGCCCACAAAGAAGCTCGCCAGCACCAGCACGGTGATGATCAGGCCCTGGACCACGCAGTCCAGACCCATATGTCCGGCAAAGACGCCGTCCTTGGCGTTGCGCGGCTTGCGCTTCATGATGTCGCCCTCGGCATCCTCCATGCCCAGCGCGAGCGCGGGGAAGCAGTCGGTGACCAGGTTCACCCACAGCAGCTGCACCGGCTGAAAGATGGTAAAGCCGATGAGCGTGGCGATAAACACCGAGAACACCTCGGCAAGGTTGGCCGAAAGCAGGAACTGGATGACCTTGCGGATGTTGTCGTAGATGCGGCGCCCCTCTTCGCAAGCACCGATGATGGTGGCGAAGTTGTCGTCGGCAAGAACCATGTCGGCGACGTTCTTGGTGACATCGGTACCGGTGATGCCCATGCCAACGCCGATGTCGGCGCGCTTGATGGACGGGGCGTCGTTGACGCCGTCGCCCGTCATGGCCACGATCTGGTCGCGCGACTTCCAAGCCTCGACGATGCGTGTCTTATGCTCGGGCTGGACGCGGGCGTACACGCCGTAGTCCTCGATGTGCGCGTCGAGTTCCTCGTCGCTCATGCGATCGAGGTCGGCACCGGTGATGGCATGGCTGCGATCGGTGACGATGCCCAGCTGCTTGGCGATGGCCACGGCGGTGTCGATGTGGTCGCCCGTGATCATGACGGTGCGGATACCGGCGTCGTGCGCCTCGCGGATGGCGTCGGCGACCTCGGGGCGGACCGGGTCAATCATGCCGGACAGGCCGCAGAAGACCAGGTCGTGCTCGAGCGCGGCGGGGCTGCAGTCGGCCGGAACCTCGGTGTAGGTGCGGCTTGCCAGCGCCAGCACGCGCAGGGCCTCGTCGGCCATGGCCTTGTTGGCGGCCACGAGCTCGGCACGACGCTCCTCGGTCAGCGGAACGACCCTGTCGCCGTCGTAGATATGGGTGCACAGGCCGATCACCACGTCGGGCGCGCCCTTGGTGTACTGCTCGTACTCGCCGTCCAGGGTCTCGACGACCACGGACATCATCTTGCGGCCCGAGTCGAACGGGGCCTCACCCACACGCGGGTGCTCGGCAGTCAGGCCAGTGAGACCAGCCTTGCCGGCATCGTTGACGAGCGCGCACTCGGTCGGCTCACCCACGGCCTCGCCCAGCTCCTCGTCCCACTGGGCGTCGGAGCACAGCGCCATGCCGGCCAGGAACTTCTCCTTAGGCGCAGCGAGCTCGTGCTTGACGACGGTCATCTTGTTTTGGGTAAGGGTACCGGTCTTGTCCGAGCAGATGGTCTGCGTGCAGCCAAGGGTCTCGACGGCAGAGAGCTTGCGGATGATTGCCTGGCGCTTGGCCATCTTGGTCACGCCAAGCGACAGCACGATGGTCACGACGGCGACCAGGCCCTCGGGGATGGCAGCGACGGCGAGCGAGACGGCAACCATAAAGGTATCGAGCAAGGCTGTCGGGTCAGTGAGGACGTTGCCCACGCCGTGGCGGATGATGTCGACGCCAAAGATGACGACGCAGATGACGATAACCATGATGGTGAGGATGCGGCTGAGCTCGGCAAGCTTCACCTGCAGCGGCGTGAGCTCTTCCTTGGCCTCGGCCAGAGCGCCGGCGATCTTACCCATCTCGGTGTTCATGCCGGTGCCGACCACGACGGCACGGCCACGGCCGTACACCACGGTGGAGCCCATGTAGCACATGTTCTTGCGGTCGCCGAGCGGCACGTCGTCGGTGCCGGCGGCGAGCTCGATCACGTTGGCATGCTTCTCGACGGGCACGGACTCGCCGGTAAGGGCGGCCTCCTCGATCTTCATCGTGGCGCTCTCGAGCACACGGCAGTCGGCCGGGACGGAGTCGCCCGCCTCGAGCATGATCACATCGCCGGGCACGAGCTCGGCGCTCGGCAGGTGCACGAGCTTGCCGTCGCGCAGCACCTTGGACTGCGCCGCGCTCATCTCCTGCAGGGCCTCGAGGGCCTCCTCGCTTTTAGCCTCCTGGACCACGCCCAGCACCGAGTTGACGATAACGACGAACATGATGATGGCGACATCGGCAAAGTCCGCCTCGCCCTTGACCATGCCCGTGAGCGCGCTGATGACGGCGGCAACGATCAGCATGATGACCATGGGGTCGGCCATCTGCTCAAAGAAGCGCTTCCACAACGGGGTCTTCTCGGCTTCCTCGAGCTTGTTAGGGCCTGTCTTGGCGAGGCGCGACGACGCCTCGTCGTTGCTCAGGCCGAGGTTCTCATCGACACCTTGGTCGCTGAGCACCTCCGCCGCGGCGGACAGGTATTCCTTTTGCATATAGAGTCCCCTCCTGGGATTCGGGCCACTCAGCAGATTGATGCCCGATCATAATTCCCAGGAGAAGGGCAAGGGCTCATCAAGGCTGCCGTGCTGAGCGGCAGTTGATAGTGGGGCTATGGTACCCCAAAGCGGCGCGTCTAGCCAAAACATTCCAATTGGAAACACGGCTCGAGTGCAACGATGCAGACCGTGTGATGCTCAACATTGATAAAACGTTTTTGCTTCGGTGCATCATCAAACTGAAATATCGCCCAGATAGCAGCGGTTAGAACGGTTGGTAAAGTTTTTGCATATACCGTTTTTACCGCAAAAAATGAACTTCTAATTCGGCATACGGTCGATTTTTTGGGGTATTCGGTCGGCATTTCGTTATAATCATCTCAGTTTTATTTCTTATGGTTTATCTATCAGCGCAAGACGATGTCAGATGGAGGTCTGAATGTACAAGCGCACCAAGATTGTATGCACCATGGGTCCCGCCTGCGATAGCGACGAGACCATCCGCGAGATGATCAAGGCGGGCATGAACGTCGCCCGTTTTAACTTCTCGCACGGATCCTACGACGAGCACCACGGTCGCATCGAGCGCGTCCGTCGTATTTCCAAGGAGCTCGGTCTGCCCGTCGGCATCCTGCTCGACACCAAGGGCCCCGAGGTCCGCACCGGCCTTCTGGTCGATGGCAAGAAGGTTGCCGTCAAGACCGGCGATAAGATCGTCGTCACCGCTCAGCCCACGTCCGAGGATTTCCACGGCACCGCTGAGCACATCTCCCTCGACTACCTGGCTCTGCCCTCCGAGGTCGAGAAGGGCTCCCTTATCCTGATCGATGACGGTCTGGTTGCCCTCGAGGTCGAGTCCGTCGACGGCCAGGACATGACCTGCGTCGTTAAGAACGACGGCCTGATCGGCGAGCGCAAGGGCGTCAACATGCCCAACGTCAACATCTCGCTGCCCGCCATCACCGAGCGCGATCGTCAGGACATCCTCTTTGGCCTGACCGAGAACATCGACTACATCGCCGCTTCCTTCATCCGTGACGGCGAGTCCGTCCGCGGCATCCGCGAGCTTTGCCGCGAGAACGGCGGCGAGCACGTGACGATCTTCCCGAAGATCGAGTGCGCCCTGGGCGTCGAGAACTTCGACGAGATTCTCGAGGCTTCCGACGGCATCATGGTCGCCCGTGGCGACCTGGGCATCGAGATCAAGCCCGAGCTCGTTCCGCACATCCAGAAGGAGATCATCGCCAAGTGCAACGCGGCCTACAAGCCCGTTATCACCGCTACGCAGATGCTCGACTCCATGCAGCAGAACCCGCGCCCGACGCGCGCCGAGGTTGCCGACGTTGCTAACGCCATCTACGACGGCACCGACGCCGTTATGCTCTCTGGCGAGTCCGCTGCCGGTAAGTACCCGGTCGAGGCCGTCAAGATGCAGGCCAGCATTGCTCTCGAGACTGAGAAGTACCTCCCGGCTCACGCTCCGCTCGAGGTTCCGGCTGACGCTCACGGCACCCGCGTCGTCAACAACGTTGTGGGTATGTCCGCTGTGAACATGGCTACCACCGTTGGCGCCAAGTGCATCACCGTGCCGACGACCACCGGTCGTACCGCTCGCCTGATCTCGCACTTCCGTCCCAACATGCCGATCTGCGCGTTCTCCCGCCACGAGTGGGCCGTCCAGCAGATGATTATGTACTGGGGCGTTATCCCGCACCAGGCCGAGATTACCCAGGGCACCGTCAACGGCACGATCGTCAAGGCGATCGAGACCGCTAAGGAGCTCGGCTACGTCGAGGCCGGCGATCTGACCGTCGCTACCGCCGGCGATCCCCGCATGAGCGTCCAGCTCGAGGACAAGGTCTCCTCGACCAACGTCGCTTACGTCGCTCAGGTACGCTAAATCGTACTTGCAAGCAGATTTGCATTGCAAAGGGCCCGGAAGGCATTGCCTTTCGGGCCCTTTTTCTGTGCACCGATGCCTACCGCACGACATGGCACGCACCCATTTCATTACCAAAAGCGCGAAATCCGCCCTCCGAGGCCCAAAAAATAAAGCCCCAAGCGCTAAAAGTGTTCGCCCGGTGGCAAACCCACACCTCACACAGGGCTGATAAATCGTTTTAGCAAGAACCAAATCGACCTGGTTTTCGGAAGTATGCGGCAAATTCTGGAACCTCCGAGCACACCCTGTTTTTTCGCAACAAAATGCCTGATAAACTAGCCTCAAAAGCCAGGTCCGCTCATAGGGTTCAGATTTTGCCGCATACTTCCGGATTGACGCTGGCATCACTCGCTTCAAAGAGATGATTTCGGCCAGGAGGGCATTATGGACCTGACGCTTTGTGGGCAATCCGCCTTTAACTACTACCGCATCTCGCCGCAGGTATTAGGCCTTTACCCCGCCATTAGCCTTGGCAATATGGATCGCAGATGTTGTGGCCTCGGAAGTCATGCAGTTGTAAAAGACCTGCTTCACGCACCACTTCACAGGCTTGTATTCACTCGGGCACAATCCGGGTCGCGAAGCCTGTTTAAATCGCACCTCCTGACCCAAGAACCACCTCCGGGGTCGTTTAGGCAGACTGAACATGGGTTTGATGTCACGTCACCGGAATTCACGCTGCTCAGCCTTGCCACGCAGGTCTCACGCAACCAGTTACTCATGGCGTGCTACGAGATGTGCGGCTCCTTTGCAGTGTTTAAGCCCTGCGAGCGAACGCAACAACAACTCGATGAAGCTATTTCGCTTAAGTTCATTCCACCCAACTGCGGCTGGGAGCGAGTTAACGACACCAAGGGCAATGACACCAACTTGTGGAAGCGCACGCCGCTTCTTACCGCAACGGATATCGCCGCGTTCGCCAAGCAAGCCGCAGGCCTGCGCGGCGTCAAACAACTGCGCTGGGCGGCCGAGCACATGACGGGGCAGGCCGCCTCGCCCTTCGAAGTACAGACCTCCATGCTTATCTCGCTCCCCCGCGACGAGGGCGGCCAGGGCATCGAGATCGCCAACAACGCGCGCATCCCGCTCAGTGAAGCCGCACGTTCGCTGTATGACAAAACCTGCTGCTACGCCGATATCCTCATCGAAAGCGCCACCGACAGCATGGGCGTCATTCTGGAATGCCAAGGCCGCTCTGCCCACGACAGCGATGCCGCGAGCCTCTCCGATGCCGAGCGCGCCACCGCACTCACAAGCATGGGCTACGACGTCATCCAAATTACCTATGACCAGATCAAGGAGAAGAAGAGCTTCGACCACATAGCCGAGCTCATCCATAAAAAGGCCGGGCTTCCCCACATCCCAAAGACCAAACAGGAACGCATTGCCGAAGATACCTTACGGCAAGAGCTACTTGTCGATTGGGTTGAGCTATTCACTGCCGGGCCGGCCAGCTAGCAGCTAGCAATCAGGGGCAGCGCAGGCACATCGGGCGATTCGACACGGGCGGCAAAACCCGCCTCGGTCAGCTCGATGACCTCGGTAAACGTCGCATCGAAAAACTCCTCGGTTAGCAGGCGATACGGCGGATGATCGGGCTCACCGGGGTTTTCGCGCACGATCTCGTGCATAACGCCAATGGTCTTGAGCACATATTCTTTATGGATGGGATACTGCCCAAAACGTGCCGCAGCGGTATACAGGCGATCGGTCGCACGCGGGATGGAAACAATGCCGAGCGTCTTGCCAAACCAGTCAAAGTCGCCTTGCTTTTTAATGCGGAACTCCTCGCACGGCTTGCCGCCGTGCGCCTCCAGGTACTGATTCACGCGCGTATTCCATACGGTATCGGCCACCAGATGCGACCAGACACCCAGTGTCAAATCGAGCAACGACTGCGCCACGTCATCGGGCGCGAGCGAAAGCTCGCTAGCACCGGGACCGGCAACCGGCTCGGCATCCTTGTAGCGTTGGGGATAATGTACCCGATTGAGTCGCTCGCGCTCCTCGACAATCGAGGTCGCGGCAGCCGGCGTACCAACAGGCGCCCCTTTGAGCAGCGGTGCCACATAGGTATCCCAGAACTCATGCTCACGAGGCTTAGGGATAGGCCCGGGCTTTGCAAAGTGCGTAATGCGGTACGGGATGGGATCGGCGATGCCAGGGACCATATAGCCCACGAAGATATCCGGAACCACGCAGCCAAACAAAAAGGCATTGCGGTCGCGAACGCTCTTGGCAAGCGCACCAGTGCGCTCCAGCAAACGCTCCGCCTGAGCGATATGAATGTTCCAGCTTGGCATAGCCACCCCCATAAAAACCTGGATAACTATACCATCACGGCAAAGCCGCGCGAGCGGCTACGCACGCTCTACGCAGCATCTAGTCCGTAGCACCGCTTTCGGTACCATACGACGGCGAAGGCGCCTCGACCACATGGTGATATCGATCGATATAGATGGCACGGGCACCCAGGCGTCGCACCAAATCCTGGTGATGTGTGCTCATCAAGACCGTCTTACCCGCCGCGACGTAGGCCAGCAAGAAGTTGACCACGATATCGCATGAATCCTCGTCGAGCCCATTGGTAGGCTCGTCGAGGACCAAGATATCCGGGTTCATCGACACGACGGCAGCCAGTGCCACGCGCTTCTTTTGCCCGCCCGAGAGCTGATAGGGAGAGGCGTCGGCAAGGTCGGCAACCTGGAACAGCCCCATGGCATCGCGCACGCGGCGCTCGAGCTCGTCTGTCGGCAGCCCCATCTGCGCGGGACCAAAAGCAACTTCCTCGCCCACCGTAGCGCAGAACAGCTGAGCATCAGCATTTTGAAACACAAAACCTACGCGCTGATGAAAACGCTGAGCGGCCGCGGAATCCTTGAGATACGCTGCGTCAACCACGCGTCCATCAAACAGATACGTGCCAGCATCCGCGAGCTCAAGGCCATTGATGAGCCTCATGATCGTGGTCTTGCCGCAGCCGTTGGGGCCGAGCAGCGCAACGAGCTCCCCGCGGTCCACCTGCAGCGATACGCCGTCGACCACCGTATGACCCGTATAGGAGAACACCACGTCGCGCAGCTCGATGAGCGGCGCGACCTCGGCGCCGCCCGCACCGTTCGTGCCCGCCGCACTATTCATATCGATCGTCAAAACGTCGCCCTTCCCCATTTGCATCCCCAGTCGAAACCAGCAGCGCCTACAGTACGGCGCACAACACTGCCAGCAGCGCCACGCCGGCCGCATAGACCGCATCGCGCCAGCCAAACCCGGCGCGCGCGGGCGCCGGATACACACCGGCAAAGCCGCGGCAAAGCATAGCCTCGTCCATCGCGCGGCTGCATTCCATCGCCTTGATAAACGTCATGCCCATGATACCCGCCAGCGAGTCGGTGCGCGAAAAACCCGCAGGCGCAGAACCGACGCTGCGCAGCATGACCGATTCGCACAGATCGTGCGCCGTGCGTCCCAGCACCTCGATATGCTTGAGCGCCATATCGAAGGTAAAGATGACCTCGTCGGGCAGGTGCAGCATTTTGAGCGCCGCCGACATGCGGCTCCAGGTGAGCGTCCACGAAACACCCAGCACCAGCGACACATTAATAAACGTCTTGAGCGCAATCTTGAGCATGGCGCCCGTAGCGGAAGCACCCAGCAGCAGGGCAGGCAGTGCCAGAACCACCGCGAGCCCCGCAGCGCCAAGCGCCGGCACAAAGGTCGCACGCAGCCCGCGCGCGGGGCGCACCGCGACCAGCACCAACGCGATAGCCGCCATCAGCATCAGGTACAGCGGACTCTGCGTCAGACACACGCACAGGACGCAGACGAACATCCCCACCAGGCGCACCGGAGCCGAAACGCAAGAAAGGGCGCGGTCGATTATCGACCCGCCCTTGTGTGCGCCACCGCCCAGGCGGACCCGCTCAAGCAGGCTCGCCAGGTGCAGGACATTCTTTTGCATCACACGATGCCGAGCCCCCGCGGGCTCGTAACGCTGCTCGACCGCAAGCCAGCTAGGCAGCTCGGCTATTGCCATGAGCACCGCTTTCCTTGACCGTCAGCGAGATCAGACGGAATGCGATGGTGAGCACCGCCACGCCAATCACGCCCGAAAGAATATACATCGCGGCCTGGCCGGCAAAGCCAAGGCCCTGTTCCTCGGAATAGGCCTGCAGGTAATCACCCGTGGGCAGAGCGTCGGCAAAGGTCGGGGTATCGAGGCCGACCGAAGCCTGCAGGCTGTCGTCGCCAGCCTCCTGAACAGCGGTCGCGGCGCCCTCGGCGTCCCACTCACCCCAAGCGTCACCGGTGGCAAGCAAGCCGAGCGGCGTAGCCACGACAAGCACGGCGACCAGAATGAGCGTGGGGATCAGGGAAGTCTTCTTGGCGGTACCATCGGCGGCAAGCTGGCCATCGGCGGCTTCGGGGCCGACGATAATGCCCGGCGCCGTCTTCTTAATGAAACCGTAGATGGCGGCCGTCGCCACGCCCTCGATCACACCGGCAACCAGCATATGCGGGATCAACATGGCCGGAATAGCCACGGACAGCGGGAAGGGGCAGTACAGCGGAGCGCCCGAAGCGTTGGTGAAGAGCATCGGCTGAATACCGAACTCGACCGCCGCGCACAGGGCCGCCAGGCACAGGCCAACCCAGCCGCTCACGATGGCAGAAACCGAGGTGCCCCAGCTCTTGTCGTGCAGACGGCTGTTGAGCGCACGAAACACGATAGCAGCGACAAACGGCAGCACAAAGGCCATGTTAAAGCAGTTGGCGCCAAACGACAGAACGCCGCCGTCGCCAAATAGCAGCGCCTGCAGCGCCAGCGCGACCGAGACAGCGATAGCCGCGGCCTCGGGGCCCAGCAGCAGCGCGATGAGCGCGCCGCCGACGGCGTGACCTGTGGTGCCGCCGGGCAGCGGCACGTTGAACATCATGAGCAAGAAGGAGAATGCGGCGCAGATGCCCAGGAACGCCATATGCTCGCGATCGAGCGTGGCACGCACCTTCTTGATGCAGTGAACCCAAACGGGCACCATCGCCACCGCCATGACGGCATCGGTCTGCGGGGACAGATAGTTATCTGGAATGTGCATGTACGCCTCCCGGTTGTCGGCGCACAGAATTGCAACGCCGCTTAAATCACTTTGACAGTGTTACGTATTGTCAAATTCGTAACACGACGCGGGCTATCATAGCAAAATGGCGCACTGCCGACAAAGCAGCACGCCGTTATGTAATGCGCGTGTCATATATACAGGCTCAACGGTGCCTCATACCGAGCATAGCGGTCACGTAGGACTCGGCGGCAGCCACCGCCGACCCATATCCCAGTGCAGGACCTAGCCGCGGACCTCGCCGTTTACGCCCTTGCACACCTTGGTGACAATCTTCTGGTGCGCCTTCTCGACCTCTTCGCTGGTGAGCGTGTGGTCGTCGGAGCGATACGTAAGCGCAAAGGCCATGGACTTCTTGCCCACGCCCACGCGGACCGGATCGCGGTAGACGTCGAACAGGCGCACGCCCTCGAGCAGCTTGCCGCCGGCGCTGGTAATGCGGCGCTCAAGATCCTCGCAGGTCACAGCGTTGTCGACCACGATAGCAAGGTCGTGCTCAACGGCAGGGTACTGCGAGAACTCGCGGTAGTTCTCCTGGTTGCGGGCGCCCTTGATCAGCTTGTCCAGGTCGAGCTCAAAGGCAACGACGACCTCGTCGATGCCCATGGCTTCGCGCGCCTCGGGGTGAATCTCGCCGACCCAGCCCAGCACGGTGCCGCCGGACAGAACCTCGGCCGCACGACCCGGCTGCAAGAAAGCGTAGCCCTCGCCCTCGACGGGACGGAAGCGAACCTTCTCGATGCGCAGCTGGGCGAGCAGCTCCTCAACGATACCCTTGCCAAAGAAGAAACGCAGCTTACGGTACTTCATGCTCCAAGACTGCTCGCTCCACTGGCCCGAGAGTACGCCCGCCACGGACTTGGTCTCCTTGGGCAGACTGGCGTTCTCGCGGCCGTGGAACAGGCTGCCGACCTCGTACAGGTGCACGTTGGGCGTGCCGTGGGCCTCGTTATAGGCCACAGACTGCAGCAGGCCCGGCAGCAGCGAGCGGCGCATCTCGGTCTGCTCGGCCACCAGCGGGTTCATGAGCACCACGGGGCAGCCGCGGCCTTCGGTGGACATGCCGATCTTCTCCAAGTCGCCCGGGGCGGCAAAGCCAAAGGTCGTGGTCTCGTTGAGGCCGCAGGCGCGCAGGATCTCGCCGACCTTGCGGGTGAGCTTCTGCTCGCGGGTCAGGCCGCCAATGTGGTTCTTGGCAGCCGGGATGGTCGCCGTCACACGGCCCATGCCCCATAGGCGCAGGACCTCCTCGATCAGGTCAATCTCGCGCGGCAGGTCGGGGCGGAAGCTCGGCGGGGTGACCATAAAGTCTTCGCCGTCGCGCTCGACGGTGCAGCCCAGGCGGGTGAGCGAGCGCTCGATAAAGTCAGGCTCGATGTCGGCGCCGCAGATGGCATGCACGCGGGCCAAGCGTAGCTTGATGCTATCGATGGTCTTGGGCGCGGGGAAAACGTCGACGTAGCCGGGAGCGACCTCGCCGCCGGCGATCTCCTCGATGAGCGCGCACGTGACGTTGGCGACATCCACGCAGCCGGTCTCGTCGACCTGGCGCTCAAAGCGAATGGAGGCGTCGGAGATCAGCGAAAGGTCGCGGCTGGTGTGCGAGGTGCGACCGGCGTTGAAGCAGGCACTCTCGACCATCACGTCGACGGTGTCGTCCTCGATCTCGGAATCCATGCCGCCCATAACGCCGGCCAACGCCACGGGACGCTCGCCGTCGGTGATGAGGCCCATGCCGGCGTCGAGCGTGCGCTCCTCGCCGTCGAGGGTCGTAAACTTCTCGTCCTGTTGGGCGGCGCGAACCACCACGCGACGATGGCCATCGCGCTCGGCAAAGGTGTCCAGGTCAAAGGCGTGCAGCGGCTGACCGGTGAGCATCATCACGTAGTTGGTAATGTCGACGATGTTGTTGTGCGGGCGCACGCCCAGGGCGTTGAGGCGCTTGACCATCCAGTCGGGCGAGGGGCCGACCTTCACGTTGCGCACGATGCGGGCGACATAGCGGTCGCACAGGCCCTCGTCGGCGATCTCGACGGAAAGCTCGTCGTCGGTCGCGCGGCCGGTCTCGGCCTTAATGGCGGGCAGCTCAACGTGGAAATCGCGGTCGAAGATGGCGCCGGTCTCGCGGGCCATGCCGATCATGGACAGGCAGTCGGGGCGGTTGGGCGTAATCTCGCAGTCGAGCACGGTATCACTCGAGCCCACGTACTCGGCAAACGGCATGCCGCAGGGCGTATCCTCGGGCAGGATCATGATGCCGGAGTGGTCGCCGCCCAAGCCGAGCTCGCGCGCGGAGCAGTTCATGCCCATGGACACGACGCCGCGAAGCTTGCTCTTCTTGATCTTGACGTCGCCGGGAAGCACGGCGCCAATCATGGCCGTGACGATGTGGTCGCCGGCCTCGAAGTTCTGCGCGCCGCAGACGATCTGCAGCGGAGCGGGGTTGCCGTCGGCGTCGAGGTTCTTGTCACCCACGTCGACCGAGCACACATACATGTGGTCGCTATCGGGGTGCGGGGTCTTGGTGAGCACCTTGGCGGTCACCACGTGGTCGAAGGACTCGCCCACGGTGTCGATCGCCTCGACCTCGGTGCCGGTACGGATATATTCGTCCGAAAGGGTCTTGGGATCCTCCGGAATATCGATCATGGTCTTGAGCCAGTCGTAAGAAACACGCATCTAGCTCTCCTTTCATACTGAAAGCCTGCGAAGAGATGCAGGTGGAAACTTCAACTTTGTGAACATTCCTTACAAAGCGAGGGTTGTCCAAGTGCGGCAGATCGGCCCGAAAGAGGAGCGCCGCGTACTTTGGTACGCAAGCGACGAATGAGCGCCGAGGTGCCGTGCTTGGGCAAGCCGCAGCCTAGAACTGATTCAAGAAGCGCATATCACCCGTCATGAGAGTTCTGAGGTCGGGCAGGTCGTAGCGCAGTGCCGCGACGCGCTCGGCGCCAATACCAAAGGCGAAGCCGGTGTACTTCTCGGGGTCGATGCCACAGTTGATCAGGACGTTGGGGTCGACCATGCCGCAGCCCAGAATCTCGATCCAGCCGCTGTGCTTGCAGAAGTTGCAGCCCTTGCCGCCGCACACGTGGCAGCTCACGTCCACCTCGCAGGAAGGCTCGGTGAAGGGGAAGAAGTGCGGGCGATAGCGCGTCTTGCGATCCTCACCAAACATGCACTTAACAAAGTAGTCGAGCGTGCCCTTAAGATCGCCAAAGGTGATACCCTCGTCGACGACCAGGCCCTCGATCTGGTTGAACTGCGGCAGGTGGCAGGCGTCGGCCGTGTCGGGACGATAGACGGTGCCCGGGCAGATCATGTAGATGGGCGGCTTTTGCGACTCCATGGTGTGGATCTGCACGCCCGAGGTCTGGGTGCGCAGCAGCACGTCGGACTCGCCGTGGGCGTGAGCCTCGGGGTGCGCGACGCTACCGGGGTTGTTGTCGACCACATAGAACGTGTCGCGAGCCGAGCGGCTCGGGTGATCCATGGGCGCGTTGAGCGCGGTGAAGTTGTAGTAGGAGGTATCGACCATGGGGCCGGACTCGACGGTGTAGCCGATGCCGCAGAAGATGTCCTCGGCCTCCTCGATGATCTGCTTGATCAGGTGCTGGTGACCGATCTGCGGACGGATGCCCGGCAGCGTGATGTCGACGGCCTCGTGCTCGAGTGCGTGCTTGAGGGCGGCGGCCTTCATCTCGGTGGTGCGCTCGTCGAGCATGCCCTCGATCAGCTGGCGCATCTCGTTGGCGCGTTTGCCCATCATGGGACGATCCTCGGGGGCGAGCTTGCCCATCATGCGCATCAGGCCGGTGATACGGCCCTTGCGACCGAGCAGCTCAACGCGCGCAGCCTCGAGCTTGGCGGCGTCGTCGGCGCTAGTGACGAGCTCCTTGGCCTCTTCCTCGAGTTTGACCAGATCATCAATCAGACTCATGTCTTCCCTTTCGTCTCTCGCGTTCCCCGCTTGCCGAGGCGGCTGCCGCCGTCTGACGTTGCGAAAACGCGGCCCGGTTCGGTAACAAAAAACCGCCCTCGGGCATGTGCATTGCCCAAGGACGGTTGAATTCCGCGGTACCACCTTGTTTGACCCGACGGATGTCTGGCCCGCCGCGCCCACTCTTTGCCCCTTGTCGCGAGGCTCACGGCTTCCCTACTGGGGACATCGCCGCCGCTGGCCGCGCGCCCGTTGAGGTCGCTGCTCGGAAGTGAACGCTTGGCCCTTGCCACCGCAGGAAGGCTTGCAGCCCATGACCTTCCCTCTCTTGCCGGCGACGCGGCGGGCAAAACCCTCTCCGTCAACGCATTGGGCTATAGGATAACACATTTCGCGAGCGCATCGCCGCGTTCCGTTTTGTTCGCGCTGGGTACAAGACAGGTAGCTGTGCAAACTGGCCGTGCACCCGCCTGCGGCGCTCGGCCTGCGAGATTAAGGATACGGTATGGGAAAGAAACTCGATAAGAAGGCCAAGGCCGCCGTGGCAAAGGCTGCCAAGGGCGTCAAGGCTGCTAAAGTCGACAAGGCCGTCAAAAAGTTCCGCAAACTCGAGGGCAAGCTGTGGACTCGCGAGTACCTGCTCAAGATTGCCGAGTTCGATGGAGCGACGATTGCTCCCGCCAACGGCGCCGCAGCGCGCGCCGACGCCATGGGAACCCTTGCCGGCGAGCATCACAAGCTACTGACCAGCGAAAAGTCCGTTGAGCTCGTACGTTCGTTAGCGCGCGAGACGGTTGCAGACGGACACGTAGACGACCCGCAGTTGCTCGATGAGATCCGCGTGCTCGGCCGCGATCAACGCGAGGCCAGCGCCATCCCCACCGAAGAGGCCGAGGCCTGGACCAGGCTCACCTGCGAGGCCGACGCCGTGTGGCACAAGGCCAAGACGGCCAACGACTGGGCGAGCTTTGAGCCCTATGTGGATAGAATCGTCGCCCAACTTAAGCATCAGGCCGAACTCATGGACCCCAAGCGCGACCCATACGACGTTTGGCTCGACCAGTATGAGCGCGGCCTTTCCGCCAAGAGCTTCGACGCGTTTTGTGACGAGGTCAAGGCCACGGTCGTGCCGCTCGTGCACGCCATCGGCGAGCGCAGCCAGCAGCCGGCTGCCGACTTTTTGCACGCCCACGTGCCCGAGGCTGCCCAGCGTGCCATGAGCTTCGACCTGATGAAGCTTGTCGGCCTGAACCTGGACGACACCACGCTTGCCTTTACCGAGCACCCGTTTAGCGAGGGTTTTGCCGTGGGCGACGCGCGCATCGCGACACACATCTACGAGAACGATTGCATCTCCAACGTCTACAGCATCATCCACGAGGCGGGACATGCCATGTACGAGCTGGGCGTCAATCCCGCCTATGCGCGCACCTGTCTTGAGGGCGGCACCTCCATGGGCATCCACGAGAGCCAGAGCCGCTTTTTCGAGAACACCGTGGGTCGCAGCCGCGCCTTTATGGGACCGCTGCTCGAGGTGCTGCGCCGCCACGCACCCGAGGTCTACGGCGACGTCGACGAGGACACGCTCTACCACGCCGTGAACATCGCGCAGCCTTCGCTGATCCGCACCGAGGCCGACGAGCTCACCTATCCGCTGCACGTTATGGTGCGCTACGAGATCGAGCGCATGCTGTTTGCCGGCGAGGCCACGGCCAAGGACATCCCCGCGCTTTGGAACCGCTTCATGGATGAGTACCTGGGCATTCCCGTTCCCGACGACACGCACGGCTGCCTACAGGATACGCACTGGAGCGGCGGCTCGTTTGGCTACTTCCCCACCTATGCGCTGGGCAGCGCCTACGACGCCATGTTCGTGCCGGCCATGTGCCGCGACGGCGTCGACCTTACCGGTGCCTGCGCGAGCGGCGATCTGGCGCCCGTCCGTGTCTGGCTGGGTGAGCACATTTGGCAGTGGGGCCGCGTCAAGGACGCGCCGGAGCTCATCAAGGGCGCCTGCGGCATGGACTTTGACGCCCGCTACTACTGCAGCTACCTGCAGGACAAGTTCACCACGCTCTACGAGCTGTAAGGCATAACCGACACGCCAACGCAAAGGGGACGCCGCGGAACCAATCCGCAGCGTCCCCTTTTTTCACCCAATAACTAGGTACCCAATGACTAGTTCGTTGACGCTAATGTCTTGGCAACGTCAGCGAAAACGGCCCCAAGCGAGCAAGGTGACGTGAAATGAAAGGGCGCTGACCTTCTGGTCGCGCCCTTGAAATTGAACGTCAGATTGCCGCTTGGGGCCGTTTGCAGCGTCGAGCAGCTACGCGGTTTGGTAAAACCGCGTAGCTATAAAGCCTCGAGCGCGTTGGCGATGCGCTTCATGGCGGCATCGGCGGATGCTTGGTCGGGCGCCTCGGCCAGCACGCGGATAACCGACTCGGTTCCGCTCTTGCGCACGAGCACGCGGCCCTCGCCTGCCAGCGCAGCCTCGGCCTCGGCGATGGCGTTCTGCACGCCCATATTCTCGAGCGCGGCGTCCTTGTCCGCCACGTGCACGGCCACCTGCGCCTGTGGCAGCAGCTTGCACGGAGCCGTGAGCTGCGAGAGCGTCTCGCGCTCGGCACGAATCGCTTCCATCACGCGCAGCGAGGTCATAATGCCGTCGCCCGTGCGCTCGATATCGCCAAAGATCGTATGGCCCGTCTGCTCGCCGCCCAGGCTGTAGCCGCCCTCGCGCATCTTGGCATACACGTGACGGTCGCCCACGCCGCTGGTCACGGCACTCAGGCCGGCAAGCTCCAACGACTTGATCAGGCCAAAGTTGCTGGCGATCGTCGGCACCACGGTACCGCCCGAGAGACGCCCGTGCTTGTTCAGGTACACACCGCACACGTACAGGATCTGGTCGCCGTCGATCACGCGGCCGCGCTCGTCCACGGCCAGGCAGCGGTCGGCATCGCCATCGTAGGCAAAGCCCACATCCAGGCCCTGCTCCACCACGTGGCGCTGCAGGCGCTCAATATGCGTAGAGCCGCAGTCGACATTGATGTTAAAGCCGTCGGGCGCGGCATTGATCACGCGCACATCGGCGCCCAGTGCGTCGAACACCGGCTTGGCCACCGAGGATGCCGAGCCGTTGGCGCAATCGATGCCGATCTTGACGCCCTGCAGCGAAAAGTTCGCGCTGGCGATGAGCGAAGCAATGTAGCGGTTGCGACCCTGCATGTAGTCCACCGTGGCGCCGATGTGGTTGCCCGTTGCCAGCGGCACCTCGCTCTTGCCATCGATGTAGTCCTCAATGAGCTCCAGCACGTCCTCGTCCATCTTAAAGCCGTCGCTGTTGACGAGCTTAATGCCGTTATCGCAAAACGGGTTGTGGCTCGCGCTGATCATGATGCCGCAATCGAAGCAGCCCTCCACGGTCTGATGCGCCACGCCCGGCGTCGGGATCACGTGCAGCATGTAGGCGTCCGCGCCGCTCGCGACCAGGCCGCTCACCAGCGCCGCCTCGAACATATAGCTCGAGCGACGCGTGTCCTTGCCCACGATCACGCGCGCCTTGGCCCCGCGGTTGGCGCCGTAATACCAGCCCACAAAGCGGCCGATCTTATAAGCGTGCTCTACCGTCAGCCCAACGTTGGCCTCACCGCGAAAGCCGTCGGTGCCAAAGTACTTCATGCGCTCTCCTTACAAAATAGGGGCGGACAGATTGCCTGTCCGCCCCAAAATGGTACTCGATTATCTGCACTACCAGAAAAACCCTACGCCGACGCGCTGTCGCGAGCCGCCTGGCATGTAGGAGTCTGACGCAGCGTAAGCGGCTTGTCCCCCGCCTCGGCCGACGTGGTCAGCGTATACGTGATCGTCGTCGTCTCGCCAGCATGCAGGTCAACGGTTCCTGAATAGCAGGGAACTCCGTGCCAAGTGGCAGCGAACAGTCCAAACTGAGTCCCCTCGACGGTTAGATCGGTAATGCTGCCGCCTGTCGGCGCAAACAGTGATACATACAAGCGCTCATCGTCACGCGAGGTCCCAGGCGCACTGGCCGCTACGTAGTCGGGCAGCTTACCTGCCTCCTCCTGCGTCATGATGTTCGTCAGGGTAACGGTGATGCGATACGAGCAAGCGCCGTCGCCGTTCTTCACGCCCTGACCAATCTGCGTATCGGCGTTCAGATACCAGTCGAGCTTGGAGAAGCTCAGGTTGTTAAAGTAGACACCAGCAACGGGATCTTCACTCGGGTCATCCGGATCGGGCAGTGAGGCGTCGATGTTCATCTCCTTGATAGCGTTCTGCTCGTCATCGTTTTTCATCCACGCGATCAGGCGGCCCTCTTCGGCACCGCGCTCAACGGCGCTGACAAGGTTCGCAACATCGACGTCGCCGATACCGCCAAGGATCTTGTCAAAGGCAGCGCTGGCGACGGATGCAAAGATGCCGTCCGACTCCTCGACCGGATAGTTCCAGTACACATCATGCATAAGCACCTTCGCCGCGTTAGTACCGTCAACGACTGTACCGTCGGGCAGTGAAACATTACCCACGAGGCCCAACAGATACTGCAGGAATACCGGATCGATACCAATGACGCCATCGACGTCCTGACCATATTCAGACTTCCACAGCGCGGCGACACGCTGCGAATTACGGGGCCAGTCGGGCGAATAGGTGTTGCCCGAGATGTATAGGTTGCTGTGGTCACCAAACAGCGTCTCATCTTCTTCGTCGACGCTCTCAACCGCCTCGTCTTTGCTGCGCGCAATGCAGGGAACAAACTCGCCAATCGACATCTGGCCGTCGGTGACCGAAATCAGACCCTGCGAACCGCCAAAGCCGCCGCAGGCACGAATCTCGACGTTGTTCATGGCGTACATAAGGTAGTTGCGCGTCTGGCCGTTGGCACCGAGCATCTGGGGAAGGACGGGGGCGACCTTCTCCGCCGCGTCAACCGCGCCGTTGAGGGTGGCAAAGCCGTCCTTGGCCTTATCGACCAGCTCGGTCACCTGGGAAATATGAGTATCGCCAATACCCTGGATCTTCTCGTTGGCGCTCTTGAACACCTTGGAGCTATCGGAAAGCGAATCGGCAACGGCCTGCAGTGCGGACACGTTAATCATGCCGTCCTGGAACAGCTTGCCGGGTGTGGCCTGCGAAAGGTTGTCGGCCATGGGAACCAGCGCGTTGCTCGAGACATCGGACAGGGCATCAATCATGGTGCGGGCTGCATTGATGTCACTGCCATACACCGGGATAAACGATGCCGCCGTCCACAGCGGGCTCGAGGTCTCCGCCTTCATGCTGTTACAGAGCTCATCGATCTTCTTCGCGTCGTCAGGCAGCGTCGAAAAATCGCCCGACGTGACCTTGTCCTTAAGGCCACCGACGATCTCGACAGCCTCCTTCGCTTCGCTCTTTACGGTCTTTGCCGAGTTAAGCAGCATAAAGCCGCTTGCGCCAAGCGCAACGAGAAGCACCGCGACTACAGCGGCAATAATGGCGCCGGTGTGACGCTTTTTGCGCTCGCCCTTGCGATGGCGATGACGGACCAGACCGTCAGAGGTCGAACTCGACGAAGCGTCGCTACCGTAGTTCAAGCCAAAATCGTAATAATCTTCCTTGGAACCCGAGCCCGCAAACTCGGCACCGCTATCATCCAGGCGAGCGAACGTGCCAGTCTCGGAGGCGCCGGTGTAAATCGTGCCAAGGTTACCCGTAAGCCCCGCGCCACCGGCAGAGGGAGTATTGTTGTCGGCCTTGCCGGCATTAACGTTGCCGGCGGCATTCGCGGCGTTGGCAGCACCTGCGTTGTTCGCAGGTACCGAAGGAGCCCCGCTCGGCTGCGACGCGGAGGTTTCACCGCCCGCAAAGACATTCCCTCTTGCACGGCCGGTCTTTTTTGCCTTTTGAGACTGCTCGTACAGAGCGGTAAACATCGCCGTCTCGCCCGGGGACACGCGCTTACCGGAACCGCCCTGTCCAGCGCCGCCCGGCGTGCCGGCTTTACCAGCCCCGTTCGGACGCGGCGGAACTGCAGGACGGCCGCTATCGCTGCCCTTAAAGTGATTACCAGCCATAAAGAAATCCTCGCAATTGAGTCGCAATGAAAAAGTCCATAACGTTACTAGTTTATGGCATTTTGAGCATCGACAGCTAAACTCCAGACACGGACATCAATTGGCGAAAATGCGGCACAACACCTTTTCTGTCTTGGCGGCGGCGTCAACTACACCGTAAGGAACATCATCACGATGATCATGGCAAAGCCGATAAGGTCGGTCGGCAAAAACACCGTGCCCAGCATAACGGCGCTGGTGATGGTCGCCGAAACCGGCTCCACAGTTCCGATGAGGCTCGCACGCACCGAGCCGATGTCCTTAACGCCCTGCATATAGAGCATGTAAGCAAAAAACGAGCCGATAACCACGAACACCGCGAGCGCCTCGATACCGGCGGCATCGAGCGCCGGCATATGCGCCCAGGGCTGCACGAAGACACATGAGACCACGCCCGCCGTGAGCATTGCCGAGCCCGTAACGATGGGGCTACCGTATTCGGGCAGGATCTTGGCGGGAATCACCGCCATACACGCGGCGCTGACCGCGCACATAAGACCTGCTGCCAGGCCAAGCGGCGAGATATTCAGGCTGGTAGGGTCGCCGCCGGTGGCAATTAAAAAGGTTCCACCCAGAGCCAGGCCAATGCCGATGACTTCGCGAGTACGCGGCATGCGGCGATCGGTCACGCAGGCGTAGCCCATGATGATAACGAGCTGCAGGCACTGGAGCACCGTCGCGGTTCCGGCGTTCGTCAGGCGCACGGCCGAAAGATAGCAAAACTGGTTGAACAGCAGGCCAAAGGCGGTAAAGAGCAGCAGCTGCTTGCGATCGGCGGGTGTGGTCCAGAGCTTAACCAGGCGTGCGCGGTCGCGCGTGACAACCACAGCCATAAAGAGTAGACCGGCGAGAATCTGACGCACGCTCATAAGCCACAAGGTGTCGACGTGGTAGGTATCGAACAGAAAGCTCGCGCTGGTGCCCGAGAAGCCCCAAAACGAACCGCCCACCAGCGTAGCCAAGACGCCCGTGATCATCTTGCGCGACGACGCATCGTTAAGGCGCTCGCGCCAGGCGCGACGGGTGTTGCGGCTGAGCTCGTCGGTGCCCTCGGGCACATCAATGTTCGATATATCGGTCATCGGCACCGAAGCCCCTGCGCCTTCGACCTGCTCGACACACTCTTTGCTCATTCCACTCCCCCGAAACAGTCTGGAAGCAATTCGGCTTACCTTACCACGGCGAAGGCACCAGCTGGAGGCTTGTCCGCTTATCGGTAGGACAATTCCGCAGGTGTCTTTCCATAGCTCGATACCGCAATGGCTTTGCATTATGCGACAGCCAAATCGCGGCAGCAGGCTCTTTTGAAATGGATATGACGAAGCCCCCGAATTCCACAATGTAAGCGATTTTTAAAAATGTTCTTGCCACCGAGTTCAGGCTCCGTTATATTATCCCTTGCGCGCTTGCGCACCCTTGATCGGGCGTTTAGCTCAGGGGGAGAGCGCTTCCCTGACACGGAAGAGGTCAGAAGTTCAAATCTTCTAACGCCCACCAAATGTTCGCAGCTCAGAGGCTATGCCCTCTGGGCTGTTTTGTTTTATGTCGCTAAATCCGCCGGCAGTTCCAACCGCCCAACTAGCCAAAAGCCGACCATCTACTTGCCGATCTATCCATCGGCATAACCAATCAGTCCGCACCGCAACTTCTCAGCAAAACGCCGCGATGTCTGTGCCCTGCGGTATCCTTGAGCCACTTGCACCTGCAGCACCAAGGAGCCGCCATGCGCACCGAGCTCGATGTCCCCTTTTCGCACAAAGAAGAAGCCAAGGCGCTGGGCGCCAAATGGGACCGGACCAAGAAGATCTGGTATGTACCCAGCGGCGTCAACCCCGAACCCTTTGCCGAGTGGCTGCCCGGTGTTGACCGATCCGACCCCTCAGCGCCGTATATATATCTAGTACTGGGCAAGCGCGAGTGCTGGAAGTGTCACAAAGAGACCTCGGTCGCGGCCTTCGGCATTCCCTATCGAGCCGATAACGACGAGAGCATCGTCATCGCGCACGCGCCCAACGAAGCCGGGCACATTGCCATCGACACGGCCAACGCCAACGCACTCGCCATCGTGCCCGCTCTTGGCTGCGTGCCGGGCGAGATCCGCGACTACCTTCATAAGCGCTGCGGCTACAAGCCCGTAGGCGCGCGAGCCTCCAAAGCCCCGTCGCTCGGCAACACGTGCACCAGTTGCGACGCGCTGCAAGGCAGCCGCTATCTGTTCGAGGAGCCCTCGTCCCCATTTGCCCTCACTGCCATCAACAAGCTGCCGGCACTGGAGTTTGTGCGTGTCGAAGTTGCCGGCGTCTTTGGCGTCCCGGCCACGCGCACCGACTTTGACCAGGCGCTCTTTACCTGGGCACGTGACCATCACGCCGAGTTCCACAAGCAACTCGGTGAGGGGATTTATTTGTAGAGACGGAGAAGCCTTCACAGCCAGCTCCTCCGCATCACCTATCCCTCGTCGCCGGCGTCGTACACGATATCGAGGCCACAAACAGGGCATTTCTCCGGATACACCGGCATATGAACGCCTGTCCGTTTTCTCACTTCGTCGCTAAGTCTGTCGCGCGCATCGATGAACCGAATGTCGAGACACGGTATTTGCGAGACAAGGTATTTGCGAGCCGCAGCAAGGGCAGGTGACGACAAACGACCCGCAATCAACCTCTACGCTCGGAAACATATTGTTGTCTATAAGGGCACACGGCAGTTTTCCGTACTTCCCCATCGCAATATCGCCTCGCCAGCTCATACACGCTCCCCTCTCGCTATACAAAACAGGAAGAGCATGCACCGGCGGGCGTGCGCGAGATTGCATCGCCACGCGATCCGATCAAACAACACGATCGTCAAAGAATGCCAAAGCCAAATACGCTAATACGGCAGAAGCCCCGCCTTTTCACGCTTCTTTTCCGAGCGATCGAACTCAATGCGATGGGCCTCAAGAAACACCGTATTGGGTCGCCACTGATGCTCATTCGGCTGCCTTAGCGTCGCGCCCGCAAAGGAAGCATAGTCGGTCTTATCCAGCAGGTACGATCCGCACAGCCGATATTCGCCGCAAACAGGCTCGAACGAAATCAGATGAGCATCGAATAAAGCATGTAAGTCGCGCCGAAGCAGAATGCCGTTGCTGGCAACCTGCGATTTGGGTCCCGAGTAATTCTCGATATGTGCAGCCTCCAGAGCTTCGCTGACGCCGCAGTCCGACACCGCGCAACGGCCATCATAGGCGGCAACGAGCTGCTTGCGGAACCATTGCTGCCCCAATCGCTCGCGCCTTAACGCATAGCGGACCTTTTCGTCGTCGGTCGTACCCTGTCCGGCAAACTCAATATCGACGGGCATGTGCTTCAGATAGCTCATGTCGGGCGCAAAACGGGGGTCCGGTCCGCCTTTATGAACAGGACCGTGCAGAACAAACCATCCGTTTTCGGGTTCGAACCGTTCAACAAACGCAAGGCCGAGCACCTTGTAGCCCACCTCGGTTGCAAATATGACTCCGACTGGAACGCCACATTCCATGCAGTTGAGCATTTTACGGTTGTAATTCTGGTCTCGAGAACCAACGGCGCCTGGCGCTTGGACCGAATACTTAATGACCCACGTACCATCGTCCAAATAGAGCGGAGGTACATCGGTGTAGAAGCTCTTTTTAGAGTTATGGACCGAAAGCGCAAAGATCTTATTGGGATCTTGCTTCACCCGATCCTGGCCCGGCCAGAAGATCCCTGAATCCCGCGTTACGGGAAAGAAGTCCGAGCCAATTCTCAAACGATACTGATACTGAGGGCTATCTTCCTTGGTGTGGTGCGGAAGGCTGGTCCAAACGCCGCCGCGCTGTTCCTCACCCAGAAACCACTCCCATGCCTCAACGTATTCGGAAGGCACGAGACTGCAGGCGCGGTCATAGCTTGGTCCATCCATCAACGGAACAGCAAGGTCAATGTCGTTCATCGCCAGCACCTACAACCATACGAACGCGAGTCATGCCCCTCAATAATATGGCCGAGAGTCAATTATTACGAGATCTCATTCCGCGATCGGCACATCGTTGATGCTCTCGGTTTGCCGCTGGCGCGTTTGTACCCCGCTGCCCCACTTCCCTGTATACTGATGTAGCACGTGTTTCATCCGGGCTTGTTGGGCCGGATTGTTCATGGGAGGTTCTTGTGGCTGTTTCGAATCCGCCTAAGGGAAGCGTTTCTTCTTCGTCCATCAAGCCGGTTACGCGCAAGGCCGTGCGTTGCCAGCGCGAGGTCGCTTGGCTTGTCACGCAGGCAGCGGGCAGGCTTGTGGCGACCACTCAGGACGTCAATGCGCCTACGCCGAGCTTTGTGCTGGCAGTGGCGCTGGATCGAGTACGCCAGCTGGAACTCGCCGCACAAGAAGACGGCAACCATCTTGGCTACCAGGACGCTATGGCGCCCGACCTGCAAACGTTCTGCCACATGGCCAAGTTGCCCGCCGCGCCCAATGCGCTTTCGGACGCAGGCTACATGTTTACGCTTTCGGGCGCGGACCTTATCCGCGACATCTATGCATACTGCAGCGAGCTCGCCGAGCGCCACGTCTTTGGCACGGCCGAAGTCAAACCGGGAAATGTCATCAAGCTGGTTCTTAGGCTGTTCTTGATGGACGGGTTCGGGGCCATGCCGGCGTAAGCCGAGTCTTTAGCATCACCGTCGACTGGGCAACAACCGCTTTACCTTAATGGACGCCAATCGAGGGTCGATTATTGGGTCGCCTCGTCCACTAACGCATCTATCCCACGCGCTCCGACAGTCGATACTTGCGGTTGCGGCTCGTCGCCGACGCCGTAGGTTCAAGCTCGCCCTGTGAGATGAGCGCATTGACGCGTGCCCTAACCTGGGAGACGGTGAGTCCCGTGCATTCTGCCAGTTCGCGCGTTCCCAACTCGTCATAGCGCTTGAGGGCCGCCATGATCAGGTCCCCGCCATGATCGACCTGCTCAACCTTCGCTCGGTAAAGGACAACCTTAAACCGGTCGAAACCCGGGCAAAACAACGGCTCTACCAGACCATGCGTACGCATGGCATCGAGCATCATTGGAATGCCCGACCCGTTGCCTTCGGCAGGAGAGCCCGCGCCGTCGGGCAATGGGACAAGCGACATGAGCTTTACAAGCGTCGCATTGCGACATCGGGAGCTGCCGTCAAACAGGTTCTCGCGAGTCTTTCCTCCGTATAGGCCGCCGGGGTTCGTCACTTCGATACGGTCATCAAAGACGTCGACAGCGATCGACTGCCCACAGAACCGATCTCCGTATTCTCGGTGGATTACGGCGTTGGCGATTGCCTCGCGCAGGACCTCCTCGGGAATCTCCAGCGAGTCGATACGCGAAATGCCTTGGACGGTCGAGGTGCGGCGCAGGTTTTTGGCGACAGCCGCGACAGCATCCGAAATCATCTCGCCCAGGGTGCCCTCGCAGATCGTACGGTCCATGAACCTCAACGACCCCGCCGCGCCCTTCTGCGTTCCGGCATAGACCGCCACATCGATAAAGAGCTTAGGATAGAACTGCTGAGGATAGGCACCCGCAGCCAGGAGCCCGGCCTTAGTAACATTGCCCTGGGAGTCGAGGAAATTCAGGCGCTCCAGCTTCGTTTTCTTGTCCGGCGCGCCGCGCATTGCCCGGGGTGTCAGCGAGAAAGCACGCTCTATCGTGCGGTCGACCAGGGCCTCGTCAAGATCGCCTGCGACCGCGCCGGGCACCGCATCGCGATCACTGGGGCTCGTCCGCTCGTATGACGACAGCGCCAAAACCTCGGTCGATGAAAGTGGCACGTCTTTGTCATCGATGCGCTTGTAGCTGCCGCCCTGGGCGCCGCGCTCTATTACATAGCAGGGCTTGCTCGACGGGTCGAGCTCCTCAATCGTGATAACGAGAACCACGGTGCCCCGAAGCTCCACGCGCTCAATAGTGTATTTGGGCGGATTGGCCAGTTTTCCGCGGCCGCCGGCATCACCCATGCCCGCTACGAATTGGTTGAGCACCTTCTCGGTCTCAAAGTTCTCAACCGGGACAAAGCCCGCGCGCTCGCTCACGCCGAGCACGATAATTCCGCCGGCGGTATTCGCGAATGCGCTAACCGTTTCCCATACGTCGCGGGAAAGCGTCGTGGCGCTCTCCTTGACCTCGACGTTAAGATCGTCCGAGCCCATGCGCCTTAAAGACTCGAGCAGACCGGTCAGCTCGTTTTCGTTCATCTGCACGTCCTTTCGCTCAGTCCGGCGGAGAATGCCGCGAATAGATTTCCTTCATCTCTCAGTTATCTCTCGTAATTATCTCTCATCTTACTGCTATCTCTCATATAAGAGATGAGTGAGAGATGGAAGATAAGATGTCTACCATCTGTTTCATTTAAACATGTTCTTGCTGGTAGAACAATCGGTATTGAGACAATACCATGATTGCCTGTCTCTTTGCTGATCAGTTATCTCTCGTAATTATCTCTCGTCTTTGTGCCATCTCTCGTATTAGTGACAAATGAGAGATGAGAGATACGTGAGTGATGGACGAGCGTGGATTTTTGGACGGTCGGAAAATCCCTCAAATCAGAACCACCCTTAAAAAGGGTGGTTTGCTCTTAGGGTATAACCCACGGGCC
>CABUIH010000001.1:0-373948 GCA_902491615.1 uncultured Collinsella sp. | reverse complement strand
ACGCCGGGCCGACTCGCTTCGGATGGGGCTCTACACCAACTTTCTCGACACTACCATCATCAGCGCCTAGAACCGCACAATCTTCGGGTAATGAAAAAGCAATCGTGGGGCATAAAAGAGGCGTGAAACAAATTGATGCAAGGCAGACCACACCGATAAAACTCAAATAACAATTTCTCATCATTACACTTTTCCCATAAAACAAATTAGCCTTTGATAGACCAGGCCTGCTCAACCCCGAGACGAAGTCCCCCAACTAAAAGAAATTACCAAAGCAACTGCACGCGAGATGAATCTACAAACAGGAGGCGACGCTAATAAAGCGAATAAGATATAGGCAGTTCATAGCACAGACGCCAAGAGTAACAACAGAAATGGAAGAAGAGTTGAACCTAAATAATCGAGTTCTTAGTCCAAACAACAAAGCTGGTAAAGCCGGAAGAAAATAGCGCCCCTGAACACCCTGTATTACATTTTCATAGTTGAAAGTCCATGCCAACCACATCGATGCAATGGAACCGAGTGCAGCCAAAAGGAAAGCAAAAATGAAAAGAAAGGATACTGGAGCAGCAAGAAACGAAGGCTCATCACTAGAGTCAAGGCAGCAAATAAACCCAAAAAACAAATAAGGAATCATATAGAATGCAGGGAAACGCAAGTTCTCTTGAAGCCATCCAAGAGAATAGCCCAAGGTCGTTTCCCAATAGAAATCACCTAGGGAGTCGAGAGTTCTACATAAAACAAGGAAACTATTCTTTGGATGCAGCAGAATATCGCCGAGCGAATATAACTGCCCCGCTTCGTGGCCCCGAGAGGAATCTGAAGGCTGAGAAACCAAGCTGCTCATCGACGCCAAACGTAAGGCCAATACAGAAACAACAACGCAAAAGATCAACAAGAACTTGCTAAAACGCCCGGTCTTCTCATCAAGGAACTGAGAAAGAGGGACGAACAATCCAAGTAAAATCAACCCTGAATAGATAACCTTGCACGGAGCCAAAAGAACCGAAATGATTAAATATATAAAGACTTCTCTTTTGCCTATCGACCGCTGTTCGCCAAAAAAACCGCGCATCAAACATGCGAATACCAGAAGTGAATAAGCAATGATTCCAGAATCATAGGAATATGAAGCTGCCAAATGAAGCGTCATGGGCAACAATGAAACGAATACAATGACCGATTTGCCTTTAGGTGCGATTCGAAATGCCTGGAAAGCGCAGAAGCAAAAAACGAGAGCCGAACCAATTCGACCCATATAGAACGCGGGATAAGCTCCAAGTCCAAAGAACAACCCTATCTGCAAGCCAATGATAGAGCCCAGTTTTGCAGTAATATTCTCGCCGCCGGCACTAAAAGAAAATTCACTGAAAGGAACCAGCTGCCCATTTCCAAATAGTGAAAAACCATCAATAACAGAATCAAATGAAGCTGAATTAATTGCATCGCCCGGTTGGCGGCTATTGTATAGCGCGTAATCAATATCTCGCACCAGAAAAGCACCGTCATTAGTCACATGGGCATTAAATGGAAGGCTATCAACCAACCAATAAGTCGAAAAATAATGATGGCCCTCATCGGGCGCGGTGAAGGGAGGGAATATAAAGCAGAATATGATTAAAAATGATATGAGCAGTACCAAGAATACCCACTCACTTTTAAGGCGATCCTTATCCCTAGCAAATACGCTGCCGAGTACGAGAATTATAATTAACGAAATCGCAATTGTAAGCAGAACAAGCAATCTAGGATTATTTAAGTACCAAAATACTGAATAAACTGCAAATAAACCGGCAAAAGCAAGAAAAGCAGGTTTACATCTTACAAAACTCGTCATGCTGGAATCCTTAAATTTCAAAACTCACATAAGCGCAACTAAATATAGTGGCAGCAAGTATATCAACAAGCTAATTATTTTCTCAGAGCTTGCGTCGATGATATTAACGCATGAACAGTGCCGTAGCATCCGACTTCGGAGGCTAATATCCGAATTCAGTCATACACGAAGCGCTCGCCAACTGACTCAGAGGAAACGTTCAACACAGAGACGTTAAAGAGTGTTGCTATTCATGCTGACTGAATATAGTCGATGAATTACTTTCGCAACCTTTTTAGGCCAAAATTTCTCAAGCATAGCAAGGTCTTCGGAGCTCCGTGTATTATTTTGGATCAAGGAGGTCGTCTCAGATTCTTCGTGAATTCGATGACGCATGAGAATCTCGGGAGAATAAACAAAAGAACCTTCAAGTCGCGAGAATCTCTCCCACGCTTCCCAGTCCAAGTCACACTTCATCTCACTCGAAAACAAAGGTGTCTCGAGATTAGACATAACATACGTGACCGAAGGACAGCAAATCGCAGATCCAAACCGCAAAGCCCGACGCTTGTCTCTGACTATAGATGAATTACCAACTCGAGCGAATTTTCTTAGTATTATTCTTTTCACTTTAAGAATCGAGATGTCATCGACATATTCCCCATTACGAATCTCCCCATAATTAGAAAAGAAGATCAGGGGATGATTGGAGGCGTTAACAGAGCGAAGCATTTCAATTGAATAATTAGGGGAATACAGATCATCTTGATGAGCAATGGTGACCAATGGAGTTTGAGCATGGGAAATTGCACAATTCCAGTCATGACCAATCCCTGGCATCCCATTGTTAATAAATACAGGCAAGTTATAGCTAGAAGCAACCTGCTCAATATGCTTATTCGGAGTAGAAGTAGAGATAAGGATCCTACTGGGTTGTTGCTGGTTCATTAAAGACGATATACAGTCGCTCAAATACGGTGATTCGCCATAGGCGCAAACTACGAATGTATGATCATTACACGTAAACATAGAACTACTTATCCCTCAGAATGCTCTCGATATCTTTTTCAAGCAATGCAACTCGTTGAGTTAAGTTCTTAATCGCATCGGCCTGTTTGCTGGCAATTAAACTAAGTGAAAGCATGATTAAGATTCCAAAGACAAACCCCAGAACAAATATAAAATTGGAAGGCGTGGCAAACCCCATCGCCGACGATAAATAACACAGGGGCTGCGGAAATAGAGCAGACAGGACTAGGACTAGGACCAACGCCAGCCACAATAGAGAATACTTAAGTTGGAGCCTGCCACTCACAATAAGCTTAACTACGTATGCAGCGAGTAAAATACAGGCCGCTGCTACAGAAACGCGAAGGGTTACCGGCACTTTAACACCTCGTTTTTGAACATGCGGAAATAATAATTGCAAGGGTAACTTTGACCATGTAATAGGCACTCGAAAAGCCCGAAATGGATGATGAGCCCCCTTGTCTCTCTTTCATGACAACGGGAACCTCAGATACAGACAGACCACGAGCAAGCACTGAGACAATAGAATCGGGTTCAGGGTAATCAACTGGATAGTTCTTACAGAAATAGTCAATAGCCTTCGGTCCGCAGGCCCTAAATCCAGATGTCGGATCAGCTATGTACTTACCAGTACACATTTTAATCACCCTAGTAAGCCATGAAATACCCACTCGGCGTAAAAACGTAGACTGAAACCCCCCAGTTCGCTCGAGAAACCTAGACCCGATAACCAAGTCACAGCCAGCTTCAATCTGCTCAACCATACTGGAAATAAAACAAGGATCATGCTGCCCATCGCCATCCACCTGAACGTCGATGTTATATCCATATTTTTTAGCGTACTTATGACCGGCTTGTACAGCCCCTCCAATGCCAAGATTCTGCGGTAGATCAAGTACATTGAGATGGTTAGCATGACAAATCTCAAGCGTGTTATCAGTTGAACCATCATTGACCACGACATAATCATATCCTGAATCAATCACGGCTTTAACTGTCGCACAAATTGATTCAGCTTCATTATAAGCAGGCACAATAACTAGCACCCTATAATGATTGCTCATGAACAACCTTTCAATGATAGCTCGTTATCCTTAGCTAAAAGTAAAAGTAGCACCAACAAGACGAACAACATGTTATGCAAGGAGCTAGCATGATAGGCAACACAGTATCCACAACAGCCCTAGAACATATAAACACTATAGCTGTTAACACCATCGACAATCTGTGGTCGGCGTAGTGACCACTGTGATAGCCGCAAAGTGTCCTGCATCTACCCTCTTGCAAATGCCACGAATCTTATAGAAAAGAACTAGACAGATGAGTTGCTTAATCAAATATAGCTAAGTTTCTACTAGCACGGCTCATCGTAAATGACCGTCAGAAAGAACCGAAGCGATTCTTTCGCTTGCATGGCCATCACCATAAGGATTGGAAGCGTGACTCATCGCTTCATACTCTGAGACATCCGAGAGCAACCTGCTAAACTCGTTGTAAATTACATCTTCCTCTGTGCCAACAAGTTTCAAAGTCCCCGCCTTAACGCCCTCAGGACGCTCAGTAGTGTCACGCATGACAAGAACAGGCTTGCCAAGGCTTGGCGCTTCTTCTTGAATACCGCCTGAGTCAGTAAGTATCAGATAGCTTTTAGCCATAAAGTTATGAAAATCAAATACTTCAAGGGGGTCAATAATATGCAGTCGATCAAATCCATCTAGCTCTTCATGGGCAGCCTTGCGAACAAGAGGATTCATATGAATAGGGTATATAGCTTTGGTATCGGGATAATCTTCCATTACGCGACGAATAGCACGGAACATGCGATGCATAGGTTCACCAAGGTTTTCGCGGCGATGTGCGGTGATAAGAATCAAACGAGAACCCTTTGCCCAGTCAAGCTCATGATGTGAATACTCCGGATCCACAGTAGTATGAAGTGCATCAATTCCCGTGTTACCTGTAACCCAAATCTTATCGGGTCTTTTTCCCTCATCGAGAAGGTTTTGTCTGCTCACCTCGGTTGGTGCGAAATAATATTGACTCACGATGTCAACTGCTTGGCGGTTAAACTCCTCTGGCCAAGGACTGCCAATATCATGTGTGCGTAAACCAGCCTCAACATGACCGACCGGAATTTGCAGATAAAAACAAGCTAAGGCTGCAGCAAAGCTTGTCGTGGTATCTCCATGGACAAGCACGACATCCGGTCTTTCCCCCTCAAGAACCTTCTTGATTTTAAGAAGAATGTTACACGTAACATCGAAAAGAGTCTGACCAGGCTTCATGACTGCTAGGTCAATATCGGGTTCCACATTAAAGACATGCAAAACCTGCTCAAGCATCTCCCGATGTTGACCAGTCACGACAACAACGGTACTGAAATCATCCGGATGAGTTTTGAGCACATTCACAAGTGGGCACATCTTAATTGCTTCCGGACGAGTTCCGAAAACTAGCATTACCTTTTTCATTTCAAGAACCAGCCCCTTAAAAAAACCATTGAAATACATATAGTCATTACGAACAAATAATAATCATTTAAATAATACAGAGGGAGAAGTCAGGGAGAGAGCAATTCGCCCTGAAATCAGATGATGCAATTAAACGAGATTATTAAAATGACGTCTCAACAAGATAGACAATACGACAACCATATATACAAGTCCAAAAAGACAAGATATTAAGCTACACACTGTAACACCATTTAAATTGAATACTTCTACGGAATACTTCATTGAACTAAGTGAAACGATAAACATCAACACGCCAGCAACAAGGGTATGCGAAAAATACCTAAATGAAATCAACAAATCATTGACAAGCCACATCAGTCCAGTCAAAACAGCAGAAGCTATCATAGGTGGAACTAAATACATGAAAGGTAGTATTTCATCACCAAATACAAATGAAAATAAGCTATTTCCAAACACCTCAAAACCAATACCGAACACAACGGCGATGATTAACGCACCAAGTAAGCAGGCAAAGAATAGGCGAAAGAAAGAACGCCTGTCTTTATCTGAATAACTTTTCGAGAAATAACCGAGCAGGGGGTTATACAAATATGAAACACCCATTTGAATGATAGCAATAGGAGCCGCAATAGATGAGTAGACCCCAAGAGCAGAATCCCCCAATGCAGAAGATAAATATTGGCGTGGAATTGACGATGACGCGGAAACCGCTATGCCAGCAACCACAGCCGGCAAGCATGTTATCAATAATCGCTTTGCCTTATTTCGGCTAATTCCAACAACAATGCTTGTTAGCGCGGAAGTTCGTGGCAAATCGTAAAACCATCCAACTAATACGACCGCAATAAACATTGCAAATATAGCTAGCGGCACCGAACGAAAGCAAGATAAAGCAACACAGAAAAAAACTAGAGACAAGGCTCCCTGAAGCGCAAGTGAGACTCCAACATAATCCATCCGGGAAAACTGCTGATCAGCAGCATGAAGGACATCTATCAATTGGTTGGCGCTTTTATATAAGCCGTAGAGAAAAATGCAGAAAACGGAAACAGGGCGACAAGTAAATAGCGAATAAGCAAAAGTCAAAACAAGTGATAAAAGTATGGTTAGTAATCTAAAGGAAAGATACTCCCCTACCGTGTTTTCCCCATTAACATCTGAAACTTGATATGTATACATCCTATATTGAGCAATTGGGAAAAAAATGCCATAGACAGACATCGAAAGCGAGTATAAGCCAGCATCAGAAAAACCAAAGGATAGGCGAACCACCAGCACACTTATTAACCATTGGCAAGATAAACCGATAATCGAGCCAATAGAACTCCATAAAATATTAGACTTTATCGAAAGAACTTTATCGGAACCCAACAATTACTCCGTTCTTGAATTAACTGATGCAGTTAATTGATGATACACCTGTTTATCAGCAGGAGGAATGATCATATAGTCGCCATATAGTTGAGTAAGCATCTCATCATAATGAGTTGGGATTTTAAATTGATGGCCCTCAAATTCTGCATCCATTACATCCGTAAAATAACTATTTGGAAATGCCTCCCTGAGACCAAACCCCCATCCGATTTGTCCCGCTCTCTTTGTTTCGCCAATAACATATTTTCTTGAAAGTTTATGTAAACGCTCGGAAGCCCATTTCTCTATAGGCAGCACTAGAGAAATGGGATAAAAAATAGCCATGAGAATTTTCATGCTAATCGGATGTGGATAATGGAAGTTGAGCCTTGATACAATACAAATCAAATCAAGCAATTTCACTTCATAAAACATAATAGTGGCCTTTAGATTTGAATCGGATATACCGTCAATTGGGAACACATCTATCCAAAGCCATTCTGGAACTGAAGGGCGATCCCTCTCTGTCCGAACGGAGATCATAGGATTAATTACTTTTGCGAATGAAGGTAAATACCCATCAATCTCTGTAGCCTGAACGCGAAGCCACGGAGAGAACCTACCGCTTTGAACAAGGCCAAAAAATTTATCGTAATCCTTCCGCGGCATGACAACATCTATATCATCATCCCAGGGGATAAAACCCTTATGACGCACGGCACCGATTAGAGTTCCATACGACAGCGAATAGCACAAATTATATTTCTCACAAAAATCGTGAAATTCCACCAAGATTTTCAGTTCTTCGTGTTTCACCGCATCAAAAGAAAGAATTTCATTCGTCATTAAAAAACCAAGCCTTAAGAAATGAACGAAGTATATCTATCCGAATAGTTCTGATTGTCATCATATGCATCGGTTAACAATTTCTCGCAACCCTTAATAAAGCTATTCGAATCTAGACCGGTATAGTATTCGAACAATAAATCGGGCCAATTAACATTTGTATTATCTAAATCAAGTGTAAAACCAATACCATAATCACTTGCCATTGTTTCCATTGCGGTATTCGGGCAAACAAGAATTGGCATATGAAGCTGGGCAGCTATATACATTTTGTTAGAAATAGCGTAATCGAGAAATGGATCCCCATTGCCGTACAGATTGTGGATTATGTTGACTCCTGTATATAAAGAGTACATTTTTTCAGGTGCAAACCTCCCTAACAGTTGGACGTTTTCTACGTGATTATTTCTACAATAATCCTTTAGCTTTTCAGATCCAGCTCCTGCAAACATCAAACGGAAACGTGAATCATTTTTAAACATATTAATCAACTTAACATGTTGCTCAATATACTGGCCAACACTACCAATGAATGCAATCACGATCGGTAAAGAAGGATTGCCATTTAAACTATTCACACATGAACTAGCATCAAGATCAGAGAATGACGGTCGCTGTAGATTGTGGACATAACTGTATTCAGAAGGGGCGAGAAAAGCGGCATAAAAACGTGATGAAAGCACCACGATTCCAGCAAAGGACACTATAGCGCGAGACATGAGGCCCAGAATCGGATTAAACTCTCCTCCGTAATCTCGAACATCCATTACATAGCGTTTGCGATACTTAATAAGCAGTGCAGGAAACGCAAAATAACCAGCAATAGTATTAAGTAAAACTATGTGATCAAAATCACTATTTAATAGCTGTTTATTTACAAACAACATATAGGCAAAATAACTGTAAAGCCTGCGTAATAAACCAGTATCTGGGCAGGGCTTAGCATATTCAATGCCCTTAATCGACCCTAGCGTCTCTTCCACGCCATCCCTATTCCAGTAGACAAGGTATTTTTCCCCGGGAGTATTATCGACATAAAAGTTGAACAAATAAGGACATAGATACGCATTACCACTAAGAACAAAACAGGTTTTTTTCATCTCTTGAATTACTCCAATGCCCAGACTAATTAATCCACTTAGTAGATATCTTTGATGAATCGTCCATTCATCAAACCAGTACGAAACTTGACCCTCTTACAAAAGACATGCGACTTATTCTTCCGTTGAAGATATTGATGCAGAAATCTCTTAATACGTAACAACTTTTGTTCCATAAGGAATATTATCGTAAATCCATTTTGCGTTCTGAATCTCAAGGCGAACACATCCCGCAGAGGATGGAACACCCATCGTGGGATCCATCACGCGGTTGCTGTTAACGTAGTAGGGCGAGGAATGGAACAGGTAATCACCATAGAACTGCGTGTAGTAATAGCAAGTATATCCATGCCCAAAGGAGTATCCCTTTCCGTAGACTTGGTACTCCCCTTTCACCGTAGGTGTGCTGGCTTTGCCCGTCGAGCATACATATCGACGGTTTAAGGTCCAATTATTCCATGACCCAGTATAAATGCTCGTAACACAACGTGACGTATCGACAAGTATCAACCAATTTGTATTGCTTGAATAACTATGAGCTTTAGCATCCATATAGTCTGACACCCACGCACCGTTGGCCATGAAGTAATTCCAGGATCCGTCCACAACGCGCCAGCCAGTAGCCATGGCGCCACTAGCGTCAAGCCAATACCAGGTACCCCCCAGGTTAAGCCACCCTGTTTGCATATAACCAGACGAATTCAAGTAATACCAAGATCCGTTAACGGAAAGCCAGCCGGTTTTCATAACGTAGGTAGATGGGTCCAAATAGAACCAGGAGCTATCCTTGTACAGCCAGCCAGATCGTGCATAGCCAGCGGTCTCATCAAAGAAATACCATTTTCCATTTACGCTCTTCCACCCAACGCAGGGGGAGCCATCGGTTGGATCAGCATAGAACTTGCAGCCCCCAAGCGTCACAAACCCGTGAGCTTCGGCTAATTCGCCATCGCCGTTTGATGTAAACAGTTTTCCATTACGCAATGCTCCACACAATGAGCAATCAGAACCAGCAAAAGCCTTAGACGGCTCTTCTGCATACGAGCCCTGAGCATCTACCCATTCACGACAAGCAACAGCGCCTGAAGCTTTTGCATAATAGCTTTTCCCATTTACAGAGAAATGGCCAAGCAGCATTCTACCGTCGGCGGCAGGATCGAGATAATAGCATTGACTACCGTCCTTCAGCCATCCCGTCTTTACAATGCCCGAGGCATGAGAAGGCTCAGCGTAATACCAGTCTCCATCGCTCATAAACCAGCCGAGTGACAGCGCTCCCGTTGAAGAAAAATGATACCGATTGGATCCGATGACATAAAAGCCGGTAACCATTCTATTGTCATTTGCGACATCAAGCCAATACCAAGCGCCGTTCACCGAACGCCAGCCCGACGCAAGTGCGCCGGAACCGTCAGCGTAATACCAGTCCGTACCATCAAACGCCCAGCCTACAACCATTGCGCCGGAATCAGATAAATAGTAACGAGACGAACCGACGGAAACGATACCCCTAGACATGGCGCCATCATTGGCGGGATCAAGCCAATACCAACTATTGTCAGCTTGGAGCCAGCCTGTTAAAACTTCACCATGGCAACCCCAATACCATAAACCGTTATCAAGACACCATCCATTAATCAGCCCATAGGCTCCAAGAAGATAAGGATGCCCATCAATAACACGTCGACCAGTAGCCATAGAACAGCTGTTAAGGGAGTCAAACCAGTACCATTGACCTCCTATAAACTGCCAGCCACTTGCCAAAGCGCCTGATGGACTCGCGTAATACCACTTATTGTCAGTAAAAATCCAGCCGCAGCTCATTGCACCGTCATGAGCGGGGTCCAAATAGTACAACGAGTCGTCAATATTCTGCATTCCGGTCAAACGACAGCCGTCAAGATAGTAATACCAGGACAAACCGTTCCATTGCCATCCAGATAGCTTTTCTGTCCTCGACGGTTCTTGGCTTTCGACAACCTGTTGGTTCGAATCTTCCGATGTTTTGCCGGCACAATCACTGGAATCTTGAGAGCAACCGCCATCGACAAATGCTCCCGACCCTCCTGTCGAGTCGCGGTCAACGACACCGTTATCCGCCCCCTCTTCCACGGCATAAGCAGTGCAAGAAAATGCGGGAACTGAAACTGAGAGCAAGGCGGAAAATAGCATCAAGCCAATTACTCGCCAACAAATTCGATGTTCAATCTGGACATTCATTTCAGGCCCCCAAACCGATATCGACCGTCTTACAGCAAATCAATTAAATAAATGGACGGGCTGCGCCGATCACATTTCCCCTTGCGCTAATGGGATGAATTCCGACGCCCTGATGAGGCCAGGAGTCAATCATCATACCGCCGCCAAGTGCAATTGCGATATGCCCACGGTAATAAATCACATCGCCGCGCTGAACCGAGTTCGTGCTCACGGGCATAAAGATATTGCTTCGATACCAATTCATGGAATTGTAGGTTTGGCTTGGATCCCAGCGATGGTTATAAGGGTTGTAAACACCCATATCCATGCCAGTAGTATAAAGGCACTGCAAGACAAAACCAGAGCAATCAACAGCTCCACCGGGAGCGGTAGACCATGGCTCAATATATTGCGTACCGATATACTCATAGGCGCGCTGGATAAAGGCGTTCACGCAATCTTCCCGCGTTGCTTCGGCGGAGATGCGAGAGGGGCTGACATAGGTAAAGTATCCGGTGCAATAGCTTGGCAGCCGAACAGTCCAAGAGCTGACCTGAGGATACTGCGGAGGATTTTGCCAGCCAACTTTGTCGCACTGGCCATCGCTCCAGAAAATTCGGCGAACACCATCGATGGTTCTTGCACCAGTTGCCATAGCGCCGCTGCCGTCCAACCAATACCACTTACCCGAATCTTTAAGCCAGCCAACATGCATGCTTCCATTGGACTCAAGGTAATACCATGTTCCATTCAGGCATTTCCAACCAGTTGCCATTTTTCCGTCATCGTTTAGGTAATACCATGCACCGCCAGTAAAAACCCATCCGGTCTTCATCACGCCAGAATCGGCATCAAGCCAATACCAATCGCCGTCAATCTGCAGCCATCCAAGATGGATGGCACCCGTTCCGGGCTCAGCGTAAAACCTTAGATTTGCGACATTAACCCAGCCGGACGCAACCTGCCAGCCATCAGTTCCAGCGGTTTTTAGGATAGTGCCGTTTTCGCGAATCACATCCTTGCAAAGATATCCATTATCATCAGCGTATCTTTCAACGCCATCATTAACGGTAACCCATCTTGAAACCACAAGCCTACCGCTCTGGTTTGCAAAACAATCGTTGCCGCCCACTTCAAATAAGCCCGTTTTCATGAGATGGCTAGCAGGGTCCAGGTAATACCAACTCACGCCCTCTTTATACCAGCCAGAAATAAGCGCGCCAGATTCAGAGGCAAAATACCAGCCGTCCTCGGACTGAGCCCAACCAATAGCCATAGTCCCATTCGAATTCAAATAATATGCTGCATTGCCAAGGTCTAAATACCCAACAGACATTTTGCCGTCGGAAGCCGGATCGAGATAATACCAGGTTCCGTTAACGAGTTGCCAGCCAGTGACCGCAATACCATTAGAGCAGTAATACCAATCTACTCCATCTTTGAACCATCCATTTACGAGGCCATAGTCGCCAAAAATGTAGGTACTTCCATCGATCTCGTGACGACCTTTGAACATAGCCAGCGTCTGAGAGTCAAAATAATAGCGAGTCCCACCTATCGTCTGCCATGACGAAGCAAGGGCACCCGATGAATAAGCCCAGTACCAATTCCCGTCAACGAGAATCCAGCCGGTTTTCATAGCACCAGTGGCATCTAAATAGTATTTCCCGCTCCCGAGGTCGACAAAACCAACCTGCATTATATGGGTGGCAGGATCCAGGTAATACCATGTGCCGTCTTGATAAAACCAACCAGCAGCTAAATCGCCTCCAGCATTGGCATAAAACCAATTTCCATCTGAGTTACGTAGCCAGCAGTTCTGATATAGCGCGCCAAAAGGCGTTGCGGCATTGCCGTCATTCGCATAAAACGAAGCAGTCGATCCGCCAGCATCGGTCACATTGAAATAACCTGTCTGCATTGCACCATCATTGGCTGGATCAAGCCAATACCAATAGCCCCCGCTTTGCAGCCAGCCAGTTTGGTGTTTACCGTTTTTTCCGTAATACCAAACTCCAGACGACTCGTCTCGTTGCCAGCCATCTTTTATGACGGAAGAATTATCAGGTTGCAAATCATCGGAAACCACCGAAGAAAAATCCGCTTTTGACTCAATACTCTGAGCCTCAACGGAATCCTGTGCAAACGCGACATTCGCACTCAGGGGCAAGCAGCAAGCAGTGATTAATGACGCAGCAGCACAAACAAGCGTGGCCTTCATTTCGAATCGATACATAAGCGACCCTCCCAGATATCTCATTTATTTATTTTAATCCACATTCCAGGATTGATTTTCGTTACTGTCTGTTCAGTCTATGTAGATAAATATATTAAATTGAACATAACGTTCAATCATTCTATTCTTTCCCTAAGCAATGAACATCTTAATTGGAGGCCTGCAGTGGAACTGACCAAGCGTAACTTTACTGTTCTGTACGAATACCTAAAGAACCCATATGCTAGCCAGCGAGAAGTTGCCGAGCGCACTGGCCTCTCACTTGGATCGGTAAACGCAGCAAATAAAGAGCTTACGAATGAGGGCCTTCTCGAATCGGACAGCCTAACCGACAGCGGTTACGAAGCACTTCACCCCTATAAGGTTGAAAACGCAGTGATATTGGCTGCGGGGCTTTCGAGCCGCTTTGCTCCCATTTCGTATGAAAAGCCCAAAGGCCTTTTAATGGTACGTGGTGAGATTCTCATCGAACGTCAGATTAGGCAGCTGCAAGACGCAGGTATCAGCAATATCACCGTCGTTGTCGGCTATAAAAAAGAATATTTCTTCTATCTCGAAAGCAAGTTCGGCGTCTCGATTGTCGTCAACAACGAATATGCATCCAAAAATAACCACGCATCGCTTATGTGCGTAAAAGAGCGGCTTGGCAACACCTATATTTGCTCAAGCGATGATTACCTTCTAAACAATCCGTTTGAAGCATACGTTTGGAAAGCATTTTATTCTGCTCAATATGCTGAAGGCGACACCAAAGAATGGTGCATTCAAACCGGAGCAATGGACAGAATCACCAATGTTACGATTGGCGGTTCCGATGCTTGGTATATGCTCGGACATGTCTACTTTGATAAAGCCTTCTCGTTTGCATTTAAGCAGATTCTCGAAACGGAATATAACAAGCCCGAAACAACGGACAAGCTTTGGGAAGATCTATATATCGAGCACATCAAGGAGCTCGATATGGTTATCAAGAAGTATCCTGAGGGCGAGATCAACGAATTCGATTCTCTTGATGAGCTGCGTGCCTTTGATCCGCATTTTATCGAAAACGTTGACTCCGATATTTTCGATAACATCGAGCAAGTGCTCGGCTGCTCCAAATCAGAGATTCACGACGTTTATCCCCTTAAACAAGGTCTTACGAATCTATCGTGCCACTTTAGAACCAATGACGGAGAGTACGTTTACCGCCATCCGGGAGTCGGGACCGAACTGCTTATTAACAGAAATGGAGAAGTAGCCGCACTTAAAAAAGCCAAGGAACTCGGCCTTGACGACACGTTCATTCATGAGGACCCAAAGCGTGGTTGGAAAATTTCGAAGTTTGTACCCAACGCAAAGCAGCCTGATCCGCATGATGCTGCCCAAATGAATCGAATGATGCAGATGTGTCGTTCGCTTCACGAGAGTGGTGCAAATGTCGAAACCGAATTTGACTTCTACCTCGAAGCGAAGCGCTACGAATCACTTCTTCTGGAAAAAGGTCCCATCGACATTCCAGGCTACAGGGAAATGTCCGCCGAAATCGATGAATTGGAGCACTTTGTACAGGCCGATAATGCACCAAAATGCCTTTGCCACAATGACTTCTTTTACCTCAATTTCCTTATCGATGAGAACGACAAGTACTATCTCATTGACTGGGAATATGCTGGCATGAGCGATTACGCAAACGATTTTGGAACATGCAGTGTCTGCTGCGAGCTTTCCGAAGATGAAGTCGACCGCGCGCTTGATGCATATTTTGGGCGCAAGGCAACAAACAACGAAATTGCGCATAACTATGCGCACATTGCCCTTGCAGGATGGTGCTGGTACCTCTGGTCTCTTCTGAAAGAAGCCGAAGGCGACTTCGTGGGCGAATGGCTCTATATCTACTTCAATTACGGTGCCAAATACCTCAAAAAGGCACTGGAGATCTATCGGAAAGGTGAGTAACGATGCAATTCGGCTTTTTTAGCGGTCTTCTTTGGGGCCTTGATACAGTAATTCTTGGAATCGGCTTGGCGCTTGCGCCCTATATTGGATCGGCGGAAGCGCTTGCATGCGCCTCCATTGCGGGATCCTTTCTCCATGATGCCTTCTGTGCAATTTGGCTCTTTGGCTACATGGGAGTCCGAGGCAGACTAAAAGACACGCTCGCTGCACTTAAAACTCGTTCGGGCAAGGTCGTCATCGCCGGCGCCCTACTCGGTGGACCTATCGGGATGACCGGCTACGTATTGGCAATTAATAACATCGGAGCTGCCTACACGGCAATCATCTCCGCCTTCTATCCCGCAGTCGGAGCATTCCTTTCCTTCGTACTGCTGAAGGAGAAAATGGGCAAAGGCCAGATTCTTTCCCTTCTCGTTGCTCTTTGCGGTGTAATGACGATGGGCTATCTATCGGCCGGATCGAGCGAGATTGCAAATGCCCCCCTCGGCTTACTCGGCGCAGTGCTTGCCGTTATTGGATGGGGATCCGAAGCGGTGCTGTGCGCATGGGGAATGAAAGATGATGCCGTTGATGACGAAACAGCTTTGCAAATCCGCGAAACTACAAGTGCGCTTGTTTATGGAGCGCTCGTACTCCCCCTCTTCGGAGCATGGCATTTCACGTTGGGCGCTATCCCAAGCATGCCCACATTGATTATTGCACTCGCCGGACTCGCAGGAACTGCATCCTATCTGTTCTATTACAAGGGCATTGCGGCAATCGGAGCAGCGCGTGCGATGGCTCTGAATATCTCCTATTCGGCATGGTCAGTGGTCTTTGGCCTGATCTTGCTTGGAACAATTCCCGACATGGCATCCGTAATCTGCTGCGTTGTAATTGTATGCGGAACAGTTTTGGCAGCCAGTAACTGGGACGAACTATTTGGACGTAAGAAGACGGCGTAGCTAGATTAACAATGTAGCAAAAGGGGAGAGCTCGTCGAGCTCTCCCCTTTTAGCATCATGGCTATTCAATTACCACGGCCTGGCTATCCATCTGTTGCCACGTGCCGAAGAACACTTGGGCATTTCGCGTAACATTGCCGTTAATCGAATCCGAAAGATAGACAATTCCCTGCTCGTCATCATAGCCTTTAAGGACTACGGCATGATTACCGCCCCACAGACCATAGGAATGCCCGTTATACCAACGCGCAGCATAACGGCCTCCTGGCCAACTTCCCCATTCGGTATTCCACATCTCAACAGGTTGACCACAGGTCAGCCTGTTCTTAATGGAAGAAATTGACGAGAAAGAGACGTCTTTTGCCTGCTTGCCACTTCCAGCAGCACGCAGAAAGTTATTACCAGCAATAGTAATCGCAGGTGCGACGCATCCCATGAGACCCCCGCTGCTACGCCTTGGATTGCCATCAAAAGCGGTAACAAAATTGCCATTACTTCCCTTGGGCAAATAGTAATCCGCAATAATCGTCTTACCTAAACCGAAACCATAGTAGTTAAGCAAGTTTGTAAGGGCAACCGACTCACAGCCAGTAGGAAGTTCCGGGTACTGCGAATAGCACGGGACATCGACCCAAGCGCCAACCATTGCGCCGGATGAACTGAACTTGTAGTCAGTAGAGCCGATCCAATACCAACCGTTGCTCAACATTACTCCCCCACGTGCGGCATCAAGGTAATACCATGTGCCCCCACGGGAAAGCCATCCCGTTTTCATTATGCCAGAAGCGGAATCTAGCCAGTACCAGTTACCGCCATCGTTAAGCCAGCCGGTCGCCATTCGACCATCCGAGTTAAAGTAATACCAAGACCCAGCAATTTGCTGCCATCCAGTCAGAATTACCCCATTAGCAGAACAATAATATCGAGAACCCTGACTCTCAATCCAGCCCGTTCTGGCATTACCGTCATCGTCAATCAGCTGGATTCGCGAATCGGTCATTATGCCTTTAAGGTCAATTGCGCCGCTGGATGACGAATGATACATCCAAGACCCATCACCGTTTGACCAGCAATTAGCCATCATCTTGCCGGTACTATTAAATATGTATTCACATGATCCGATAGTTTGAACGCCCGTGGTCATGGCATGCGTCGAGGGGTCAAGCCAGTACCATGCACCGCTTAGGCTGAGCCATCCGGAGGCGAGGGCACCGGAGCCCGTCGCGTAGTACCAGGTCCCGCCGTCGAGCACCCATCCGGTCGCCATCGCGCCGGAGGCGCTGAACCAGTACGCTGAGTCGTTGCACACGTGAAGGCCCGTCACCATGGCGCCGCCCGCGTCGGGGTCGAGCCAGTACCAGGAGCCGCCGGTGTAAAGCCAGCCGGTCGAGGCGATGCCGTTCGCGAACCAGTACCAGGAGCCGTCGACGAGGCCCCAGCCGTTAAGGGGGCCGCAGCTGCCGAAGTAGCGGCGGACGCCCTGCGCGTCCGTCTGGTAGCCCGTCAGCATGGCCCCCGTCCGGGCGTCGAAGCAGTAGGGCACGCCGCCGACGGATACGGGGCCGCGCGCCAGCGCGCCGGATCCCGTCGCGTAGTACCAGGTACCGCCGTCGAGGAGCCATCCGGTAGCCATCGCGCCGGACGCATTAAACCAGTACAGTGAGCCGTTGCACTCGTGAAAGCCGGTAGCCATGGCGTGCGTCGAGGGGTCAAGCCAGTACCACGTACCGTTTAGGTTGAGCCAGCCGGAGGCGAGGGCGCCGGAGCCCGTCGCGTAGTACCAGGTGCCGCCGTCGAGCACCCACCCGGTCGCCATCGCGCCGGAGGCGTCAAACCAGTACGCGGAGCCATTGCACTCATGGAGCCCGATGGCCATGGCATGCGTCGAGGGGTCGAGCCAGTACCAGGCCCCATTGGTATAGAGCCAGCCAGAATGCAGCGAGACCGGATTAACTGAATCCACATAGAACCAGTTACCGTCAAACGAATTCCAACCCTGATTCCATTTAACGGATTCTTGAGCAGACCCATCATTGATTGAATCGGAAGAATTAAGAGTCGAGGAGACGGATTGCTGCTCAAAATCAGTAGGGATGGAGGAGCTTATGGATTCTGCGTTCGCGATATCAACCACACCGGGCCCAGCGAGCAGTAGAGTTGAAAGAATGATTAGGATTAATGTTATTCGCTTTTTCCTTGCCATGTCAGCCCCCAGTAGTAACCAATTTTTACATAAACATAGTCTACAAATGGATAGCTAAGAGCAATATGTAATTAGAAAAAAGCAATTAAAGAAGAGTTGCTAGCCGAGCCAAGCACCATTACTAGCAAAAGAGTATTGTGCCCCGTCGATCTGCTGAACACCAGTAACCATAGCGTGCGTCGAGGGATCGAGCCAGTACCAGGCGCCGCCGACATATGCCCAGCCGGAGGCCAGCGCGCCGGAGTCCGTCGCGTAGTACCAGGTTCCGCCGTCGAGGACCCATCCGGTCGCCATCGAGCCGGAGCCGTTGAACCAGTACATGGAGCCGTTGCACCCATGGAGCCCGGTGGCCATGACGTGCGTCGAGGGATCGAGCCAGTACCACGTACCGTTTAGGTTGAGCCAGCCGGAGGCGAGGGCACCGGAGCCAGTCGCGTAGTACCAGGTCCCGCCGTCGAGGACCCACCCGGTCGCCATGGCGCCGGAGGAGTTGAACCAGTATGCGGAGCCGTTGCATGCGTGAAGGCCCGTCACCATGGCGCCGCCCGCGTCGGGGTCGAGCCAGTACCAGGAGCCGCCGGTGTAAAGCCAGCCGGTCGAGGCGATGCCGTTCGCGAACCAGTACCAGGAGCCGTCGACGAGGCCCCAGCCGTTAAGGGGGCCGCAGCTGCCGAAGTAGCGGCGGACGCCCTGCGCGTCCGTCTGGTAGCCCGTCAGCATGGCCCCCGTCCGGGCGTCGAAGCAGTAGGGCACGCCGCCGACGGATACGGGGCCGCGCGCCAGCGCGCCGGATCCCGTCGCGTAGTACCAGGTACCGCCGTCGAGGAGCCATCCGGTAGCCATCGCGCCGGACGAATTAAACCAGTACAGGGAGCCGTTGCACTCGTGAAGGCCGGTTGCCATGGCACCGCCCGCGTCGGGCTCGAGCCAGTACCACGTGCCGCTCTGAAACAACCATCCGGCATACGCCTTGCCGTTGGAGGCTGCATAATACCAGGTGCTGTCAATTAGTTGCCAATGATAAAGGGAGACATCAACATACGCGTAGTTCATATCAACGTTGCCGTTGATTCCAGGGACTTTTCCGTTGCTCTTATACTGCCAAAAACTGTAATTGCCGGTATAGTCACATTGCGAGTTTTATTGAGCAATCCAATGATCCCAAGAGCTACTCTTAAATACAGAGTCAGTCAAAATGTTGTTAAACCAATTTAAATTTGCATAAATACCAGGCTCATATCCTGCGGCAGAAATCCTATTACAAAAAACCTGCGCCCTCGATGCAATTCCGGTTTGACGTCCATTTGCAATTATCGAGTTATCCTCAAGATCGTAATACACCGGCAATCTTGGATTATGTCCAGAAAGGCAATTGATCACCATTGATGCCTCATCGGCTGCCTGCTGATTATCAAAAGCAAATGAATAGATATAGACGCCGTAGGGAATTCCGAGTCGCTCGCACTCAGAAATATTTCGATTAAATTGATAGTCAACTCGACCGCCCCAAGATGGAGCGCCAAATCCAACACGCAGAATAGCGAAATCGATACCAGAAGCCTTAACAGCATTCCAGTCAATACGTCCTTGATGCTCACTGACATCGATGCCCTGCGCCGTAGCCCCATCGGGAAGAATGTCCATGGACAATAAGGCTATTCCATCTTCTTCGGAAGAAGCATCCTCTGCGACCAATTGCCCATCCTCATAACGCCAGGAATTCTCAACTAGGGACCGCGCAGCTTCCGCGTTCGAGGGGAAAACAAACACAGAAATGGGCGCAAGGACCATCAGCACCAACAATGCCGAAAATAACTTAAGATGTTTGCTCATGTAAACCTCGTCATTCGTTCTTGTTTGCGTTTAGCTTACAGCATGGCTGTGAAAGATTTCCGAACATCCAACTGGACAAGATGCCATCTAGGACGACAAATAACTGCACGCAATACCACAATGTAAACAAGAACTTCCCAGCAGGGTGAAACCAAGGACTCCTAGTCCCTACTCTTACCCCCCCCCAAGAATACCGACTTCAAATAAACTTTCAAACTAGATGTCAAAAAGGTAGGGGACCCAGAGAGTCCCCTACAACTCAGAATTCTAACGAATCAATATTACTTTCGATGGACCCAAAGCGGTCAAACCGGAGATGCGGTTTCCATAACCATCACTATGCCAGAACAAATTTTCGCTCGGCGAATTGCCCCAGAAAAAGCCAATGTGGCTATCGTCGGCATATGGGTTGTAAGGATTGAAGAACACAATGTCCCCCTTACGAGCCAAGCCACTGCGCAACAACTCATCAATAGAGTTGAAATAAGTCACGTTCGCGCACGTATCGATAGCGTAGCCGTACCAACGATAAGCGTTAACGCAGCCGCCCCTTCCGGGACCTCCACTCCAAGGGGAATGGCTCTGCTCGGCGGCAATGGGAGCTAAATTACCGCCCGCTTTCATATACGCATGCGATACAAATCCGCCGCAGTTCATACCGGTATACCCATCCCAACGAGGATCACCCTTTGGATACATGCATGTTTCTTGGCTAAGATGCGTATCGTAGGGTGTTCCACGGTAATAGCCATCGTTTTCGTGGCTCATAAGCCAATTGACCAGGCTGGACCTATTAACCCCCAAAACAGAACCAGACGTATTCAACCATGCACCACTTGCATTGAAGTAGTAGTCGACGCCATCGATTTTCAGCCACCCGTTAGCAAACATAGCGCCCGAAGGCTGGAGCCAGTACCACGTACCGCCGTCATTAAGCCATCCAGTTTTCATCTTGAATGTGGAAGGATCCATCCAATACCACGCACCGTTGACATATTGCCAACCAGACTTAAGAACACCATTGGAAGATGCGTAATACCAAGTATTGCCGCTTTCGTCAGAAACGTCTTTCGACATAATCCAACCAGATGCTACATTGACGGCACCGTTTGCATCCGCATAGAAAACCGCGTCTCCAATATGAATCACACCTGGCAATGAAGACGAGTCAGCACGATCAGCGACTACGGGGGATCCATCAGATGAAGTAGGCAACGGCTCGCTCAGTGCTCCAGACGAATTCGCCCATGAAATACCGTCGCTCAAGTTGATCCAGCACGAAGATGCCATCGCACCGGAATCATAAGAATAATAGCGCGTGTCGCCTACCGTGTATTCACCAGTACGCATTGCGCCGGATACATCATCAAGGTAATACCAGGCGCTTCCGGACTTTATCCATCGCCCTCGTTGAATTGCTCCGTTTGATGCGGCGTAGTACCAAGTATCATCAGCAAGTGCCCAGCCTGTTGCCATGGCACCTGAACTCGTAAGGAAATAGGAGGATGTACCCACTTGCACAAAGCCCGTGAGCATAATATGGCTTCCTGGATCCAGGTAATACCAAGAATTCCCTAGAAGTAACCAGCCTCCATGCAGCAAGCCGTTGGAGTCAGCGTAATACCAGTTGTTGTCAATAAGCGCCCACTGGGAGGAGAGCATGGCCCCTGATCCGTTAAAGATATAAGGGGTTCCATTGCATGCATTCAACCCGGTGGCCATAGAACCGTCCGCAGGATCAAGCCAATACCAACGGCCCCCATCCGAGAGCCAACCCTTTACCAGGGCGCCAGAGCCGGAAAAATAATGCCAGACGGAAGCATCAAGATGCCATCCGATAAGCATTGCGCCAGAAGAGGAGAATCCATACGTGGCTCCCCCGATCTGCAGCATCGAGTCGTGGACCATCTTGCCTTCAACATCCAGCCAATACCAGTTGTTGCCGTCTGAAAGCCAGCCTTTTACCATGGCGCCAGAACTGGAGAAATAACGCCAAGCAGAAGTGGAGCCCGTAGAATCTAGGTACCAGCCGACACGCATTGCACCCGAAGAGGAGAATCCATAAGTCGCACCCCCGACTTGGACCAATCCATCCTGAGCCATTCGACCTTCGTCGTCAAACCAGTACCAGCTACCGTTTATATGTCTCCAAGAAGAAACAGCGATCGTTCCGTCGGACAAGCCCCAACGCCAAAAACCAGCCCCTTCTTCGGGTGATATCCACCCCTGATGCCAAACAATTTGATTCGAAACCTCAGAAGGGGTCTCATTATCCACCTGAGAGTTCTGCTCGACAGCGAAGGTCGAATCGCGCTGAGCATCAATGGCTGACTCAACAGAAGCAATAGCAACGTTAGATGCGGAACCTTCGTCAGTGTTATTCAAATCAAGGGCGTATAACATCGAGGGCGAACTCAAAAGGAGCCCCAAAGAAACAAGGCCGGAAAAGACCAGCACCCCGAATGAGCATTTCTTCATAGCAGCACGGTATCCAATCACGCAGCGACCCCGTCACCTCAGGGCAACGGGGTCTCAATCAAAACTAACTCAGTAATGTGCTAGCCAATTTGCTGGCAGTTTTTGCACTCTCGTGAAGCACCACGCCTCTGGGCCTCCTGAATAGAGATCTGCGAATAGCCCTTTGCGTCCTTACCAACGGTACGGCACTTATGCGTATGGTAAACATTGCTACCGTTCTTATACCAAACTAGGCCGTAGCCCGGAATCCACTTACCGTCCTCGCCGACATAATAGGAGCCGATCCAGGCATTCGTAGCCATGGCACCGGAAGACTGGAGGTAGTAGTCGCCGACCCAGGAGTCGTGGGCCATAGCGCCGGAACCGCTAAAGTAGTACCAGGCGCCGCCGATCTGACGCCAGCCGGTGGCCATCGCACCGGAATCGTCGAACCAGTACCAAACTCCACCAACGTTGGCCCAAGAGTTAGAGGCCATAGCGCCCGAACCTCCGAGCCAATACCACGTGCCGCCATTGCTGAGCCAGCCGGTTACCATGGCGCCCGAACCACTCGCATAGTACCAAGAGCCACCTGCCAAGAACCAGCCGGTAGCCATCGCGCCGGAATCGCCGAACCAGTACCAGGAGCCGCCCAGGCTGCGCCAGCCGTTAGCAACCATGGCGCCCGAGCCATCGAGGTAGAACCACGTACCGCCGATATTGAGCCAGCCAGTGACCATCGCACCGGAAGCGTTGGCGTAGTACCACGTCCCCGAAACGTTGATCCAGCCGGTCAGCATGACACCATACTCGTCGAAATAATACCAAGTTCCACCGATATTATGCCAACCGGTCAGCAGTTCGCCACTGGAGGTCGCATAGAACCACTTTCCATAGATGGAGTCATAGAGCCAGCCGCTATGCTGCATGCGACCATCGGCGTTGGCACCAGGGGTGTTCAGGAAGTAGTTCTTGCCGTCAATCTGAACTCGGCCGTATGCCATATCATGGCTTTCGGGGTAGAAGTAATACTTGTCCCCACCGATAGACTGCCAGCCCGACACCGCAATCCCGTCAGCGCCAAAATAGTACCAGACAGCTTCGTATTCGTTATGCCACTGGTTCGTGACCATGGCGCCAGTTTCGGGATCGAAATAGCGAAGATTGCCGCCTCGCACCGAACGAGTCCAGTCTTCGGACGACCGTCGGAACACCATTCCGTAATCGGTCCACCGTCTCCGCCACCGCCAGCAATATCAGCAAATGAGGGCACCGGGGCAACCGTCATGCAGGCAGCGGCAAATGCAACAACTCCCAGCACTGTTAGTCCGCGCCATCTTTCTCGAAGGTTTTTCATACGACATCCTTTCTCCGAGATTTAAGGCTCTCTTAAGTTATTTTTAAACTATCAATTCAGTATTTCAACGGGAAATCGATAAAAGGTGTCTTTGTGACTGCAATTTAAATATGAGTCGCCACACCTCAACCGTTACGCTAAATAGCTTCTGAGTCAAACCGAGCACAGAAGCGAACCAATTTAATTAATACGGCCACCTAAAAAATCCTGACACACGTTTTCGATATGACAAGAGCCGCTTCAACGAGGAGGACTTGAACCCCACCGCTCTTGCAGCTCTTGAGGATACTTTGCCGGATCTTGGAATTACTTCGCTCTAAAGCGAGAAGTACTCACTGTCGGAGGATAGGTTTGGTCCGAGCCACGGATCGCCTCCCAAGAAGAACTCAGGCCAGCGTTGCATGAACAGCGCCTGTTCACGTTTCCAGCGGCGCAGTTTTTCCTCGTTGGCCTCTTCCCTGCCGCGCGAGGTGAACTCGTAGTGATACAGCTCGGCATAGGGCGTAAAGATGGTGCGGTAGCCCGCCTCCCACACGCGCAGGCAAAAGTCGGCGTCGTTAAAACCGACGGCGAATTCCTCGTTATAGCCTCCGACCTGCTCAAATACGTCGCGTCGCACCATCTGGCAGGCACCCGTCACGGCGCTAAAGTTGCCCGGGCGCACAGCGCGGGCAAGATAGCCCTCGCGCTTTGCCGAGAAGTCCTGGTTGGCATGGGCAAGTGCGCCACGCACGCCAACCAGAATGCCGGCATGCTGCACCAGATGATCGGCAAAGTAGAGTTTGGCGCCCACCACGCCCGCATCGGGACGCTGCAGATAGCTCATCATCTCTTCGATAAAGTCGGGGCTTATGACCTCGGTATCGTTGTTGAGCAGCAGCAGATAGTCGCCCTTGGCATGCTCCACGCCAAAGTTAATGATCTGGGAGTAATTGAACTCGCCCGGCCAGTACACAACACATGCGCTACCTTTGCCTTCAGATACTGCGGCCACGCGCTCTGGCAGGGTTTCGTAATACGCAAACGTCTCCGGGGCTTCGCTGTTGTTCTCCACCAAAACGATCTCGTAGTTGGCATACGAGGCCTTCTGGGCGATCGACATCACGCAGGCATCGAGCGTCTCAACGTGATCCTTGGTGGGAATCACAATACTCACCAGCGGCGTAGGCTCCGGCAGCGCATAGTGCATGCGATAGACAAATGGTGTCTCGGTCTCCTCGACCGTTCCGCGAACGCCCTGCGCATCAAGGTGGCGCTGCAGCGCCAGGCGCCCGGCTTCAATAGCATACGGCTTGCTATCGGCAGAACCGTCGGCGGTCGATCCCGGATGCACGCGCCAGTGATACAGCACATGCGCAACGTGCTCAAAGCGCGCGCCGGCTGCAAGGCAGCGGAGCGTCAGGTCGTAATCTTGGGCGCCCGCGACGTCTTCCGGCGACATGCCAATGCGATCGATAAGCGCCTTCTCCACCATCAGAAAATGCGTCACGCAGTTATGGCTATAGAGCAAGTCGACGTTGAGTTTGGTCTTAAAGACCGGCTGACCCCACTCCCCCGTTTTCTGGAACATGTCCTCGTCGCAGAACAGGACCTGGGGACGCTCGCCCTCGGCAGCCTTGTTCAGCGCGGCAACATAGTGGAATAACGCGTCCGGTTCCAGGATGTCATCGTGGTCCAAGAACGCGATGTAGTCTCCAGTCGCCTGCTGAATACCTGCGTTGGTGTTGACCACAATGCCGCCATTACCGGGCAGCTCAATACAACGGACGCGCTCATCGTTGACGCCCGCCGCAAGATTGGCAACCGCGTCCCATTCGGGCGAGGCGTCCATAAGCAGCAATTCCCAGTTGTCATAGCTTTGGACCAGCACCGAGTCCAGCAGCTCGCGCAGATAGACCCGATCGGTCTTGTAGCACGGCACCACGATGCTCACGAGCGGCCTATAGGCAAAGGCCGCCGAAGCGACACGCTGGCACGCTAAATCGTCCGGCTTTGTGCGATGTCGCTCAAACCAACGTCGATAAGCTGCGTCGTCTGCACGCGCGTCCTTCATGCGGTTCCAACTGTCATCGACCATGCCGTTGTACAGGCGACCATCCATGGCGCAAAACCCGCTCTGGATCTGCTCTGTGGGGTCGCTCACAATCGCGACAAAATCTCGTATATCCTGAGGCATCTCAACACTCAGATACGTTTTATTGACGCGGCATCCGTTCTGCTGCGGCACATCGACCTGCGATTCAAACACATGCACGGTGACATCGATGGCATTCATATGCGCATCGAAGATCTGGAGCTCAGGCGCGCACTGGAGGTCTCCCGCCCAAGTAACCTCATAGCGCCACACCGCACCGGCGTCTGCCGGCAAATAGCGAGTGGCATCGATCTCGTAGAAACCGCAGTGTTCGCCACGCTGAGCATCGCGGATAAGCGCGCACAGCGCAGGCTTTGCTTTGTAGTTAACCTTGGATTCCAGCTTGGCCACGCGGCTATCGAGGCGAATGGAGCCCAACCTTTGGCCACCGGATGCAAAAACGACATCCATCGACGAGCCATCCAAAAACGGAAGCACCAAGACGGCGAGCTCGCGCTCGTAATCGGAAACGGAAGGACAAAGCGCCAGCACACGGCCATGATCGACCGGGAGCACCAGCGACGGCACACAAGAACCGCTCGTCGTCGCATGGGCAAACGCCTGAGAGCCCTCCCGCTCAATAAGCGCGGCGACATCCTGACCGGCAAAACGAAGCAGCACAAACAGACGGCCCTGACTGCGGCAAAGCGCCAAACGCTTGATACTCATCTACACTTCTCGCTTTCCCAGGGCGTTCGCTGCCATGCGTTTGCAGGCACCCAGGCGCCCAAACCTCAAGACGTCGTAATCGAACATGAGCTTTTTGCACTCACGGGCATTGGGGGCCTTGCTGGTAAGCGCCGCACGCACCATAGCAGCAACAGAAGGAGCGCATTGTGCGAGCGCAGCATCGCTGCCCACGGCAGAACCGGCAAGCGCCGTGGCAACGGCAGCAAACACCTTGCCGCAGTCCGAACCCAGCAACCTGAGCGCATCGTACAGCACCAGATCGCATAGGAAGTACGCCAGGTCATCGGCATGCTGGACATCGAGACCGTCGCGCTGCCAGTCAGCCAGCACCGCGGAGTAAATCTTCACGTGCTCCAGCAGGCGCGTCTCGTCGTCATAGCGCATGGTGTCCATGAGCGAGCCTTTGCGCGCCACGCGGTAGTCATACAGCTTGTTCGAGATAAGCGCGGTCTTGTGCGAACGACCGTACACGGCAAAGTCGAAGACCTGGTCCTCGCCATACTTAACGGTTTCGTCGAACACGATCCCGTTGCCCAGCAAGAAGTCGCGCTTGCAGGCGGTGCGCCATGCAAAGGGACGAGACGCTTCCTTAAACAGCAGGTCGGAGCTATAGCCCTCAAACGACACATCGCGCGGGCTAAGCACATAGTTAAGCCACGGATACCCCGCCTCCAGCGGATACGGGTTCGCGCCAAAGGTCAACACGTCGCAGTCCTCGCGCTCAAAGGCATCGACGATCACGCGGCATGCATCGGGCGTAAATCGGTCGTCGGAATCCAAGAACGCGACAATAGGTGCCGTAGACGCGGCGATGCCTGCATTACGCGCACTCGACAGGCCGCCATTGGGCTTATCGACCAGCGTAAAGCGCGCGTCCTTTTCGCAATAGGCAGCCGCAATATCGCGCGAACCGTCCGGCGAGCCATCGTTGACCAGCACGCCTTCCCAATCGGACATGTCCTGCGCAAGCAGGGAGTCCAGGCACCAGGCCAGGCACTCCTCCACCTTATAGATGGGAACGACAACGGAAATCTTGGGGGTAGTCATAGCCAAGTGCTCCTACTGTGCGGCCGGCACGTCATCGGGATGCGGATTATCGCCGTAGGTGCGCTGATACGTCAGCACGCGCCAGACCAGCGGCAGGCCGCCAATCTTAAAGTAGTGCTTAAACGTATTGAGCTTGCCGGGCTTCTTAAAGTCAAAGCGCGAATCGATATAAGCACGGGGCGACTTGACCATCAGGCGCAAGTCGGTCTCGCCGCGCGGATCGAACAGCGACAGATCAAAGCGACCGGCATCCCAATCGGCCTTGAGCTCGGGCGAAGCCTTCTCCCAAAACTGCTCGCGCAGCTCATCGACCAGACGCTCGTCATTCCAGCGATACGTATCGACCTTCATGCGCATTAAAATACCCTGGAGCTGAACCTTGAGCTCGGGACGTTCATCCAAAAAACGTTGCATCTCGGCATATTCGTCGCACACGCAAAACACCTTGTTGGGCGAATTAACAGAGCTCTTCTCATTGTCCTGGCGATAGCACAGGATGGGGTCCGCAATAAACGCGGCACGCTCGGCGCACGCCCAGACCTTAAAGTTAAAGCCTGCGTCCTGATACGAGGCGCCCGGCGTGGGAAGGAACCGAATCTGATTGTCGTTGAGGAACTCGCGCCGATAGATGGCAGACCAAATGGAAGGTTTGCGGTAGAAGATGCCAGGGCGATCGACGGGGCGATACGCGGCGCCCGTCATATGCTCATCGATAATCCCAAACAGCTCACGGCGCTCACTGGGCGCGGACCAATACAGGTAAAAGTCGCCCTTTACCACATCGGCATGCTCAGCATCGGCCTTGGCAACCAGCTTTTGGAGCGAATCCTCAAACATAAAGTCGTCGGACTCAAGGATGCCCACGTACTCGCCGCGCGCCATCTCCAGGCCGCGGTTCATCGAGTCACCGTAGCCGCTGTTGGCCTTGTCGATCATCTTCACACGGGGGTCGCGCTCCATGTACTCGCGGATGATATCCGGCGAGCTATCGGTGGAACCGTCATTGATACAGATGATCTCGATGTCCTTAAGCGTCTGCGCCACGGCGGAATCGAGGCACTCGCACAGGTAGCGTTCGACATTGCAAATGGGGACAAGCAGCGAAACTTTAGGGGTATCAGAGTTCTGCAAGAGAACCTCCTGTTGAGTAGCGTGTAACAGGGTTATTTTAACAGCCGAGTTGCGGCGAGCGGCAGCGCTTGGAATTAGATAAAGCGCTCCAGGCAGGCTTTGAGACCGCGAGTCGAAAGATAGAACAGCGTGGCGTCTGCCATCGAAACGCCCGAGGTCGCCGCAACGAGCTTGTGGGCAACACGGCGAACGGCGCCCTTAGCAGGCATATCTGCCCAGTCCGTTCCCAAAAACGTCGCGAGGTCCATGTTGACGCGAGCCGCCACGCGATGGAAGTCATCGGCATCCAAGCGCGCCAGGTCGAACACAGTTAGGTCCAAAAACCAAGTTATCAGCTCGCCGGGGCACAGGTCTAAAAGACCGTAGGCCGCCCAGTCCTCCAAGACCTCCTCGAGCATCCTCATGTGGGCGTCAAGCTTTTTGGCGCGAGCCTCGGCACTGTTGAACTCGTGCGTCGCCGATTCACTCTCCATCACGTAGTGGTAGAACTTGTCCGGCATGACGACGGTCTTGCGGGCAAGCGCATAAGCCGCAAATTGGAAGACGACGTCCTCGCCCAAAGCCAAACCGGGGGCGAAGCGAATGCCTTCGCGATTGAGCAGCTCGCGCGAAAAAGCCGCACGGCAGGCATAGGGCTGCGCATTCGAATGGAACAGTAGTTGGGGATCACGGGCGCCGAAGGTACCAGCTTTGGGGCTCATGAGTTGCTGGACGCGTTTGGGGGCAGCATCGGCAGGTTCACAGACGCCGCCAAAAACGGCGGCCTCGGCATCCGCAGACTCCATGACATGCAACACGCGCTCGACCGTCTGGGCATCGATGTAATCGTCGGCGTCCACAAAAAAGACGGTCTCGCCCTCGGCGGCATCGATGCCGGCGTTTCGAGCGCACGAGACACCCTCGTTTTTCTGGTCAATCACCAGCACACGTCCGTCGGTCTGTGCCATTTGATGCAAGACGCTCAGGGAATCATCAGTCGATCCGTCATTGACACAAACGACCTGAATCGAGCGCTCGGACTGTGCCAACAGCGAGTCGAGGCATCGCTGAATCGAGCGTGCCGAGTTGTATACGGGAACGACGATGGTCGCTTTGGGGGTCGAAGCCTCTCCCATGTCGACCTACCCCCTCAGCGATTCGATGAGGAAGGCGGCGACCACGCCTGGGCCTCCAACCGAGGCGTAGTATTTGGCGCGTCCCAGGGCGCCGTCCGTCGCAAAGTGCGGGTGCTCGTCCACCCAAGCTTCAGGGTCTTTGAGGATCGCAGCAAGATTCGCGCGCTTCCACGGCTTAAGGTCGTCCAGCGAAAAGTCTCCTGCGTCCAAGGAGGCCTGGAACTCCTTGGTCATCTGGACCAGGAACTCTTTATAGAACTTAGGCGCCAGGCGCACGTAGTTCCACATGTACGAATCGTACTTAATAAGTTGATTGAACTTGAGCATGCGCGCGACGTCATCACTTGCGTGATTGCGAGCGTAATCCTCTCGGATCCAGCGCTCGATCTCGGCATATTCGGCATTGACGCAAAAGACCTTGGCCGAAGAATTGACCGAGGAGTTCTCGTTGTCCTGGCGATACGAAAGTACGGCATCGTGCAGGTAAACGGCCTTGTCGGCGCACGCGATCACCTTAAAGGCAAACGACGTGTCCTGGAAAGAGGCACCCGGGGTCGGCAAGAACTTGATGCCGTTGCGCTCAAGAAAATCGCGACGGTAGACGGCCGACCAAATCGAGGGCTTTTGCTTAAAGAACTGTGTCGTGTCGCTTGGGTGCACCGGTTTGCCGCAGTCTTTGGGCTTAAACATCTCGTGCAGCGAGCGGCGCTCCTCGGGCTTGGACCAGTAGAAGTCAAAGTTCGCCTTCGCAAAGTCGGCATTATTGCTATCGGCGGCCGAGACAAGCTTTTCGAGTGCGTCGGGCGCCATAAAGTCATCGGACTCCAAGATGCCAACGTACTTGCCACGCGCCATCTCCAGGCCGTGGTTCATCGAGTCGCCGTAGCCGCTGTTGGCCTTGTCGATCATCTTGACGCGCCCATCGCGCTCCATATACTCGCGGATAATCGCCGGCGAGTTGTCGGTCGACCCGTCGTTAATGCAGATGATCTCAATATCCTTGAGCGTCTGCACCAGGGCGGAATCGAGGCACTCGCGCAGGTAGCGCTGAACATTGTAAATGGGAATAAGCAGCGACAGAACAGGGCTGCCAGAGGCGTTAGTAGACAAATGTGCTCCTTAGGAAATACCTGTCGTTTCATGGTATCAAAGGGTCAGCGCGCTAGCAGGCGTTTATATAATCTATGGAGCTCGCAGAGGCAAACCGATAAGAAAGGACGTCATGCAGCCCAAAGCCGCACGCAACATACCCATCGAAGCACTGCGTTTGGTCGCGGTCGCCGGCATCGCGGTGTTCCACACCTTTCAGTGGACCTTCCAAGCCGCCTGCGTCGGCGCCGTAGAATATGCCCCACTTGCGATGTCCCCCTATTCTGGCGTGCTCGGTTTTATTAACTTGCTGGGCTGCTGGGCCAACGAGGTCTTCTTTATGATCTCGGGCTATTTTCTCATCGCTTCGGCCGCGCGTGCTTGGGACGGTGGAGCAACGTGGAAGTCGCAAATGCAACGGGCGGCGCAGCGCCTTGGCAAGGTCATCTTGCCTACTGCGTTTTATTGCCTCATGGCGCTCGCGTGGTCCACGGTCGTCTCACCCATTCCCGATGTCTCCCTGCACGCGCACTATTGGTACACGCTGGGGCTTGAGTTTATCTGGGTCTATGCCGCCACGGTCTTCATGGCGCCGCTGTTTGGCCTGGCCAAGAGTCGACTCTCTAAGAGGAGCTACACGGCAGCGGTCATCGTCGTTGGAATCCTCGCATTTGTTGTTAACGGGTATTTAGCCGCCATGAGTGCGACAAGCGCCGGCGAGTTTTCTTGGCTCCAGAAGTCCATGAGCGCTACCACGTACGTAGTCGCATTTTTGATCGGCGGGCTGCTCCGCGACATTACCGATGTCATGGATTCGGACAGGGCGGGCGCCTTAGGCATGCGGTCGCTCGCAGCGGTTTTGGTGCTCACCACCATCCTGGAAGGCGAACTCTCCTTCACCGGCAACCTCACAGCAATGGCAGCCCTCTCCTACAAATCGACCTCGTTGATCTCGTTTGTCCTCGCTGCCACCTCCCTGCTCTTTGCGGCTACCCGACGCAGCGCCTCGGACAATCCACGAGCCGCAGGCGTCATCGTCACCCTTTCGACCGCCACGCTCGCTTTCTATGTGATGCAGTCGCTCACCAGTAGCCTGTGGCGTCCCGTCTTCAATACGTTGCTCGCAAACATACTGGTCAGCCAAAACAGCCCGGCAGTTATATGTATCGTCACGGGTACCGTCATTAGCATCGTCTTTGCCCTGACGCTTCTCACCATCGACGCAGCTAGAAGCCTTATCGCTCGCAAGCCCAAGCGGCAATAGACACGCTGCCGTCAGACGCTAAAGCCGCTACAGCCGTGACAGGTTCCTGCGTTTTATTCAAAGCTTGCCGTCAAGGTGCGCCGAGCCTTTACAATAGGACAGTCTCAAGGACGTATTCGATAGCTTCCGCGCAGCACTCGCCCGCCGCGCGTGAAAGGATATATTGCCCCATGCCTTCAACCCTTCCCGCTCCCATCGATAAGCTCGCCATCGTCGTCGTTACGTACAAGCGTCAGGAACTCCTGGCCAACTTGTTCGACTCCATGACCGAGCTCACGGCAACGCCCTGGCGCATCGTGATTGTCGATAACGAGAATTCGCGCGAGACCGAGGCCATGTGCACCGCATTCAACGAGCGCCTGGCCAACCTATGGGGCATCGAAACCGATCAGCCCGATTCACAGGGTAACACCGACCGTGTCATCTACGCCCCGCAGCTCGAAAACGGCGGCGGTGCGGGTGGCTTCTCCGCCGGCACCAAATGCGCCTACGACCTGGGCGCCCAGTGGTTCTGGGTCATGGACGACGACGTGCTCGTCATCCCCGAAGGTATCGAGCGTCTTGCCAAGTGGACCGACCGCTACGATGTCATCCAGGGTTCGCGCCTGGACTTTGACGGCGGCGCCTTCTTTTGGCAGTACCAGCTCATCCTCTCGCTCGGCATTCCCAACCCTGTCGCCAAGTGGGACTTGGGCCCCGAGGGCTACCGCGCCATGAACCAGCTGTGCTTTGAGGGCGGCATGTTCTCACGCCGCGTAGTCGACAAGATCGGCCTGCCCGATGCGCGCTTCTTTATCTACGGCGACGATGCCTGCTACGGCTACGTAGCCAGCCAACACTTCCCCGCCGCCGTGGTCGCCGACGTGGTGCTCAAGCGCGCCCGCGCCGTCTCTAACTGGGATATCGCCGGCAAGCGCCAGCTCAACTCTACGAGCGACACCAACCGTTACTACATCATGCGCAACCGCGGTTATCTGGCCCGCTACATGCAGATTTACGGCGACTATCACCCCGTGCTGTTCCGTCTGGGCAACGTCGCGACCTTCTGCAAGGAGTTCATTCGCCTGGCTGCGGTCGATAAGTGCTTTAAGACCGGTATTCCGGCGCTGCGCCGAGGCATGAAGGACGCCCGCAAGATCGTCAAGGATCCCAACTGGAAGCCCATGCCGCCCCTGAAGGACGCGGAGTAACGGAAGCCGGAAACACCTCGGCGCTTAAAGCAGCTGGCACACCGTAGCCACATGCTGCCCATCAAAACCGAACCCCCAGCGCATGCGACCCACGCCGGGGCGCGGTACACGGATTTCGTCGATGCCGCCGCGCTCTATGTCGAGTAGCGACTGCACGGCCAGCAATTCCAGGCCCAACGCATCCACATCGGGGTCATACATCAAGTTAATCGTTATCAGCGGGCGCTCGTCCAGCATGCCAATCGTGTCTGCTACGTCGAACACAGCACCCGTAGGGAAAACCTGGATGTCCCAGCGACCCGCGCCACACTTTCGCCTCGAGGCAGGATTGGCATAGCCCGGCAAGCCAAAGCAGAGCCCCTGCAAGAGCAGATGATATGGCAGCGGCGTATCTAGGTCGGTCTCACCGATTCCCGCATCACCCAGGATGCGGCTTAGCGCCCGCCTCACCGCATCCTCATCCCCACGGCACAGCCCGTCGCGAAACGCATCGACGTCTCGAATGTCTTCGGCAGCGCACTCAAACCACTCAACAATCACTAGACGCAAGGCCTGTCGAAGCTCGTTATTGGGCAATCGCAAAGCACGGAGGCGATCGCCATGCTCTGGCTCCTCAGTCATATCCGTCGTAAGAAAACCGGACAGATATAGCGCTGTCCACATGCCATCGTCAGGCGAGACATCTGGCTCTGCAGTGCCCAAACAAAGCGGGACCTCAGCGCACCCATGGGCCTCGAGCAAATCAAAGAAGACCGAAAGGCGGTCGAGATTCCACCCGGCAACTACCCTACTCAGGCAATCGGCATATCCATACAGATCGGCACGCACAGGCGCCGTGCAGCCTCGGTCCAGAAAACCGATCACACGCTCTAGACTCGAGCAATAGGCCCTGCCAAACCGATACCCCTCGAGCCATTCACGCGCATCATCAAGGTATTCCTCGCGCCCAGCATGATTCAACAGAGCCTGGACCTCGGCATCCGAAAAGCCGAACCAACGGTCACACCAGGTCGAAAGCGGCGTCGTCAGACAATACGAGCAGCCATGCAAAGAAAGCGCCACTTCAGCAGGACGGGGACACTCCCCCATCAGACACGTCAGCCGCAACGAATCGCCCGCAGTGGCAATGGCCTCGAAAAGCACGCGATCAAATAGATCCGCCGAATCGGCGCCGGAAGCGCCCCTCGCGCTCGCACGGCCCAACCACGCCGCGTCGTACCCATCAACGAGCAATACAACCTGCTCATCGCAGGCCATCTCCAGCAGCTCTATGAGCACACCGAGCACCGAGTCAACCTCGTCCGCGCTCGCCACGCCGCGCGCGACGCGTTCGATGTGACGCACCTTATCTCGAGCTAAATCCGGAGCCCCCAAGAGCGCCAACAAGCGAGCGCACTCGCCCGAAAGGACATCGCGCACGACGCCGGCAACAGCGGGGCCACGCCTCGTAGCGCCAGAAAAGTCCAGCGATATCACCGGATAGCAAGCATACTCATCCCGATAACGCCCGCCGTCTGCATCCCAAATCTGAGCATCGGCAAACGAGCTCCGACCGGCGCGACCGACCGCAGGACGCTCCAGAAAAGCCCTGAGCATCGACAAGTTCATGCTCTTGCCAAAACCCTCGGGTCGACAGCACACCACAACGGACGCGTCGCAGTCCAACGCATCGGCAATAAACATGGTCTTGTCGACCAGCGTGCAGCAACCAAGAGCCTCCGCATAGTCGTGCATGCCAATGGGCAAAACTGCATCGTCGACACAGCCAATCAAACGCACGTCAAAGCCGGCAGCACAACCATTATTTGCCTGTTCAGACACCAAAACGTTCCCCCTAAATCGCAGCACGACGCCAATTGTAATGACCGCATCGCATGTACCGATGTCACCGCGCAAACATATCGGGCAACGGTAGCAACAAGAGGCGTGAGGGGGCACAACCAATCGTTGCACAACAAAACGGGGCCCGACGCATTCGCACCGGACCCCGTCCCGATTCTTTAGTTATCTGGCAACCGAGAGGCTACTCCTCCGAGCCGTCCTCCCCAGAAGCCTTCTTCTGCTGATCGAGCTTATGCTTACCACTTACGATAGACGTAGCGCCCAGTGTGGCCAAGCTCGCGCTGGCAAGGCTCGCCATCACAATCAGATCGCCCGTCTTGGGCATGTTGCCGCCCGAGGACTTGGTAGCTGTAGTCGTCGTGGTCGTGGTGGTCACCGTTTTGGAGTCATTTTGCTCCTGATTCTGGTTGTCAGCACCGCTCTTGTCGTCGTCTTCGGACTGTTTCTTTTCGTCCTCGGTCTTTTTCTTTTCGCCCTCGGTTTTGCTCTTGTCCTTCTTCTGAGCGGATTTGTCGTCCTTCTCCTCAGAGCTAGAACCCTTATCGGATTCGGTCTTCTCGGAAGCCTTGTCCTTGGAGTCGCCCTTTGCGGCTTCGGTCTTTTCCGTGGAAGCCTGATCAGAGTTGTCCTTGTTCTGGGCCGAGCCGTTATTGACGCCAGCCATCAGCGAAGAACCCAGCGTAGAACCAAGCTGCTCGGAGAAAGAAGGCTTCTTGTCCGGCGAAGCAACGGGAGCGTCCGGCGCCTTATTCGAATCGTCCTTGGAAGCATCGGAATCAGGGGTTGCGTCAGAGCCGGAGCCGTTGTTAGAGCCGGTGTCAACGGACGAATCGCTCGAGCCGGTAGATGAGTTAGAGGTGTCAGCGCCGGTCGAACCAGAAGCGTCGCTGTCCGTATTGCCGGCAGAGCTTGAAGGCGAATCGCCCGCAGCAGAGCCGTTCGAATCGGAGCCGTTCGAGGTAGAGCCGTCGTTGGTAGTGCCAACAGCAGAGCCATTACCGTCAGCATCGGTCGAGGGCGCATCCATCCTGTCATCGTTGGCATCGTCACTCGAGTCGTCATTCGAATCAGGTGTCGGCGAGGGCGCCGGCTTAGGCTCGGGCTGCACGGGCGTCGCAGCGGCAGCCTCATCCTCGGCGATAAAAACCAAGCAGTCCTTCAGCTCATTTTTATAACGATTCTTCCAGCCCTCATGATACTGGGGCTGACTTGAAAACTTGGTGGCGACATTGTTGACCACGCTATTGGAGAGCGCCGTCACAAACTCGCGGTCGGACATATCGTTGGAAAGATTCGCCCAGCGGAAAAAGTCCCTGCAGCCACCAGTGCCGCACATGTTGGTAATGCTCCACACCATGCCCTTGACGCAATCGGCGCGGCCCGAAATATCAATACCCAGGCCGCTCTTGAGCCACGCCTCGGTCACCGCATAGTACGAGTTGTACGCATAGGCATCTTGAAGTGCTGAGAACTCAACAGGATCGGTGTTGTAAGCACCCTGGAAAGCCTCCTGCGCGATACGGCCCAGCTCGGTGAGCTGACCGTTCTCGGACATGGGATTGTTCGCGTTGGAAATCTCGCTGCCGCGATCAATCGCATCCTTGAGCATGCTGTATTTTTCGGGGCTGTAGTTGTAGACCTGCTTCATAAACGGAATGAGCGACCAACGGCGGTCGAACTGGTAATAGCCCAGCGCGTTGTAGCCGTCACCATACGAAAAGCCCTGGTTATAGTTGCCATGGCTCTCATATTTGGTGAAGTACTTCATCTCGGGAGTCACGTTGACAAACGAAACGCCCTGGACCGACCTCAGCACGCCCGAGAAGGACTGTTGGGTGTAAAGGCCCTTATCGATATCGGTGGCATCCGAGGCAACGCCCGGCGTGGGCTCCTCGGCAGCGGCGGGTGCCGGCGCGGAAACGGCGCCAAACGAAAGCGCCAGCGTCAGACCCGCGACAATAGCAGAATGCTTGGGCTGCATAAGATCCTCCCTGCATTGGTGTAGTTAAAGTTCAGTTTGCAAAGATAAAATAAGTATTGCAGCTCGCCCGTTGTTACACAACAACCCCTCGGTAAACGGCAACAACCCTCCGCGAAATCTTAAGGAATTGCGCTCAACCTACAGCTTAATATCGAAGTTGATTTCGGGGACGGCGGCCAAGTCAGCCAGCGTCACACCGTCGACATAGTTCTCGATGACCTCGTCCAGACCGCGCCAGAACTTGACGGTCGAGCACAAATCGCTGCGGGTACAGCTGTTGTCGATGCCGTCACACGCCACCGGAGCCGTGCTGCCCTCAACGGCACGCAGAATGTCGCCAGCACGCACCTCGGCCGGGTCCTTGGCCATCATGTAGCCGCCGCCCTTGCCGCGCACGCTCTTAAGCAGGCCCGCCTTCATAAGCGGACGAACCAGCTGCTCCAGATACTTTTGCGAGATATGCTCGCGGTCTGCAACCTCACGCAAGGCAATCTTGCCCTCGGCGTCGCCCAAAGCCGCGATATAAATCATCAGCCGGAGGGCATAGCGGCCCTTGGAAGAAATGAGCATACCTACCCTCCCATCGTTGCTGGGACAACATAACCAGGTTTGTTTGTCCCAAATTTAAAGTAAGTGGGACAAACACAACAGGTTATATTGTCCCAGAATTTGAAAAGTCGAGTGGATTAGTCGGGTTTTCCCTTGACTAACGCCGAACCCATAGTAACTTTATTCCGAGAAGATTCCTAGGGTTTAGTACACCTATGAGTACACCATATACAGAGAGGGACAGCATGAGCGCAAATCCGCTGCTTTCCATCGAAGGTCTGACCGCCTCCGTGGACGAGAAGACCATCCTCCACAACGTCAACCTCAACGTCGCCGCCGGCGAGACCCACGTGCTGATGGGACCCAATGGCGCCGGCAAGTCCACCCTCGGCCACCTGGTCATGGGCGACCCCGCCTATACCGTCAACGACGGCCGCATCGTCTTTGACGGCCAGGACATCACCGAGCTCACCACCGACAAGCGTTCGCGCGCCGGCCTGTTCCTGAGCTTCCAGGCCCCGGTCGAGATTCCGGGCGTGCCGCTGTCGAGCTTTTTGCGCGCCAGCATCGCCGGCCGCCCCGGCCTGGAGATGAAGGGCAAGGAGTTCCGCCGTCGCGTTAAGGAGCTCGCGGCCGAGCTCAACATGGACACCGCCTACCTCAACCGCGAGCTGGGCGTGGGCTTCTCGGGCGGCGAGAAGAAGAAGGTCGAGATGCTCCAGCTCCTGCTGCTGCAGCCCAAGCTCGCCATCTTGGACGAAACCGACTCCGGCCTGGACGTCGACGCCCTGTCCACCGTCAGCCACGGCATGGACGCCTACCGCAAGAGCTGCGACGGCTCCATGCTCATCATCACACACAACACGCGCATCCTGGAGCACCTGGATGTCGACCGCGTCCACGTTATGGTCAAGGGCCACATCGTGCGCGAGGACGACGCCTCGCTCATCCCCTGGATCGACAAGAACGGCTTTGAGACCTTCGAGCGCGAGGCCGCCGAGCAGCGCGCCCAGGCCGAGTCTGCCGCTGCCGAGCAGCAGGCGTAAAGGGGCGACGCAATGACCAAGAACCGCACCGAGGTCGCGGACATCGACCGCAGCCTCTACGACTTCACCTATGGCGAGGAGGGATTCGAGCGCCTCGACGCCGGCATCACGCCCGACATCGTGCGCGAGATCAGCGCCAAAAAGGACGAGCCGCAGTGGATGCTCGACCTGCGCTTAAAGTCCCTCGAAATCTTCAACCGCTTCCCGGATCCGACGTGGGGCCCCTCCATCGAGGGCCTGGACATGGATAACATCGTCACCTACGTCAAGCCCAACACCGACCAAAAGCACGACTGGGAGTCGGTGCCCGACGACATCAAGAACACCTTTGAGCGCCTGGGCATCCCCGAGGCCGAGCGCAGCTACCTGGCAGGCGTCGGCGCGCAGTACGACTCCGAGCTCGTCTACCACAACATGCAGGACACGGCGTCCAAGATGGGCATCGTCTACTCCGGCATCGAGGAGGCCCTGCACGACCCGCAGTGGGAGCCGCTCATCCACGAGAAGTTTATGACGCTCATCCCGCCCACCGACCACAAGTTTGCGGCCCTGCACGGCGCCGTGTGGTCGGGCGGCTCTTTTGTCTACGTGCCCAAGGGCACCAAGCTCGATTTTCCGCTGCAAAGCTACTTCCGCCTCAACGCCAAGGGCGCCGGCCAGTTTGAGCACACGCTCATCATCGTCGAAGACGACGCCGACCTGCACTTTATCGAGGGCTGCTCCGCGCCCAAGTACAACGTGGCCAACCTCCACGCCGGCGCCGTCGAACTCTTTGTGGGCAAACGCGCACACCTGCGCTACTCGACCATCGAAAACTGGTCCAAGAACATGTACAACCTCAACACCAAGCGTGCGCGCGTGGACGAGGACGGCGACATCGAGTGGATCAGCGGCTCCTTCGGCAGCCACGTGGGTTACCTTTACCCCATGAGCGTGCTCAACGGCCGCCGCGCCCGCTCGAGCTTTACCGGCATCACCTTTGCCGGTGCCGGCCAGAACCTCGACACCGGCTGCAAGGTCGTACTTAACGCGCCCGAGACCTCGGCAACCGTCGAGACCAAGGGCATCTCCAAGAGCGGCGGCATCCAGACCTTCCGCAGCTCTATCGTGGCCACGCCCAAGGCCGAGGGCTCCAAGGCAACCGTGAGCTGCCAGTCACTGATGCTCGACGACCAAAGCCGCTCCGACACCATCCCCGCCATGGACATCCGCGCCAAGAACGTCGACGTCGGCCACGAGGCAACTATCGGCCGCATCGGCGACGACAAGGTGTTCTACCTGATGAGCCGCGGTATCTCGGAGGAAGAGGCCCGCACCATGATCGTCAACGGCTTTGCCAACCCGGTCTCCAAGGAGCTACCGCTTGAGTACGCCGTCGAGATGAACAACCTGATCAAGCTCGAGATGGAAGGAGCGATCGGATAATGGAACAGACCACGAACACCGCTGCTACCACCCTTGAGCAGGTCAATGCGATGCCGGCTGCCACTTGGGGTTGGCTCAAGATGAACCAGACCAAGCTCGAGCTCTCTGACGAGCTTGCCGCCGCTCCCACCGAGGCCGTTGAGGTCGAGGGCTTGGACGAGCAGTTTACTGGCGTGGCAGACGCGTTCGAAGCCGCCATGGAAGCCATGGCCGAGCGCTTCCCCGAGCGCCGCGCCTCCGCCCCCGGCGATGCCGCCGACCGCGCCCGCATCACGCCCGAGACCGAGCTCGACGTGCCCGCAACCTCCGTCTACCAGGCCGGCGCCATTAAGCTCGAGGAAGAGCTCTCCCCTGCTGAGGCCTTCGAAACCGGCATGGGTGAGGCTGCCTACGCCTACTTGGCCGAGCACGCTACCAAGCGCATCGTCATCGATGTGCCCGCATACAAGCACGCCACGGCCACGGTACGCGTGAGTGGCGTCGATGCAGCCGCGGCCATCGCCGCCATCGACGTCGTCGCCCGTCCGCAGGCAACACTCGATCTGCGCATAGCCCTGGACTCCCCCGTCAACGGCCAGGGCGTCGTGGGCTCTGTGCTACGCGTGTGCGCTTACGAGTACGCCACCGTCAACGTAACCTGCACGCAGACGCTCGATGACAGCTGGATCGCACTCGATGACACCGGTCTATTCCTAGACGAGGGCGCGCGCGTCAACGTGCAGCACACCGTCCTGGGTGCCGGTGCCAGCGCCACCGGCCTCGCCGGCGATCTGCTGGGCGACACCGCCAAGGTGACCATCGATACTGACTACCTGGGCGCCCGCGAGCAGGTGCGCGACTTTAACTACGAGCTGCGCCACCGCGGTCGCAAGACCGAGTGCGAGATCGACGCCAACGGCGTACTGACCGGCACGTCCAAGAAGGTCTACCGCGGCACCATCGACCTCGTGCACGGCTGCAAGGGTGCAACCGGCACCGAGCGCGAGACGGTGCTTTTGGCCAACAAGGGCGTCGACAACAAGACCGTCCCCGTCATCCTGTGCGACGAGGACGACGTCGCCGGCAACCACGGCGCCACCATCGGTCACGTCCGCGACGAGCAGCTGTTCTACCTCGCCTGCCGCGGCCTTGACCAAAACGCCGCCGAGGACCTGTTCATCCGCGCCAAGCTGGAGGACGCCGCGCTTTCCGCCACCGATGAGCGCACCCGCGCCGCCGTCGTCCGTCTGGGCAACAACCTGATCGATAACTTTGAAGAGGAGCTCGCATGATCGATACCGAGCACGTTAAATGCGATACCTGTACCGCACCGGAGCCTATGGAGCTCGACGCCAGCGACGAGGCCTCGCGCGGCTGGCCTACCGTCGACATCGAGACGAATCCCTACAAGGCGCAGTTCCCGCTGTTCCAGCAGCATCCCGAGATCGCCTTCCTCGATAGCGCCGCCACCGCGCAGCGCCCCGCTTGCGTGCTCGACGCCGAGCGCGACTTCTACCAGCGCATGAACGCCAACCCCCTGCGCGGCCTGTACTCGCTGTCCGTCGAGGCCACCGATGCCATCGCCAAGGTCCGCCAGCAGATCGCCGACCTCATCGGCGCCTCTCAGGCCAACGAGGTCGTCTTCACCCGCAACACGAGTGAGTCGCTCAACCTGGTCGCCAAGAGCTTTGCGCCCACGGTGCTGGAGCCCGGCGACGAGGTCGTCATCACCATCATGGAGCACCACTCCAACCTGATCCCGTGGCAGCAGGTCTGCCGCGAGACCGGTGCCAAGCTCGTCTACCTCTACCCCACCAAGACCGGCCAGCTCACCACCGAGGAAGTGCTTGCCAAGGTGGGCCCCAAGACCAAGATCTTGGCCGTGGGTCAGGTCTCTAACGTTCTGGGCGTCGAGAATCCGGTCAAGAACCTCGGCAAGCTCGTACACAAGTACGGCGGCTATCTGGTCGTCGACGGCGCGCAGTCGCTGCCGCACATGCCGGTCGATGTGGCCGACCTGGGAGCCGACTTCTTTGCCTTTAGCGCACACAAGGCCATGGGTCCCATGGGCATCGGCGTGCTGTGGGGCAAGATGGACCTGCTCAACGCCATGCCGCCCATGCTCACCGGCGGCGAAATGATCGATTCGGTCACCGAGCAGGACGCCGTCTGGGCACCCGTCCCCGAAAAATTCGAGGCAGGCACGCAGGACGCCGCCGGCATCTTCGCCACAGGTGCCGCCCTCGACTACCTCGTCAACACAGTGGGTTACGAAAACATCCAGGACCGCGAGCAGGCACTCGTCCATTACCTGATGGGCGAGCTCATGCAGCTCGACTTTGTCCAGATCATCGGCTCCATCTACTGGGATAACCACCACGGCGTCGTGAGTTTTAACGTCAAGGGTATCCACCCGCACGATGTCGCGAGCATCATGGACATGGACGGCGTGTGTATCCGCGCCGGCCACCACTGCGCACAGCCGCTGCTTACCTGGCTGGGCGTCGAGAACCTCGCCTGCTGCCGCGCCAGCGTGGCTTTCTACAACGACAAGGCCGACATCGACAAGTTCATCGCCGGCCTGCATCACGTTTGGAGCACGTTCAATGGGTAATCTGTACACCTCCACCACGTTTATGGAGCACAACTCGCACCCTGACTATAAGTACGAGATGGATACCCCCACGCACGAGCACGAGGGCATCAACCCCAGCTGCGGCGACGAGCTCACCTTGCAGCTGCGTGTCGAGAACGGCGTGATCGAGGAGGCCTCGTTTACCGGTCACGGCTGCGCCATCAGCCAGGCCAGCGCCGACATCATGGCCGACCTCATCACCGGCGAGACGGTTGAGGAGGCACGCCGCCTGGCCGGGCTCTTCCTGGCCATGATCCGCGGCGAGCAGCTCTCCGAGGAAGACCTGGAAGACCTGGACGAAGCTGCCCAGCTTCAGGACATCTCGCACATGCCCGCCCGCGTCAAGTGCGCCGAGCTCGCCTGGCGTACCCTCGACGGTATGCTCGAGGGGCAAGCTAACCAATAGCGGAAGTCCCGAATCCAAGGATTTTGATTGCCGGGCCGCCCGATACGGGCGGCTCGGCTTTTTCATAACGAGCACACACGCAGCTCATGCGTCCGGCGCCCCGTCTGTCATTTATCGCACGGCCGACCGCAAATACGAGCGTTTTTCACCGTACCAAAGGCTTGCGACAGGGTCACAGGCACGCCAGGCAATGTCCCAAGCCTCGTCTTGCCGGGCTCCGGCTCGCCTCGCGCCTGCCGCGGACAGGTCCCCTAGGGTGCGGCGTGCATTTTTGCGAGTATTCAGCACGCCAAGCCGTGTGTATACGCATTGGAAGCGTTAATCAACATCTCCAGTGGCCTTTATATTGCGTTTTAGAACAAGCATCGTGGTCTCAGGGGCTCAAACATGAGCTTCGGGAGCGCATCGGCAGGCATAAATAGCTTCAGAGCCCATATGTTGCAAAATTGCGGCGGTGCCGACAGTACCACGATGCAGAAAACTCCGCTTTTTGCACGACGCAGACGGGGGTAGGTACGGGCAAAACCGAGCTAAGGCGTTATTTTATGCATAACAGCGTCTGTTCTATGCAAATTAAGAAGTGCAGTTACCGTACCCGAGCTTTTAGAACAATAGCTGTGGCGTATGGGCGACCCCAGCTGCGGTGCACCGGCGGCCCTACACCACGTTTCCGCCAGTCCGCACCGCCGCTCGCGCACGGGCGCGCACAATACGAGATACGGTACTTTTGCCAATCCCCGTATACCGCTCAATCTGGCGCACCGTAAAGCCGGCATTGTTCAATCCAACAATAACGGTATCGCGCTGCGCCGGCGGTGCAGTTTTAACCCCGTTGAGCGGAACCCCGAGGCTCTTCGCCAACTTGCCGGCAAAGGCGTGGCGTTCCCACTCCGTCTCTTTCATATCGCCCAGCGCTGGCTTGCTGCCGTCGGGCGTCGAAAGCGAATGGGTAATAAAGCCCTCGGCAGAACCAAAAAGCTCAAGCACGCAAGAAGGATCAGAAAATCCCCTCGCGACATCAGTCGCGTCACCGTCGTAAGCGCACAAATGCTCCGCAAAGCTGCTCCAGGGATATCGCTCGATTAGGCTAACGCCCGCCTCCTGCGGATCGGCGTGTACGGAGCGAATAGCCTCCATCACCTGCCAATCGGTATCGAGCGAGCGCCGATCGAAACGGTTCTGGAACAGATGGCCTGTGCGCCCCGTGCGTTTATTGAACCGCCGCGCGTACGTCAAAAGCAACCGGTGCATTGCCGCGCTCATCCTGTCCTCGTAATCTGCAAGCACCAAATGCACGTGATTGCCCATAAGGCACCAGGCGATAACCGTCACACCCTCCTCCCGGCAGCAGCCGCGCATCAGTTCCAAAAACTCCCACCGGTCTTCATCGCCCTCAAAGATGAGCTGCTTGCCCGTACCGCGGGCACAGACATGGTAAAAGCCGGTAACCGTTCTCCAAACGCGCTGCATGGCGCTCCCTTCGCCGGGATCTGCTTGCCATCCAATACAGCACGATTGAAGCGTGCCATCAAAACATTCACGCAAAACAACACACTCGCGCGGCCAAAGGCAGTAAACGGGCGGCGAACGGCACCGTTGCAACAGGTCAACCCCTGCAACGCTTACAAGAGCTGACCAAAAGCTTGCCCAAAACGGACCCCCTCTACGGAAGTTCACGACCACAGAACGTAGAGTTAAACCGTTTCAATTAAAACTTCCGGACTTCTCGCTACGAAAACTGAGCCGTTCGCCGAATATTCCGTGCATTTCGCGGTATTATAAGGACAGCATGTCATGTCCCTTTCGAAGGGTCGCCCGGCAATCGCCAGCCACGACCCCCAGACGGGACGCCAACACGATAGAGAGGAGAGGCATGCAGTACTCACAGGAAGTGGAGAACATGTGCCCCGTTGCCAAGGGTGCATACCACGGCCCCGCACCCATCCCCGAGGAGGGCAAGTGGGTCCAGGCTAAGGAGATTTCCGACATCTCCGGTCTTACGCACGGTGTGGGTTGGTGCGCACCTCAGCAGGGCGCCTGCAAGCTCACGCTGAACGTCAAGGACGGCATCATCGAGGAGGCCCTCGTTGAGACCATCGGCTGCTCGGGCATGACCCACTCTGCCGCCATGGCTTCCGAGATTCTTCCCGGTAAGACCATCCTCGAGGCCCTCAACACCGACCTCGTCTGCGACGCCATCAACGTTGCTATGCGCGAGATCTTCCTGCAGATCGTTTACGGCCGCAGCCAGACCGCGTTCTCCGAGGGCGGCCTGCCCGTGGGCGCCTCCCTCGACGACCTCGGCAAGGGCCTTCGCTCTCAGGTCGGCACCATGTTCGGCACCAAGGCCAAGGGCGCTCGTTACCTCGAGCTCGCTCAGGGCTACGTCACCCGCATGGCTCTCAACGACAAGAACGAGATCATCGCATTCGAGTTCCTGAACCTCGGCAAGTTCACCGACGCCGTCAAGGCCGGCAAGACCCCCGAGGAGGCCATCGCTGGCGCTATGGGCCACTATGGTCAGTGGGAGAACGCTGCCAAGTACATCGACCCGCGCACCGACGAGGAGACTCACTCCGTCGCCAGCGTGTTCCCGGTTCACGAGTAGAAAGGGAGGGAAATAACTATGACTGTTACGTTCGAAGGTTACGAGCGCCGCGCTGACAAGATCAACAAGTGCCTCGCCGACAACGGCATCGCCTCCCTCGAGGAAGCTCTGCAGATCTGCACCGACAAGGGCTTCAACCCGCGTGAGATCGTCAACAACACCCAGTCCATCGCCTTCCAGAACGCCGAGTGGGCCTACACCCTCGGTTGCGCTCTCGCTGTCAAGCGTGGCGCCAAGTCCGCTTCTGAGGCTGCCGCCATCATCGGCGAGGGCATCCAGGCCTTCACCGTTCCCGGCTCCGTCGCCGAGGACCGCAAGGTCGGTCTGGGCCACGGCAACCTGGGCGCTATGCTGCTCTCCGACGACACCGAGTGCTTCGCCTTCCTGGCCGGTCACGAGTCCTTCGCTGCCGCTGAGGGTGCTATCGGCCTGGCTCTAAACGCCAACAAGGCTCGCAAGAAGCCGCTGCGCGTCATCCTCAACGGTCTGGGCAAGGACGCTGCTCAGATCATCGCCCGCATCAACGGCTTCACCTACGTGAAGACCCAGTTCGACTACTTCACGGGCGAGCTCAAGGTCGTCGAGACCATCCCCTACTCCGATGGTCCCCGCGCCGCCGTCAACTGCTACGGCGCCGACGACGTCCGCGAGGGCGTTGCCATCATGTGGCACGAGAACGTCGACATCTCGATCACCGGTAACTCCACCAACCCCACGCGCTTCCAGCACCCCGTCGCTGGCACCTACAAGAAGGAGCGCCTCGAGGCTGGCAAGAAGTACTTCTCCGTCGCTTCTGGTGGCGGAACTGGTCGTACCCTGCACCCGGACAACATGGGCGCCGGCCCTGCCTCTTACGGCATGACCGACACCATGGGCCGTATGCACTCCGACGCCCAGTTCGCCGGTTCTTCCTCCGTGCCTGCGCACGTCGACATGATGGGTCTCATCGGCATGGGCAACAACCCCATGGTCGGTGCCACCGTCGCCTGCGCTGTCGCCGTCGAGGAGGCCCTCAAGGCCTAATCGCGCCCGCGCGATGCTCATATAGTTGAGCTTTGGAGCCGCTACCCACCCAGGTAGCGGCTCTTTTTGTTTGCGCTGTCGCAGGGTAGCTAATGCCGATATATCAGTTGGGGCGAAATACAAGATGTGATGAGATGGAGCGTCAGAGCGTCCATGACGCCCACCTGCCATATTTGCCCTTTACCGATTTGCCGAGTCTTTGCGGCCCCATTGCCGATCACCCGTGCGACAATGCGCCGGACGAGAAAGGAATCCGATGGAATCGACTGATGTACTGGTAATTGGATCTGGCATTGCGGGCCTTTGCGCCGCCATCGAAGCGGCACGCACGGGTGCAACCGTCACTGTGGCAAGCGCCGGCAAGACTATGAGTGGATCGAGCTTCTTCCCCGGAACCTGGGGCCTAGGGCTTATCGGACCCGTTAACGAAGACGACGAGCAGGACCTCATCGACACCATCCTGGCCGTCGGCGGCGGCGTTGCCGACCCCGAACTCGTCCAAGCGTTCGTCCACGGCATTCCCCAAGCGATTGACTGGCTCGAGCAAGACCTGGGCGTTGAGCTCCAGCGTCCGCAAAGCGCCAAGAGTGCTCAACAAAAGCAATTTATCCCCTGCTTTGACCACAAGACGCGCATGTGGCGCGGCCTCACCCGCAAGCCCCTTGAGGACGCTCTGACGACCTGGATCGAGTCGCTCGGCATTCGCCTGCTCCCCCGCCATGAGCTTATCGACCTTGTTGAGGACACGAACGGCAGAATAACCGGAACCGTACTCTACGACCTTACCGAAAATCGAATCGTGCCCTTTACTGCCAAGGCCACGGTCATCGCAGCCGGTGGCACAGGCGGCCTGTTCGAGCGCAGCCTTACGTCGGCTGATGTGCTCAGTTCCTCGCAGGCCATCGCGCTGGCGCACGGCGCAACACTTACTAATATAGAGTTCATGCAGATGATGCCCGGCTTCATCGAGCCCAGGCGTAACTTGGTCTTCAATGAGAAAACCTGGCGCTACGTGCACGTAGACCAGCCGGTAGATATTGCCGACGACAAGCTGGACGACCTGCTCGAGCAGCGCTCTGGATATGGTCCCTTCACGTCACGCTTGGCCTCCCGCGCTATCGATCTCGTCATCGATCAGGCAGGTGTCGAAGGCCTGGCACTCCACTACGACTTCCCCCGCGAGGATGTCCCAGAGTTTGTGCAGACCTTTGCCACCTGGCTGCAAGACGAGCACGGCATCGCGCCGACCGACGAGATGCGCGTTGCGATGTATGCCCACGCTGCTAACGGCGGCATCAAGATCGATAAGACCGCGCACACGGGCGTTGAGGGCCTCTACGCTTGCGGCGAGGCGACAGGCGGCATGCACGGCGCCGACCGCATTGGTGGCTTGTCAAGCGCCAACGGCATCGTATTCGGACGTATCGCGGGCGCATCGGCAGCCCTCACAGCGCAGAAAGAGCCTGAAGCGGCCCTGAAGACGGATATCACCCTCCCCCAGTACGGCATTGCCACAACAGATGCCGATCGCCTGACACACAACCTTAGGCACACGATGAGCACCTGTTGCATGATCAACCGCACCGAGACGGGCCTATCCGAGGCACTACACGAGCTTGAGGGCTTGAAGACAGAGGCAACGACCTTGAGCACACAGAAAGCCCAGGACAGCGAAGCCGCAGCCCTCGCCCGCCTGCAATCGCAGATTCAACTAGCACAGGAAATGGTCAAAGCCATGCGTAAGCGAACTGAAAGTCTCGGATCGCACTATCGAGCAGACTAAATCGATTCTCACTTTGAGTTTGATCACAACTTCTCAACATGCATCGAGCCCCGTGAGCATAATTCTCATAAGGAGAGCACGTTTATGGGGCTTTAGCCGTGTTTCCCTAAGGGAATCACGGTGCAGATTACTCAGCTCCGCGCCCTTTCGGGTTCGACCCCATGCACGGTCAACAAAAAAGCGACCAGCCGAAGACAGTCGCTTTACAATGCTTTGGTGGGCCGTCAGGGGGTCGAACCCTGGACCTTGGGATTAAGAGTCCCCTGCTCTACCAACTGAGCTAACGACCCAAAGCTAAAGTCCGTTGTGACGGACTTTAGAGGAGATATCGTGTGGTGGGCCGTCAGGGGGTCGAACCCTGGACCTTGGGATTAAGAGTCCCCTGCTCTACCAACTGAGCTAACGACCCGATATCAACACGAAGCAAGAACTGGGGTGGGTAAAGGGACTCGAACCCTCGACCTACGGGACCACAACCCGTCGCTCTAGCCAACTGAGCTACACCCACCGTGTCCTGTGCGCTTCGCGCTCGACTATTATTGCAAGGAACGCCACGCGATGCAAGCCCCAATTTTCAAGAATTTTGAAAAGAGTTTTTCGAGACCATTTCGAGCAAATCCCACCGGTTTCATAGGAGTAAACTTGCCCCACTGCAAATCCTCGAAAGGACCGTCATGAAAGAACTCTCCAACCGCACGGCAAGATTTACCGATTCGGTCATCCGCCGCATGACACGCATCTCCAATAAGTACGGCGCTGTCAATCTCTCGCAGGGCTTCCCTGACTTCGATCCCCCGGCGCAGCTGCTCAACAGCCTGAGCACCATCGCCGCCGATCCCAAGCCGCTCTATCACCAGTACTCCATCACCTGGGGCTCCCAGGCCATGCGCGAGGCGCTCGCCGCCAAACAGGAGCACTTTATGGGCATGCCGGTGAACCCCAACGAGAATATCGTAGTCACCTGCGGCTCTACCGAGGCCATGATGGCCGCCATGATGACGGTCACCAACCCCGGCGACAAGGTCGTCATCTTCTCGCCGTTCTACGAGAACTACGGCGCCGACACGATCCTTTCGGGTGCCGAGCCCATCTACGTGCCGCTCAACCCGCCCACATTCGACTTTGACCGCGAGACACTCGAGGCGGCCTTCCGCGACAACGACCCCAAGGCCATCGTCCTGTGCAACCCTTCCAACCCCTGCGGCAAGGTCTTTACACGCGATGAGCTCACCTTTATCGCCGACCTCTGCAAAAAGTACGACACCTACTGCATCACCGACGAGGTCTACGAGCACATCGTCTACGCGCCCCACGAGCACGTCTATATGGCCACGCTGCCCGGCATGTTTGAGCGCACCATCAGCTGCAGCTCGCTGTCCAAGACCTACTCCATCACCGGCTGGCGTCTGGGCTACACTATCGCCCCTGCCGAAATTACCGAGCGCATCAAAAAGGTCCACGACTTCCTCACCGTGGGCGCCGCCGCTCCCCTGCAGGAAGCCGTCGTCACCGCCCTCAATTTCGACGACAGCTATTACGATGAGGTCCTCGACCTCTATACCGCCAAACGCGACCTGTTCTGTCAGGGACTCGACAGCATCGGTCTTGAGCATAACGTGCCGCAGGGCGCCTACTACGTCATGATGGACATCTCTGAGTTTGGCTATGACAGCGACCTCGAGTTCTGTGAAGACCTCGCGTCTAAAGTGGGTGTGGGCGCCGTGCCCGGCTCGAGCTTCTTCCGCGAGCCCGTCAACCATCTGATTCGTTTCCACTTTGCCAAGCGAGACGAGACGCTTAACGCGGCGCTGGAGAACCTCAAGTCGCTACGTGATAAAATCAAGCCGCGCGGGTAAGGACGGCCCGGCAACTAAAGCAACCAAAGAAGCCTCGCACCGCCCGCTGCGTTGCGAGGCTTCTTTCTATAGCGCTTTCTTAAATGGTTAGAGCTCTATACTTTAGTCACGGAGCAACTCGTCCCAGAGAGAGGAATACTATGGCAGAGCAGCAGCTTATCGGAGCGCTCGAGGCCGGTGGCACCAAGATGGTCTGCGCCACGGGCTATGCGGACGGTACGGTCCTAGAGCGCGAGCAGATCGCGACCACGACCCCGCAGGAGACCGTTGAGGCCGTCAACGCATGGTTTGCCGACAAGGGCATCTCCGCGCTGGGCATCGGCGCATTTGGCCCCACCGCAGTCAACCCCGCTTCGCCCCAATACGGCAAGATCTTGGAGACGCCCAAAACGGCATGGCGCTACTTTGACCTGCTGGGCACTATCCAAAACGAGCTCAATATCCCCTGCGGCTACGATACCGACGTCAACGTCGCCTGCCTGGGCGAGGTCACCTTTGGTTGCGCCAAGGGCCTCACCGACGTGGTCTACCTGACCATCGGTACCGGCGTGGGCGCCGGCGTGCTCTCGGGTGGTAAGCTCGTGCACGGCATGATGCATCCCGAGGCCGGCCACATCCTGGTCACGCGCGACCCGCGCGACACCATTGGCGAGCACAGCGCCTGCCCCTTCCACGACAACTGCCTAGAGGGCCTCATCGCCGGCCCCGGCGTTAAAAAGCGCTGGGATGGCAAGAGCGCCGGAGACATGGCCGATGACCCGGAGGCCATGGACCTGCTCGCCGGCTATCTGGCACAGGCACTCATGACCTACACGCTGTGCTACGCGCCGCAAAAGATTATCATCGGCGGCGGCGTGGCCGACCACACCCCCATCGTGCCGCTCGCACGCAAGAAGTGCGCCGAGATGCTCAACGGCTATATCGTCACGCCCGAGGTCAACGACATCGATAACTACATCGTCAACAACAGCCTCGAGGGCAAGCAGGGCATCATGGGCTGCCTGGCCCTGGGCGCACAGGCGCTTCAGTAGCAGACGCACCCACAGGGCGTGGCGCGCTCGGCAAATCCAACCTACGGAACGACGCCACCACGCCCCATATAAGCCCTCAAATAAAAAAGGCCGCCTAGGACCAAACAATACGTCCTAGGCGGCTTTTTTTTCGTACATCAGCGACCGTAAGAGATATCGGAGCACAACGCCCGTTGCCGCTCCACAGCAGTCGATCATCACATCGGTGATCATGCCGGCGCGTCCCGGCACAAAGAGCTGAATCGTCTCGTCGATGGAGGGAATCAGCAGCAGGAACACCGCCGTGGGCAGCAGCACGTCAAAGGTGCGCCGGCCCTCAAAATCAAAGGCGTGCGTTGCCAAGATGCCGAGCACCATATACTCGGTAAAATGCGCGCACTTGCGAACAACAAAGTTGGTCACCCATTCATATGGAAGTCCCACGCTGTGCAGGAAACCGCGGATAGCTTCCATGACCGTTAGGCTCAGCGAGCCCGACCCCGAGCCGGGAACCAGCGAATTGCCCCAGATCAAGAGCGCCATCAGGCAGGTTACAACCGCCCATTTTCGATTGATCTTAACCATGCAGAAGTTATGCCTCCGCGCGGAGCGGCGCGAAGCTGGCGGTACCGCCCTCGATAACGCTCAGATAGGCACGGCCCGTACGCTTGGCGGTTGAGGACTGCAGGCGCTCGATCTCTTCCTCGAGGATCTGATTGACGCGCTCGTGACGACGGTTTTCCATAATGCCGGCGGCAATAGCCTCGGCCCGCTCGATGCTCTCGCGCGAGATACGGGCAGTATCCTCGGGGAACACAGTGCTGTGACGGCCGACATAGGCGGGGGCAGCAGGTTGAGGGGCAGCGACGGGGGCGGGGGCTGCAACAGGAGCAGGCTCGTCAATCTCATCCAGAATCGCGGTGGCGGCGGCCCACATGTCCTCGTGGCCCGAGTAATCAGCCATGGGGACATCAACCTCGAGCGAGGCGTCCGGAAGGTCGCCGGTGGCGATGCGATCTTGGGCATCAATCGATGCGGTGATGGCTGCAGGCTCATCGAGGTCATCGAGATCGATGTCCGCGGCACCGGAGATGATAGGCATGCTGGCGAGGTTTGCATTGTACGGCGCAGCCTCAGCCGCCTGCTGCTGGGCAGGAGCGCCCCAAAGCGAGCTCTCGGCGGCACGGCGGGCGGCAACGGCCTCCTCGTCCGCGGTCATGGCTTCATCAATGTACGAATTGTCGGCAGAAGCGTTCGCATCCGCCGAGGTAGCGCTGTAAGCGTTATTGGCTGCCGCGTTGGCAACGAGTGCCACGAAAGCCGCCGTGCTGCCCGCAGGGGCGGCCTGGGAGCCAGACACGGCACGCGCCGCGGCGGCGATGTCGTCGCGATTGAAAGAGCCGGTCTGCCCGCCGTTGGTGAGCTCGTCGATGGCGACTTGATAGACGTCGCGCGAGTGTGCAGGGTCGCAGCTCACCGGCGAATCGTCGTCGAGCATACTGTCGATCATGGACCAAGCCTCGTCCTCGTCCATAGCATCTGCGGCTCGAGCGATGGTAGGGACACCATCATCGGCATGACGGCGCTGGAACGCACCAGTCAGGCCGGAAAGGAATGCCGAGGTAGGCTGCTCCGCCTGAGCCTGAGAAGCAGAAGCCGCAGCGTAAGGAGTCGCATCCTGCTGCTGGGCTGGAATCGAGGCGGTCTTGAACTCGCTTTGATGCTGATTGAGATTGGCGGCACCGCCCATGGCATCGGGCTGGAACAGACGCTCTTCACGCTGCGCACGGTACTCGGAGATACCCAGCGAGGCGGCATAGATACCCACGCCCGCCACCGCGCCCACGGCGAAGGGAACCGCACCTGCCACGACCGTCTCGTTCACCGACGAAAACGGCAGCGTCGCGGCATACATAACCACGGGAGCGGCAAGGCCGATCCCGCACGAAAGTCCGGCAAGGACTGCTCGTTGTGTTGCATCAGAAGAAGCCATGAGCTCTCCCCATCTTCCAGCACCCAAATCGCATCATTCAGTTGGCTGCGCGAGAGAAGATGAAGCGGGGCTATGCCCCAAAGCAACGGTATATGGTTCGTTTCATCTGCGTTTTCCGTCGCGAAGCTTAAAAGCTATTATGCGAAACCGCCCCGTCGATTGCAAGCGACGATGTCGGATTGAAACGGGAAACCTGCTGCTCGTCGGTCTTATGGTTAAAAATAAGTGCGGAGCGACGATATGAAAAAGGGCCGAGGCTCAAAGCCCCGACCCTTTATCGAATTGATGACTATCGCTGCGCGTGGATGACAACCTAGAACGTCTGCTCGTAGTCGCTGTGCTTTTTGGCCGAACGCACCAGGAACTCTTGGTTGGTGTTGGTGCCCTTAAGACCCTTGATAAACGATGCGGCTGCGCGCTCGGTGTTGTTCATGCCGGCAAGAATGCGACGCAGGCCAAAAACAAACGGACGCATCTGCTCGTCGACCAACAGGTCCTCATTACGCGTACCGGAGGCAACAGGGTCGATAGCCGGGAAGATGCGACGGTCGGCCAGGTCGCGGTCGAGCTTAAGTTCCATGTTGCCAGTGCCCTTGAACTCCTCGAAGATGACCTCGTCCATCTTGGAACCGGTGTCGATGAGGGCAGAGGCCAGGATGGTGAGCGAGCCACCGTTCTCGATATTACGGGCTGCGCCCAGGAAGCGCTTGGGCGGATACAGCGCCGCCGAATCGACGCCGCCCGAAAGGATACGGCCCGAGGCGGGCGCCGCCAAGTTGTAGGCGCGGGCAAGACGCGTGATGGAGTCGAGCACCACCACGACATCGCCGCCCAGCTCCACGATGCGCTTGGCGCGCTCGATGACGAGCTCGGCCACGCGGGTGTGGTTGTCGGCGGGCATATCGAAGGTCGAGGCCACGACCTCGCCCTTAATGGAGCGCTGCATATCGGTGACCTCCTCGGGGCGCTCGTCGACGAGCAGGCAGATGAGGTGCACCTCGGGGTTGTTAATCGAGATAGACTGGCAGATCTTCTTGAGGATCGTGGTCTTGCCGGCCTTGGGCGGGGACACGATCAGGCCACGCTGACCCTTGCCGATCGGCGACACGATGTCGATGGCGCGACCGGTAATGGAGTCCTTGCCGTGCTCCATGCGCAGCGGCTCGTTGGGATAGACCGGGGTGAGGTCACCAAACTTGGGGCGGTTGCGAATCTGCTCGGGGTCTAGACCGTTGACGGTCGTGATTTTGGCGAGGCCGGCGCGCTTGTCGCCGCCGCGCGAAGGACGCAGCGAGCCCTCGATGACGTCGCCCGTGCGCAGGCGCGCGGAGCGGATGAGGTAGGCGGGCACGAAGGCGTCGTCGTTGGACTTCATGTAGCCATGGGCATGGATGATACCGGAGCTGTCCGGACGAATCTGCAGGATGCCCTTGATGTCGCGGAAGCCCTCGGCCTTCGCGGCGGTGACGTAGATCTCCTCGACGAGCTCGGCTTTCTTCTTGCCGGTCGTCTCGATCTCGAACTCCTTGGCCTTCTCGCGCAGCTCGGCGACCTTCATGGCCGCGAGTTCCTCACGCGAAAGCGTGGGCTCGGTGGGGGCGGCGTTGCGCTCCTTGTTGCGCTGTTTGCGATCGCGCTGGCGGTTGCGGCGGTCGTTGTTGCGGTCGTCCTTGCGCTCATTGCGCTCGTCGTTGCGCTTGTGCTGGCGACGGTTGGGGCGAGTGCCGTCTTCGGCCTCGGCGGGCGCGGCGCCATCGGTTGCGGCGACATCGGCGTTAGCCGCAGTATCATCGCTGGCCTCGGCCTTGGAATCGCCCTGCAGCTCGGCCTCGGCCTGCTGCTCGGACGCCTTGGCCTTAGCGGACTTCTTACGACCGCGCTTGGGCTTCTCGGACGCAGACTGTTCGACGTCCTGGGGCTCGGCGGCATCAATCGATGCATCGGCGGTCATCTCGGCGGAATCCTCGGACGCACCCTTCTTGGCAGCCTTGGCCTTGGACGTGCGCTTAGCAGCAGTACGACGGCTGCGACCGGGACGGACGTCGGCAGGCTCGGCATCGGCAGAAACGGCCTCGGAAGTCGCAGCATCCTGGACGGGTGCATCGGCAGCGGTTGCAGACTCGGCGATCGCCGCAGCATCCCGAGCGGCGACGGCTGCGGCTGCGGCCTTCTCGGCCTCGACGAAGGCCTTGGGCTTGCGACCGCGACGGTGCGGGCGCAAAGCCGGATCGACAACGGGGACTTCGCTGGCCTCGACAGGCGCAGCGGGCTCAACAGGCGATGTGCCCTCCCCTGCCGCGGAACGGACCGAAGCCTCAGTGAGCTCGGGGGTTACCTGTTCAGCAACCTGCTCGGCCTTAGCAGCCGTGCGACGGCGTGTGCGCGGTACCGGCTTCTCGGTCGGCTGGCCGGCGGCAGGCGTCTCGGGCACAGACGGAGCTGCGAGCTCGGTCAGAGCCGCAGCCTCGCGCTCGGCAGCACGACGGCGGGCGCGCACCACCTGAGCCTCGCTAATCTGCGCCAACGCACGTGCCTGCGCGACCTCATCGGAAATCGGCGCCGAGGAGTCAGCTGCAACGGTGCGCTTGGCGCGCGTCGTGCACGTGGTACGGCGCTTGGGCTTGGTGACCTCCTCGCCGTCAGCGGCAGGCTTGGCCGCGCGGCGCGTGCGCTTGGGCTTTGCCGGAGCAGCCTCCTCACCAGTTGCAGGCACGGCCTTCTCAGCCGTTGCAGGCGTAGGCGTCGAAGCAGCCTTGGGCGTCTCAGGAGCCGAGGCTTGCGCGGGCGCCGCGACCTGGTCCGACGCAACCGGTGCAGCGGGAGCGGCTTGCGTCGTCGTTATTTCGTTTTCTTGCTGTTGATCAGACACAGTGTTTGCTCAACTTTCTTTTCAAGCCCTGTGATCACATGCTCCCTGCATAAACCTTCAGGGCGGCTAAACAGTCTAGTTCCGTTCAAAACGACGGACATCATTGATCTGTATCGAGATGATTGCGTCATATACGCAGCGTTAGTGTAACACAACCGCCGCCACCTGCAACTTAGTCATTGAGAACGCTCTTAAACGACTAGTCAAAAGGGACACTCTTTGGTTTAACACCCACAAATCTGACTGTCTCCGCCAAAACTATGGCGGTTTACTACGATGAATCGCTCAACCGCGACCACAACGAAACTTGTTGAACTAAAACCGCAGGTAGATGCCTTGCACTTTTTAGCGAAAAGTCGGCGTGGTTGGAATATCTCAATTCATCGTAGTAAACCGGCATAGTTTCGTATTTCCAGCAGTTCCAAATTCGTCAATACGTCGGCGTTTGCAAAAAGCCCGACCTCCGTGGGAGATCGGGCTTTCAAGGCTCAGTTAAACCAAACCTACACGGTCAAATGACCCGTAGCTTACATCTGCTCGGGCGCGGAAACGCCAACGAGGGTGAGCACCAGAGCGAGCGTCACGCGGACGGCGTCGCAAGCAGCCAGACGGGCGCGCGAAAGCTCGGGGTCGACGGGACGGCCCTCGCTCGGCAGAACCTGGCAGGCAGCGTAGAAGCTGTGGAAGTCGCCGGCAAGCTCCTCGGCAAAGTGCGTCAGACGGAACGGGGCGCGGTCGCGAGCGCAGCTGGCGATGAGGTCGGTGAGCTCGTTGAGCTTGCGCGAAAGGGCGAGCTCGGTCGGGTCGGTCAGCAGCGAGTAATCGACGTTCTCACCGATGGCCTTGGCGGCGACGGCCTTCATGCCCATCTCGTCAGCCTGCTTGGGCGTAACGTCAGCAGCACGGCGCAGGATGGAGCACACGCGGGCGTGAGCGTACTGCACGTAGTACACCGGGTTGGAGTTGTCGCGCTTCTTGACGGCCTCAATATCGAAGTCGACCATCTGGTTGGAGCTCTTGGAGATGAGCGTGTAGCGAGCGGCATCGGAGCCGACCTCGTCGACGAGCTCCTGCAGGGTCACCATGGTGCCCTTGCGCTTGGACATACGGACGGGCTTGCCGTTACGCAGCAGGTTGACGAGCTGGCCCAGCAGAACCTCGAACTTGCCGGGATAGCCAAGAGCGTCGCAGACGCAGCGGACGCGCTCGATGTAGCCGTGGTGGTCGGCGCCCCAGATGTCGATGACGTGGTCGACGCGCTGGAACTTATCCCAGTGATAGGCAACGTCGGAGGCGAAGTAGGTGTACTCGCCGTCGGACTTGATCAGGACGCGGTCCTTGTCATCGCCCAGGTCGGTGGAGCGGAACCACAGGGCGCCGTCCTTGGTGTAGAGGTAGCCCATCTTGTCGAGCTTCTCAAAAGCGCGGTCGACGGCGGAGGTGCCGGCGGTCTCACCCTCGGTGTCCTTCACATACAGCGAACGCTCGGAGTACCAACGATCGAAGTCGCAATTGACGGCGTGGCAGAGGTCGCGCATGTTGTCGACCATCTTCACATAGCCGCGCTCGCGGAAGCTCTCCATACGCTCCTGCGGGTCGGCGTCGACCCACTTATCGCCGTCGGTGCGCCAGAACTCGGCAGCCTCGTCGATGATGTAGTCGCCGCCATAGGAGTCCTTGCCCAGGGTCTCGGCAAAGTTGTCCTGATACGGATGGGTCTCGGGGTGCTCGTCGTTCTCGTCGGCAACAAAGGCGTCGCGGTCGGCGATCAGCAGCTTGTGAGCCTCGTCGATATCCACGCCCTGCTTGGCGATGATGTCGGCAAGCTGCATATAGCGCGTGCTGATGGAGTTGCCGAAGGTGTTCATCTGAGAGCCGTGGTCGTTGATGTAGAACTCACGCTGGATGTCGTAACCGGCGTGGTCCATCACACGGCAGAGCGAGTCGCCCAGCGCGGCCCAGCGGCCGTGGCCGATGTGCATGGGGCCGACGGGGTTAGCGGAAACGAACTCGACCTGGGTCTTCAGGCCACCACCGACGTTGGACTTAGCGAAGTCCATGCCCTTCTCGCGAGCCTCGCCAAAGATGGCATTCTTGACGGCAACGGAGAGGTAGAAGTTGATGAAGCCGGGGCCTGCGATCTCGACCTTCTCGATCGCGGGGTCCTCGGGCATATGGGCAACGATGGCCTCGGCGATCTTGCGCGGGGCGCAGTGGGCTAGCTTGGCGGACTTCAGGGCCATGGTAGAGGTCCACTCGCCATGAGAAGTGTCAGCCGGTCGCTCGATAGCGCAATCGTCAAGTTCAAATGCGGAAAGGTCGCCGGCCTCCTGGGCCGCAGCAAGCGCAGCGCGTACCAGCTCTTCAATCTTCTCGGGCATAGATCCTCCTTGTGTTAAAGCCCCCGAGCTCTTGGTCACTCGTAGGGCAAAAGCCAGAGTTTGTAGCACTCTATCACAAGCGACAGGCACTGTCGCAGGGTAAAGCCAATCGATATTGCATATGCACAAAAATGACTACAGCTTGTATGGAGTCCCTCAAAGATGCCAGTCTGCCTGCAGATTATGCAGGCGTTGAAAATGCATAAAGGTGTGAATGAGCTGCGTCTGTTATCGAATACTCTTACCTATCAGAGTTGTGTGCTTTTCCTGCATAAAGTAAGGGTTTGCGCACGTCAGCGTGTTATTCTAGGCATACGTAAATTCGTATAAGTTGGAGGTAGCATGTTCTCAATCGGTCAACACATCATTCATCCGGGCCAGGGAGTCTGCACCGTCGTCGGTTTTAGGGACGACACACCGCAGCCCATGCTGCTGCTCGAGACCAAGCAGGGACATGCGCAGACGATCCTCATGTACCCCGTGGCGCAGGCCGACCGTTTGCACGCCGCCATCTCGCAGCAAGATGCCGAGCACCTGCTGAGCCACTATGACGAGCTGGAGTGCGACACCTTTACCGAGCGCAACAGCTCGCTTGAGGAGACACACTTTAAGCAGCAGCTCAAGCTGGGCGCGCCCGAGACGGTCCGCGTGGCAAAGACCATGATGCACCGCATTCGCCAGGCCGAGGAAGCTGATAAAAAACCCAGCTCCTACTACATGCGCGTACTCAAGGAGGCCAAACGCCGCTCCATCGAGGAGTTCGCCGTGGCCCTTGGCGTCACCGAGGAGGCCGCCGAAGCCCGCCTAGCCCAAGCCGCCCTCAACTAACCCATCCGCGCCAAAAACCACCACAAAGGGGACAGGCACCTTTGTGGTGGTTTTCTTGTTCTAGTAGTATTCATTCTTATCGATACCCACGAGCACAAGGAGTCTCTTATGGCAGAGCCGCTTACCGCCGGAATCACCCGCGACCGCGCGTTCGAACTGCTCAACGAGCACAACAAGGACCCGTTCCACATCACCCACGGCGAGACGGTCGAGGGCACTATGCGCTACTTTGCGCGCGAGTTCGACCCCGAGAACGAGGAGTTTTGGGGCATCGTCGGTCTGCTGCACGACCTGGATTGGGAGGAGCATGAGGACGACCCCATGAACCACACCATCTATGCTGCCGAGATTCTTGAGGGCGAAGGTGCGTCTCCCGAGCTCATTCGCGCCATCCAGACGCACACGTCCGACTTCAACACCTCGCTGCCCAAGCCCGAGCTGCAGATGGAAAAGATCTTGTTTGCCTGCGATGAGCTCACCGGTCTGATCGGCGCTGCAGTCATCATGCGCCCGAGCAAGAGCGTTATGGACTTTACGACCAAGTCGCTCAAGAAGAAGTTCAAGGACAAACGCTTTGCCGCCGGCTGCTCGCGCGACGTGATTTCGCAGGGCGCCGAGATGTTGGGCTGGGAGCTCCCCGAGCTCTTTGACCGCACCATCGCGGCCATGCAGTCCTTCGCCCCCGACCGAGATACCTTCCAGGCCTAACCGTCAACGCCACCTAAAACCACCACAAAGGGGACAGGCACCTTTGTGGTGGTTTTTGTTTGCGCGGGCGTTAGGGGCGGACTTGGCCGGTGCCGCGGAGCTTGTATTTGTAGGTGGTGAGGGCCTCGGCGGCAAAGGGGCCACGGGCGTGGAGTTTTTGGGTCGAGATGCCGATCTCGGCGCCCAGGCCAAACTCGCCGCCGTCAGTGAAGCGAGTGCTGGCGTTGGAGTACACGGCCGAGGCATCGACAGCATCGAGGAAGCACTCGCAAGCATCCGTGTCCTCGGCAACGATGGCCTCGGAGTGCATCGTGCCGTAGCGATTGATGTGTGCGATGGCCTCGTCCTCGTTTGCCACGACCTTCACGCTCATCTCGAGAGCCAGGTACTCGCGACCCCAGTCCTCCTCAGTCGCGGCGACGTAGTCATCGCCCTCCACAAAGCCGGCGTCGGCGCACGCGGCGCACGTGGCCTCGTCGCCGTGAATGAGCACGCCGTGTTCGTGCAGCACAGCAACGACCGCGGGCAGGAAGCGATCAGCAACGGCACGGTCGACCAGCAGCGACTCGGCGGCATTGCACACGCCTACGCGCTGGGTCTTGGCATTGACGATAATGTTGAGTGCCTTATCAAAGTCGGCGGATTCATGCACGTAGATGTGGCAGTTGCCAGTGCCCGTCTCGATCACCGGCACAAGCGACTCGCGCACGCAGCGCTGGATCAGGCCTGCACCTCCGCGCGGAATGAGTACGTCGACGATACCGCGGAGCTTCATGAGCTCGCCAGTGGCCTCGCGGTCGGTGGACTCGATCATCGACACGGCCTCGCGCGGGAAGCCCTTGGCCTCGAGCGCATCGGCCAGCAGCTCGGCGATCATGGCACACGAGTGATAGGCCAGCGAGCCGCCGCGCAGAATGCAGGCGTTGCCGGTACGGATGCAGATACCTGCGGCGTCGGCCGTCACGTTGGGGCGCGCCTCGTAGACCATAGCGACCAGGCCCAGCGGCACACTCACACGGGTCAGGTCCACGCCGCTTGCAAGCACGCGGTGGTCGAGCACGCGGCCCACGGGATCGGGCAGCTCGGCGAGCTTTTCCAGGCCGGCGGCCATGCCCTCGACGCGCTCGGGCGTCAGCAGCAGGCGATCGAGCAGTCCGGCCGAGGTACCCGCATCGCGCGCAGCGGACATATCGAGCTCGTTAGCGGCGACGATGGAGTCGACACCGTTGCGCAGTGCTGCGGCCATGGCGCGCACGGCCTCCTGACGCTGCTCATCGCTCGCCGTGGCAAGCGAGGCCGACGCTGCCTTGGCGGCAACGGCAAGATCGTGGACATACGTGGCTATATCGACCGACATGGGCGGCCCTTTCTCCTAGAAGTTTGCAACCATGGTAGCCGATTTGCGCATGGCCTCGCCCACGGCGGTAGAATTGGTCAACCCGAAACACCGCAACGAACGGAAGACTCACATGGCCCTCATCACTTCGTACCACGTCCCCGGCCTTTATGTCGAGGACCACAGCATCGACGTCCCCCTTGACTGGCGCGGCCTGGAGCCGATGCTCCTGACCGTCGGCAGCACCATGCGCCGCGGCGCTATGCCGGCACCAATCGCCGGCGCGCCCGAGAGCATCAAGCTCTTCTACCGCGTGGTTTGCGCGCCCGACCGCATCAACGACGATCTGCCGCTGCTCCTGTTTTTGCAGGGCGGCCCCGGCGGCGAGAGCCCGCGTCCGCTGTCGCCCACAAGCGACGGCTGGATCGAGGAGGCCGTCAAGCACTTCCGCGTGGTCCTTCCCGACCAGCGCGGCACCGGACGCAGTAGCTGCGTGGACGGACGCACGATCAAGGCACTGGGTGATCGCGCAACGGCCGCCGGCGTCGATACAGCACGCTCGCAGGCTGACTTCCTCAAGCGCCACCTCGCCAGCTCCATCGTGCGCGATTTTGAGTACCTGCGCCTGGTGGGCTTTGGCGGCAAGCCCTGGGTCACACTCGGGCAGAGCTACGGCGGCTTTTTGACGTTGAGCTATCTGTCGCTCTTCCCCGAAGGCGTGGCGGCAAGCTTTACCTGCGGCGGCATCCCCCACGTGCCGGCGAGCGCCAGCGAGGTCTACGAGCACACCTTCCCGCGCATGGCTACCAAGACGCAGCAGTATTATGACCGCTATCCCGCTGACGTCGAGCGCGTGGCAGCCCTGGCCGATGCGCTCGAGGCTCAGAAGCCCGTGCTACCCGACGGCTCGCCGATGACGGTCGAGCGCCTACAGCTCATGGGCAGCGACTTTGGCATGAAGCCGAGCTTTGAGCGTATGCATTGGATTATCGATCACGCTTTTGTTGACGGCGACGGCACGCTGACCTGCGGCGCCTCGGTATCTGACAGCTTTTTGATGCGCGCCTTCGAGCGCACCAACACGCGCACGAATCCGCTGTACTGGACGCTGCAGGAGTTCATATACGCCGACGGCGACACTATGCCCATTGGTTGGGCCGCGGCCGAAGAGAAGGCACACCGCGCCGAGTTCGACACCCTCGCGCGCCCGCTCATGTTTACCGGCGAGGCCATGTTCCCGTGGATGTTCGAGCAGATGCCCGAGCTTAAGCCGTTTAAGCCCGCCATGGACCTGCTGATGGAAGACACCAGCTGGGACAAGATCTACGACCCGCAGCGCCTGACCTGCAACGAGGTGCCGCTCCAGGCCGCGGTGTATTTCGACGACATGTACGTGGATTCGGGCCTGCAGCTCAATACGCTCAGCCGCGTGGGCAACTCGCATGCCTGGGTGACCAACGAGTTCGAGCACGACGGCCTGCACGGCAGCGTGGTGTTCAAGCACCTCTTCGACGAAGCACTCAACCGCGGAGACCTGCGCCGGATCTTCTAGCAAAGGAGTGTCCCCACCTGCCGGCACAAAAGGAACGTCCCCAAGTGCCGAACAAGTGCCGGTAACGACAATACCGCAGGTAGAGGACGGAAAGCGAAAACGCCCCTAAGCGAGTGGCTTTAAATCGTAGGTCGAACAAAAGAAGCGAGCGCCGCCCAGAGCGAACAAGTTGGCATGAAAAAGGCGAGGCATAGACCTGATGGTCATGCCTCGCCTTTTGAATGACAAATTGTCGCTCTGGGCGGCGCGCAGCGTCGACCCGTTAGGCGAAGACGATTAGGTTATCCCTGTGTATCGCGGGCTTCTCGGCCAGGTTTGCCAGCAGGCGGTTGCTGGCGATCTGGTCCTGGCGGCGGCCGGCTGCAAGCTCCAGCACGTCCGAATCGGCCTCGGCGATACCGCGGGCGACAACCATACCGCTCGGGTCGCAAACGTCGAGCACATCGCCCTCGGCAAACTCGCCATCGACCTCGCGAATACCCACCGCAAGCAGGGAAGAGCCACGGCTGACCAGCGCCTTCGCAGCACCATCATCGACCGTCACCGAGCCATGCGCCTTGTCGCCCAGCGCGATCCACAGCTTGCGGGGTGCGATGTCCAGACGCTCCGCCGGCGGATCGAACAGCGTGCCCACGCTCTCGCCGCGGGCGAGGCGCACGAGCGCATCGGGCTCCTCGCCCGAGCAAATCACGCTCTGAATGCCCGCCGTCATCAGGATGCGGCTCGCGCGAATCTTGGTAATCATGCCGCCCGTTCCCACCGATGTGGAAGAATCGCCCGCCGAGGCAATAATCTTGGCATCGATCTTATGCACGACCGGGACGAACTCGGCCGTGGGGTCCTCATGCGGATTGGCAGTATAGAGACCATCGATGTCCGAGAGCGTCACACACAGATCGGCAGAAACCAGACAGCTCACAAGCGCCGCCAGTGTGTCGTTGTCGCCAAACTTGATCTCATCGACGGTAACGGTATCGTTCTCGTTGACGACCGGCACCACGCCCAGCTCAACCAGGCGCAGCAGGGCGTCGCGCGCGTGCAGGTAGGACGTGCGGCGAGCCGTATCGTGGCGTGTGAGCAGCACGAGCGAGGTGAGCAGGTCGCGCGCATGGAACTCCTCGTCGTAGGCCGACGAGATGATGCACTGACCGGCCGAGGCGCAGGCCTGTAAGCTCGGAAGGTCGCCGACCGGCTTGCGGTCGAAGCCCAACACGGGATAGCCACAGGCGATAGCGCCCGAGCTCACCAAGACCAGACGCCAGCCGAGCTTGCGCAGCGCTGCGGCCTGATCGGCAAGTCCGCCGATAAAGGCGCGGTTGACCTTGCCATCGGCACCCACCACCGTGGACGAACCGATCTTTACCACCATCGTTTTATAAGAAGTCGTCATACGTCAAACCAATCAACTGTTCAGCGAACGGCCGAGCTGGCGGCCAAGGGAGCGTGACTCGCCCCTACCGCCCAAGGAATTAGTGAGCCCAGGGGAAAGCCGAGGCCGCAGCCATGTTCTTGCGCACGAGCTCGTCGCGCACCTGAGCCAGGCCCTGCTCCATGCCCACCACATAGGTCTGCGGGTACAGGAAGCGCTTGAAAGCTGCGTCCAGATGATCGAGCGCCCAAACACAGCGCTCGCGCGCGTCCTGGATGCTCTCACGCGGAGCCACTGCACTGCCATCGCGCACGATCGGCACCAGCAGCTCGCGATACTCAAGCTCCGACACGTCGGTCACCAGGGCGGCATCATTCACGGCCACGAGGGTATTGCCGCGCGCGGCGCCCTCCCCCACCAGATGGTCCTCGTCGTAGATCATGTCGCAGACCGGGCCGCCAAAGCCGTCGTAATAACGGCGCACGCGCTGCACGCCCGGGATCGTGCGCTTGTAGGGCTGCTCGGAGAGCTTGACCACCGGCGTCCACGGGTCGGCCTCGCTCGCACGGCGGGCGGAAAGCTTGTACACGCCGCCCAGCGCCGGCTGGTCGTAGCAGGTCGCAAGCTTGGTGCCCACGCCAAAGCTATCGATGGGCGCGCCCTGGTCGAGCAGCGACTGAATCGTGTACTCATCCAGATCGTTAGAAACCGAGATCCCCACATAGGGCAGGCCCTCGGCATCGAAACGACCGCGGACATACTTGGAGAGCTTGGCGAGGTCGCCCGAGTCAATGCGAATAGCCGACAGGCGCTCGCCCGCCGCCTCCATCTCCTTGGCAACCGTAATGGCATGCTCGCAGCCCTCGCGCACATCGTAGGTGTCGATGAGCAGCGTGCAGTTCTTGGGGCTCGACTTGGCAAAGGCGCGGAAGGCCTCGAGCTCGGAATCGAAGCTCATCACCCAGCTGTGCGCATGCGTGCCAAAGACGGGAATACCGTAGCGGCGGCCGGCGAGCACATTGGACGTAGAGGAGCAGCCGGCAACGTAGCTCGCGCGCGCAACGGCCAGGCCGCCATCGGGACCCTGGGCGCGGCGCAGGCCAAACTCCGCCACAGGGCGACCGTCGGCGGCGAGCACCACGCGCGCCGTCTTGGTGGCGACAAGCGTCTGGAACCCGACGATGTTGAGCAGCGCCGTCTCGAGCAGCTGGCACTCCAGCGCGGGGCCGGTGACGCGCACCATGGGCTCACGCGGAAAGACGAGCTCGCCCTCGGGCACGGCGTCGATGTTTACATGCGCGCGAAAATCGCGCAGGTAGTCGAGGAATCCAGGCTTGAACATCGCGCCGCCGGCCGGGGCCTCAAGCGATGCGAGGTAGTCGATATCCTCGGGCGTAAAGCGCAGGTTCTCGACCAGCTCGGGCAGCTCGGCGGTGCCGCACATGACGGCATAGGCGCTGCCAAAGGGATGGTCGCGGTAAAACGCGGTAAAACAACCCTGATCATTGGCCTTGCTGCTCTCCCACAGGCCCTGGGCCATAGTGAGCTCGTACAGATCGGTGAGCATTGCAATGTCGGTGGGATGCGAGATGTCGGTCAAAGCCATGGGGCGACCTTTCGGATGTGTGGTACAGAATTTGAGGGTTAGACGAGAGCAGAGGATGCGGACATGACGCCCGATGCAAATAGGTTAGAGCAGGCCCATGCTGGTCAGGATCGTGTAGCCCATAAAGATGACAAACGCGATGAGGGCAAGGACAATGATGATTTTTTGAGCCGGCGCCATGCCAGGGATCTCGTTCTCGCCCGTAGGTTCCTTGGAGGTAACCATGCGCTGGGCAAAGGTCATCTCGTCACGGCTCGGCTTGGGCTCGACGGACTTGGGACGAGCGGCCTTTTTAGGCTGAGGTTTGGGCGCGGCAGGTGCAGGCTTCGCAGCAGCGGGCTTGGGTGCGGGCGCGGGCTTGCGCTCGGATGCGGCGTTCGAGGCGACCTCCTCGGCCTTCGCACGCTCGGCGCGCAGGGCAGCCAGCTCCTCACGCTCGCGACGGGCCTCTTCCCGAGCCTCGCGGCGGGCCTTCTCAGCGCGGAGCTCTTCCAACTCAGCGCGCTCCTCGTCGGACAATGGTTGGGACTCAAGCTCGGCCATGGTATAGCCCTTTCTTTTAAAAAAAGCCGCCGACACAATGTCAGCGGCTTATCAAATCCAAGGGTGGAGACGAAGGGAGTCGAACCCTCGGCCTCTGCCATGCGACGGCAGCGCTCTCCCAACTGAGCTACGTCCCCAGGACAAGTCGATATTTTACCTACGGCTCGCCAACTGTCAACGCCCAATAACCAGTCTTTTTGGGGCGCGGCTATTTTGGCAACTTTTCGAACAGGCGATCCTCTCGATGATTTTTTATCCCCGTCCCAGAAAAATCATCGACGAACGCACTACTTTGCGCTGGTAAGAACACCGGTGGTGTCGAAGGCCGGGGTGAAGCTCTCGTCTACCGCGCCGCCCTCTTGCCAGAACATCGTCGTAAAACCCAGGTCGTCGGCATGGTCGAGCACCTGCTCGTACTCCTCACGCGTCACGGCGCGTGCCAGGTCGCCGCCCTGCTCGCGCATGAGCGCATTGGGCGTGTACTGGTTCATAACCGAGATCGGCACGTCGCCCACCGTCTGCCACACCAGGTCCAGCACGCGACACGAATCGTCTGCATGCCCCGGAAGCACCAGGTGACGCACGATCATGCCACGCTTCATAAGCCCGTCCTCGTCCACCAGCTCTCCCCCACGGCGATCGATCTCGCGCGCCATCTGGGCCAGACCCGACACGGCCACACGCGGGTAATCCTTTATATGAGAGAGCGACTGCGCAAGCCCGGCATCGGCATATTTAAAGTCGGTAAGCCACACATCGACCAGGTCGCCCAGCGCCGCCACGGCACTCGCGCGCTCGTAACCGCTCGTGTTGTAGACGATTGGGATGACCAGCCCGCGCGTCCGTGCCGCGGCAATCGCAGCCGGCAGCAGGTGCGCGTAGTGCGTCGCCGTCACCAAATTAATATTGTTGGCACCCTGGTCCTGCAGTTCCAGCATAATCTCGACCAGGCGCTCAGGCGAAATCTCAAGGCCAAAATTGCCGGTCGAGATCTCGTGGTTCTGGCAGTAGATACATTTAAGCGAGCAGCCGCTAAAGAAGATCGTGCCCGAACCAGCCTCGCCCGAGATAGGCGGCTCCTCCCACATATGAAGCGCGGCGCGGGCCACCCTGAGCGTGTCGTTAGCACCGCAGACGCCGTGCGCGCCCTCATCGCGCGCCGCACCGCAACGACGCGGACACAAATGGCAGGCGGGCGAAAAAAGTTCGGTCAACGACGTCGGCATAAAACCATGCTCCAAAACAACGATTCAGCAGCTCAAACGTAAAGGGCCAGACCGGGTAGACGGCTCCGTCCCTAAGGCGCCGTAATCGTCCGACACGATTTTTGTAATGTCAAGACTGGAATCGATAAAGTGCCGCTTTATGATGTAGGTATTCCGCCCCCCGCGGAGCAACTGGGTGAACCGTCGCGTTTATTTAGGGAGCCCACACAGTCGTGCCTAGTACAGGTATCCTTCGTTGTTAAGGACGCTGGAACAGTCGATGAGGGCACCCACCTGTTTTAGGTGGGTTCATTTTCGTAACGTGGGGGGTGGTTTTCTTTTGCCGAAAATCACCATACAGTCCATATGGATCCCCGCCGGCATCCCGACAAGCCATCGACAACATTCCAATATCTGGTATGCGCGTGATAATCGCACGGTGCAAACCTCCGCACCCCCTCGGTCGAGTATCATGGGACAGCTATGCCATTTCCGCGTAGCAACCTTTGACCTTTTCCTTCGACGCTTGGCGGTTTTTAGATTCATGGCTTCATCCCCGAGCTACATACCGTACCTATGCGTGGCAGCGGCGGCTTTTATCACGACCTTCCTCGCGGTGCCCCTGGTCAAGCGCTTGGCAATTAAGCTCGATGCCGTCGACTATCCTTCTAAGCGCCGCATCAACACCAAGCCCATCCCGCGTTTGGGCGGAACGGCGGTGTTTTTGGGCCTGGTCGTTGCCTGCATTGTGCAAATCCTAGGCACCTGGTACCTAGGCTGGCCACCCGTTTTGGTGCCCCACCCCCGTCTGCACATCAGCTATCCCATGCTGGCGCTCTCCTTTACCGTCATCTTTGCGACCGGCGCTATCGACGACGTCTTCCAGCTCACGCCCAAGCAAAAGCTGGCCGGACAGGTCCTCGCCGCGCTTATCGCCTGCATGGGCGGCCTAAAAATCGGCGTCATCGTCAACCCGTTTGCTCCCGGCGAGATCATGCTCGGATGGCTCGCCTACCCCATCACCGTAATCTATCTGGTGGCATTCACCAACATCATTAACCTCATCGACGGCCTCGACGGCTTGGCCACGGGCATCTGCGGCATCGCCTCGTTCACCATGTTTTCGATGGCCGTTCTCTCGGGCCGCATCGACGCCGCCGCGCTCTCCATTGCGCTCTTTGGCGCCTGTCTGGCCTTTTTGCGCTACAACTTCAACCCCGCAAGCATCTTCTTGGGCGACTCGGGGTCGCTGCTTCTGGGCTTTGCGCTGGGCTCCATCTCGCTGCTCAACGTGAGCCGCACCGCCGCACTCACCTCGCTTATCATCCCGCTCATCGTTGCCGGCGTGCCTATCATCGACACGTTTAGCGCCATCGTGCGCCGCAAGCGCGCCCACATTAGCATCGGGCAGGCCGACAAGGGCCACATCCACCACCGCCTGATCCAAGAAGGCTACAACCAAAAACAGGCTGTGCTGCTCATCTATGCCTGGTGCATTATGCTTTCGGCCGGCGCCGCCGCCATCAATCAGGTCGAGGTGCCCATGCGCGTGCTCATCTTTACCGTGCTTGCCATTGGCTCGGCGGCCTTTGCCAAGCACCTGCACCTGTTTGAACCCGTGCTGCGCCACCATTACAACAAGCGCACGCACGAGGACGAACTGGTCACCCCCGACGACCCCGCCTTTAAGCAGGAGGAGCAGGCAGCCGAGGAGCGCAAAGAAGAGCGCCACCACAAGCTCTAGGGCAAGCTGCCGAGGATGTGCCAAGGCACCGTTAGCCAAGCACGGCCGCGCCGCACCCATCGCACATGCCGCACCACGCGCGTCCCTCTCCCGCCCCTCGCCTACTTACGCACCACCCCTCCAATAAACGCGTTATCATCTTGACCCATGAACATACGTTAGGAGCAATCATGCCAAACGAGAACAGCTACGAAGTCGCGCTGCAAAAGAGCAACGCCATTCGCGAGGGCCTGACCAAGACGCCCGAGAAGTTCACCATGCTCACCGGCGACCGCCCCACCGGCCGTCTGCACCTGGGCCACTACTTCGGCACCCTCAAGGGCCGTGTTGAGCTGCAGAACATGGGCGCCAAGACCAACGTGCTCATCGCCGACTACCAGGTCATCACTGACCGCGACACGACCGAGCACATCCAGGACAACGTGTACAACATGGTCATGGACTACCTTGCCTGCGGTATCGATCCCGACAAGACCATGATCTACGCGCACTCCGCCGTGCCCGCCGCCAACCAGCTCATGCTGCCGTTCCTGTCGCTGGTGTCCGAGGCCGAGCTGGCGCGCAACCCCACCGTCAAGGCCGAGATGGAGGCCTCGGGCCATGAGCTTACCGGCCTTCTGCTCACCTACCCGGTGCATCAGGCCTGCGACATCCTGTTCTGCAAGGGCAACGTGGTGCCCGTCGGTCGTGACCAGCTGCCGCACATCGAGCTCACCCGCACCATCGCCCGCCGCTTTAACAACCGCTACGGCAAGGTGTTCCCCGAGGTCGACGCGCTGCTGTCCGAGACCCCGCTGCTGCCCGGCCTGGACGGCCGCAAGATGAGCAAGAGCTACGGCAACGCCATCAACATCTCGATGACCGCCGAGGAAACGGCCAAGCGCATCAAAAAGAGCCAGACCGACTCCGAGCGCATGATCACGTTCGATCCCGAGAACCGCCCCGGCGTGTCCGGTTTGCTTTCGACGGCCGCCATCTGCACCGGTCGCTCCGAGGTCGAGATTGCCGAGGAGATCGGCATGGGCGGCTCCGGCCAGCTCAAGAAGTACGTGACCGAGGCCGTCAACGAGTACTTCGCCCCGATCCGCGAGCGTCGCCAGCGCTACGAGAACGACTTGGATTACGTGAAGGACGTGCTGCACGAAGGTAATCGTCGCGCCAACGAGATCGCCGAGCAGACCCTGGCCGAGGTTCAGGACGCCATGGGCATGGTGTACTAGGCAAAGCGCTTTCGCACAACATAGACGGTAAGATTAGATTTCTCCCCGAAACAGGAACAGGCCCGCTGGCAGTTAGTTGCCAGCGGGCCTGTTCCCGAAGTACACCGTTGAATCACACAGAGGGGAGGAATGCGAATCAAACTCAACAGGGCAGGCTTTTTCATCGCCTATTGCCTGCTCCGTTGCTGAAACCAATATAGTTCACCGTGGTTTACTTTCTGATGGCAAAGTACGCCACCACACCTTCTCCATAAGTTAGCTCTGGTAAACCTACAGCGTAAAACCACCACAAAGGGGACAGGCGCCTTTGTGGTGGTTTTCGCCACGGCAGAACCGCTAGAGCCCGGCAGGCCAGCGACAGGCGGCCAAGTCGACGTGCATGTCGTCCTTAAACGCCACACCTTCCCCTAGCAAAAGCTCACGTTGAGCATCGGGACCGCCAAAAGCGAAGCCCTCGCATATGTGCCCGTCGGCAAACACCACGCGGTGACAGGGAATCTCGCCGAGGCGCGGATTACTATGCAGGGCATACCCCACGTACCGCGCACTTCGTGGACGACCGGCAAGCAGCGCCACCTGGCCATACGTGGCGACCATCCCCTCGGGGATCTGCTCGACCACCTCGTACACCCGTTCAAAAAAGCCCTCAGACGCCATTGCTCGCTCCCTTCCACCCGGAAAAGCATAAACCACCACAAAGGTGCCTGTCCCCTTTGTGGTGGTTTATGGCAGGTCGGTTAGTTGGCGGGCTGGAAGAAGGCTACGGCGACGGCGCCGGGGCCTACGTGGGTGCCGATGGTGGCGCCGATGGTGTGGATGGGCAGCTCGTTCTCGGCATGGCCGGCCCACAGCGCGGCGCTGTCCTCGATATACTTCTTGAGCACCGCGTCCGAAAGACCCGTATAACCAAGCGCCAGCGGCATGGAGAAGTCGACGCCGCCAGCCTGCTCAACCTTCTGGTTCAACAGGTTTCGACCGTTCTTGGAACCGCGCGCCTTGCCCAACTGCACGATGAGGCCGTCCTCGGCGGCCACGACCGGCTTCACGTTGAGCAGCGTGCCCACGGCGCCGGCCGCAGCAGATAGACGACCGCCGCGAACCAGGTACTCCAGCGTCTCGAGCAGGCCGATGACGACCACGCGGTCACGGACGGCCTCGACGGCCGCCGCGATTTGGGCCGCACTACGGCCCTCGTCCACCAGGCGCAGGGCATACTCGACCAGGACACGCTCACCCAGAGTGACGTTGTTGCTATCCACCACGTACACGTCGCCGCCCGGCGCCTCGGCAAGTGCGGTACGGGCACTCTGATTGGTGCCCGAAAGCTTAGCGCCCACGGTAATAATCACAGCCTCATCGCCGGCATCACGCGCCTCGGCAATAGCCTGCGAAAACGCGTACGGGTTGACCTGGCCGGTCTTGGGCAGCTCATCGCGCTCCACGAGCATCTCGTAAAAGCGCTGGTGATCGATGTCGACGCCATCCATGTACACATCGGTGCCAAAGGTGACGGACAGCGGCAGAACACGCAGAGCGGGGTGCTCAGCCGGCGACATATCGCTCGCGGAATCGGTAATAATACGAATGGACATAGCGAATCCTTTCTTTCGCGGACCTCTCGCGGGGAATTTTGACAGCAATGCCCCGGCACGGCATACGCACTCAAACGGGACTATGCAGTTGTTAATTGGAAGCAAATGCCTTGGCGGCCTTAGATCTCGCGCAGGGTATTGAGAATCGTGCGCAGCGACGCATACATCTGCTCGCGCTGCTCCACACCCATAGCCTTACCGGTGGTATCGAGCACCTCGCGAATGATGCGGTCCGCCTCGCTCATGCTCTCGCCGCCCAGAGCGGTCAGGCGCACCGGAGCACGATACTTAACGGCGGCATCGCCCGAATCATCGACCTCGACGTAGCCACCCTCCTCCAGATGCGCCAGCGTACGCGAGACGGCGGCGCGGGTCACGCCTGCCATGCGGGCGAGGTCGGCGCCGGTCAGGCCGTCCTTGCTGCGCTCAAGATAGTACAGGCACATGACGTCGGAGCCCTTAAGGCCGAGCCTTGCGCCTTCGGACGTCTTGATGCGCTGAATCTCCTTGTAGAGCCCGCTGATCAGTCCGACAAAATCCTCAAAACGTGTCTCGTCGTTCTGCTGCATGGGAGACGACCGCCTTTCGCTTGCATGATGCTAACGGGTTAACATCTTAACCGTACCCAGCGGACGCCAGCCCTGCGTGCCTCATTTGTTGACCCATCAACATAAAAACCACCACAAAGGACAGGCGCCTTTGTGGTGGTTTTGGGCATCAATAGGTTCTAGGCGCCGCTACAGCTCCACACAGGGATTGTCGCGGGTCACAAGCGTCTTAACGACAACCGTCGCTCCCAGATAGCGCTCAAGCAGCTCGGCCAAGCGATCGATGGCAGCCTGGCAGTCCCCCATTCGCTCGGGCTCTACGCACTCAATCGCCAGGAATGCGTCGGCCGAATCGTCGGATAGAGCCGTTCGAACGCCATCGCGCCAGTTCCAGCAGCGGCACACGGCGCCCGCATCGTCAATGTAGGCGAGCTCGCCGGGCAGCGTCGGGTCATCCGCTTCCTCGCCAAGTGGCAAGAACGCATCGCCACCGTCGGTCACCTTCAAGCGAAGATCTCCCTCAATCGCATGCAGGTCCTCGCCGCCAACGGGCAGCGCGTAGGACAGCGACACCGTGTTATAGATGTCCACCGCCGGCGTGATGTGGCCCACCGGCTTCCCTTTGAGCACGCGTTTGAGCAGGTTCTCAACTGAGCAACGCGCGCCCTTCTTGGTCTTGAACAGCCGGTACGCGTCACGCCAAGCCTTAACCGGCGCATTCTCGCTGATGGTATCACTCGTCAGGTGGCGTTCCGCATCGATGTTGGCGCGATCGAGCAGCGCCGCAATCGCGTCCACGTCCTCTTGAGGAATCTGAGCCGCGGGCTTCATGCCCTTCACAACCACAACGCCGACCGCTGCCCGCGGAAACAGCTCCCAGAATGAATCCTCGGCAATAAAGCTCTTCATACGCTCTCCCTTCATTGTGCGCGCCCGAGCGAGGGCACCTAAAAAGCGCCCTTACGACGGCCACCTTCAAAGTCCTACGGTGCCGCCACAAGAGCGCTTACGCTGCCCCCATCCGGAGAAGGGGGCGATATGTCAGGCGTATTGTAACCTGAGTCATCCGCGCGAGCAAAACCACCACAAAGGTGCCTGTCCCCTTTGTGGTGGTTTTGGGTCTGAGGCGACGCTAGTGGCGGAGCCCCAGCAAGCCGCGGCCGCGATGGCGGACGTCGGCGGACACCTGGGCGTGCGGACCGGCAGCCTTGACGGACTCGGGCAGGTGCGAGTACTTCTTCTCGAAGTTCTCCTCGAACATCACCGCCAGGTTGTGCGCCGCCTCGTCGTAGCGCGCGGTGCTCTGCCAGTACTGGCGCGGCACCAGGATGCCATCGGGCACACCGTGGCACGTAGTGGGAATGTCGACATTAAAGATATCGTCGTGCACAAACTCGCTGTCCTCGATGGTGCCGTCGAGGGCGCGAGCGACCAGTGAGCGCGTGTAGGCCAGCTCGATGCGATGACCCACGCCGTAGCCGCCGCCAATCCAGCCGGTGTTGACCAGATAGACGCGCGTGCGGCCGTCGGCGATACGCTCACCGAGCATCTTGGCGTAGACCATAGGATCGAGCGGCATAAACGGCTCACCAAACAGCGAGGAGAACGTGGGCGTGGGCTCGGTGACGCCGACCTCGGTGCCAGGGATCTTGGCGGTGAAGCCCGTCACAAAGTGATACATGGCGGCGTCGGCCGTCAGGCGCGAGATGGGCGGCAGCACGCCAAAGGCATCGCAGGTCAAAAACAGCACGACGCTCGGGGTGGTGCCCATGCCCTTGGTCCACGCGTTGGGAATGTGCTCCACAGGGTAGGCCACGCGCGTATTGTGCGTGATCGAGACGTCGTCGTAGTTGGGCTTGCGATTCTCGTCGAGCACCACGTTTTCGCAGATGGCGCCAAAGCGGACGGCGTTGAAGATCTCGGGCTCGTGGAACACGTCCAGGCCCTCGCACTTGGCGTAGCAGCCGCCCTCGACGTTAAAGATGCCCATGTCGGACCAACCGTGCTCGTCGTCGCCGATCAGCAGGCGCGTGGGGTTGGCCGAAAGCGTGGTCTTGCCGGTGCCCGACAGGCCAAAGAAAATCGCGGTCTCGTGCGTGACGGGATCCATGCTGGCCGAGCAATGCATGGGCAGTACGTCATCCTCGACGGGCAGCAGGTAATTCATGACGCTGAAGATGGACTTTTTGATCTCACCGGAGTAGCCGGTGCCCGCGACCAGAATCACGCGCTCCTGGAAGTTGATGACCACCGCGGCGCTGGAGTTGAGGCCCTTGATGGCAGGGTCGCACTGGTAGCCGGGTGCCGCGAGCACGCAGAAGTCGGGCTCGCCGGTGCGCGCGATTTCACGGGCGAGCGGACGGGCGAGCATTTGCTTAATGAAGAGTGCCTGGCTGGCACGCTCGCAGGCAACAAGCAGGCGACGCGTGTGGTTGCGGTCGGCGCCCGCCATGCCGCGCGTGACGAACACATCGTGCTCGTTGAGATAGTCGACGATGCCGGCTTTGATGACCTCGTAGCTTTCGACGGACAGCGGGCGGTTGACGGCGCCCCAGGCAATCTTGTCGTGAACATCGGGGGTGTCAACGATAAAACGATCGTTGGGCGAACGACCAGTGCGCTCCCCCGTCTCGATCACGAGCGCGCCATTAGAAGCCATACGGCCCTCTTTGCGACGAATAGCGTGCTCGACAAGCTCTGCCGCCGGCAGGTCCACCAGCAGACGGGGTTGATTCTCGGCGGGATCTTCAACGAGCGTAATACCAAAGTTGGACAGAACTTCTGCAGGGGTAACACCAGGCATGGGGCCTCCTTTAAAAACGCGACACGTGGACGCGACGCGCACTTTACTCACGTAAAGCCCGTTGTACCCGATATGCAAAAACGTTTTTGCGGCAAGGGCGGCAAGCCCGCCCAACGGTCAAAAATCGCAGGCAAGCGGCCTAGTCATTGGGGACGTTTTTAAACGCCTAGTCATTGGGAACACTCTTGAACAGGCAACATTCAAGGAGCGCCCCCGGATGCCGGCACTTAGGGACGTTCCCAAAGTGCCGGCACATAAGGAACGTCCCTAAGTGCCGACTACAGCGGCAGGTTTTGGCCGAGCATGGCTATGGCGCTCATCAGGGCCAGCATGCCGGCAGCGTAGGGCAGGACGGCGCCCAGGAGTTCGGCATCCTTATCGCGCACGTGCACGGCGGCAAGACCAATGGCGAGGGTCTGCGGCGAGATCATCTTACCGGCGGCGACGCCCAGGGCGTTCAATGCGACCATCCAGTAGTCGCTCACACCCAGCGCAGTGGCAGCCTGGCTCTGAATGGGGCCAAACAGCATGCCCGAGGACGTGCCCGAGCCGGTCACAAACGCACCAACCGCACCGATCCACGGAGCCAGAATCGGGTACAGCCCACCGGCGACGGCGATGCAGAACGCACTGATCGACGAAATCATGCCGGCATAGCCCATCACCTTGGCGCAGCCCAGCACCGAAAGCATGGTGATAACCGTCGGCATCATCTGCTTGACGGTCGCGGCCAGCACCTCGCCCATCATGCGCGGCGAAGCACCCTGAATGGCGCCGCCGACAAACGCCGCCAGGAAAATCCAGACGCCTGGCGTGTTGATCCACGAAAACGTAAGCATACCGGGATTCTCACCGCAATACACCTGCACATGGCTCGCAAACGGCGCGAGCGCAGCATGCACGGCGGGCACCAGGTTAGACGTGCCCAGCAGCAACACAAAAATCAGGATGAAGCACGACCAGGCCGAAAGCGCCGACTTAACGGTGAGCTTCTCCCCGGCCTCGATATTCATATGGAAGCGAGCGTCCAGGTGACCGGATTTCTCGGCGCGCACGGCAAGCGCAGCGGTCAGCGCGAGCGACACGATGGAGCCCACGACCACGGCAAGCTCAGGGCCCACAAACATGGCAACGACCAGAGCCGCGCCGACAAACGACACGCCGGAGAGCAACGCCACGCCGGCAACACCGTGCAGGCGCTCGCCCACACTCGCGGCATTGCCCTGGCCATCGGCAACACGGCCCGCAACCAGCACAATAAATAGCGGCATCAGCACAAAGAACGGTGCGAGCTGCACCAGCTGAACGGTCGCCAGGTGCAGGGAATCCAGACCCACCAGGTCGGCAACGGACACCGTGGGGATGCCGATGGAGCCGTAGGGCGTGGGCACGCCATTGGCCAGCAGGCAGATGAGCACGGCAGGCACGGCCTCAAAGCCCAGGCCCGCGAGCATGCCGGCGGGAATGGCGACAGCGGTACCGAAGCCGGCCATGCCCTCCATAAAGCCACCGAAGCACCAAGCCACGAGCAGCGCCAGCAGACGGCGGTCGCTGCTGATGGAGGTGATCATGCTGCCGATCACGTCCATGGCGCCCGTACGAACGCACAGGTTATACGTGAACACCGCGGCGATGATCACCAGGACGATGGGCCACAGAGCCATCAAAAAACCTTCGAGCGAGGCGGTCGCGATCTGCGCTGCCGGCAGGCGCCACCATGCGAAGGCAAGCAAGCACGAAAGGACAAACGATCCGATAGCGGCCTTCCAAGCTGGCCATTTAAAGCACAGCAGCATCACGACCAGCCAAATAATCGGCACAAGAGCCAGTAAGAATGCGGCGACGTCCATAGGTAGAAGCTCCTTGGTACCGCGTGGGCGGCATCGGGGGTGTCACAAAACTTCAACAGGATACCGCACGTTTACCGACAAATTACAGCCGCCCGCCGAAATTATTGAACAATCCGTTCAAAAACACGAGCGAACACCGTCGCGTCTATACTAAAGCGCAGCAATAGAAAGGACTCCGCTTTGAGCATCACGCCCCTCGATAGCATTCGCCGCGCCATCGCCCGCCGCAACGGCACCTCCAACCCCGCTGCATCGAGAGACGGCGCCGCGAAGGCCCAGGGCGGCCGCATCGAGAACGGCCTCTTCCCTGCCTCGCACACTGCCGAGGAACTCGCACGCATCCAAGAGCTGAGTCAGCGCAACGCCGGCGGGCCCGATAGCAGCCAAGCCACACGTCGCCGGCGCGAACGCGATCGGGAGCCCGGCCCCGTCCGCCGCATGGTCGACGCTTGGTGGAACCGTCTGCTCGGCGCCGTCTACGGCGGTGGGTTCTCCACGCAAGAGGCTGAATACGAAGAGCACGCCACCAGCCGTGACTATCTTTGGAACACCCTCGGCACCGCCGTGTGGGGTCTGGCGTTTCCGTTGCTCACCATCGTGTCTACGCAGCTCGTGGGCGCCGAAGAAGCCGGCAAGTTCTCCATCGCCTTTGTCACCGGCACGCTCATCATGATCGCGTGCAACTACGGCGTGCGCAATTTCCAGGTCTCGGACATCGACGAAAAGACGTCCTTTGCCTCCTACCAGCTCAACCGCTGGCTTTGCGGAGCGCTCGCCCTAGGCTGCGGCCTCATGTACAGCAGCGCCCGCGGCTATGACACGCAGATGGCGACGATCGGCCTGGGCGTCTACCTGTATAAGGTCATCGACGGCGTCGCCGACGCGTACGAAGGCCGCCTGCAGCAGGCCGACAAGCTCTACCTGGCTGGCATGAGCCAAACGCTACGCTCCGTCGGCGTCATCGCTGTCTTCAGCGTGGCGCTGTTCCTCACGCGCAGCATGCCCATCGCGGCCATGGCCATGGGCATCGCCGCGATCGCCTCGCTCGTGCTGGTCACCGCGCCGCTCGCCCTGCTCGAGACCGAAAAATCGCGCCGCGTAAGCCTGCGCGAGGTCGGCCACCTGTTTGTCCAGTGCGCCCCACTCTTTGGCGCGCTATTCCTGTTCAATCTTATCGAGAGCATGCCCAAGTTTGTGATGGAAGGAACACTGGCCTACAAATACCAGCTGTACTTTAATGCCCTGTTTTTTCCAGCTCAGGCTATTCTGTTGAGCATTGGATTTGTCTATAAACCGCAGCTCCTGCGCTTGTCGAGCATTTGGGCTAATCCTCGCAAGCGTCGTCGCTTTGACCTGATTATTATTGCCGTTATGGCGCTGATCGTGGTCATCACCGGCGTGTGCGCCGCATTTATGGCAGGTCCCGGTATTCCCCTCATGAGCTATATGTACGGCCTCAACTTTGAGCGCTACCGCACATTGGCGCTGCTGATGGTCGTCGCCGGCGGCATCACCGCGGCCATCGACTTTATCTACGCTATCATCACGGTGCTGCGCCACGCTGGAGACGTCACCAAGGTCTACCTGATTTGTTTTGCCGTGAGCGTGGTTTTGCCGGTGATTCTGATCAACCTGCTCGGCCTGATGGGCGCCGTCGTGAGTTACCTAGCCATCATGGCCCTACTGCTGGTACTGTTGATTATCGAGTACGCCCACATCCGCCAACGCATCGAACGCGACCGCAACCCATACGGCGCCTAATTGCGGCGATGGGAGCAGCTAATTTGCGGTGGAATCACCCCGGCTGGGGTCTCGTTGCGGACACGCAAAACTAAGTGAGTAGACTTTTACCGAATCCCCGACCACACCGACAGAGCACAAGTCTGTGACCTGCGGTTTTATTGAGGCAAATATGTTGGGTGCTCGGCATTTCCAAAAAAGTCTACTCACTTAGCCAGCGGGCAGCCAAATGATTATCTAATCCCCGTCCCAGAGAAATCAATTAGCGGGCAGAAGGGCAAAAGTAGTCAAAAAAGCCCCGTCCCAAATTAGCTACCCCTTGCACCGTTATTCCCCGGGGCGAATATTCGCGTAGAACTCCGCCCCATCATCGAGCCGCAGGATGCCCACGCGACCGAACTCGGAGCCGGTGGCGGCGGCGCAGTCGATATCGATACGATCGGGCACACCGGCAGTGTCCTCGCCGCCCAAGCGCACGATCTGCCCTCGTCCCGATTCCTCATCGAGCCCCGCCAGACCACCGACCTCGCAATAGCGCCCAAGCGATACCGTGGGCGTGTGACCGCTCACCACGACCGGGCCCTTGCCCTCGGCAGAAAGCAGCCCGGTCGGCACATCCCAATAGCTGTGACGAATCCATAGCAGGTCATCGGACGACTGCACCGCGAGCATCTGCTGCAGCAGCTCGCGATCGGCACCCACCGCTCCAACGCCACCGGCACAATCGACGCCATGCTCAAGCAAAAACGCCCGCGCCGCCTCGGTCTGAATGCCGGCGTGTACCAGCAGATACGGGCGCTCCTCGGTCTCGACCACCGCGTAGAGCGGCAGCGCGGCCATCCATCGCACGAGCTCCTCGTATGCCTCAAATTCCATGTCGTTGAGCTGCTCGCGCGTCGTCCAGCCACCGTTGATATCCCAGGTCTCGGCATCGAGCGGATCCTGACCAATGATGGCATCGAGCATGATCTGCTCGTGATTACCCTTGAGCACGTGGGCGTTGGGCAGCGAGCGCACGAGCTTAATAACGCCGACCGGATCGGGCCCGCGATCGATCATGTCGCCCAGCACGTACAGCGTGTCGTCGGACGTCAACGAGATCTTAGACAGGGCCTCATCAAGCGCACGCACGTGCCCGTGAGCATCAGATGTCACATAGATCGCCATGGTACGCCTCTCCTTGCATTGCGGCCGAAGCCCGGCGCCGCAACTAAAACTTCAAGTTGAACTTAAACGTTACCCATTGTACTCCGTTGCAATAAAGCTGGAAAGGGTTTCCGAGCAGAGGCAAAGACGGCGGCCGTCTATGACGATATCGCGCACGCCCGCAATCCAACCCCATAAACCCACCATCTTTGGGTACAAATAACCGCAGACAACTGACCGTGCCACGCCAACCACCCAGGAGCGGACACCATCCATGAACCAGATCCTTCTCTTTATCGGCCTCGTTATTATTCTGTGCCTGACCATCAAACCCGTCGGCAAAAAACTCCCCTTCCCCACCCTGCTCATCTTTATCGCACTCGGCATGCTGCTTGGCGTCAACGGTCCGGCGCACATCGACTTTAGCGACTATGCGCTCACCGAAACCGTCTGCAGCACGGCGCTGCTGTTCATCATGTTCTACGGCGGCTTTAACACCAACATCGACCGCGCCAAGCCCGTCGCCGCGCCCGCGGTGTTGCTGAGCACGCTCGGCGTCGTCATCACCGCAGGCATCACCGGCGTGTTCGCCCACTTTGTGCTGGGCTTCGACTGGATCGGCGGCCTGCTGCTGGGATCGGTCGTGGCATCCACCGACGCAGCCAGCGTCTTTAGCGTGCTGCGCGAGCACAACCTTTCGCTGAAGGGCGGCACCGACTCGCTGCTCGAGGTCGAATCGGGCTCCAACGACCCCGTCGCCTATATGCTCACCGCCGTGCTCGCGACCCTCGCGGCCGGCGGCGGCATCAACATTCCCGTGCTGCTGGCCAAGCAGATTATCCTGGGCGCGGGTCTGGGCCTTGCCATCGGCTGGGCGGCGGGCCGCCTGATTGAACGCGCGCACGCAACGGCCAAGGACGCGCAGACCATCTTTTTGTTCACCGTGGCCATCGTCGCCTACGCGCTACCAAGCTATCTGGGCGGCAACGGCTTTTTGGCTGTATACCTGGCCGGCATTGTGCTGGGTGCCAGCGACATCACCGGCAAGGTCGAGATGGCGCACTTCTTTGACACTCTCACCGAGATGGCAGAGATGACGATCTTCTTCTTGCTCGGCCTGCTCGTGACGCCCGCGCGCCTGCCGCAGATGCTGCTGCCGGGCCTGACGCTCATGGCGTTTATGCTCTTCGTGAGCCGTCCCATCGCCGTCGGCGTGCTCCTGGCGCCCTTTAAGACGAACCCCCGCCAGGTCGCGCTCGTAAGCTGGGCGGGTTTGCGCGGCGCCGCGTCGGTCGTCTTTAGCCTCTTTGCCGTGGTGGCCGGCGTTCCCGGCGGACACGACCTGTTTGACCTGGTATTTGTGATTGCCGTGTCGAGCATTGTGGTGCAGGGCTCGCTACTGCCGGCGGTGGCGAAGAAGCTCGATATGATCGATGCGACCGGCGACGTGCGCCGCACCTTTAACGACTACCGCGACGAGGACGGCATGTCGTTTGTCAAACTCAAGGTGGGCGCGGGCCATCCGTTTGCCGGACGCTCGCTCGCCGATATTGGCAGCGCAACGAACATGCTGGTGGTCTTGGTGCTGCGCGACGGTGCGCACCCGGTGCTGCCCAACGGCGATACCGTGATTGAGGAAGGCGACCTGCTGGTGATGGCCGCGCCGACGTTTGAAGAGCGTGCCGAGGTTACGCTGCGCGAGGTCACCGTGACGCCCCACGGTCGCCTGGCCGGCCAGCGTCTTCGCGATATGCCGCAAGGCAAGCATCCGTTTATTGTGGTGATGCTCAAGCGCGAAGGCCAGACGATCATCCCCGATGGCAACACCCTAATATACGCCGGCGACGAAGCCGTCATTGCCACGCTGGCGTCGTAGTGACCAGGAGGTAGCTAATTTGCGACGAAGAGATCAAGGGCCTAGAGAACCTCATGCCTTCGCTCGCAGATTCGGATTTGCCTGAGGATTAAAGCACCCCTCCCCCATGTAACCATCCTGTAAATCATAGCGGCGCAGTCGAGTTTTACCGTGATGCGGTCGCGCCTGGCGCTGCACTGTGCTAAAGTATCCCGAACGTTCAAACGACTACGAGGGAGACTAGAAGATGGCACGTGTGCACAACTTCTCAGCTGGCCCGGCAGCGCTGCCCACAAGCGTGCTCGCCGAGATCGCCGACGAGATGATGGACTACCGCGGTTGCGGCATGTCCGTGCTCGAGATGAGCCATCGATCTAGCATGTACCAGCAGATCATCGACGACGCCGAGGCAACCCTGCGCCGCCTGCTGAGCATCCCCGACAACTACCGTGTCCTGTTTTTGCAGGGCGGCGCCACGCTACAGTTTGCGGGCATCCCGATGAACCTCATGCGCCGCGGCCGCGCCGGCTACGTCGTGACCGGCAACTTCGCCAACAAGGCATACAAAGAAGCCGCCAAGTACGGCGAGGCCGTGCTACTCGCGAGCTCCGAGGACACCAATTTCGACCGCATACCCACCATGGCCGACATCAACGCGCGCATTGCCACCGAGACCGCGGGCGACGGGCTCGACTACGTCTACATCTGCCAGAACAACACCATCTTTGGCACCATGTACCACGAGCTGCCCAACTGTGGCGATGTGCCGCTGGTCGCCGATGTCTCGAGCTGCTTCCTATCGCAGCCGCTCGACGTTGAGCGCTACGGCCTCATCTACGCCGGCGCGCAGAAAAACGCCGGCGCCGCGGGCGTGACCGTGATCATCGTGCGCGACGATCTCATCGCAGATGGCCCCGCCTTTGCGCAGACGCCGCAGTACCTGGACCTTAAGACCCAGGCCGCCAAGGGCTCCATGCTCAACACGCCCAACACCTTTGGCATCTATGTATGCGGCAAGGTGTTCCGTTGGGTTGAGAAAACCGGCGGACTTGCCGCCATGGCCGAGCGCAACTGGGCCAAGGCCAATCTGCTCTATGACCTGCTCGAGCACAGCGAGCTGTTCCATAGCACTACGCAGGCCGACAGCCGCTCCATCGCCAACGTCACCTTCCGCACCGGCGACGCCGAACTCGACGCGGCCTTTGTCGCAGGCGCGGCCGGGCACCAGATTCAAAACGTCAAGGGCCATCGCCTGGTGGGCGGTATGCGCGCCAGCGTCTACAACGCCGTAACCATGGAAGACGTGCGGGCACTGGCCTCGTACATGAAGGACTTCGAAGCGCAGCATAGTTTGAGTCCCCGATCTAACTAGCCCGCAACGCGCGGGCCGACCAGCCACTTCAAACCACTTGTTTTAGACAAACCTGCTAAGGAGTTTTCCATGCGCAAGATTAAGACCATCGACGACATTACCAAAGACGGCAAGGTCGAGTTTGGCGAGGGCTACGAGTTCGTAGGCACCGCCGAGGAGGCCGACGCCATCCTGATGCGCTCCACCGACCTGCACGGCTACGAGCTGCCCGAGGGCATTCGCGCCATCGCCCGCTGCGGCGCCGGCGTCAACAACATCCCCGTCGAGGAGTACGCCAAGAAGGGCGTCGTCGTCTTTAACTCCCCCGGCGCCAACAGCAACGCCGTCAAGGAGCTCGTCCTGGGCATGCTGGTGCTTTCGAGCCGCGGCGTCGTGCAGTCGATGAATTGGGTGCGCGACAACGCCGACGACCCCGAGATCCAGGTCGATGCCGAGAAGGCCAAGAAGGCCTTTGTGGGCCGCGAGCTCAAGGGCAAGCGCATCGGCGTCATCGGCCTGGGCAACGTGGGCTCCAAGGTCGCCAACGCCTGCGTCGACCTGGGCATGGACGTTTACGGCTACGACCCGTTCATTTCCGTCGAGCACGCGTGGGTGCTGAGCCGCGAGGTGCAGCGCGTGGGCACGCTCGAGGATCTCTGCCGCGGCTGCGACTACCTCACCGTGCACGTGCCCAGCAAGGCCGACACCATCGGCATGATCAGCACCGAGCAGATTAACCTGCTGGCACCGGACGCCGTGCTCATCAACTACGCGCGCGAAACCATCATTGACGAGGACGCCGTCGACGCCGCCCTGCGCGAGGGCAAGCTCAGCTGGTTTAGCTGCGACTTCGCCACGCCCAAGACGGTCAAGATGTCCAATACGTTTATCACCACGCACTCGGGCGCCGGCACCGGCGAGGCCGAGGCCAACTGCGCCGACATGGCCATCAGCGAGCTCAAGGATTACCTGGAGAACGGCAACATCGCACACAGCGTCAACTACCCCGCCTGCAGCATGGGCAAGGCGCGCGCCGCAAGCCGCATTGCCTGCCTGCATGCCAACGTGCCCAACATGATCGGCCAGATCACGGCCATCCTGGCCAAGGACAACGCCAACGTGCAGCGTATGACCAACGAGTCCGCCGGCGAGAACGCCTACACCATGTTCGACACCGACGAACACCTAGACAGCAGCACCATCGAGGCGCTCAAGCAGATTCCGTCGATGTATCGCGTGCGCGTGATCAAGTAGCGCCGACTGACCTGACGGGCAGCTCCCCATGTGGCCTGCCCGTCACTGACATTGAATGCCCGCGGGGGTGCCTTTCGCACGAGAGGCGCCCCCGTTTTTGTGAGCGCTCCATTAAATGCACCGAGCCGCTTCTTGGCATACAATCTGTATGTTGACCTAACTATCTGTGAGGTGCCTATGGTTGATACAGATTTTGCCTGGCGGCTTACGCAAGGGCTCGTGCGGATCGACAGTTCCGACCCAGGTGCGTATGAGGGCGAGATTGAACGCTATATCAAAGCGTTGGTTGAGGAACGGTTGGCGCAGCTGAGCCATCCGGTACTCGATGCCGTGCAGGTTGAGGAACTCGAGGTGCTGCCCGGGCGCCGCAACCTTATGGTCACCGTGCCGGGACTGAGCGACGAGCCACGGCTCGTCTATATCTGCCATATGGATACCGTTACACTGGGCGATGGCTGGGACGCGGACATTCCGCCGCTCGGAGCGATCGTGCGCAACGATAAACTCTATGGCCGCGGTGCCTGCGATATGAAGGGTGGCCTGGCCTGCGCCATTGCCGCACTGGTCCATACGCTCGAGCGCGTGGCGGCAGAAGGCAAGCTGCCCCGCCGTGTCTTCTCACTCATTTGCTCGGTCGACGAGGAGGACTTTATGCGCGGCTCAGAGGCCACGATCGATGCTGGCTGGGTCGGCTCGCGTGAATGGGTGCTGGACACCGAGCCCACCGACGGACAGATCCAGGTGGCGCACAAGGGGCGTACGTGGTTCGAGATTGAAATGACTGGCGTGACGGCGCATGCGAGCCAGCCCTGGAAGGGCGCGGATGCCGTCGCCGCCATGGCCGAGGTCGTGTGTTCGCTCCGTCGCGCGTTTATGGCGCTGCCCGCGCACGATGAGCTGGGGCCTTCGACCATCACGTTTGGCCAAATCGAGGGCGGATATCGCCCCTACGTCGTACCCGACCGCGCCAAAGCCTGGGTCGACATGCGTCTGACGCCTCCGACCGATACGGCCGCCGCGACGCGCATGGTAGAGCAGGCCATCGCCGTCGCCGAAGCCGCCGTTCCCGGTTGCCATGGCAGCTACACCGTGACGGGCGACCGCCCCGCCATCGAGCGCGACCCGAACTCTCCCCTTCTAGCAGCGCTCAAGCGTGCCGCCGATGACGTGACGGACGCGGACACGACCGTCGGCTTCTTTACCGGCTACACCGACACCGCCGTCATTGCCGGCAAGACAGGTAACCGCAATTGCATGAGCTACGGTCCCGGGTCGCTCGCGCTCGCGCACAAGCCCAACGAATATGTGCCCCACGCCGATATCGTTCGTTGTCAGCAGGTGCTAATCGCGCTCGCCGATAACGTGCTCTGGGACGCGAGCGGCCAAGTTGGGGCATAATAAGCCGCGAACAAACCGACTCGTGCGTTAGGACCGCCCATGAAAGCACTTCCGTTTCCCTGCATCCGCCCGGCTCAGGACCGCGTGCTCGAGGCGCTGCCTGCAATGGGCAGCATCCTGAGCGGCAACGATGCTCTGCGCGGAGCCATTGCCGATGGTCTGATGCTCAAGGACCCGGGTGCGGCGTATTACGTGTACGAATGCTCGGGCGAGCCGGGACGTGTGACGGGTGTCGTGGCGATCTGCCCGGTTGGTGCGCTGGCGGGCGGCGACGCGGTTGCCGCCGATACGACCGCCGCTGCGCGCGCAATCGCCGACCTCAAGGTACAGCCCCGTCCCGTAACGCTTGTCTACGAAGCCTCTCCCGTCATGGATATCATCCTCGGCGCCGCAAAAGAGGGCGCTTCACTCTATGCCGTCACCGACCCCGCCGGCATTACGCACCGCGTGTGGGAGGTCAAGCGCGAGGACGCCGTCGGGGCCATCCGCGCCATGCTCGACCAGGCGCCGGAGCCGGCACTGGCCGACGACCCTGCCTACGCTGTCGCACTAGTCGAGGCATCACAGCTCCTGACCGACGATGCACGTGCCGCCGGCACCTACACGGGCAAAGAGCCGTTCAACTTTGCCGTAGCTGCGCTCTTCCCCGCCGCGCAGGTCAGCGGCGGCGCGGCGCAGGTTCCGACGGGTCTGCTCACGCACCAGGTCGCGCGGTTCTAGCAAGACCAGACCGTCCAGCATAAAAATCGGCAGCCCAACAAACAGGGGGCGGAGATGCAGCAGGTACATGCATCTCCGCCCCTTTTGCGTCGAGAAGTTATGCCGACGACCCGTGCCGCCGCGCTCGCGTTATCCGCGCTGCGGACCCGCAGTAGCCACGAGCGGTTCAAGCCCCAGCTCGCGCGCGTAGTCTTCCTGCGTAAAGACTTCGACCAGTTCAAACGTATCGGCCGCATCGTCAAACGCAAAATGCAGCACTGAGCAGTTGCCCGGCACGCGTTCGCGCTCGTCGGCCGCCGCGCCCCGCACGTGGTCCAAAAACTCCTTGATAGCCGAACCGTGGCTCACCGCGAGCACGCACTCGTGGTCCGGACGTCGCATAAGATCGGTTATCGTCGCCGCCATGCGCTCGCGCACCTGCATCTGGCCCTCGCCGCCAAACTGACGATAGAAATCTCGCCACGGGCGCTCGGGCATAAGCATCACGCGCTCGGCCTCAAAGTCGCCAAAGAACCACTCACGCAGACCGTCCAGGCGCTCGTACGCCAAGCCCGGCCACAGGTTGGCGATAGTCTGCTCGGTGCGATGAAGTGTGGAGGTGTAGGCATGATCGGGTTCAATGCCGCGCGCACGCAAGAACATGCCGGCACGCGCCGCCTGGTCGCATCCCAGCTGCGTGAGCGGCGAGTCACTCCAACCCTGAATAATGCGCTTAAGGTTGAATATTGTCTGCCCATGACGAACCAGATACAGGTCTTTATTCATAGGGGTCCTTTCGTTCGTTACCAATCAAGGAGCGAAAACGCACCGTCGCAATAGCCAAAATGAAGCACGGCACCGTTGTCGGGTAGCTCTCCCCTGCCAGTCACATACTCAAGAAACTCCTGGCAGGAAGAGCCGTGGGAGACTGCCAGCACACAGTCGTGCTGCGGCCTGGCCATGATGTGGGACAGCGCCGCGACCATGCGCGACTGGAGCTCGCCTTCAGACTCGCCACCAAAGGCCACCGGATAATCACCCCAGGGCTGCGGCGGCATCTCGCGATTTGATGTACCCTCCAGCGAGCCCAAATGCCACTCGCGCAGGTCATCGACCAGCTCTATCGAGCGGCCCTCACCAGCAATTAGCTCAGCCGTACGCCGCGCCCGGCCCAACGGGGAGGAATACACGCGGTCAAAGGTCACGCCACGCGCCTCAAACGCCGCGCGCGTCGCCAGCGCCTGCTCGCGCCCGCGCGCCGTAAGCGGCGAATCGTGCCCACCCTGCAAAATGTTCTGCACATTGAGCTCAGTCTGCCCATGCCGCACCAAATACAAATCTGCCACACGTCCTCCCCTCGCACCACCGCAAAGGGGACAGGTACCTTTGTGGTGGTTTACCGCCGGATCACACCGCGGTGACGCTCAACTACACCAGTACGTCGACAAGCGAGCGCTTGGGTACGTGGTGCACCTGCGCCTCGTCGCGCCAATAATTGATGGAGCCGTCGGGGTTGGAATCGATCGCATCGATCACCTGTGTCTCGGCCGGAACGCCAAACGCCATGATCAGCTTGAGCTCATACTTGTCGTTATCGAGCCCCATGGCATCGATCGCGTGGGGCGTAAAGGCCTTGAACATGCAGGCTGCCACCTCGGGCGTGGCGCTGCGGGCGGCGAGCATCATCGTCTGCGCGGCAATGCCCGTGTCGACATCGGTAATGGGAGCGGCGGGCTTGCCCGGAACGGCGCGCTCAGCAAGAATCGCGATGTAGCCGGTCGGGCGCTCGCCCTCATCGGGACCCGGCCAATCCTTGAGCGCACCGGCCCATGCAAGCTCGTCAAATACACGCGCGCAGTCCTCTGCACCGCTTACCACATGAAAACGCAGACGCTGAGCATTGGCACCACAGGGAGTCAGGTGCGCCAGCTCCGCCAGCTCAAGCAAAAGCTCACGCGGCACGCGCATGGACTCGTCAAAGCGACGGCACGTGCGGGCGCAGCGAACCAACGCATCAAACGCGTCCAAGCCGAGCTTTTCGCAACCCTGCTTTGCCATCGACTCAGCGCTTGCCGGCGCTGCGGGAACTGCTTCGTTCATAGGGACCCCCAATTTCGGGCAATTGTTCTTAGGAAAATCTAACCTAAAACGTAGGCAATAACGAACAGGGCTGCAATGTTCTACACCTGTTGAATAGAAAATCGCGACGTGGGGAACAACGGAAACAATTCGGGGCCTTTGGGTTACGTTTCGCCCTCCCCGACCCATACGCCAACGCCTTTAGGCGATACTGGTTGTAATGATCAAGGCTTACGCCGCACGGAAAGGAGACATTATGGGCATCTTTAAGAACGATGACCAAAAATCGAGCCAGTTTGGATTTGACGAGAAAAGCATGGCGGGCAAAGCCGTCAAGGCCGTACGCTGGATTTACGCCATCACGGGCGTCTTGGCGCTCGTCGCCGGCATCGCACTGCTGTTTGCGCCCGCCAAGTCCCTCGTCTTCCTAACGACCGTCTTGGGCTTCTACTTTGTGATCACGGCCGCGATCAGGCTGTTTACCGCTGTTTTCGAGCCACTGCTGCCCACCGGCTGGCGCGTGACGAGCATCATCTCCAACCTACTCATTATCTTGGGCGGCGTCATAATCCTGCGCAACCAGGCCTTCTCGACCGCGACGCTCACCACGATGGTGGTTATCGTGGCCGGCTTTGGCTGGATCGTCGAAGGTGTCATGTCCATTCTGGAGTCCGAGCTTTCGTCCAACCGTGCCCTCGCCATCCTGAGCGGCGCGCTCTCCATCATCGCCGGCATGTTCGTGTTTATCTATCCGCTGTGGTCGGCCAAGATGCTCGTCATCTTTAGCGGCGCCGCACTGCTGGTGTTTGGCGTAACGCTGATTGTTCGCGCTATTCAATTTGGCAAACTGGTGCACTAGATGCCGCGAACGCTCTTTATTGATGCAGACGCCTGCCCGGTCACGCGCGAGTCGATTGACTGCGCGCGGCGGGCGGGCGTCGCCGTCGTTATCGCCGGCAACAGCACACAGAACCTGGAACGCCACATTCGCCGCGACGATCCGCGCGACGTCGAGCATGCGCGACGCGGATTTTGGGTCACGACGCTCGATGTGAGCGTGGGCGCCGACAGCGCCGACTTTGCCATTGTCGAACGCCTGCAGGCGGGCGACGTAGTCGTGACGCAGGACATTGGCTTGGCGAGCATGGTGCTCGGGCGCGATGCCGCCGCCATCGGCGTACGCGGGCGCGTCTACGATAAGGCGACCATCGACATGCAACTGTTTATTCGCCACGAGGAAAAGAAGGTGCGCCGCGCCGGCGGTCGCACTCGCGGTCCGGCGGCATTTACCAGCGAAGACCGGGCCCGCTTTAAGCGCAACCTCACCGAGCTGCTGCGCTAACCAAGGTAGATTTTCGGGACATGCCCGGAAATCTACCTTTTTGTTTTGAGCGGTGTGAGCGCTCGGAATCCATGGCTCAACAAAAAACGGGCTTCAAAATGCCATGCGTCGCCGCATTGCGCAGGCGCCGAGCATGGCTATTTGAAGCCCATTTTTTAGGCCTACTTAGAGGCCGAAGGCGGATAGGATAAGGCCCCAGCCGGCGCCGATGACGTACATCATGACCAGGAACACGGCGTTTTCACGAGCGCTGCGGTTGGTGCGGAACAAGACAAGATAGCCCACGCCGGCGGAAATGAGCGTACCGGCGAGCATCGGCGCCAGCTGTAGCGCGCCCTCCAGGTACAGCTGCGTAATGACCACGCTGGCCGAGCAGTTGGGGATCAGGCCGACGAGTGCCGAGCCCAAGACGGCGAGCGTCTCGTTGCCACGCAGGAACTGCTCGATCGCGGACTCTCCGAAGGTCTCGAGCACGGCAACTAGAATCAGCGTCACCAGGAAAATAAAAACCGAAACCTGCACGGTGTGCGAGATCGCGCTGCGGATAATCGACAGGACGGGCGCACCTTCGTGGGAGTGACCGTGGTCGTGCCCATGGCCGTGGTGGTGCTCATGCTCGCTTGCGTGACCGTGGTCATGGCTGTGTCCGTGGTCGCGCTCGTGTTCATCTTCATCATCGCAACCGCAATGGTCGCGCTCGCACAACTCGTGGATGTGGTCGGCGCTCACGCCCGCCTCGGCCACTTCATCAATGATGTCGCCCCCGGTATGGTCGTCGTGCGCGCAGTTCACATGAGCCGGATTGGCAGCGGTCCCCAGCACGGTACGGCGAATCGCCGCATGCGCGCGGGCATTACGACGAAGGCCGCGGATAGCCGCGTCCACGATAAAGCCCGTGACCAGCGCGATCAGTGCCTTCGAAGCCAAAAGCATCGCCATGGTCTGCACGGGCACCTGCTCGGCGAGCAACAGCGGCAGCATCTCATCGGAGGTCGAGAGGAACACGGCGACCAGCGTGCCCAGCGTCACGACACGGCCGGCGTACAGCGTTGCTGCCATGGCCGAAAATCCGCACTGCGGCACAATGCCCAGCAGCGAGCCAGCCACGGGACCCGCAGCGCCGGCGCGCTTGATAGCGCCGTTGACGCGGTCGCCCGCAACGTGCTCAAGTGTCTCGAGAGCAAGATACGTCACCAACAAAAACGGCGCCAGCGAGAGCGTGTCCTTGCCGGCGTCGAGCAGAATATCAATCAGCAAATCCATGACGGATGGAACCTTTCATGTCTTTCGGCAGCATTGTAAAAGTCCTAGCGGTCAACTAGGGTATTGTAGTTGTCCTAGGCGCGATGCCAATAGTTGCCCATGGTAAACTATCATCTCGCCACATCTCAATGAACCCGAGCCGCGCGGTGCGGCCCGTCCAAGGAGCAGTTATATGAACGTTTCACAAGCACTCGAATACGAGCGCCAGCCGTTTATTCCCATGTTTATCTATGGCGATCACGGCGCCATGGAATCCGAGCGCCAGAAGGGCGAGGAGGCCCTTAAGGTGCTCGAAACCGAGTACTTTACCGCCGAGGGCGACCCCAGCTTCGACTTTGCCACCGTGCGCGACCTGGCCGACCGCAACCGCGACCTGTGCGACCAGATTGGCGAGGCACGCCTGCGCAACGTGACGCCCGCGACGCTTTCGCGCGGCCTGTCCGATGCCGACACCTGCGCCGCCATCGGCAAGATGCAAAAGCGCACCGCCGCGTCCGTTATGCGCGAAATCCGCGGCGACCGCGACGCGCTCGGCGTGGCCTACGCCCGCAAGCCCATCCAGGGCACCGTGCTCGGTATCGACATCGAGACCACCGGCCGTGCACCCGAGCGCGGTTATATCATCAATGTGGGTTGGGAGATCATGGAGCTCACCAGCGACGCCGTCCCGCATGACGCCGAGGCACACTACTGCGGCCTGCCCGACATCTACCGCGGCGAGGATGTGCCGCTATCGAACATCCATCACATTACCTGGGACGACATCGACGGCAAAAAACCATTCCGCGAGAACAAGGAACTGCAGAAGCAGCTGCTCAAACTTATGAAGAAGTACCCGTACATGGCGCATAACGCCGCGTTCGAAGACAGTTGGTTCAAGATCCACCTGGACGGTTACGCCGAGGCACGCCGCGCCGGCAAGATCATCGTCATCGACTCGCGCCAGATCTGCCGCAGCCTGGATGCCGACGTCCGCTCGCTCCCCCGCGAGTCCGCGCCCGCCGCGCTCGAGAACTGGGCGCGCCGCCGTGGCACCCTCGCCGCCGACGCCAACGAGCAGCACCTGGGCCTCGACGACACCGACCTCATGCTTCGCACCGTCCAAGCCGAGTTCAACCTCAAGAACCTGTTTGCCAAGTAGAAACGTCTACGCCAAACTCCGGCGTAGATCACGAGCGGTCTCGCAGCGGGAAACCCCGCAGCGGGGCCGCCCTACGTTCCACAGATAGATCTGCCATCACAAATTCTGAACCCTCATTTTGAACGATTTCGACCAATTCCCGACACGTAATTCGTTGTCGGATGGTGATGCATCGATATCAAATGTGCAGCAATTGAGTATTTATATGCTATAGCTAAGCTGCGAAAACTTTTATTTAGGGCATACCAACCCATAATTGCGTCAAGCTTTTGGACAGCATTTGGCTAGACCTCTAAAACGACTTTTCCACTCAGCGCCATCAACACGGCATTAGCTGACACGATATATAGCATGAGTATCGTATTGTCACATACCACTGCAAAAGCGGTCTACCAGGCCGCGCATTCGGTGTCTGCGAAAGGCATCGAGTCCTGTAACCCTGCCGCGATTTACGGATCATGTCCCACCGGAACGCTCCTTGACGCAGCCGCAGAATGGCTCACCAAACATGATGTTTCCCTCGACGCAAATGATTCCCTCGAGGTAATGGTGTTTGATCGCAGGAACGCGCGCTACGCGATGGACTGTCAATGCCACGTTTCTTCAAAACGATTCTCGAACTCACGCTTTGTAGAGCTTAAAGATGGCATCTTCGTTGTTGGCGTTGAGCTTTGCGCACTTCAGGCCGCCACCTATCTTTCTTTTCGCGAACTAGTGGAGTACTACTTTGAACTGTGCAGCGCTTACTCCCTTGGAACCGACTCTTCCACCTCCTATACCGAGCGTTTCGCGCTCACCTCGACCGAGAGATTAAAACAGTTCTTTAATTCCATTACCAGATGCGACGGTCTGGCTCTTGCCCGAAAGGCGATCCAATGTGTGCGCGACGGATGCCGGTCTCCTATGGAAACGGCCTTTGTCATGATGCTAACGCTGCCCAAAAGCGAAGGAGGGCTTGGTATTAAGGGAGTTGAGACCGATTACGAGGTGCAGGTCACCGCTGCAGCGAAGAATCTCACGAGACGCAAAAAGTTCTTTATGGATGCGTATCTAAAGAAATCTCGCACAGACATTGAATACAACGGTTTTTATCATGACGCGGAAGAAGACCGCGCCATCGATGAGGAACGCAAGAATGCGCTTGCGTCCATGGGATACGGAATCATCACCGTCAGTCGTTATTCCTTTATGCATGCCAGCGCTTTCGTTAGGGTCATGGAGGCGATCCAACGAAAAGAGGGCATACGCCCCTCGCGTCTGCCAAAAGACTTTCAAATCATGCAAGAAGACCTGAGACAGTTTGTACTCAGAAGGTTTATTGAGGAGAAGAAACGAATCCAGGAGGAGCTTCGCCAGGATTCCGAAGAGCGCCAACGAATCGACCTCGAAAAAGCAATGCTCGAAGGCATCACATTGGACGATCCGACGATTAACGAGGCTCCGGCAATCGATGACATGCAGACTGTCGAACCCGACAGCCCATCACTCAACCAAACAAGCAGCTTCGCGCCCGAGGGCAGGATCTTCGGGGCCGGAAGCTAGACCGGCTAACAAGGTGGGCACCTTAGCGACGTGCAAAATTGCGAGTATTCAGCAGAGCCGGGTGTCTATCACCCTCGAGTGGATCCAAATGTGAAGCGAAATCACTCTTGCGTGAGAGCGTTAGGCAACATTTGAGGAAGAACTCATCGGATTAACACCCTAAGATAACTCTTGAACTGCATTATATGGCCTGCAATAAATTAACGGACCCCCTATCGTTGCAGAATACTCCAATTTTTGCACGGCTCAGGGGCACCCACCCCGGCATCGGCTATCAAAACCGCTCACTCCGGGATCTCGTCCACTATTCCCCATCATTTTGTGCAACGAATTACCTGAACGTCATTGACATATGAACATACACTCATATAATCGGAAGCAAGTTATATGAGCGCATGTTCATATGAAAGGATATTGCAATGAGCATCCGCGTTGATGAAACGAAACCCGACATCGAGGCCACCGAACCCGCGATTCCCACCACCTGCTCGCCCGAGGACCTTCCCGACGAGGAGCTTCTCTACGACCTCGCCGACCTGTTCAAGGTCTTCAGCGACACCACGCGCATCAAGATCCTCTATGCCCTCATGGGCCGCGAGCTCTGCGTGGCGGACATCGCCGAAGCGACCGAAACCTCGCAGTCCGCGGTGTCGCACCAGCTGCGCACACTCAAGCAGTCGCACCTGGTTAAATTCCGGCGCGACGGGCGCAATATCCTATACTCGCTCGCCGACGACCACGTCTACACCATGCTCAACCAGGGCATGAGCCACATCTGCGAATAGCGACCAACCACGGTACCAGCGCGGCCTGCACCCAAGCCGCAAATACGGGGAAAGGAATCCACCATGAAAAAGCAGTTTAAACTCGACGAGATCGACTGCGCCAACTGCGCGCGTGAGCTTCAGGACGAGCTGGCCAAGCTCGATGGCGTCAAGTCCGTTTCGGTCAACTTTATGACCCAGAAGTTGACGCTCGAGGCCGATGACGCCGAGTTCGACGAGGTCCTCGACCGCGTTGTGGAGTTCACCGCCGACGCCGAGCCGGACTGCGAGATCATTCTCTAGCCCAGGTTTACGCCAACCCGCAAGGCCGCGCTTGCCGCGGCCTTTGCTCGCGAAATTATATGAGCGAGTGTTCATACATTCAAATGGGAGGATACGAATCATGGCCACCGCCGACCCCAAGAAGAAAAAGAAGAAGCGCAAGAAAAAAGAGTCACTCGAGCATAAGCGCAACCGCATCCTGGTAGCGCTGGGCATTTTTGCCGTGGTGTACGCCCTCGATGAGCTCGGCACCCTCACTGCCGCATTCGGCACCCCGGGCGACATCTACGCCAGCTTCGCACTGTTCCTCGTGCCTTTTTTGATTGCCGGCTACGACGTGCTCCAAAAGGCATACAACAACATCCGCCGCGGCAAGGCGTTCGACGAGAGCTTCCTCATGGCCGTCGCGACCATCGGCGCGTTTGCCATGGTGCTCTTCCCCGACACCGACCCGCACATGGCCGAAGGCGCCGCCGTCATGCTGTTCTACCAGGTCGGCGAGCTGTTCCAGGCATACGCCGTGGGCAAGAGCCGCAAGTCGATCAGCGCCATGATGGACATCGCGCCCGACTACGCCAACGTCGAGCAACCCGACGGCACATTCGAGCAGGTCTTCCCCGATGACATCGCCGTGGGCACCGTCATCGTCGTCAAGCCCGGCGAGCGCGTGCCTATCGACGGCGTCATCGTCGAAGGCGAGACACAGCTCGACACCGCCGCACTCACGGGCGAGTCAGTTCCCCGCCCCGCCAAGTCCGGCGACGACATCATCAGCGGCTGCATCAACATGACGGGGCTCATCCACGTGCGCACCACCAAGCCCTTTGGCGAGTCCACCGTCGCGCGCGTCCTGGAGCTCGTAGAAAACGCCAGCGAAAAGAAGGCGCGCACCGAGAACTTCATCACGCGCTTCGCCCGCGTCTACACGCCCGCCGTCACCGGCGCGGCCGCGGTACTCGCGCTCGGCGGCGGCTTGATCACCGGCGCCTGGTCCGACTGGATCCTGCGCGGCCTGACCTTCTTGGTCGTCAGCTGCCCGTGCGCGCTCGTGATCAGCGTCCCGCTGAGCTTCTTTGGCGGCATCGGCGGCGCCTCCAAGCTGGGCGTTCTCATCAAGGGTTCTAACTACCTCGAGACGCTCGCCGACGTGGACACCGTCGTCTTCGACAAGACCGGCACGCTCACCAACGGCACGTTCTCGGTCGTGGCAGTACACCCCGAAGCCGGCTATACCGAGCAATCGCTGCTTGAGGTCGCAGCCCTCGCTGAGTCATTCTCCGATCATCCCATCGCGCAGTCGGTGCGCGCCGCCTTCCAGGGCGAACTCGACCCCAAGCGCGTAAGCGACTCCACCAACGACGCGGGCCATGGCGTGACGGCGAACATCGACGGCAGGCACGTCGTCGTCGGCAACGCTAAGATGCTCGCAGCGACCGGCGTCGAAGCGCCCAATTGCGAGGTCGTCGGTACGATCCTTCACGTGCTGGTCGATGGCATCTATGCCGGCCACATTGTAATTGCCGACACCGTCAAGGCCGATGCCGAGCAGACGATCAGCGACCTGCACGCCGCCGGCGTCAAGCGCACCGTCATGCTCACGGGCGACCGCGAGGAGGTTGCGGCGTCTGTGGCCAAGCAACTCAGTCTCGACGAGTTCCACGCGCAGCTGCTGCCGGGCGATAAGGTCGAGCGTGTTGAGGCGTTGCTTGCGAGCGAGAACGGCAAGGGCAAGCTCGCTTTTGTCGGCGACGGTATCAACGACGCACCCGTGCTTACCCGCGCAGACGTTGGCATCGCCATGGGCGCTATGGGCTCGGACGCCGCAATTGAGGCGGCGGACGTCGTGCTCATGGATGACAAGCCGTCCAACATTTCCCGCGCGATCCGCGTGGCGCGCAAGACCATGGCGATTGTCTGGCAGAACATCATCTTTGCGCTGGGCATTAAGTTGCTGATCCTGGTGCTGGCAGCGCTCGGCATCGCCAATATGTGGCTTGCCGTCTTTGGCGACGTGGGCGTGGCGATCATCGCCATCCTGAACGCCATGCGCGCGATGGGTGTCAAGAACCTGTAGCGTTCGTGGGCTGTCCGGCCGGGGTCGGGCTTGGTTTTGAAAACGTCCTCACGCATGAGGCCCGCCTTTCCTGCTCCTGCGGAGCAACGGAAAGACGGGCCTCGCGCTGCGGAGTGTTTTCAAAACCAAGCCCGGCCCCGGCCTGCGGTAACGTTGCTGGCGGTTCTTGGGCATCGCTTGCTGGTGGGGTTCCTTGTCTGAGTTGGACTTAGTTGGTGGGACCACTCGTCTCGGTCGCTGTCCCGCGCCGTTCCGGCGCGGGAGGCGCGCCGCTGCGGGAGTGCTAGTCGGTCATTATTGGCGCCGAAGCACCGTCCCGTCCCAGCATCGCCCTCAGCTTCTCGAAGCTTTCCTCGCTTAGGCAGTGCTCCATGTGGCAGCCCTCTTGCGACGCGACCTCAGCCGAAACACCCGCATCCTCTAGCAGCCCCACGAAAAAGCAGTGACGCTCCCACATTTGACGAGCGACCTCCAGACCACGCTCCGTCAGATGAACATCTCGCTTGCCCATTTCGACATAGCCGTTGCTTTCCAACGTCGCCATGGCCTTGGAAACGCTCGCCTTAGTTACACCGAGGTACTCCGCAACGTCGATCGAGCGCACGATGCCCTGACGTTCCGACAGAACGTAGATCGATTCGAGATAGTCTTCTCCGGATTCACGTAGGGCCATGGGCCGCCTTTCGCGATGATTGCTAGTTAGCCTTTGGATACTTTCCACGGCTAACTTTACAGCAAAAGTTGCCCATGTCTTACTACTTTGTCTAAAAGTTAGCCGTGTTTCACAAAACGTGCGGGACGAAAACAAAATGGGGACGCCCCGCAAGGAGTGTCCCCCAGCTGCCGGCAGAAAAGGAGCATCCCTAAGTGCCGAGCCGCAGTTATAACAGTCCAAAGTGCTTCGCGGCGTTGTAGATTCCGTCGTCGTCCACGGCGGTCGTCACATAGGTCGCTGCAGCTTTCACCGTGTCCTGCGCGTTGCCCATGGCCACACTTGTGCCCACGGCCGAGAACATCGACAGGTCGTTCTCGCCGTCGCCAAAGGCAATCGCCTCGCTCGCGTCGATACCAAGCCGCTCGAGCGTCGCCGCCACGCCCAGGTCCTTGCCGCCGTTAGCGGGAATAATGTCGCAGAACAGGTCGCACCAGCGCGTGGTGAGCGAATGCGACACGGCGTCGGTCACGATATGTTCGTCGGCCGGGTCCACAAAGGCGCAGAACTGGTAGACCGGTGCGTCAAAGGCGTGCTCAAACGGCTCCTCGTGGTAGACGATTCCCGCGTTGCTGCCAGCCGTCACCACGCGCTCGGACAGGCGGTTCACAAACGAGTTCTCGCCCTGCATGCACAGCGAGTCGTAGCGCCCCTGCGCCACCTGGTCCACAATCACCGCGACGTCGTCCGGATCGATCGGGCAGCTGCGGTAAACTCCCTCGGCATCAAAGCAGTGCTGGCCCGAAAGCGTAATGTACGCATCCCAGCCCAGGTCGAACAGCCAGTCCGGCATCTGGTAGGTCGGACGGCCCGTGGCGATCACGCACGCAATCCCCTGCTCGCGAAAGCTGTCGAGCACCTGCTGCGCCGACGCCGGAATCCGGTGGGTCTTAAAGCTCAGCAGCGTACCGTCGATATCGAAAAACGCGGCTTTGATCATTCTCGCTTACTCCTCGCCCTCGAGCTTTTCGCTCGCCTCGAGCCACGCCATCTCCAGCTCGTCCATGGCAGCGTGAGCCTCGTCGATCTTTGCCTGCTGCTCGCCGAGCGCCGTGTAGTTGGTGGGATCGACTTGGGCCATTGCTGCCTCGGCCTCCTCAACGCGGGTGCGCTGCGTCTCCATCTTGCGCTCGAGCGAACTCACCTCGCGGCGGAGCTTCTGGCGCTCGGCGTTGGACAGGCCGTTGGGCTGACCGCTCGACTTGGGCTTTTCGGCCGCAGCTGCCGCGGCACCGGTGTCGAACGTGCCGGTCTTGGCGCTCGGCGCGCCCACGGGCTCGCCCTCGGCGGTAGCGTTGCACAGGCGCAGGTACTGGTCCACGCCACCGGGCATATGCGTCAGGTGGCCGTCGAGCAGCGCCCACTGCTGGTCGGTCACGCGCTCCATCAAAAAGCGGTCGTGCGTCACCAGGATCAGCGTGCCGGGCCAGCCGTCCAGCAGGTCCTCGACAATCGCGAGCATGTCGGTATCCAGGTCGTTGCCCGGCTCGTCCAGGATGAGCACGTTGGGCTCGTCCAGAATCGTCAGCAACAGCGACAGGCGACGGCGCTGGCCGCCCGAAAGATCGCCGATGCGGCTCCAGAGCTGCTGCGTCGTAAAGCCCAGACGCTCGCAGAGCTTCTCGGGCGAAGTCTCCTTGCCGTCGATGACGTAGTACTTCTTATAGTTGCCGAGCACCTCGCGGATCGTGTCGCCCATGTAGGGCTTGAGCTCCTCGAGCTGCTGCGACAGCACGCCAAAGCGCACTGTCTGGCCAATCTTCACGCGGCCGCGCGTGGGTTCAATCTTGCCCTGGATCACGTCGAGCAGCGTCGACTTACCGGCGCCGTTCTCGCCCAAAAGGCCATAGCGGTCGCCCGCACCAATGAGCCAGGTCACATCGGTGAGCACCTGCTTGGGCGCGCCGTCGGTATCGGCATAGCCGGCATCCACGTCGACCACATCGATAACCTGCTTGCCCAAGCGGCTCACGGCCAAGCGCTTGAGCTCCAGCTCGTCACGCACGGGCGGCACGTCGGCGATCAGCTCACGAGCGGCATCCACGCGAAACTTGGGCTTGGTGGAACGAGCCTGGGCACCGCGGCTCAGCCACGCGAGCTCCTTGCGCGCCATGTTGCGACGGCGCTCCTCGGTAACGGCGGCCATGCGGTCGCGCTCCACGCGCTGCAGGATGTATGCCGAATAGCCGCCCTCGAAGGGATCGACCTGGCCGTCGTGGACCTCCCACATGCTGGTGCAGACCTCGTCCAAGAACCAGCGGTCGTGCGTGACCACGAGCATGGCACCCTGGCCGCGCTGCCAGCGGGCCTTTAAGTGACGCGCGAGCCAGTTGATGGTGCGCATATCCAGGTGGTTGGTGGGCTCGTCGAGCATGAGCACGTCGTAATCGCCGATCAGCAAGCGCGCGAGGTCCACGCGACGGCGCTGACCGCCCGAAAGCTCGCCCACCGTGCCCTCCCAGGGCACATCGCTGATGAGGCCGGCGAGGATCTGGCGCGTGCGGGGGCTCGACGCCCACTCGTACTCGGGGGCGTCGCCCACAACGGCATGATGCACGGTATCAGTATCGACCAGGATGTCCTTTTGGCCGAGCAGACCGATCGTCGTGCCGCGGCGGTGCGTCACGCGTCCGTCGTCGGGCTCCAGCGTGCCAGCGAGCACGCTCAGCAGCGTCGACTTGCCGTCGCCGTTTTTACCGACAATACCAATGCGGTCGCCCTCGCCCACGCCGAGCGTCACGCTATCGAAAATATGCTTGGTGGGAAACTCTAGGCTGACGGAATCGCATCCCAAAAGAATCGCCATATGCCCTGCTCCTTCGTAGAAATTCAACGTTGTCCATGATAGCAGCGAGCCCCACCCCAAACCACCACGAAGGCGCCTGTCCCCTTTGTGGTGGTCGTTTCGGTCGCAGAGCAAAAGGCGGGCCATCTCCCACAAGAGATGACCCGCCTCTCCAATCAGTCCCGTGGCGACCGTGGCCACCGCGGGCCTCAAGCATGTCCCGGACTAGGAGAACATGCCGGTGAGGTAATCATTCAGCCGCTTGTCCTTGGGCCGTTGGAAAATCTCGTCAGTCTCGTCGTACTCGACCATATCGCCCATGTAGAAGAACGCCGTGCGGTTGGACACACGCGACGCCTGCTCCATGTTGTGCGTCACGATAACGATGGCGCGGTCGGCAACGATCGACGACATGAGGTCCTCGATCGCCAGCGTCGAGATGGGGTCGAGCGCCGAGCAGGGCTCGTCGAACAAGATCACGTCGGGGTTGAGCGCCAGCGTGCGCGCGATGCACAGGCGCTGCTGCTGACCGCCCGAAAGCGCATGGGCGCTCTTGTCGAGCTTGTCCTTGACCTCGTCCCACAGCGCCGCGCCGCGCAGGCTCTCCTCGACCATGCGGTCGAGCTCGTCGCGGTCGGTGATGCCGTGGCGCTTAGGCGCAAACGTGATGTTGTCGCGAATGGACTTGCGGAACGGGTTGGGCTGCTGGAACACCATGCCAATGGAACGGCGCAGCTCGTAGGTGTTTTCGGTCTTGGTGTTCACGTTGCGCCCGCGATAGTTGATCTCGCCCTCCACGCGGCAGCCGCGAATCTCGCGATTCATGAGGTTGAGGCTACGCAAGAAGGTCGACTTACCGCAGCCCGAAGGCCCAATGAGCGCCGTGATCTCGCCCTTGTGGAAGTCGAGCGACGTATTGTGCAGTGCATGGTGGTCGCCATAGTACACGTTGACGTCCTTGGTGGAGAGCACGACCTCGTCGCTCACGGCCTTGCCGCTCACGCGCACGCGCTTCTCGCTCTCCCCCACGCTCGACAGGAAGTCCTGGGTCTCGGACGATGCCGCTTCGGTTGCGGGCGTTGCATTCATCTCGCTCATTCGGCCGTCATCCTTCTTGCCAGTTGCTTGCCCACGATACGGGCGACTACGTTAAACAGCAGCACGCAAATCATCAGCAGCGCCGCGGTGCCCCAAACAATCTGCTGGGCCTCGGGGCTGCCCTCGCCATAGATCTTGTAGATGTGCACGGCGAGCGACTCGCCGGGACGGAACACGTTCCAAGCGCAGGTGGGGCTCGACAGGTTAAAGCTCAAGAAGTTCAGGCGAACCGGCGAGCTCATACCCGAGGTAAAAAGCAGTGCTGCGGCCTCGCCAAACACGCGACCGGCCGAAAGCACGATGCCCGTCACGATGGCAGGCATGGCCTCGGGGATCAGGATGTGCAGCGTGGCCTCCCAGCGAGTGAGGCCCATGGCCAGGCACGCATCGCGCTGGGCCTGCGGCACGTCCTCGAGCGCCTGCTGGATCACGCGCACCAGGATGGGGATGTTGAACATGGTGAGCGCGACGGCGCCGGAGATGATGGAGTACTTCCAGCCCAGCTGCACCGAGAACACCAGAAAACCGAACATGCCGACGACGATGGAAGGCAGCGAGGACAACGTCTCGATGGCGGTGGAGGCGATGTCGCGGATGGGTCCGTCCGGCGCGTACTCAACCAAAAAGACCGCTCCGCCCAGGCTGATGGGCACCGAGATGATCAGGGTGATCAGCAGCAGGTAGAACGAGTCGAACAGCTGGTAGAGCACGCCGCCCTGCGTTCCGTTGGCGCGCGACGGCTCCGTGAGAAAGCCCGGCTGGAACAGCGTCGAGATGCCCTCGAACAGGATATAGGCCACCATGGAGACGACGATGAGCATGACGATGGCGACGATCGCCGTCAACACGCCCGTGGCGAAGCGGTCCTGCTTTTGGACACGCCCGAGCCTCGCCTCGTCGATGTGGATACGCGTGCTAGCCACGAGCCTTCGCCCCCTTGCGGCCGATAAGGTGGATGATCAGGATGAAGATGAGGCTCATGCCCATCAGCAGCAGACCGAGCGCCCACAGAACATCGTCCTGGGCCGAGCCCTCGGCATAGACCGCCATAGACGTGGTGAGCGTGGTGGTGATGGTGGACGCCGGCGACAGCAGTGACGTCGGCATGGCCTCGATACCGCCGATAACCATGCGCACGGCAAGCGTTTCGCCAAAGGCGCGGGTCATACCAAGGATGACCGCGGTCATGAGCGACGGCATGGCGCTCTTGAGCACCACGTGCCAGATGGTCTGCCAGCGGGTATAGCCCAGCGCGAGCGAGCCCTGTCGGTAGCTGTCGGGCACGGCGCGCAGGCCATCGACCGAAAGCGTGGTCATGGTCGGCAGGATCATGACGGCCAGCACGATGGCGCCGGGCAAGATGCCCAGGCCCGTGCTCACGTGGAAAACGCTCTTCATAAGGCCGACGACAACGTGAAAGCCGATCAGGCCAAAGACGACCGAGGGAATGCCGGTCAAAAGCTCAATAAGCGGCTGAAAGACCTTGGAGCCAAACTTAGGCCGAATCTCGACCGCAAAGATGGCAGAGCCGATGGCGATGGGCAGCGCGATGAGCGTGGAGAGCACCATGACCGCAAACGAGGTGACAATCAGGGGCAGGGCGCCGGTGTAGGGCAGGCCGCTTTCGGCTGTGTTGGCCAGGTCCCACTTGGTGCCGGTGAAGAACTCGACGACCGAAACGCCGTCCTTGAGAAAAGCCGAGAGGCCCTTTTGGGCGACCATAAAGATGAGCGCGGCAACGACAAGCGTCACGAGCGCAACGCACGCGCCCGTGACGCCCAGGCCCACGTTCTCAAGGTCGCGCTTTGGCAGCTGTTTTGCCATTGCAAACCTTTCCGGGGCGATTACTTATTTAGCGGAGACCTTGCCGCTGGCGTCCTTGACGACCTTCATGGCAGAGACGGGGATAAAGCCCTGCTCCTCGACGAGCTTGCCCTGGACGTCATCGGAAAGCATGAACTCCAGGAAGGCCTTGGTGGCCTCGTCGGCATCCTTAGCGCAGTACATGTGCTCGGTAGCCCAGATCTTGAAGGAGTCGTCGGTGACATTCTTGCTCTTGGGCTCGACGCCCTCGACCTTGATGGCGTTGAACTTGGAGTCATCAAAGTGCGAGAAATCGAGGTAGGAGATGGCGTTGTCGGTGCTGCCCATCTGAGTCTGGACGTCGCCGGACTTGTCGAGCTCGGCGTCGCCCTTAAAGTCGACAACCTCGTCGCCAAAGACGGCGGCCTCGAAGGTGGCGCGAGTGCCGGAGCCGGCCTTGCGGTTGAGAACGACGATGGTGGCGTCGTCGCCGCCGACCTCCTTCCAGTTGGTGATCTGGCCGGAGAAGATGCCCTTGAGCTGCTCGAGGGACAGGTCGTCGACCGTCACGTTCTTGGAGACGACGGGACCCATGCCCACGACAGCAACCTCATGGTCGACGAGGTTCTTGACCTGGTCGGCCTCGAGCTTGGTCTCGGCGAAGACGTCGGAATTACCGATGGTAACGGTGCCGGCGGCGACAGCGGTCAGGCCCTTGCCCGAACCGTTGCCCGAGCCGGAGACGGAGACGTCCGGGTTGGCATCCATGAACTTCTCGGCAGCGGCCTCGACGAGAGCCTGGAACGAGGAGGCGCCGTCGTAAGTCACCTCGCCGGAGACGGACTCGGCAGCAGCGGCGCTACCCTCGGCAGCGGTGTCGGCGGCGTTGGAGCCACCGCAGCCAACGAGGCCGAGACCGACGATGCTGGCAAGACCACCAGCGAGGCCGAGGAACTGACGACGAGAATAAGCCTGATCGAGCATGATCTTCCTTTCATACATGCGACTCGCGGGCACCCCGCCCGCTTTGCTGTTTGGAAAGATACGGCCCCGACCGGGCATCGCCCGCGCCAACTACGGTTTTTTACGGGCATCTGATAGACCCTTACCGCAAGCGCGACTCGGCTTTACAAACGAATAACAAACCCGCCGCCAAACATGACCCGCCTTTTACACCGATAAAAAGAAGTTGCGGTGAAATAGTTCCTGTTTGGCTGTCAGGCAGCCGATTCTAGGAACTATTCCACCGCAACTTAGATTGGCAAAACGCCGCAACCTTAAAGCTCGAGCTCGTTGAGCCTTAAGATCGCAACAATATAGATCTTGAGCGCCTGCTTGAGCTGTTCCTCGTTGGCGCACTCGTTGGGGCCGTGCATCTGGCCGCCCCATGCGGGCAGCTCCAGGCCGGTCTCCTCGGGGCCAAACGAGACGGCGCGGGCAAAGTTGCGCGCGTACGTGCCGCCGCCCATGGCAAAGGGCTCGGCATGCTTGCCCGTAAACTCGTTATAGGTGTCAATCAGCGCCTTCACGGCCGGGTCGTCGGCCGAAACTGAGAACGGTACCTTGGTACGACCCACGCGATACGTCACACCAAAGCGGCCCACGAGCGGCTCGAGCTGCTCGCAGATGGTATCGGCGCTCGTGCTGTCGGGGAAACGCACGTCGATGACCTGCTCAATGTGGCCATCCGCCACGCGGATGACGCCGGGGTTGCAGGTGAGCGGGCCAAACGCGGGGCTCGTCGCGTCGATACCCAGGCCGCGGCCATAGGCGTCCGCATGCACAAAGGCCAGAAACTTGACAAACTCGTGCTCGGCAGGCGTCAGCAGGCGCTCGCCACGGGCGCCAAACGCGTCCTCGGCCTCGCGCAGGTACGTCACGATCAGGCCGACGGCATTGATCGTTCCCTCAGGCATCGAGGCATGACCGCCAATGCCGTGGGCGAAAATCTGCGCATGGCCGTTCTCGAGCGCCGTGATCTCCAGGCGGTCGGCGTTCTCAATGGGCGCCGGCAGCTCATCGGCGGCAATCGCGAGCTCGCAGATAGACTGCGACGGAATGGCGTTGCTCGCCTCGGCACCGCTCCACGACACAATGCGCCCACCGTCGATCTTGGGGCTCACAAACGTCGCCCCAAACTGGCCCTTCTCAGCATTGCAGACCGGGAACTCGGCATCGGGCGTAAACAGAAAGTCGGGGTTCGCGTGGTTCTCCAGATAATGGTGAACGTCGGACATGCCCACTTCCTCATCGCAGCCCAGCAGCGCACGGAAGGTATAGCGCGGGGTAATACCGTGCTTGAGCAGATAGGCGCCGGCGTAGAGCGACAGCACAGCCGGACCCTTGTCGTCGATAACGCCGCGGCCGAGCAGCCAGCCCTCGCGACGCTCCATCGCAAACGGGTCGGTGTTCCAACCGGGGCCGGCGGGCACCACGTCCACATGGCAGATGGTCGCGAGCTGCTTATCGCCGCGGCCCGGAATATCGGCGATTCCCACAAAGCCCTCGTCATCGCTCGTCTGGTAGCCGAGCTTCTGCGCAATGTCGAGCGCGCAATCGAGCGCATCACGGACCGGGCGGCCAAACGGCGCACCGGGCTCTGCATCGGCAGCAACGCCCACGGACGGATAGCTCACCAGCTGCTCGATATCGGCGACGACATCCTCCCAGACCTCGTCGACATACTCGGCAACGCTCTGCTCCACCTGATTCATGGACGACCTCCTTAGCAATGAGCGGCGAGCGTGCCCGCCCCTCACATTACGTCATTAGATAGCGAAAAGTTTAGCAAGCTCGGCCACCGAGTGCACCACCGCATCGGCACCCGCTGCCTCATGCTCGCCCGGCGCCGCCGCGCCCGAATAGATGCCAATGCACGGCACGCCCATCGCATGCGCGCCCTCCACATCGTTAAAGCGATCGCCGATCATCACGGCATCGTCGGCCGTCGCGCCGAGCGCCGACAGGGCATCGCGGACCGAATCGGCTTTGGTCTCGCGCCCCTGCGGCGGATTCATGCCAACCACCGCCTCAAACTGAGAAAGCCCGAGCTCACGCACCATGTCGATGCACTTCGCCTCCATGCGCGACGTCGCCACGGCCACACGCTTGCCCTGGGCGGCCAACCCATCCAGCAGCTCGGGGATCCCGCCGAACACGGGATACTCCTCCGGTCCCAGCTCATCAAAAAAGGCGCGGTACTCATCGGCCACCACCAGCGACTCCTCGCGGGAGAAGCCATAAAAGTCGTGAAAGCTCTTCCACAGGGGCGGCCCGATCATGCGGCGCAGGTCACCCATCTGTGCCTCAGAAAACCCGCGCGCAGTCAGCGTCTTGCGCGTCGAGGTCATCACCGCCCGGCCCGTATCCGCCACCGTGCCGTCAAAATCGAACAGCACGACCGGCCGTTTGCCTATCTCCAACGCCTCCATCGGCATTCCTCTTCCCCAATTGACGATTTCCACACCGACACTTCAAACTGTTGACTATTCAACAATTGAACCTAGTAATGTGGAACGACTCTACTATACTTGTCGCACTTTGCTCTCAGAAGGCGGCGCGCAAGCGCCCCAACGAAAGGTGCAATTATGTCTTTTGCCATCATAACCGACTCCACGTCGGACATCTCCCCCGCCCGCGCCCAAGAGCTCGGCATATACGTGATTCCGCTGCATGTGATTATCGAGGGCGAGGACCTGCTCGACCAGGTGCAGATTACCGCCCAGGAGTACGTCGCGCGCATGGCCGGCTCCGAGCAACTGCCGCACACCTCGCAGCCGAGCGCCGGCGAGTTCAAGGCACTCTTTGATCGCGTGCTCGCCGACGGCCACGACAGCGCCATCTTTATCTCGCTGTGCAGCGAGTGGTCCGCCTGCTATGCCAACGCCAGCCTGACGGCCGAAACGCACGAGCTCGATGTGCGCTGCATCGACTCGCGCACCGGCTCGGGTGCCGAGGGCCTGCTGGTGGAGTACGCGCTGGCCATGCGCGAGGACGGCCGCAGCCTGGACGAGACCGAGGCGCAGATCCGCGCGACACTGGCCGACGCACACCTGCTGCTAATTCCCCGCACGCTCGAGAACTTGGTCAAGAACGGCCGCGCGCCCAAGCTCGCCGGCCAGCTCACGCAGATGCTCAACATTCGCCTGGCCGTTTCGCCGGAGTGGAAATCGGGCGAGATCAAGGCCATAAAAAAGGGCCGCGGTGCCAAGCGCATCGTTACCAACACCATGGCCGATTGCCTCGCATTTTTGGCCGAGTATCCGGGCTCCAGCGTGCGCGTGCTCACGACCGGCGCCGCCGAGGAGCAGGAGCTTGTCAACGAGGCACTCGCGGGTCAGGATTACGTAGACGCCGGCACCGGCCCCATCGGCTGCACCATCGCCACCCACGTAGGCGTCGACGCCATCGCCATCAGCTACTGCCCCCGCTACCAGCCAACTCACTAGGGACGCCCACATCAGTTGCGGTGGAATAGGGACTGTTTTTGGCTTATTAGCCGCCAATCAATCCCTATTCCACCGCAACTTAGAAATCGGCAATCAGCCCTGCGGACCCTGGAACAGCTCCTCATGAGAGCCCATTCTGACCAGCCGGATCACAGGATTAGTCTTATGCGGCAAGTAGAGAACGACCACGTCGACCAAGCCATCGGATAGATGGAAATCGATGTGGCCGTTGTAGTTGCCGCCCGGGTTTGAAAGCTCATGGGCGCCATATTCCGCGGGAAGCGAGCCGTGAGCTGCAAGCTCTGCGACCGCCGTCCTAAACTCGGTTTTTAGCTGCGGATGGATGCGCATCGTCCGTTTGTAATCCGCCTTAAACTGAGCCTCGACTTTAATCTCAAACATCGCTAGTCCTCATCGAGGAACGATATAAGCTCATCAGCGTTATTGAATGACGGGCCGTCGTCCGTCAAAATCCCCAACTCATGAGCCTCGGCGATCACCATGGCGCGTCTCGTCGCCTCGTTGGGCACCTCTGCCCTTCCTACGATCTCAAAAGGAATCTTTCGCTGATTTACCAGCTGCCGAACAGCAAGGTTGAGATACGAATTGAGACTTAGACCAACCGTATCCAAGAACTCAGTCGCCTGCTCCTTGAGCCCCTCTTCGATGCGAACCGTCGTAGGCTTAACCGTTGCAGTGGACATACGCGACCTCCTCGCCTCGTCTTTTGCATCAGTATACCCAATTTAGATGGCAGACTGATGTTAAATAGCATCAGTCTGCCATTCACAATACTACAACGACAGGCACGCTCGCCCTATATCAACCCGCTCAGGGCGATGTCGACGGCCTCGTTGAGGTCGTCGGTGATGTGGACGAGGTCTGGATCGAGCGGGCTAATCATGCCGGCATCCATCACCGGGCCGTTGAGCCAGTCGAACAGGCCCTGCCAGTACTCGCTGCCCACCAGCACGAGCGGCATGCGCTTGACCTTGTGCGTCTGCACCAGCGTGAGCACCTCGAACATCTCGTCGAGCGTGCCAAAGCCGCCGGGAAACACGATGGCGCCCGAGCTGTACTTAACGAACATGGTCTTGCGCACAAAGAAGTAGCGGAAATCCATACCCAGGTTCACGTATTTGTTGAGCCCCTGCTCGTGCGGCAGCTCGATACCCAGGCCGACTGACTTGCCGTTGACGCTCGCCGCTCCCTTATTGGCCGCTTCCATGATGCCGGGGCCGCCACCGGTGATAACCGCCACGCCGCGCTGGGCAATCTTACGGCCGACCGTGCGCGCCGCCTTGTAGAGTGAATCGGTCTTGGGCGTACGGGCACTACCGAAGATGGTCACCGCAGGCCCTAACTCGGCAAGTGCGCCAAAGCCATCGACGAATTCTGCCTGAATACGAAGGACGCGCCACGGATCGGCATGCAACCAGTCGGTTGAATCTTCGGGCGCCAGCAGGTTGGCGTAGGTGTTGTCCTTAGGAATCATGGGGCCGCGCATGACCACGGGACCACGGCGGTACGTCTCGTCGTAGGCAAGCTCGCCCTCGACATTCTCGTTCTTAATCATGGGTGCTCCTATCGAGAAAAAGAAAAACGGGCGGGGTCGACGCCATGCGCCAAACACCCGCCCGAACATCAACTATTCGGTATGGTACCCACGATGTATCAAGTGCTTGCAAGCTATCGGTCAGCGGTCGCGCAGCCAGCGTCAGAGAATGTGACGAGCGGCTGCCGCTCAGCCTTTGCCGTTGCCCACGCTCCGCAAGCGTGTCTGTCGCCCTTAGTAATCCACCGCCGCAGGACTGTTCATCCAGTCGCTCACAAACGCGCCGTAGCGGCCCTCGATAATGGCCTGACGGGCACGCTGCATAAGGTTGAGCAGGTAGTAAATGTTGTGCATCGACAGCAGAATACCGCCGAGCATCTCCTTCTGCGTGACCATGTGACGGATGAGCGCACGGCTGTAGCCGCCCGTGCACACCGGGCAGGTGCAGGTGGGGTCGATAGGGCCGTCGTCGTGCGCAAAGCGCGCGTTGCGGAAGTTAAGGCGACCTTCACTGGAGAACGCCGTACCCATGCGGCCGGTGCGCGTCGGCAGCACGCAGTCGAACATGTCGATGCCCACGCCAACGCCGCGCACGAGCGTGGTAGGGTTGCCGACGCCCATGAGGTAGCGCGGCTTGTGCTTAGGCATGTACTCGGAAACCAGCGGTGCCAGCGTCTCGAACATGGTCTCGTGGTCTTCGCCCACCGAATAGCCGCCGATGCCGTAACCCGGGAAGTCGCCGCACTCCTCCAGATGGCGCAGCGAGCGCAGGCGCAGGTCCAGGTGCATGCCGCCTTGGACGATGCCAAAGAGCGCCTGGTCATCGCGGGTATGCGCCTTATAGCAGCGCTCGGCCCACATACTCGACAGCTCAACGGCGCGCTCGACGTAGGCGCGCGTGGCGGGATAGCCCGGGCACTGGTCGAGCTGCATGCAGATATCGGAGCCGAGCTTCATGGCGATTTCCATGTTGTCCTCGGGCGTCCAGAACACGTGGCGGCCGTCGTAGTCGTTGACGATAAAGCGCACGCCCTCATCAGTGAGCTTGACCGCGTCGTTGTGGCTGAACACCTGGAAACCGCCCGAGTCGGTGAGGATAGGGCCGTGCCAGTTCATAAACTTGTGCAGGCCGCCCAGCTCGGCGATGGTATCCTCGCCGGGACGCATGGACAGGTGATAGGTATTGGCAAGCACGATCTGGGCGCCGAGCTGCTTGACGGTCTCGGTAGGAATACCCTTGACGTTTGCCTTGGTGCCCACGGGCATAAAGATTGGCGTCTCGATGTCGCCGTGCGGGGTGTGCAGTACGCCGGCGCGCGCGTGCGTCGTCGGGTCCTCGGCGATCAGGTCGAATTTAAAAAGGCTCTGGTCCATAAACTGGAACTCCTTGGTTGCGGTTCATACGCAAACCATTATACGGGCAACCCGCAAGAAGCACCGACTCGACAGAAACTGGCGCAAAGGGGTCATAGTCATTGGGATCATTTCCAACAGCCAAGGCAACGCCGATGCTCTGGCAATGCCAGCGAGCGGTCGCCAGGGCGAACAAATTGGCATGAAAAGAGGGCGGCATAGACCTTCTGGTCATGCCGCCCTCTTTGAATGACAAGTTGTCGCCCTGGCGGCCGCGCAGCGTCGGCCCGTTACGGCGTTTGGTAAAACGCCGTAACCCCTAAGGCCGCTGGCCCATGCCACCCTCGAGGGTGACGGTCTCGCCGTTCATGTACTTAAAGTCGGGACCACAGAGCTGAACGACCACGCGGCCGATTTCCTTCTCGACGTCGCCGTAGTGACCCGCCGGCGGCATGTGGACGTTGGCCTTGAACGCCTCGGGATAGGCATCCTGGAAGTTCTCGAGCGCAGCGGTCCAAGCAAGCGGGCAAACGATATTGACGTTGATGCCGTCCTTGCCCCACTCGTTGGCGGCAACGCGGGTCAGGCCGCGGATGCCCTCCTTGGCGGCAGCATAGCTGCACTGGCCATAGTTGCCAAACAGGCCGGCGCCCGAGGCAAAGTTGACCACGGAGCCCTTGGTCTCCTTCAGGTGCGGATAGGCCTTCTGCATGTACAGATAGGTAGCATACAGACCGGAGTAAATGGCCAGGTTAAACTGGTCCATGGTGTGATCGGCGATGGTCACGCCCGAGGCGCTGGCCTGAGCATTGTTGACGACGGCGTCGATGCGGCCGAACTCCTCAATGGCCTTGTCGATGACGTTCTGGACGACGGCCTCGTTGTCCTGACCAGCCGAGACATCGGCCTGAACAGGCAGAACCTTGACACCGTACTCGGCCTCGAGAGACTCCTTGGCGGCCTCGAGCTTGGCGACGTTGCGGCCGGTGATGACGAGGTTCGCGCCCTCCTTGGCAAATGCGATATCGATGCCGTAGCCGATGGAGCCAGCGGAACCGTCCTTGAGCGTGGCCTTGCCACCGCCGGTGACGATCACGGTCTTACCAGTGAAAAGTCCCATACAAAGTCCTTTCAAATCGCGACGGGCACGCCCGCCGACTGCGCGCATCCAACTTCACGCGCCAAAAGCTGAAATGCAACTTTAGCTTCTTCAAGTGAAAAATAAAGCCCATGGCAGGCGAACGGCGCAACGTCTTTCGGCGAAGGGAATGTCAAGTAATAATTGAATAGAGCGGCCGAGTTTTTGTTAACGAGACGAGCCATCGAACACGTTTTGAAACTTTGCTGCGGCGCGCGGGATGTCGGCGCGAGACTTTATCATAGGGTGACAAACAACGATGAGGAGCACATGCCTATGACAGACGAGCTGGACCCCCAGACTCAAGAGCATATTGATGATCCCGCAGACGTCACCGCAGATACTGACGCTGTGACCTGCGATGGTATCGACATCGACGACCCCATCTTGGACGAAAGCGCTACGGCGGAAACCCCCGAAACAGAAAACGCCGATGAGCAAAACGACGATGCGCCCGCTAAGGACGACGCCCCTGTACAGGACGACGCCCCGCAAGCAGCGGGCCCCATCGAGGTGTCTTCGGAAGAAGAGCTCGATGCCGTCATGGACTCCATGATGGATGCTGTCAAAGCGATGAAAGACGCCGTCGCCGATGCCGATATTGATGCCGAGGAAGAGGAGGCCGCCGAGGCGGCCTCGACCTTTGTGCCCGGCGAGACTCCGGTTGCCGACCAGGGCAGCACCATGCCCTCGTTTCTGCAGCTCGAGCACCCCACGATTGGCGCCGATGCGGTCGATCCGCACGCAGCAGGCTTTTCTGTGGTCGAGGGCGGTACCGGCAATATCGCCGCGCCGCAGGCTGCCGATGCGGACGCCGCCGACACCGCTCGCCCGACCGCCCCGCACTCCCCCGCCGCGAGCCGCGATCTGGGGACCGCTGTCTCGAACACAGCGAACGCCGTGGGCGCCTTTATCGCCCAGGGTGCCTCGGCCATGCGCGAGATGAATGCCGCGAAAAAGGCACTTGCCGATGCCCGCGCCCACCTGGCCGAACTTGAGCAGCGCATTGCCGATCAGGCCGAGGAACTCGAGACGCGCCAGGATATCGCAGGCCGCTACGACCAGATCGTCGCCGACCAGCGCCAGGCGATCGCCACAGCGCAAAAGACCGCTGCGGCAGCCGAGATTGACCGTGATGCCCACGCCGCCAAAGCGACAGAGCTCAAGGGGCAGTTCGAACAAATGAAGACAGAGGATGACGCGACTGAGCTCCGCCTGAAGGCCGCGCTCGATGCCGTGGAGGCCCGCGAGGCGAGCTCGCGCGAGACCGGCAACCGCCTCGTTCGCCGTCTTGAGGATTCCAAGCGCATCCGCGACAAGGTGAAGGCCGAGCGAGACGCCGGCATTGCGGCCGCACAACAAACCGTCGACGCCACGCGCGCCCAGCTCGAGACGCTGCGTCATGAGTATGCCGAGCTGCAACGCAATCCCTCGGCAAATCCCGCCAACTATACGGTGCGCACCAGCGAGCTCTCGATGCAGATCTCCGACACGGCAGATGCCCTGCGTAAAGCCGAAGAAGATGTCCCGCGCATCACCGCCGACCTTGAGCACTCGCTTGCCGCAGCCGAGCAGGCCGTCGAGCAGGCTCAAGCCCCCATTGCCGACGCCAAGCGAGCCCATCAGGCCGTGACGGCAGAGGCCGATGCCGCGCGCGACGAGCTGCAGACCGCAAAAACCACCGCCGCGACGCGCCAGCGCGAACTGCGCGAGAAGATCGCCGCCGAGGACAAGGCACGCCGCGACCAAGAGCAGAGCATAGCCAACGCCCAAGCAGATGCCGCGCATGCGCAGTCGATTATCGAACAGGCGACCGAAGTACACGACCACCCAGAGATTACTGAGTCGCTTGCAGGATCCTTGGCCCGAGACAAAGCCGAACACGCCGAGACCGAGCGAGAAGTTGCCCAGCTCGAGGCCACCGAGGACGCGGTGCGCGAGCGTACCCGCGACTCACGCATCAAATTCACCGGCGCCATCGTCTGCATCGTCGCCGCAATCCTGGTGATCATCCTGATCTGGTTGTTCGCAAGTAAGTAAACCAGCCGCCAAAAAGCGCTCAACGCAGTTGCGGTGAGATAGTTCCTGTTTAGCCCCAAAAAGGCCAATTCAAGAACTATCTCACCGCAACTTATTTAGATCGACGCAAGGCAATCTATCCCTCTTGCACCAATCTCTTGACATAAGGAGTGTCCCCCGGTGCCGGCACAAAAGGAACGTCCCCAAGTGCCAAGTGCCCAATGACTACTCAACAACCACGGCAACACCGATGTAATGGCAGAGTCAGCGAGCGGGTCGCATTTGTGACAAGGTGACGTGAAACGAAAGGGCGCTGACCTTTTGGTCGCGCCCTTGAAGTTGAACGTCAGATTGTCCAAATGCGGCCCGCGCAGCGTCGACTGGTTACGGCGTTTGTAAAACGCCGTAACCTACTGAATGAGCATGGCGTCGCCAAAGCTGAAGAAGCGGTAGCGCTCCTCGATGGCGGCGGCGTAGGCATCCATGATCTGGTCGCGGGTGGCAAGCGCGCTTACGAGCATCATGAGCGTGGAGCGAGGCACATGGAAGTTCGTGATCAGCGCGTCGACCACATGATAGGTCGAGCCGGGCATGAGGTAGAGCTGCGTTGTCGCGTTCTCGCGCACCACGATGTCACCGCGGCCAAGTGTATCGGCCCCGTCCTCGCGGCCCTCAAAATAGCGCGCCGTCACGGCCGGATCGGACACCGGCGCGTCCGCGTCAAAGGCGCTCTCGAGCGAGCGCACTGCGGTGGTACCGACAGCAATCACGCGATGCCCCTCGGCCTTAGCCTTATGCACGGCGTCGACAACCTCCTGCGACACGTGGTAGCGCTCGGTGTGCATCACGTGCTGCGTGGGGTCGTCCTCCTCCACCAGACGGAAGGTATCGATACCCACCTCGAGCTCGACGGCGGCAAACTTGGCACCCTTGGCCTCGATGGCAGCCATGAGCTCGGGAGTAAAATGCAGACCCGCCGTGGGAGCAGCGGCCGAATGCTCCTCCTTCATGGCGTAGACGGTCTGGTACTTCTCGGGATCGCCCTCGTAATCGGTAATGTAGGGCGGCAGCGGCACGTGGCCGGCAGCATGGATGGCCTCGTCGAGCGTGCGCGGCTCGCCGGCGGCATTGCAACCGGCCGGCTCAAAGCGTACCAGGCGGCCGCCGCGGCTATCGGTGACAAAGTCGACAACCTCGGCCGTCAGCACCATGGGAGCCCCCTCGGGCGCATGGGCGCCACCGGCGCAATACTCAATATGAGCACCGGGCTTCAGGCGCTTGCCCGGCTTGACCAAGCACTCCCAAACATGGCCCAGCGGATCCACGTCCTCGCGGCGCTTGAGCAGCAGAGTCTCGACCACGCCGCCCGAGCCGGCTTTGCGACCGATCAGGCGAGCCGGCATCACGCGCGTCTGATTGATGACGAGCACGTCGCCCGGCTCGATATAGTCGATGATGTCGCGGAAGATGCGGTGCTCAACGGTACCGCCGTGCTCCAGCGGCGTTCCCGCCTGGGAGCCCTTGCGATCCACCACCAGCAGGCGGCAGGAGTCGCGCGGCTCGGCAGGAGCCTGGGCAATGAGCTCTTCGGGCAGGTTATAGTCAAAATCATCGGTACGCATCTTTGCCTCTTTCACAAAGCGCGTCAGTCGAAAAAATCGACTGACGCGCACATCATTCTCCCCTGTATCCTATCAGCTTGTTGAGAGAAATATAGTATGGAAACAGATTTGCGACTGTTTTCTCAACGCCCTGCTACTTAAGCGTTGCGTACATCACCGCCTTAATCGTATGCATGCGATTCTCCGCTTCTTGGAAAACACGAGACTTATCGGACTCAAAAACCTCGTCCGTGACTTCCATTTCGGTAACTCCAAACTTCTCAGCAATTTCGGCACCAACAGTAGTATTAGTATCGTGGAAGCTCGGAAGGCAGTGGAGGAAAATCGCCTCGGGCTTTGCCATAGACATCACCTCAGCGGTCACACGATACGGCGACATGAGCTTAATGCGGCTTTCCCACAGCTCTGCGGGCTGACCCATGCCAACCCAAACATCCGTGTAAATTACATCGGCATCACGAGCGCCTTCCTCAATATCCTCTGTAATGGTAATCGTCGATCCATGCTCGGCCGCAATACGACTACATTCTGCAAGGAGTTCAGGATCATAGGATGTAGCCCCCTCCGAATTTCCCCCGATTGGGCCGCAAGAACAGTAGTTAATGCCGAGCTTGGCGCAAATGACCATGAGCGAATCAGCGACGTTTCCGGCCGCCTTACCAAAAAATGTAAGTTTCCTGCCCTTAATCTCTCCAAACTCTTCACGCATGGTCAGAATATCGGCAAGCACTTGAGTCGGGTGAAATTCAGTAGTCAGCCCATTCCAAACGGGAACCCCAGCTTTTGCAGCAAGCTCCTCAACCTTCGCCTGTTCAAAGCCGCGGTATTCAATTCCGTCATACATGCGGCCAAGGACGCGAGCCGTGTCCTCAATCGACTCCTTTTTACCCATCTGAGACGAGCCCGGATCCAAATAAGTTACACCCATGCCAAGGTCAAGTGCACCAACTTCGAAGGCGCAGCGAGTACGCGTGGAAGTCTTCTCAAATAGCAAAACAATATTCTTGCCTTCAAGGTATTTATGCGGAACACCGGCACGCTTCATGCTTTTGAAGTTAGCAGAAAGCTCAAGCAGATACTCAATCTCTTCCGTCGTGTAATCAAGCAGCTTCAGAAAACTGCGCCCAGCGATATTAACACCCATATTCGCCATCTCCCATCACAGTGGATTTGCAACTAAATATCTTCGCGCCAGAAGGGCATGCTCATGCAGCGCGGGCCACCACGACCGCGGGACAGTTCCTCGGAGGGAACGACCAAAAGTTCCAAACCGTTCTTGTAGAGCTCATCATTTGTGACAACATTGCGCTCGTAAACACAGACTTTACCAGGAGCAACGGCAAGAGTGTTCGACCCGTCGTTCCACTGCTCGCGAGATGCCTCAACCATATCGCCGGCACCGCACTCAATAAGCTGCACCTTCTCCACGCCAGTAGCCATTTCAAGAATATGTTCAAGCGTGTCATCAATCTCTTGAACAGCGACCATTCCCTCAGAGTCACCACGAGTCAGACGATAAACACGAAGGGTCTCAAAAATACCGGGATAAACTGTGAACTTATCGAAATCCACCATGGTGCAAACGGTGTCAAGATGCATGTAAGCATAGCCGTTGGGGATTTTAATAGCGTAAACGGTATCGATCTCAGAATTCCCAGATCCCCAGAACAAATTCTTTGCAAGCTCCTCAATCGCAGCCGCCTCAGTTCGCTGGCTAATTCCAATAGCCAAGGTATGAGCGTTAATGTTAAGCACATCACCGCCCTCGATATGCCAGGGATTCTTATGGTCGTACCAAATCGGAGTCCCTGCATAATCGGGATGGTATTTGAAAATCGCTTCGTAGAAGGGCACTTCACGATCTCGCTGTTTCCAATACATATGGTGAAGCAGAACGCCTTTGCCCACGGAAGCAAGAGGATCGCGAGAGAAATATGAACTCGGAAGAGGCTTCAACACCAAATCATCGGGCTTCGCATCCTCATTATCCATCATACTAAGCGTAGTCGAAACGCGAGGCAGCTCAAGGTCACGATAACGATACCCCCCCATAGCCTCAAGTACAAACTGATACGAATCTGAAATAGCGTCGAGCTTTTCACGAACAGCCTGCTCAAGCATAGGATTGACAATCCCGCTCTCAGCCATAAATGTATCGGTAAACTCAGCGCGAGCCGAGGGGCATGCATCCAGCGCTTCAGCAACGAGTTTCTCCATATAGAGAACCTCAACACCTTCGCTCCTCAGAAGATCCGCAAAGGCATCATGCTCCTTTTGAGCCACATCAAGATAGAAACAGTCGTGAATCCAGACATCCTCGAACTCTTCTGCCTTTACGTTCACAAGGTCACGACCGGGGCGGTGAAGCACAACTTTCTTGAGCTTACCAATCTCGCTGTGTACATTCAGTCCTTTAGACATTCCTGTTACTCCATTTCAGCCATGAAACCTACAGGGCAATAAGTCCCGAGATTGCTACGAATACGATATTGATGAGCGACACGACCAAGAAGAATTTCCAAACGGTCTTCCACCACTGGCCAAGCTTGATCTTGCACACGCCCAAACCCGCTACAAGAATGGCGCTAGTAGGACAGATCAAAGACATCGTCGCGCTACCCATGGAGAGAGCCCACACGGCGGCCTCGGGATTTAGGCCCATGAGTTCGGTCAAAGGTCCAAAAATGGGAGCGGTCAGTGCTGCAAGGCCAGATGAGCTGGGAACCAGAATCGCCAGGAGGTTCTCAACCGCATAAAGAAGCGTAGTAAAGAGAACCGCCGGGATGCCGCCCAGACCAGTGGCGAGCGCATTGAGGATGGTATCGATGATCATGCCGTCAGAGGCAATGACAAGGATGCCACGCGCAAGTCCAACGACAATTGCCGAGAAAGCAAAGTCAGCGATACCCGCAACAAATTCCTGAGCGATGACGTCCTGACTAAAGCCCGCAATAACACCAGCCAACAGGCCCATGGCCAAAAAGACCGCAGAAATCTCGTTCATATACCAGCCCTGGGTCACAAGTCCCCAGATGATAAGGCACATACCAGCGATAAATACCGCAAGCACGCCTTTTTGACGACCCGTAAATTCCGCGTCAAGGGCAGATTCATCGGCAGCGAACTCGACTTTCTTGGCGATATCATCCTCAAATGTGATCGATGACTCAGGGTTCTTCTTTACCCTTCGTGCATAGAGGACAACCCAAGTAATTGCAACGGCAGTCAAAACAACCCAGGCAATCATACGCAGCCACAGCTGGGGGTTGCCCTGAATACCAAGAATACCTTGCGCAATGAGAACATTAAACGGATTAATCGTTGAGGCGATGTAACCCGTGCGCGCTCCAACGAACACGACCATGAACGCCGTCATCGAGTCGAAGCCCATAGCCATCATAATTGGCATGAAGATCGCAAAGAACGGGAGAGTTTCTTCCGCCATGCCAAAGCTCGTTCCGCCCAATGCAAAGAGAACCATCGCAATAGGAATAATTAGAATGTCTTTGTTCTTAAAGCGGCGAACGACACGACCCATTCCGCTCGTGATAGCGCCCGTTTTAGTAATAACCTGAAACGAACCGCCCACAATCAAGATGAATGCAACGACCTCAATTGCCTCTTGTATACCGCGCGTTGGAGCCTGAAGAACATCGAAGACGCCTTGTCTGAGATCTACTTCATCCCCGGTTTCCTCGTCAATATATGTCTTTTCACTCTGCTCATACGTACCTGCGACAGTGACTTCACGACCGTTCACCTCCTGACGCTGATAGGACCCAGAGGGAACAATCCACGTGAGAACAGCGAAGATGACCATAAGTGCAAAGATGATCGCATATACGTGCGGGACCTTGAACTGCTTGATGCCTTTCGAACTTTCCGCTGCCATATCTCCTCCTTCATTCCTTTTCCCATCTATCCAGCTGGCACCATAAATGTATGAGGTTGCTCAGCGGTGGTCGGCCAACCATCGCCATCGTGTCGCTTTTCACCTATGAACGGCAGCTAAAGTGACGTTATTAATCAATCTGATATTTATAATTGATGTTATTTATCAATTACATACGTCTTTTAACTTTTCCGCAACACAACAAGGAACCTGCCTTAGCCTTATATAAAAACCAGCAGGACAGGAGACAGACATGCAAGGCGTACACATAACAAATGAAATCGGTCATTTAAAAGCCGTACTTGTCCATCGACCAGGAACTGAAACACAAAACTACCCTGATGCCGACTTCAGCCAAGTTTTCTCCCTGCGAAAATGGAGTGGTCGTTTTGACCTCGACAAAGCAATATATGAGCACGATTCCATGGTTCAATTGCTTGAGAAGCATGGCGTAGAAACCATTGAAATTAGGGACCTTCTCGAAGACTCACTTGAAACTGAGCCCCAATCACTTAAATGTTTTATTGATGACTACCTCCGTTGCAGTGGGGCAACAGGCAGAGAGTTCCTCGAGACAATAACCCAGCTGTTTGAGAACGCTAAGAACACCCAGGAATTGGTGAATATAGTACTTAACGGCATTCGCTTTGGAGACACTGAGCTATGTTCAAACCAGTCGGAAACACTACGGGCGCTCGTGCACGAGCAATTTGACCCCGCCTCGCTCTTGGTCAATCCCCTCAACACGCTTTTTTTCACTCGTGATCCTGCTGTGGTAGTCGGAGACGGCATCATCCTAAATCATATGTATTGGCCTGAGCGTGATCGTGAGGTCGCCTTATACCGGCAGATATTCACCCACCACAAGATCATGGGAGAAACCCCGGTATGTGATTTGAACAGGAGTAGTTACCATATCGAAGGCGGAGACATTCTTGTTATCAGTGCTAAGACATTATTAGTTGGAATCTCTGACCGAACTGAACCCGCCGCCGTCGAGTCACTTGCCAAAGAGCTCCTGACCTCAAATAAATTCCAGACCACCGAGCTAATTGCGATTCGAGTCCCCTCTGACGGGCTGCGTATCCACCTCGATACGTTCATAAGTAGAATTGATCACGACGCGTTCCTCATCGATCGTGAGATATGCAATGCCGTTGATGCATACAGCATTCAACTAAAACGATCCGGAAAGGGCCTTACGATCACTCCTATCGATCGCACGATTCCGGAAATACTCTCTGCAGCCTGTTGCGAACCAATAAGAGTAATTGACTGCGGAGGCGGGAATCAAACCGCCTACGAAAGAGAGCGCCGGAACAACGCAACGTCTATCCTTGCGCTCTCGCCAGGAAAACTATGCGTATATGAAGAAAACGTTTGGACCAACGAAGCGCTTGAGAAAGCAGGAATGGAATTATTCCCGTTATCCATTGACGAGCTCACCAAAGGCTATGGTGGCACAAACTGTCTATGCCTCCCTCTGTGGCGAGAGGATCTATAGCCATGGGCTTCGGGGCAAATATTCGTAAACTCCGCACCATGGAGCATCTTGGTCAGGCGCAACTTGCAGAGATGTTGGGGGTATCTAAAGAGACCGTTTGTCGTTGGGAAAAAAGTCGGTATGCCCCCCCGTGAGCGCCATATTGAAAAGTTACAAGCGCTCTTCGGTTGCACCCGCGATGAACTTGTTGGCGAGGAAAACGGTTTGGCCGTAAAGCTCGCAAATAAAAGAATCGTCACCGACGAAGACCCTGCTATCCACGAAATGGAGGGCGCATTTCCCGTCATCGATATCGAATCGCAAAAGCGCCGCATCACGCACAGCCAACAAAATGCTTGCGCGCCTGTAGACGTAGCCAAGCGTCACCCACATAGCGTTTTCGTTAAAATCAAAGGTGACGAAATGTCCCGCATTTACCCTCCCGGCAGCTTACTACTTGTCGATACCACCGCAAAGCCTTGGAACGGCTGTGCTGTATTGGCGCTCGCAGACGGTAAAACACCGGTAATTAGGCGATTTGCAGAAGGAAACGACATGATTGTGCTGTCGTCCCATTCATATGCAACAGCAAGTCCGGATCTGATGTTTAACAAACGGAGGATTAGAATCATAGGAGTCGTCGTTTGGTATCAAGCGAGCCACGATCACACGCTTAATTAAATCGACTTTCCCAAAAACGACCGTACCGCACAGACAGCTCAAAGCCCCAGCCCAAATGAACTACTTTTTGGCGGCTTTGCGCTCGTCGCGGATGCGGGCGCGGTCCATGGCCGCCTCGACAGCCGAGAAGCGGCAACCACAGTAGTTCTGCCGATACATGCCAAGCTCGCGCGAACGGCGTGTCGCCTCGGGGTAATACGGGCGAAAATCGCGAATCACCGGGGTGAGCCCATGTGCCGCCGCCAAGCGCTCAAGCACGTCATTGCAGGTATCGAACAGCTGGTACGGCGAGACGGCGAGCGTCGTGCCCACAAACTCAAACCCGCGCTCCTGGGCCACGCGGCACGCCTCGGCCAAGCGCAGGGCATAGCACGCGCGACAGCGACGAGGCCGATCGGCGCCCAGTGGGGCCACGCCGGCCTCCCAGCGCTCGCGGTCCTCCCCCGCCTCGATGAGCTCGATGTCGCCATCGGCACACCACCGGCGCAGCTCGTCCAAGCGGCGCTGCCATTCATCGCGCGGTTGAATATTGGGGTTGGTCCAGCAAATCGTGGGCTCAAACCCCTCCTCGCGCAGCAGGCGAACCGGCTCAACCGAGCATGGTGCACAGCACGCATGCAGCAACAACGACTTCATCGACATCTCCTCACCCAAAAAAGCGCACGCCAAAGGACGTATCCTCGCAGGCGACAATGCGGCGGTCGCGCAAAATGGTCCGCACGTAATACCAGTCGCCTACACAGCCCGACAAATGCAAGCCGGCAGCCAGATAGCACAGCAGCGGATAACCCGAAAACGCAAACCCCAGGGCAAGCGTTGTCGTCACAACAACCGTCGGCGCCAGGCAAACCGCCATGTACCGCCGGCGCGAATACACAACGCCTTCGGCGCAGGCATAGATCATCGCCGTCTCGCGATTCGCCCCAAAGGTCACCTTCGCGCCCGCAGGCGCCAGCAGCTTAAAAAACACACCGTGCACCAGCTCGTGCACGGCGAACGACGCCATTGAGATCGCAGCCAAGCCGACTATCCAGCCCACGACAGCCATCCAGCCGCCCGCGTCAGCCGCATCCAAGTCTGCAGGCCCGCCCAACAGCATAAACACCGGCACCAGGCACACGGCAAACACGCCGACGACGGCCATCCCCCACACAAAGCAGGCGTGCAGAAAATCCTCGTCCTCAAACGCATGTATGTTGGAAATCTCATTCATGGCATCTTAGGATAGCGCCCCTGCCACGTACCCGTCCGCATGTGCGATAATGTCGAACGATATGCACGAATTGACCACCGCGCCGCCGAGCCCCGCACCCGGCCGCGCTCCCACCATATGCGAAGGAGTCCCATGGCATCCAAATACTCCATGAACGACCGTCCCAGCTGGCCTCGCCGCGCCATCGTTACCGCCGGCGAGCCCTATGGCAACAAGGGCCTTCACTTTGGCCACGTCGGCGGCGTCTTTGTCCCGGCCGACTTCTTCGCCCGCTTCCTGCGCGACCGTCTGGGCCGCGAGAACGTCATCTTCACCTCGGGCACCGACTGCTATGGCTCGCCCATCATGGAGAGCTGCCGCAAGCTCAAGGAAAACGAAGGCTACGACAAGTCCATTAGCGAGTATGTCGAGTCCAATCACTCCCGCCAGGCCGCGACCCTCAACAACTACAACATCAGCTGCGACATCTACGGCGGCTCGGGCCTTGAGCCGGCGGCCCAGATCCACAACGAGGTGACCGCCGAGATTATCGAGCGCCTGCACGAGCAGGGCACCATCTCCAAGCGCTCCACGCTGCAGTTCTACGACGCCAAGGCCGGCACATTCCTCAACGGTCGCCAGGTCATCGGCCGCTGCCCCATCCAAGGTTGCAAGTCCGAGAAGGCTTATGCCGACGAGTGCGACCTGGGTCACCAGTTTGAGCCCGAGGAGCTCATCGCGCCCAAGAGCCAGCTCACCGGCGAGGTGCCCGAGCTGCGCCCGGTCGACAATCTCTACTTCGACCTACCGGCCTACCTCGACTTTATGAAGGCCTACACCGCCAAGCTCGCCCAGAACCCGCAGGTACGCTCCGTGGTCTCCAAGACCATGGAGGAGTGGCTGCTGCCGGCACAGCTCTACATCCAGAACAAGTTCCGCGAGGCCTTCGACGCCGTCGAGGACCAGCTGCCCGAGCACACCGTGCTGGAGCCCGAGGGCAACAAGAGCAGCTTTACCGTCACCTTCCCCAGCTGGAAGGAGCGCGACGACGCCCACGCGGTGCTCGCCAACGGCGGTGTGCGCTTCCGCAGTGGCAAGGCGCTCGTGCCCTTCCGCATCACCGGCAACATCGACTGGGGCGTTCCGGTGCCCGAGGTCGACGGCGTTTCCGACGTCACCTGCTGGTGCTGGCCCGAAAGCCTGTGGGCGCCCATCAGCTACACCCGCACCGTACTCGCACGCGATGCCAAGGCCGCCGGCGTGACAGAGGGTGTCGCCGCCCAAGATGCCGCCCTCATGGGCGAGCCCGCCGCCGACTCCACACAGGTGCCCGCGCCCACCTACCAGCACAGCTCGCTCGACTGGCGCGACTGGTGGTGCTCTGACGACGCTCAGATCTACCAGTTCATCGGTCAGGACAACATCTATTTCTACTGCATCGCGCAGACCGCCATGTGGGAGGCCCTGGGCTGGGACCTCACGCAGAGCACCGTCAGCGCCTGCTACCACCTGCTCTACATGGGCAAAAAGGCCAGCTCGTCCTCGCAGACGCCTCCCCCGCCGGCAGACGACCTGCTCAACCACTACACCTGCGAGCAGATGCGCGCGCACTGGCTGTCGCTCGGCCTGTCCGAGAAGCCGGTAAGCTTTAGCCCTAAGGCATACGACACGCGTGTGACCGGCAAGGACAAGGACGGCAACGAGGTACGCGCCTGCGACGACAAGCGCGTTATCGACCCGGCCCTTAAGGAGAGCGCGCTGCTGACCGGCGTGTTCAACCGCCTGGCCCGCAGCTGCTTCTACGGCGTCGCCGTCAAAGAGGGCGACGAGAGCCCCTATCGCAACGGCTGCATCCCCGCTGGTGCCGCCTCCGCCGCCGTGGTCGAGGCTGCCGAGCAGGCAGTTCTCGCCTTTGAGCAGGCCATGTACAAGTTCGAGACGCACCGTGCGCTCGCCGTGTGCGACGACTACCTGCGTGCCGCCAACAAGCGCTGGAGCGATGCCTCCAAGGCCGCCAACAAGCTCGAGGGCGAGCCAGCCAACGCCGCCATGAAGCAGGCCCTGGTCGACGCCTTTACCGAGCTGCGCGTGGCGACCGTCCTGATGCACGGCATCGTTCCGGCCGGCTGCGAGCTCATCTGCGAGTACTTCGACGTCAATCCGGTCGCCTTCTTTAGCTGGGATAACATCTTTGCCTCCACGGACGAGTTTGTGGAAAGCCTGGGCGAGAAGCCTGGCGAGCACCGCGTGAAGCCGCTGCCCCCGCGCTTCGACTTCTTCAGCAAGCACGAGAGCCAGTACTAAAACACTCGACATGTAATGGAATGGGAAGGAAAGACGGATGTCCAAGCCGCGTCGTCGTAAGCAGAAAAAGCAGGTCAAGGCCGAGCTCAAGCTCAGGCAGTTTGCTGCTACCGAACTTTCCGACCAGCTTGCCGCCCTTCCCTGCGCCGCCGACCTGCCGCGCTTTATGGTCGACACGGTCGCCGGCGCCTATGCCCCCGCCGATGCCGAGCTCATGATCGAGGGCTTTGGCGCCGCGGTCACACGCCCGGTCACGCTGCGCGCCAACACGCTCAAGGCAACCGCCGAGGACATCGCTGCGGCGCTCGATGCCGCCGGCATCGCCCACTACCCCGTCGCCTGGTACCCAGACGCCTTTATCCTGCCCGGGGCCCAGGTTTCCGATTTGTGGGATCTCGACATCTACCGCGACGGCAAGATCTATCTGCAGAGTCTGTCGTCCATGATGCCGCCGTTGGTCCTGGGCGCTCAGGCCGGCGAGGACATCCTGGACATGTGCGCAGCCCCTGGCGGCAAGACGACGCAGATCGCCGCCCTCACCCAGGGCCAGGCACACCTCACGGCCTGCGAGATGAGCATTCCCCGCGCCGAAAAGCTTGAGTCCAACCTCCACCGCCAAGGTGCCAAAAACGTGCCCGTCATGCGCATCGATGCACGCGAGCTCGACGAGTTCTTCCGCTTCGACCGCATCCTGCTCGACGCCCCATGCACCGGCACGGGCACCGTCATCAGCGGCAACGAGAAAAGCCTGCGCGGCCTGACCGAGCAGCTGCTGAGCAAGTGCGCGCGCTCGCAGCGAGCACTTCTGGACCGCGCCATGGGAGCCCTCAAACCGGGCGGCACGCTCGTCTATTCGACTTGTTCGATCTTGCCCCAGGAAAACGAGGACGCTCTGCAAGAAGCCCTCGACAAGCACATGGACTGCGAGCTTATCCCCCTCGACGGCACGCCAAGCGAAAGTGAAGCACGCCGCGCCCAGGAAGCTGGTGAGGAGCCGCGCATCGAGTCCAACGCCCTGACCGAGGCCATTGCCGCGGGTCAGATATCGGCCATCGCCAACGGCCTGCCCGGCACGCTGACCATTCCGCCTAGCCGCGACTTTGAGGGCTTCTACATTGCCCTGATTCGAAAACGCAGCTAGCGCACGGATCCAAAACTCAACAAGCTATCTCTGTGCGCGTTTGCCCTGCTGGTCGCGATGCTGTTTAAGCATCGCGCGCTCTTTGCGTTCGGCCCTTTTGCCCTTAATGGCCGTGACCACAAAGTAGATGACCGCGGCGGCAACGATTGCGGCCACACACAGGCCAATCGAGCCAAACATTGCTGTCAATTCCATACCGCGTCACCTCTCTTTTAAACGGGACTTTCAAGATAGCACCTCGATACCCGCCACCACAGCTCCTTCACGTTCGCCGGCCCTTCGGTCTAACGGATGGCACGGCGGGGAAAAATCAACTCGTCAAACGATTTAGCATTCGCTATTCCGGCTGCATAGCGCCGGCCGTCATCACATAGAATCGAGCCTCCATGGATACCCTCAACGATCTAAATGAGCGCGTCGACGCCTTCGTCGGCACCAGCTCCTTCGACACGCCTGCCGCGGCAAACGACCAAGCTCCCATCGATGTGCCCGCCGAGGTTCACGAGGACATCGTCGCCTCGGTCGATTTTTCCGAGGTCGAGCTTGCAGACGAGTTCACCGAGCCCCAAATAGCCGTCACGCCCAACGGCCTGCTCCCTATGGAGCCCCTGCCCATCGACGGACGCCTGCGCAAGGCTGCCCTTCGCATGCCCGACGAGATCGAGGAGGCCAGCGGCTTCACGCTCTTTGGCCGACGCATCAAGTCGCTCATTTACACCACCGATGTCGCGGTTATCCGCAACTCCAACGCCGACGCCGTCTTTGCGGTCTACCCTTTCACGCCGCAGCCCGCCATTACGCAAGCGCTGCTGACCGTCGCCGAGTGCCCGGTCTTTGTAGGCGTGGGTGGCGGAACTACGACCGGTAAGCGCTCCGTGCAGATGGCAGCCGTCTCCGAGATGCAGGGCGCGGCGGGCTGCGTGGTCAACTCCCCCGCTACTGCCGAGATGGTCGAGCACATCACCAACATCGCCGACATCCCCGTCATCGCCACGGTCGTTCGCTGCGACGACGATGCCCACGCCAAGGTGCGCGCTGGAGCCAAGATTCTCAACATCGCCGCCGGCAAGAACACGCCCCAGGTCCTACGCGAGCTGCGCGAGCACTATCCCAACCTGCCGCTTATCGCGCCGGGCGGCAAGACGCCCGAGAGCATTCGCGAGACCATCGCCGCCGGCGCCAACGCCATCATCTGGACACCGCCTTCGGCCCAGCAGCTACAGACCGACATGATGCAGCGTTATCGCAAGATGAAGGAAGACGCCACACCTGTCATCTCGCGCGACGACGTGCCCATTATCGACCAGGTCGCCGCCGCCGAGGTCAGCCAAGTCGAGAACATGAATCCCGATGTGCCGATTCCCGACGAAGTCATCGAGCGCGTCGCTTCGATCCACGAGCGCGTCGAGGAGCATCGCGCCAACCGCGGCCTCAAGCCGTCACTGCACGGCTTTTTCTTCCGCGGAAAGAAACGCTAGCAAAACATCTTGGCCCGCCCCACAAACGTGAGGCGGGCCGTTTTCGTTTGAGCAATCATGCAGCGACGTGATGGGGCAAATTAATCCACGCGCTTGTCGCCCATAAAGAAGAGCGCCACCGTACCAGGTCCGGTATGCGAGCCAATCAGAGTACCGATGTCATTGATCTCAATCCTGCCTTTAAGCTGCGGAACCTGTTCCTCAATCAGCGCCGCGACCGCCTCGGCATCCTCGCGGCACGCCGACTGCGACATGATGCACTTGCCCGAATAGTTCGGGCCGTCCTGTACGTGTGCCATCATGGTCTTAGCCATCTCGGAAATCGCGCGCTTCTTAGTGCGAATCTTCTCACGTGGCGACAGCTTACCTTCGCAATCGACCGTCATAAGCGGGCAAATCTTAAGCGCCGTGCCGATGATCGCGCTCGCGGCCGAAATGCGACCGCCGCGCAGGTAGCTCGACAGATCGGTCGAGAAGAACCAGTGGTGCAGGTTGAGCTTGTGCTCCTCGATCCAGGCAGCCGTCTCGTCGAGTGAAGCCCCACTATCGCGCACATCGGCGGCATATTCCAACAACAGGCCAAAGCCCGAAGACGCCGCCAGCGAATCGATGACGCGCACCTTGCCGCCCTCGGGATAGCGATCCGCAAGCATCTGCGCCGCGACGCAGGCCGATCCATACGTGCCCGAAATACCCGACGACAACGTCAGGTGCAGCACGTCTTTACCCTCGGCAACAAACGGCTCCCAAAACTCCTCGTACTCACCCACGCTCACCTGAGACGTCTTGGGCATGGCGCCCGCGGCAATCTGGGCAAAAAACTCGTCCGGCGTAATCGACTGATACAGATCGTCCGTATAGACAACATCGTCGATCTCGTAATGAAAACACACGACAGGGATATTGCGCGACGCAAAGAACTCACGGGTTCGATCGGCGGCGGATTCACAGGTCAGGACAAAATCACTCATATGAGGCTCCTTACTCATTGCTGCGCAAATTATCGCACAGTGAGCCTACATGCGGTACATATGTCCACTATTTACCAAATCGAACCAAAAATAGTGAACATCTTTACCACCATCGTCTCCACCGACCCGACGCATAAATATCTGAGAAAACACCCTCTGTCGTCTCCACCCGACCAACACATCTACCTTCACTAAATCGATTTACCAAACCGTTCAGCCGACAATTCAGCCGCTGGCGCAAAATCGAAACAAAAGCGGCGCATACTGGTAAACGTTTGACGCTGTTTATCAGTTTTACCAGCCCCATCGGAAGGTGTTTCATGGTCGCATTCGATCGCAACCCGCAAGACTTCAAGTATCTGCGCCTGCTGTCGAGACAGTTCCCCACCGAACAATCCGCATTTACCGAAATAATCAACCTCTCGGCCATCCTCAACCTACCCAAGGGCACCGAGCATTTTATGAGCGACGTGCATGGTGAGTACGAAGCCTTTATGCACATCCTCAACAACTGCTCGGGCGTCGTGCGCGAACATGTCGACGAGATCTTTGGCGACACGCTCTCCTTTGACGAAAAGGGCGAGCTGTGTACGCTCATCTACTACCCGCGCGAGAAGATCGACCTGGTCCGCAGCCGGCGCGAGGACTCGCCAACCTGGTACAAGACGATGCTTGACCAGCTCATCATGGTCGCTCGCTCACTTTCAAGCCGCTACACGCGCTCCAAGGTGCGTAAGGCCATCCCGCGCGACTACGCCTATATCATCGACGAGTTGTTGCACACGCACCCGGACGAGAACAACTATCGCGTGCGCTATCACGAGCGCATCGTGGAGTCCATCCTAGAGACCGCCAGCGCCGACGACTTTATCGAGTCGCTCGCCTCGCTCATCAAGCGCCTGGCCGTCGACCACTTGCACCTGGTGGGCGACATCTTCGACCGCGGCGGCGGCGCGGCCAAAATTATGGACCGTCTGCTCACCTACCATTCACTCGACATCCAGTGGGGCAACCACGACCTGCTGTGGATGGGCGCTGCGGCCGGTGAGCCCGCCTGCATCGCCACGGTGTTGCGCAACAACCTACGCTACGACAACTACGAGATCCTGGAGAACGACTACGGCATCTCGCTGCGTGAGCTTGTCGCCTTTGCCGATGCCACCTACACCGCCGGTGAGTCCATCACCCCGCTGATCAAGGCCATCAACGTGCTGCTCTTTAAGCTCGAGGGCCAGATTATCCAGCGCCACCCCGAGTTCGATATGACCGACCGCCTGTTACTCGACAAGATCGACCACGACACCGGCACGGTCACGCTCGCCGACGGCAGCGTGTGGCCGCTCACGACCAACGACTTCCCCACCGTCGACCCGGCGGACCCCTACACGCTCACGTCTCAGGAGCAGCACATCATCGACAAGCTCGTGTCCGAGTTTGTAACCGCCGATCACCTGCATCGCCATATCGATTTCCTCTACACCCACGGCTCGATGTACAAGGTCGCCAACGGCAACCTGCTCTTCCACGGCTGCGTTCCGCTCAACGAAGACGGCACCTTTAGCAGCATGAACTGCCTGGGCACCTGGCACGCTGGCCGCGATTATCTCGATTTTTGCGACCACATCGCCCGCCGCGCGTGGCGCGTGGGCGACCGCGATGCCCTCGACTGGATGTGGTACCTGTGGATTGGCTTCAATTCACCCGCCAGCGGACGCCTGGTGCGTACCTTTGAGCGCGCCTATATCGCCGATAAGAGCACCTGGGTCGAGCCGATGGACCCGTACTTTACGCTTACCAAGTCGCCCTCGGTCTGCGATGATATCATGCGCGAGTTTGGCGTCGCGCCCATGGCATGCTCGCCGACCGGCCACATCATCAACGGCCACACGCCCGTTAAAACCACCAAGGGCGAGCAGCCCATCCGCGCCGAGGGCAAGCTGCTGGTCATCGATGGCGGCTTCTGCCGCGCTTACCATCCCAAGACGGGCATCGCCGGCTATACGCTCATCTCGAGCTCGCGCGGCTGCCGCCTCAAGTCGCACCGGGCCTTTAAGACGGTTGCCGAGGCACTCACGCGCAACGTGGACATCGAAAGCGAGACCAACCGTTTTGACCAAGCAGACCGTCGCCGCATGGTGAGCGACACCGATACTGGCGCCAAGATTCGCAGCCAGATCCAGGATCTGCGCCAGCTGCTCGATGCATATAGAAACGGTGCTATCGAAGAGCGCGTCTAGCCCCACCCGCGGGGATTGGCTAAACTTGCTGAGTTTGTCATCCCCACGGCGTCCCCGCGCCACCCTAAGGCAGGTACCATGCAAAAGCTCCTTGCGCAGATCATGAAATTTGGCGTCGTCGGTGTCATTGCCACGGTTATCGACTTTGGCATTATGAATCTGCTCCACTACGGTCTGGGCCTCAACATCCTAATCGCCAACACCAGCGGCTTTATCATCTCACTCATCTTTAACTACCTCGCAAGCATGAAGTACGTGTTTGCGCACAAGGAAGGCATGAGCCGCCGCCGCGAGTTCATCATCTTTGTCGTGCTGTCCGTGATCGGTTTGGTGCTCAACGACGGCATCGTGCTGGCGCTCAACGCCGGCCTGGGACTCGAGGCCAATATCGCCAAGATCTGCGCCACCGCGCTTGTCATGGTCTACAACTTTGTGACCCGAAAAATCTTCCTGGAGGGCGACGAGACCAAGTAGCTCGAAACCCCTGCAGCATTACGGCGCCCACGGACGACGTGCACTCAGCGCAGTATCGTCCGTGGGTGCCGCTCGTTTACGGGCAAATTTTCAACGTTTGCGGATTAGCTCTTGAAAATTTGGCGAGTTCATATAGTTCTTGGCAAAGACCTTACGTTTCCCTTGTAAAAGCTCTAAAGTATCCTCTGCTCGATTCATCAACGCATTGGATGTGATTACGTGCGCAAGGCGCTGGCACAACCTCATACCAAGCAGTTCCTCAAGTTTGCTGTCGTGGGTCTTATCTCCTTTGGCATCGACTGGGGCATGCTCATTGCGCTCGTCGAGCTGTTCCACCTCGACTTTTTGATGAGCACCACGGTTTCGTTTATCACGTCCGTCGTGGTCAACTACTGGCTCAGCATGAAGTACGTGTTCGACCACCGCGAAGGCATGAGCCGCAAGCGCGAGTTCACGATCTTCACCATCCTGTCGGTGATCGGCCTGGGCCTCAACGACCTGTATATGTTTGTGGGCGTCACGTTTTTGAGCATCGGCTACCAAGCCATGAAGGCCATCGCCACGTTCCTTGTCACCTGGTACAACTACTTCAGCCGTCGCTTCTTCCTCGAGGGCGCACGGTCGTAGTCGATTCACTATTTGCTTGAATGTATAACCGGTTGGAATTCCCGTTCCAACCGGTTTTTTTGTTTGCAGAGAGACCCGGCGATCCAGTCCCATTCGCATGAAAAACGGGCGGTCCGGATGTTGGTCCGAACCGCCCGTCTGGCGCGCTATGTCGAGGCCTCTAGCCCGTTACGTAATACCAAACAACGTTGTCGCCATTGGAGAGAACGTAGTTACTGCAGGCCGTCATGGGCGTTGTGCCGTTGACGGAGTACATCCAGCCGCTCGTGCCGCCGTACTGTTTCTCGGCCAAACCACCAATCGCGGAGACATACGTACCGTACGACGAGCCATGTGCGTTGACAGAAAGGCCCAGCGCACACAGGGCATCGTAGACGGTAGCGCCTTCGTTAAAGGTAAAGGTGCCACCAGAGGACACAGGATTGCCCACAGCGCTCGATGTGACCGAAACCGTCACCGTAACGTAGTTAGACTCCTGTGAGCCGCTCTGGCCGCCCGAGGAGGCGTTTCCACCATTAGAGGATGAGGCTCCATTAGACGACTGGCCACCGCCCGAAGAAGCACCGCCAGACACATTGGAAGTATCACCGGCTCCCGTATTTTGGGCAGCAGATTTATCGCCAGACTTCTTGCCGTCCTGGTCCTCAGACTTCTTGCTATCCGAGCTTTTATCCGATTCCTTGTGCGAAGACTCGGAATCGTCCTTGGACTTGGACTCATCTTTTGCGTCATTCGATGACTTGGAATCCTTGGAACTGGCCTCGCCCGAAGCGGCAGACGAGCCAGACGCCTTGGTGTCCTTGGCGACGACGCTCTCCCCCGTCACGGTCTGAACGATCCAGTCGATGGACCAGGCGCCGCTCTCGGAAGGATGGACGAAGCCCAGCGAGACGACGATCAGAATGGTGCACGCGGCGGTCAGGACGCCAGCAAGCGCCTTCCGCCGAGGGGCGGACGCCGCCGAAACGGCGCCCTGTTGCTTTGCATCGTCGAACTGAATGAACGAGGAATCTGGTTGCTTGGGGTCAGCGTCCTTGGATTTATTGGACACAGCCCTCACCTACCGACGTTTGGTGAACACGAACACGCCGACGATGGCGAGTCCGATGACGCCGGCGGCAACGCCAACAATGGCGAGCGGATTGGTGCCAGTCTCCTGCTCGGAAGCACCAGAGGGCTTCTTAGCAGTGGTCGTGGAAGCAGCGCCCGTATCGGACTTGGAATCGGACTTCTTGTCGGACTTGCTGTCCTTCTTGTCAGACTTCTTGTCAGACTTCTTCTCGTCCTTCTTATCGGACTTATCGGAGTCCTTCTTGTCGGACTTGTTGCCCTTGGTCTCGGTCTTGGTCGACACCGTCGTCTTGGTCACCGGCTTCTTGCCCGGGGCAATAGCGCCGCCCTTCGAGCCGGAGCCAGAACCCGCGCCAGCGCCAGTGCCGGAACCAGTACCGGTACCAGAACCGCCGCCGCCATTCGAACCAGCGCCGCCATTACCGCCAGGGTTAACGGCATTCTTGGTCCACTTGGCATACAGCGTCAGATCGGCCGTCACCGGCGTGCTAAAGTCATACGCCTGCGTGCAAGCCTCATCGGTATACCAACCGCCGAAAGTGTAGCCATCGCGCGTCGGATCGGCCGGCTTGACCAGCTTGCCATCGGCCGTAGCAACAAACTTAGTGTCGCAAGCAGACCCGCCGTTGGAGTTAAAGGCAACCGTCCAAGACTCGACAGCTCCAAGTTTAAACAGCGTGCCCGAATCATTAATGTAGTAGAGATTGCCAGAAGCATCGGCAATGACCGGAGAGTCACAGTACTGGTAATGGCCAGCCGCATCATAAATCTGCGTCGCCTCTGCATCGCCGAGCGTATAGCGATACACGCCACCACCAGCAGAGTAGTTGACGTAATCCTTGCTATCCGCGCTGTTAACGGTGAAGTACACATAGGTCTTGCCGCCCTGAACACTCACCAGCGGAGTAGCAGCAATACCGTTGAGGGCAGCCGGCAGCGCCTTGCCGTCGGCAGCAGCGACCATCGTGGTCTTACCCGTCTTCAGGTTATAGAGAACCAGAGCAGAGCCAGTAGCCGTCTGTCCGCCGACAATCAGATTGTCACCAGACACCGCAGGGGCGCTCAGATTATTCGTAAGGCCCAGATCAACCGTCTTCTGTTCACTCAGCACGCCCTTCGCCGAAAGCGAAATCACATGGAGCTTTCCGTCGTGCGTCATCTGATAGAAGGTCGAACCATTGGACGGATCGGCAATGCAATCGGCATTTGCGACAGCGCCGAGCTTCATGGTCGAAACGACATCGCCCGTCGTCTTATCAATGCACTTAAGCGTACCCGCGCTCGTAGGAACGATGGCATACTTATCCGTCAAAGCCGCACCAGTCCAGTAATAGCCCTCGGCAGGGTCGATGTTCTGCCAAGAAACTTCGCCCGTGGCAATCTTAATGCGTGCAAAGGAGCCGTTGCCGTAGGTCGCGTTGTAATTCTCGTCATACGAAATATCGACCGTGCCTACATAGACGTACTCGCCGTCCGAAACGACGGTGCAGGAGCTCTGCGTCAAGTCCGTCAAACCAGGCGTCAGCCACTTGCAGATCAGCTTGTCTGCAGTAATCGCCTGGACCGCACCGCCGTTGAGCGGAACGATGATAAGGCCATTGATATAGATCGGACGAGAGGTATAGCTCACCTTGGAGGCAAGCGGCGCAGAGGCAACCTTTTTGCCCGTGGACGAATCGATCTTAATGAGCTCGTTCTCGGTCGCGATGTACACAAAACCGTTAGCAATGACAGGCTCGCTGCAGTTGGCATACTGCTGGCCAGACTCGGCCTTCCAATCGAAGGCCCACTTAAGACCGGCGGCCTGCGCAGGCGTCTTGGCATCCGTTACGGTCGAACCGTTGCCACTGTTGCCGTAGCCAGCCCACTCGGCATCCCAATCAGGAGTCGTCGCACTCGGGTCCACGACAATCTTGTCGGGATCGGGCATGGCCGAATCGTCGGTGGTATAGGCAAGCGTAACCTTATCGCCGCTCTTGAGCGTAATCTGATTGGCGCAGAGTAAGGAGGGCTCTCCATTGATATACAGGTGCCAATATTTATTGGTCGCAGCATCCCAGGCATACGGCTTGTGATCAAACGGCGAGTTGATGGAATTGAGGAACCAGTACTCACCACTCTGGGAGCCGTTGTACGTAACGCCCTTGGCCTTCAGGACCGTCTCAATAAGGTTCTGGGCAGTAGAGCCTTCGGGCAAAGAAACATTGCTTGCCGAGCCCCAGCGAGTATTGTTGCCGTTGACATCGGGACCGATAACATCGACAGACCCAAGAACCTGACCAGGAAGAGCATCGGCGTCAGCACCATACATAAAGGTGACGGCATCGCCCTCATGGAGCTCGTAGGCACCGGCGCCAACGTCGGCGAACTTGTACTTTACGTCGGACTTGCCCTTTACGTAGAAGCGCCAATAGCTATTGGTCGCAGCATCATAGCCACAATAGGACTCATCATCGAACGGCGAATAAATGCCGTTGAGGAACCAGCCCCAAGACGATTCGCCAGCATCGAGCTTAAGGCCGGTCTGCTCAAGGAGATCCTTGGCAGTAGAGCCCGCCTTGAGACTCGTCTGGCCCGTCGAAGCCCAAACCTGCTGCTTGCCGTCCTTGTCCTTACCGAGGACCTGAACGGAAGCATGAACGGAATCAGAGGGCAACTGGTCGCCCCAGCCACCGTAGAACCACGTGACGGTATCGCCGGCATGGATGGTGACATTGTCCGCCGTATAGTCACTCGACTTGCCGTTGATGAACAGCTGCCAATAGGTCGAATAATCGAACGGCGTACCCAGCTCAACGCCGTTGTACTTAAGGCTCAGAATGAAGGAGCCCGCAGCAACGGCGTCAATGTCGTTCGCCTCGAGCGCGACCTTCGTAAGATCGAGCGCGCTCGAACCGGACGTCACCACATACTGCGCGTTGTCGACCCAGGTCTGAGTCTTGCCCTGGGCATCGCGACCAATGACGGTCACATTTGCGGCAAGCTGGTCCTTAACGACAGGGGACGCGCTACCACCCGTAAAGGCAAACTCAATCTTCTGCCCCTGGGTGAGCTTGACGCCGCTCGCGCCAACCGAGGAAGACGCGCCGTCGACGAACAGCTGCCAGTAGGCATGAGTCGTCGGATCGTAGGCAAGCGTACGGCCATCGCTCGGGGACGTGATGCTTTTGAGGTAGAAACCGTATGCCGTGTTCGGATCGTAATCCGCCTTGAAGCCCGTCTTCTGCTGCAGCTTAACGAAGGCGTCCGCAGCCGTCGCGCCCTCTTCGAGCTTGAGCTGCGTAGGCGCCACCCAAGTCTGAGCCTTGCCGTCGGCATCGGTGCCGATAATCGAGAACGAGACCTCGACTTGTTTCTTGGCGACATCGCCGGTTTCTGTCGGGTTCTCCGTCTGAACGGCAGCCGCGGCGGCAGATCCTGCTTGGCCAGCGGCTGCCGTCGAAGACTGCTCGCTCGTGGCAGAGCTCTCCCCCGTCGCCGAGCCTTCGTCGCCAGTTGCTGCCTCGTTTGCGGCGGCACTGGCTGCGGGCGCGCTCCCGGAATCCGAAACCTCGGCGCCGCTCTGCTCAGCGGCACCGCCCGCAAGCGCTGTGTCCTCGCCCGGCGTCGCAGCCTGAGCCACAGCCTCGGCAATGCTCTCGGCGCCCTCGGCCCACAGCTGAGCCGGCGTGGTGCCAAAGGCCATCGCGAAGGCCAGGAATGCCACCAGGCCGCGCTTTGCTATGCCGCGTGCAATCGCGCCACGGCGATGCGAGACGCGCTCACGCTCGTCCTCAACCATACCCATTTGTCCCCCATTGTCTGTACTTGGAGCATTGCCCAGCGGCTGCCCCACGTCATCGCGCATGTTACGCTCGAGTTCCCCCATCGGGGTCCCCCTTCCCTCCAGAGCCCTATGCACACCGGCGGCATACGCCGCAGCCGCATGCAAGATGGGAGGCGATCCGACTTAACCTTAACGGCTCAGGCGCGTCGTCCGATCTGCGACGCGAACATCCCGAGCCAAGAGGAATTACGGTTACTGGTACAGCCGGGGACTTGCACCCCGATTCTCCCAAACGCGCAGGAAAACCGCGCGTTCGTGCGTCTCCGCACCACCATCTAAGCCATCGATTATTACCGTCAAAATGGTATCACGCAAAAGGGCCCCGCACACAGGCGAAGCCCAAGGTAAAAGCTATTGTTTGCGATAGGAAAATGCGGTGACGGTCGCAGCCTCTAGTGTTTGCCGCCGTGGCTGTTGAGCCAGATATTGCGGCCCAGCATAAGCGCCAGCACCAGCGCGCTCACGTAGCCCATAAAGCCAATGACCGGGATACCAAACACAACCGGCTCGATGCGTGCGTAGTACACCACCGACGAACCGATAAACAGGCCGGCGATAACGATAGCCATCGACATGCGGTCGATAATTCCGCCCAGCTGTCGCAGTGCCTTATCGCTGCTCATGATCTGCGTGTTCACCTTAAGCTGGCCGCGCGTAAGCATGCGCGAAGCCAGCCCCAGGTACTCAGCCGCCTCGAGTGAGCCCTTCGCCGCGCGATAGCTGCTCGCGGCAAGATCGCGCCCCATATCGCGCACACGCGCATAGGTGCTTTTCTCGTTTTTAATGTGCGTTTGGATGATCTGGATCATGTTGACGTTGGGCATGTACTCGGTCAGCAAACCCTCGAGCGTCACCATGCCGCGCGCGAACATCATCACCACGCTCGGCAGCTCAACGTCATTCTTACGCGCGAGGTTTAGCAGCGAGGTCAAAAACTCGCCGATATCCAAGTCTTTAAGGTCAAGGCCCGCAAAGTCAGCCACGATAAAGTCCAAGTCGGACAAAAAGGCCGAATGGTCGAGCTCGGCCGAGTCGCCACGCGTCACGGCGAAGCGCATGAGCGAATCCTTGAGCTTGGGCACGTCGCCCTCGGCCACGGCGAAAATCATATCCTTGACGATACCGCGATCGTGGCTCGACATGCGTCCGACCATGCCCAAGTCGATAAAGTAAACGATGCCGTCCTTGAGAATGATGTTTCCCGCATGCGGGTCGGCATGGAAAAAGCCGTCATCGAGCACCTGCGTCGAGTAGTCCTCGACAATCGCAGCACCGATCTTTTCCAAGTCATAGCCCTCGGCCACTAAGCGTTCAGGATCGGCGATCGAAATGCCGTCAACGTAATCCATAACCACCACGTGCTCGGTGCACAGGTCCAGATAGGATTTAGGGCACGTCACACCATGAACGCTCTTATGGAACTCGTAGAAGTCATTGAGGTTTTTGGCCTCGGCCAAAAAGTTGGTCTCCTCGCGAAACGAGGTCCACAACTCCTCGACTACGCCGTGCAGGTCAACGAATTGATCGGTGTTGACGAACTTGGAAACGATACGCACCACCGAGCGGATGATATCGATGTCCTGTGCCATAACCTGCTGCGCACCGGGGCGCTGCACCTTGACGGCCACGTCCTCGCCCGTCACCAGACGAGCGCGGTGCACCTGCGCGAGCGATGCGCTACCAAGCGGATTGGGGTCGATCGCATCGAACATCTCCCCCAGGCGCAGGCCGTATTCTTCTTCCAGACAGCTGAGTACGACCTCGTACGGCACCGGCTCCACGTCGGAGCGCAGACGACGCAGCTCGTCGCAAAAGCGCTGCGGCAGAATCTCGGACCGGTTGGCCAAAATCTGCCCCATCTTGACGAACATGGGGCCGAGTTCCTCGAGCAGGCGGCGCAAACGAACCGGCGTGAGGTTATCCCACACGCGGTACTTTTTGACCAGGCGAACAATCTGCCCGATGCGTTCGCGACGACCCGCCGGCGTGAGCTGGTATTCCTCGTCCGGCGCCATCGCGTCGGGCTCCTCGGGGACCATATCGACAGCGCGCGGCTTCTTGCGAGCGCCCGAGACGACGGCATCGACCTCATCGACAACCGCCGCCTCGTCACCCAGAGGATCTAGATTGTTGTAATCGGTGGTAGAATCTGCCATCTGCGCTGCTACTCGGCCTCTTCGGTATCCTTCGCATCTTCGGGCTCAACGGACTCAACGGGCACCGAGGTCACGTTGTCCTCGACCGAATCGACGATGTCGCGCACATGAGCCAGGAAGGCCGTGCGCTCGGGCGCGGTCATAACGCGGACGCGAGCCAGAATGAGCTCGTCGAGCACGCGTTGGGCCGCGGTCTCGCCCTGCATGCCCAGACGCTCGGTCAGATCGGAGATGGTACCGCCGGCCTGCTCGAACATATCGGACACGCTGCGGGCGATATCGGGGGTGGCGGTGTCCTTGCGGACCTGCTCGCCCTTGGTGTTAAGGTCGTCGAGGACCTTCTTGCCGCCTTCGACAGCAACGGCGGCAGCGCCAAAGCCCACGTTAATGGCGCCGTTAACAAGCTGATCGAGTTTCATAACCATGGTTGTCTCCAATCACAAACAACTGCATTGGCGTTCTTGTACCCAAGATTGAGCGAAAGCGACAAAGCGTTTTAGCGCTATTCGATCGACGGGAAACCCTTACCTCACGTTGTCGTTCATCGCAAAAGAGTTCTTCATGGCGCAGCTCGTGGTGTAGAGCACCTTGCCCAGTAGAGCATCGGTCTCCACGCGAACACGCTCGGCAAACTCCTCGTTGGCGCGTGCAAGTTCGGCAGGCACTTCGGCCTCGGGCAGAACGGCTACGGCAGCGTCGACGTCATGGATCTGCTTGTGGCCCATGCCACCGACCTTCTCCTGATAATCCTCGACCGCGCGACCGCACTCATGGAAACGGACGTCGGCCAGGGCGCCGATCAGGCGGTTGGCCCAGTAGAAGTTTTCGGACGTCACGCGAGCCTGCGTGTCGGCATAGTACTCGGGCATGGTCTCGACGTTGGCGTACAGCGGAACCAGCGCGTTAAACGAGTTGGAACCAAAGGCCATCCACTGCACGGCGCGATAGGCCGACTGCGCATAGGGACGCAGCTGCAACACGGCGAGCTGGCTGTTGCGGTTGATGCCGATGGGACGATATGCGCCACGCGTAGCGAGCGTGCCCTTGCTACCGTAGCAATCGTACTCCGTGCCCTGGTAGTGGCTCGAGAGTACGTACTTGATGTCCTCGATGGTCACCTTGCGCTCGGGCACGCGGCTCCAGGGGATATCGTCGCTCTCGGGCGTGTAGTCGGCCTCGGGACCATCCCACACGTCGCTGGGGTTGAGGCAGCGCTGCATGTACCAGGCGCGCGGCGTGTTGTAGACATGGTCGCTGTCGCTGTGCGAGCCAAAGGCCTCGCGCGGGTTAAAGACCGCAGCCGGGCCGTCGCCCTCGACGCCCAGCGTCAGGTCCAGATGCCACTCGGCCATCCAGGCGCGCAGGTCGGCAGAGCACATGTGGTCGGTCTGGGCACCCTCGGCGTCATCCAGGTCAAAGCTGTCGATACCCAGCTGGTTGGGCATGGTCACATAGGCGTCGTCGGGCACGCGCTTGGCGATCCAATGATGGCCGCCGATAGTCTCGAGCCACCAGATCTCGTCCACATCACTAAAGGCGATGCCGTTGTTCTCGTAGGTGCCGTAGCGCTCGAGCAGGTCGCCCAGGATACGAACACCGTCGCGGGCGGACTTGGCATACGGCAGGACCAGGGTCACCATGTCCTCCTCGCCCAGGCCACCAGGCTGCGCCGGCACATAGCCGTCCTCGCCCTTGTTGCCCTTGGCGGGTACGTAGTCGACGAGCGGGTCGGCGCCGCGGACGCGCTCGTTGGTGGTGAGCGTCTCGGTTGCGGACATGCCAACATTGAGCTCGTTGAATCCGGCCTCGGCCCAAATACCGTGACCGGGAACGACGTCGGGGACGCTCGTGTAGCGCATGGGATTGTCGGGCAACTCAACGGTCAGGTGGCTCAGGACGCTCGTGTAGACACGCGGCTGCTCGTCGGGATGCACCACGCGCATGCGCTTGGGCTCAAACACCCCGTTGGACGAGTCCTCGTTGCGGGCGACCAGCGTCGACCCGTCGTAGCTCGCGTTCTTACCAACCAAAATCGTTGTGCACGGCATGCGCATCCTCCTTGAGCGAAGAAATCAAACGGCAACAGTGTATCGCTTCGGCGCAAAAAGGGCGAAATCACAGCCCCGGCAACCCCTGTGGTCAAAAAATGCCAAATATGAGTACTGTCACCAATTTAGTAGCAGCAAATTTCCTTGTAATGAGTGCCAGAAATCCCCAATTGTCCAAAAGCAAGACAACGTTATTCCCCATAGGTTCAATAAAATGGGCTCCCCAACGAGAATGAATATCGTTAGGGAGCCCAAAGGACAAAAAACATATGTGACTATCTTGGCAACAGTACTCATATTTGGCGTTTTTTGACCACGTGGTATATGGCTAACCCCTCAAACAGCCCAAAACGCCTATTTCGATGCACGCTCGGCCGCTTCGATCACGTGTTTGGCGAGAATCGCCGTTGTCACGGCGCCCACGCCGCCCGGCACGGGGGTGATGGCACCAACAACCGGCTCCGCGGCAACAAAATCGACGTCACCCACCAGCTTGCCAGCGTCCTCATCCCAGTTAATGCCCACATCAATGATCGTCTGGTCCTCGCGAACGGCATCCACGCCAATCGTGCGCGCGCGTCCAACGGCGGCAACCACAATATCAGCCGCACGGCACTCGGCAGCAAGGTCGCGCGTATGCGTATGGCACGTCGTCACGGTCGCATTGCGCGCCGTAAGCATGGCAGCAACAGGACGCCCGATCACCAGCGAGCGCCCGACCACAGCAACCTTAGCTCCATCCAGCTCAACGCCGTAATGATCCAGCAAAGCAAGCACGGCTTCAGCTGTGCAGGGGGCAAAACCCTCGCCGCGCCCCGAAAGCGTGGTGAGCAGCGAAGCCGGCGTCATGGAGTCAACGTCCTTGGCGGGATCGAGCGCTGCGGCGACGGCGTTCTCGTCAAGGCCGGCGGGCAGCGGGCGAAACATCAGACAGCCATGAACAGCCGAGTCGGCATTGATGTCCTCGATGGCCGTCAACAGCTCGTCTTGCGAAACACCGGCAGGAAGCAACACGCGACGCGCCTCGATGCCAACCTTTTCGCAGCGTTTAAGGGCGCCGCGCTCGTAGGATAGGTCGTCCTCGCGTTCACCCACACGCACGATAGCAAGCGTCGGAACAACACCGCGTTCGCGCAGCGCAGCGCAGCGGGCAGCGAGCTCCTCAGTCAAAGCGCGGGCGACGGGAGCACCCTTCAGTAGCTCAGCCATGGCTATCCCCTCTTTCTTGCAGCGTCGGCGGCACGGCGCGCCAGCGCATCGGCGCGCGGCAGCCATGTGTCGAGCAACTCATCACACGCCGTCTCGAGCTCCTCGGCACGCGCCCGATCCTTCATGGACGTGGTATTGGCAAAGAGCGTCAGACTCGCGCCCTGCATGGCGGCACGGCAGAACACGGCGCCACAGGCCACATCGGACAGCAGCTGGCGCGATCCCTTGTCAGCCATATCCTCGAGCAGCGCCAGCGCACGACCGCACGCATCCATGATGCGATACGGCGGTATGGCGGCAACATGCAGCGCATCTTGAATCGCAGCCGTTCGAGCAGGGTCCTCACGCGAAACACCATACGCCGCCGACACCTGCCCGTAGGCACGAACGTCCTCGGCGACCAAGTCGACAAGCTCCTGGGCCAGCTCATCAGCCTGGGCAAACGCGCGCGTCAGGTCATCCGCACGATCAGCAAGCGCGGGATTGGTCGCACCGTAGCGGGCAACCATTCCGCACAGCGAGGCGCCCAGCGCGCCCACAAAGGCGCTCGCGCTGCCACCGCCGGGAACCGGCTCGCGCGCGGCAAGCGCCTCGGCAAACCCGCGGCAGGTCTTGTCCATCATCTCTTGGCTCATACGCATGCACCTTCAAGTCATATACATCGGTCGGGTGGAAACCGCCGACCGACCGCATCGATCACATAATGGTGCTAAGTCTAGCCCATAAGTACATAAGCGTCAGCGCACCTGGCCATCGCGGATTTCTATGACGAACGATAGGCGTCGGCACCGCAAACATGGGAAACATGGCCCGCCTTTCGGGACTTTCGGACGTCACAAACTGGGGCATATCTATAAACAAGGAACCTGTTGGGGCAACGCCCGCGTACACGCGCCCCTTTAAAACAACGGGCACCTCACCCCGGGGAGGGCCGACAGCACCAGCCCTCCCCTCTTTTGCGCCCTCGCATATTGCCACTTATCGGCGCAAATCCGACACCCAGAATGGGACACATGGCCCACCCTAGTGAGCCGTCCACGCGTACAGTAAAGGCAGGTAATCCATGGGCGGTTATAGACCGAGGAGGACACGACCATGAAAAAGAAGGCCTTTGCGATTCTCACCTTCTGCATCAGTCTCTTTGCCGCAGTTGCCTTGGTGGGTTGCGGTGGCAGCGGCGGCGCTACCGGCAGCGGCGGAGCGGAAAAGCCAGCCGTGGATATGAGGACTGACTTCATTTGGTTTAAAGTCGAGGTGCCCGAGGGCGTCGAGATCACCGACGTTGCAGGCGATACCGCCGACAGGGCCCAGTTTAAGTTCACCGAGAGTGAGCATGCCAGCGATCGCTTCATCCCTGTCTTCGACTTTGACAAGAACGCCGACGAGCTGTTCGACTACGAGGCAAAATGGAAGGCCAACTTTGAGTGGACCGAGAATGACCCCGTCAAGTATAACGGCAAGACTTGGCGCAACGCTTCCTATACACACTCGGGCGGCGTGACGACTGAGTACTTCACCGAAGCAGGCGGCGGCAGCGTCTACGTGAGCATCGACAACGTCGAAGAACACAAGGATGCCGTCGAGACCATGATGAAGTCCCTGGAATTTGCCGACGACATCGCCAAGGCCAAGACCGAGGCCATGGACGTCAAGCTCGACGATATCGAGATCAAGCGCTAAGCGACTGGCGAGCGCAACGGGAAGCACGGACGCAGTGCAAACAAGCGACGGTATCTCATCGCTTCGTACCCAGGGAGGGCCGGTAAACCGACCCTCCCCTTTCTTATGCCGGTAGCCGACGAACGCAGGATGTCGGGCTCCAAAACCATCCCAGACGTGATAACAGCACAAATAGACAAGTGCCCCAACACGTCCGCCCGCCGATTTATAGCGCCGCGCAGGCAATTTAAACCGGCGTCTTTAAACATCTGGGCAGTATAGTGACCAAAACAAGTGCATAACCGCACCCTGCGAACGGAGGAGATATGACCGAACACCACGCCATCAGTCGCCGAGCGTTTACGCTGGGCCTAGGGCTTGCGGCGTTGTCACCACTTGCAAGCCTGCCCGAAACCGCAGCGCTAAGCATTCCCCTGCGAGCGGCATTTGCAGACAACACACCCGCACCGTCGGACAGCCTCGACAATTTCGTCATTCGCCTTCGCCCCGCGGGCTATTTTCGCACCGCGAGCGTCAACCAAGACGGCAACGTTCGCGGCAACGTCTGCCACCTGTTTAACGACGGCACGTCCAGCAAGCTCATCCTTGAGAACGTAACGACCAAGAATGACGATACAAACTGGTATGCTATCCGCACCTTGCTCAATTTCGAAGAGCATAAAAAGACGGGCTACAGCATTTGGTCGGTCGACGACGACTCGGACAAAGATGGAAAGGTCATCCACGTATGGGGCGGCGAGTATGACAGCAAGCCCAGCCGCGCTTTTGCGTTCGAGCGTCAATCAAACGGAACCTATATCATTCGAGACCGCACGGTCGAGAAAGAAACCGAGAAAAAAGACATTAAGTACCTGGCAATAGAATCGAACGGCAAAGACCAGGACAACAATAAGATCTGCCATAAGAGTAAGAGCATTCCGTGGGAGCTAGAACTTGTCGGTTACGACATGGGCAAGATCAATACCACAGTTAGAAGTATCGACTGGACCACGTATAGCAGCTACGTCGACGGACCATGTTGGATGAGCCACGTCGATGGCAGCAAGTACCTCGACGAGCTGAGTATCCCGGGCACGCATGATTCGGGCACCTGCAGCGTGGACAACGACACCGAGCCCCAATCCTCACAAGCAAAGTGCCAGCAGGATTACATCCCCACGCAGTTGCTCGAAGGCATTCGCTATTTTGATATCCGACTCGGAAGGAACGACGAGAACGGCGACCCCGGTATCGACCATGGAAGATGCTACCTGCTCAAAAAAGACGGGGGCTTTATGCATCTCTCCAATGTCATCGACTACTTCAAAACATTTTTGAACGAAAACCCGTCAGAAGCGCTCATCATGCTTGCGTCACGAGGCAACGACGAGGCTACCGACGAAAGCGTTACGACGGCTTTCGCCAAGGTTATGCACGATAATCCCGATCTGTTCTACACATCGAGCCGAATCCCCACACTGAACGAGGTGCGCGGAAAGATCGTCCTGCTGCGTCGATTTGTACTCGCCGGCAACAGCGTAAGCGGCCACACGTGGGGCCTCGATCTCACCCAATGGGACGACAAAATCAAGGCGCATTCCGGGCAGTCGATGTGCCTCGTCCAAGACGCGCGAGGCTTTGAGACTACGGGTAATGCGGGCGACAAAGAGCCCTATTGCACCAAGGTATACGCCCAGGACCATTTTGAATGCACCGGAACCGACAAGACTAGCTGGGTCGATATGGCGCTGCGAGAGACGACCAATCTCACGCGCAACAAGGTGGACGTCGAGGACAATGATGGCGCCAAGGTGCAAGTCCTGGAACGCTGCTGGTCTATCAACTACACCAGTTGCACGAATTACAAACAAGGAAGCAATCCTTTTACCGCGGCGCGAGTGGTCAACGAGCATCTGTACAAAGAGCCAGTACATCAATCCCAGCGGCAGCGATAAAACAAAGTCAGATTGCCTCAAGCACGTTGGTATTATCGCGTCCGACTTTGTCGATTCGGCACTGGCCCGGAGCATCTACCAACGCAATTACGACGCGAAGCACAAGCCAACAGTTTCATGCTGCCTCCCGGACCGCATGCACATGACGTATGGAGACTCGCTGAGCGATGCCTCGCTCCAAGATGGCAAGACCGTTGGCGAGGGCCATTTCCGCCTTGTCGACAGCAGCAACGTACTCAACGTGGCGGCTTCGGGCCATGCGTTTGCCATCGAATATGTGGATGTCGATGCCCTGGGCAACGAGACCGTTACGGAGCTGCGGGGCCCCGTGCCCATCGATATCGATCCACGCGCGCTGACACCCCACTTTGAGGGGCTCGAAGGCCTTAAGGCCGGCGAAAACGTGCGCGCCAAGGTCACGGCGCCGCTCGAGGGCAAGCTCGAAACCGATGCCTGCACGGCCCAGCTCGAGTTTGTGCACGACGCGAACGGCGCTCCGGGCACAGCAATGGCCGAGGGCGAAACATTTGCCGCAGGAACGTACTGGGTGCGTGTGAACGGTCTCTTGGGCAACGCGGCGCAGAACTACACGCTCGCCAGCGACGGAGCCGCAAGCTTTACCGTAGCGGCCTCGGACAGTGCTGCCGGCGCCGGCACCGGCAGCGGCACGGGTTCCAACGCAGGCAGCGCTGATAAGAACGGTAAGGGCAACAAGGGCAAGGGCTCGGGCGGAAAGCTCGCCGACACGGGCGACAGCTCTGGCGTTGCCGCCGGGCTCGCTGCCGCCGCCGTGGCGACAACGGTCGCCGGCGCGGCGATGCTTGCCAGTGACGGTGAAAACAACGAGGACGTTGTCGAATAGGCAAGCCGGCCTTTTAGACACATCGACTCAATCGGGGGCGCAGAACACCGTTCTGTGCCCCCGATTTTTACCTTGGCCCGAACGCCGCTATCGGCTACATCACCATGTTCAGCGCGTTAACAAACTCCTGGGCCTTCGCACGGCTGTTCAGGCTAAAGACGCAAGCGGTCAACAGACGATTGCGCAGAAAAACATCGCGGCCTTTGATTCTATTGACGCCCGTAATGTCCTTAAGATAAACAATCTCGGTGTGCTTGCCGCCAAAAGTGCCCTTCTTGAGTACCTCAATGCGGTTAGGGTAGATCTTGACGTCTTTATACCTACCCGAACCTTTGTCCTGGAATAGCAGCGTGTTGTTGTCCATACGCGTCACTCCCGCGGGGTTCGCTAAAACTGTCACTATGGTCACATTTTAGTCGCCGCAAACCCTTTTCGCGGTCGTGCGCAGAGCACCAAAATCGTGTCCGCACGAGCAAATAAACTAATACAACAAGGAATATAAGCCGTTATCCAAAGATGGCACCACAAAACAAAGGGTTAGTAATAGCTAAGATTTAAGTCTTAAACCCTTAGGAAGTGCTAATATATAGTTATTGAAAGAGGCTAAGATGCAGAGACGCGAATTGATCCGCATCCTCGAAGAAGCCGGCTTCATCTCGAAAGGAGGCACTAATCACGAGAAGTTCGTCAAAGGAGATAAACTCGTGCTCGTGAAACGCCACCGAGAGATTGAGGATCAAATTGCCAAAAGAATCCTAAGGCAGGCAGGACTTCGATAGCTCATCCTCATCACATTTCGCATCGCTTTTTAGAGGAGGTCTTACATGGTTTACGTATGGGAATTTGAGTTCTTTGATTCGGACGGCATGGTCGATGCCGTGCCATGTGGCTCGCTGGGCGGAGGAGGAACGTTTGGCTCCGACCTAAACGACGCTGTCGAAAGCGCCGCTGATTTTCTCGCATGCATGGTCGATGACCACCTAATGGGCGGCGTCGACCTGCCTGCGCCGGACTTCGGACATGAGCCGCGACACGGCGGCAAGATTATCGCCGTAGCCGTCAGCCGCGAACTCAACGATATCCCCGCCGTCACCGCAGCGGATGCCGCGCGCATGCTTGGCGTTAGCTCGGCAAGAGTATCGCAACTGATAAATGCTGGACTGTTGGATTCATGGAAGGATGGCACCAAGCGCATGGTGTCCAAAGCTTCCATCGAGGCACGACTCGCCGACGCTCCAAAGGCAGGGCGCCCAAAAGAGGTCCCTATTGCTGTATAAGACGAAACTACTACGCACCTTTATTACACACGATGTTTTCAGCCTGGTATAAACAAGTTCAATAATAGAATGCAAATCCAACCATCGTGTCTGATTACGAAAGGATTTTTGCCTTTTCTGCAGCAAACTCTTCCTCGGTAAGTACTCCACTATCACGCAGCGTTGCAAGCCTCTCAAGTCTTGCAACTACATCGCCACTATCCGCCAGCGTCTCAATAGTCTATGAAACCTGTGGATACCGCTCGAGCTCCTTCGATAGGGCATCGACTATCTCGGCAATATTCTTTGCATTTTTGCCCCCGTTTAGTACGTTTGTCCGGACCTTAGATGACGAGTTGACAGTAACGCCAGATCCGCCTTCAACTGGAACAACCGAAATACTGATATTTTCGCCCCAGGACCAAAGGCTCATACCGATCTCAGCTGCAACTGTTCTTGTTGTGGGCGATGCACTATCAACTTTTACTTTAGGCAGCTTTTCCATAGCTGTCTTCAAGGCATTAAACGTGTCGTCAGGAGAATACGGTACCTGAAGCTGAAGCTGCTGATCCGCAAAACCCATAATCTGGCCTCCGCTTCTTGCTAGATTAAGGCTATCGGTAATGGTAGCACGTTCCCAGCAATTTTAAATTCGTCTCATGACCTTGCGATGCAGCCCGACACCCCGACACCGCTCCCCTACTTCCCAAATAGCGCGCCCAGAAGACCGCGGCGCTTGGGCTTCTCCTCTCGGCAGGAACCCTCGACGGCGGCTGCAACCTGGCGCGGTTGCTCGCCGCCTCCACGGCGCACGATCTGGTACAGGAAGGGCGATTTAACGTATTTGACCTCGACGGGCGTGGCGTGCACGGTGCTCTCACCGGACAGATGCAGGCTCGGGCTGAGCGGCGCCACGATATGCGTTTCGCTCTTGTCGCTAAACACCACCGCGGCCGCGCGGCCCGTCTGGTCGTTTACGGCAATGCGCACCTGCTCGCCATCGCGGCCGTCTGTCGCCGGACGATCGACAAAGTAGACCGGCACCATCACCAGACCGTCCTTATGTTTGCGGGCCTTGCGCGCCCAGGTGCGGATGCTCTTTTTATTGAGCCCCAGCACCGCCTCGGCGTCGTTGCCCGCAACGTCGAGCGCCAACTTATCAATGACCACCTGGTCCTTGGTAGACGCATCGACTGAGACAACGCGAAAGTCACCTTCCTGCATGGCGGGATCGAACGGACCGACCTTGGCAAAGTCCCACGGCTCCAAAATGCCCATGAGGCGAACGTCCAGGTAGTTTGCCCTGGGGTATGCCCAGTCGAGCACCTCGTAGTACACCAAGGCCTCCTTGCTCAGGCCCTTGCCCGGGAAGCTCGCCATCATGCGCAAGTCCGCCAGCGCCATGGGGAAATAGAAGAGCATCATGTCGTTTTGGATCGCGTCTTCCATGTCGTGCCCGGCAAAGGCATCCGGATACTGGCGCACCAGCTGCAGCGCGTTGGCACGTGCCTGCTGCGGCGAGATTTCGCAGGGAATACCCTGCTCGGGCACATACTCCGCACCAACGCCCATGGTCAGGCGCTTGCTAAACGTCCCCGGCTTGAGCAGGTCGGCAATGCCGATCTTGTTGCCGCAGGACGGGCACTCAAACACACGCTGCGTTGACTCGCCCTCAAAGGACGCTCCGCAGAAGGGGCAAGGAATGCTCACATGCGTAGCCTCTTGGAACTCTTGCGCCGTGCCGCGATCCTCCCACAGCAGATGTTCCAGGACCGACTGATTGCGCCAGTGCGAATTGAAGAAATACCAGTCCGGGTCCTCCGGGCGCTCGAGTTGCGACACATGCGTGAGCTTGAGCAGTCCATCCACCACCGTCAACGGCGTATGGCGAATGCCCAAAGCGCTCTTGGGCTCTCCGGCGTCCGCCTGCCACGGAATGACCGCACCGCAATAAGCGCACTCAAAGCTGCGCTTAGCTTGGTGTGTGTACATAGGGCCGCCGCAGTTTTGACATTTAATGGCAAACATCTCGTCCATGGAAACGTCCTCCTTTGCACAGGGGCTGTCGGCATTAAGTATGTCGATCAAACAGGCACATGCCCATACCCATGTGGCCCAAAATGGACCACCCAGGCAGACGAGAAGGCTCGCTCGTTAGCACCGGCAGACTATTGCTGCATTTTCTGAGCATCGGTGCACGGCGCCCCCGCGCGAGCTACACTATCCCCTTAAACATGATTGTGAGGACGACCGCTATGCTATTTGTAAATCGGCTGGTACATACGCTTGTTCCCGGCAGCGAGGACGAGCCGGTCGATGCATCTTGCCGCACTAACGCGGGCTTTGCCGCAAGCCTCATCTGCATTGGCCTCAACATCACCCTGTGCCTGGCAAAGGGCATCGCGGGCCTGCTCGCCGGCTCCGTCTCCCTCATCGCCGACGCTTTCAACAACCTCTCCGATGCCTCGAGCAACATCGTGAGCCTGCTCGGGTTCCGCCTTGCCAGCCGCCCGGCAGACGAAGGCCACCCCTATGGTCACGGCCGCTATGAGTACCTAGCCGGCCTGTTCGTCGCCGTCCTGGCCTGCGCCGTCGGCATCAACCTGATCCTCGAGTCGGTCACCAAGATTATCAAGCCTTCCCCCACCGCTTACACGTTCATTTCCCTTGCGGCACTGGCTACGTCCATGCTCGTAAAGCTCTGGATGGCCGCGTTCAACCGCACGCTGGGCGACCGCATCGACTCGGAGACGCTCATCGCCACGGCGCAGGATTCCAAAAACGACGTCATTGCCTCGGGCTCGGTCTTGGTGGCGGCGCTTATTTCGCAGACGACCGGCTTTGACCTCGATGGCTGGGCGGGCCTGGGCGTGGGCATCTTCATTTGCATCAGCGGCATGGGCCTGGTGCGCGACGCCATCAGCCCGCTGCTGGGACAAGCACCCGACCCCAAGCTCGTCCAGGAAATCCGCGACAGGATCATGTCGTACCCCCAGGTCCTGGGCACGCACGACCTCATGGTGCACGACTACGGCCCCGGCCGTCAGTTTGCCAGCGCACACGTGGAAATGCCCGGCGAGGGCGATGCCTTTGAGCACCACGAGATTCTGGACACCATCGAACACGACATCAAACGCCAGATGGGCATTGGCATTACGCTGCACTGCGACCCCATCGCAACAACCGGCGACGATCTACGCGGCTGGGTCAAGCGTGGCGTAGCGCAGATCGACCCTGCGCTTTCCATCCACGACCTGCACGAGCACGACGGGTTCGTTTCGTTTGACCTGGTGCGTCCCGACGGCTTTGACATATCCGACGAGGAGCTGCTGGAGCTCGTCACGCGCATCGTGCACGAGCGCCGGCCCGATGCATCATGCGTCGTTACGTTTGACTCGGGCTTTAGCTCGCCCGACCGTCCGGCAGAGCAGCTGTAGCCCGCTTAACAGCTAGTTACCCTGTGCGCCCGAAATGCCGTTTTGCAGAGCGTCCCAGGCATTGGTAGCCATATCGCCCAGATTCTGAGCAGTATCACCCAGGTTTTGTGCCGTATCGCCCAGCTCTTGCGCCTTATCTCCCAACTCCTGCGCCTTGTTGCTCAAGTCCTCCAGCGTATTGGAGCTCGAGCTGTCGGTACCGCTTTGGCCGCCGGACGAGTTGCCATAGCTGTTCTTGTGCGTGAGCTGAATCTCCAGGTTGCCGTTGTCGTTATAGTAGGCATTCGTAACAACCCAGTTGGAATCGATGGCGGGCGTTGAGCCATCGTCGGTCAGAATCACGGCGTTCGAAAGGTCGGCTCCGCGCGACTTGAGGAGCTTCTTGGCGTTGGACCAGTACTGTCCCGGGATATCGCTCAGGTCGACGGCAGCAGACTGGGTGGTCTCGGCCTGCTCGGTCGTGGTATCGGTCGTGGCGCCCCGCTTGTTGAGCATGCCCGACACGATGGCGAACACGATCGACAAGGCAAAGAAGATCGCCAGCACAATCAGGATTTTCTTGATCACGCTCGACGAACGCGACGGTGCCTTCTCCTCGTCCTCACCATACTGCGGAATCGATTTGGGATACTCGCGATACGGCTGGCACGCATGCGGATCGCGCGACTCATAACGAGACTGGACCTGCGCCGTACGCGGCATATACGTCGTCTGCTGAGGCTGCGGAATGGGATTTTGCGGCAGGTTGTTATAAGCGCCTGCCGCCGCATTGCCATACGGGTCCGGCGCCGCATTGTCATACGGGTCCTGCGGTGCATAATCAAACGGATCCCGTGGTGTATCGCCGTAGCCTATAACCCGTGTGGGTTCGGCAGACGTCTGCGTCGCGGCGGGGTCGGTATAACCGGGGTTGGAAACAACGCGAGTCGCATCGGCGCTATCGCCAGCCTGTGCGGAGCCATATCCGCCCATTACGGTCGTCTTATCCTGGTCCATGCAACGTTTCCTTTCCGTCGCCAGCAAGCATCAAGTTATCCATGCATTCTACCCGCGCAAAAGCCTATGATGGGCAAAGCCCGCCGGTATCTACAAGACATGCGCGGGCCTAAGGATCAAAAAGCCCCGCCGGGCCTTGGTAGGCGCGACGGGGCGGGCAAGCGGCTATGAGCAGCAGGCTTAGAACAGGCCGGTGATGTTGCCGTCGTTGTCGACGTCGATGTTCTCGGCCGCGGGAACCTTGGGCAGGCCGGGCATGGTCAGAACGCTGCCGGTCAGCGCGACCACAAAGTGGGCACCGGCGGAAACCTTGAGCTCGCGCACGGTGATGCGGAAGTTCTCGGGAGCGCCCAGAGCCTTGGCGTTGTCGCTAAAGCTGTACTGCGTCTTGGCCACGCACACCGGCAGGTTGCCAAAGCCGTTCTCGCGCAGCTCGGCGAGCTGGCGCTTGGCAGCCGGCGTAAAGTCGACGCCGTCGGCGCGATAGACCTTGGTGGCAACAGCCTCCAGGGCGTCGGCCACATCGGCACCGTCCTCGTAGGCAAACTTGAGCTCGCTCGGCTGCTCGATCAGGCGCATAACCTCATCGGCCAGGTCGAGCGCGCCCTCGCCACCCTCAGCCCAAACCTCGGACAGCTTAACGTTAACGCCGAGCTTCTGGCACTCGGACTCGATGAGCGCAAGCTCTGCCTCGGTGTCCGTCGGGAAGCGGTTGATGGCGACCACGCAGGGCAAACCGTAGACATTCTGAATGTTGTCGACGTGGCGCAGCAGGTTGGGCATGCCGGCCTTGAGGGCCTCGAGGTTCTCGTCGTTGAGGTCGGCTTTGGCAACGCCGCCGTTGTACTTAAGCGCACGAGCGGTGGCGACGATCACGACAGCACTGGGGCGAACGCCCGTCATGCGGCACTTGATGTCGAGGAACTTCTCAGCACCCAGGTCGGCGCCAAAGCCTGCCTCGGTAATGGCGACATCGCCAAAGCGCATGGCCATACGCGTGGCCATGATGGAGTTACAGCCGTGGGCGATGTTGGCGAAGGGACCGCCGTGGACAAACGCGGGCGTACCCTCGAGCGTCTGCACCAGGTTGGGCTTGAGCGCATCCTTAAGCAGCGCAGCCATGGCGCCCTGAGCCTTGAGGTCGCGGGCGCGAACGGGCTCGCCAGCAAAGCTGTAGCCGACGACGATCTCGCCCAGGCGCTCCTTGAGGTCGTTGATGCTCGTGGACAGGCACAGGATTGCCATGACCTCGGAGGCAACGGTGATATCGAAGCCGTCCTCGCGCGGCACGCCCTGAGCCTTGCCGCCAATGCCGTCGATAACATGGCGCAGCTGGCGGTCGTTCATGTCGACGACACGCTTCCAGGTGATGCGCTTGACGTCAATACCGAGCTGGTTGCCTTGCTGAATATGGTTGTCGAGCATGGCAGCCAGCAGGTTGTTGGCGGCACCAATAGCATGGAAGTCACCGGTAAAGTGCAGGTTGATGTCCTCCATGGGGATGACCTGCGCCCAGCCGCCGCCGGCGGCACCGCCCTTGACGCCAAAGACGGGGCCGAGCGAAGGCTCGCGCAGGGCCACAGCGCTCTTGACGCCGCGACGGCGCAGGCCATCGGCCAGACCGATGGTCGTAGTGGTCTTGCCCTCGCCGGCGGGCGTGGGGTTGATGGCGGTCACGAGGACGAGCTTGGCCTGGTGATCGGTCGGCTCGTTGAGCAGTGAATAGTCGACCTTAGCCTTGTCGAAGCCGTACGGAATCAGGTGCTTTACGTCGACGCCGGCGTTCTTAGCCACCTCGGTAATGGGCAGCGGCGTGACGGAACGTGCGATTTCGATGTCAGTAGGCATGGGCGGTCCTTTCGTTACCGGATGAGAAAAAGACCAATTCAGCATAGCACGGGCACGCAATAGTAAAACACCCGTAACCGATGAATGGCAATATGTTTATCCAATGCTCAGCGATAGCCTACAGACCAGCCAAAACAAACCCGTCTCTAAACGGCTGGCTCGATACCCAAATGCTCAAAGGTGCGAAGCGTTGCCTGGCGGCCCTGAGGCGTGCGAATCATCAAGCCGCACTGCAGCAGATAGGGTTCGTAGACATCCTCGAGCGTACCCGGGTCCTCGCCCACCGCGCTGGCAAGGGTCGTCAGGCCCACGGCACGTCCGGAGAACGTCTTGGCAAGCGTCTCTAAGATGCGAATGTCCATCCAGTCCAGACCAAGTTCATCAATCTCGAAGAACTCGAGCGCCTGACGGCAAATATCAAGCTCAATAGGCCCGTTACCGCGTACCTGCGCATAGTCGCGCACACGCTTGAGCAGACGGTTTGCGAGGCGCGGCGTACCGCGCGAGCGCGAGCCGATCTCGAGCGCGCTCGGATGGTCTATCGTCACGCCCAAGATGGTCGCCGAGCGCGTCACGATCTGGGCGAGTTCCTCGACCGTGTAGTAGTCCAGGCGATACGAGATGCCAAAGCGATCGCGCAGCGGGCCCGTGAGCATGCCCGAACGGGTCGTGGCCGCCACCAGCGTAAACTTAGGGATATCCAGGCGAATCGAGCGCGCAGCCGGACCCTTGCCGATCACGATATCGAGCGCAAAGTCCTCCATAGCGGGATACAGAACTTCCTCGACCGAACGGTTGAGGCGGTGAATCTCGTCGATAAACAGCACATCACCCGGCTGCAAGTTAGTCAGGATGGCCGCCAGGTCACCGGTGCGCGCAATGGCCGGGCCGCTCGTCGTCTTAATCTGAGCGCCCAGCTCGTTGGCGATAACCGTAGCCAGCGTGGTCTTGCCCAGACCCGGAGGGCCCGAAAAGATCACGTGGTCGAGTGTCTCGCCGCGGCTCTGCGCCGCCTCGATGAGCACGCGCAGACTCTGTTTGATGTGCTCCTGACCGCAGTAGTCGTCCAGGCGCTGGGGGCGCAAGGTGCGGTCGACATCGAGGTCCTCGGGCGTCAGCTCCGAGCCCACCATGCGCTCACCGTGCGCCATGGATGCCGCCGGCGAGTTGCCGGGCGTCGCCCACAGGTCCTGAGAGTCATCGGCTTCCCACATCACGCATCCATTCCGAGTCGCTTAAGCGCAGCGCCGAGCAGATCCTCGACACGCATATCCTGCCCATCATACCCGCTCAGGGCAACATCGGTCTCCTGCGGGCTAAAGCCCATGGAAAGGAGCGCCGCACGGGCATCATCGATCACCGAGGGAGCAGCAGCGGGCACGGGCATCGCAACCTGTCCGGGAATCACGTCGACCGGCACAAAGCCCTTATCCTTGGCAAAGGTGCTCTTGAGTTCCAGGATCAGGCGCTGAGCTGTCTTTTTGCCCACACCGGGTACCTTGGCCATGCCCTTGTCGTCCTCGGCCATCACCAGCGAATACAGCTGCCCCACGGTATAGGTGGAAAGCACGGCAAGCGCCAGGCGCGGGCCAACGCCCGAAACGGACACGAGCCGGTCGAACATCATGCGTTCGTCCTTGGAGGCAAAGCCAAAGAGCGTCATAGCGTCCTCGCGCACCTGCATACGGGTATAAAGGCGAACCTCGCCGCCGGGCGTAGGCAGCGTGGCGGCAGTGCTGCCCGAAATACCGAGCTCAAAGCCCACGCCCGATACATCGACGACGGCCGAGCTCATCGTGGCCTCGACAAGCGTTCCATGGAGCTGGGAGATCATCAGTATCCGGTTCCTCTCTGTTGATAGAACTCGCCGCCGGTAAGTGCCCGGGTGCGGCTTAGGTTAACGTGACAGATGGCGCAGGCCAGCGCATCGGCGGCATGGTCTGGGTGAGGGTCGTGATCGAGCTGCGTGAGCGTGCGCACCATGTAGGCAACCTGCCGCTTGTCCGCGGCGCCGGTGCCCACCACAGCCTGTTTGATCTGCATGGGCGTGTACTCGCCAATCTCGAGCGCGCACTCCGAAAGCGCCACAAGCGCAGCACCTCGGGCATGCGCCGTGGGAATGGCCGAACGAACGTTGGCACCAAAGTAGATGCTCTCGACAGCAGCCGTGTCGGGTCGATAACGCTCAACGACATCCTTAAGGTCATGGGCGATATGCGACAGGCGCACCGCGAGCGGACTTCCGGCACTGGTCTCGATGCAGCCATAGGCACGGCAGCGAACCTCGCCACGCCGCTCCTCGATAATCCCCCAACCCGTATGAGCCAAACCGGGGTCAATGCCCAAGACAACCAAGCCGACCTCCCCTCGCCACAAGCACAGCGCAAGACAAGGCCCCGCGCATCATTCACGAACGTCTGTTCTAGAATAACACAACGCTAGCCCTATAAGTCAGCCGAGATCGAATTGTAGGTTGAGTATACGCAAGCGAGCGCCCGCCAGAGCGAGCAAGGTGCCTTGAAAGAGGAGGGCATTGACCTGGCGGTCATGTCCGACGATTGAAAGGCAGATTGCCGCTCTGGCGGGCGCGCAGCGACCTAGTTCTGAGAGAAGAACGGAAATTGTCGGGGATCAACCGGCGGATGCGGCATCGGGCCACCCTGGGGCCCACCCTGCGGGCCACCCTGGCCGCCCATCATCTTATCGATGGCGTCCTGAACCTCGCCCTCGAACTTTTTCATTCCCTCGTGTAAACGACGCTGACCGTCCTCAGAGCGCAGCTCCTCCATTTGCTCGGGCGAAATACCCAGTAGCTCGCCCAGCACGCCCATCATCTCGTTTCGCACGCGCTCGCTCGTATCCTCGTCAGCAAAACGGCGCACCTCGGCGCGCGCCAGCGAATCGACCGTCATACGCTCCTTGCCGTTAAGCCCCAGGTCGGACCACGCGAGCATATACGGCCAGGCACGCTCGGCAAACGAACGGGCCGAGACGATCGGCGCCATCGGCAACATGCGGCGGGCAGCCTCACCCTGTCGAACGAGCATCAGCAGCAGCGAGCAGGCCTCAGGCTTGCCAGCGGCCATCGGGATGTCGTCGAAAGATCGATTGCGGTCCACGTGCGCCTCGAGCGCGCCATCGACCTCACCCGGCTCAAGCCCGCCGAGCAGCTGTGCCGCACGGTCGAGCATATCGACCGGACCGTCGAGCGTCGAGAGCGCCTGCGCCAGCACGCGCTCCATACAATCTTCCACTGCGTTGAGCGTCACGAGCTCTTGGGGCACCACGGCAGACGTGCGGTTGCGCACACGCGCCACAAACTCAAGCGTCGACAGGTACACATCGCCAAAGGGCGCAAAGTCGCCCTGGTAGCCGCCGCAAAGCGCCGGCGCCGCCAGCGCGTACTCGGTTTTGGACAGCGGGCTCAGCGCCATCGCACCCAGCTCGAGCGCCGTATCCTCCAGCATCAGGCCCAGCGTGCGCGAGCGCAGGCGCTCGGCATCGCCCGCCGACACGTCGCGATCGAGCACGCGCGCCGCATCCGGTGCATCGCGCTCGACGGTGCGAATGTGCAGACGCTCGGCGATGGCGCGGACGGCGGCACAGCGGGCAGCCTCGGCTTCTTCCTGCGCCGGCGTAAAGATACGGTTGCGCCCCAGCACCAGGCCAATCACATTGCGCGGGCCCAGAGCGTCGACGGCCAGCGCCGCCAGCAGGGACGACGGCAAGTCACCTTCGAGTGCCACCACAGCACGCGACGCACCGTGGGCTCGGGCGTTGTCGCGCACGGCGAGCACCAGCGCCTGCCACAGCCACTCCTCGGAACGGAACTCGGGCAGTTCGTGATCCTCCAGGGCATCGAGCATCACGCCGCGCTGAATCTCCTGAACCAGCAGGCTCTCCTCAAAGCACGGCGCCTGGGCCACCACGCGACCGCAGTCGTCGAGCACAAACGAACCGCCGGTATACACCGACTCGTCATAGGCACCGACCGGCGCCATGCAGGCAAACCACACGCTGCGCTTGGATGCGATCTTGCGGTAGGCGCCGCTGCGAACGGCAGCAATGGCGGCAGTCTCGCGGTCGGTCATGTCAAACGCGTTGAATTGGAAATACGCAATGAGGTCAACACCGGTCGGCAGCATCTCGAGTTCGCGGTCCAAGTCAAAAATCACGGCGATGCGCACGCCGTCCACGTCGAACACCGGCGGCGCCCAACGTGTGTCGTTGTTCTCGCCACGCTGCAGGGCAATGCTCGAACGCGCCGGCACCACATGACCGTCCTTGAGCATCATGTAGTCGAGCAGCGGCTGGCCCTCAAACGAAACCGCCGCGGGCACGATGCAGATCATGTCAAGCTCCTGGATACGCTCGGCGACACCAGTCAAACCGGCAAGCACGTCGTGCTCAAAGTCGGCAGCGCCCACCAGGCCACCGGGCATGGCGCCCATAAAGAGCGGAGCCGGAACGCACAGCACGCGCGCCCCGCGCTCGTGGGCCAGACGAGCCTGGTCCTCGATGCGGCCGCAAATGCCCTCAATATCACCCAGGCGCATATCGATCTGTGCAAGCGCGAGCTTCATGGCCCAGCCCTTTCCGTCGTAAACCATCGAAATCGTAGTAAAAGCGCCGGCCGCATAATGCAGCCGGCGCTTGCATGTGCATATGCTAGCTATGATACCCCGAGCGGGGGCGCGCTCCTAGAATGTCGCGGACCACAGCCCGTGCAGGTTGCAGTAGGCATAGACGGTACCGGTCTTGGAGCCGCCCGCGAAAAACGTCGCGGGTTTCATGCCGGGCTCAAGGTAATGAACCTCTAAGCGGCCCTCGGCCTCAAACGCAATCCACTCAATGTAGTGTTCGGGCAGGCTGGGGTGCTCGACCGAGCCAACGCGTGCACGAATCACGTGACCGTCGCGCTCGGTCTCGACAACAGGCACGTGCTTCTCGTGCGCCGCGTCCTCAGTGTTTGCGGTCAGTTCCGTGCAACCGGCAGGGGTCGCAACGTCGTCGCCAAGGGCAGCGATGAGCTTACCGTCGGGGTCCTTAAAGAATTTCGCCATGATGTTCTCCTTTGCTGATGTGCCAATGTTCTTGATGATTCTTATGCCCAAAGGCAGACAAACCATCCACGGCATTGCAAATGAACACATAACGGATCAGGCAAGCGGTCGGGCCAAAATGCGTCGACCGTCCTGCCCACTCCAGCAGTCCCACCCCGCGCGCGGCTAGCGCCCGTCGCCGCCGAGAAGCGCCAGAACATCCTCGCGCGTGAACAGTGCCGACGAGATGCCGTCGCCGCCGAGTACGCTGTTGACCAGGTCGCGCTTGGACTCCTGCATCTGCATAATGCGTTCCTCGATCGTGTCCTTGGCGATGAGCTTGTACACGGTCACGGTATGCTGCTGGCCAATACGGTGTGCACGATCAGTTGCTTGGTCCTGCGCCGCCACGTTCCACCACGGGTCGTAGTGGATGACCACGTCGGCAGCCGTCAAGTTAAGGCCCACGCCGCCCGCCTTGAGCGAAATCAAAAAGACCGGAACCTCGCCCGCTTGGAACTGCGCGACCATCTTGGCGCGGCTCTCCTTAGACGAAGCGCCCGTGAGCTTAAGGAAGGCGATGTCCTCCTTGGCCAGGCGCTTACCGATAATATCGAGCATACCCGTAAACTGGCTGAACAACAGGATGCGATGTCCGCCGTCGAGTGCGCCGTGCACGAGCTCCATGCACGTATCGAGTTTGGCGCTCCCCGCCTTGTAATCCTCGTAGTGCAGACGCGGGTCGCAGCAGATCTGGCGCAGCTTGGTGAGCTCGGCGAGCACCTTGAGCTTGTCCTTCTTAAACTCGGATGCCTCGCGATGCTGCACCTGTTGGGCGATGCGGTCCTGGTTGGCCAGGTAGAGTTTGCGCTGCTCGCCGGTGAGCTGCGCCATGACCGTATCCTCGATCTTCTCGGGCAGGTCGGCCACCACGTCTTCCTTGACACGGCGCAGTACAAACGGCGACACGAGTGCCTGCAGACGAGCGGCGCTGTCGCCCTCGGCGTGCTCGACCGGGCTTTCGAAGCGCTTGGCAAACGACTCGCGCGTGCCGAGCAGGCCCGGCATTAAAAAGTCGAAGATGCTCCAGAGCTCGGATAGGCGGTTTTCGATGGGCGTGCCCGTCAGGGCAAAGCGCACGCCGGCAGGCAGGCGCTTTGCGGCGCGCGCCACCTGGGTGAGCGGGTTTTTAATGTACTGGGCCTCATCGAGCACCACGCGGGCAAAGTCCCGCTCGGCATACTCGTCGATATCGCGGCGCATGAGGTCATACGACGTCACGACCACGTTATGCTCGTCGGCGCCTGCTATCTGCACGCGGCGTTGAGCCTTGGCGCCCACGATGGCGCACACATCCAGCGAGGGCGCAAAGCGCTCCAGCTCGGCAGTCCAGTTGTACACGAGTGAGGCCGGGCATACCACGAGCGTGGGCTTGTTGTCCCCCGCCTCCACGCGCACCAGGATATGCGCGATCATCTGGAGCGTTTTGCCCAGGCCCATATCGTCGGCCAAGATACCGCCGAGGCCCAGATGCTCAAGCGAGCCGAGCCACTGGTAGCCGTCGACCTGGTAGCCACGCAGCGTGGCCTTGAGCGAGGCGGGTACCGTAAAGTCCATCTTGCCGAGCGTGTCCAGGCGCTCGACGGTACGGCGGAACGCAGCGTCGCGATCGGCCTCGAGCGCGGGCGTGCGCGCGAGCATGCTATCGACGAACAGGGTGCTCGATGCGGAAAGCGACACGCCGTCGAGCAGGTCGACGGCATCGACGCCCAGGTCCTTGGCGAGGCCAAACGCGGCTCGAGCGCCCTCGTCCAGGCGAATGATGTCGCCGGACGTAAGGCGCGCAAACGTTTGATGGCGCTTGTAGGAGTCGAGGTAGATGGCAAGATCTGCCGCCGAAAGACCGCTCGCGCCCAGTTCAACATCGAGCAGGTTGCTCTTGACAGTCGCACGAACCGAGAGCTTGGGCGCGGGGCGCACCGAAATCTGGCGCAGGCGGTCGCTGAGCATGACCTCGCCCAGCTCGGACAGGGCAGACAGGCCCTCGGTCAGCAAGCAGAACAGGCTCTCGTCGTCGCGCTCCTCAAACGCCAGGCCGCCCTCGTAAAAGTCGAAATACAGGGCCGCCGTGTCCATAACGCGAAACTCTGCTATCTCGTCGCGCGGCGGCACGCCCGGGCGCTGTTCTTCGAAGGGGCTTCCCGGAGCACCCAGGCTAAAGAGATCTGCCGACCAGTCGCCGTAGGAAACCGTAATCTTGCAGGTCACGAGCCCGTCGTCGACACCGATTGCCATGGCAAAGCTCGGCTCGGGCGCCACGGTATCGAGCGCGGCGGGCGCGGTAAGGTCGGTATAGTCGCGCAAAATGGGCAGCGCCATACGACAGAACTCCCCCACCTGGTCGACAGCGATATGGATCGGCGTGCGACAGGGCAGTAAGCGCGATAGGAACGGCGCCGCATGCTGGGCAAACGCTACATCGGCGCGGCGCGCACGGCGGGTGTCGACCAGATAGGCAACGTCGCCCGAAGCAAAGCAGTATGCATCGGCCGGCAGGCGTAGATCGTAGCTGCCACCAGCCGCCGGCGCGATTTTGGCGGCAAGGAGCGGTGGGCGCTCAGACAGCGCCTCGTCCTCCCCTTCCGGAGGCATCTCAACCGCCACGTCATAGGTGCGATGCGTCGTCGTCCCCCGCGACCAGGCGGGCTCAAAAGAGATGGTCTGGCCGCGCAACAGGTCCAGCACATATACGATGCTATGCTCGGACAGCGGCAACTGACGCTCGGCGACAAAACCGCTGCGGGCAAAGTCGTACGACGCCGAACGCGAGCTTGTGATGTCATCGAGATAGGCAACTGTCGTCACGACAAGGTTGAGCAGCTTTGTCGACACGTCTTCGAAGGCTTCGGGCGTATGGACAAACGTGAGCTTCTTGCCGTACGAGAAGGTGCCGCCGCGCACGTAGGCATCGGCCATGCCGTCGATGTCCTTGACCACGTAGGAGACCGATCCACAGCGAATGCGAAGCTCGAGCGCCCAGCTAAAGCGCTCGGCAAACAGTGGATTGTAATACGGCACCAGCGAGGGCTCCAACACCGCCTTGGGGGCATCGGGGTCCACACTGCCGGCGAGCTTGCGGCGCATGCTCGCCAGCTCATCCATGCGCGCGTCCGAAAGATCGGAGAGCGCCGCCATGAGGCTGGGACTCGTGGGGACGGGCGCCGGAAAGGGAAAGTTGGGATTGACGGCCGGCGCTTTGGGCGCGTTGCGCGCGGGCTGTTTCGGCTGCGCCGCAAACGTGCGGACCGGCGTGCGCAAACCTTCGACGGGCTCGGCGCCGCTGGCATCCAAATACGCCAGAGCCGTGGCAATAGCGTGCTTGCACATGCCGGGGTAGCGATAGGCAGCGGGGCAATCGCAGTCGTAGTCGATCACCTCGTGCTCGTCCATGTCGAGCGCCACGTGCGTCTTGTACAGGTCGCCACGCGAACCGCGCACCGAGCCCTCAACCGTCACGTTTTTGGAGAAGCGCGAGCCGCTGTCCTTGATCGACAGCACGGCGCCGTTGAGCATGAGCGAACGCCCCTTCATAAAGGTGCCACTCAGCGCCGCCTCTTTCCGGAGCGCCTGCACAAACGTCCCCTGCGCCATCACTTCCTCCAATCTCACCCGGGGTAGCTTAGATAACCGTCACGCGGCCTTGGTTGCCGACGATGGCCTTTGCCTCTGCCAGCAGCGGAATCGAGCGTGCATTGACCTTGGCCGGCACCTCAGCACGCAGCACGCGCCCGTCGACTTGCTCAATAAAGATCTCCACGCGGTCGCCGCCCGGGTTGGTGGTGAGCACCGTGGCAAGACGCGCCATATTGCCCTGGCTAAAGCGGCTGTTGGGCACCATGACCTCAAACACCTTGGGCTTGTTGTTCTCCTCATTAAGCTCCAGTGGCACGATCTCCTGCGCGATGATCTGATCGCCGCGGTCCGAGCGCTCAAGCTTGCCCTTAATGCGCACAAACGCATCGGACAGCTGTGCACCGGTCTCGGGATCGACCTCGCCGTACAGGTACCCCTCGGCCTCCTTGTAGGTCTTGGGGAACACCACGACCGTGGCCTCGCCTTCCATGTCCTCGAGCTGCACGATGCCCATGGGGTCGCCGTTTTTGGTCACGCGCTTGGACACGTTCGAGACCATACCGGCCCACCACAGCGCCTTGCCCTCGGGAATCTCCTGGTTGATGGTACCGCCCGTGGGGTTTTGCACCTCGTAACCGGTGTCGATCTGCGAGAACGAGAAGTCGCGCGCCTTGGCTAGCGCATACTCAAACGGGCGCAACGGGTGGTCCGAGACATAGATGCCCAGAACCTCCTTCTCCTGGCTCAGCTTAAGGTGGCGGTCCCACTCCTGGCCATCCGGATCGGGCACGCTCACCTCAAAGCCCGAGCCCTCAACGTCGCCGAACATGTCGAAGAACGACGTCTGGCCGCTCGCACGATCCTTCTGGCGCTTAACAGCGGCATCGATGATGTTCTCGGGGTTGTTCTTGTCCACAAAGTGCATCATCTGGCGGCGCGGATACCCCGTGGAGTCAAAGGCGCCTGCCTTGATGAGCGATTCGATCACACGGCGGTTGGCCTGGCTCGAGTCCACGCGCTCGACAAAGTCGTGCAGTGTCTTAAACGGGCCGCCCGCCTCGCGCTCGGCGATAATCGCCTGCGCCACGCCAGTGCCCACGCCGCGGATGCCGGCCAGACCAAAGCGCACGCCCTCCTTGGTAGCCGTGAACTCGGTACCGGACTCGTTGACATCTGGCGAAAGCACGGGGATGCCGTCGTGACGGCATGCCGAGACGTAGTGAACGATCTTGTCGGTCTTGCCCGTATAGGACGTCAGAACGGCCGCCATGTACTCGTGCGGATAATGCGCCTTGAGCCACGCCGTCTGCATAACCAGGATGGCGTAGCCAGCGGAGTGCGACTTGTTAAAGGCGTAGGACGCGAACTCGAGAACATCGTCCCAAATCTTCTGGGCGACCTCGCGCGTGTAGTTGTTCTTGATAGCGCCGTTCATCCAGTGGTCGTAGGTGGTCTCGTCCGAGCCATCCTCCCAGTGGAGCACCGTCGACGTGAGCAGCTTGATCTTTTTCTTAGCCACGGGCTTACGGATACGCGAGTCCGATTCGCCCTTGGAGAAGCCGCACATCTCAACGGAGATGAGCATAACCTGCTCCTGGTAGACCATGGTGCCGTAGGTTTCGCCCAGGATGTCGTCCAGGCGGTCGTCGTAGGAGACCGCCGGCTCCTTGCCGTTCATACGGTTGATGTAGGACGAGACCATGCCGGCGCCCAGCGGGCCCGGGCGGTACAGGGCGATCAATGCTACGACATGCTTGTACTCGGTGGGCTTCATGTTCTTGATCGTAGCCGTCATGCCGGCGGACTCGACCTGGAAGACGCCGGCGGTGTGGCCGGAACCCATGAGCTTAAAGATCTCGGGATCGTCAAAGGGGATCTCTTCCTCTTTGATGTCGATACCGAAGTTCTTTTTGATGTTGGCCTTGGCCTTGGAGATAACCGTCAGCGTGCGCAGGCCCAAGAAGTCCATCTTGAGCAGGCCCATGTCGGCAACGGTATGGCCCTCGTACTGGGTAATCTCGACGCCGCCCTTGGTGTCGAGCTTGGTGGGCACGTGCTCGTTGACGGGGTCACGGCAGATCAGAACGGCGCACGCGTGCACGCCCTCGCCACGGGTGAGGCCCTCAATCGAGAGTGCCGTGTCGATGATGCGGCGGGCGTCGTCATCCTTTTTATAGGCCTCGGCAAAGTCGGGGTTAAACAGATCCTCTTTGCCGGGTTGCTTTTCGAGCACCTGCTTGAGCTTGACCTTGGGGTCGCTCGAGACCATCTTGGACAGGCGCTGGCCCATGTAGACCGGATAGTCCAGCACGCGCGCGGCGTCGTTGATGGCCTGCTTGGCCTTAATGGTCGAGTAGGTGATGACGTGGGTGACCTTCTCGGGGCCGTAGAGCTGGCGAACGTGCTCCACGACCTCGAGGCGCCGCTCATCGTCGAAGTCCATATCGATATCGGGCATCTCGGTGCGCTGCGGGGACAGGAACCTCTCGAACATCAGGCCGTTCTCGAGCGGGTCGAACGCGGTGATGTTCATGGCGTAGGCGACGATAGCGCCGGCGGCCGAGCCACGGCCGGGGCCGACGCCGATGCCGTTGTCCTTGGCCCATTGCACGTACTCGGCAACGATCAAAAAGTAGGCGGCAAAGCCCTTGTCGCAAATGACCTTGTATTCGTACTCAAAGCGCTCTTTGATGTTGACGCCGCCGATCTCGCGCGTGGCCCAGTCGTCGCCGTAGTGCTGGCGCAGGCCCTTCTCGCACTCGCGGCGGAACTGGCTCTCGTGCGTCTCGCCGGGGTCGAGCAACGGGAAGCGCGGCAGGATGATGGAGTCCCAGTCCAGCTCGACGTAGCACTTGTCGGCGATCTCGAGCGTGTTGTCGCAGGCCTCGGGGCAATACGGGAACATCGCCCGCATCTCCTCCTCGGTCTTCATGTAGAACTCCGAGCCGGTCATGCGCATGCGGTTGGGGTCGTCGACCTTGGCGTTCATGCCGATGCACATGATGACGTCCTGCACCGGCGCGTCCTCGCGGCGCAGATAGTGGAAGTCGTTAGTGGCGATGACCTTGACGCCCACCTGTTTGGCGATGTCGATGAGCGTGCGATCCATCTGCTCGTCGGTCAGGCCGTTATCGGTGGTAATGCCGTGTTCCTGGATCTCGATATAAAAGTCACCGGGGTCGAAGGTGTCGCGGAAGGTCTCGGCCCATTTGATGGCACCCTCCATGTCACCGCGGTCGATGTACTTGGGGATGATGCCCGCGATACAGGCACTGGTGCAGATCATGCCCTTGGCGTGGCGGCGCAGGTTGTCGAGCGTCACGCGCGGCTTGTAGTAAAAGCCCTGCACGGCGGCCTCGGAGACCGTCTGCATCAGGTTGACGTAGCCCTCCTGGTCCTTGGCCAGAAGGATCATGTGGTAGAGCTCGGGCTTATGGTCGCGGGCGAGCGTCTCGTCCGGCGTAAAGTAAACCTCGCAGCCAAAGATGGGCTTGATGACCAGAGGCGGCTTGAGCTCGTCGATGTTGCCCTTCTCATCCCACATGGCCATGTCCTTCACATACTGGGCATGCTCGCGCGGGTTTGCCTCGGGGTCGGGCTCCACCAGCTCGTCGCGGCGATCCTTTTCCAAGAAGGCCTTGTCGTGGCTCCAGGTTTTGTACTCGGGCGTGTTGTGGTTGACGGCGTCGCAGGCCAGCGCCAGATCGGGCACGCCATACATGTAGCCGTGGTCGGTAATGGCCACGGCGGGCATGCCCAGCTCAACGGCACGGTTGACCATATCCTGGATACGGGTTGCGCCGTCGAGCATGGAAAAGACAGTGTGGTTGTGCAGATGGACAAATGCCATGTGATGAGCTCCGATGCGGGTTCGTGTTCTGACTGAACGATTTTACCGCACGGCGCGGACGGCACCCGAACCTAGCCAAACCCACACGGCTCCTCTTGCAGTTGCGGTGGAATAGTTCCCGCTTGGGCCACCTGGGCCGCAATACAGGAACTATTCCACCGCAAGTTATCTGAGGGCTAGAAATTGTAGGTGACTACTTGAGGTTCGGCGGGTTCGACGAAGATGGCGGGATTCGCCTGCTCCACGCGAACGAACTTGACCGTCACCGTCTCAACGCCCGCCTTGTGCAACACGTCGGCGTAGACGCGCGCCTGCAGGGCGTGCTTCTCGAGCAGCCGGTCGGGTGTCTCATCCGGCGTGCCACCCGTCTTGTAATCGATGACCAGTGCGCGCGACGGATCGGCCGGATCGGTGGCCAGTGCATCGATGGCGCCCTCGGCATAGGCACCGTAGCGGGCGATGTCCTCGTCCTCGCAGCCCAGCGAGAAGAACGGCACCTCGGCACGGATGCACGGCCACGCGAGCAGCTCGGCACGAACCGACGACTTGAGCCAGCGATCCAGAGCGACATCGAAGCGCTGGCGCTGCTCCGGCGTCAGGCGCCACAGACGCGTCAGCGCATCGGCGCGCGCAGCGGGCAACGCATCGGCACCCATCTCGATGAGCCACTGGCAGGCGGCGTGGAAGGCCGAGCCCAGCGCCATGGGATTGCCGGCGGGCTCGACAGCAGCCACGTCCGCATCCGTCATCTCGGAACCATCCGACTCCGCATCATCGCCGGACTCGTCCATGGGCACGCGCGTCTCGGCGGCACGGTCCTCGGCCTCGGCATGCAGCGCCGCGGCAATCGACGAATAGCTGTACGAATCACGCGCCGGATACGGACAGATGCCCATGCGCACGCCCACTGCCTGGGGATACACAAGCTCAAACGAATCGGGCTTGGAATCGGCAGGACCAGGCACAGTTGAGTGCGCAGCATTATCGGCGACATCGGTATCGCCGCGAACAAGCCTACCCTCGGCATCCAGCGAAGCGTTGGCCTCAAACGCCCGCTCGCCAAAGGTAAAGTCCGAAAGCGAAATGAGCTCGTAGTCACCCGGCTGGGAGTTGTCGAACACCAAACGGTCGCTATCGAGCTGAGGCATGTCCAGGCCGTCCGTCGGCAGAATACGACGCAGCACGTCATAGGTCAGATCGGTCTCGACGTCGAAGGTCGGCGCCGTCACCTTGCCACGGCTCACGCCGGCATCCATCGCCAAGATCACCAGCTCGCGCGCACGCGTCATGGCAACGTAGAGCAAGCGGGCCCGCTCCTCGAGCGAAAGCCGCAGGTCGTCGTTGCGCAGGCGAGCAAATGCCTCGGCGGGAGAACCCGTCGCACAAACGTCCTCCATGAGCTCCGGCGGCAGCCACAGCGACGTGCCCTTGCCCTTAAACGCATGCTCAAACTGCTTTTTGACGTCATCGCCCTTCACGAAGGTCCCATCGGCGAGCTTAACGCCGTCGAAGCGTGCCGGCAGTGCCACGACCTGCGCTCCGCCCTCGACGCGACCCATCTGCGCCGCACCCGAGGACTTACGCACGTCAAAGCACTCGGCAACCGCCACGACCGGATATTCCAGGCCCTTGGAGGCATGAACCGTCATGATGCGCACCGCGCCGTCGCCCTCCTCGTTGAGGGCACCCGGGGCTTCCTTGCCCGCCAGGAAGCGGTCGAAGGCCAGCGCGATGGAACGCGGCGAGTTGCCGAACTCGGCCTCCGCCTCGGCCACGGCGTCGAGCGCCTTGAGCACGTTGGCGGCAATGGCCTTGCCCTCGGGACCACGCTGCGCCAGACGCACAAACCAGCCGGAGGCGTTGACCACGTCGCGCGCGATGGCGGCGAACGAATCGCGGCCCACGCGACGAAGCGCATACCGCAGCACCTCGCGGGCGCGCGTCACGAGCGGCAGATCTTGCAGACCCGGCACGTCGAAATCACTCATGATGCCCGCGTCGATATTCCGGCGCGAGGTCTCCCCCGTCTCGCTATCGAGCTTGGTCGCCAGCGCCAGGAACTCCTGAGCGCCGAGCGCAAACATCGGCGAGGCGAGCAGCGGCATAAGACCCTGCGCCGTATCGGCCGGATTGGCGAGCGCACAAACCAGGGCGCGCACCGTCTGCACCTCGGCTGCTTGGGCAAAGACCGAGCCGCCCGCGATGACGCAGTCGAGCCCCTGGTCACGGAAAGCCTGTGCGTAGACGTCTGCGTTGGTCATGCGGCCCAGCAGCAGCACCATGCCGCCCTGGGGCTGGCCCGCTTTAACGAGCGCTTGGAACCGCTCCGCAATCGCACGGGCTTTCGCCTGCGTTCGTTCCTGGGTGCTGCCGCCGGCAACGAGCAGCGCCTGGCGGCGCGAAGCCTTTGCCTTGAGCTTGTCCTCGCGATCGTCACTCGGCTCAAGATCCAAGAACCCCTGCATCAAACCACCGGTATCGCCGTCGAAGACGCGTGCTACGTAACGCAGCACCTCGTCATGGCTGCGGAAGTTGCGCACGAGTTTAACGAGCTCGCCAGCAGGGGCGTCGGCCACGGCAGTCACCTCGGGCGCAGCAGAGGAGCCCACCTTGCGCTCTTGACGACGGAACACCTCGACCTCGGCGCCTCGGAAGCGGTAGATCGACTGCTGTGCATCGCCCACGGTGCACAGCGCGCGCTCGCCCGCACCCGTCAGATAGCGAATCAGATCGACCTGCATCTGGTCGGTATCCTGAAACTCGTCGACCATGACCATCTTAAAGCGGCCCTCATAGGCAGCTCGAATAGCCGGGTAGTCGCGCAGCGCCTCGTACGCCATGCGCAGCAGGTCGTTGTTATCGAGCGCGGACTGGCCGGCCTTGAGCGCACGGTACTCCGCCTCTACGGCACGGGCGAGCCCCACCAGCGCATCGAGCGCCGAACCGCCGCAGGCAAGCACGATATTGATAAACGCATCAGCCGCCTCGGCCTTGAGTAGCTCCACCTGCTCCTTAGGAAACGCCTTGCTCGCGCGCGGCATGCTGCACGACATCATGAGTCGCGCCGCATCCTCCATGGTTTTGCCGCTCGCCTCAAACGCGTCGATGGCGTCGAGTGCCGCCTGCGCTTTCTCGGTCGTGGCCCTGCTTGCGCCCAGCGCCGCACGATAGGCATCGGCAAGCGCCGAGGTGTCGGCCTGGCCGCGCGCCACGCACACATCGTCCATGCCGCCCGGCAGCTGGCTCGATAGCTCCAACAGGTCGCGCACCAGGCCTTTGATGGTGGTACCGGCGCCAAACGGCCCGCCCTCGCCCGCCATGGGATACCAAGCGTAGAGGGCCTTAAGCGAGGCGGCAAGCTCGGGCGCGGCATCGGGCGCCGTCGCGCGCCCCAGCACATGCTCGACAGCCTGATCCATAAGCTCATCGGTATCGGTGAGCACCGTGAACTCAGGATCGATGCCCAGCTCCAGCGCGTGCGCGCGCAGGATACGCGAGCACATGCCGTGGATGGTCGAGATCCAAGCGTCGTCGACCGTCAGGGCCTCCTCGTCCATGCCCTCTTCGATAAGCGCACGGCGCACGCGGTCGCGAATCTCGGCCGCGGCGTCTTTGGTAAAGGTAATGGCGAGCACCTGGTCCAGATGCTCGACAAACGGACCGGATTCGGGCGAGAGCGCATAGACGATGCGGCGCGTGAGGGTAAAGGTCTTGCCCGAGCCGGCACCCGCCGAGACAAACAGCGGGCGGTCGAGCGTTTTGACGACTTGCAGCTGTTGCGGCATCAAGGTCGAAAGATCCATGGTCTACACGTCCCTCCTTACAAACGTTCCTTCGTGGTTATACGAGCAGCGCGCATGCGCGGCTTGAGCCGACGTTGGGTCGACAGCGGCAACGTTGCCCGCCTCGAGCTCGCGCAGGCGCTCGGCAATGCCGGTCTCCACGCGGTCGAGCAGCGCATCGAAGTCCATGTTGCCGCCCTCGCCCGGAAAGCCCTTCTTGAGGCCCGGAATGCGGCCGTCGCCGCGCTCTTCCTCGAGCAACTCGGCACTTGCGGCACCACGCAGTGCGGGCTTGCCGCCCTTGGTCGAAAAATAGAGCGCCGCACGGGCATCTAGACCCAGCGCCCGGCGCATGGCCTGCGCGTAGATGAGTGTCTGGGTATGGGGCGGCAGCCAGCGCGGATCGTCGATGGGGGCCTCGCCCGACTCCTCGTCGCGCACCGTGGGGTCGGCGAGCTTAAACTCCTCGACACCCGAACGATGCTTGTAGTCAATCACCACAGCGCGGTTCTCGGCGTCCACATCCACGCGGTCGATGCGCCCGCCGAGCGGCCAGCCGGCATACTCGACCTGGAGCTCGTTGAACGCAAACTCCAGGTAGCGCGGCGCGAAGGGCGCGAGCGCCTCGGACTCGTAGGCGAGCACGCCCTCCAGTTGCGGCAAGATCTCGGCCACCTGGCGCTCCTCCACTGGAGAGAGCGGCACCAGCGGGCCCTCGGTACCGCGCTTGCCGGCGTGCTCGGCCAGGGTCTCGGCAAAGACCTCGTGCAGCAGCTCCTTCGCGCGCGGCAGATTCATGGGCGTCACGCGCTCCATGCCCTCCTGCGGAAGACGTGCATGCAAGTGCTCCAGCACGTCATGGACAAAGTTGCCCTTCTCCATGTTGCCAAAGCCCGCATCGATGGACTGAGGTTTGACGCGATACGAGACGAACCAGCACAGCGGGCAGGTGGAATAGGCCTCAATCTGCGAGGCGGACGTCAGGCGCGGCACGACTGGCGCGTCCTCGCCCTCGCCATCGCGACGACGCAGGACCAAATACGGCACGGCCTCGGCGCTCAGATGCTGAGGGGCTTCACAGGTCACGCGCTCGCGCTTGAGACCTTCGCCTGCCGCGGGATCGAAGTCCCTTACGATATCGCCCTCACCCACGCACTTCGCTTTGTCGGTGCCAGCGGCTTTAGCGTCGTCAGCGGCCTCGTCGGCGTCAGCGGCCTTAGCAGCTTCAGCGGCCTCGGCATGCGCCCGCAACTCGGTCCACACGGCAGCCGGATAGCACTCGCGCGCCTGGCGATCGTGCGTCACGCGGGCAAGCGCAACCGGGCCACGTGCCGCCTGCATCGCGTGGCCAAAGCGCGCGCGCAGCAAGGCCGCGGGCTCAAGCGTCACGCCCTCGCGACCAAGGCTCGCCGTCAGCGTGGCCAGCGGCCCCTCCTCGTGCGAGAGCGGATAGCTGTCCAGATCGACATCGGCAAACAGCACGGCATCGTAGCTGCCGGGGCGCAGAGCCGCCGCATCGGCAAGCGAAGCAAAACGAACCTGAGCACGTGGCGCACGGTCAACCTCGTGGGTCTCGTAATCGTAGGCGGTGCTACGCTTGTCCACCTTGGTGCGAATGCCATCGAGCACGGATACGGTCGCGGCCTGCGACACGTCGAGCGCGCGGGCGCCATTCATAAGGATCTCGATGGCGTGGCGCAGCAGGGCCACCTCCGCCTGGCGACGGGCTTGGCCATCCAAGCTGCCCAGCGAGCGATCGGGCAACGCCTCGGCGACGGCAAGCATGGCCTTGAGCGCCGTCACGGGCCTGTCGCGCCACAGCGCCTGGAACACGTCCGAAACCACACACGGTACGTTCTTAAACCAGTTGTCGTCGCTCGCCGCCCTGCGCGCGCCCCTCACCTGGCCCTGGACGCTCTGAAGCAGACTCTTAACGCCCGCGGTAGTCTTGCTACGCGAGAGACGCATATTCTTATCGAAGGTACGGGCATTGACGGCATCAGCGCCCGAAAGCGGGCTGTAAATCCAGTCGGTAAGCTCCGGCGCGGGCCACCACTCGGTCTTTGACGCCGCGCCCTCATCGGCGGCCTTCATGCGCTCGATCAGGCCGGCAAGCGCCGCAAACTGCCTGCCCGCAATGGACTGGGAAAACGCCGTGAACTCAACTGTCTCGGCAGCGATATGATGAGCTGCCAGACGAGAGGCGAGCTCACCGAACAGCTGGGGTGCCCGGGCAGAAACGACGAGCACGCGCACGGGGTCGGTGGGCGTTGCAGTGGCTTTATCGGCCTTGGACTCCTTGTACGCTTTCACCAACTTATCGATGGCGTCCGCATAGGCATGAGCACGGGCATGGGGGCCGGCGACCTCAATAAAGGCAGGCTGAGCGGCGGTCCCGCAAGCGGCATCAGACGCGACGGCGTCCTCCCCCAGCGGCGCGACCTCAAACAGCACACCGCGGGCATCAAATGCCACGGCAAGCTCCTCGCGCATCGCCGCCTGCTCGCGGGCAAGCAGCACGACGACCTCTCCCCCATTGTTCGCCACGGCAGACAGCAGCTCGAGCAGGCCGTGCGTAAACGACGTGATACCGCGCACGCATACGGCGCGGGCGCACCCCGGCAGGTTATCGGCCAGGGCACCGGCCATAATGTCAGCTGCCTCGCAGGGCTCGACCATATCTCGACGGTCCAAACCGCCCGCGTAGGCACGCAAAAGCTCAAACACACGAGCCTCGGCATCGCTTTTTGGCTCAGGCTGGCAATTGTTGCCACCGCATCGCTCGGCCGTCGTCCCCGCCACACCCGGCAGCACATCGCGGGCCATGCGCGCAAGCATGCGCACCGTGCCCTGGCTGCGCGAAAGCGGCTGCAGGTCGGCATCGTCGAGACGCGTGACCATGTCCGAGAACAGCATCTGGCGCTGCAGGTTGTCGACGAAACCGCGCCCGTCGCCCAAAAGCTCCCAAAGCGAGCGAAGCCACGCTGCAGGCGTCTTGTAGTCGATACCCAGCGAAACGCCGGCTTCCGCCGCATCATGACGGCACAGGTCGAGCTCGGCAAACGTAGGTGCCAGCAGCACGGCACGCCCGTGGCGGGCAATAAGGTCGGCAAGCAACGCCGACTCGGCATCGCTCAAATCCGTGCCGGCATTGGTGGTATAGATTCGAACAGGCATGGTCCTCCGCTCAAACTGTTCGCAATAATCAATGCATCCATCCTACCCGCCCAAGCGGACAGATTTGCCCCACGCCAACAGATTTGATCCATTGGGGACGGAGGAAAACGGATCACCGAGGGGGTCTGTCTAACCCGGTGATCCGTTTTCCTCCGTCCCCAAGGGATCAAAAAACCGCCCCCGGAGGAGCGGTTTTGCACAATTCGTTTTTGGCGCGGCCTACTCGCCATCCTCCAGTTTAATGAGAATCTTACGGTAGCCACCGTACTCGCCGTTGAGTGCCTTGGACACACGGCTCACCGTGGTGGACGAAGCGCCGGTACGCGCCTGAACCTCAACATAGGGCTCGCCCTCGTCCAGGTAACGCGCGACCTGCAGACGCTGCGATAGATCACAAATCTCGCGCGGCGTGCAGATATCGGTCAAGAACGCTTGGATATCTTTCTCGTCGTCCAAAAGGCTAAATGCGTGGACCAGCTGCTTGACATCAGGCTTGTCAAACATGTTCTCGATATTCATCGATCACCGCCAAACCCGCCAAAAGGCATCGAAGTTGATACTGACATCGGACATCGTTCGCCCGTTCTATGCAATAGGGCAACGCCTGTGGCTTTTGCCCGTAGCAGTGTAGCACACCACCAAACTAAAGCGACAAGACTCTCTGCCAGCGGCGCGTTTTCTAGGACGAACGCCGTTTTGAAACCGAATACGCACGCAAGCTCCATGAATATCTGAGACAATGGGCGCCCAAACAGGGCCGTGCCCGCGCATCTATCCGAGTTGCAAAGGCACGTGCCTCTCACGCCTCTTTGCCACGTCTTGCGCAAGAAAGGATTTCCACCATGCGCTTTATGCTTAACTGGCTTTTTACCTCAATCGCCATCGCGATCGCAACGTTTCTCGTCCCCGGCATTCAGCCCTTCGGCATAGCCGACGCCTGGGTGTGTTTTGCCTTCGTGGGACTGTTCCTCAACATCGTCGACTCGCTCGTCAAGCCGTTCCTGACGGTCATCTCGCTGCCGCTCACTATTATCACGCTTGGTATTTTTCAGCTCGTAGTCAACAGCTTTATGCTCGAGCTGGCCAGCTACCTGTCGGTCAATCTGCTGGGCGCGGGTATCTCCATTGCCAGCTTTGGATCGGCCTTTATGGGCAGCATCCTGGTATCCATCATGCGCAGCATTCTCGACAGCGTCGCCAGGAACTAAAGCGACCGGATTCGGACCGCCACAACACACCTAAAGAAGGCCGTCCATCGCAACGATGGGCGGCCTTATCATTTGTCGAGCCTCAGAGGGCAAGAAAATCCAGCATTTCTGCCCCGTCCCCAAATGACAGGTGGGGCTAGATGACGTAGTCGTAGCCCTCGTTGGGGGCTACGAGCGCATCGAGCGTCACGCCGTCGAGGTAGTCGTTAATGAGCTTGTCCAGGTTCTTCCACACGCCGAGTGTAGGGCACTCGTCCGAACGCGAGCAACCCTTGCAGTCGCCGTCTAGGCATGCGACCGGTGCCAGACTGCCCTCGGTCAGGCGCAAGATCTCGCCCACCGTGTACTGCTCGGGCGGACGCGTGAGCACGTAGCCGCCGCCCTTGCCGCGCATGCCCGAGAGCATATTGGCGCGGACGAGCGTGGCCAAAATGTTCTCCAGATATTTCTCCGAAATCCCCTGACGCGCGGCGATCTCTTTGAGGGGAATGCGACCTGCTGCCTGGTGCTCGGCCAGGTCGACCATAACGCGCAGGGCATATCTGCCCTTTGTGGAAACCAACATATATATTGCTGCCTTTCGGTCTTTTAATTCGTAGAAATTCTAGCCGAAAAATTGGTTTTGAAAATACCTATTCCCGTCAAGCTGGTTAATCGACTCGTAATAATCTTCTATTTCCCATTGCGTTACTAGGCTTTACTGTCTACTATGCTTGCCAACAGCAAAAAGAACAACCCATAAGGTTTATGGGTTTCGCTGCTACACACACCGTAAACCCACACGGTATCCAGTCGTTTGAACACTTTGGAGGTTCACCATGAGCAATGTTTACACGTCCATCGATCAGCTTATCGGCCACACCCCGCTTCTGGAGCTCACTCACCTTGAGGCCGATGAGGACCTCAAGGCCCGCGTGCTCGTCAAGCTGGAATACTTCAACCCCGCCGGGTCCGTTAAAGACCGCGTCGCCAAGAGCATGATCGACGAGGCCGAGAAGGCCGGCAAGCTCGTGCGCGGCGGCGACTACACCATCATCGAGCCCACGAGCGGCAACACCGGCGTCGGCATCGCCTCGGTGGCGGCGGCTCGCGGCTACAAGGTGATCATCACCATGCCCGAGACTATGTCCGTCGAACGCCGCAAGCTTATGCAGGCATACGGCGCACAGCTCGTGCTCACCGACGGTTCCAAGGGCATGAAGGGCGCCATCGCCAAGGCCGAGGAACTGCAGAAGGAGACGCCCAACAGCATCATCGCCGGCCAGTTTGTGAACCCCGCCAACCCCGCCATCCACAAGGCCACGACCGGCCCCGAGATCTGGGATGACACCGACGGCAAGGTCGACATCTTCGTCGCCGGCGTCGGCACCGGCGGCACCGTGACCGGCGTGGGCGAGTTCCTCAAGGAGCAGAACCCCGAGATTCAGATCGTCGCCGTCGAGCCCGCTACCTCCCCGGTGCTCTCTAAGGGCCAGGCCGGCCCGCACAAGATCCAGGGTATCGGTGCCGGCTTTGTGCCCGACGTCCTCGACACCCAGGTCTATGACGAGATCATCCCCGTCGAGAACGACGACGCCTTTGCGACCGGCCGTGCCGTGGGCCACAAGGAGGGCGTGCTCGTGGGCATTTCGTCCGGCGCCGCCGTGTGGGCCGCGCTGCAGCTGGCCAAGCGCCCCGAGAACGAGGGCAAGACCATCGTGGCCCTGCTCGCCGATACTGGTGAGCGCTACCTGTCCACGGCACTGTTCCAGGACTAGAGCCTGTCGCCCATAGGTTGAGCCCACGGACGAGCCGGTCTCCTCTCTCCCGGCAGCCTGAGCCCATCCCATCAGGGTGTCCCACGAGACGTCCGAACTTGCTACAATGTCTGCGGCGCGGAACCAGCCTCCCGCGCCGCTTTTCTTTTTTGGCCACATGCCACCAAGGAGAACCTCCCCATGCACAACAAGCGCGTGCTCGTCGCCATGAGCGGCGGCGTCGATTCCAGCGTGACCGCGTACCTGCTCAAAAGCCAGGGCTACGAATGCGTCGGCGCCACCATGCGCCTCACCTGCCCCGCGCCCGATCCCGTCACGGGCATGAGTAAGGTCGACCGCGACATCGCCGATGCAAAGGCTGTCGCCGAGCGCCTGGGGATGCCCCACCATGTGCTCGACCTGCAGCAGACCTTCGACCGCAACGTTATCGAGCGCTTCGTGACCGCCTATCAGGAGGGGCTGACGCCCAACCCATGCATCATCTGCAACCGCCACATTAAGTTTGGCGCATTGCTGGATGCGGCGCTGGATATGGGCTGCGACTACATCGCCACGGGCCACTACGCCAAAACGAGCCAGGCGTCCGACGGAACCTGGCAGCTGTACCGCGGCGAGGACCCCAAAAAGGACCAGAGTTACTTTTTGTATTCGCTTACGCAGGAACGCCTGGCGCACACGATCTTTCCGCTGGCTGGGCTGGACAAAGAGCGCGACGTGCGCCGCATTGCCGCCGAGCAGGGCTTTACCAACGCCAAGAAGGCCGAAAGCGAGGACATCTGCTTTATTCCAGACGGTGACTACGCGGGCTATATCGAGCGCCGCTGCGGACATCCCGCTGCACCGGGCGACATTGTGTGGCGCGACGGCAGCGTGGTCGGGCGCCACAACGGTGCGCTGCGCTACACCATCGGTCAGCGCAAGGGCCTGGGCGTCGCGATGGCGCATCCCGTGTACGTAACGGGCGTCGACGCCGACAGCAGCACCGTGCATCTGGGCGAGGCCGAGGACCTAACGGCCACAGCGCTCACGGCCAACGACTGGATCTGGAGTGCCCCTGCCGACCGCATGAAGGCAGAGCTCACGTCCGGTGGCATTCGCGTAGGTGCCAAGTACCGCTACCGTCAGAAAGACCAGGCAGCGACCCTTGCGCGCGGCGAAGACGGGCAAATGCTGCTAACTTTTGACGACCCGCAGCGCGCCATCGCCCCCGGCCAAGCCGTTGTAGTCTACCGCGGCGACATCGTCCTCGGCGGCGGCACGGTGACCGGCGCACTTAAGTAGCCGCGGGTTTATCGCTGCACGTGTCGAAGTACCTCAACAGAGGCACTAACCTCGATTACGCGACGCTCGAGGCCGCGGCAAATGGCCTCGAGTCGACCCTCCGCCGTCGCCCATTCGCTCTGCGAAAGAATCTCGATCGCCTCATCAACAAATCCGTTGAGTCGTGATGAATCGAACCAATCGAGCGAGTCCGCAAGCGCCAGCTGGACGGAAGGGTCGGGCCCAAACGGCTTAGCGGAAAACCCAAACTCCCCAGTTGCGAGCACGGCAGTTGGTACGTTGTACCACAGGCAGTTGCCGCTATCGAACAGCGGTGCAGGCCTTATCTCCAAGGTATCGACATTGCGGATGATGCCGAAGTTTCGCCAATGGCGATCGCTGTTAGCCAAAAGGGCATCGCAAACGATCATCTGCGACATAGACCTTCTCACGGCAGCCTCGTCTGCTCCATGCTTGCCAAGAAAGCGGCAGTACCGGTCGTACGTCGAGCTTCCTCGCTGGCCGCCAAGGGCGTTCTTAACGTAAACAGCCGGAACATATTCCTCGCGGCCGTCAAGAAAATCCTCGCACAGGCACACGGGGCCATCGAACATGCGCTCAACCGTGTAAGGAACAAACTCCCCCTTGGGAAGCAAGCGACGATGCAGAGCCGTTGCAACCGCCTCGTTAAAGGGCCGTTGGTCGTCCATGCCGCACCCTTTAGCCAAAACGCGAATGCCGTTTCGAATCATCCACGATTTAGGGAGCTCGCCCTCGGACGTGTTATCCGGATTTTTAAGACCGATGCCCTCCAGCCAACCCGAACGCTCTTCGGGCGCCGATCGCTCAAAATCATTCTCGAAGTAATTGAGGTTTCGCCATTCGAGCCCGTCGCATTCTGCCGGTCGCAGCCAATAGCAATCCGAAAGCGAGAGGCCCAGGCACTGAACCGGAACCTCGATACCACTGGCAATTCCCAGTTCACGATAGCGCGAGACGAGTCCGGGGCGGACGTCAGGCACCGACCGATGGCCCCACCACACGTTGAGCTCCCGCTTATTCACCGTTGGAGAAGAGCTCGAGCACGTGCCGAACGGCATTCGTTGCGCATCGAGGACCTCGGCGATTTCGAAGGGAAACTCGCGCATCGGATCAAACGAAACACGCGCAACCTCGTAATCGGCGGACATCAGCGTAAACTTGCGCCCCACATCGGCCGCAGGACGGCGTCCACGTTTGCGGACCTTTTGATAAGCGACCGCAGAATTGTACTCGACCATCTTCCGGCCGCCCACAATATCGCACACAAGCGTCCCCGATGCGGCAAGTTGCGATATGCGGGCTTTCGTAACGCCCAACAGGCGGGCGGCATCACCCATAGACAAGTACTCAAACGTATCCATACACCGCATCACCTCGTTAAGCAATTAACACGTTTAAGTTAATAGATTACATACATCATAATACTAAACATCCTAAAGCGAAAAAAGGCCCGAGAAATCGGGCCTTAGCGATCGGTCAGCCGAGTCGCAAGCTGCTCCCCTAGCGTTGTACGTAGGCGCGAACCAGTTCAAAGGTGTTGCGCACGCCGTCGATGTGGCTGCGCTCGTAGTTGTGGCTCGCGTACACACCGGGGCCGATCAGGCCGTGACGGATGTCGTAGCCGGCAGAAAGCGTGGCCTCAACGTCCGAGCCGTAATGCGGGTACACGTCGATGGCGTAATCGAGCTCGAGCTCGCGCGCGATGTTGGACAGCGTGGTCACCAGGTCGTAGTTGTAGGGGCCACCCGAATCCTTGGCGCAAATCGAAACCATGCGCTCGGTGCAGCCCAGGTCGTCACCCACGCAGCCCATGTCCACGCTGATCATCTCGCGCGTGTCAGCCGGCACAAAGGCACCGCCGTGGCCGACCTCCTCGTACACCGTAAAGAGCAGCGAAACCTTGCGCGAAAGGGTCACCTCGCCGTCAGCAACGGCACGGGCCAGACCCAGCAGAATCGACGCCGACAGCTTGTCATCCAGGAAGCGGCTCTTAATGTAGCCGCTCTCCGTCACCGTGGTACGCGGATCCATAGCGATGATGTCGCCGGTCTGAATACCCAGCTCGAGCACATCGTCCTTGCTGTCGACGTTCTCGTCGAGCAGGATCTCCATGTTCTTCTCGATGGTCTTGACCGGCTCGTCGGCCACATGCGCCGAAGGCTCGGTATTGAGGACCACACCCGTGTAGACATTGCCATCGCGCGTATAAACGGTGCAGTTCTCGCCATCGGCCGTAGACCACTGATGCCCACCAAGCGTTGTGGGACGCAGGCGGCCATTGTCCTTGATGGAGCGCACCATGGCGCCCAGGGTATCGACATGGCTCGCCAACACAAGCGGCTCACCCTCGCCGCCAAGCTCAACCAGCACATTGCCCTTATTGGAACGCTCGGGGCCAAAGCCCATATCGCGCAACGTTTCCATCAGATAATCAGTCGCCGCACGGGTATAGCCGGTAGGCGAAGCAATCGAGGTAAGCGCCTTCAACTGGTCAGTAATATAGGAGAGCGTAGAATCCATCTTGGACACCAAAGTCACCCTTTCATATCGAATTAAACCCACAGCAACAATACCACCGCGAACCATCTTTTTACCTAGCGAGATGACCCTCGAGCTCCCCAGAACTGCGCCCGCCACGATAACGAGCCGGCGGGCCCCTGCCCGTTAGCCCCACAATCTTTCCGCAGGACGGAGGAAGCCCCCGCCGCACGAAGTGCGCAGCGGGGGCTTCCGACATGTCCGAGGACGATTGTGGGGCTAACGGGCAGGGGCCCGCCGAACCAAGTTAGGCAGCCGGGCAGATCTTCTTGAAGAGCTCGATGACGTCGTCGAGCGTTGCCTCGCGCGGGTTGCCCGGGAAGCAGGCGTCGGCCATGGCGTCCTTGGCCAGGACCTCGATCTCGTCAGCCTTCATGGCCTCGCAGACGTGCGGGATGTTCACGTCGGCGGAAAGCTGCTTAACAGCGGCGATGGCAGCATCGGCGGCCTCGTCGGTGCTCATGCCCGTGGTGTCAACGCCCATGGCGACGGCGACCTTGGCCAGGCGCTCGGCGCAAACCGGCTTGTTGAACTCCATGGCGATCGGCAGCAGCATGGCGCAAGCGACGCCGTGCGGGGTATCGTAGTGAGCGGACAGGGTGTGAGCCATGGCGTGGTCGATGCCCAGGCCGACGTTGGAGAAGCCCATACCGGCGACATACTGGCCAAGAGCCATACCCTCACGGCCGGAGCCGGGCTGGCCAGACTTGGCCTCGGCAACGGAATCGCGCAGGTTCTCGCTGATCAGCTTAATAGCCTCAAAGTGGAACATGTCGGAGAGCTCCCAAGCACCCTTGGTGGTGTAGCCCTCGATGGCATGGGTCAGAGCGTCCATGCCGGTGGAGGCGGTCAGGCCAGCGGGCATGGAAGCCATCATGTCGGGATCGACGACGGCGACCTCGGGGGCGTCGTTGGTGTCGACGCACACGAACTTGCGGACCTTCTCGGGGTCAGTGATGACGTAGTTGATGGTCACCTCGGCGGCGGTACCGGCGGTCGTCGGTACGGCAATGGTGAACACGGCGTGATTCTTAGTGGGAGCAACGCCCTCGAGGCTGCGGACATCGGCGAACTCAGGGTTGTTGATGATGATGCCAATGGCCTTGGCGGTATCCATGGAGGAGCCGCCACCGATGGTCACGATAGCGTCAGCCCCGGCGGCCTTGAAGGCCTCGACGCCGTCCTTGACGTTCTGGATAGTGGGGTTGGGCTTGATCTCGGAGTAGAGGCTCCAAGCAATGCCGGCAGCGTCGAGCTCGTCGGTCACCTTAGCGGTAACGCCAAACTTGACCAGGTCGGGATCGGAGCAGACGAAGATCTTCTTGTAGCCGCGACGCTGGAGCTCGCCGGGGATCTCCTTGATGGCGCCGGAACCATGATACGAAATGGTGTTGAGAACGAAACGATTAGCCATTGATAGCCTCCCATCGTGTGCGGGGCACCCATTACGCCCCGCGTTATAAGTTCCATCCTAACGCTTTTGAAACAAAAAAGCGTGAGAACGTCAAAGGTGTTAAAGCGTTTCAACAACTGGTATCGTCACCACCTGACCGCTAAACAAAAAAGGGGCGGCTGAGATGGCCGTCCCCTCCCTATTATCGATCTATCTGACAAGGGAACTGCCCCCTGCCATATCCTGCCGTTATTTTTGGCAGGCGTCTTTCCAATCTTCGCAGGCGCGCTTCCAGCGAAAGCGCAGATCGCGCTCGCGGTCGATAAACATAATGCCAAACGCGACAAACAGCAGCACGCTCGCCACCGCAATGGCGTGCAGGCCCATGCGCTCAATGCACCAATTGCCCAGCACGGCGCCAAACACAAAGGTGAAAATCACGCCAAAGTACAGCAGGCCGTTTTCCAAAAAGCCGCGCCTATGGGTGATGATGTAGTCGTCCACGTTTTGCAAGGCATTACGCAGATTGCCGATGCACATGGTCGTGGCGATGCCGTGTCCATGAATCTTGCGGAAGCTCTCGACTTGCATACCGCAGGCAAACGAAGTGAGGCAGTTGGCGAGCAGGTTGAAATCGCCACCCGGGATAAAGCTCACGCCCAGCAAGATGACGGCTTCAAAAAACACCGTCACCTGACGCCAATGAATCACGCTGCCAAACCGCTCGTGCACCAGGTCGGCAAGCATAATGCCCACGGCAAACGACACCACGGGGAAGAAATAGCGTCCCGCCAGCGCCCAGTTGCCCTCCGAGATGCTCACGCCCACGAGCAGGATGTTGCCCGTCTGCGCGTTTGCGAAAACATGGTCGCGCCCAATGTACGAATACACATCCATAAAGCCACCGGCGAGCGCCAAGATGATGCCCAGCTCAATAGACTCCGATATCTGTTTGGCACGCTGCATCGTCGTGCATCCTCCTTGTTGACGACTCTCTCGTGCGTTGGCGGAGACATAGCCGCCGTTCATACTGTAACCCATTGACAACATGGCGTGCGCGCGAGACGGGTTCTCCAACGCGCAGATACACAGTCTGGAAACAAACGGCGGGTACAGCGCCCGCATCGACACGCCGATCCGCCAGCTCATGTACTCCACCAGTCTTTTTAGCCCCGCCCCAAAAAGACTGGTTACAATTACGTGCAGCATACTAACAACGGGAGGGATCGTGGCAAAAAAGCCTCAGCACGCTCAGAACAACCAGCGCAGTCAGCAGGGCAAACAGGGCCAGCAACAAAAGCGCGGCGGTAAGGCCCAGGGCTCACGCCCCGTGCGCACCCAGGCAGCGCCCGCCCGCCCCTGGCGACCGGGCCGCGATAAGTTCCTCCCCGTCAGCCGCGCCGACATGGATGCGCGCGGCTGGGACCAGTGCGACTTTGTCTACATCTGCGGCGACGCCTACGTGGACCATCCCAGCTTTGGCATGGCCATCGTCAGCCGCGTCCTCGACGCGCACGGCTACAAGGTGGGCATCATCTGCCAGCCCGACTGGACCGACCCCGCCAGCATCACCGTGCTCGGCGAGCCGCGCCTGGGCTTTCTCGTCAGCGCCGGCAACATGGACTCCATGGTCAACCACTATTCGGTGACCAAGCACCGCCGCCACACCGACGCCTACACGCCCGGTGGCAAGGAGGGGCGCCGTCCCAACCGAGCCGTCACGGTCTACGGCAACCTTATCCGTCAGACGTTCAAGGACGCCCCCATCATCATCGGCGGCATCGAGGCAAGCCTGCGCCGCCTGGCCCACTACGATTACTGGCAGGACAAGCTCAAGCGCTCGGTACTGCTCGACTCGGGCGCCGACATCCTCATCTACGGCATGGGCGAGCACGCAATTGTCGAGATCGCCGACGCGCTCGACGCGGGACTGCCCGTCGATCAGATCACCTATATCAACGGCACCGTTTACCGCACGGGTTCGCTCGACGAGGTCTACGACTACGATCTGCTGCCCAGCTGGGACGACCTTGCCGCCGATAAGCTCAACTACGCGCGCAGCTTTAACGTGCAGCAGCAGAATATGGACCCCATCACCGGACACCGCCTGGTAGAGCCCTACCCCAACAGCGTCTATGTGGTGCAGAACCCACCGTCGGCAACGCTCACCACCGATGAGATGGACGAGGTGGCCGAACTCCCCTACGCACGCGATTGGCATCCCGATTACGACGCGGCGGGCGGCGTGCCGGCCTTTGCCGAGATCAAGTTTTCCATTAGCTCCAACCGCGGCTGTTTTGGCGAGTGCTCATTTTGCGCGCTCACCTTCCACCAAGGCCGCGTGCTGCAGATGCGCAGCCATGACTCGATCATGCGCGAGGCCGAGCTGCTCACGCGCGATCCCGAGTTTAAGGGCTACATCAACGACGTGGGAGGACCGACGGCCAACTTTAGCCGTCCTGCCTGCGACAAGCAGCTCAAGCACGGCGTGTGCAAGAACAAGCGCTGCCTGTGGCCGAACGTGTGCAAGAACATGGTGGTCGACGAGAGCGGCTACACACAGCTGCTGCGCGACCTGCGTCAGCTGCCGGGCGTCAAAAAGGTCTTCGTGCGCAGCGGCATCCGCTTCGACTACACCATGGCCGATGCCTCGGACGAGTTTTTACGCGAGCTGTTGGAGTACCATGTCTCGGGCCAGCTGCGCGTAGCGCCCGAGCACGTGAGCGACGCGGTGCTGAGTGTGATGGGCAAGCCGAGCCGCGCCGTCTACGATGCGTTCTGTCGCAAATTTGAGCGCTTGAACCGCGAATACGGACTCAAGCAGTATGTGGTGCCGTATCTGATCTCGAGCCACCCCGGTTCAACCATGAAGGAAGCCGTGGACCTTGCCGAGGCCGTGCGCGACATGGGCTACATGCCCGAGCAGGTGCAGGACTTCTACCCCACGCCGTCCACCATGTCAACCTGCATGTACTACACCGGCGTAGATCCGCGTACCATGCAGCCGATCTATGTGGCGCGCGACCCGCACGAGAAAGCCATGCAGCGCGCGCTCATCCAGTATCGCAAGCCCGAGAACTACAAGCTGGTGCGCGAGGCGCTGGAAAAAGCCGGCCGCCGCGATCTGATCGGCTACACCAAGCATTGCCTGATTCGTCCCGTGCCCCCGCGCCCGGGCGAGACGTCTGCTGGCGGCGGACACGGCACCGGCAAGAAGGGCGGCAAGGCCCACGGTGGCGCCGCCGGCAAGGGACCCAAGGGTAGCAAGGGCCACGGCGGCATGTCGCGTGCGCAGAACACCGCAGGCCGCAACCGCGCAGCTCAGGGGCGTCAGGGTGCCAACGGAGGCGGTCGCCGCAACTAGGGCAGCGGTGCGCTCGCTGCGTCCATCCCACACGCGTGGCGCAGCGAGCGCATTGACTCAACGAGGATGACGCCGGCGATAGCGACCGTAATTGCCACGTCGAACGGCGTGTTCACAAACCAGAGCAACGTCATGAGATACGACCCGGCGTTAAAGGCAAAGTGCAGCAGAATCGTGTAGCGGAGCTTTCCGGTCGTCACGAGCACCCAGCCAAAAATAAGGCCGGCAGCGCCCGCATAGCAGCCCTGCACCCAGTTCATATGCATAAAGCCAAAGACCGCCGCCTGCAGCACGATTGCCGCGGCGACGCCCCAGGCACTCGGGGCCGCCCAGGGCACCATGGCGCCATCTTGCGGTCGCACGTGACGCCGGCGCTTCCAGAGCGGACGGCACTGTGGATTAAACGCACGCAGTGAGAACTCAAAAATGATACCGCGCACCAGCAGCTCCTCGCAAAACGGCGCGCCGAGCACCGTGGTCAGGACGGCCAGATAGCTCGTGTCGCCCATGCCTGTTTCCTCGACAAGTTCGCTATAGTCTGCCGCAACCTCGGGCAGCAGTGACAGCACAGCATCGGTCACGTAGCCAACGACCACCTGCAGGGCAAGGCCGATCACGATAACGCAGGCGATGCGTTTCCACGCCCCACGCGCTCCCCCGCCAAGCGGGCGCTCGCCCTGCCAGCGCCCCATAAACGAGCGCGGCCACAGATAGCGCCACCACAGCAGCGCCATCAAAAACGACGCCGTCTGAGCGGCAGCCTGAAGCAATTGAATGTCGAGGTCATCGATTGAAAAACCCATGAACACCGATGCGACGCCAAGGGCGGAGAACAAAACGACGCTCAGGGCAATATCGGCCGCGACGACGCCAAAACAGGCAAGCGCCCAAATCATCGCATTGAGCATGCCAACCTCCTCAAAACCGTTCCCCAGTTCTACCACAACTCGGCAGAGAGCTGATCCCATGGGGACGGAGGAAAACGGATCACTTATTGATGAGAATCGGGCGCAGTGCCAAAAGCCCCGCTCGGCGAAATGTCGAACGGAAAGGTGCCGCAGCGATTGAACGCGGCGATAAACATGCGGATGGCGTTGGACGGCGTGGTGCCCACGAGCTGGGTTGCCGCCGCGAAGGCTGCCTTCTCCTCGGGCAAGACCTTCGCGACTACAGGGGTCATGTGTTCTGCCATGGCGCTTCCTTATTGAAACGACGGTAGTGCGGATAGATGCGGGCCACGCGGCTGGGCGACGGGCTGTGAAGGCAACCCGATTGGCCCACATCTGGAGTTTGTTTCTACGGCGTTGGTATTACTTGGTATCCCTAAGTATTACCCCGCAGATAGAATACCATACCAAACCCCATGGGACGGAGAAAAAACGGAGCATTTTGTTGCTGAGTAAATATTTAGAGCGTGATGATGTCCGAGATATTGAGGGCCTGAGCGTCGACAGCATCGTGTGTGGCAAGCAACAGCATGCGGCCGTCGAGCAAGTCGAGCACGACCTCGGTGCATGCGTTGCGCGCAGCGGTATCTAAGCCGGTAAAGGGCTCGTCCAGAATCACCGCGTCGCCTGGGCACAGCAGGGCTCGGGCAATCTCGACGCGACGGCGCTGCCCGCCCGAGAGCTCGGCCACACGAGCATGTACATCGATCCCCGGCACCAGCAGGCGCAACAGGGCTGCGGCACCCGAGGCGTCCACGCACGCGTCGGCGCACACCAGCACGTTATCCAAAGCCGAGGTGCCCTCTACCAGACGCACATCCTGAAACACCATGGAGCACGGCACGCACTCCCCCGCCACCAGCGCAAGCAACGTCGACTTGCCCACGCCCGAGGCGCCCATCACGCAGGCGCGCCCACCCGCGGGTACGTTGAGCACCAGTCCGTCGAGTGCCGGTGCCCAGGGTGCCCGGTCACCCACGGCGAGTGCAAGCTCCGCAGCAGCCCTGCCGCCAGCAGAGCCGCCCGCACGCCCGCGACTGCCACGCCCATGCGCCCGCACGGCAACACGCCACGCCGCGGGCCCCGAAGCTCGCAGCAACCACACCAGCACACGCTCGCATGCCCACGATGCCGCCACGACTAGCACGGTCCAAGCCAGCAGGTCAGCCGTCTCGATGAGCAGCTTTGCCTGATAGATGCGCTCGCCCACGGTACCAGCCGCCATGCCAATCAACTCCGCCGCCACGCCGGCCTTCCAGCTCATGCCGATCACGGCGCGGGCGCACGAAAGCACAAACGGCAGGACTTCGCGCCAGGTATGGGCGAAGAACAGTCGCCAACCCCGCACACCATGCAGACAAAACATCTGCTCCAGCGGCTTATCCACTTGTGCCAAACCCTCGACCAGCGAAAAATACACGCCCGGCAGTGCCATCAAAAAGACCGCTGCAATGCTCACGCGCGCCGACCCCAGCCAAATGAGCAGCAGAACCACCACGCAGGCAACCGGCGTCGCCTTTACAAACGAAAGCGCCGGCGCCACCAGACGGGCAAACGTCCGCGACCGCACCGAGACTCCCGCCAGTACACCGCCGCAGATCGCGGCAAGCGCCAGTCCGCCCAAGATTCGTGCGCCTGAGCCCACCAGAATCGCCCACGTGTTGGCATCGCACACCAGCCGCAGCAACGCCACCACAACAGCGCCCGGCCCCGGCAAAATCAGCGGCTGCGCCACCAGCGCCGCCGCGAAAGCCCACACGGCAAGCCAAAAGGCGGCAACGGCACCTGCTGCCGCCACCGCCTTCATACGCTTTGTCATGTGTCGAGCAAACGCACGCACGGGCTACTCCATGTAGTAGAAATCATCGGCCGGGAGCTTGCCGCCCACGGCGCTCGCGTCCGCATCGGCCAGCACCTGCAGGTACCCACCGAGTGCCGCCTTCATATCCTTCCCCGTCTGGCACACGAGCATGCACCCGGGAATCGCCTTTTCGGCAATCGCGGCGTTATCCACGATACCCGCATCGACCACGGACTGAGCCCAGTCCGCCGGCGCCGCGTTCACGGCCTCAACGCTCGCAGCATGGCAGCTCAGGAATTCCGCCACGGCATCGGGATGCTCCTCGGCAAAGACACGGCGCACCACGGTCACGCCCGTCAGCAGGCGCGAACCCGTGTCACCTGCCAGCTCATCCCACACATCGGTCAGACTTACCGGAGCCGACAGCTTGTCCTCGCTCTTGGCGATGGCCGCCGTCTTGAACGGCTCGGGTAGCACGCCCACGGCAGTCGGGTCGGCAAGCAGCGCCGACAGCACCTCGGTGGGCTCGCTCTTAAACTCAAGCGCCACCTGGCCGGTCAGGCCCGCGCGCTCCAGCAGGTAGCTCATGACGTACTCCGGCGTGGTGCCCTTGCCCGTCATATAGACGGTATGGCCCGCCAAATCGCCAAACGAGGCCACACTCGCGTCGCCCGTCACCACGTTCAGCACGCCCAGCGTGTTGATGTCGATGACCTGCACCGCACCCTCGGTCTTGTTGTAGAGCATGCTCGCCACGTTGGCGGGCACCAGGGCAATGTCGACATCGCCCTGAATCACCTTGGGCACGATCTCGTCGGCGGCAGTGTTGATCGCAAAGTCGAACTCGTTGTCCGTGGCACCGTCGGCAGCCTGGTCCATAAACTGCACCAGGCCAATCGAGGTCGGACCCTTGAGCGACGCGACGTGCACCTCAACCGGCTCGACAGCAGAACCGCCCGCCGCAGACCCGGCAGCCAAGCCCGCGGCGGACCCGGCACCGGTAGCTCCGCCACCACAGCCCGCGAGCGCAAGCGACAGGGCGCCCGCGGCGAGCACCGAGGCAAACCCCCGGCGCGACATCTCAACATCAAAAGCGCGCATCGCTAGCACGCCCCCTCGTTGGGCATCGACCAGGCGTGATGGTCGGTATGCAGCAGCTCCTCGGCCAGCGGCGAGAGCGGCGCGCCCAAAAACTCGCTGTAGCACGCCTGGACATCGGGATTCTCGTGCGAGAAGCGAATGTCCGCCTTCGCATCGAGGCCCCAGAGCACCTGGCCACGCTCGGCTGCCAGCTCACAGCCGTCGTGGATGGGCTGGCCGCCGCCACCGACGCAGCCGCCCGGGCACGCCATGACCTCAACGAAGTCATAGCTCGCACGGCCGTCGCGAATCGCGTCGAGCAGACGGGCAGCGTTGCCCAGCCCGTGCGCCACGGCGACGCGCACCCCGGTGCCATCGATATCGGCCACGGCTTCCTTCCAGCCGTCCAGCCCGCGCACATCGGTAAAGAAATCGGCATCGGGGTTCTTGCCCGTCACCAGGTAATAGGCCGAGCGCACGGCGGCCTCCATCACGCCGCCCGTGGCGCCAAAGATTACACCCGCGCCCGTGCCAAAGCCCAGCGGCGTGTCGAGCGGCTCCTCGACCAACGTGTCCACGCTCACGTGGTTCGCGCGGATCATACGTACCATCTCGCGCACCGTCAGCGCAACGTCCACATCGGGCGTGCCGTCCTCGCCCACCATGCTCGGCAGCGCGCACTCGGCCTTCTTGGCCGTGCACGGCATCACGGACACCACAAACAGACGCTCGGGCTCCACGCCCAGCACCTTGGCGTAGTAGGTCTTGGCGATGGCGCCGAACATCTGCTGCGGCGACTTGGACGTGGACAGGCTGTCGACAAACTCCGGATAGCGCGCCTTCACAAAGCGCACCCAACCCGGGCAGCAGCTCGTAAACATGGGCCAGCCGCGGCTATCGCCCTCACCCTTGGCAGCGGCGCCCAAGCGCTCGAGCAGCTCGGAGCCCTCCTCCATAATGGTAAGGTCGGCCGAGAAATCGGTATCGAACACGTACTCAAAGCCCACACGGCGCAGCGCGCACGCCAGGCGCTCGACGGTGGCCTCCTCGCGCGGAATGCCGAGTTCCTCGCCCCAGGCGCTGCGCACGGCCGGCGCGATCTGCACCAGCACGATCTTGTCGGGATCGGCGAGAGCATCGAACACGGTCTCGGTATCGTCACGCTCACGCAGGGCACCCGTCGGGCAATGCGTGATGCACTGACCGCACGCGACGCAATCGGTCTTGCCGATCGGCGCACGCCCGCGGGTGCCCACGGCGGTATGCGTGGCGCGGTTGGTCAGGTCCCAAATCCCTAAGCCCTGCACACTCTCGCAAACCTTGATGCAGCGCATGCATTTAATGCACTTATCGTTTTCGCGGATGATGGGAAAATCGAAGTCCCAGCCCTCGCCCGCCAAATGCCTTTGATACGGCAGATAGAAAATGCCCAGGTCGTTGGCGATGGTCTGTAGGTTGCAGTTGCCGCTGCGCACGCAGCTCGTGCACTGCGAATCGTGCTGGGACAGCAGCAGCTGCACGTTGGTGCGACGGGCCTCGCGGGCCTTAGGGCTGTTGGTGTGGACCACCATGCCGTCGAGCACGTAGTTGTTGCAGGCGGCAACCAGCTGGTCGCAGCCCTCAACCTCGACCACGCACACGCGGCAGCCGCCGATCTCGTTTAGATCGCGCAGATAGCACAGGGTAGGAATCTGAATGCCGACGGACATGGCTGCGTCCAGGATCGTGGTGTGCTCGGGAACCACGACCTCGCAATTATCGATAGTGAGCTTGACCATATTGTGCGCTCCGTTTTCGGTGTTGTCGCTGACGGTGGTTTTGTTGGGCTCTACCATTCCAGGTTCCTCCCTCCGCGGAACGCGCCAAAGCCAAAGTGGTCGCAGCGCAGGCAGCGGCTCGCCTCCTGGCGCGCCTCCTGCTCGGTGAGACCCTGCTCGACTAGATTCCAATCGTGAATGCGCTCGCCGGCCTCGCGCTCGCCCAGCTCGCAGCGGCCGCACTCGTGCTTGCCCTTAAACTGGACGGTCGGCAGCTCCACGTCGAGCTTGATCTTGTGGTCGAAGCCCAGATAGCGGTCGATGTTTGCCGAAGCCACGCGGCCGGCATTGATGGCGCGGATGACGGTAGCGGGGCCGGTCTGGCAGTCGCCGCCGCTAAAGAGGCCATCGAAGTTGGGCACGGCGCCATCCGAATCGGTGACGACGCAGCCCCACTTGCAGGCAATGCCCATCTCCTCAAACGGCTTGGAATCGATGTCCTGGCCAATGGCGACGAACACGCGCTCGCAGGGGATGACGTGCTCGGGCGTGGCGGCGGCACGCGGAGCCGGACGACCGCGGCGGGGCTCGCCGATAATCTGCGGCTGCACGCGCAGGCCGTTCACGCGACCGTCCTCGCCCGTCTCGATGGCGAGCGGGGCTGTCAACTCCAGCACTTCGCAGCCCTCGGCCTGGGCACCGGCGATCTCGGCATCCTGGGCCGTCATATCGCAGATGCGACGGCGGTAGACGATGCTTACCTTTTCGGCACCGCAGCGCACGGCAGAGCGTGCCACGTCCATGGCAACGTTGCCGCCGCCGATGACGCACACGCGCTGGCCGCTTAGGTCGGGCAGCTCGTCATCACCGATGGCACGCAGCATCTTGACGGCCGACTCAACGCCGGGCGCCTCTTCGCCCGGAAGGCCGAGCTTCTTGTCGCTGTGGGCACCGATGGCTAGGTAGACGGCATCGAACTCGTCGCGTAGACGGGCGAGCTCCTCGCCGTTCACGGAGTGGTCGAGTTCCACATCGATGCCGGCGCTCATGATCCAGTCGATCTCGGCCTGCAGGCGCTCGCGTGGCAGACGATAGCTGGGGATTCCGTAGCGCAGCATGCCACCCAGGTGGTGGCGCTGCTCAAAAATGGTCACCTTGTGGCCCATCACGGCCAGGTAGTAGGCGCAAGAAAGACCGGCCGGGCCGCCGCCGATCACGGCGACGCGCTTACCAGTGTTGTCCACTACATGTGGCTTGTGGTCGTTGAGGTCGCTATGCTCAACGGCAAACCGCTTGAGGGCAAGGATGTTCATGGGGTCGTCGACCATGCCACGGCGACAGTGCATCTCGCAGGGATGCTCGCACACCAAACCGCAGACGAGCGGCAGCGGGTTGTTCTTGCGGATGACCTTGACGGCATCGGCATAGCGGCCGGCCTCGACGAGCGAAATGTAACCGGGCATGTCGACGTGCGCCGGGCAGCCCGAGACGCACGGGACGCGGGCCTCGCGGTCAAAGCCACAGGAGTGCTCGCGGATGTGGTGTTCAAAATCGTCGCGAAAACCGCGGATAGCCGTAAGCGCCATGGCACCGGCCTCGTAACCGATGGCGCAGTCGCTCGAAAGATAGATGGTGCGGGCAGTGCGCTCAATCAAGTTGAGCGTGGACTCGTCGGCGCGGCCCTCGAGCACATCGGCGAGCAGGTCGCTCAGCGCGCTCAGGCCCACGCGGCAGGGCGTGCACTTGCCGCAGCTCTGGGTGGAGCACAGGTTGACGAGCGCCGCCGTAAACTCGACGGGGCACGGGGCGAGCGAACTCACCGCCAGACGACGTCCGAGTGCATCGTGCAGGTCGTCCATGACGGCCTGAGCGTGGCTGCGTTCCATTACGTGCAGTCGAGCCATAAGATCCCCTCTCACATGGCAGCCCGGAGGCGAGGCCGGGCGAAATTGCTACACGCACAACACTGACCTAAAAAGTTGTGAGGTCTCCATACGGTTCGGCAGGCGGTATAAAATGTCACCCTCAGCGGTGAAATAGAACATTACCGCAGATAAATGCCATATTTGATAAAACGCGTTACCAAACGGCAATGCCCCGCCCACGCAATCACGTGGACGGGGCATTGCTCCAGGTATGCGGTCAGCGACCCTGTTGCTTTTACTTAAGCTCGGGCCAGTAACCCTTGTTGGCCTCGATCATGTCGTCGAGAACCTCCTTGGCGACCTTCATCGAAGGCACGGTCTTGTTGAGCGTAAAGGCCTTGAGCGCCTTCTCGTACGAACCCTCAATCGTAGCCTCGACCACGAGCTTCTCAGAGTTCAGCTGCTGCATCATGAGACCCTGCTGGAACAGAGGAATGTTGTCACGGCTGATGACCTCGGGGCCGTTCTTGCCAATGTAGGCAGGCAGCTCGACCATAGCGTCGTAGGGCATGTTGGGGATAGCGCCCTTGTTCTCGCAAATGACCAGGAAGCGCTGCTTGGTGTCGTTCTTCAGAGCGATGGCCAGATCGGCAATCCAGTCGCCGTGGCTGCCCGCATAGAACGTGCTCTCGTCGATCTCGCCCGTCTTCTCGTAGTGGTCGATGCCGTCGAAGAGGTTCTTCTCGCGCGTCTCCTCAACCTCGTTCGCACGGGTGCGCTCGGGGTTTGAGTGCTCGACGAATTCCTTCTGCTGCAGGTAGTAGTTCAGATACGTGTTGGGCAGGTACTCCGGGAAGCACTCCATGATCTCGTACTCGCCCTTCCAGACGTAGTACCAGCTGCCCTTGGTGTGACGGTTCTGCTCGGGATGCTCGTCGGTGGCCTCCTCGGGCTTCTTTGCCATGAGCGAGCCCATGCCCTTGAGGTAGGAGTCGGGCAGCAGGATCTGGTGCTCCTTGATGTACTCGCGCAGCTGCGGGAGCACCTCCTCGCCCTTGTGGCGGATCGAGGTGAACCAACCAAAGTGGTTGAGGCCAAAGTAATCGTACTCGACATCCTTCTTGTCGATATCGAGCGCGGCGCAAACCACGTCGATGATCGCGATCGGCATGTCGCAGATGTTGATGATGCGAGCGTTGGGACGCAGCACACGGCAGCCCTCGGAGACGATGGCAGCAGGGTTGGAGTAGTTGAGAATCCAGTAATCCTTCTTGGCGTACTTCTCAACGTCATCGATCAGCTCGACCATGGGGAAGATGGTGCGCATGCCGTAGGCAAGGCCGCCGCAACCGCAAGTCTCCTGGCCCACGCAGCCGTGACGCAGCGGAATCTTCTCGTCCTGCTCGCGCATGGCGTAGCCGCCCACGCGCATCTGGGCAAACACGAAGCTCGCGTCGGTAAAAGCCGTCTTTTTGTCGGTGGTCACCGTGAGCTTGATGTCCAGGCCGAGGTCCTCGTGCAAAATCCAGTCCACGAGCACGCCGACCTTGCGCTGGCGCTCCTCGTTGATGTCGTACAGACGAATCTCGTCAACGTCGAGCTCGTCCTTGCGCAGGGCGATGGACTTGACGATGCCGGGGGTAAAGGTGGATCCGCCACCACACAGAGTAATGATCATTGTTTACTGCTCCTTCTCAATTGCGTTTTCGACCTTGTCGCGCATCTCGGCGACCTTCATGCCAAAGATGATCTGGATATTATTGCCGTTGCGGTTGATGCCGCTGTTGGGCACGTGGTTGATGAGGTCCTCATTGATGAGGTCCGGGTTCTTAACGTTCACGCGGAGACGCGTAAAGCAGTTCTCGAGCTCCTCGATGTTGTCCTTGCCGCCAAGACCTGCGACCAGGTCGGCAATACCTGCATCGACGCCCTCTGCGGGAGCCGCGGCAACGGCGCCCTGCTTCACTGCGACAGACGCGGCGGCCTCGCCCTCGGCAACGGACTCGGCGAGCTCGGACTCCTCCTCGCGGCCAGGCGTGTGGAGGTTGAGCTTCTTGATAAGGAAGGTGAAGAGGAAGAAGTACAGCGCGGCGTTGACGACTCCAAGCACCAGCATAACCGGCCAGTTGGTCTTATCGACGCCCAGGACCAGGTTGGAGACAACGATGTTGATGATGCCGCCTGCAGTCGAAGCGGGCACGGAGAGGACCTTGAGCAGGACCAGGAAGATGCCGGAAAGAACCGAGTGAACGACAAAGAGCACGGGAGCGGCAAAGACAAAGAGGAAGTCCATGGGCTCGGTCACGCAGGAGAGCACGGCGGTGATGATCAGCGGGATGATAACGGCCTTGGTCTTATCCTTGTTCCCCTTGTAGGCGGTGACGATAAAGGCGAGGCCGATGCCGATGTAGGGCCACAGATTGTTGAAGGTGTAGCTGTTGAAGTAGGTGCTATCGGAGAAGGGCTGACCCGTCATTGCCATCTCGGCAACACGGATGGGATAGGCGCCGGCGATAACCTGACCACCCAGCGTAAGGGTGCCACCCACATCGGAGAACTGGAACGGGGTGTAGATGAGGTGGTGCAGACCGGTGGGAACGAGCAGCTTGTTGAGCATGCCGTAGATAAACAGACCGATGTTGCCCGACTCCTTAATGATGCCGGCAACGGAGGAGATGGCACCCTGAACCGGAGGCCAAACGATGCAGAAGCCAGCGCCCATGATCCAGGAGATGATGATCATGATCAGGAACGGAAAGCGAACGCCCGAGAACATCGAAAGGGCAATGGGGAACTGCTTGTTCGAGTACTTGTTGAACACGGCGCCGGTGATGCAACCGAGAATGATGCCGCCGAACACGCCGGTATCGAGCACCTGGATGCCCATAACGGTGGCCTGGCCGGTTCCGGTAAGGCCGAGCATGCCGCTCGCATCGGCAAGAGAGCCGGTGGCGTTGAGCACGATGTTGTTAGCCTGCAGGAACAGGAAGAACGACATCAGGGCGATCAGCGAAGCATGGCCCTTGTTCTTCTTTGCCATGGCGCCGGCGATGCCCACGCAGAACAGAATCGAGAGGTTGTTGATGATAAACATCAGCGACTGGTAGACAACGGCGCCCACAAGCTGGAACGGACCGGAGCCCAGTACGGGGACCAAAGCGCAAATGGTCTTGTTGGTCAGAATGATGCCCACAATGAGCAGGATGCCGGCAACCGAGAGATACATCATCGGCTGGACGATCGACTTCGCGAACACCTCCAACGGCGCTTTGAAATTGAACTTCTTTTTTGCGGTCATAGCGGTACTCCCCTTCCTTTTCCGCAAATTAAGACAGATGTGCCCTGGACAAGACCGTGAGCCTTGCCTTATATCAATCGATGTGTGGGCACGTTATGCCTAGAGACCAGGTTCTCCAAGCAGGTTAACAATGTGATATGCGAGATAGCTCTTCTCGGCATCGGTAACGACAACGTTATAGGTAGACGACAAGTGGGCGACTATGGCGTCCGCGCACGAGAATGCGCACGGATACGCCGTTTCATCGATTCGGAACAGCGCGTCGCCATTGATTTGCCCGGCCGTGGGGTCAAGCGCCCGCTGTGCGAAAAACTGCAGGTGGCGGACGAAACGCTCATAGGGCAACGAGGTGTCATCGAGGGTCGTAGCATAGCGCTCGGAAACAATCGCGAGCACGTCGCGAACAAGCTGGACCGAAACAATCAAACGGTCGGAGCGTTGCGGCATGGTGGCGTTGACGATATGCAAGGTAATGAAACCCTGCTCTTCTTCGCTCATCTGGATGCCCATATACTCCTTGATAATCTGCAGCGCACGGCCCGCAAGTGCATACTCCTTGCGATAGAACTGCTGGATCTCGAGCAGCAACGGATTCTCACAGGAGACGCCCTTGCGCTCGCGCTCCAAAGCAAGGCTGATATGGTCTGCGAGAGCAATGAGAATCTTGTCGTTGATATCAACATTGAGCTCTCGACGGAGCATCTGAACAATGTCCTCGGCAATCACGAGGTTGACGGTGGGGATGGACTCCAAAAGATGTGCCAAGCGGTCAATCGTACGCGAGTCCTGAGAAGTTCCCTCCTGCAACGCGTAGGTCTTTTCGATCGACGCCTCGTCGATGGCATCGCCGGCATGACGGCCAAAGCAGAGGCCTCGACCGATGACGATGAGCTCGGAGCCATCGTCCGAAGTGACCATTGCGACGTTGTTGTTAAAAACTCGCTTGATAACCACGGTACCCACCACAAAAATTTACTCGGAAAGCCAGATGACAGGCTCTTTAGCAGCAACAGGGCCGGAAGCATGCTCACGAAGAGTCGAGTTCTCCGAGCGCTCGCACACGATAACGAAGACCGTGGGATCGAAGCCGGCGGCGCGGACCGCGTCGAAATCGACCTCGACGAGGGGCTGGCCCGCGTCGACATGGTCACCCTGGGCAACAAGCGCGTGGAAGCCCTTGCCCTCAAGCTTAACAGTATCGATTCCGATATGCAGCATCACCTGAGCAGAGCTGTCGTCGGACATGATGCCCAGCGCGTGCTCAGTCGGAAACAGCGCCGCGACGGTGCCGGAAACAGGAGCGCACACCGTTCCCTCTTGGGGAACCACGGCAACGCCATCGCCCACGGCACGGCTGCTAAAAGCAGGGTCATTGGTATTTTCCAGATGAACAAGCTCGCCGGAAACGGGAGCGAGGATTTCGAACTCGGAAGCCGCAGTCGTCTGCTCATCCGAACCGCCCATCAGGCGAGAAAAGAAACCCATGGTGGCATGTCCCTTCATAAATATAGCCCAACCAAAATCAATCGAATGCGCCCCTTGAGACGCACGCGATCAAAGACTTTGGTTAGGCCCACGTCCAAGGGACTCGGTAACCTTCCGCATTTCTTTTCACTGAGGTTATTGTAGACAAGCCCAAAGCCGGAACAATCATTATGACCGGCGAACGGTATTTTTTCTCCGATAAACGGTATCTATGCGGCACTTAGGGACGTTCCTTTTCTGCCGGCACCCAGGGACACTCCTTGCTCTGGTGCATTGGGGTCAGGTTACTTTGCACCAGGTCGGTGCAGATTAACCTGGCCCCATTGCGCCAATTTCGTATGCGCTAGATGAAGAGCTCGCATTCCTTCCGCACGACGCAAACCTTGCTCAGCATCTGGGAAACAGCGGATAGCTTGTTGGGATCAAGCTTGCGAGCGCCTCGCGGACATACGGCAATGCAGCGCATGCAGGAGATGCACGCCTCGCCAGCTGCTCGTTTGGGGTCACCCTTGTCGATAGCACAAACGGGGCACGCCGCGGCGCATGCACCGCAGGAGACGCAATCCTCTGTTGCCTCGGGTGCCATGCGGTGACCTCCGGCTTGTTTATAAGGACGGTTGCCGGGAATAGAGGGCTCGGACGCATCCTCAGCCAACAGCTTTTGCTGAATTTGCTGCGCAAACTCTGCGAGCTGCGCCTCATCCTGCGCATCCGGACGACCGGCAGCAAACTGTCGCGCAATGGAATGTTCTGCAATGGCCGCAACTGCCGCGATCACCCGGAATCCCGCATGCTTCGCAACGTCCTCCAGCTCTACGAGCGTGTCCTCAAACGCGCGGTTTCCGTATACACAAACCAAAACAGCCCGAGCCCCGTTGCCGCGCACCATGCCCAACCGGTCAGCCACCACAGCCGGGATTCTACCGGCATACGCCGGCACAGAGATTACGGCCACGTCGTCCTCAGTCATCGAGACAGCGCTGAAATCTAGCCCGCTATCGGTCAGATCGACGGTAACGGTATTCTTGCCCAGTGCCCCGGCCACAAGGCCAGACACCTTCCGCGTTCCACCCGTCGGACTAAACACAATTTCGAATACGCTCATCGAGACACCCTCCCCTACGCCTGGCAACGCGTCAAGCCGCTTTCACATTCAGACAGAGTATACGGCGCATGGGGGGGGAGCTCCCCGTTTTGGTGCGCTAGGCAGCCCGATACACCAACCCATACTGCCCGCCTTTTCGGTTTGCATAATTCCCGGTACAGATTGCATATATTTACTGGATACCGCCGCGTTCTCCTGAGGTACCCCATCCTGGCCCGTGCAAAAAACGGAGTATTCTGCAACGTGACCGCGCCAGCACCGCCGCGGGTGGGCAAAACTGTAGGGCGCCGTATCATTTTAAGTCCCGACATGGCGAGAATGACGCGCCCCTGCTCCGGAAAACGGCGAAATCTGACTCGGAACGCTCGCTAGGGATATCCGAAGGCCACCGTTGGCGACGTCGAATCATATGCAGACAACTCGAACTGCAGAATACTCCAAAAAATGCACGGCGCACCCCATAGGACCCATTGCTGCATGGCGGAAAATAGGTCCTCAGCATCCCCCAGATGCATTCCCGAGAACATCACGTTTGAATTAGCGATGGACACGGCAAACAAAAGGGCCCGAGCGTTATTTGCTCGGGCCCTTAGCTTGTCTCACGCTAGCGCGCGATGCGCATCTTACTTGCGCTTGCCGCCGCCGTCGCCGGGGCGACGGGAGCTGCCACCGCGCTTGCCGCCACGGCTGTTGCCGTAGCTGCCACGGTTATCGCGACCGCCGGCACGGCCGCCACGGGAGCCGGCCTGGTTGCCGCCACGACCACCACGATAGCCGCCGCGACGCTCTTCGCGGGTATCGTCGTAGTTGCGCCAGTCATCGCGACGATCACGGCTGGCACGCGGGTCACGACGATCGCGCGACTCGTTAGAACGACCAGCACCGCTGCGGCTGCCATTGCCACGAGTGCCCTCGCGATGCTCGCCGCCACGGCCACCGCGCTCATCAAGGCGCTTGCCGCCACGGGACTCGCCGCCGCGAGTACCACGCTCGCCACGCGAACCGCGGCCCTCGCCGCCACGGCGCTCATCACGGCCGCCGCGCTCGCCATCGCGACCGGAACGACGACGATCGCCCGAACCACGCTTGCCGCCACGCGAGCCACGGCCCTCGTCCTCGCGCTCAACACGGCGACGACCGCCGCGGTCCTCGTCCTCGCGGCGACGGCGATGCGCCTCGCCCTGGAACTGCTTGGCACGGCGCTCGGCACGGTTGCCGCGCGGGGCCTGCTCAACGACACCAGCACCGCCGCGCTCCTCGGCAGCCACCTCGCGGGCCACGCTCTCCACAGCCTCGTCCACGCGAGCCTGAACGCCCTCGCGCACGCGGGTCTTGCCGCCGCGCTTGGGACGGCTCGGACGCTCACCGTCGCCGCGACGCTCGTCTCGACCGCGGTTGGAACGACCGGCCACATCACCGTAATCGTCGCCGTTGCGTTTGCCGTCGCGACGCGCCTGCTCAAGCTTCTTCTTGCTCTTGGACTTGCCGCGCTTGGTCTTCTTCTTCACCTTAAAGGCCGCAGGATCGCGCTCGGGGTCAACCGCGGGCGGATTGGGGCCCACATGCAGGTCGCCGGCCTCGTAGATGTCGGCGGTCTTGTCCATGAGCTTCTCGATCTCGTAGAACTCATCGACATCCTGCTCGGTCACAAACGTGATGGCCCAGCCCAGCTCGCCGGCGCGGCCCGTACGGCCAATACGGTGGATGTAGTCGGTCGGCTCGGCCGGCACGTCAAAGTTCACGACGTAGCGCACGTCGCTGATGTCGATGCCGCGGGCGAGCACGTCGGTTGCCACCAACACGTCGACGGTACCGTCGCGGAAGGCCGAAAGGGCACGCTCGCGCTGGGCCTGGCTGCGGTTGCCGTGAATCGCGGCGGCCTTGATGCCCTTGCGCTCCAGACGACGGCAGCAGCTGTCGGCGCGGTGCTTGGTGCGCATAAAGACGATGGTGCGCTCCGGGCCCTCCTTCTTGAGGAACTCGGGCAGCAGGTTGTTTTTGGCCTCGATGGACACCGGGAACACAAACTGGTCGACGGTGTCGGCGGTCGACGTGGCAGGTGTGATCTCCACGCGAGCCGGGTCGCTCACCAGGTCGGTGATCTCGCCCACGGCCTCCTCGTCGAGGGTCGCCGAGAACAGCAGCGTCTGACGCTCGGCCGGCGTCTCGCGCACAATGCGCCGGACGGCGGGCAAAAAGCCCATGTCGAGCATACGGTCGGCCTCGTCGAGCACCAGGACCTTAACCTCGTCCAGGTGGCAGGCGCCCTGCTCGATCAGATCGACCAGACGGCCCGGCGTTGCGACCAGGATGTCGCAGCCGTACTTAAGTGCCGCGGTCTGCGGCTTGTAGCTCACGCCGCCCACGACGGTCACGGCAACATGGCCGGTGACGTCGGCGATTTTGCTTGCGACCTCGTCGATCTGCTGGGCGAGCTCGCGCGTGGGGGTGATGACGAGCATCACGGGGCCGCGGCCGTTGCCCTCGGGCTTTTTAACACCGCGACGGCGGTTGCGGCCGCCGCGCTCGCGCACGGGTTTGGGAGGAGCGATGTGCTCCAGATTGTTCATGGTCGGTAGCAAAAAGGCAGCCGTCTTGCCGGTGCCGGTCTGAGCGGCGGCAAGCAGGTCACGGCCCTCGAGCACTACGGGGATCGAGCCGGCCTGCACGGGCGTGGGCGCCGTGTAGCCCAGGTTCTCGATAGCACGAAGCATCTCGTCGGAGAGGCCCAGCTCGTCAAAGGCGGGCAGGCTCTCGGTAGCGGACTCGACGGCCTGGGCGGCATTGGCCTCATCGGCGGCATCGAAGGCAGCCTGGGTCATGGCCTCGCGGGTCTCGTCCAGAATCTCGGCGTCGGTGACGTCAGATACAGAATTACGCATATGTTGTTGTTCCTTATCTGCACGCGCAATGGGCACGGCATGCGGCCGCGCGGGCGTGCTTGGTAGTGCGCTAATACATACAAAAACAGGTGCGCACAGAGAGGACGTTGCTCAGCACGCTGGCGATCGCTTTGGCAGCCCTATCACGCGCCGTCCAGACGCAGCAGCTCTAAGCGATGGAGCAGATTCGCCGCCGGTTAGTATACCCGCACTCCGTATGCCCCCACGTAAACCACAGATGACGAGGCGGACGGGGCGGGCCTGGCCGATTGTCTCAATCTGTAACAGATGCAGGGCAAAACCGGGTCCAAATGTTACAGAACAAGACAGAGGGGGATTTCCGTCCAGTCCAAACCAAATCTCTCAGTCTTCCTGCAATTTCGAACATGTGGCCTATAATGTTGCTTTGGTTACGCTGTATATTGCGCAGCCATTTAATACGTCGCCCACCGGGAGCCATTAATTCCTATCGCCATATTGGCTAGGAAGCAATCAAAGGAGGTATCCGTGGCAGCAGAGACGCCTTGCTCGGTCCTCTATAACGATATTCGCTCGTTCGGCGGTCTTAAACATCTCGAGATCGCCCGAATGCTCATCAATGGAAACTCTTATCTCGGCAGTACCCTACTCGAGAAATGCTCTTCCAACCGCTCGTATCTCACCCGTTACATCGTCCATCGCAAGCCTGACCAGTGCGCGCCCGCCATCTACAGCGACTTTACCGTCACCACGCTCAACCTTTCCGCGGCAATCTGCAGCAAGCTCGGCGGCGGCGAGTCCGCCTATCGGGCAATCGCCGAGCACTATCGCGGTCCGGCCGCCAACGAAATGATGTCGGCTCTCGCCAGCTACAAGCTGGACAGCCGCCTATATGCAAATGCCCTCAATCGCATCGACAACTTTGACGGCAATGCCGTGCGTGAGAAAAGCACGCTTTACCTTATGCTCTTTGTGGCAACGGGGGCGCTCGCCGATCCCGTTCAGGGCGTGGCCACCGTCGAGCGCTTTTGCGACAGCAAGACAGGCGGGCACTTTGGCACCACCGAAACTACCGTAGGACGTGGCTTTATGAGCAGCCTGGGGCAGCCACGCACCGTCGCCCCTAACCTCGGTCTGCTCAGAACCCATGCCGACAACTGCGCCGACATGCAAATCCATCCCCTCACACGCGATCCGCGCGGCACTGTGATTGGTTCTTTGCCCAAAACCTCGCCCAGCATCACCGATGTAGGCGCCGACGCCTCGCGCGAGCATCTTCGTATTTGGCTCGAGGGTGAGCACTGGTACGCCCAGGGCCTTGGATCGACCAACGGCACAGTGCTCGAATCGGGCGCGGGTGACGGCGATACCGTAATCGAGCCGCCCCGCGACCAACGAGAGCCCGGCAAAGTCTATCCCCCAGTGGAAATCGAAAACAGCGACAGGCTCCATCTGGGTCTCTACACGACATTCCTTGTCATTGTGGACTAGCACGGACGGCGATCGGAAGACGGTCGCCGTCCGTCTTTCGTCTTCTACCTTCTGCGTCGTAAACGACAATACTCAGCGGCATACGTGGGCAGTGCGGCTATCATGGTTCTTTACCGATATCCGCACTGCTCACGTATACGTGCGGCAACCCATGCCAGACAAAGGAACGCCATGGATACTACCGATAGCGCCTATGGCGACAAACTCATCCGTCTTGACACGTTCGACACCGCCGTGGCGGTCGACCCCAACGCCGAGGACGAGGCCAAGCGTCGGTTTATGACGCTTATTCTCCAGACGGCCCACCGCAACAACGGCAACATCGGGCACGTGCTGCGCGCGACCAACACGAGCGGCGAGGTCTTTGCCGTCAAGCTACTCAAGGACAACGCCATCCTTTCCGGCCAAGCCCCCGACCGCTCCGCCGAGCAATCGGCAGCGCACCTGGCCAACACCGCCGCGCTGTTCGAGGAGTACCGTCATCTGTGTACCGTCTCGCACCTGCGCGGATTTCCACGCGTCTATGGCTACGGATCGTGCGAGGATGACCCGCTCATCCTCATGGAGTGGGTCGAGGGCACCTCACTCAAGCAGGCGCTGCCCCTGCTTCCGTACGACGCCTCGGGCGGGCTGACCACCCAGATGGTCGCCGCCGTCGGAAACGCCGTGCTTCGTGCGCTCTTGATGACCCAAGGCCTCGTGAATCCGGTCATCCATCGCGACCTGTCGCCTGCCAATATCATGTTCCGCACCTCCAGCCGAACGCTCGAGCAGCAGATTGCCGATTGTTCCTTTGACCCCTGCCTCATCGACATGGGCTCCGCGACCATGGCTCTCGGCGACGACACGATCACCCGGCGCGCCGACATCTGGCGCTTTGCCACACCCGCATACGCCGCGCCCGAGATGCTCACGCAGGATATCGAAGGCATCGCGGCCCTTCGCCGCTCGCCCGCGGTCGACGTCTATGCGCTTTCGAGCATTCTGTACCAGCTCTACAGCGGTCGCAAGCCGTTTGACTTTGAGTCGACGGACGCCGCTGCAACCGGCTCGTTCTATCTCGTAAAGACCAAGACCAAGCCGGCACCGCTCGAGCCGCGCTGCGAGAGCGATGAAGCGCTCGTCCAAATCATCATGAAGGGTCTCTCAGTCGAGCAGTGCGATCGCCCTACCGAGCAGCAGATGCTCGAGGTGCTCTCGGCATACCTCACTGATGCCGAATCCGAGGGCCGCGAAGGCACAGGAGACGAGGCCGCGATTGATATCGATTCTGGCACGCACCTTAAGGTCGACGTCGCCGGCGAGCGCGCACGAGAGATCCTGAATCAGGCCCGCCACGATGCCATGACCCGCCGCCGCTTTATTATCGGCGGCGCTATCGCAGCCGTTGCGGGGCTCAGCGTTATCGGGGCGGCAACCCATGGCTTTGGCATCCCCGACTACCTTGACGGCATCCACGGTACGCTTGACGACTACACCTGGGATCAGCTGCAGGAGATTTCGCTCAAGATTAAGGCCACCGAGACCCGTAGCGAGGCACGCGAGATTGCCAGGCGCTATCATCTGCTCGATGCCGATGGGCATATCCCCTATCCGTGTACCAAGCGTGTCACGCTCACCAACGGGCTGCAGGTTGGCGCGCAGCTTGTGGGCATCCGCCACGATGAACTTCTGGACGGGACGGGCAAGGCCGGACTGACGTTTTTGTTCGATGCGGGTATTGCCGAGCGCAACGCTGCGGCTGAACCGCCGAGCGCCGGCTGGGCAGATTGCGAGCTGCGAGAATGGCTCGACGGCGACGGCCTTAAGCTGCTGCCCAATGAGCTACGCGCGCTCATTAAAGGTGTCAAGAAGGTCTCGAACAATGTGGGCGCTGCCAACAGCGCGGCGTGTCTGAGCGAGTTGCCCGCGACCCTTTGGCTGCCCGCCATGGTCGAACTGTGCGGTGTGCAGCCGCCCGATTCGTTTGCCGAGGACTATCACTACCTGGCAGACATCTACAACGGCGAGGGCAAGGAGTATCAGCTCTTCCGCGAGCTCAAGGTGAGCCCGTATTCCACGAACGAGACGATGGTCCGCCAGTGGAAGGGCAAGGACACCTGCTGGTGGGAGCGCACGGTGAGCCCCGACTCATCGAAGACCGAAGGCACGCTCTACATAAACCGTGTGGGCCACGACGGCGACGTCTTTATGTACGCCACCCCTGCGGAAAAGCCAAACAAGCGAACCTGCGTGATTCCCGGGTTCTGTATCTAGGCGGCGGGCGTCTTGCCATGACGGGACCCCTCCCCGGCAGTTGTCTCGATTTGTAACACTAGCTCGGCAGATACAGGTCTAGATGCTACAGAACGAGACAAACCCCAATCCCGCGAGACAACATCTCAATCTGTAACAGTAAGGGGTCAAAAACCTCTCTAGATGTTACAGATCAAGACATTTGAGTTGGCCGCGGACGGTCTGTCTCGATCTGTAACAGTAAGGGGTCATATTTCCCGCCAGATGTTACAGATTGAGACATTGAGTTTATTGCTGAAGGTTCGTCTCGATCTGTAACATCTGGAATCCAAAAACCGGTCTAACTGTTACAGATGGAGACAAACTCAAACCTCTCAAAACAAAATCTCAATCTGTAACAGTTAGAGGTCATTTTCCCCGCTAGATGTTACAGATCGAGATATTGATTTGCCGCCGGAGAGTTTGTCTCATTCTGTAACAGCAGCTCGGCAAAAACTGGGCTAGATGTTACAGATTGAGACGAAGGGCGGGGATGGTGCACCAACCCGGCAGCCACCCTCATCTGTAGCGAAATGTCATACATTTCTTTCTGTACTGGACACCCCCAGGGGGTATGGGTGTATAGTATCGGCAGGTTAACATTTCCGACACTACGTCACAGAAAGGAGAAGCCATGGCTCAAGATAAGTTCGACGTGGGCGGCATGACATGCGCCGCCTGCCAGGCGCATGTGGATCGCGCCGTGAGCAAACTCGACGGCGTCCAAAGCGTCGCGGTCAATCTGCTCGCCGGCTCTATGCTGGTGGACTACGACCCTGCGCAGGTCTCCCCCGACGACATCTGCACCGCTGTCGACCGCGCGGGCTACTCGGCCTCACCCATCAGCACGGGCACCGACGCTGTCCAAAGCGGAAGTGCGCAAGCCAGGTCCGGCGCCGCCCATATGGAGTCACCGACCAAAAAGTTGGAGGCCGCCGCCTCTGCCATGCGCACCCGCCTCATCGTCTCGATCGTATTCCTCATCCCACTGTTCTACATAGGCATGGGGCACATGCTCGGCTGGCCGCTGCCCGGCATCTTCACCGACCACACCCACAGCATGACGCTCGCGCTCACCGAGCTCGTCCTGCTCATTCCCATCGTCTACGTCAACGACGCGTACTTTATCAACGGGTTTAAATCGCTCGCGCACGGCGCGCCCACCATGGACGCCCTTATTGCCGTGGGCGCCACCGCCTCCATCGCCTGGTCGCTCTACGCCATGTTCATCATGGCCGACCAGCTAGCCGCAGGTCAGGTGCACGAGGCCATGATGACGAGCATGGACAACCTGTATTTTGAGAGCGCTGGCACCATCCTGTCGCTCGTCACCGTGGGCAAATACCTCGAGACGCGCAGCAAGTCCAAGACCGGCGGCGCTATCGAGGCGCTCATCGACTTAGCACCCAAGACCGCGACCGTCGTGGCAGAGGACGGCAGCGAGGCCACCGTCGACGTCGATGCCATTCTGCCCGGCCAGGTGCTGCGTGTGCGCCCCGGCGAGTCCATCCCTGTCGATGGCGTGGTGCTCGAGGGCAGCTCGGCCGTGGACGAGAGCGCGCTCACCGGCGAGTCCATCCCCGTGGAAAAGACCGCCGGCGACACCGTCAACGCCGCCACTGTCAACCGCACCGGCTCGTTTGCCTTCCGTGCCACACGCGTGGGCGCCGACACGTCGCTCGCCAAGATTATCCAGCTCGTCGAGGACGCCAACGCCACCAAGGCGCCCATCGCCCGCATGGCCGACAAGGTCGCCGGCGTGTTCGTGCCCGTGGTATTCGTGATCTCGGCCATGACCTTCGTGGCGTGGATGGCACTGACCGGTAGCGTGAACGAAGCGCTCACCTCCGCCGTCGCTGTGCTGGTGATCAGCTGTCCGTGCGCATTGGGTCTGGCCACGCCCGTCGCTATTATGGTCGGCACCGGCAAGGGCGCCGAGATGGGCATTCTGTTTAAGAGTGCCGAGGCGCTGGAGAATCTGCGCAGCGTGGGCACCGTGGTGCTCGATAAGACGGGAACGGTCACTCGCGGCAAGCCTGCCGTGACCGATATCGTGGTAGCCACGCGCGCCGACGGATCGCCCGCCATGAGCGAAAAGGCGCTGCTCAAGCTGGCCGCCGCGCTGGAGCGCTCAAGCGAACACCCGCTGGCCGAGGCGATTATGGCCGAGTGCGAGACGCGAGGGATTGTCGCACGCGCCGTCGAGGACTTTGCCGCCGTGCCCGGGCGAGGCGTTACGGCACGCGAGGGGCAAAACACCATCGCCGCTGGTAACGTGCGTCTGATGAACGAGCTAGGCGTTACCGTGCCCGCGGGCCTTGCCGAGCAATTTGCCGCCAAGGGCAAGACGCCGCTGTTCTTTGCCAAGAACGGCGAGCTTGCCGGCACCATTGCCGTGGCTGACGAGGTCAAGGAGACGAGCGCCGGAGCCATCGCCGCACTGCGCTCGCTTGGCGTCGACGTGCGCATGCTCACCGGCGATAACCGTGTGACAGCCGAGGCCATCGCCCGCCGCGTGGGGCTGAGCCGCGAGCAGGTCATCGCCGACGTCCTCCCCGCCGACAAGGAGCGCCACGTGCGCGAGCTGCAGGATGCGGGCGGCAAGGTCGCCATGGTGGGCGACGGCATCAACGACTCCCCCGCCCTGGCGCGCGCCGACGTGGGCCTTGCCATCGGCACCGGCGCCGACATCGCCAAGGAGGGGGCAGATGTGGTGCTCATGCGCAGCGATCTCATGGACGTCGCCCGCGCCATCGAGCTTTCGCGCGCCACGATCCGCAACATCAAGCAGGACCTGTTCTGGGCACTGTTCTACAACGGCATCGGCATTCCGCTGGCGGCGGGCGTGTTCTTCCCGCTCACCGGATGGCAGCTCTCGCCGATGTTTGGCGCCGCGGCCATGAGCCTGTCGAGTGTCTGCGTCGTAAGCAATGCGCTGCGCTTAAAATCCTTTAAGCCAAAAGTGGCAAAATAAGCTCACCATTAAGTCCATTTAGAACGGGTTTTCCAGGTGCCCGAGATTGACCTGAAAGAGGAGCGACGCGTACTTTGGTACGCGAGCGACGGCTTGAAGGTCAAGGTCGGGTGCCTGGGAAAGCCGACACAACAGGGAGGAATACCCATGCGATACACAATCAAGACTTCCGGCCTCATGTGCGGCCACTGCGACGCTACTGTCGAGACGGCACTGCTCAACGTTGCCGGCGTGACCGACGCCGACGCCGATCACGAGACCCAGACCGTCCAGGTTGAGTGCGCCGACACCGTAACCGCCGAGCAACTCGCCGCCGCTGTCGAGGCCGCGGGCGAGAAATTCCACGCCCTGTCTGTGACCGCCGCATAGCAGTCGCTGCCTACTGAATCCTCAGAAGTTGCGGTGAAATACGGACTGTTGTGCCGCCCTAGGCCTTTAAACGGTCCGTATTTCACCGCAACTGACGGGGACATCCGGAAGATCGACCAGAAACGAGGACCCGACATGATGGCAGACCATAAATCGGTGACCCGCATGCTCAAGACGGCACGCGGTCAGATCGACGGCATCCTGCGGATGGTCGAGGAGGACCGCTACTGCGTCGATATCTCCACGCAGCTCATGGCCACACAGGCGCTCCTCGCGCGCATCAACGCCGACGTGCTCAAGGCGCATATCGAGGGCTGCGTGACTTCGGCAATCGAATCGGGAGACGAAGACCTCAAAGCCGCCAAGCTCGCCGAGATCGAACGCGTCGTCGACAAGCTCTCCAAGTAATTGGGGACATTGGGGACAGACTTCTTTGCATCGTCTTGGTATTCCGGGGACAGGTTAATTTGCACCACATTGGTGCAAATTAACCTGTCCCCCTTGCTCTAAATCGGGTATAAAGGCGTGCGGTATATCGAATGAAAGGCAATTTGCATGAATGACTTTATGAAGGGTCGCAATGGTGCCGATGAACTCACCATCGTGATGGGTTTTGCCGGCATCGTCATCGCGATGATCGGATCGATAGCCCGCATCCAGTGGCTCAGCTGGATTGCCATCGCCGTAATCGTGATTGGCGTGCTGCGCGGCCTGTCCAAAAATATCGACGCACGTCGCAAGGAGAACGAGGCCTTTGTCGCCACGACCGCCAATGTTCCCGGCTTGGGCAAGTTCGTCGCCAGCTTGGGCGGCGGAGCTGCAGCGGCCAACGCCTCGCGCGCAGCCGGTACTAGCAAGGAAGACTTTGAACGTGCCAAGCGCACAGCCAAGAAGATGTGGAAGGGCCGCAAGACCACGGCCTATCTCAAGTGCCCCAACTGCGGCCAGATGCTCTCCGTCCCCAAGGGCAAGGGCAAGATCCGCGTCACCTGCCCCAAGTGCCACGCCAAGATGGAGACGCGCTCCTAGCCGCCATACCATGGGACAAATAAAAACCGAGGCCTCGCACTGAGACCTCGGCATTTTTGATTATGACAGAGGGATTGCCCCTTTGTCACACCTATGCCACGCCGTCGCGGGCGAGCTCCTCGGCCAGTGCCTCGGACGGCATGGCCATAATCGTGTCGAGCTCGGCGTCCACCTCGGGAATACGCTTCACCTTGAGTTTGCGCACCAGATCACCACGGCACATCACGTACGCCGGCTCACGCAGTGCGCACAGGTCATCGAGCGGGTTCTTGCGCGTCACCAGGATATCGGCGGCCTTGCCGCACTCGATTGTGCCGGTCTCGCCGCCCAGCCCCAGCAGCTCGGCATTGACCTGCGTGGCCGTATGCAGCGCGAAGGCGTTACTCACACCCACGTACTTGGCAAAATAGGCCACCTCACGCCACATGTCGTACTGCGTCACGAACGGGCAGCTCGAGTCCGTGCCAAGGCCCACCTTAACGCCAGCTTCCAGTGCGGCACGGGCGCTCTCGATGATGCCCGAGCACACGATGTCGCCGTTCTTCTTTTGTGTATCGGTCGAATGGGTCTTTTCCGGGTCGAGCAATACAAACGGCAGCGCCGGGCTGATAGTGCAGGTAACGCAGGGCGCACGCCCCTCGAGCTGCGTGCCCGCGGCGCCACGGTACAGCTCCAGAATCTCGGACGTCAACGGAGCGCCGTGCTCAATCGTGTCAACGCCGGCCTCAAGCGCAACCTTCACACCCTCGGTACTCTCGACATGGGCCATGACCGGAAGGCCCATATCGTGCGCCGCCTTGCACGCCGCCGCGGCAACCTCCACCGGCATACGCAGCACGCCCGGCTCGCCCACCTCGGTCGCATCGAACACACCGCCCGTTACGAACAGCTTAATGACGTCGGCACCGCGCGCATACAGGTCGCGCACCTGTTCGGCTGCCTCGGCGGGACTGTTGGCCACCTGGGCGAACAGGCCCGCACCATGGCCGCCCGGCACCGTGATGCCCGTTCCCGGCGCCACCAGGCGAGGACCCTGATACTTGCCGGCATCGATAGCATCGCGCACGGCCAGATCGGCAAACAGCGGGTCGCCCGCGCCGCGCACCGTGGTCACGCCGCTTGCTAGCTGCTGCTGGGCACTGCCTTTGAGGATGCGGCGGACGATGGTGCGGCCCACGGGATTATCGAGCTTCTTCATCAGCGCGCCCGCATCGCCGGCCGAGACAGGCTTGCCCGAGCCGCACAGGTGCACGTGCATATTGATGAGACCGGGCATGAGATACGCACCACCCAGGTCGATAACCTCGGCACCCGCGGGCGCCTGCGCCACAGCACTCGGCCCCATCCATGTGATGACACCGCGCTCAACGGCCACGGCCATATCGGGTTGCGGCTCCATATGCTCCGAACCATCCAGAATGGTCGCATTGATAAACAACGTAGAACGATCGGCAGACGCCATATCGAGCTCCTCCCCCTCAGAAAACTTGAACATCTGTCCATTATTATCCAGCGCGGCAGGATTGCTGCGGACATATCGGTTAACGGAGGGAAGAGGGGATGTGGGGGGACGGAATACGTTGCAGCCCCACCCCAGCAACATCAGGGGAATGTCTCGATCTGTAACAGTTACGGGCCCAAACAGCTGCCAAACGTTACAGATTGAGACAAAGTCAGGGCTGTAGGGCGATACCAGTCACATCCCCTACTCCCACTCCTGCTCGTAGATGTTGAGGGACTTTACGTAGCGCCCCTGGGCGCCCATGATGTCGCGGACCAAGCGCAAAAAGAAGCTGATGCACGAGGTGTCAAAGCCGTCCCGCAGGTCCTCCGGATGCACCGCGCCCGGCCCATCGACCGCCGTGTCACTCAGGCGCGCGATGTCATACAGATAGAGCTGTCCCGCCGTCAGCCAGACATCGTCGACGCAGGCGAGGCGCACCGCAATCGCGCCGTCGCTCCAATGCTCCTTTTGCACGATATGCGGGTCGTAGACATCAAAGCGACGGTCGGTGCGCGTATCCTTCAGCGCAACCATGCCGTTCGCAGGATCCTTGTCCAAAATGCCAAAGCGCGAGAAATACTGTGTGTCGCGCACCTGCTCGAGCCGCTTGAGCGAGGCAGGCGAAAGCGATGCCGGCGGCTCATCAACATACAGCTCGAGCAGCGTCTTGCCATGGCGATAGGGGCGCTCGAAGAGCAGCCAATCGGTAAATGCCATGTTGTAGGCCATGATTTCGTTTTGGGAAGGCTCGGTGCAATAGCCGAGCCACGGGTCGACAATGATCTCGAACTGCTCGCGCGCCGGCTCCAAAAACTGAAACTTCCGCAGCATCCAAAAATGGGCCATGTCGGCAATATCGTTGCCGACGGCTTCGGCCAGCTGTGCTCGGTCTAAAACGTGGTCAGTCACGGCATCCTCCTCAAACTGATGAACCTCAATTTGAGCTTACGAGGAGGGTGGGCAGCCACGACCAGCGCGGGCAAAATAGGCCTCCGGCTGCAAACCAACTGCTGACCAAACACTTGACGGGATGCTTGACCGAAAATGCGCACCGCAACAAAACCGCAGGTAAACATAGACGGCCAACCCGCCCTTTTGAGCCAGATACCCACAGCCACCACAGAAACAACAGGTGACCACAGCCCAAGAAGTCGACAAATGAACACCCGTACGTCGACAAACGAGCAAATCGCTCGCAAAGAGTGTCCCCAACGACTAGACAAAAAAATGACTAGTCATTGGGGACACTCTTAAATGACTACTTTACAGCTCCAGCGCGTCGGCGACCTCGGCCACGCAGGCCAGGGCGTCGGCCATAGCGTTCACCACGAGCGAGCTGCCGTTGTGAGCGTCACCGGCAACATACACCGGCACGGCATCCGCGGAGACGCCGTCGACACGTGCCGCAAGATGCGAGCCCTCGGCGGCCATCACAGGCAGCGGACGACCAGCGGTGGCAACAGGCACGCCTACCGCATCGAACACGCCATGCTCAGGACCCGTAAAGCCGCAGGCGATCAGCACCAGCTGCGCCGGCACCTCGTGCTCGGAGCCCGCAATGCGTTCAGGCTTGCCGGCCGACCAATCTAGGTCGGCCACGCGCAGGCCCGCGGCAGTGCCCTTCTTATCCAGCAGTACCTCGAGCGTATCCACGCCCCAAGCGCGCATCTCGCCGCCCATGGCAGCGATGGCCTCCTGCTGGCCGTAGTCGGTCTTCTTAACGTTTGGCCACTGCGGCCAGGGGTTGCTCGCCGCGCGCGCATCAGGCGCCGCCGGCAAGAACTCAAACTGGCGCACGCTGCGCGCGCCCTGACGTACCGCGGTACCCACGCAGTCGTTGCCGGTATCGCCGCCGCCAACGACCACAACGTCCAGGCCGCGCGCGTTCACCGCGGGCTCGCCGCCATCGAGCACCGAGATGGTCGAAGCCGTCAGGTAGTCCACGGCATACACCACGCCGGGCGCATCGATGTTCGCAGCAGAAAGCCCACGCGGGGCGCGGGCGCCGGCAGCCACCACGACGGCGTCAAAGCCATCGAGCTTGGCCGCCACCGCAGGGTTCGTAACGTCAGCGCCCAGCTCAAAGACGATACCCAGCTCGCGCATAAGTGCCACGCGACGCTCGACCACGGACTTCTCGAGCTTCATGTTGGGAATGCCGTACATGAGCAGGCCGCCCGGGCGGTCGTCACGCTCAAACACCGTCACGCGGGCACCGCGACGCGCAAGCTCCCATGCTGCCACCAGGCCAGCCGGGCCGGAACCCACCACGGCAACCGTGGGCGCGCCCTCCCCTGCCGGCTCAAAGCGGCGCGGACCGCCATTTGCCCACTCATGGTCGCTGATCGCGCGCTCGTTGTCGTGAATCGTCGTGGGCTGGCCGTCGACCGAGCCCAGGTTACACGCGGCCTCGCACAGCGCCGGGCACACGCGGCTCGTGAACTCGGGCATAGGCGAGGTGAGTGACAGGCGCTCGGCGGCCTCGTCCCAACGGCCGCGGTACACCAGCTCGTTCCACTCGGGAATCAGGTTGTGCAGCGGACAACCGCTCGGACGTGCCTTGCCAAAGCTCGCGCCCATCTGACAAAACGCCACACCGCACATCATGCAGCGGCTCGCCTGGGCACGGCGCGCGTCGTCGTCGAGCTCCACGTACAGCGGATCGAAATCGCGGCTGCGCTCCTCCACGGGGCGCAGCTCATGGGTCACGCGATCGATATCAAGAAAAGCACCGGGCTTACCCATGACACTTACGCCTCCTTCTTGGTCGAAGCAACAGAGCTGGCGGTGGCGGGCGCAGCGCCAGCGACACCACCCGCCACATCAAAGCGAGCGACATCCGCGGCACTCGCGCGGCCGGTCACAATGTCAAACGCCAGCTCCTCGGCCTGCGCATGCGTCTTGCCCACGGCCTCGGCGGCGGCGACAATCGCCAGCACGCGCTCGTACTCGGTTGGAATGACCTTCACAAAGTGCTTGCTCATCGTCTCAAAGCTGTAGAGCAGCTTAATACCGCGCGGGCTCTGCGTCGCGTCCACGTGCTCCTGGATGAGCGCACGAATCTGCGCAAGCTCACCGGCCGTCGGGGCTTTAAGCTCAACGCTCTCGTGGTTCACACGGGCATCGAGCGTGCCGTACTGGTCAAAGACGTAAGCCACGCCGCCCGTCATGCCGGCGGCGAAGTTCTGCCCGACCTCGCCCAGGATGAGCGCCAGACCTCCCGTCATGTACTCGCAGCCATGGTTGCCGCAGCCCTCGACCACCACCGTGGCACCGGAGTTGCGTACGCCAAAGCGCTGGCCGGCCAGGCCGTTAATGAAGCCGCGGCCACTCGTAGCGCCAAAGAACGCAACGTTGCCCACGATGATGTTCTCGTCGAACTTGTAGGTCGCATGCGGGTTGGGGCGCACCGACACCTCGCCGCCCGAAAGGCCCTTGCCAAAGTAGTCGTTGGCGTCGCCGCACACGTTGAGCGTAATGCCGCGCGGCAGAAAGGCGCCAAAGCTCTGACCGGCCGAACCATCGCAATCGATGGTGATGGAGCCGGCGGGCAGACCCTCGGGATGTGCCTTGGTCACCGCGTTGCCCAAGATGGTGCCCACGCAACGGTTGACGTTGGCGATATCGGCGCGGAAGCGAATCGGACGCAGGTGCGCACGGGCATCGGCCGTATAGGGCACAAACAACATGGAGTCGAGCGTCTTGTCGAGCTCGCTGTCGGCAGCCATCTGCGGCAGGAAGTGACGGCCGTCGGCACCCGGGATGTGGGCACCGAACTCGCAGGTCGCGCTCGCCAGCACGGGCGAAAGATCGAGCAGGTTGGCCTTGCGGTTGCCCGGGACCTCAATCTGGCGCAAGCACTCGGGATGGCCGACCATCTCGTCGACGGTGCGGAAGCCCAGGCTCGCCATGACCTCGCGCAGCTGCTCGGCAACAAAGAGCATAAAGTGTTCGACGTGCTCGGGCTTGCCGCGGAAGCCGCGACGCAGGCGGCAGTTTTGCGTGGCGATGCCGGCCGGGCAGGTATCCTGCTGGCAGTCGCGCTGCATAAGGCAGCCCATGGAGATGAGCGGCATGGTCGCAAAGCCAAACTCCTCGGCACCCAGCAGGCAGGCGACGGCGACGTCGGTGCCGTCCATGAGCTTGCCGTCGGCCTCGAGTACCACGCGCGAGCGCAGGCCGTTTTGCAGCAACGTCTGTTGAGCCTCGGCAAGGCCAAGCTCCAGCGGCAGACCGGCGTGCCAGATCGAATCGCGCGCCGCAGCACCGGAGCCGCCGTTGTGGCCGCTGATCAAGATCTTGTCGGCGGCACCCTTGGCCACACCGGTGGCGATGGTGCCAACGCCGGCCTCGCTGACCAGCTTGACCGACACGCGTGCGCCGGGGTTGGCGTTCTTAAGATCGAAGATAAGCTCCGCCAGGTCCTCGATGGAGTAGATGTCGTGGTGCGGCGGAGGCGAGATCAGGCCGATACCGGGTGTGGACTGACGGACCTCGGCAATCCAAGGGTAGACCTTCTTGCCGGGCAGGTGGCCGCCCTCGCCGGGCTTGGCGCCCTGGGCCATCTTGATCTGAATCTCGAAGGCGCTGCACAGGTAGCGGCTCGTCACGCCAAAGCGCGCGCTTGCCACCTGCTTGATGGCGGAGTTCTTGGAGTCACCGTTAGCCAGCGGGGTCTCGCGACGCGGGTCCTCGCCGCCCTCGCCCGAGTTGGAACGGCCGTGCAGGCGGTTCATGGCGATGGCCATGCACTCGTGTGCCTCTTTGCTGATGGAGCCATACGACATGGCGCCGGTGTTAAAGCGGCGGACGATGTTGAGCGCGGGCTCCACCTCGTCGAGCGAAACCGGCGTGCGACCGTTGGCATTAAAGTCCAGCAGGTCACGCAGGCGTACGGCACGGCCGGTGCGGTGCAGGCGGGCGCTGTACTCCTTAAAGGTGTCGTAGCTGTCCTCGCGGCAGGCGGTCTGCAGCAGGTAGACGGTCTGCGGGTTGATAAGGTGATCCTCGCCGCCGAGCGGGCGCCACTTGGTCAGACCCAGCGTGGGCAGCTGATCGGGAGCCGGGCTCTTAAGGATAGCGAGCGCGGCGTCGTAGCGCTCATTTTGCTCGCGCTCGACGTCCTCGACACCCATACCGCCCACACGGCTCACCGTGCCGGCGAAGTACGCGTTGACGAACTCCGGAGTGAAGCCCACGGCCTCGAAGATCTGCGCGGAGTGGTAGCTCTGCACCGTGGAGATGCCCATCTTGGACATGATGGAAACGATGCCGGCAGTCGCAGCCTTGTTGTAGTTGGCGATGCCCTGCTCGGCTGTCACGTCCAGATCGCCGTGCGCCGCCAAGTCGCGAATGCACGAATGCGCGTTGTACGGATAGATACCGCTCGCGGAGTAGCCCACCAGTGCAGCAAAGTCGTGCGGGGACACGGCGTCGCCGCACTCCACCACGATGTCGGCAAAGGTACGCACGCCGGCGCGAATCAGGTGGTTGTGCACGCAGCCCACGGCGAGCAGCGACGGTACGGGCACCTCGCCCGCAGCGGCACGATCGCTCAACACCACGATGTTCACGCCGTCGCGGACCGCAGCCTCAACGTCCTCTGCAAGCTGCTTGAGTGCAGCCTGCAGCGCGCCCTCACCCGCGTCGCGGCGGTACACGGCACGGAAACGGCGGGTCTTAAAGCCCACGCGGTCGATGGCGCAGATACGCTCGAACTCCTCCTCGCTCAGCAGTGGGCGCTCCAAGCGCACCAGCTGGCAGGCCGTACGAGAGTCCTCGAGCAGGTTGCCGTGGTTGCCCAGGTAGAGCGTGGTCGAGGTGACCATATGCTCGCGAAGGGCGTCGATGGGCGGGTTCGTGACCTGGGCGAACAGCTGATAGAAGTAGTCAAAGAACGAGCGCGTCTTCTTGGACAGGCAGGCCAGCGGCGCATCGATACCCATCGAGGCGAGCGGCGCCTTGCCCTGCTGGGCCATGGGACGCACGACTTCGTCAACATCATCCCAGTGATACCCGAGCTTGGCCATGCGCACGGCGGCGGGCACCTCGGTATCCTCGGCGGGCGCGGGCGCGACGAGCTTGTCGAGCGCGTCGACGGTCAGCGTCTCCTCGGCGATCCAGTCGCGATAGGGCTTTTCCTTGGCGTAACGGGCGCGCAGCTCGTCGTTGTAGATGACGCGGCCGCGGGCAAAATCGACCTCGAGCATCTGGCCCGGTCCCAGACAGCCGCTCGTCAGGATGTTCTCGGGGCTCACCTCGATGGTGCCCACCTCGCTCGCCAGCATAAAGCGGCCGTCGCGCGTCACGTAGTAGCGGGCGGGGCGCAGGCCGTTGCGGTCGAGGGCGGCACCCAGCGTGCGACCGTCGGTAAAGGCGATGGCGGCCGGGCCGTCCCAGGGCTCCATGAGCATGGACTGGTAGGCGTCGTAGGCGCGGCGTTCCTCGCTCAGATTGTCGTTGTGGTCCCACGGCTCGGGCAGCAACATGGACGCGGCACGCGTGAGCGGGCGACCGTTCATGACCAAGAATTCGAGCACGTTGTCCAAAATCGCGGAATCGGAGCCCTCGCGGTTGATGATGGGCATCACACGCTCAAGATCATGCTGCAGCACGGGGCTGTACAGATTGGGTTCGCGGGCGCGAATCCAGTTGACGTTGCCCTTGAGGGTGTTGATCTCGCCGTTGTGGATGATAAAGCGGTTGGGGTGCGCGCGCTCCCAACTGGGCGTGGTGTTGGTGGAGTAGCGCGAGTGGACGAGTGCCACGGCCGTCTTGACGGCGGCGTCGTTGAGATCGATGAAGAAGCGGCGCATCTGCGTGGCGACCAGCATGCCCTTGTACACGATGGTGCGCGAGCTCATGGAGCACACATAGAAGATCTTGTCGCGCAGGGCAAACTCGGCGTCGGCCTTCTTCTCGATGGTGCGGCGGCACACATACAGGCGACGCTCAAAGGCATCGCCGGCGGGCGTGTCGTCCGGACGGCCCAGGAAGGCCTGCAGGATGGTAGGCATGCAGGCGCGGGCCGTCTCACCCAGGTCGTGCGGGTCGACCGGCACCTCGCGCCAGAAGAGCAGCGGCACGCCGGCTTCGGCGCAGCCCTCCTCAAACACGCGGCGGGCATCCTCTACACCCTTGTCGTCCTGCGGGAAGAACAGCATGGCCACGCCATAGTCGCCCTCTGCCGGCAGAATCTGACCGCACTTTTGAGCCTCTTTACGGAAAAAGTGATGCGGAACCTGGAACAGGATGCCGGCGCCGTCGCCGGTGTTCTTCTCGAGTCCCGTGCCGCCGCGGTGCTCCAAGTTGACCAGAATGGACAGTGCGTCGTCCAGGATCTGGTGATGGCGCTCGCCGTTGATATCGGCAAGCGCGCCGATGCCACATGCATCGTGGTCGAATTCGGGGCGATAAAGGCCCTGCTGCTGAGCGGAATCTGCCTGCATCGCGATCCTCCCCTAGGTGTTAGACAGTCAGTTGAATAGGCATACTAGGGGCATCGCCGGCCCGTTGTGTTTCCCACCCGTTTCGAAACAATCGCGTAACGCACGCCCTACGAGTGGACACCGCCGACCTCAAGGACGGCAACAAGGGCCCCAAGTTCGACCTGTAAACTCACCGCTTCAAACATCTCAATCTGTAACAGTAAGATCCAATTTCCATCCCTAGTTGTTACAGATCAAGACATTTCAGCAATCCCCTTCCACCATCCTATTCAAATACAACAATCTTGTTAGTCTTGGTTAACTTTTTAGCATAAAACGGGTATCCTTTGCGGCGTCAAACAAACGGCACGCAGGAGCTCACCATGCTCAACCATCTCAAACAACACTTTGGCTCGCACCGCACCGGAGGCCACGGAGGTCTGGATATCGCCCGGCATATCGGCCCCGGGCTGCTCGTGACCGTCGGCTTTATCGACCCAGGCAATTGGGCCTCCAATATGGCCGCCGGCTCGCAGTTTGGCTACGCGCTGCTGTGGATCGTCACGCTGTCCACGATCATGCTCATCGTGTTGCAGCACAACGCGGCACACCTGGGTATCGCCACGGGCGCCTGCCTTGCCGAGGCCACGACCCGCTTTCTCCCCCGCTTCGTTGGGCGCACGGTGCTCGCCAGTGCCTACCTCGCGACCATCGCCACCGCCATGGCCGAAGTCCTGGGTGGCGCGATTGCCCTTCAAATGCTCTTTGGGCTGCCCGTGCGCGCGGGCTGCGTCATCGTGGCGGCAGTATCGATGGCGATGCTCATGACGAGCTCCTACAAGCGCGCCGAGCGATGGATCATCGCCTTCGTAGGCGTGGTAGGACTCTCGTTTTTGGCTGAGCTTACGCTGGTCAAGGTCGACTGGCCGCAGGCCGCCGCAAGCTGGATCACACCCAGTATGCCCACCGGCTCGGCCGCGATTATCGTAAGTGTCCTAGGCGCGGTCGTTATGCCTCACAACCTCTTCCTGCACTCCGAGGTCATCCAATCCATGCACTTCGAAGGCCAAGGCGAGCAGATTATCGAGGAACGTCTGCGCTACGAGCTCTTCGACACGCTCTTTTCGATGGGCGTGGGCTGGGCGATCAACTCGGCCATGGTCATCCTGGCCGCATCGACCTTCTTTGCGCATGGCATTGTCGTAGACGACCTCGCCGTCGCAGCGGACACGCTCTCCCCCATTCTGGGCCCGGCAAGCTCGACCATCTTTGCGGTGGCACTGCTGTTTGCGGGCATATCGAGTAGTGTGACGGCAGGCATGGCGGCAGGCACCATCACCGCGGGCATGTTCGACGAGGAATACGACATCCACGACCGACATTCCTCGATCGGGGTGGCGGCCTGTTTCGCCGGCGCAGTGGCGGCGTGTCTGGTCGTCCCAAATCCTTTTGAAGGTCTCATCTGGAGTCAGGCGCTGCTGTCGCTTCAGTTGCCGATTACGGTCTTTGTGCTCATACGGCTCACCAGCTCACGCCGCGTCATGGGCAAATACGCCAACTCGCGCCCGCTCAACGCGCTGCTCGTAGGGATCGGCGTCATCGTGACGATTCTCGACATCGTGCTGCTAACGGGGATGTAATTGGGATGGCGTGACTGTCCAGATATAACGTCTCAATCTGTAACACGTGAGACCGTTTTAAACCGTCAGATAAATCAAAAGGGTCCCGGCCGAGAATTCGACCGGGACCCTTGGACAGAGCTATGTTCGGCTTTCGCCGTGTGCCTGCGAGTTACTCCTCGACGAGCTCAAACTGATCGGGACCGACGCCGCAGACCGGGCACACGTAGTCCTCGGGCAGCTCGGGCGTGTCGACCTCAACCTCGTAACCGCAAACGGTGCACACAAACTTATACGTCTTCTTCTCCTCAGCCATGATGTTCTCCTCTCGAACGTGACTGCTGGTGTACTTACTTATTAGTATATATTCTCAATAGTATAATGCAAGTATTTTTAGAACATTTCTAGCCTTGATACGACGAGGCTTTGGGCGGCGTCTTGCCCTTTAGCACCTTGTGATAGTAGTCGTACGTCAGCGGCGTCTCGTCGCTCAGGCGCTCGGCATCCTCGACCTCGCCAATAAACAGCAGATGCGTGCCCACATCCACAGTGTCGATCAAACGGCAGCTAAACAGGGCCGCCCCATGCTCGGGCACATAGGGCATGCCCAGAGCCGTCTCGCGGGTCTCGTATTTGGCAAACTTGTCATAATCGCTGCTGGTGCGGAACCCAAAGTTACCGATGTAGAGCATGTCGGCGGTCTGATCGATCACGGTCAGCGCAAAGGCCTTAGCCGATACGATTACGCCGGACGTGACATTTTCCTTGTTCACGGCAATCGAGATGCGCGGCGGGGCGGATGTCACCTGCACCGCTGTGTTGATAACGCAGCCGGCACGCAGCCCGTCCGCCACGGCGCTCACCACGTACAGGCCACTCGGCATGGTAAAGAACGCAGTTTTGTCCATAACGATCACTCCCCTAGCTCGGGTTGGAACCTCATGGATGTATGTACCCACAAAAAAGGCGGCACCCATAACGGACGCCGCCTTTGAGACATATGTGTCAGAACAGTAAGAAAGATGAGACGCCCGCAGTTGCGGTGAAATAGGGACTGAATAGCCCCTCAAACAGGCAAAACAGTCCGTATTCCACCGCAACTTATACAGAGTGCCTAGCGGTTGCGTTCCTTAAGGGCGCGATCGATCTCACGTTGGACATCACGCTTGGCCATGTCCTCGCGCTTGTCGTAGAGCTTCTTGCCGCGACCCAGACCCAGCAGCAGCTTTACGCGGCCGTCGGTATTAAAGTAGAGTTCCAACGGAACCAGCGCATAACCACGGTTGCGAAGTTTGCCGTCAAGAAAGTCAATCTCCTTGCGGTGCAGCAGCAGACGACGCCGACGGTCGGGATCGCGATTCCACACGCCTCCATGGCTATAAGGGTGGATATGCAGGCCGACGAGCCAGCACTCCCCGCCGCGAATCAGCGCGAAGGTATCGGTGATCTGGCAGGCGCGCTCGCGAATCGACTTGACCTCGGTGCCACTCAGTTCAATACCGCATTCGAACGTCTCATCGATAAAGTACTCGTGATGCGCCGAGCGATTCTTGGAAATGAGCTTGCGCTCGCGCTTACTGGGCATCGCCGGCCTCCTTGGCTCCATCGGCGTTTGAGCCCGCAGCCTCGCGCTTTGCCTTGCGCTCGGCGTTGAGCTCGGCGTCGCTCTCGCGCACCAGTTTGATAATCGCCGCGCAGGCTTCCTCGCCCACCAAGTCGCGAGCACGCACCGTCAGGCGCGTCGCCTCCTGCTTGTCGCCGTCGCTTGCAGCATCGGTCGCGCACATAATCAGGCAGATGGCAATCTCGGCCGAAGGTGAGGTCGGAACGCCCTGCAACGCCAGCTCGCCCATCACGTGCTCGTCGCTCTCCTCGGCGGCATCCGGATAGGTAGTATGGATCTTGTTGAGCAGGCGCGTCGTATGCGCATCGTTGGGCGCCAGGCGCAGCGCCAGACGCGCGCAGCCCACGGCAGCCGAAACGTTCTCGGTCTCGGGCTCCAAGAAGTACTGACCCAGATTGGCGTAAGCGTGGGCGGCGCACTTGCCATCGCTCGCGCGCTCCAGCACCGAGAACGAGAGCGATGCCCATTCCTGCTTGTCCTCGAGAGCGCGGAACAGCTCGGCCAAATCCAAGCGATAGTTGCAGTTCATGGGGTCCCAACGCACAGCCTGCATCAGGGCATTACGAGCGCTCACATAATCCTGCTGGCGAATGTAGGCAAACGCCATATCAGAGTACAGGCGGTCAAACGGCACCTCGACCTGCACGAGCTCGCGCGGATCCTTCTCCACGCGGCGATAGGCCAAGCGCTCAAACTTGCTATCGAAGCTAAAGTATTGGCGCTTCTCCTCCGTCTTGCACTCAGCGTCGATATACTCCTCGGCGAGCTCCACCAGACGCTCCAGCAGCGGCGTCGCCGTAGCCAGGTCGCCCTGCGCCAGATAGTTCTCGGCATACGTGATGTCTTGCAAGCTGATGGGCAGATCCATGGCTACTCCTCGATCTGAGCGAAACACGGCAGGCGCCGTATATACGGTCAATACACAAAACCCGGGTCTCTTGCGAGGCCCGGGGGTTCAATTTTGGTAGCCCGTACCAGATTCGAACTGGTGATCTCCGCCTTGAGAGGGCGGCGTCCTAAACCGCTAGACGAACGGGCCATATGTAGCAAATGCAATGGCTGGGATGGAGGGAGTCGAACCCCCATTGACGGAACCAGAATCCGCTGTCCTGCCATTAGACGACATCCCAATGACTGCATCGCTGCGCTCGGCTGTGCCTTTGCGCAAGAAAGAAATATACGGGAAGTCTCGCCGTGACGCAAGCCCCAATTTTGACTTTTTTGAAATTCAGTCAAATTGGCCTAATTTAGTCCAACCCGTGAAGGACCTGTGAAGCCAACCGCTGTACACGAAGGGCAAAACGCCGCGAGCGGTAGCCGTCAACCGTTGGCAGATTCTACCGTGAAAACGATAGCACCAGGCAACACAATCGAAGTATCAATGATCACGTAGATATCGAGGCACCATGGACGAAGAGCTTGATTACCTATGGGAGACCCTGGGCCTCGAGATCACTGCTGACCTTTGGCCCGAACGGGACAAAATCCATCCCACACTGCGCCCCGCCATCACGGTGATGCAGGCAAAATACCGCCGTGCATCCTTTTTGATCATGCGGATGTCATGGCACGCGGGACTCCCCGACCTTAAACGAATCCAGGCAAGCCTCGTCGAGCTGTCCGGTATGCCGACCGTCATATCCGAGGCACACCTGGAGCAGCGCCAGCGTGAGCGACTGCAACAGCAGCGGATTCCCTTTATCTGCCCCGGTATTCAGGCATATCTGCCCTTTATGGACGAAGAGTACTGGAGCGGCAAGCCCAACAAGCACGTAAAGGTCTACGATCCGCACGAATGGGCGCGGCTGGCGGACTGACTGGGGCAGGCCCGCCGGCGGAAAGTGCGTCCCAGATTTCAAGCTCAAACTGGTCCCCACTTTCCCGTCGAGCCCTCAACCGGAAACCGTGTCCCACAATCGAAGCTCAGAATGGGATGTGCTTTCCGCAACCGGCCACTTTGGGAAAGTACATCCCATTCTGGAAGCGAATTCCGGGTCGCACTTTCCGCAGCCGCTACAGCAACGCCTCGGCCCAAGCCGCTTCCCTAAAGCCGGGAATCGCAAAGTCGTCGCCCACCAGCAGCGGACGCTTGACCAGCATGCCGTCGGTCGCCAGCAGCTCGTAGCACTCCTGATCCGTCATGCCCGCATCCAGACGCGCCTTCAGGCCCAGCTCTCGATATTTCATGCCCGACGAATTAAAGAAGCGCCGCACCGGCAGCCCCGAACGAGCAATCCAGGTCGCAAGCTCATCAGCCGTGGGATTGTCCAAAACGATATCGCGATCGATATACTCTACCCCATGTTCGTCCAGCCATGCCTTGGCCTTCTTACAGGTCGAGCACTTGGGATATTCAACAAACAATACCGCCATGGGATTTCCTTTCTTAGAGAAAACAGGTGTCTGGAAAACTGCACATCGACGACCACTCGCGATTGCAGCCGTTATTGTAGTCAATGTCGAAGCATAGGCAGTCGCGATGTCTCGTCTTAAGGCTAGCGTCTCGCATGGGCGCCGATCGGCCGAGTCGCATGGCGCACCAACGCCGCCGTCAGCAATACCAACAGCATGGCGGTGACATAGCCCGCAGCATCGAATCCTAAATCGATAACGTCGAAATGCCTGCCGGGAACAAAGATCTTATGCACCTGGTCGCCAACGGAGCAGGCAGCGCAAAAGAGAAACACAGGCACGCAACGGGAACACACACTCCATGGACGCCTGGAAAAGCAGACCACGATCACCGAGGCGAACAATCCGACGAAGAAAAACTCTACGGTATGGGCGACGCGACGGACGTTTGCGCCTACCCACATGCGAATGGAAGCAAGTCGGCCAGACCGGACATTCGAGGCAGCCGAATCGGCGCCCCCGGTCATTCCGTACTCCGCCTGGGCTTCACCCGTGGCATCGGCAGCCTGAACGCCCGTAGCCTGACCCTCCACCACACGCGCGGTGGACTCGCTCAGCAACGACGTTCCACCGCATTTTGCTCCGTCAGCACCCAGATGCCCGCCAGCGTTGCAACGAACAGAACAATCGCGGTCCATCCGATTATTTGTTTTACGCGCGCCAAGGGCCAACCTCCTTTTTTTGAATATCAGCGAGTGTAGCCCCAAATGGCATCGTCACCGTATCAAAATTTGAATCGCAACAGGAAGCGACAAAGCGACGCAAACCCCTACCCCGCCTCGCGCATCCAGCGATCGAACGTCCCCACGCACACGCCCAGGCACTTTGCTGCCTGGCTGCGGGTAATATCGCCTGCCTCATAGCTATCGCGCACCAGCTCAAACTGAGGAGGGCACGGCTTGCGAGGTCGACCGAAACGAACCCCTCGCGCCCGCGCCGCTGCAATTCCCTCCGCCTGGCGCCGATGGATATTCTCGCGCTCCACCTGCGCCACGTAGCTCAGCAGTTGCAGCACAATATCGGCAATCAGAGCGTTGGTAACATCCGGCGCGCCGCTGGCCCTAGCGCGCGTGTCAAGCAATGGCATGTCCAACACCACAATGGCAACCCCGAGCTCTTTGGTAATGCGTCGCCATTCCTCAAGAATCTCGGAGTAATTACGACCAAGTCGGTCGATAGAAAGCACCACCAGCACGTCCCCGTCTCCCAGGACGTGCAGCAGCTCGCGATAATGCGGTCGATCGAAGTCCTTGCCGCTCGCATGGTCGGCATAAATATTCGCTGAGCCCACGCCATAGGCGCCCAGCGCATCCAGCTGCCGATTCAGATTCTGATCGCGCGAACTCACCCGCGCATACCCGTACACCGTCGCCATCTCATCCCCGCTTTCTTGTAAACCTGCCAAAAGGGACAGGTTTATTTTGGTAGGTTTTACCTCTCAAATAGCAGGTAAGCGGGCGGCCGAGCAGACGGCAAGGTAGCCACTATTCAAATGCGGAGGGCGGCCCCAAAAGACCGCCCTCCGCTCTCTCGCCACGAGTCGGGATTTAGCTAATGGATAAGCTTAAAGTCCAAGTGTCCACGCGTGGTATTGACGCGCGAGACCTCGATGATCACGCGCTGCCCCAGCTCGTAACGGGCGCCCGTGTCGGCACCTGTGAGCGTTAGCGCGTCCTCGTCGAACTCGAACCACTCGTTGCCCAGGCTTTTGATCGAAACCAAGCCTTCGACCTGCGTTAGGTCCAAGCGTACAAAGAGGCCCATGCTGCTAACCCACGAGACGGTTCCGGCATAGCGCTCGCCCAGACGGTCCTCATAGTACTGGGCAATCTTGATCTTTTGCGTCGCATGGCTGGCGGCATCTGCCGCGCGCTCGGCATCGCTGCATGCGCGGCAGATCTGCGGCAGAATGCGCGGCAGCGACTCGCGCCCCTTGCCGATCAGCCGCGGCGTACGGACCAAGGCGTCCTTGCCGCCGAGCTGCTCATAGGCCAACTGCAGTTTGAGCACGCGGTGCACCACCAGATCGGGGTAGCGACGGATGGGACTCGTAAAGTGACAGTAGCACGGCGCGGCGAGCGCAAAGTGGCCCTCGTTGCGCGGCTTGTACAGCGCGCGCTGCATGCTGCGCAGAAGCAGCGTGTTGACGAGCGGTGCGTTGGCCGTACCGGCGGCAGCATCAACTGCAGCCTGCAGCTCATCGGGGCTCCCCAGGGCAATACCGGCAGCACGGCGATCGTCGATGATGCCTAGCTGCGCCAGCGCAACGGCAGCACCGTGCAGGCTATCGGGGCTCGGATCCTCATGCACACGATAGCAGGCCTCGATATCACGGTCTGCCAGCCACTCTGCAACGCACTCGTTGGCGAGCAGCATGGCTTCCTCGATAAGCGACGTGGCACACGAACGCTCACGCGCCACAATCTGCACGGGCACTCCGTCCTCATCCAATAGAGCGCGAATCTCGGCTGTGTCAAAATCGACTGAGCCGCGGGCGCGACGAATACGACGGCGAAGTTCGGCGAGTTCGTTAGCGGCGACAAGGAAATCGCCGAGGTCGATGTTGTAGCCGCGGGCGGCCTCCTCGCACGCAAGACCGCGCTCAAGCGCTTCCTCGCGCGAGGTCTCGGCAGCCGCAACATCCTCGGCTGCACCCTCCAGCACCGAATACTCAACCGCGCCGGCACGCACCAGCAGCGCCTCGGCGCCGTCATAGTCCATACGCACACGCGAGCGAATCACGCTGGGATACGGATCGTAATGCCGCACGCGACCCTGCGCATCGAGCTCGATATCGACGGTAAACGCAAGACGGTCCTCGTCAGGGCGAAGCGAGCACAGGTCACAGGACAGGCGTTCGGGCAGCATGGGAAGCACGCGATCGGCCAGATACACCGATGTCGTACGATGGCGAGCCTCAAGATCGATATGCCCGTCCCAAGCCACATAGTGTGAAACGTCGGCGATATGCACACCCAGCTTGTAGCCACCCTCGGGCGTGCGCTCCAACGAAATGGCATCGTCAAAGTCGCGCGCGTCGACCGGGTCGATCGTGATGACAAAGCGGTCGCGCAGATCGCGGCGGAGCGGGTCCTTAAGCGCCGCGGACACATCGAGCGAAAGCCCCTCGGCCTCGGCCAGAGCGGCCTCGGGATAGCTATCGGTATAGCCGTAACGCGCCATCACATATTGAACGCCCAAATCGGGCGCGCCATCTCCGCCAATGCGGCGTTCAATCGTCACAGTGCCCGATTCCAGGCGCGTCGGGTAGGTCAAAATGCGTGCGACAACGGCATCACCCGGGTGGACGCCCAGACGATCCGCCGAGGTATCCTCGGGCAGAATGAAGAAGTCGGCCTTCAGACGCGAATCGAGCGGCTCGATCACACCGAGCGGACCGGCGGTCTGGTACGTGCCCACCACGCTTATGGCTGCGCGCTCAACCACGCCTTCGATCACGGCGCGCCGCTCACCATGCGGGCTGTTCTTAATGCTCACGGCAACGGTATCGCCATCCATGATCTCGCGCTTACCGCGGCCCATGACCTTGTAGTCGCCGCTCTCGGTTATGACATAGGCGCCGCGCTCATGGAGCTGCACGCGCCCGGTCAGGCTCGGACGGCGTTCGCTGCGCACCGGCCCGCGCTTATTGCGAGCTCCACGCTTATGCTTGTTATTGCGCCCCATGGCGCCTCCTAACTATCGATTGCCTTTTACATCCCAAGAGTCTACCCAAATCATCCCTAGGGGACAAAAAACGGGCCGCCCCATAAGAGACGACCCGTTGGAAGGGATGAATTCCAGGCATGCCTACACGCGCAGGTAGCGGCGCATGGCGATGGCAGAACCAAAGAGACCGATAATCACGCCGACCAGAATCAGCGCAGCATAGGTCACCAGGTAGTACTGCATCGGCAGGGCAAACGACATCCAGCCGATGCTCTCCTGCAGACGAGGAATCATCAGATTGCGCAGCAACTCCAGAACGCCGATGGAAAGCAGCGAGCCCAAAATGGCCTGCAGTACGCCCTCGGTGATAAACGGGCCACGAATGAAGCCGTTGCTGGCGCCGACCAGACGCATAATCGCAATCTCACGACGACGCGCCGTGATGGACAGGCGAATCGTGTTGTTGATGAAGATGAATGCGATAAAGGTCAGAAGGCCAACGAGCACCACGGCGGCAATGCGGATGTAGTTGGTCACCTGGAACAGGCGGCTCACTTCCTCCTGGCCGTACAGCACGCTCGCGTTGACGTCGCCGTCATCCGCGATCTTCTGGAAATCGTCATCCTTCTTGAGCTTCTCTGCCGTGCTTTCGACCTTGGATGGATCGTCCATCTCAATTGCAAACGAAGCCGGCAGCGGGTTCTGGCCATCGAGCGCGCTCATGGTGGCGTCGGCGTTGCCCGACATCTTGCTCGTATACTCGGCCAGCGCGTCGTCCTTGTCCTTATAGGTCACGGACTTGACGTTGCTCCACGTCTTAAGCTCGGCCTCAAAAGCCTGAACATCGGCCTGATCGGCGTCATCGCTAATGAACGCGTTGATGACAACCTGATCCTCGACGGTGCCGATCACGGAGTTCAGCATCGCGGAGCCCATGATGAACAGGCCGATGATAAACAGCGAAAGGAAGATCGTGATGACGGCGCCGAGCGAGGTAGTCCAGTTACGGAAGAAGTGGCTGATTGCCTCTTTGAAGGAGTAGCCCACGTTAGTTGGTGCCATAGTTGCCGTAACCTCCCCTCTCCTGGTCGCGGATAACGTGGCCGCCCTCGAGGGCGATCACGCGACGGTGCATGCTATCGACCATCTCGCGGTCGTGCGTGGCGACGATCACGGTGGTGCCGGTGCGGTTAATACGCTCGAGCAGCTTCATGATGCCCAGCGAGATCGCCGGGTCGAGGTTACCCGTGGGCTCGTCGCAGATCAGCAGCGGCGGACGGTTGACCATAGCGCGGGCGACGGCAACGCGCTGCTGCTCGCCACCGGAAAGCTGGTCGGGCAGCGAGTCCATCTGATCGGCCAGGCCGACCAGACGCAGCACCTCGGGCACCTGGCTGCGAATGACGCCCTTGGGCTTGCCGATGCACTGCAGGGCAAACGCCACGTTTTCGTAGGCGGTCTTTTGCGGCAGAAGCTTAAAGTCCTGGAACACGGCGCCAATCTGGCGGCGCAGGAACGGAACCTTGCGGTTCTTGATCTTCATGAGGTCCTGACCGGCAACCAGGATGCGGCCGCTCGTCGGCTTGACGTCGCGGTTGAGCGTCGACAGCAGCGTGGTCTTACCTGAGCCGGAGTGACCGACCAGGAAGACGAACTCGCCCGGATAGATCTCGATGTTGATGTCGTCGAGTGCAGGCTTGTTGGGCTGTGCCGGATAGATCTTGGTGACATGCTCCATAAGGATGACGGGCTCGACACCGGCCTGCTTGGCCATCTTCTTGCGGCTGGCCTGCGGATCGATGGGCGCAAACACCGACGTAAAATCGGGGTTGTTGAGCGCGTTATCGAGGCTTGCGACCTCGGCGGCCTGATCGCTCTCGACCACCGGGGCAGCAGGCTGCGTGGGGTCGGGAATAGCGGCAAAGAGACCGGACTGCGCAGGCTGAGGAGCCGGCGTCGCAGGGGCCAAGGGGTCGGGAATGCCGGCCATGGTAGGCTGCGGCGTGGCGGCACCAGCCTGAGGCTGCTCCACGCGAGCGGTCACGGCCTGAACGGGCTCAAAACCCGCCGTGCCGGAAAGCGCGACATCGCTGGTTGGATTGTAGGCAAAGGGATCGGATGCCGGCTGTGCCTGATCTGCCGGCTGAGCGGGGATCGGGCTAAACAGCTGATCCTCTGAATCCGGGGTGGCGAAACGAGTGCCCACGGCGCCTGGCTGCGTCTTGGGGGCGTCATCGCCCGCACCGGAGGTACGGAAGTGGTTACCCACTGGTGCTCCTTATCGTCGTGCGTTTAAACTACATGAGCGCTTTGTATTTTAGCAGCATTAGCTTTGCTGCACATAAGAAGCATGGCGGGGTTTGGTCTCACCGGCCGGGTGCAGGGTTACCTCCCAAATCGTCCTCGGACATGTCGGAGCTCCCGCTGCGCACTACGTGCGGCGGGAGCTCCTCCGTCCTGCGGAAAGATTTGGGAGGTAACCCTGCACCCGGCCTGCGGTAACTAAGGGGTCGCCGCGTTTTACTTGGGTGCAGCAGCGCTATGTTTGAGGGCTGAATTGTACTTGACTGGGATGGACCCTTATCCCAAAGGAGGCTTTTTCTTGATGTGGGCTTGATTTGATTGTTGCGCAACTTGGATTTGGATTGTCGATTTACAGTGGCCTCGATAGGAACGTCTATGGTTGTGGGGGCTGGTATGAATTGTCCTTATTGTGGAGCTGAGTTGCGCGATGGCGTGAGGTACTGCACGGCGTGCGGGGCTGTCGTCAATAGCATCTCTGCTGATTCTGAGCTTCGGGTAAAGCCTCGGAACCACGTTGCGGTCATCCTTGCCTGCATGCTGGTAATTGGCATTGTCGGCGGTAGCTGTATGGGTCTTCATCTGCGGCAGGTGTTATCGCACTTTGCATCTGTCCATTCGGAGCACGCCATCGTGCTGGATGTCGCGGCTGCGGGCTGGGACACCGATAACGGAGCATCGCGCGTTCCGATACACATTACGGGCAAGACCATCGACGGAATAACGGTCGACAGGATTGAGTTCGTCGCCTCCGATGGCTCTGGCATCAATCTCACGCAAGGTGTATACACGCTTGAGGCAGCAGGTTCCCCTATCGCTGCGGACGGCACCATCTATCAAATTCCATGCACGAGTGCCACGCTCGTCCTCGATGATGCCTTTGCCATGAGCGAAACGATCGATCTGGCCGAGCTTGCAGAACAGGATTCGATTCTCACCTTCTGTCCCATTGATGCCGCCGATGTGACCAATGACGAAATCTATGATGCCGCTTTGCTCGCCATGACATACCGAGGCAGCGATGCCCCCGATGTCGCCGCACTGTGCCAAGCCGCAATCAATCGTCGCGACGGAGCCAGCACAAGCGGGAACGCCTTCGAAAGTTGCGGTGAAATACGGATTAGTTGAGCCTTTAGGCTGGCAAAACAGTCCTTATTTCACCGCAACTGAAACAGGGGCGCTCTCCAAGAGAGCGCCCCTGCCGGGTTTCCATAGTTCTGGCGAAGCAGTCCTTGAGATCCGCCTTGCCTTATGCCAAGAACTCCTTGGTGGTCGCCACGATGTTGGCGGCGTCCAGGCCATACTTGTGCAAGAGCTCGGCACCCGGGCCGGACTCGCCAAAGGTGTCGTTGACGCCGATCTTCTTGAGGGGCGTCGGGCACTGCTCGCACAGGACGTCGGCAACGGCGCTGCCCAGGCCACCGATTACAGAATGCTCCTCGACGGTCACGACGTGGCCGGTCTTGGTGGCGCTCTTGACGATCAGGTCGGCATCGATGGGCTTGATGGTGTGCATGTTGATGACCTCGGCGTCGATGCCCTCGGCAGCGAGCTGCTCGGCGGCCTCGAGAGCCTCGCCGACCATCAGGCCGCAGGCGATGATGGTCACATCGGCGCCCTCGCGCATGACAATGCCCTTACCCAACTCGAACTTGTAGGTCTCGGGGTCGTTGATAACCGGCGAGGCCAAACGGGCGAAGCGCATGTACACCGGACCGTCGCACTCGTAGGCGGCGCGCGTCACGGCGCGGGCCTCCACGTCGTCGGCGGGAACAATCACGGTCATGCCGGGGATGACGCGCATGAGGGCGATATCCTCGCAGCACTGGTGCGTGGCGCCATCCTCGCCCACCGAGATACCGGCATGCGTGGCACCGATCTTAACGTTGAGGTGCGGGTAGCCGATGGAGTTGCGGACCTGCTCAAAGGCGCGACCGGCAGCGAACATGGCAAAGGTGCTCGCGAAGGCAACGCGGCCGGTGGTCGCGATACCGGCGGCGACGCCCATCAGGTTGCTCTCGGCAATGCCCACATCGAAGAAACGATCGGGGCAGGCGGCCTTGAACTTGCCGGTCTGCGTGGCGGCGGCCAGGTCGGCGTCGAGGACCACAAAGTCATCGTGCTCGTTGGCGAGCTCGACGAGGGCCTCGCCGTAGCTTACGCGCGTGGCGATTTTTTTGACGTCTGCCATCCTAGAGCTCCTCTCCGGCGGCCGTGAGCTCTGCCATGGCCTGCTCAAACTGTTCATCGTTGGGGGCCTTGCCGTGCCAACCAACCTGGTTCTCCATAAAGGACACGCCCTTGCCCTTCAGGGTCTCGGCGATAATGGCGGTCGGCTGCCCCTTGGTGGCGCGAGCCTCGGCAAAGGCGGCGCGGATCTGGTCGAAGTCGTTGCCGTCGGCGAGCTCCACCACGTGGAACTTGAACGCGCGGAACTTGTCGGCGAGCGGCATGGGGTCGTTGACCTCCTCGACGGGGCCGTCGATCTGCAGGCCGTTGTGGTCGACGATCACGCAGAGGTTATCGAGCTGCTGGTTGCCGGCAAACATGGCGGCCTCCCAGACCTGGCCCTCCTCGCTCTCGCCATCGCCCAGCAGGGCGTACGTGCGGTAAGTATCGCCCCAGTGCTTGGCGGCAACGGCCATACCCACGGCGGCGGAGATACCCTGGCCGAGCGAGCCGGTGGACATGTCGACGCCCGGGGTGTCGTTCATGTTGGGATGACCCTGCAGGTGGCTGCCGATATGGCGCAGCGTCTCGAGATCCTCCTTGGGGAAGAACCCACGCTCGGCGAGCACGGCGTACAGGCCCGGAGCGCAATGGCCCTTGGAGAGCACAAAACGGTCGCGATCGGCCTTGCGGGGATCGGCCGGGTCGACGTTCATTTCCTCAAAGTACAGATAGGTCATGATGTCGGCAGCGCCGAGCGAACCGCCCGGATGGCCGGACTTGGCAGCGTGCACGCCGGTGACGATGCCCTTCCTTACCTCGTTGGCAACCTTTTTGAGCTCTTCGTCGCTCATTGTGCCTTCCTTTCATCCTCATTAGACAAAATGCGCACGGCACCGAAGGTAATCCCAACACAGCCGCAATGCACGTACGTCATTCATTATGCTGGAAACTGATGGCTTTACCAGAGTTTTTATCATTATTTGAACAATTTAGCAGGCAGAACCGCTGATGAAACGGTTTATCAATGTGAACGTCTTTTGGATGGAACGCAGTCGACCCTACGCGCTAATGTCCTTGAATCCCTCGCCGAAGGCGTCCGTAACGTCAGCGACCGTCACAATGGCGTGAGGATCGCGCTCGCGCACGATCGTCTTGAGGGTATTGAGCTCTCGACGGCTCACGATGACCATAATCACCGGCTTCTCGGCACCCGAATACATGCCAGTCGCCTTAAACTTGGTACAACCACGACCCAGGCCATACATGATATCGGCAGCGATATCAGGGAACTTATCCGAGATGATGAGTACCATACGGCGTTTGTTGCCGCCATCGACCACGGCATCGATCACATAGCCGCTAATGACCATCGAAAGGCCTGCATATAGTGCGTTTTCGATTGAAAAGACCGGAGCCGACAGCGCACACACGGCAACGTCGATCGCCATGACGGTCGAGCCCACCGGCAGCGAGGTGTTACGCGAAATGATTTGGCCAATCGTGTCCGAGCCGCCGGTGTTGGCGCCGGCACGCAACACCATGCCGTAACCGATGCCCGTAATAATGCCGCCCCACATGGCGGGAAGCATCAGGTCCGCATCCGCCAGAGGTGCTACAAACGGGGCGAACAGATCGGTAAAGAAGCCCAGCAGCACAAAGCCCGTCGCGGTCTGCACCACGTAGAACATGCCGCCCTCGCGCATAACGACCAGCAGCAGCAAGGCGTTCATCACGATGGTCTGGATACCGACGGGAAGCGACACGCCTCGCGCCGCGCCGACCGCCTGGATAATGGTGGCAAGGCCCGTAACGCCACCGGCGGCAAGACCATTGGGAATCAAAAACAGGTCGGTCGCGATGGCGGCCAAGGCACACCCCAACATGATCTGGGGCAGGTCGTGAAAGAAGTTCATCGAAAGAATGCGCTTGATGTCCAGACGATATGCCATGCTGCCTCCCTCAAAAAAGCGCACCCAAACGGATGCGCTTTGAACTTCTTGCTGTATTCGATTCTACCGATTCGCCGAACAAAAACCACCCCTGCGCAGGGTTTGTTCTGGATACAAACCCGTCCAACCGTTAGGCTTGGCATCGGCTTGAAGCCGCCCGATGTTTTAGACCTCCGAGCCTTCTGCATCGGCGTTGCCGGTCGCCCAGCGATGGTAGCCAATAACAAACGGGTCCAGGTCGCCATCGTCAAGAACTGCCTCGACATTGCTGGTCTCCACGCCCGTGCGTAGGTCCTTAACCATCTGATACGGGTAGAGCACGTAGCTGCGAATCTGGTTGCCAAAGCCGATCGTGGTCTTGGGTCCACGAATCTCATCCAGGGCCTCGGCGCGCTTCTCGAGCTCAATCTCGTACAGGCGAGCCTTGAGGATCTGCATGCACGCGGCCTTGTTCTGGATCTGGCTGCGCTCGTTTTGGCAGGTGACCACAATGCCGCTGGGGAAATGCGTCACGCGCACGGCGGAGTCGGTGGTGTTGACGCCCTGACCGCCCGGGCCGCTCGCGTGGTACACGTCCACGCGGATGTCATCAGGACTGATCTCGATGTCGATATCATCGGGTAGCACGGGGATGACCTCGACGCCGGCAAACGTGGTCTGGCGGCGCTTCTTGTCGTCGGTGGGGCTAATGCGAACCAAGCGGTGGACGCCGGCCTCGGCGCGCAGCATGCCAAATGCGTCCTTGCCCTCGACGGTAAAGGTCGCGCGGTCGATGCCGATGACCTCGGCCGCGGGACAGTCGTTGATGGTGACCTTCCAGCCGCGACGCTGGCAGTACTTCATGTACATCTTAAAGAGCATGAAGGTCCAGTCCTGGGCCTCCAGACCACCCTGTCCGGGCTTGATGGTCACGATGGCATCGCCGTGATCGAACTCACCGGTAAACCAGCTCGAAAGCTCAAGCTCATCGATGGCACGGGCCAGGCGCTCAGCCGTGGCTGCAGCCTCCTCGCGAAGGGCGGCGGCGTCGGGGTCATCCCCCATCTCCTCGGCAAGCTCCAGCGCGGCGCGGGCATCGGAAAGCTCGCCGCGCGCGGTGTCCACGGCAGCGATATCTTCCTTGGTGCGCGCGATCTCCTCCATGGTGGCACGGGCGGCGTCGGCGTCATCCCAAAAGCCAGGGGCAACACTTTTGGCCTCGAGCTCGAACACGCGGGTACGCTTCTCGTCCAGGTGGAGATACGACTCGACCTCACCGAGCCGGTCCGCGAACGCGTCCAGCTCGGCGGGCGTTACCTCTAAAGCCTCAGCCATTAACGATTCCTGCCGTGGCAGTACTTAAACTTCTTGCCGCTACCGCAGGGGCACGGGTCGTTGCGGCCCACGTTGACGTACGGATCGTCGCTCTCGGACTTGCGATAGGTGGTCACCTTGCCACCGTTGTTGACGGCAGCCGGACCACCCTGGACAGCCGTGCGGGCCTGCACCTGCGCCTGCTTGCGCAGCACCGAGTCGCCGTTGTCACCATCGACCTCGGCAGGACCGGAGAAGCGCGCACCCTCGAGCGCGGGCTCCTCCTTGTGCTCCACGGCACGCGGGGCAGCCTTGATCTCGATGCGCAGAACCGTGCGCAGGTAATCCTCATACATGGTATCGACGAGTATCTGGAACGCGCCGTAGGCCTCGGTCTTGTACTCAACCAGCGGGTCGCGCTGGCCAAAGCCGCGCAGGCCGATGCCGGTCTTGAGGTAGTCCATCTCCTGCAGGTAGTTCATCCAGCGGGTATCGATGACGCGCAGCATGACCTGGGTGTTGAGCTCGCGCATCAGGTCCTCACCCAAGCGCTCGGCCTTCATGTTGTAGCACTTCTCCACGTAAGCCAGGACATCGGCAGCCAGGGCCTCATAATCCTCGTCAGGGAACTTCGGCGTATCGATGTGGCCGGTGAGCTCCACAACCCACTTGCGCAGGCCCTCCAGGTCGCGCTCGCCCTCGTGGCTGTCCTTGGTGCAGAACTCCTGTACGCAGCGGTACACGGTGTCGTGCATGACCTCGGTGATGTGGTCGGTCAGGTCCTTGCCGTCCAGAATCTTGTTACGCTCGGCGTAGATGACCTGGCGCTGCTTGTTCATGACGTCATCGTACTCGAGGACGCTCTTACGCATGGAGAAGTTGATGCTCTCGACCTTGTGCTGGGCGCTCTCGACGGCCTTGGAGATGATCTTGTGCTGGATGGGCATGTCGTCGCCCATGTCGGCGGTGACCATCATTTTGGAGACGCGGTCCATCTTGTCGCCGCCGAACAGGCGCATGAGGTCGTCCTCGAGCGACAGGTAGAACTGGGTCTCGCCCGGATCGCCCTGACGACCGGAGCGGCCGCGCAGCTGGTTGTCGATACGACGGGACTCATGGCGCTCGGTGCCGATGACGGTCAGGCCACCGGCGGCAAGCACGCGCTCGCGCTCGGCCTTGCAGGTCTCCTTGGCCTCGGCGTTAAACTGCTCGAGCTGCTCGGGCGTCACGTCCTCCATGGTCAGGCCCTCGTACTCAAGGCGCTCGCGCACCAGCTCGTCGGGGTTGCCGCCCAGCAGGATGTCGGTACCACGACCGGCCATGTTAGTAGCGATGGTCACGGCGCCGTAGCGTCCGGCCTGGGCAACGATATGAGCCTCGCGCTCGTGATGCTTAGCGTTGAGGACCTCGTGCGCGATGCCGCGCTTGGTAAGGGCGGCCGACAGCTTCTCGGAGCTTTCGATGGAGACGGTGCCCACCAGGACCGGTTGGCCCTTGGCGTGACGTCGCTCGACGTCGTCGGCAACGGCGTTGTACTTGGCCTGGACGGTGCGGTACACCAGGTCCTCGTGGTCAACACGCTGCACGGGCTTGTTGGAGGGGATGACCTCGACGGGCAGCTTGTAGATCTCGCGGAACTCGGCGTCCTCGGTAAGCGCCGTACCGGTCATGCCAGAGAGTTTGTCATACAGACGGAAGTAGTTCTGCAGGGTGATGGTGGCCAGGGTCTGGTTCTCCTCGCGTACGAGCACGCCCTCTTTGGCCTCGATGGCCTGGTGCAGGCCCTCGGAGTAACGGCGGCCTTCCATAATGCGGCCGGTGAACTCGTCGACGATCTTGACCTCGCCGTTGGTGACCACGTACTGTTTATCGCGGTGGAACATGTACTGGGCCTTCAGCGCCTGCTGCAGGTGGTTGACCAGCTGGCCGGAGAGATCGGCATAGATGTCATCGATACCCAGGCGGCGCTCGATTTTCTTAAGGCCGCGCTCGGTGGCGGCGATGGTATGCTTGGCCTCGTCCATGACGTAGTCGCCCGTGGGTTCAGCATCCTCGGTGGCGGTGAGCATGTCGTGCGACACGTCCTCGCCGCGCTCAAGGCCACGCACGGCACGCGCGAAGTCCTTGTAGGTACTGGCGGACTTGGTGCCAGCGCCCGAGATAATGAGCGGCGTCCTGGCCTCATCGATCAGGATGGAGTCGACCTCGTCGACGATGGCGTAGTTGTGGCCGCGCTGTACGCGCTGCTCGGGACGGGTAACCATGTTGTCGCGCAGGTAATCGAAACCGAACTCGGAGTTGGTGCCGTAGGTGACGTCTGCCTGGTAGGCCGGACGCTTGAGCTCGAGCGGCATGTTGTTCTGGAGCAGACCGACGGTCATGCCCAGGTACTTATAGATGCGGCCCATCCACTCGGAGTCGCGCTTGGCAAGGTAATCATTGACAGTAACGACGTGTACGCCTTTGCCGGCAATAGCGTTGAGATAGCCGGCCAACGTGGAGACGAGGGTCTTACCTTCGCCAGTCTTCATCTCAGCAATGTGGCCCTCGTGCAGTGCCATGGCGCCAATGAGCTGCACGTCAAAGTGGCGCATGCCCATGGTGCGCTTGGAAGCCTCACGCACGGTGGCAAAGGCCTCGGGAAGCATGTCGTCGAGCGACTCGCCGTTGGCGTAACGCTCGCGGAACTTATCGGTCTGGCCGCGGAGCTCCTCCTCGGTCATCTTCTCAAACTGGGGCTCAAGACCGTTGATCTTGTCGACAATCTTGTAGTAGCGCTTGAGGTCCTTATCAGATCCAAAGGACAGCAGCTTTGACATGAATCCCATGTGGTTTTCCTTTTTGGCCATCGCCCGTGGCATGCAGCTCCGAGCGAGTTAAACATAGATAATTGTACTTTAGCCAAACAAGGCGCCACCTATGCGGTCGACACACTCGACCACGTAATAACTACGACAGCCTGCCAATTTGGGACGGATTTATTGAGGTCGGTCATGAGCCCAGGTAGGCGTTGATGGTCCTTTGCTGGGCACGGTCTGCCCGATAGAAAACACGGAGCTCGTCCTCGGCATCCAAATCATAGCGGACTTCGTCGATCAGGCCGTTTTTATGCGCGGTCATGAGCGCCTCTTGCATACGCGACTTGGTGAATGCGGCAAATGACGCGTATTCGGGTGCAAGCTCTGCCATGACGTCATCAACGCAGGCCTCGTCGTGACGGGTAAAGTACTTGAGCATGGCATAGTTAAGCGGCAGCATCCGATCCTCCGACTTTTTTAACCGCATCCAGGGGATTCACGGCGATAAGACAGATGCCCAGCAGGTTGACGACCGCCGCAATCCAGGCGACCGACGGCAACGCATAGCCGTCAAAGCCCAAGACCAAGCCGACAATGACCCACGTGAGCAGCGGCGCCGTAAAGGTATAGGTGCCGTTGATGGCCATGCCCAGCGCCGTGCCGCACATAGCGTTCGCGCGATACCAGCTCATAAACGAAAAATAGGCGGCAAAACCCGAGCACGCGAAAAAGGCGATCGAGGAGCCGTCCATGAGCGCATGGGCGACATAGGCGTAGCTCTGCCCCAGGGGCTCGCCGCATGCCAGCGTAAGAACGGGCAATACCAGGCACAGATTTCCGAGGCCAGAGACGAGCTGGCGGATGTTGATGGCGATCTGGGGGTCGATCATGCAGGTGGCGCGACCGCCCACGCAGCCCTCGACGCCCCAGCACAGGGCGGCAAGCAATGCCAGCCCCAAGCCGAGGGCCATACCGGGCGCCGGCTGACCGCCAAGCCCGGCGCCGCCGATCATGGCGCCAGCAATCACGCAGATGCCGATGCCGACACCGACGCGGAGGCCGAGCGGCTGCTTGTAAAAGATGCGAGCAAGAATCGCGCCGATTGCGGGATTGAGCGCCGCAATGGGCACGGCAAGGGTCCCCGCCTGCGAGAGCGCGATCACATAGGCAGCAGAGGCAATGGGTCCGCCGAGGGCGGCCGCCGCGATGACTATGATGCCGGGCTTTGAGGCGATGCAACGGCCGAGGTCGGCAATCTTTCCCTGTTTGGCGGTAAAACCTGTTGCCCAGACGGCGCTGAGCACGTCGTTGATACCCGAGGCAATGGTGGGCAGGATAAACACGACGAGCAGGCAGGCGGGGTCAAGCGTGCCAAACCAATTTGTCCAGACGCCAAAGAGCTGACCGGCGGTAACAAACGCTGTATATAGCGCGTACATGCAGCTCGATAATGCCGCGACGGCAATGCCCTTCCTAAAAAATGCCGCATCGAGCGCTCGCTTCTTCGCTGCCGCGCGAGCGTGCCCATGTAGCGTCGTCGTGTCCACGCAACCCCCTAACGATAACCTTCTAAAAAGTGACAGGTTCATTTTGGCAGGTTTTGCATCAAATAGAAAAGAGCCGCGCACCCAAATGGATGCGCGGCTCTTTTGCCATGAATGCGAGCGATTCCGCGGCGAGCTATTTACTCAGCAGCTTCGGTGGTCTCGGCCTCGGCAGCGGCCTCCTCGACGGGAACCTCTGCGGGAGCCTCGGCGGCCTGCTTGGCAGCCTCCTCGGCGAACTTAGCAGCACGCTTAGCCTTCTCGGCAGCCTTAGCCTCAGCGGCGGCCTTGCGAGCGGCCTCGGCCTCAGCAGCCTTGGCGGCCTTGGCAGCCTTGGCCTCCTCAGCCTTCTTGAGCTGGGCGGCAGCGGCGCCACCGAACTTGTCGGCGAAGCGCTGGACGCGTCCACCGGTGTCGACGAACTTCTGCTGGCCGGTGTAGAACGGGTGGCACTCGTTGCAAAGCTCGACCTTCATCTCGGACACGGTAGCGTGCGTCTTGAAGGTGTTGCCGCAGGAGCACGTCACCGTGCACTCGACATACTGGGGATGGATACCCTGCTTCATGGTAGGACTCCTTATTAGTCAGGCGCTGGTTACCGATCAGCGCATAAGGCGTCTTGGTTTCCGACCAAGACAACAAACTCGGCTATGGTACCACGGCGCCGCACGTCCCACAAAAGGTTCACGGTCTTTGCGCAATGCGGCGTGGCCAATCGCAGCGAGCACGTACCCCATCGAGCCTTCACCCATGTTGCAGACGTGTAACGCCGCAGCAAGCACACTCCTTTTGGCGTCAGACAGGTACAATGATGAACACTGTACCGTAGCGGAGCGCCCCGCGCGCGCCGCAACCACGCGAAAGGGTTTCCCATGGCCGAGATCTCGTCCTCCCGTATCGTCATCACCGTCCTTGGTAAGAACCGCCCCGGTATCGTCGCCGGCGTCACCCGTGTTCTGGGCGAGGCCAACGTCGACATCCGCGACATTACGCAGTCCATTATCGAGGACATCTTCACCATGACCATGCTGGCCGACACCGCCGAGTCCAAGCTCGACTTCGCCGAGCTGCAGAAGGCCCTGGCCGAAGCAGGCGAGCTTTCGGGCGTCAACGTGTCCATCCAGCGCGAGGACGTCTTTAACTTTATGTACCGCCTGTAGCGAACAAGCCGCTCGGGGCAGCTTGACGTCATATCGTCCAAGCGCGCGGCCCCAAAGCGGACCGGAGAGGAGCGCGCATGGCTTACGACGCCAAGAAAATCTACTACCGCTTCGATGACCATCTGAGCCGCCTGGTCTTGGATTATGAGGCAAGCCGCCAGATTTCGCCCGAGAGCGAAAACCTCTACCACGGCCTGCCGACCGCCCCTTATGACGAGGGCCTGTTCGTAGAGCACAACGTCAAGCGCGGCCTGCGCAATGCCGACGGCTCGGGCGTGGTCGCGGGCCTTACCCGCATCTCGGACGTGCACGGCTACAACAAGGTCGACGGCAAAGTCGTGCCCGATCAGGGCAAACTCACGCTTCGTGGCTACAGCATCGAGGACCTGGTCAACAACGCCCAGGCCGAGGATCGCTATGGCTACGAAGAGGTCGCCTACCTGCTCATCACGGGCTCGCTGCCCACCAAAGAGGAGCTCGACGGTTTTTGCGAACGCCTGGGTGCCTTTAGGCACCTGAGCGACGAATACGTCCGCGAGTTCCCCATGACCACGGTGTCGTCGAGCATCATGAATGTGCTTCAGCGCGCCGTGCTGCTGCTCTACGCCTTCGACGCCGAGCCCGACGCCATTACACCCGAGCACGAAATCGACGTCGCCATCTCCATGCTCGCCCGTCTCCCCCGCATCGCTGCCTTCGCGCATATGGCCTCGGTCGCCAAGCGCCGCGGCTCCGAGGTTCATGTACCGCACCCCACACCCGGCCTCTCCACCGCCGAGACCATCCTGCAGGTGTTGCGCGGCGGCATGGCATTCACCCACGACGAAGCCATGCTGCTCGACGTGATGCTCATGCTGCATGCCGAGCACGGCGGCGGCAACAACTCCACGTTTGCCTGCCGCGTGCTGTCCTCTTCGGCCACCGACCCGTATTCCGCCTACGCCGCGGCTATCGGCTCGCTCAAGGGCCCGCGCCACGGCGGCGCCAACGCCAAGGTCGTGTCCATGCACGAGGATATCCGTGCGCATGTCTCCAATTGGGAGGACGAGGACGAGGTCGCGGCCTACCTGGGCAAGATCCTCGACAAGCAGGCCTTCGACGGCACGGGCCTCATCTACGGCATGGGCCACGCCGTCTATACGCTCAGCGACCCGCGCGCCGAGGTCTGCCGCCGTTACGCGCGCTCACTGGCAGCCAAAAAGGACTTGGGCGAAGAGTTCGCACTCATCGAGCGCATTGAGCGCCTGGCACCGCAGGTGATGCGCGACCACGGCATGACTAAGCCCATCTGCGCCAACATCGACCTGTACACAGGCTTTATCTACAAGATGCTCGGCGTACCCGAGACGCTTTTTACGCCGCTATTCGCCGTCGCCCGCATGGCCGGCTGGTCGGCACACCGCATGGAAGAGCTCTTCTGCGCGCACCGCATTATTCGCCCGGCTTACCGCCCGGTTATCGAGCCGCTGGAGTACAAGCCGCTCGCCGACCGCTAGGACGCGGACCGTTATAGAACTCGAGCGTGGCCAGGGAATCACCGCCCTCGGCCACGCTTTTTATGCCAGCAGAAAGGGCTGCATCAAATGATTGTGTTTTCCGATATGGATGGAACGCTGTTGACGAGCGATAAGCAGATGAGCGATGCCACCTGGGCGATGCTCGACGAGCTCGCTCGACGCGGGATTGAATTTGTGCCCTGCACGGGACGTCCGCTGTCGGGCATCTTTGAGCCCATCCTCGCCCATCCCGCCGTGCACTATGCCGTCTGCGCCAATGGCGCCAGCGTCTGGCAGCTCGACGACGATGTGCCCACCGACGCCTCGCGCGCCACGTGCATCTTGAGCCATCCGCTCGATTGCGGCATTGCCCATCGCATCCATCGCATCGCCGCCGGCCACGATGTGACCTTCGATATCTTCGCGGATGGGCAGTGCTTCCTCCCCCGCTCGCTCTACACGCGCCTGGACGAATTCTGCGGCGGCGACCCCCACATCGCGGCTTCGCTCAAGCGCACACGAACACCGATCGACATGGATATCGACAGCAAGATCGACGAGGTCGAGACGCTCGAGCGCATCGCCATGTACTGGCACGACCCGGCTGATCGCGACGCCATCGCGGCGGAGCTCGACACGCTCGGAGACATTGAGGTCACGCGTTCGTACGCCATGAATATCGAGGTCATGGGCGAGGGCGCCACCAAGGGAACAGCCCTCACGTGGCTCTGCGAGCACCTGGGCGAGCGTCTCGCCGACGCTTGGGCGTTCGGCGACAACATCAACGACATCCCCATGCTGCAGGCAGCGGGCCACGGCATAGCCATGATCAACGCCGAGCCCGAGGACCGCGACGCCGCCGACGCCATCACCGAATACGACAACGACCACGACGGCGTCGCCCGCACCATCATGGCCGCCCTCGCCTAGTCATTGGCCAGTCATTGGGGACGTTCTTAAATGACTAGTCGTTGGGGACACTCTTCGCGAAAAAGCTGCAAGGACTGTCCCCCCCCCTGTCGGCAGAAAAGAAACGTCCCCATCTGCCGGATTAAGCGAGACTCTCCAGCACGCGACGGAGCTCCTGCTGGACGGCGTGGTCGCGGTTACAACCCACCACGCGATCGGCCACCGCCTTGAGCGCGGGACGCGCGTTTTCCATCGCGCAGCCCGTGCCGACAAAGCGAATGATCTCGTAGTCGTTCATCGAGTCGCCAAACGCCATGACCTCGTCGCGTCCAATCCCGTAATGCTCCGCGAGCTGCGCGATGCCCGAGGCCTTCGACACGCCGGGCTGCATGGCATCGATCCACGCGTTGCCCGAAGGCGCAAAAGTAAAGAGCTGACCGAGTTCGCGCTGTAGTACGTAAGCGCTGTCCATAACGGCACCGTCATCGCAAAAGATACTCGCCTTGATGATATTTACGCTGGGGTCGGGCAGCTCCCAAATGCGCTCGGCATTGGGAAGGTCCTTATCGACCTCACGCACGAACTTGCACTCGTCATCGAGCAAGAAGGACTTGGTTCGGTCAAAAAGTGCAAGATGCAGATTGGGAAACGTCGCGACGGCCTGGGCGAGCCTTCGAATCGCCAGGTGCGAATACACCTCGCGGTCTACCATCTTACCGTCGGCGTAGACCTGGGCGCCGTTAGCGGCGACAAAGTCCATCTTGTCGCGAACAGGTGCAAAGAACTCGCACAGGCGGTCGTAACGACGGCCTGACGATGCGGCGAAATGCACGCCATGCTCGTGTAGCGCCAGAATCAGTTCGTAGGTCTCGGGAGGCACCTGGCCGTTTTCGTCAAGCAACGTGCCGTCCATATCGGATGCAATCAGTTTAAACATAGAAAAGCTCCCTTCGGGCTTGATGGAATCGGACGTATATCCGATTCCAACGTACCCAAAGGGAGCTCAGATAAGACCTTGCGGGCGCAAACGTTACAAGGACCTGGCAAATAGCTCACACATGCCAGAGGCCTCACGGTCGCGGCGCCAGGCGACACGCCACCCCGACGGCTAGTCGTTTAAGAACGTCCCCGATGACTAGTCGGCGTAGGTGAAGGTCGTGACGTCGAACATGCCCTCGGGGCGGATGCGGAGCGTCGGGATCACCGGCAGGGGCAGGAAGATGATGCCCATGATGGGGTCGAGCGGCGGCTCGACGCCCATGGCACGCGCCTTGACCATAAAGTCGTCGTGCTGCGCGGCGACATCTTCGGCCGTGCCCTCGCTCATCAGGCCACCGAGCGCCAACGGAATGCGCGCCACGACCTCGCCGTTGCGCACCAGCACGTGACCGCCCTGGCCCACGGCCTCAACGGCGGCCATCATATCGGCGGCGTTGTCGCCCACGACGCACACGTTGTGCGAGTCGTGTCCGATCGTCGAGGCGATGGCACCACCCGTGATGGTAAAGCCGCGCACCCAGCCGCGGCCGATATGCTTGCCAACGAGTCCCAGGCCAGCGGGGCCATCGCCGTCGGCGCCCTCGGCCTGCAACGACACGCCGCGGCCATGGCGCTCAATCAGCATAATGCGACGCAGGCCCTCGGCGCTCTCGGGGCGAGCCATACCCGTGATGGCCTTACCCGGCACCACGTCAATCACGGCCTCGCCCGGCTTAAAGGCATAGTCGAACACGTCGAGCGAAAGCTTCGGCAGCTTAACGGAGGCGCGCAGCTCATCGGCAAGGGCTGCGACCTCGGCCATCTCGGGTGCAATCTCGCCCACAAAGGTACCGTCCTGCGCCACCAGAGCACCGGCGGCATATACGCGATGCGGAGCCGTGGCAAACGTCAGGTCATTGAGCACCAGCAGGTCGGCACGCTTGCCCGGGGCGATGGCGCCACGCAGTTCGTGCGGGTCGCGGCAGCCGTGATCCAGGCCAAACGCCTCAGCCGTGGAAAGGGACGCCATGGAGATAGCGACCACCGGGTCGATACCGGCCTCAATCGCCACGCGGCAGGCGTTGTCGATCATGCCGGACGCAAGCGCATCGGAAGGAGCGCGGTCGTCGGTCGCAAAGCAGCAACGGCGGGCACGGGCAGGATTCTCCAGCAGCATCGGCGACAGGTTGGCCAGGTCATGGCTGCACGTACCCTCGCGCAGCATCACATACATGCCGCGAGACAGCTTGTCGAATGCCTCCTCGGGAATCGTCGACTCATGGTCAGCGATAATACCTGCTGCGGCATAGGCGTTGAGGTCCTTGCCGGCAACGAGCGGGGCATGACCGTCGACCTGTTTGGACGGCGTCTGGTTGGCAGCGTCGATACGAGCACAGGTCTCGGGATCGGCCATAAAGACGCCCGGCAGGTTCATCATTTCGCCCAGACCAAAGACATCACCCGGATATTCGGCAAAAAACGCCTGCATATCGGCAGCGGTGATGACGGCACCGGCCTGCTCGTCGGGCAGTGCGGGCACGCACGAGGGCATCATGTACTTGATGGAAATAGGAGCGCGACGACCGTCCTCAATCATAAAGCGCAGGCCGTCGAGCCCCGCCACGTTGGCAATCTCGTGGCTGTCGGCAATGGCAGTAGTGGTACCGCGCGTCGCCGCCATGCGCGCATACTCGGCAGGGCGGATGTTCGAAGACTCGATATGCAAGTGTCCGTCAATAAAACCGGGGGCAAGATAGCGGCCCTGGCAATCGATGACCTCGGTAGCCTCATACGTACCGGCGGCATCGTCGCGACCATCGTAGAGCACACCGACGATCACGCCGTCCTTGACGGCAACACTACCGGGCGCTACGCGTTGGCCGTACACATCGACGATCTGCGCGTTGGCAAACAGCGTGTCGACGGGCACGCGACCCTCGGCGGCCTCGATCACAGACCTCATGACCTCAACGGACATACATACTCCTTTAACCGTAGAAAAAAGCTGCGGAGCGGACAGGCCTTCACCGCAGCAAACCAATAGCCATTGTATGCCCAAAAGGAGGCCGCCGATAACACCCCTTCCGCTTAACGGCACCGCCAAATGATCCCTTGGGGACGGAGGAAAACGGATCACCGAGGGGGTCGGTCTGGCTCGGTGATCCGTTTTCCTCCGTCCCCAAGGGATCATCCAAAAAGGCCGCAGTCGGGAATCCCGGCTGCGGCCCTATTGCACATGTTAGGTTGACCTACTTGCTAGACCAACTTAAAGCCCTTGCGCTTGCCTACGGAGAGGGTGTCGCCCAGCTTGAGGGCGCTGGGGTCGATGTTGTAGCTCTTGGGAGCCACGGCCTTGCCGTTAATCTTGACACCGCCGCCGTCGATGTCGCGGCGGGCCTGACCGGCGCTCGCCGAAAGACCCAAGTCCTTGAGCAGGCCGGCGAGGTAGATTTGGCCCTCGTCGTTGACGGTCAGCTCAACATGCTTCTCGGGGAAGTCGGCGAGCTGGCCCTCCTTGAACACGCGGTCGAACTCGGCCTGAGCCTCGTCGCCGGCACCGGCGCCGTGGTAGGTGTCGCACAGGTCGCGGCCCAGAGCGCGCTTGAGCTCGTAGGGGTCGGCGGAACCGTCAGCCAGGGCGGCGTCAATCTTGTCGACCTCGGCCGGGGTGAGCGAACTGGCCAGGCGGTAGTACTTGCCGATCATCTCGTCGGGGATGGACATGGTCTTGCCGAACATATCCTTGGGCGCGTCGGTCAGGCCGATGTAGTTACCGTAGGACTTGGACATCTTACGGACGCCATCAGTGCCCTCGAGCAGCGGCATGGTGAGCGCGATCTGGGGCTCCATGCCCATCTTCTCCATGAGCTCACGGCCGGCGAGCAGGTTGAAGAGCTGATCGGTGCCGCCCATCTCCACGTCGGCCTTGATCTGCACGGAGTCGAAAGCCTGCATCACGGGATACAGGAACTCATGCAGGGCGATCGGCGTCTGAGACTGGTAGCGCTTGGTAAAGTCGTCGCGCTCGAGAATACGGGCGACGGTGAACTTGGAGCACACCTGCAGCAGACCGGCGAGATCCATCGACAAGATCCAGTCACCGTTGTGCACGATGGTGGTCTTCTCGGGATCCAGGATCTTCATGGCCTGGCTCACGTAGGTCTCGGCATTGGCCTCGATCTGCTCCTGCGAAAGCTGCGGACGAGTGGAGTTCTTGCCCGAGGGATCGCCAATCAGCGCGGTACCGTTGCCGATGATGAGGGTGACGTTGTGGCCCAGGTCCTGGAACTGACGCATCTTGCGCAGCGGCACGGCATGGCCAAGGTGCAGGTCGGGGCTGGTGGGATCGACGCCGAGCTTGATATTGAGGGGCTCGCCCTTCTCAAGCTTCTTGCGAAGGTCGGCCTCGGGAACGATCTGCGCGGCGCCCGAGGTGATGATACGCATTTGCTCGTCAACAGACAGCATTGGGTATCCTCCTTTTGCTATAGCACCCTCGCCGAAAACGGCGGTGCTGGAAGTCCATAAACTCTCATATGATAACAAACTGACGCGACGCGGCACCTACGACAGGAAAACCCTCGTCCTGCCGCATGCGTCGATGGCAACTGGCAGACGTGCGCCGTCACGCTCGACCAGATAGCGCACCTGCCGACGACGCAAGCAGTCGCGGCAACGGACCTGCCCCGTCGCATCGGTGGCGCAGACGCCCTCGGCGGTCAACAGGCAGTGCTCGCACACCATAAGCTCGGGACGGTCGGCGTCGATGGGACCAAGGACGCCGGGTTCAGCAGCCAGCTCGGCAATACGCCCCCTATCATTGCTGAGCAACTCGGCAGGCAAGTATACCCACCCCGCGCCAAGGCCCCGCAGCCAAGCAAGTGTGGCCCGATTGGCGCAGAACACCGGCGCCGCCACGTCAAACGTCGCGCCCAGCTCGCGGGCCATCGCCACCTGTCCCAGATTGCGGCAGACGACGCGCCCGGCGCGTTGCATAAGCGCCCGAGTCCGCTCGGTGTCACCTGCGCGGCACACCTCGTCAAGCACCACAACGGCGTCGGACAAATCGAGTTCTCCGCGCGGGTCGGCATCCATCAGCTGCCAAGCAAAAACCATGCGAGTGGGAACCGCGCACTCCACCAACTCCGTCGATGCACCGCCATCCACCGCAACGCCCTCAAAGGGCAGCACTTCAACGGCACGCTCAACGGGCGCAATCGCATCCGCCTCGGCCCGCATGCGCTCCAACACCGCCGCCGTCTGATCCAACACGCCGGCGCTGCGAATCAGGTACACCTCGCAGCCCGCGTCCACCTTACGCTTGCAATGCACGACGATGCGCTTCCCCGCTGCTGCATCCACCGGGCAGGGCACCTGCGGCCAGCGCTTGGGCACATCGGGACGCGCGTCGACACCCGGATAGAACCGAATCTCGAGCGTGTCACCCGCCGCCACGGCGGCGTCGAGCTCAACGGTCACCTCTTCGTGGCCCACAGCGACCAAACGCCCCACGCGCACGCCCTGGTTAATTGCGCGTTCAAAACTCATAAGCTCCGCACCCGAGCGGCCTCGCAAATACGCGTCGGTAAACCCGCGGTTAAACGACCTTCCCAGCTCGCGCTCAAGCTCTTCCACGGCATCGGGGTCCCACGCGCCGTCGCACAGCATATCGAGTGCCCGGCGCCACACCCGCACCACGTTGAATACGTAATCGGGGTTCTTCATGCGCCCCTCGATCTTGAGCGACGCCACGCCGGCATCTACAAGCTCGGGCAGATGCGCAATACCCAGATAGTCGCGCGGGCACAACAGGCGATCCCCTTCGACGGCGACAACGCTCTGCCCCGCCTCGTCCACCAGGTCGTACGCCAGACGGCACGGCTGCGTGCAGTCGCCGCGCATCGCCGAGCGCCCACGCCGCAGGGCCGAGAACTCGCACGCCCCCGAATAGCCGATGCAAATCGCACCGTGGCAGAATACCTCGATGGGCACGCCCGTGGCACATAGCGCCGCAATCTCGTCGACCGTCAGCTCGCGTGCCGTCGTCACGCGCTCGACCCCCAGCTCATCGGCGGCAAGCCGCACGGCGCCTTCGCTATGAACGCCCGCCTGCGTGGACAGGTGAATCTCGACCCCGGGAATCACCGCGCGCAGCGCGCAGGCCAGCCCGGCATCGGCGACAATCAGAGCATCGGCGCCCAGCTCCAGTGCATGAGCTCCCAGCGCCACCGCGTCGGACAACTCATCGTCAAACACGAACACGTTGAGCGTCACGTACACACGCACGCCATGGGCATGCGCCACGGCACAACCGCGCGCAAACTCGTCATCCGTAAAGCCATGGGCGCTCACACGGGCGTTAAAGCCGCCCAACCCCGCATAGATGGCATCGGCACCCGCGGCGATGGCCGCAAGCATCTGGTCGAGCCCGCCCGCCGGCGCCAGCAGCTCGGGCAGCGCCGTGCCGGCAGCATCCAATCCAGTCTCGTATTGTCCGCTCGGCCCCATCGTCCGAATCGCCATCGACAAACTCCTTACCAAGGTATGCATTCACTCTGAAAAATGCCGTCTTCCAGCATACACGAGGCCCCGCGCGCCCCGTTTGGTTTATCGTGTAATAACTTATGTCCATCCTGCCCCGACGGCACATCCACCGTCCGGCACGACATACCTGGAGGTCAATATATGGGTCCTCGCCAACGACAGGGACGCAGCCGTTCAAAGACGCATGCTCTGCCCATAATCCTGCTCTCGTTTTTGGGCTTTTTGCTTATCGCGGGCGTGGCATTTGGCATCGGCATGGTCGGCAACGTCAACCGCTGGCTGTCCGATCTGCCCGACTACACCGACGCCAACGCGTATCTGGTGAGCGAGCCCACCGAGATCGTCGACTGCAACGGCAACAAGATTGCAAGCTTCTACACGCAAAACCGCAAGTCCATCACCAAGGACGAGGTCTCCCCCTACGTGCTGCAGGGCACCGTTGACGTCGAGGACGAGCGCTTCTACGAGCACGGCGGCATCGACCTGTGGGGTATCGCGCGTGCTGCGGTGGCAACCCTCGGCGGCGGACACGAAGGCGCCTCGACTATCACCCAGCAGCTGGCGCGCAACACCATCCTGCAGGAGGAGCAGTTCGACTCGACCATCGAGCGTAAGGTGCGCGAGGCCTACATCGCCGTCAAGATGGAGGACATGTACTCCAAAGACGAGATCCTCATGATGTACCTCAACACCATCTACTACGGCCACGGCGCCTACGGCATCGAGGCCGCCGCCGAGACCTACCTATCCAAGAGCGCCGCCGACCTCACCCTCAGCGAGGCCGCGCTGCTCATCGGCCTTCCCAACTCGCCCTCGCAGTACGACCCCACGGTCAACCCCGACCTGGCGCTGTCCCGTCGCAACAAGGTCCTCGACAACATGTTGCGCCTGGGCCACATTACGCAGGAGGAGCACGATGCCGCACAGGCCGAGCCCATCACCCTCAACGTGACCGAGATTTCGGGCAGCGGCGTCGACGTATACTCGCAGCCCTACTTTGTCGCCTATGTCAAGCAGCTGCTGGAGCAGGAGTTCTCGACCGACGTGCTCTTTAAGGGCGGCCTGACCGTCAAGACCACCATCGACCCCACGATGCAGCAGGTGGCAGAGAATGCCGTCCGAGAGCAGCTCGACACGCTCTCGCTCGACGGCCTGGACATGGGCATGGTCGTCGTCGACCCCAAGACCGGCTACATCAAGTGCATGGTGGGCGGCTACGACTACAACGCCGACGAGAACCACGTAAACCATGCCACGGCCAAGCGTCCCGTCGGCTCCACCTTTAAGGCCTTTACGCTGGCAACTGCCATCCAAAACGGCATGAACCCCAACGTCACCCTCAACTGCAACTCGCCGCTCAAGGCCAAGGGCACCACGACCGAGGTCCAAAACTACGCCAACCATAGCTATGGCAACATCACGCTTAAGCAGGCGACGGCATACTCCTCCAACACCGGCTACATCCAGGTGGCGGAAGCCGTCGGCAACAGCAAGATCATCTCGCTCGTCAAAAAGCTCGGCATCGATCCCGCCAAGGACAACATCGAGGACGTTCCCGTCATGACCCTCGGCACCGGCTCGATCTCGCCGCTCGAGATGGCCGCCGCCTACGCGACGTTTGCCAACGGCGGCTACTATCGCCAGCCGATCGCCATCACCGAGATTGACTCTCGTACCGGTTCGGTGCTGTACCAGCACACCGACAATCCCTCACAGGTGCTTACCGAGGGCGAGGCCGCCGCGGTCACCGATGTTCTGTCCGGCGTCATGCAGGGCGGCGGTACGGGTGCTGCCGGTGCCCTGAGCGTCAACCAGCCCTATGCCGGCAAAACGGGCACCACCGACAACACCACCAACCTGTGGTTCTGCGGCTATACCCCGCAGCTGGCGTGCGCCCTGTGGACCGGCTATTCCGCGGGCGAGATCCCCATCCAAAAATACGGCACAGACCTGCTGGGCGACAGCACCAACCTGCCTGTCTTTAAGCGGTTTATGAACACCGTTCTGACCGGTACCGAGCGCGAGGAATTTGCGACCGGAACGGCGCCCACCTATAAGAACAACAGCGCCTGGAAGTTCTACGGCACCAACAACACCAAGAAGACGGAGAACGACGACAAGGACGAGAACGAGAACGAAGACGAAGAGGAAACCACCACAACGACCACCACGACGACCACGACCACCGAGACCACGGGCGGCGACACCACCGGTGGCACCGGTACGACCGGTGGCTCGACGGGCGGCTCCACTGGTGGGTCGACGGGCGGCTCCACTGGTGGGTCGACCGGCGGCGATGGCGGCACGCCTACGCCCACGCCCACTCCCGACCCCTCGCCCACGCCTGACGATACGGTCGGCTAGAAATCATCCGGCCATAAACAACAAGGCCCCCGAGCAGCTTATTAAACTGCTCGGGGGCCTTTTAGTTTAAAGCGACCTGGTGGGCGGTCTTTATACCGGCAAACAAAAGGGGGTACCGACCAACGTCGATGCCCCCTTACAAGCCACTATGTCAGCGCACACAGTGCCGAACGCACGACCCGCACGCCTACTTGCGAGAATTGCTCAGCTTATTGATCAGCGCCTCAAGACGCTCGCCGTCCTCGGCCGTCTGGGCAATAACCAAAATCGTATCGTTGCCGGCAAGCGAGCCAAGCACATCGGGCAACTCTGCCGCATCAACGGCGGCGGCGATGCCGGAAGCCGTGCCAGGTTGAGCCTTAATCATAACCAGATTATCGGTACGCAGAACGCCCGTTACGAGCTCGGAAACCATACGCTGCAGGTGCAGGTCCTCTGCCAGAACATAGATACCCTCGGGGAGCTTACGCAGCCCCATGTCGGCAATATCGCGAGAGACAGTCGCCTGCGTGCAATCAAAGCCCATAGCACGGAGCTCATCGACCAGCACGCGCTGCGTACGGACGTCCTTATTGCGCACAATATCTCTAATGGCATCCTGGCGCCCATTGCGTTTTTTAGCCATACAAACCCTCACTCCAAAAGATGGCGGAGACAATCATTCAGTGATTGAATAGTTTAACGCTATTTGAAGGCTTTTGTGTATAAGAACGCATTTCGAAACAATTCTATGTAAATTTGTTTCATAATGAGCCGTTTAGACGGTTTTTGCGCCCGTCCGGTTAAGAAAAGCTGCCAGATGCGTACACATCACGCAGCGCGCGGGCTTGGCGCTGGCAATAGGCCCAAACAACAGACCGAGTCCCCGATGGTTATCCTTGAGCGCGGCGACCATCTGACGGGTTCGAGGCGCCTCGAGCATATCACGCATGCGGGCGGAACGCTCGATTGACGACACTCCATGCGGGCTCAGACACAAATTCTCGATGCAGGCGACCAGTCCGGCAAAGTAGAACTTTTGGCTTGCCAGCTTGAGCCGACCACCGCTATCTGCTTCCGAGAGTGAGTCCGCAAGCTCGTCGAGCGCTCGAGTGTCATCGGATATCCTGGCATACATGGTGGGATCAAAGGCATCTGTAAGCTTAGGTGCCACCGCGTGGAAACAAGCGTCGCCGCAGCCGGACACGAATCGTGCCTGCGAGAGCGCATAAGCCATAAACTCAACCGTACGGTACGCCTTGCCACGCGACAGGCATGCTTCAAACAGCGGACGGCTATACATCACGCCAGAGGTCTGAGCGACTAGGCCGCCCAAAATCAACTGGGGCAGCCCAGTCACCATAGAAGACTCGTCTTCTATGGCAATAGAGGCAGCATCCAAGACGCGCGAATGACGCTCGCGATGCGCATCGTATCGATCGAGCGACACCGAGGGGAGCACAATGTCTGCCGCAGTATCGCACGCGATATCGACCATCTTGGAAAGGGACTGCGGAGCAAACCACTCATCGGCGTTCATGGCGATGATTTGAGAGCCGCGCGAGGCATCAAAACCGGCACGAAGACAAGCGCCGCGCTTCGCATCCTCGACGTCAATCAAATCAATATGGATGTCCCTGTCGGCAGCAACTTGAAGCGAATGGCGCACACCGGGCGCAGCATCGCGGCAGACAACGACAATCTGCAAATCATAGAGGTCTTGGTTCTGGATACTCTCGAGCGCACGCATCGCATAGCTGGGCGAACCTTCTACCACAAGGATCACCGAAAGTCGCGGATGCGAGCCACGTCGAACCAAGTTATCCGTCCTCTCGACAGCAATGAATCAAACTGTCGTTCATGGTACACCCCGGCAATAAAAGCAATGAGACACCGGTTGCACTGCACGCCAAGAACAGATGTTGCACACGCGCAGCCCACAGATGACAGGTGCCGACAAACGGCGCGTCGAGCCCTCCCCTAGTCGAGCACGACAAGCTCGGCGGGATCGTAATCCACGCCCATAAACGTAAGGCCGCAGGCAGGAGCCGTGGGGCCCGCAGCGGTACGATCGCAAGCATCGATGACCTCGCGCATCCACTCGGGTTCACGGCGATGCATGCCAATCTCGACAAGCGTACCCACGATCGTACGGACCATCGAATGCAGAAACGCATTGCCCTCGATGGTAAACGTCAGGATGTCCTCGCCAAACGCAACCTCATGGCCAAACTCGGCGCGCATTACGCAGCGGTGCGTAGGTTTGCCCACGGCAGAGGCAACCTTGCAAAAGCTTTTAAAGTCCTGCTCGCCCAAAAGCGCAGGGCAGGCAGCAGACATAGCCTCAACATCCAAGGGATAGCGATGCCACCACACGGCACCGCGGGACAGCACGGGGCGCGCATCTCGATCGGCAATACGGTACGTATACGTACGGGAACGCGCGTCAAAACGTGCAGAAAAGCCTTTACGGGCCCTGTAGACCTCGTTTATGGCGATATCTTTAGGCAGCAGGGCATCCATAGCCCGCAGCCACCTACGGCGCGTAAGGGCGAGCTCAGCGTCCGTTACGGGCACGCTGATGTACTGAGCCACGGCATGCACGCCGGCATCGGTACGACCTGCGCACGTCAGATCGATCGGGCGGCGAAGCAGCGTCTCAATGGCTCGACGTAGCTCACCCGCAACCGTCGTCTGTCCCGGCTGCTCGGCAAATCCGCTATACGACGAGCCATCATAGGCCACGCGAAATACGAGCGTGGCGTCAAGCTCGGAAATCGAATTGAAATCAGACGGCGCAGTCATGGGCGCTCCCAACAAACAAGTAACGGTATCGCGAAAAAAAGAGGGGTACGCGAACGTACCCCTCGAATATAGCCTATGCAGACAGAATGTCTACTCAGCGGTCTCCTCAGCAGGAGCCTCCTCGGCAGCCTCGACCTTCTTGGGAGCAGCGGCCTTCTTGGAGGCCGGAGCAGCCTTCTTGGCCTTAGGCGTGCAAGGCTCGGTGACGAGCTCCATGATAACGATGGGAGCGTTGTCGCCCTTGCGGTTACCGAGCTTCATGATGCGGGTGTAACCGCCGTTGCGGTCCTGCCACATGCCCTGAGCAGCCTTGTCGAAGATCTCGGCAACGAGCTGCTTATCGCCGAGCTTGGCGATAGCCAGACGACGAGAGTGCAGGTCGCCCTTCTTGGCCCAGGTGATGATCGGATCGACGACCGAACGCAGCGCCTTAGCGCGGGTCTCGGTGGTCTTGATGCGGTCGTTCTCGAAGAGGGCCTTAGCAAGGCTCTTCTTCATGGCCTTGGTGTGGCTCGCATCGGTGCCGAGCTTCAGGCCCTTCTTAACGTTGTGACGCATGGTCTAGTTTCTCCTCAAATATGCGAAGCATTAAGCCTTCAGGCTCAGGCCCATGGACTCAAGCTTGTCCTTCACTTCCTCGATCGACTTAACACCGAAGTTACGGATGTTGAGCAGATCGTTCTCCGAGAACTCAACGAGCTGACGGACCGAGTGAATGCTGGCGCGCTTAAGGCAGTTGTAGGAACGGACGGAAAGGTCCAGATCCTCGATCTGCTTGTCCAGCTCGACGTTGTCGTTGGTGACCTCGGGAGCGAAGATCGAAGCCTCCTCCTCGACCTCGGGGGTCTCGGCAAGGTTCATAAAGGCGGCCATATGCTGGTTGATGATATTGGCAGCCTGGACCACGGCGTCGCGCGGGGCGATGGAGCCGTTGGTCTCGATCTCGAGGACAAGGCGGTCGTAGTCGGTGTGCTGACCGACACGGCAAGCCTCAACGAGCTTGGCGCAACGGGAAACCGGCGAGTACAGCGAGTCGACGTGGATCACACCGATGGGATCGTTGTCGCGCTTGTTGGCCTCGCCAGAAACATAGCCGCGGCCATAGCCGATGCGCATGCTCATGGTGAGATGGCCACCCTCGGTGAGCGTAGCAATGTGCTGCTCGGGGTTGACCAGCTCAAACTCGGACGGAATAAAGAAGTCCGCACCGGTGACCTCGCAGGGGCCGTCAACCGAGATGGTGGCGGTCGCCTCGTCGGTCGTGCCGAGAGCCCTGAAGACAAGACCCTTGACATTCAGGACGATGTCGGTGACATCCTCGACCATGTTAGGGATGGTCATGAACTCGTGCTGCGCACCATCGATCTGAATAGCCTCGACGGCGGCACCCTCGAGCGAGGACAGAAGAACGCGACGAAGGGAGTTACCCAGCGTATCGCCGTAACCACGCTCGAGCGGCTCGACGGAGACACGAGCAGACGTCTCGTTGATCTCTTCGACCTGAACCTGAGGCCTAATGAATTCTGACATGTATTACCTCCAGCCTCAGCAGCCCGGATGGACTACTTAGAGTAGAGCTCGACGATGAGCTGCTCGTTGATATCACCGCTGATCTGCTCACGCGTCGGCAGAGCGAGCACGTTACCAGACAGCTTCTCGATATCGACCTCGAGCCAGCCAGGGACCTCAAAGCGCTCGGAGGAAATCAGGGCCTCCTTGATGGGGAGGAGGTCACGGAACTTCTCGCCGACAGCGACGACGTCGCCGGCCTTGACGCGGTAGGACGGGATGTCCACGCGCTTGCCGTTCACGGTGAAGTGACCGTGACGGACGGACTGACGAGCCTCTTTGCGGGTGCGGGCGAAGCCAAGACGGAAGACGACGTTGTCGAGGCGAGACTCAAGAATGATCATGAGGTTCTCACCGGTGACGCCGTTCATCTTACGGGCCTTGTTGAAGTAGCCGTGGAACTGCTTCTCCAGAACGCCATAGATGAACTTGACCTTCTGCTTCTCGCGCAGCTGCATGCCGTACTCAGATTCCTTGCGACGGCGCTTGGGCTGACGGATAGATTCCTTCTTGCTGCTGTAACCGAGCTCAGCGGGATCGATCCCGAGCTGACGGCAGCGCTTAAGAACAGGAGTCCTGTCGATTGCCATATTGATACGATCCTTTCAGTTACACGCGGCGACGCTTCTTGGGGCGGCAGCCGTTGTGCGGAATGGGGGTCTTGTCCTGGATGCTCGAGACCTCGAGGCCAGCAGCCTGGAGGGAGCGGATGGCGGTCTCACGACCGGAGCCGGGGCCCTTGACGAAGACGGAAACCTTCTTCATACCGTGCTCCATGGCCTGCTTGGCAGCAGCCTCGGCAGCCATCTGGGCAGCGAACGGCGTGGACTTACGGGAGCCCTTGAAGCCCACCTGGCCAGCCGACTTCCAGGAAATGACGTTGCCCTGGGGATCGGTGATCGAAACGATCGTGTTGTTGAACGTAGAACGAATGTGAGCCTGGCCCACGGAAATGTTCTTACGGTCCGCGCGCTTCAGACGGGCAGCGCGAACGTTCTTCTTAGCAGTAGCCATCTATCTAGCGCTCCTTATTTCTTCTTCTTAGCACCGATCTGACGCTTCGGGCCCTTGCGGGTACGAGCGTTAGTGTGGGTGCGCTGGCCGCGGACCGGGAGGCCCTTGCGGTGACGAAGGCCGCGGTTGCAGCCGATGTCCATAAGGCGCTTGACGTTCTGGTTGCGCTCACGGCGGAGGTCGCCCTCAACCATGATCTGGTTCTTATCGATATAATCGCGGATGGCGTTAACCTCATCCTCGGTGAGGTCCTTAACGCGCGTATCCACGTTAACGTTGCACTCGACGCAAATCTTCGTCGCAGTGGTGCGGCCGATGCCGTAAATGTAGGTCAGACCGATCTCAACGCGCTTCTCACGCGGGAGGTCGACACCATTAATACGGGCCAACGTAGTCTCCTCTCTTAACCCTGACGCTGCTTATGACGGGGGTTCTCGCAAATGACGAGGACCTTGCCATGGCGCCTAATGATTTTGCACTTATCGCACATCTTCTTGACCGAAGGACGTACCTTCATCGTTCTTCCTTTCGGTAGCGCTCAAACTACTTCCCTACTATCTACTCGCCCAGCCGCAGGCGTTTAAAACTATGGCTGGTCTTCACACACAATCCGACCGTAGGTTGAGCTAAGCCTGCAGTCGGAAATGGAGTGCGTGTATGCGTGCCGCTATTTGTAGCGATAGGTGATGCGGCCGCGGGTCAGGTCGTACGGGGAAAGCTCCACGACAACCCTGTCACCGGGGAGAATACGGATGTAATTCATTCGGATCTTGCCAGAAATGTTGCACAGAACCGAATGACCGTTCTCGAGCTCGACCTTAAACATGGCGTTGGGCAACGGTTCCTTTACCGTACCCTCGAGCTCAATTGCGTCTTCCTTCTTCACAAGCAATCATCTTTCTCTAGAAAACGACAGCGATTGAGTATTCTACAACACGTATGCACACATCGTAATAACTTCGTAATGGCTCCACAACTAAATGGAACTTGTTACATTTCTCCGCCTTGGAGGGAGCACCAAGCACCTTGGGCATCCGTGGTGAGAATCACCGGACCGTCATTGGTAATGGCGACGGTGTTCTCGTAGTGCGCGGCGGGCAGGTGATCGTTGGTCGTAACAATCCAACCGTCGGAGCCCGTGCTCACATGGTTGGAACCCATCGTAACCATCGGCTCGATGGCAATGACCATGCCGGCCTGGAGGCGAACGCCCCTCCCCTTCTTTCCATAGTTAGGAACGTTGGGGTCCTCGTGCATCACGCGGCCAATGCCATGGCCTACATAATCACGAAGCACACCGTAACCGTGAGACTCGGCGAGGGACTGAACGGCATAACCAACGTCCCCGATATGGTTACCGGGAACAGCCTGCTCGATGGCAGCCTTAAGGCAATCGCGCGTGACCTCGCACAAAGCCTTGGCTTCGGGCGTGGGGGTGCCGACGAAAAACGTCCAAGCATTATCGCCGACCCAACCGTCGACAACGGCTCCCGTATCGATGGAGATGATATCGCCATCGCGCAGGATCATGTCGGGGTTGGGAATACCGTGGACCACGGCATCGTTGATCGATGCGCAAATGGTCCCCGGGAACCCGCCGTAACCCTTAAAGGCCGGGGTGCCGCCATGCATGCGGATAATCTGCTCCGCGAGCTGATCGAGCTCAAAGGTGGAAACGCCGGGGCGCACCATGGCTCCAACGTGGCGGAGCGCCATCTTAGATAGCGCTCCTGCCTTCTTCATCTGCTCGATTTGCGTTGCAGACTTAATCTTGATCATAGACCGAGAGCCTCTTTGACATCCCCGTACACGGTCTCGCGAGCCTGGTCACCGTTGACCGACTTGAGCAGACCCTGGCCACGATAGTAGTCGACGAGCGGGCTCGTGGACTTCTCGTAGACGTCGAGACGGTTCTTGATGGTCTCGGGCTTGTCGTCGTCGCGCTGATACATCTCGCCGCCACACTTGGGGCAGGTAGCATCGGCAGCGGTGCCGGTGTAACCGCATGCGCGGCAGGTGCGACGCGAAGACAGACGATCGATAATGACCTCGGGGGCCACATCGACCAGAAGGGCGCAGTCGATCTCGCGACCCATGGCGGAGAGCTCGGAATCGAGCGTCACAGCCTGGGCGGTGTTGCGCGGGAAGCCGTCGAGGATGAAGCCCTGCTGGGCGTCATCGGCGGCAAGGCGCTCCTTGACAAGGTCGATCACGAGCTGGTCGGGAACGAGCTCGCCAGCGTCCATGTACTTCTTAGCCTGAATACCAAGCTCGGTGCCACCCTTGACGGCAGCACGCAGCAGGTCGCCCGTGGAAATGTGGGCGACGCCAAACTCGGCGACGAGCTCCTGTGCGACGGTGCCCTTACCGGCACCCGGAGCTCCGAGCAATACGAGGTTCATGAGCAATCCTCCTCTAGCCTATTTAAAGAATCCATCGTAATCATACATCTTGATCTGGCCTTCGAGCTTATCGACCGTGTCGAGCACGACGCCGACCATGATGAGGATGGACGTGCCGCCAAATGCCTGGATCAGATGGTTACCCGTGAAGGAGAAGATGATCGAAGGCACGATGGCGATGAGCGCCAAAAAGACAGCGCTGGGAAGCGTGATCTTGTTGAGCGCGTTCTTGATGTAGGCCGCGGTAGCCCTACCCGGACGCACGCCCGGAATAAAGCCGCCCTGCTTCTTAAGGTTATCGGCCGTGTCATCGGGGTTGAACACCATGGAGGTGTAGAAGTACGCGAAGAACACGATGAGGACAACGTTAAGCACCCAGTTGAGCCAACCGGTCGAAAGCGCGGAGGCAACTGCCTGAATCCAGCCGATGCCGGGGAAAAACACGGCAATCTGAGCCGGGAAGTACAGCAGCGCCGAAGCGAAGATGATCGGCACGACACCCGCGGTGTTGACCTTGATGGGCAGGTAGGTGGTCTGGCCACCCATCATGCGACGGCCCACGACGCGCTTAGCGTAGGAGACCGGGATGCGGCGCTGGCCGCGCTCAAGGAAAACAATCAGCGGGATAACCAGCAGGATGATGGCGCAGATGATCACCATGGTGATGATGCCACCGGCATTGCCCTCGGTGCTGGAGAAGATAGCCTGCGGCAGACCGGCCATGATGTTCGCGAAGATGATCAGCGACATGCCATTGCCGATACCGCGCTGGGTGATGAGCTCACCAATCCACATGATCAGCATGGCGCCCGCGGTGAGCGTACCGACGATCATGAGGTCGAAGATGATCTCGGGAGCGCCGGCGCCATTGAAGCTGATGCCGAAGCTCTTAAAGAGGAAGAGGTAACCCACGGAGTTGAGGATTGCCAGAGCCAGGGTGAGGTAACGCGAATACTGCGTAATCTTGGTCTGACCGACCTCGCCCTCGCGGGCAAGCTCATGCAGGGAAGGCACGACGGCCTGGAGCATCTGGAGGATGATCGAGCTGGTGATGTAAGGCATGATGCCCAGCGAAAACACCGACACATAGCTCAACGCGCCGCCAGAGAAAAGATTCAGGAGGGCCATAGCACCTGCGGCGACCGAATTGTTATCGGTCGAGAAAAGGCCCAGCATCCCCTGGAAGGGAATGCCGGGCACAGGAACGTGCGCACCAATGCGGTACACGACGAGCATAGCTATGGTAAAAAGAATCTTTTCGCGCAATTCTTTGATGCGGAAAGCATTCTTAAGACCATTTAGCACGGCAGCTCGACCTTTCCGCCGGCGGCCTCGATCTTGGCCTGCGCAGAAGCGCTGACCTTGTCGACCTTGACCGTGAACTTCTTGGTGAGCTCACCATTGCCGAGCACCTTGACGGGCTCGAACTCGCTCTTGGTGATGCGAGCGGCCTTAAGAGCGGCACCGTCGATCACAGCGCCGTCCTCGAACTTACGCTCGAGACGCTCAACGTTAACAGCGGTGTACTCGATACGACGGGGGTTACGGAAGCCCGGAAGCTTGGGCAGGCGCATAGCCAGCGGAGTCTGGCCACCCTCGAAGCCGGCACCCTTGGTGCCGCCAGAGCGGGAACCCTGGCCCTTCTGACCACGGCCAGAAGTGGTGCCGTGACCCGAAGAATTGCCACGGCCGACGCGCTTGCGGTTCTTGGTGGAACCGGGCGCGGGAGTAAGATCGTGAAGCTGCATTTGCTACTCCTCTACAATCTCGACAAGGTGCTTGACCTTGAAGATCATGCCGCGGACGGACTCGTTGTCAGCAATCTCGCGAACCTCGCGGATCCTGTGGAGACCGAGGGCACGGACAGTACGGACCTGGTCCTGCTTGCAACCGTTGGTGCTGCGGACCTGCTTGATCTTGATGGTGTCAGCCATGCTTAGTTCTCCTTACCGACGAACATCTCGGAGACCGTCAGGCCACGGCGAGCCGCGACGTCCTCAGGGCTGGAGAGCTCCTTGAGGCCCTCGACGGCAGCCTTGATGATGTTGAGGCCGTTGTCGGTACCGAGGGACTTGGACAGGACGTTCTTGATGCCAGCAAGCTCGAAGAGGGGACGCACAGCGCCGCCGGCGATAACGCCGGTACCCTCGACAGCGGGCTTGATGATGATGCGGCCGGCACCAAAGTGACCGAGAACCTCGTGCGGAATGGTGCCCTGATCGGTCACCGGCACGTGGAACATATTCTTCTTGGCATCGAGAGACGCCTTGGAGATGGCCATGGGCACCTCAGCGGACTTGCCCATGCCAACGCCGACGTTGCCCTTGCCGTCGCCAACGACGACGAGAGCGACGAGGCTCATGCGACGACCGCCCTTGACGGTCTTCGACACGCGGTTGATGTAAACGACGCGCTCCTCGAACTCGGAGGCCTCGCGCTGCTGCTTCTGATTACGAGCCATGTGCTACATACCTCCTAGAACTCGAGACCGGCGGCACGAGCACCGTCGGCGAGGGCCTTGACGCGGCCATGGTAGATACGGCCACCGCGATCGAAGGCGACCTTGGTGATGCCGGCCTCGATGGCGCGCTTGCCAACGAGCTGACCGACCTTCTCCGCAGCCTCCTTGTTCGAGGTGTGGGTGTCCTTGAACTCGGCCTCGAGGGTCGAGGCAGAGACGAGCGTCAGGCTGGAGCCCTTGCTGTCGTCGATGATCTGGGCATAGATGTTGGCGTTAGTACGGGTCACGCGAAGACGCGGACGCTCGGAGGTACCCGAGACCTTGCCGCGAACACGACGCTGACGACGCTTGAGGCCTTCCAGCTTCGCCTTATGCTTGTTCATACGTAAACTCCTAAAAAGGTTGATCTTGCCAGCACCTGACGGGGTGCTGGTCTTATGCGAGTGAGTCGGTTACGACTACTTGGCGGCCTTACCCAGCTTGCGGCGGATGTGCTCGCCAACGTAGTGGATACCCTTGCCCTTGTAAGGCTCGGGAGGACGATGGCCGCGGATCTCAGCGGCGATCTGACCGACCTGCTGCTTGTTGATACCCTTGACGTTCACGTGGGTGTTGTCGGGAACCTCGAAGGTGATGCCCTCGGGAGCCTCGACGATCACGGGGTGCGAGAAGCCCAGGGAGAACTCGAGGTTCTTGCCCTTCTGCTGCACGCGGTAACCGACGCCGGCGAGCTCGAGCTTCTTCTCGAAGCCCTCGGAAACGCCAACAACCATGTTGTGGATGAGGGCGCGGGTGAGGCCGTGGCGGGCACGGGTCTCACGCTCGTCGTCGGGACGGGAAACGGTGAGGACGTTGTCCTCGACGTTGATAGCGAGCTTCTCAAAGACATCGAGCTCGAGCTGGCCCTTGGGGCCCTTGACGACAACGTTGTTGCCGTTGACTGCCACTTCGACTCCGGCGGGAATCTGGACAGGCTTATTACCGATACGAGACACGGTGATCTCCTTTCCTTCTACCTACCGAGCGAATTACCAGACGTAAGCGATGATCTCGCCGCCGACGTTGTGCTTGCGAGCATCGCGGTCGGTCATGACGCCATGGCTGGTGGAAATAATGGCGGTACCAAGGCCACCGCGGACGCGGGGCATGTCGGCAACGCCGGTGTACTTACGCAGGCCCGGCTTGGAAATGCGGCGGATGCCGTTGATGACCTTAGCCTTCTTGGGACCATACTTAAGCGTGATGTGCAGAGTCTTCTGGGGAACGGTGTCCTCGACATCGTAGCCCTCGATGTAGCCCTCCTCGTGCAGAACACGAGCGATCTCGACGAGCTTCTTGCTGCTCGGCATGGAGACCGTGGCCTTGTTCACAGAGTTAGCGTTACGGATGCGCGTAAGCATATCTGCGATCGGGTCTGTAAGGTTCATACAGATTCTCCTTCGTTCTTGATGAACACGTGCTCTTGGTTCTTCGCCGCCCTTAACGGCAAAGCCTTTTTAGCGCGTTTTCCCTGTTCCAAACTGATGCTTGAAACGCTGGTAGTGACTTACCAGCTGGCCTTCTTAACGCCGGGAAGCTCGCCCTTGAGTGCAAGCTCGCGGAAGCAGACACGGCACAGGCCGAACTTGCGGTACACAGAGTGCGGACGGCCGCAGCGCTGGCAGCGCGTGTACTCACGAGTAGAGAACTTCTGCTTGCGATTGCACTTGACGATCATCGATGTCTTAGCCACTTATATCCTCCTCACATAGAGTATTGTTCGCCCCAAGCGCCGCCCCCTTGTGGGAACGGCGCTTATAGGGCAGGTGAACCTATTTCTTGAACGGGAAACCGAAGGCGTCCAGAAGGGCCTTGGCCTCCTCATCGGTATTGGCGGTGGTCACGAAAGTGATGTCCATACCGCGCTGGTGATCGACGGAGTCGAAGTCGATCTCGGGGAAGATGAGCTGCTCGGTGACGCCCATGGAGAAGTTACCACGGCCGTCGAAGCTCTTGGCGGAGATGCCGCGGAAGTCGCGGATACGGGGGATCGCGACGGAGGTCAGACGATCGAAGAACTCCCACATACGGTCGCCACGCAGGGTAACCTTGCAGCCGATCGGCATACCAGCGCGCAGGCGGAAGGTAGCGATGGACTTGCGGGCACGGGTGATCATCGGCTGCTGGCCGGTGATGGCGCGCAGGTCGCGCACGGCACCGTCGATGGCCTTGGAATCGGTAGCGGCCTCGCCGACACCCATGTTCACGACGATCTTCTCAAACTTGGGGATCATCATGACGTTCTCGTACTGGAACTTGTCCTGAAGCTGCTGCTTGACCTCGTTGTTGTACTTGGTCTTCAGACGCGGCACATACTTCTCTTCTGCCATTGTTCACTCCTTCTTGGGGTTTTAAGCACGGGGCGTGGCCACGATGGGTTGTCCTCGTGCCTCCTGACTGCATCCGCGCCGCTCATGGCATTTCGCGGTTTGGACTCGACGCAGCAGGAGCCGACAAAACAATCGGTACTATACGCGCATTGGGTGCGTATTTCCAGAAAAACCTCGTCTGCCTGCACAACTCCACAACTCCCCCGCACAAATGGGTCCCAACAAGCAGTTGCGGTGAAATAGGGACTGTTGGGCGGCCTAACAGGCTTAAACAATCCGTATTTCACCGCAACTTATTGGTGGGGATGCGATTAGCGCTTGCGGGGGACGAGCTTGGTGCGGCGCAGGTGGATCATCTCGGCGGCGATGGAGATGGCGATCTCCTCGGGGTCCTCGGCCTCGATGGCAACGCCGATCGGAAGGTGCAGCTCGCCGATCTGGTCCTGCGTAAAGCCTTCCTGCTCCAGGCGGGCACGCACAAAGGCCGTCTTGCGGCGCGAGCCCAGACAGCCCAGGTAGGCAGGCTTGGCGCGCATGGCCTGAATCACCACGTCGATATCGGACTTGTGACCCGCCGTGGCGACGACCACCAGGTCGCGCGGGCCGATGGGGCACAGCTCGCTCAGGTTCTTGTAATCGACCAGGCGACGATCGTAGACACCGGGCACCCATTCGGGCGTCAACGTGCCGGGGCGGTCATCGCAGGCCACGACGGCAAAGCCCGCCGCCGTGAGCACGCGCGCCGTCGCGGCGCCCACGTGTCCGCAGCCAAAGATGTAGGTCAGGCCCTCGGGGCAGAGCGTCTCGATGTGCGCGGGAGGAATCTCGGAGGCGGCGTTAGTGTTGGTGACGTTACTCCCCTCCTCCACCAGCGAAAGCCCGGGGCAGCCCACAATGGTGCGGCGCGATTCCTCGCCATGGTACTCGGCCACGTCGCCTTCGAGGGCCTGGATGACAAACGGTTCAAAGTCGATGACGAAGTCGCCGATGCGTCGATACGCCAAGACGTCGGCAACCGACTGGAACAACGGCACCTGCGATACATCCAGATGCAGGTAGCACAGGCAGATGGCTCCGCCGCAGATCATGCCGGTATCGGAGCTCTCGCCGCCCATGGTGTAGCGGACCAGGCGCGATTGCCCTGCGGCCAGCAGCTCGCGCGCCTCGCCCAGCGCAAAGAGCTCGATCTTGCCGCCGCCGATAGTGCCCGCTTGGCTGCCATCGGCAAAGACGGCCATCCAGGCGCCCACGCCGCGCGGCGATGACCCCGCCGTGCCGGCAACTACCACGAGCTCGCACGTCTCGCCAGCACGCAGGGCGGCAAGCGCAGCATTCACCACATCGAGCTTTTCCATTGCAATTTCCTATCCTTGGAATACACCGGTGAGCATAGCGAGTGCCTCGAGCACGCCGCCGCCGACCGACGTCGCCTTGTCCGAAATATAGTTGATATAGCTGGCATCGCCGCGCGGGTCGACGTCGGCACATTTAAAGCCCTCGGTCACCTGCACGCCGTTCGCCAAAAGCCCGCGCAGACAGCCATCGATCTGCGTGACCATGGGCGTATCGCCCGCGTAGCCAATCACGTCTCCGGCGCTCACGATGTCGCCGATTGCGTGGTCGGACCGAAACACGCCGGCGGCGGGGCTGTGGATAACGCGCTCCCTGCCATAGCCGGCGATAATGCCCGGCACGCCCGTGTTGGGCTGGGGTGAGCCCTGGGTAATCACGCGGCCCAAAAAATGCCCGCGCACGGTCTCGACCACGGCGTCGCAATCGACCGGCGCAGTAAATCCCGGCCCCACGGCAATAACGGCAGGCGCCATGTCGCGCGTGGTGCCCAAGTTACGCTTGGCCAGAATCGCGTCGACCACAGCCGCGGGCTTCAGTTCGTCGAGCATCTGTGCCCGGGGGTCCACCACCACGGCAACATCCCCCGCCTCGGTAATCTCGAGCGCCTCTGCCGGCGTCTGCGCCAAGCGGGCGCGAATGCCCTCGACCTCGACCTCGCCCAGGCGAATGGCCTCGCAAAAACTGATTGTGCGACGGATGCACGTGGGAACCGCGATATCGGCCATGGCAACCGACACGCCGGCGCGCACCAAGCGAGCGGCGACGCCCGTGGCGATATCGCCGGCGCCGCGAACATAAACGAGCATTCCCGGGGCACCTCCCTGTGCTACGGTTTGAGCAGAGCAAAAGCGGTTCGACCGCTACTCTGATGATTATTTATTATCACAGTATTATACGGCGGTGAACAGATGGAAACGGTTAGCGGCAATCTTGCCTCGGCGTTCAAGATCGAGCCGGGCATTACCGCGATTATCGGCAGCGGTGGCAAGTCGACCTTGCTAAAGACGCTCGGCCTTGAGCTTATGCGCGCTGGCGGCCGCGTGCTCCTCTGCACCACCACGCGCATGTTCCCCGTCGCCGGCGTGCCATGGGACGGGTCGAGCCGTCGCCTGGACGCCGCGGCCTGGAAGCCAGGTGCCCAACACGCCCCAGGCTGCACCTGCGAGGCCTGCGCGGGGCTTGTGCGGGGAAGCATCTGCCAGACAGGTGTCTTGGACTCCCAGACGGGCAAGCTCTCCGCCCCTGCCGAGCCGCTCGACCAGCTGGCGCAGCGCTTTGACTACGTCCTGGCCGAGGCAGACGGTAGCAAGCGACTCCCGCTCAAGGCGCATGCCGCTTGGGAGCCGGTGATCCCCTCTGGCACCGCCAACATCGTCTGGATCGTCGGCGCCTCGGGGTTCGACAAGCCCATCAACGAAGCCGTCCACCGCCCCGAGCTCTTTTGCGTGCGTTGCGGCTGCGAGCTCACCGACATCGCCACGCCCGAGCGCGTCGCCCAGGTGCTCAATGCCGAGATGCAGGCGCTGGGACTCAGCACCGCACGCGTCATGCTCAACCAAGTCGACACGCTCAGCGATCCCACGATGGCCGACCGCTTCGAAGCAGCTCTCGACCGCCCCATCGTCGCCACCAGCCTCAAGTAGCCGGCCCCCCTGCTAGCGAGGCACGTAGCGACCGGGCTGGGCTCCGGTGGGCTCGCCGTCGCGTGCCGCCAGCACGCCGTTCACAAACACGGCTTTGGCGCGACCATGTGCCTCAAAACCCTCGAGCGGCGTGTAGTCCACGGCCTGATGCTGCGTCGCCGCGCGAATGGTCCAGCGCGCCTGGGGATCCCACACGCACACGTCGGCGTCGGAGCCCTCGGCAAGACAGCCCTTGCGCGGATACATGCCAAAGACGCGCGCCGGGTTCTCGCTCATCAAGCGGCACAGATCCTCGGGGCCCAGTTGCCCTTCAAAGCTCGTGGCAATCGCGACGGGACGATGCTCCACACCGGGCCCGCCGTTGGGAATCGCGCGGAAGTCGTCGCGCCCACGGTCCTTTTGCCCATGCAGGTTAAAGCTGCAGTGGTCGGTCGCAATCGTATCGATCTCGCCGGCCACAAGCGCCTCGCGCAGGGCTGCACGGTCACCCGCATGGCGCAGCGGCGGGCTCATCACGTACTTGGCGCCCGCAAAGCCGTCCTCGCCCTGCTCCAGATAGCAGGTGTCGTCGAGCATCAGATACTGGGGGCAGGTCTCGACATAGATGTTCTTCTGCCCGCGCGCCCTGGCCGCACGAATGGCCTCGAGCCCCAACTTGGTCGAAAGGTGCACCACGTTGACTGGGGCGTCGCCGGCCAGGTGCGCCAGATACAGCAGGCGGCTCACGGCTTCGGCCTCACACACGTCCGGGCGGCTGAGCGCATGCCCCTCGGGCCCATGAATCCCCTGCTCGTACACGCGCTTCTGCAGCTCATTCACCAGCGTACCGTTCTCGCAATGCACGCACAGTATGCCGCCAATACGCTTGAGCTCCTCGAGCACCTCGAGCGTCTCGGCATCGTCCAAGCGCAGGTGGTCGTAGGCAAAGTAGGTCTTAAACGACGAAACGCCCGCCTCGCGCATAGCCGCGAGATCGGCGCGGTTGCGCTCATTCCACTCGGCGAGTGCCATATGAAAAGCGTAGTTTGCCGTGCAGGTGCCGTCGGCGCGGTGGTGCCACTCGGCAAGGGCATCGGGCATGGTCACGCCGCGATCAGCCGTCGCGTAGTCCACGATGGTCGTGGTGCCACCGCAGGCAGCCGCGCGCGTGCCGGTCTCAAAGCTATCGGCTGTCCAATCCATGCCGGTCCAGCACTGCATGTGCGTGTGCCCATCGATAAAGCCCGGGAACACCCAACAGTCCGTGGCGTCCTGGACGGTATCGTCCTCGCCCGGCTCAATCGCCGCGGCAATCCGCACGATCTTGTCGCCCTCCATGGCAAGGTCGGCGCGGCGAAGCCCCTGGGGCGTCACGAGCGCGCCGTTTTTGACGATGATCATAATTGCTCCTTATTGATTGATGCAGTTGGCCACGCGATCAAAATACGAGCAGGCGGCAATATGCTCTGTTATGCAGCGCTGTCCCTTGACGGTATCGACGTCCCACAGCTCGTAGGCACGCGCCTCGACCAGCACCACGTCGGTACGGTCCTTGAGGATCGAACCGCCGCCGTCCTTGCCCTCAAGACACATAAGTGCATCGAACAGTTCCGCCGGAAAGAGCACCGGGCTCGAAGGCTCACCGTTGCACGCAAGACGCACCGGATGCTTGCGGCCACGCTCGTCAAATGCGCGAACCATGGCATCAAAAGAATCCGAACTCACGAGCGGCTGGTCGCCCGGCAAAAAGAGGCAACCTTTCCAGTTGCGTTCGACTCCCCACGAAAGGCCCGCACGGACGCTTTCGCTGCGCAGCCCGCCATCGTGCAGCACGCACGGGCAATGCTTGTCCTCGCAAATCTGGGCGACCTCGGGCCAACGCGTCGAAACCACGACGTCAAAGCCCCGGGGAACCGAATCGATGGTCCGGGCAATCAGCGGCTCGCCATAGATATCGGCAAGCATCTTGTTAGAGCCAAACCGCTTGCCCTCGCCCGAAGCCATAATGACGCAACCAAGTTTCATGGTGATACCTCCCCTGAAACCATCGTACCCATAACTCGCGCCGCGGGCACCCACATCGAAAGCGCTTATCCCGCACGCCCGCGATACAAAAAAGGGGCACCCCGCCGGTTGGCAGAGCGCCCCCTTTACATGGCTTACCTCAACCCGGCTTTAGGCCTGGAGCCAACGGGCGGTGTTGCGCTCGTCGAGGGCCTTGAGGGTAGCGGCGGGATCGGCAACCTTCTGCAGGAACATCATGGCTGCGATGGCGTACGGCTTGTAGCTGGCCTCCTTGTACATGCCCACGCGGTGCATGTCGAAGACGTCGGCGTTGACCTCGCCGTGCTCGCAGGAGACACCGGAGATGTCGGCGGGCAGCGGGTGCATAAAGATGGTGTCCTGGCCGTTGGCAGTCTTCTCCATGAGCTCGGTCGTGGAGCACCAATCCTGATGGGTGGCGTTCTGGGCGAGCAGCTCCTTCTCGAGCGCAGCGATGCCGGCGTCGTCGCCCTCGGCGTACAGATTGGTACGCTTCTCCATGGCGGCAAACGGAGCCCAGCTCTTGGGGATCACGATGTCGGCGCCCTCGAAGGCCTCGGCCATGGTGTTGACCTGCTTAAAGGTGGTGCCGGACTCGGCGGCATAGCCCTTGGCGCGCTCGACGACCTCGGGCATGAGGTCGTAGCCCTCGGGGTGAGCCAGGGTGACGTCCATGCCAAAACGGGGCAGCAGGCTGATCAGCGACTGCGGGCAGGACAGCGGCTTGCCGTAAGAGGGCGAATAGGCCCAGGTAACGGCAACCTTCTTGCCCTTGAGGTTCTCAAGGCCGCCAAACTCGTTGATGAGGTAGAGCATGTCGGCAGAGGACTGCGTGGGGTGATCGGAATCGGACTGCAGGGAGATGAGCGTGGGACGATGATCCAGAACGCCGTCCTCGTAGGCCTGCTGAACGGACTCGGAGACCTCGGCCATGTAGGCGTCGCCCTTGCCGATGTACATGTCGTCGCGGATGCCGATGACGTCGGCCATGAAGGAGATCATGGTAGCGGTCTCGCGGACGGTCTCGCCGTGAGCGATCTGGGACTTCTTCTCGTCCAGGTCCTGCAGCTCAAGGCCGAGCAGGTTGGCGGCCTTAGAGAAGGAGAAACGCGTACGGGTGGAGTTGTCGCGGAACAGGGAGACAGCCAGACCCGAGTCGAAGATCTTGGACGAGACGTTGTTCTCGCGCAGCTCGCGCAGGGCGTCGGCGACGATGTAGAGAGCCTTGAGCTCATCGGTGGTCTTGTCCCAGGTGTGCAGGAAGTCGCTGCCGTACATACCCTTAAAATCGAGGCCGTTCAGCTGCTCGACGAGCTCGGTAAACTTAGCGTCCATGGAAATGTCCTTTCTAAAGATGAAACGATCGCAGTGAGTAGATGTGCTCCGGCATGCGCGTGTGGCTAGAACATGCAGAGCACCATGACGAGGACCCGCCACCGTTGAGGAAGCATGGGAGATAACGACCGCGGGCCCCAAGTCAACAGGAGGCGCCGGGGGCATAAACTGTCCCCGGCTCAACAAAATCGAGGAATGGGACTAGTCGATCTTGTTGTTGGTCAGACCGGCGCGGAACACGGTGGCGTCGCCATCGGCCTGGCTCGGATCGTAGAGGTTCAGGGCAGCCACATACATGGCGGCAGCGGTGACCAGGTCGTCCTTGTAGGTGACCTCGTTGGGAGCGTGAGCCTGAGACTCGGCACCCGGGCCAAAGCCCACGCAGGGGATGCCGTAGCGGCCCTGGATGGAGACGCAGTTCGTGGAGAAGGTCCACTTGTCGCACAGCGGGCGACCGGTGCGCTTGTCCATGCTGGGCTCGCAGCCGATGCGCTCGTCACCAAACATGGCCTTGTGGGCGTCGACGAGGGCCTTGACGTGCGGAGCGGTCTCCTTGTTGATCCACGTGGGGAAGTAAGCCTCGGTCTCGTAGACCTCGCCGGTCCAGGACGGACGATCGTACATGTACATGGAGACCTTCACGTCGTCGCCGTACTTCTTGGCGGCCGGCAGGTTGCGGATCTCGTCCAGGCAGGACTCCCAGGTCTCGCCGGCGGTCATGCGACGGTCGATGGAGATGGCGCAGGAATCGGCCACGGCGCAGCGGCTGGGGCTGGTGTAGAAGATCTGGCTGACGGTGCAGGTGCCGCGGCCCAGGAAGCGGGCATCCTCGAAGTGCTCGGGGTTGTACTTGGGGTCGAGCATCTTGACGAGGCCCTTGATGTCGGTCGACTCGTCGCAGCCGTTGTTGTTGAGGGCGCGGACGTCGGCGATGATGTCGGCCATCTTGTAGATGGCGTTGTCGCCGCGGTCGGGAGCGGAGCCGTGGCAGGAGGTACCGTGAACGTCGACGCGGATCTCCATGCGGCCGCGGTGACCGCGGTAGATGCCGCCGTCGGTGGGCTCGGTGGAAATGACGAACTCGGGCTTAATGCCGTCCTTGTTGTAGATGTACTGCCAGCACATGCCGTCGCAGTCCTCTTCCTGGACGGTGCCGACGACCATGATCTTGTAGCCCTCGGGGATGAGGCCCATGTCCTTCATCATCTTGGCAGCGTAGGTAGCAGAAGCCATGCCGCCCTCCTGGTCGGAGCCGCCGCGGCCGTAGATGATCTCGTCGGTCTCGTAGCCCTCATAGGGATCGGCATCCCAGTTCTCGATGTTGCCGATGCCGACGGTGTCGATGTGGGAGTCGATGGCGATGATCTTGTCGCCCTCGCCCATAAAGCCCATGACGTTGCCCAGACCGTCGACCTTGACCTCGTCATAGCCAAGGCTCTCCATCTCGGCCTTGATGCAGGCGACAACCTCACCCTCCTCGCAGGACTCAGAGGGATGGGAAATCATAGCGCGCAGGAAACGAGTCATATCAGCACGATGAGACTCAGCAGCAGCCTTGATTGCCTCGAAATCGAGTTCTTTAGCCATTGTTCATAACCTTTCAAACGAAGGAATCTACCTGTGAGGTGGCGGAGCGATACCTATTTACTCCGCCCCAACGATTAGCAAGTGGGATATTCGCCTTCCCAAACAATGCGGCGATACTGGTCGGGATCCGTATCGCCCTCGGTGGAGAAGCAGAGCACGGAGCTCGTCTTGTCCAGGCCGATGAGTTCCTTGAGCTCGGCGTACTCGGGATCGAGCATGAGAGTCTCGACCAGACCGGTGGTCACAGCGCCGGACTCGCCGGAGATGACGCGCGGGTCGCCCTTCTCGGGAGCGCCCAGGGTGCGCATGCCGCGAGCGGTGACCCAGTCGGGGCAGGACACGAAGGCGGTGGCGTGGTTGCGCAGGATATCCCAGCCCAGGATGTTGGGCTCACCGCAGCACAGACCGGCCATGATGGAGGGCATGTCGCCGTCCACGATGCGCGGGTCACCGTCGCCGGCGGCAGCGCCCTTGTACAGGCAGGCGGCAGGCGCGCACTCAACCACGACGAAGGTGGGCGGGTTATCGGGATACAGGTTGGTGAAGTAGCCCACCACGGCGCCGGCGAGCGAACCCACGCCAGCCTGGACAAACACGTGGGTCGGGCGGTTGATGGCCATCTCGCGCAGCTGCTCGGCAGCCTCGGAAGCCATGGTGCCGTAGCCCTCCATGATCCAAGACGGGATCTTCTCGTAGCCCTCCCAGGCGGTGTCCTGAACGATGACGCCGCGCTCGCAGGCGTCGGCCTCAGCGGCGGCCATGCGCACGCACTCGTCGTAGTTGACCTCTTCGATGGTCACCGTGGCGCCCTCGGCGGCGATGTTATCGAAGCGGGGCTTGGTGGAACCCTTGGGCATGTGCACGACGGCCTTCTGGCCCAGCTTGTTGGCAGCCCACGCCACGCCGCGGCCATGGTTGCCGTCGGTGGCGGTAAAGAAGGTAGCCTGGCCAAAGTCTTTGGCAAGCTGATCGGAGGTCAGGTAATCGAAGGTGCAGTCGGCAACGTCCTTGCCGGTCTCGTCGGCAATATAGTTGGCCATGGCAAACGAGCCGCCCAGGACCTTAAAGGCGTTGAGGCCAAAGCGATAGCTCTCGTCCTTAACGCACAGGTTGGACAGGCCCAGGCGCGCGGCCTGGCCGTCCAGGCGGGCAAGCGGAGTGACGGTGTACTGGGGGAACGACTGGTGGAAGGCGCGGGCCTTCTTCACGTGGTCGAGGCTCATGATTCCCAAGTGCTTGTCATCGCTCTTGGGCATCGTGTTGCCCGCCCACTGGATCTTATCGGCCATACGGTGAACTCCTTAAGTCCTCTCTTGCCGGCCCCCGCATACGCGTTTCAGCCCGATCCCAATCACACGACTGAACTTTTATGTGGATGCCAAACAAAAAGTTTGTTAGTAATGTTCTATCACACTTTTTGATTGGTATACCTAACGAATTGTTTGTTGCCGTAATCGGTACTTTTTCGCCGCCGAACGGTCATGAATTGCCTTGTTGATGGATTTGTTTGCGGTCATGTGTGGTTTATGGCACAGTGAGCCCAAACTAATTTTTAGGAAGGTACCCATGACCCCCGCACAGATTGAGTTTTACAAGCGCCTCGCACACGGTCTGGCGCTCCAATTTGGCCCCAACTGCGAAGTCGTCGTCCACGATCTGGAGACCGAGGACGTGGACCACTCCATCGTAGTGATCGAAAACGGCCACGTCAGCGGGCGCAAACTGGGTGACGGCCCCAGCCATATTGTGTTTGAGTCCATGCACGAGGGCACCGCCGACGTACACGACCGCGAGCCGTACCTCACTAAAACCACCGACGGTAAGCTGCTCAAATCGTCGACGATCTTTATCCGCAACGACGAGGGCAAGCCCGTCGGCATTTTGGGCATCAACTTTGACATTACGCTTATGAAGGCTTTTGAGCGTTCGCTCGACGCCTTTACCGGCACCGGCGGCACGGGCTATACCGAGCCCGAGCCCATTACCAAGAACATCGGCGACCTGCTCGAGGACCTGCTGCACGAGTGCGAGCAGTTTGTGGGCAAGCCCGCGGCACTCATGACCAAAGACGAGCGCATTCGTGCCATTGGCTACCTAGACCGTCGCGGCGCCTTCCTCATTTCCAAGTCGAGCGAGCGCGCCTGCGAGTTCTTTGGCATCTCCAAGTACAGCTTCTATAGCTACCTCAATGAGGCCAAGGCGGCGGCCGGCGACAAGTAGGCACTCGCCTGGATTGCCCCTCCCCTTTTGGGCGCGAGTTCTGGAAAGCACGAATCCAAGACCGAGCCGCTTGGGAAGTTCCATATAATCGATGTCATTAGTATTTCGAAAGGATGGAACAGAATGGCGTTGAGCAAGGCATCATGCACCGGTCGCGGATTGATTCCGGCAATTGGTGGACATGTGCACCGCATGTTCGATGAGGGTGAAGACGACCTGTTTTCGCTGAGCCTTGACGACGTGATGGATGATCGCCCGTGGACCGCCGACGAACTCATGGGCGGCGGGGCTCGCCCGTCAAACCCCAATCCCGCACTTGCGCCTAAGACCGCATCTGCGCCGACTCCTGCGCAGTCGGCTGTTTCGACGCCCACGCCTACGCCCGCACCCACTTCGGCGCCCACACCCGCTCCCCGCCCCGCAAGCGACCCGTCCGAGACGGCGGCATTTCTCGCTGCAGCGACGCAGGGCAAATCGGCCGACAGCACTGTTATGTACAGCGCCCAGCAGTTGCCTGTTCCTGCGGCACGCAAGCCTCCGGTCACAAGGCTCGATGAGCCCGTTGCCCATCAGGTTGTCCACGATTCCTGGGCTGCAGCCGATCTGGATGAGACCTCTACCGGCATGCCGGCGCTCGATGTTCCAGTTAACCCGCTTTTTGCCGCCAACACGAGCGCCGCGGACTATGAGGGCGGTGCGGCATATTCCGATTATTCCGATGGCCATGCTGACACCGGTCGCATCGAGACCGAGGATTATGGCACCGCATCGAGCGATTATCTCAACGATCCGTACGCTGCCACGCCTGCACCGGAATATGACCCGGAGGCCGCGTCCGCACCGGCGTATACCAAAAGCGCGGGCGAAGAGCGCTTCGCCGATTATTACGCCGAGGAAAAGGCGCTGCGTTTCTCGGAATTTCCGCAGGCAGTCAAGGTTGCATTTATCGCCATTGTCATTGCCCTGCTCGGCGTCATTGCGTTTGAGGGATTCCAGCTGTTCCGCGGCCCCACCGCATCCGAATCGGCAACGCAGCAAAAAGAGGACGACAACCAGTACCTGGACATCAACACCCTCAAGGGCGACCCCAACGACGGAGACGACGAATAACAAATGCCAAAAATTGAGGGTCGTAGACCAGATCAACCCCGTGCGCTCATTGCCGCACGGGGTTGATCTTTGTCCGCGCGTGCTGATAGACTCCATCGTGCCCGCAAGCAGCGGGCGCGTTTTATCCAGAGTCGGGGTAGAGAGTTGGCTCCACGATCCCGACGCCAACCGGCCAAGAGGCACGGTGGCCCTGCCAACATCGATGAAAGGAGTCCGTATGGACAATTTCTCTGTGCGCAGTGAGCGCAACTTCCACAACCTAGCCGCCAAGCAAAAACGAATGCATCTTCTGGACAAGCCGAACGGCTATGCCTCGGCCATGGTCAAGAGCAGTCTCCCCCACCAGATGCGCTTTACCGTGCAGGCGCTCGAGAAAGAGCTCTACACCGCCGGCGACCCGCACGTACTGCAGATCAAGCTGCTTGGAGACGACTCGCGCGAGCTGTCTAGCTGGAAGCTGTTTGCCGACGGCACGTGCGTCGCAAGCGGTTCGGGTGACTTTGCCCGCGAGTGCTTCTGCGAGGGAGCTGAGGTGTTTCTGGACCTGTGTCGCGACGCCGTCGAGACTGCCGAGCTGTGCCAGTGGAGCGAGAGGGAGTACGCGCTGTTGGGTGCCGCGCGCGGGATTGCGGGGGGGGTGTAGGAACAGAAGCCTCATGACGGTGGCCTCAGCTGGAATGACGTATCGCTCGATAAATGATCTCAACAACGTAGCCGATGCGCCGCATTTCACCTCAAAGGCATTGAGCGATCAGGAGGCGTCCAGCATTTCTTTGATATCCCCAATTGATTGTTCCGAGAAAGTCTCTTCATGTCCTTATAATCGCCCTTACGAGAAACGTGGACGAGACAGGCGTCCATATGCCGTCTCTAAACTAACGAGCCGTTCGCGGAAAGAACATCTGGCTAGCACGGGCCAAAGATATACTGGTATCGCTGCAACAATTATGGAAGATCGGCACCACCAATGACCTCCTTGAAATTCTCCAGGCACTTCGCGCTTAGCCTGCTCGCCTCGCTGTCCGCCACCGTAGCGCTTGCTTTGCCCTCAACCGCCCTAGCCGCGTCGGACCCGAACCCGCCCAGCATCTCCAACGTGACGATATCCGCGACGACAGTCACGGCCGGCTCCACGCTGCATGTCGGCTATAGCGTCGATGACCCTGACGGGGTACGGTCCGTCACGCCCATAGTCGAAGTCCTTGTCGAAAACGATACCGGAGACCATGGAATCAGTTCCCGTCTCGCCTTCTCGTCGACCGGCAACACGACCGCGGGCTTCGATATCTCCACCTCCCCGAGCGACCGGCCCTGCAGGTACCGGATCATCGGCCTCGGCGTGACCGATAGTCTTGGATGGGTTACCGATGTCTACGACACGACGTATGCCGAGGAGAAGGGGCTCGACTGTCCGACCTTCACCACCGACCCCCTCGAGTATGAGGTGACCGAGGGACCCGAGGACCAAAACCCGCCGACCGTGTCCTCCGTGTCGCTCTCGAGCAGGGAGGTCGCAACCGGTGCCGACTTCCACATCTCTTGGACCGTCTCCGATGCCGACGGCGTTCGCTCCGTTTCCCCCATACTGCGGCAGGGCTGGGAGAATTCGGACGACGGCTGCTCTGTTTCGTCAGCCTATTATCACGGAGGCTCGTCTATCGACGGGTTTGACCTCACATTCGACAGCAATAGGATCGGAAGGCACAGGCTGATCGGCCTTTCGGTCACCGATGGCCTAGGGTTCGAGACCGATGTGTACGAGAGTTCCTACGCCAGGGCCAACGGCATTTCGGGCGCGACTTTCTCGGTTGGCGACCCGAGCGAGCTGTGCTTCGAGGTGACCGGCAGCGCGATCGACCGGAACCCGCCCACGGTCTCGAACGTTTCCATCTCCGCGAAGAGGGTCCCCGTCGGCGGGATCCTCCGTATCTATTGCAATGTAGGCGACGCGGACGGCGTAAGGTCTGTCTCCCCGATCCTCGGCGACCCCGGCTATGTCGAGGACCCGAACTCTTTAAAGACCCGCAAAACGTTGAGCTGCAGCTACGATGCGGCAAGGGGCTATATCGAAATCGAGTTCCCCACGTCGCTCTCGATGGGCTCGTTTGAAATCCAAGCCCTCGCGGTCCTCGACAAGACGGGCCACGAGACCTTCGTCTACAGCTCCGCCTACGCCGAGCGTAACGGCAAGACCGGCGTTCAGACCTTTGATGTCGACGACGCGGGGGACGTCACCTTCGACGTGACCGCTCCGCTGTATGCCGCCACCAAGGGCGACGGGCAGGCGTATGCAAAGGACGGCGAGGCCGGTCTGACCTTCCGCTTCAGCGGTCCTCTCGATGAGTTCACGCGTCTCCTCGTGGACGGAACTGAGGTCTCCGCCGAGAACTACACCGCAACCAGGGGCAGCACGATTATCGAGCTCAGGCCGTCCTACCTGGACACGCTCGCCGGCGGCGGACACACCGTCACGGCCGTCTGGAAGGACGGGACGGCGACCGATGCGTCCTTCACCGTGGAGGGGAAGGCCCAAGGGGAGCAGGCGGGCGGAAAGACCGACGTAGATTCACCCGGCGACAACAAAAGTGATCCTGCCACTCCTGAAAAGGACGCCGACGAGGCGGCTACAAAAAAGTCGGGACGCACGACAGCCGATGAACCAAAGCTCGCTGCAACCGGCGACTCCACTTGGATGGCCAGCATCGCATTGGCCATGGCGGCCACGGCCTGCTTCACGGCAGCGAGAAGGCTTGAGCCCAAGCAGCATAGGCACGAACAGTAGCTCAAAGCGAACTCAACTGGGAAGGGCAGATGGATAGCCGTCCTTCTCTTATAATCAACCCAATCCGCTGAAATGCAATCAGTTAACGAGTTTCGCCAGACGCTCGGTCTCTACCCCGCTCTGGCAAGCCACCAGGCGATGAGATAATGCCCACGGCTATCAACGTAAGCAAGGAGCGCGCTATGGCAGACAACGAGATCAAACCCTCGACGGACGGCGGCCGAGAGGAACTCGTGGCAAAACAGCTCGCATCCACCAAAATCCACCTCGCGCTCACCCAGGAGCGGGTGGACGTCTCCAGCGCCATCAAGCTGCCGCTCGAGCGAATCCCTCAGCTCGGCGTGGCGCTGGCCTCTCTCCCCTCGACATCCCGCACCGTCACCAACACGGTGAGCGTACCCACACTGCTCCAGGCGACTGACAAATATGGCAACCCGCTCGATCTGTCGAAACTCAACTCGTTCAAGGACGGTAGCGGTCTCACAGGGGGCTACCGCGACGCCGCCAAGGGCCTTGGACAGGCGCGCTTCCACGTAGTCGAGGGCGATATCGCCACGAGCGTCACGCAAGTGCCCTACGACCCAACGTCGCTGTTCATGGCAGCCGCAATCGCGCAGATAAACCAAAAGCTCGACTCCATCCAGGAGTCCGTCGACGAAATGTTTGAGTATATGCGTCAGCGCGACAAGGCCAACATGCGCGGCAACCTCAAGACGCTCGCAGACATCCTCAACGGTACGGCCTCAACTACGGCAACGCCACCTACATGGCAAACGCCCATATGAAGGTGCTCGACATCAAGCAGTCGTCCGCGCAGGACATGGAGCTCTTTCGCTCGCAGGCGCAGGCGGATCTGAAAAAGAAAGGGTTCATCGAGGTGCGAGACGGCTTGGGCAGACGCCTCGACAAGGTGCTCGACTACCTCAAAGACTGCCAGCTCGCCACCTACATCCACGCGTTCTCGCTGTTCCTCGAACCCATGCTCGCCCAGAACTTCGAGCCCGCAAAGCTCGCGGACGCCACCGCGAAGATCGAGGCTGATTCGATCGCGTACCGCGAGCTCTACACCGACTGCTACAACGCACTCGAAGCGGGGGCTGCCGACACCGTCGATTCGGCGCTACTGGGCGGTATCACATCCGCTGGAAAGATGCTCGGTCACGCCATCGCAAAGACCCCCGTGGGCGAACATACGCTCATCGACGAGGCGCTCGAGGGTGCAGGAGAGGACATCGGCAGGTTCAACGATAGGCAATCCGAGAAACTCCTCGAGAAGCTCCATCAGGCAAAGACGCCCGACGTTGCGCCGTTCAAGCAGAGCGTAATGGAAGTAGACACCCTCTACAACCATCCCACGCAGATTGCCGTGGACGCCGAGAACGTCTATATCCTGCCTGCCAAGCAGCAGGAAGAGTAGCGATACGCAACAGGCACGTGCCACGCAGACAGCTAACGCCCCTACCTCCCCTCCGCCTTCAGCTTCAGCAGAAGGTCGCCCAGCTCGGGGCACTTCTTGGAAAGGCGCGTCTGAGTTTGCTCGCCCATCCCCCACCGCTGGCGGATCTCCTGGGCGCGCGGGCTCACGTGGTAGTTCCCGTCCATCATCTGCTTGAGCAGCTTGGCGGTCACATGCGCATCGGCCAGGGCACTGTGGGCGTGACCCGTCGACTCGTCGAACTCGATGCCAAACCACGTCGCTGCATCACTCAAAGAGACGCGCCCGTGGCTGCCCACTTCCATGATCGAGGTGTAAAACGCCTGCAGGTCGGCCCAGTCCGTAGGAAATGCGGAAAGGTCGATGTGCTTTGCCTGGCACTCGGTCAAAAGCTGTCGACGGTCCGTCCCGCTCCAGCAAACTATCTGGGCGGAGTAGCGGCCGATCCAATCGCTGAGCCTTTTGATCACCATGTAGAGCGGGTCGGCCATCGCGGTGTCCGCGGCCGATATCCCTGTAAGCTCGCGGACGGGGAACGCAACGCCTTCGGTAAATTCCGTCTGCACAAACTGCGAGAACTCGCCCATAACGTTGCCGTGGTAATCGAGCTTGACGGCGCCGACCTCGATAATCTCATTGCGCAGCCCACGGCGCCGGCGCTGCTTTGGCACCGGCGCAAACTCAAAGTCCAGCACAATCTGGCGCGCAAAGTTCGTCGTATCGATAGCCGAGATGCACGGCGTCTTTTTGTCTGGCACGGTCAGGACCTTTCTCCGTTGCCTGCCGCTTGCTACATAGGCGGCTACATTGCCGTAAGGATAGGCGCTCGTGCGGACATGAAATCGCCCAGCGCGGCTACCCGGCATCCTTGCGTAAAGCTGCGTTTTGAGATGGTCAGATCGCTGTTATTATCGAACATATATTCGTATTTATGGCTGCAGTTTGATAGACTGGTTATTGTTGACGGCAGTTCCATGTGCCGGGCAGCGCCCTCCATGCGACGGGAGGTGATGCCCATGACCGATCTGATTGATTTCGTGAAGCTCCTGACCTCTTTGGTCTCGCTCCTCACGGCGCTTATCGGACTTACCGAGGCACTCAAGCAGTGTTCGAAGCACAAAAAGAGGGGTCGACGCCGTTAAGGCATTGACCCCTTGATCAAAGCAACGGCGCTGCCCAGCTATCACCCTTGGGCTGCCGTCGACTTTATTCTACCTACGGTTGCCAGGTTTAACAAATGAATTTTCAGTAATGGAGCCTCGGAGCCCGCTCGCTCAACCACCTGGCCATCGGATTAGCCGGATTCTGGGACACGCCTTCCGTCCCAGGCCTCTACCGGAAAATGCGTCCCACCCTGAGGCTCGATTCCGGGACACGGTTTCCGTTTGAAGCCCCGATGGGAAAGCGTGTCCCGTTCCGAGAGCTCATTCCGGGATGCAGTTTCCGCTAGAGATGCCACCGGGAAAGCGTATCCCGTTTTGGAGCCGAATTCCGGGACGCAGTTTCCGCTTGAGGCCCGATCCGGAAACGGCATCCCATTCTGAAGCCGAAATCTGGAACGCGCTTTCCGCTGGCATTCCACCGACAGCCAACACGACAAAAGAAGGGGCCCCGTTCCAGCCATTCGAGGACAGGCTTTACCCCCGAGTAGCGTTATCCCGCCCTCACATCTCGGCAAACGAAATCAGCTTGGCATCTCCCCTGCTCGCCGCAGCTTCCTGACATCCTTGCGTAAAGCCACGCTTCGAGAAGATCACGTAGCTTTTATGCTGCCGCCTAAAGAGCTCGCTTCGGTACACGAGCTTTTCCAGAACATCCTCGTCTACCGGTTCATTGCGCCATTTGCATTCCGCAAACAGCGCAGTGCCCTCGCCATCGTCAACAATCAAGTCGATTTCTTCCTGCGTATGCGTGCGATTATCCGTCCCCCACCAGCGCCCAACGCTTGCCGGAACCACATCAAGCTGGCCCGCCCGCGCGAGTTCGTACACGTATTGTCTGCATATAATCTCAAAGACCGTACCCATATAATCCGATACGTGCGGCTCAATGCGCTCATACGCCATCTCGGCCATATCGTTTTGAATCAGCCCGATGTTCTGCGGAACAAACTTGTACCAGAACCTAAACATCTGGTCGCTCAGCAGATACACGGCTCGCTTATTGCTCGTCTCGTTTAGGGGCAGCTCGCGCTCGACAATCCCAAGCGACGCCAGCTTATCCACATAGCTCTTTACGTTGCTCGCAGGGATTCCCGTAGAGCTCGCAATCTCCGAGATCTTCGAGCGCCCCTGGGCAATTGCTTGCACGATCGCATCATATTGCTCGGGATTGCGGCACTCCTGCAATAGCAGGTTACTCGGCTCCTCAAAGAGATAGCCCGTAGGAGTAAGAAAAAGACGTTTGATGTTGTCCTTGAGCGGTGCGGCAGGATCGACTTTCTCGATATATGCAGGAATGCCACCCGTCATGCCATAGCAAACTGCAGCGTCTTCGCGACCCATGCTCTGCCACAGGCCGAGGGTCGTCATAAAATCGAGCGGCATGATCTTAAACTGGGCCGTACGCCTACCGTATAGCGGACTCTCGTAGCCCAACACCTGCTCTTCCATAAACGAAAGCGACGACCCGCACAGGATAAGCATAAGCTTGGTCTCTTTGTACAAGTGATCGATCTTGTCTTGCAGCAACGAGCTGATCTCGGGATTCGATTGGGCGAGATAAGGATACTCGTCGATCACGACAATCAAACGTTCCGTACGAGCCATGGTAGCCAATGCATCGAACGCCTCGTCAAAACTACGAAACGACACGCCAGCAACACCAACGGAGCCCGCAAGTATCGCCTGGCTAAAGCCATGCAGGTTTGCCTCTGCATTGGTGCGACGAGCTTGAAAGTAAATAGCCTTCTTGCCTTGGATAAACTCTGTGATAAGACGCGTTTTGCCCACGCGACGGCGGCCGTAAATCACAGGCATCTCAAAGGAGCCCGTGCCATACAGTCGATTGAGCTCGGACATTTCCGCCGTTCTTCCGATAAACATAGGGCCATCCTTCCTTTACGTTATAGCTAGCTATATTATACCTTCCTATAATATAGCTAGCTATAACGTAATTCGACAAGCGGCGCACGCAAAAGGGTCGGTACACCACCGCACGTGGACCGTTCCGGAAAATGTATCCCGTTCTGGAGCCAAAAACTGGGCCGTAGTTTCCGCCAAGCATGCCATCCGGAAAGCGCGTCCCGTTCTGAGTGGCAATTCCGGGACGCAGTTTCCACTCCAAACAAAGGGCCCCGGCTCGCGATGGAGCCGGGGCCAAAGGCGCAGCGTATGTAGTTGATGTTGAGCGCGAACAGCTCGTCAGCAATGGCCGTCCGCGCCCTACCCTACCCGCGGTTGCGGGCGCGGCTGTAGGGCGTATCCACCATGGGCAGATCCGGACGCAGCTTGCCGTCAAATGCGCGATAGGCGTTCTGTACGGCGGGCGCCGTGGGAATCGTTGCGATCTCGCCGATGCCCTTGCCGCCGTATGCCACGGGCAGTAGCTCGTCCTTCTCCACGTAGATGGCGTGGATATCCGGAATCTCGGGCGCACGGAACAGCCCGAGCGTGCCGTACCTTGCCTGGGGCACGCAGTCCTTGAGCGGCCAGTCCTCGGTAAGCGCATAGCCCATACCCATAAGCACACCGCCTTCGATCTGACCCTGGATGGAGATGGGGTTGACCACCTTGCCGGAATCGTGCGCGGCATAGACCTCGCTCACGCGACCGTCATCGTCCAGAATGACCACATGCGTGGCAAAGCCGTAGCAGATGTGGCTCTTGGGATTGGGAACGTCGGCGCCCAGCTTGTCGGTCGGCTCCAGGTACACGTAGCCAAACTCGCATCCCTCGAGCGCCTTGATGGCGGCCGCGGGATCCTGAGGATGCATACCCTGGCCGGCGACGAGCTCCTGCGTGTGCAGCTGATAGGCGCGACCGTCGTCGTACTCGATCTTGACGCCGTCGCCATGCGCATTCACGGGAGCGGCGGGCGCAGACTTGCCGGCCTCGATATCAAGCATGGCATCGCGCAGCAGGAAGGCGGCACCGCGCACGGCCTCGCCGGTCACGACCGTCTGACGCGAACCAGACGTGGTGCCGGAGTCGGGAGCGTTCTCGGTGGAGCACTCGCCGTTGGCAATGCAGCGAAGCGGCAGGCCGCATGCCTCGGCAACGTCCTGCAAAAAGACCGTGTTGCAGCCCTGGCCGATGTCGGACGTAGCGGCATAGACCACAGCCACGCCGTCCTCGATGCGAATCTTGCAGCGGCCGGCATCGGGCAGGCCCACGCCCACGCCGGCGTTCTTCATGGCGCAGGCGATACCGGCGTGTCCGGGATGCGCATAGTAGGCATCCTTGACCTCGAGCAGCGTCTCCTTCAGCGCCGTGGAGCAGTCGGCAATCTGGCCGTTGGGCAAAACCTCGCCCGGCTCGATGGCGTTACGGTAGCGGATCTCCCACGGATCCAGGCCGACCTTCTCTGCCAGCAAGTCGATCAGACTCTCGAGCGCAAACTCGGACTGGCAAACGCCAAAGCCGCGGTACGCGCCGGCGGGCGGGTTGTTGGTGTAGTAGCCAAAACCGCGAATGTCGGTGTTCTGGTACTTGTAGGGGCCGACGGCATGCGTGCAGGCGCGCTCGAGCACCGGGCCGCACAGCGACGCGTAGGCGCCGGTATCAAAGTTGATCTCGCAATCCAGACCGGTAAAGTTGCCCTCGGCGTCGCAACCCAGTGTAAAGGTACCGTCCATGGCATGGCGCTTGGGATGGAACGCGAGTGACTCGGCACGCGTGAGCTTGCACTTCACAGGACGCTGGAACTTATAGGCGGCGAGCGCGGCCAGATGCTGAATGGACACGTCCTCCTTGCCGCCAAAGCCGCCACCCACGAGCATGGTCTCTACAACCACACGCTCGGGCTCGTTGTCCCAGCCAAACATGTGGGCGCACTCTTTGCGCGTATCGTAGGCACCCTGGTCGGTCGACTGCACCTTGACGCCGTTCTTGTACGGGAAGGCGACGGCGCACTCGGGCTCCAAGAAGGCATGCTCGGTAAAGGGCGTGGTAAAGCGCTGCGTCACGGTGAACGCGCTCTCTGCCAGCGCCTTGGCGGCGTCGCCGCGCGTCACGTGACGGCTCTGGCACACGTTGTCCTTGAGCTCCACCGTGTTGCCAAAGGCAAAGAAGCTGTCGTGCAGGCGCGGGGCGTCGGCGGCCTTGGCCTCGGCGATATTGCGCACGGGCTCCAGCGGCTCGTAATCAATCTTTACGAGCTTCTTGGCCTTCTCGAGCGTCGCCTCGTCCTCGGCAACCACCAGCACGATGGCGTCACCCACGCAGCGGGTGATATCGCCCGCCGCGATCATGACGTCCCAGTCCTGGATAAGGTGGCCGACCTGGTTGACCGGCACGTCCTCGGCGCGCAGGATACCCACCACGCCGGGCAGGGCCTCGGCCTTGGAGGTATCGATGGAGAGCACACGGGCGCGCGGGTACTTGGAGCGCACGGCGCTGGCGTAGGTCAGACCCGGCTGATCGAGCTCGTCGATGTCGTCGGGATACTTGCCCTCGCCGAGCACCTTCTTGCGCACGTCGATACGGAAGGCGCGCTTGCCCACGCCGTAGTCATCGCCGCGCTCCAGATCCTCGTCGATCTGCTTTTCGCCGCGCAGCACCGCAGCTGCCAGCGAAATGCCCTCGATGATCTTCTTGTAGCCGGTGCAGCGGCAGACGTTACCGCGAATGGCGTACTTGATCTGTTCCTCGGTGGGCTCGGGGTCCTCGGCGATGAGCGCTGCACCCGCCATGACCATACCGGGGATGCAAAAACCGCACTGCACGGCACCCACGGCGCCAAAGGCGTACACAAAGGCCTCGCGCACGTCCTCGGGCAGGCCCTCGACAGTCACGATGTTGCGGCCGGCGGCAAGGGCGGTGGTCAGCACGCAAGCCTTGACGGCCGCGCCGTCCACGTGGATGGTGCAGGTGCCGCAGGCACCCTCGGAGCAGCCGTCCTTGGCGGAGTGAATGTGCAGGTCGTCGCGCAGGTAGCGCAGCAGTGGCTTGTTCTGAGTCGTCGTACGCTCGACGCCGTTAACGGTAAAAGTGAATTCCTGTGCCATGGTGATTCCCTTCTACACGCCGGCGGCGATGCCGGTGCGGTCGTGGATGGCGCCATGCGGGCAGACGACGGCGCACATGCCGCACGACAGGCAGTCCACGCCGTCGATATGGGCGCAGTTGTCCTCGATGCGGATAGCGCCGGCAGGGCACTTTTTAGCGCACATGCCGCAACCGATGCAGCTCGTGTCGCAAATCTTGCGCGCAATGGCGCCCTTATCGGTGTTGTTGCAGCGCACCAGGATGTTCTGGTAGCCGGGAACGAAGGCAATCACGCGCTGCGGGCACGCCATGCCGCACAGGCCACAGCCCGTGCACTTGGAGCGATCCACGCGGGCGATGCCATCGACCAGCGCAATGGCGCCGTGGGGGCAGGCCGTGACGCAGGCGCCACAGCCAATGCAGCCTTCGCTGCAGCGGGCGTCGCCACCTGCGGAGGCGCAACCACTTCCGCAGGCAACGTAGGCCACGTTATGTTGAATGGATTTGGCCATAAGAGACTCGCCTATTTCTTAAGAAGGTACGAATAGTTGTCGCGCACAGCCCTGATGGTCAGGCGGACGGCCTCGGGAAGACCGGTGTTGACGGCATCGACCGAGACGGTGCGGACCGTGCCGGCGACGCGGACCTTAAAGTGGTCCTCGTCCACAGCCAGGAAGCCCTCGTTCTCGGAGTTCTCCATATCCTGCTCGCTCCAGAACAGGGTGAGCTTGTCCTTGTAGGGACGACCCTCCTGGTAGGGACAGAACACGGCGCAGTTGCCGCACTCGTTGCACATGCCATCGACGTGGACGACCTGATGCTTGGCCAGGCCCGGCACCTTAATGGCAACGTTGGCGCGGTTGGGGCACACGTCGCAGCAGACCTCGCACACCGAGCCGCAGCCCAGGCAGCGGGTCTTGGTGCAGTTGCGCTTGTCGCGGCACAGCGATCCCTTGCGCTCGTAGCAGGTGTCCTCGCGACCGGCCTGCTCGTTGCAGTCGGCGTACTTGTTAAAGTCCACACCGGCAATGGCACGGGCAACCTCGGCGGCGTCGGCGATAGCCTCGACCACGGTGGCCGGACCGCGACGGCAATCGCCTGCAGCCCAGACGCCCTCGACGCCGGTGGAGGTGGCGGCAAGGCGACCGCGACGGTCGTGTTCGACGCCCGCGGCATCGTACAGGCTGGCATCGATGCCCTCGCCCACGGCGCAGATCACCGTGGTGGCGGAAAGCTCGACGGTCTCGCCCGTGGCGACGGGGCTGCGACGGCCGCTTGCATCCGGCTCACCGAGCTCCATAACATCGCAGGTCAGCACGGCGCCGTTGAGCGCCTTGGGCGCCAGCAGCTCGCAGAACTCAACGCCGTCTGCCAGAGCAAAATCGAGCTCTTCCTCGTCGGCGGGCATCTGCTTCTTGGTGCGGCGGTAGACCAGGCGCACGTTCTTCACGCCGGCCAGGCGCTTGGCCACGCGGGCGGCATCCATGGCGGTGTTGCCAGCGCCAATGACCACGACGTCCTCGCCCAGCTCGAGCTTCTCGCCCTTCTTGGCGGCCTCGAGGAACTCCAGCACGTCGAGCTCGGCACCCTCGCCCAGGCCCGCAGAGCCGGGCATCCAGGCACCGGTGGCCACGACCACGTCGGTAAAGCCCTGGGCCTTGAGCTCGTCAATGGAATCCACGCGAGCATTGAGCTGCACCTTGGCGCCAAAGGCCAGGCAGAGCTCGGCATCGTGGGAGATATCGTCGCTCGCAATGCGGAACTCGGGGATGACGTGACGGACCACGCCGCCGAGCGAATCGCGGGCCTCAAAGATGGTGACGGGCACGCCGGCACGCGTCAGGAAGAACGCTGTCGCCAGACCGGCCGGACCGCCGCCGATAACGGCAACGTTGCGGTCGCTATCGTTGGCGATGGCCTGGGCGCGCAACTTGGGCAGCACGGCGGTCATGGCCTCGCGGGCGGCCTTGAGCTTGCTGGCGCGGATCTGGGCGCCCTCGGGCTCGTAGAATGCACGCTCGCAGGCACGGCCGCAGGGATGCGGGCAGATGGTGCCGGTAATGAACGGCAGGGCGTTGCGCTCGATGATAATGTTGAGCGCGTCCTCGTAGCGGCCCTCGTCAACAGCCGCCAGATAGGCGGGAATATCCTGCTGGATGGGGCAGCTCGTGCGGCACGGCGTGGTAAAGCAGTCGGAAAGCGGGCTTTTGCCGGCGACCTTGCGGTCGGGCAGCGGGCGCAGCGGCTTCTTGTAGAGCGGGTTGGTGAGCGAGTCGGTCTGGATCGCCGTCACGGCCTCGAGAGAGACGCCCGCAAACGGCTTGCCGTCCAGGTCGGTAAACTCGCCGGCCATCTGGCTAAAGCGCTCGTAGCCACCGGGCTTGAGCACGTCAGTCGCCAGGGTAACGGGCCAAATGCCGGCATCGTACAGGGCACGGATGTTGTAGACCGTGGCACCGCCGGAGTAGCTGATGCGCAGCTTGCCATCGAACTGCTCGGTAATGCGACGGGCGGCCTCGATGGTCAGCGAGAACAGCGAACGGCCCGACATGTACATCTCGGTGGAGGGCAGCTCGTTCCTCGTCACGTCGACGGGGAAGGTGTTGGTCAGCTTGACGCCAAACTCCAGGCCGCGCTCGGCGCACAGGGCAATCAGGCGCTCGAACATGGGCACGGCGTCGGCCCACTGCAGGTCCTCGCGGAAGTGCGTATCGTCGAAGACGATGTAGTCAAAGCCCAGCTCGTTGAGGCGCTGGCGGGCAAACTCATAGCCCAGCAGCGTGGGATTGCACTTGATGTAGGTGTTGAGGCCCTTCTCGGTGATCAGATAGGTCGCGATGCGCTCGATCTCCGCCGGCGGGCAGCCATGCAGCGTAGACTCGGTGATGGAGTTGGAGACGCGTGCCGGGATGGATTCGACAAACGCGGCGTCGACATGCTCAAACTTGTCCAGGTTGGCAAGCGCCCATGCGCGGCACTCATTCCAGACGTCAGAGCCGCTGGCGTCCTTCATGCCCTCGATGTAGGCGTCGACCTTGGGGCTCTTAATACCCTCCAGGTCATAGCCCACGGACATGTTAAAGACAAAACCGTCCGGGCTACCCAGGCCGTACTCGCGAGCGATCAGGTGGCAGGCAAACCATGCCTTCACGTACTCGGCAAAGGCCTGCGGAACCTCGAGCTCGGTCGACCACTCGCAGTTGTAGCACTCGTCCTGCGCCACAATGCAGGGCTTGTTCACATACTTGGAAAGCTCCTCGCCGTCCATAACCTGGACAGTTTTGAGCTCAAAGAAGCGGGAACCGGCCACGTAGGATGCCACGATGTTCTGGGCAAGCTGCGTATTGGGGCCGGCGGCCGGGCCAAACGGAGTCTCGATGCGCTCGTCAAAAATGGGAAGCGCGCCCTCCTGATTGGTCATGACCATCTTACGCACGCCAAAGATGGCGTCCTGAGTCTTGTGCTCCTCGATGATCCAGTTCATCAGCTGCGAAAACGGGATCGGCCTCATGATGTCGCTCATAGTGAGCTCCTCTCTGTAACGCCCGGCGAGACCGCGCGGCGGGCGCAAATACGGTGTAGCGCTAGCACAGCGCCGGCGACCCCGCGGAGGTCGCCTATACGCGCGTCGGATGCGGCGAAACATCCGGCGCGCGTGAATCTACTTGTAATTAGTAGGTGCGATCGTTGAGCGTGCTCCAGAGCTTCTTGGACTCAGCCATGGTCCACGCGTTGATCTTGTCCTCATCAATGCCAACGAACTCGCGATCCTTGTACAGGACGCGGCCGTTGATGATGGTGGTGCGGCAGTTTTTGCCCATCATGCCAAAGAGCATGTGGCCGTCGATGTTCTCCTCGCTCAGCGGCGTAAAGGGCTTGTAGTCCATGACGATGACGTCGGCGGCAGCGCCGGCCTCGAGCACGCCCAGCTTGCGATCGAAGTACTTGCTCGCCATCTTGGCGTTGTTCTCGAAGAGCATCGTCATGGCCTCGCACCAGCCCACGTTGGGCATGGCGGCGTTGTGGCGCTGGATGATCAAGAAGACCTTGAGGCTCTCGAGCATATCGTGGGTGTAGGCGTCGGTGCCCATGCACACGGGGATGCCGCGGCGGAAGAACTCGAGCACGGGGGCGCAGCCCACGGCGTTGCCCATATTGGATTCGGGGTTGTTGACGAGCCAGGTGCCGGACTCCTTGACGATGTCCATCTCGGCGGGCGTCACATGGATGCAGTGGCCCAGCATGGTGTCGGGACCCAGCAGGTTGTGCTGCAGCAGGCGCTCGACGGGGCTGATGCCGCCGCGGTTGAGGCGGGAGTCCCAAACGTCATTCATGCCCTCGCACACATGGATGTGGAAGCCGGTCAGGCCGTTGTTGGCCTCGGCCATCTTGTCCATGGTCTCGTCCGACAGCGTAAAGGTGGCGTGACCGCCAAACATGGCGGCGATCATGTGGTTGTCGTTATCGCGACGCTCCTTGGCGGCCCACTGGGCAAATTCGGCGTTCTCGGCAATGGCCTGGTCGCATTTTTCCTGGCCACGGCGATCGGAAACCTCGTAGCACAGGCACGAACGCATGCCCAGCTCCTGAGCTGCATCCTTAATGGTAAAGAGGCTTCCCGGGATCTCACAGAAGCTCGCGTGATGATCGAAGATCGTAGTGACGCCATCGCGGATGGAGTCCAGAATCGTGGCATAGGCGCTGGCCTTGGTGCCGTCGAGCGTCAGGTTGTCGTCGATCTTCCACCACTGCTGCTCAAGATTCTCCAGGAAGTTGGTGGGGTTGCAACCCTTAATGGCAAGGCCGCGGGCCAGACCCGAGTAGATGTGGGTGTGGCAGTTGATGAGTCCGGGCATAATGAGGTTGCCCTGGGCGTCGACGTACTCGGCATCCGGGTACTTGGCCTTGAGCTCGCACTCGGGGCCCACTTCGACGATCGTATCTCCGTCAATGGCGACCGCACCGTTTGGAATGAACGGGGTCTGAGCGTTGCGGGTAAAGACGGAACCGTTAGCGACCAGAAGCATGGATGCTCCCTTCAACATCAGGGGCGGGGTTTGACACCTCTGACATGGCGGAGTGCGAAGCGCCGGCCTACACCGGAAACGGGCCCTCTCCCGTCAACGCTTCACCAAAGGGACAAACCCTTTGAAGTGCGGCTTGACGCCGCATGACGTCGGCGGACGAGGCGATGCGTCCGCCGACGAATAGCACCGAATTGGTTACTTCTTGCTCTCGGGCAAGACCAGATCCACGGCAGCGTCCTTGGCAGCATCGATGTGCTGAGCCACGACCGGCGTCTGCGGAAGGATCAGGTTAAGGACAATGGCCATGATGGCGGTGGGGGTCACGGCGTTGGAGCCGATGACGGTGGACACCCAGGTGGGCATGCCCTCGCCGGCGAGGCAGCCGCTGGCCATCCAAATACCCAGGCCAAAGACGACCGAGGTGCCGACGATGGTGGTGGTGCGCTGCGTGAGGCCCTCGCGGGTGAACATGCGCACACCGTTCATGGTGATGGTGCCAAAGACGCCGACGGTCGCGCCGCCGATGACAGGCTGCGGGATGGCGGAGAGCACGGCAGAGAGCTGCGGGAACAGACCGGCGATGGCAAAGACGGCCGCGATGATCACAAAGACCCACTTGTTGACGACCTTGTTGGAGCAGATGATGCCCACGTTCTGGCCAAGGGCGCTGGTGGGAAGACCGCCCAGCAGGCCGCCGACCATAGAGGTGAGGCCCTGGGACACAATAGCGCCGGAGAGCTCGCGCTCGGTGGGCATACGGTCGATGGAGCCCAGGCAGGCGGCGGAAACGTCACCGATAACCTGGATGGCAACCATGGGGAACACGACAGCGAGGGTAATGCAGACCTCGGGATCAAACTCGAGCGCGTAGGGCATGAGCTTGGGAAGGGCGAAGACCTGAGCGGTGGCGACGCTGGAGAAGTCGATCATGCCAAAGGGGATCGAAACGATCATGCCAACGATCATGCCAAAGAACACGGATCCCAGCTTGAGCGTGCCCTTGCCAAAGTTGGCGAGCGCAAAGACCACGGCGAAGGTGATAAGAGCGACGCACCAGGCCTGCGGGGTGCCCCACAGCGGCGTACCCATACCGCCGGCCATATACTTGACAGCCGTGGGATAGAGAGAGACGCCAATGGAGAAGATGACCGTACCGGTCACGACGGGCGGGAATAGCCACTTAATCTTGCTGTAAGCCAGACCAAAGAGGACCGCGACGGCGCCGCCGACGATCTCGCCGCCCAGCAGCGCACCAAAGCTAAAACCCGAGGCACCCATGGCCTGCAGGGCCGGGAGGAACGCGAACGAAACGCCCATGACGATGGGCAGGCCGCCGCCGATGCGACGGAAGGGAGCGAAGGCCTGAAGGGCCGTGTCGATTGCCGAAAGAATGAGCGCGACCTGGATGATGTCGGTGCTCTGCTGGCTATTAAAGCCGTAGACGCCGGCCATGATGACCGCCGGGGTGATGATACCGGCAAACGAAGCCAGTACGTGCTGAAGGGCACACGGGATCATTTCCTTAACGGGAGGCATGCCTTCACGAGTGAACAGGGCTTCAGTGCCGTTCTTAACCGTCTCCTGGGTCATTTGACCACCAATCCTCGAAATAGTTGTTTTCGCATCTAACGCTCTATTGTGACGCAGTGCGGGGTTGAGGTTGTGCCTTCGTTGCATATCGTATTAAAGATGATTCTCATTCTCAATAATAATTTTTTGTTATCAGACTATTCTTGAGCTGAGACAATACATTTCCGCAGGTCAAGAAAGTGTCTGGTCAAAATAACATCTAACTTTTCTTTTGGTCGACCGTTTACCGCCGAATTCCTACCGCTCGTCTGTATTACGCAATGTACCTGCGAATATACGAGATGAGGAATGGCGTGTTACCATGAGAAAAAATTGTTATGAACATTTCCGATTTCACCCCAAGGAGTTGCCCGTGAACGAGACCGTACGTCGCTTTTTGCCGATGGTCGATTTCCTGGAGCAGATACTCGGCAAAAACAGCGAAATCGTGCTGCACGATTTCTCGGATCCCGACCACGCCATCGTCGATATTCGCAACGGCATCGTGAGCGGTCGCAAGGTCGGCGGTCCCGCCACCGACCTGGCGCTCAAGATCATGCACGACGCCAAGTATCGCGACCTGCCGTTTATTACGGGCTACGAGGGCCGCGGTGCCGGTGGCAAGACATTGGAGTCAGCGACGTACTTTATCCGCGAGAATGACGAGATCGTCGGCATGCTCTGCGTCAACACTGACCTCTCGACCGTGCGCTCCATCAACGCCATGGCACAGCAGCTCATGGCGTGCTTCGACGCGGCGCCGACGCGCACGGAGCCCGCCTCTATCGAGGTCGAAAGCCTTTCGGAGTCCACACAGGAGCTCATCGACCGCAGCATTGCCGAGCTGCTGAGCGCTCGCGGGCTGGATGTGGCGTCGCTTGGTCAAAGCGACCGCGTGGACGTCATTCGCCACCTCAACGGCAACGGAGTGTTCATGCTCAAGGGCGCCGTAGCCTGCGCCGCCACCGCGCTGGGCATCTCGGAGCCCAGCGTCTACCGCTACCTGCAAAAAGTCCGAAAGGAAGGCTAACGAGCAAAATGAAGCGCGGCTCCACAAGCGATCCGTCACTTAACAAAAGACCCTGCAGCTCGCACGCGCTGCAGGGTCTTTTTGCATGTCATGTTTAGTTGTGGCCAACGCCTTAGAGAGCGGCAACGACCTCGATCTCGACCAGACCGCCAGCCGGAAGGGCGGCAACCTGGAAGGCGCTGCGCGCGGGGAACGGGGCCTCAAACTTGGAGGCGTAGATCTCGTTCACAGCGGCGAAGTCGGCGATGTCGGCCAGGTAGACCGTGGTCTTGACGACATCGGCAAAGGTAGCGCCGGCAGCGGTCAGCAGGGCCTCGACGTTGGCGAGGGACTGCTTGGCCTGGGCCTCGACGCCCTCGGGCATCTTGCCGGTCGCGGGATCGATGCCCAGCTGGCCGGACAGGAACACCATGTTGCCGGCCTGGATACCGGGGGAATACGGGCCGATGGCTGCGGGTGCGTTATCGGAAGACACGACGGTCTTGCTCATGTTTTTCTCCTTACGATCAATTGAGAGAGCGTGAGCGCGGTGTTCACACCGGGAGGCACAGTTCGGTCTGAACACCGCGCTTGATTGGGATAGTACTCAAGGTTTCTGTTTGATGCAAGAATATTATCAGCTTGCGAGAATATTTTATCGCCCAACGGTTTCCCCGAACCGCTGAACGGTTCTCATGTGGAGCAGCCAGTCCAAGCTGCTGAAGACTTTGTCCTGCTTAGGCTGCGGGCGTCGCCCACCGCAGCGACGCCACTATACTTTTGAATATCTGAGCATTTTGAAAGGCAGGATATGACCGCAACCGCCAGCCGAACCACTAACCGCAGGCCCGAGCTTTTGGCCCCCGCCGGAGGCCCGGAGCCCTTTGCCGCCGCGCTCGCCGCCGGGGCAGACGCCATCTACTGCGGCATGGGCAGCTTCAACGCCCGCCGCAAGGCAACCAACTTTACCGACGAGGCCTTTGAGCAAGCCTGCCGCGCCGCGCATCTAGCCGGGTCGCGCGTCTACGTCACGGTCAACATCGTCATCAAGCAGTCCGAGATGGGCGATGCACTGCAGCTCATTCATCGCTGCTCCACGCTGGGCGCCGATGCCTTCATTATCCAGGACTGGGGTCTGTTCTTTGAGTCCAAGCGCACCATGCCCGGCATCGAGACACATATCTCGACCCAGGCGAACATCCACGACGACCGCGGAACCCTTTGGTGCCGTGAGCAGGGCGCCGACCGCGTGACTCTCTCGCGCGAGCTCTCCATTGACGAGATCGCCGCCATTCACGACGCCGCGCCCGATGTGGACCTTGAGGTCTTCAGCCATGGCGCCATCTGCTTTTGCTACTCGGGCCTGTGCCTGCTGTCGAGCTTTGCCATGGCGGGACGATCGGCCAACCGCGGCATGTGCGCCCAGCCCTGCCGCCTGCCCTACGAGTTGATCGACGAGAACGGTCGCGCGCTCTCCCCTGCCGGTCGCGAGCGCGCGCTGTGCCCGCGTGACACCAACACCTCACAGCTTGTTCGCCGTCTGTATGACGCCGGCGCCGCATCGCTCAAGCTCGAGGGCCGCATGAAGGCACCCGATTACGTGTACTCCATCGTTGATGTGTATCGTCACGAAATTGACGACATGCTATCCGGAGCCGCCGTTGCCAAGGACGAGGAAGCCGCCCGCCAGCGCCAGCTCAAGCGCTGCTTCAACCGCGACTTTACGCACGCCTATCAGGACGGCACCTCGGGCGACGAGATGATGAGCTATGAGCGTTCCAACAACCGCGGCCAGATCGTGGGCACGGTGCTGGGCAGCCGCCCGGCCAACCGCGATGTGCGCGGCCTCAAGTCCGACGACCGCCGTCGCCGCGCCGCCATCGCCCGCATTGAGCTGTTTGAGCCCGTGGGCAAAGGCGACCTGCTGGAGCTTCGCCACGATAACGAGTTTGACCAGTTCCTGACCACCATTGCCGCCGATGATGCCGCCGCCGGTGACATCATTGAGTGCCGCGTGCCCCGTAGCATGCCCGAGGGCTGCCGCGTGCGCGTGATTCGAAGCCAGAGCGCCATTGACGCCGCCGGCGCCGCGCTCAAGCGCGATGTGCTGCGCCGCCGCGCCGTAGACGTGTCCGTTGTGGCGCGTCTGGGCGAGCCGTTTACCGTTACGCTCACCTGCTGCGACGACCCTTCGCTTACGGCCACGGCCACGGGCTTTACCGTCGAGGCTGCCAAGACCCGCGCCGTCGAGGCATCCGATCTGGTTGAGCACGTCGGGCGCATGGGCTCCTCTCCCTTTGAGGCCGCAAGCTTTGACGTTTCGCTCGACGCCGGCTGCGGTATGGGCTTTTCCGCCGTGCACAAGGTGCGCGCCGCCGCTTGTAAGGCGCTGGAAGAGGCCATTCTGGCACCGTACGAGGAGCGCGCGAAAACGCTCGAGCTGCCGGCGATTGTAACCAGTGATTCCCGCCCCGCGCCCGAGCACTACCGCGATGAGCCGCAGATCTGCGCCACCGTCACCTCGCTCGAGGCCGCCGAGGCCGCTCGCGCCGAGGGTGTAACGCGCATCTACATGACCACCGACGCGCTCGATGCGGCCGAGCTCTCCCCCGCCGATGCATTTGAGCAGGGCATCGTACCCGTGCTCGACGAGGTCTGCCGCGCCGTTGACCACGTACGCGTCGACCCGTGGGTTGTTGCCGGCGCCACGGTCGCTATTGGCAACATCTCTGAGCTTGCCCTGGCCGCCCAGGTTGGCGCCACGGCCGAGATTCGCTCTTGCCTGCCGGTGCACAACACGCCCTGCATGGAGGCGCTTGCCGGGCGCGGAGCCGGTGCGTTTTGGCTCTCGCCCGAGATCACGCTCGACGAGATTGTCTCGCTCGGCGCCGCCGCGCCCGCGGCTCTGGGCATCACCGTCTTTGGCCGCCCGCGCGTCATGACAAGCGAGCATTGCATTCTGCAGGTTGCCAACGGCTGCATCCACGATTGCGCCAACTGCCGCCTGCGTGCCCGCAAGCTCTCGCTCAAGAATATCGACGGAAAGGTCATGCCGGTGCGTACCGACATCCACGGCCGCTCACGCCTGTACGACGCCTACCCCATCGACCTCACGCCTCAGGTTCCTCAGCTGCTCGATGCCGGCGTGCGTCGTCTCATGGTGGACGGAACGCTGCTCGAAACGGATGAGATCGCCCGTGCCGTCGCTCGCGTCCGTCGCGCCGTCGAGGCAGCGCAGGCCGGCCGCAAGCCCGCCGCCCGCCTACGCGGGGCGACCTCGGGCTGCATGTTTGTGGGAATCAGCTAACCGAAAGGCTAACACGTGAACGAAGAACCTCAAGTCCTCTACTGCGACGCCTGGCTCATGGCCATCGACAAGCCCGCCGGCATGATCGTCCACGGCGACGGCACCGGAGAGCGCACGCTCACCGACTACGCCAGCGACCTGCTGCTGGCGATGGGCGACGGCTTTGCCGCGACCGACATGCAGCCGCTCAACCGCTTGGACCGTGACACCACCGGCGTGGTGCTGTTTTCGCTCGACAAGCAGACGCAGCCCTCCTTTGACCAGATGGTCATCGACCACGCTTTCGAAAAGCACTATCTGGCGCTCGCCGAGGGCAAGATCGACTGGAACGAAAAGCTCATCGACAAGCCCATCGCCCGCGACCGTCACGACAGCCGAAAGATGCGCGTCGGCGCCAGCGGCAAGCCGTCTCAAACGCGCGTGAAGGTGCTCAAACGCCTTAAGAGCCGTCGTGGCCTGCCCACGCGCTCGTATATCGATGTCGAGTTGCTCACCGGCCGCAAGCACCAAATCCGTGTGCACCTGGCAAGCGAGCATCATCCCCTGGTTGGCGACGACCTGTACGGAACGCCGCGCCCCTGCGGCCTGATGCTCCACGCCCACAGCGTGTCCTTCACGCATCCCGTAACCGGCGAGCACATCCACATCGAAGCCCCCTGCCCCTGGGAGCCCTAAAACCTGCCGAAAAGGGGCAGGTTTATTTTGGCAGGTTTTATCTGGACAAACGTCAAAACCACCACAAAGGTTCCTGCCCCTTCGCGGTGGTTTTGGCCTTAGCCCGTCCACTGCTGTTAGACCGTGATGACGTTGTCCATTGCCCGGTACTTGGCGGGGACCTCGCCTGCAGTAATAATCGTTGCGTCGCGGAAGTCCGCGAACTTGACGGGCGCCACCATGCCAAATTTACTGGCGTCCGAGATTACGAAGCGCTTGGCCGTATGGCGCATCGAGATGCGCTTTACTTGCGCCTCCTCGATATCGGGCGCCGTGAAGCCCTGCTCGGCGGCAATGCCGTTAGAGCCCCAAAAGCCACAGTTGAAGTTGTAGCGGTCTAAGGTTGCCAAGGCATCGGGGCCAACGAGCGCCTCGGTCTCGGGTTTGAGCTCGCCGCCCAGCACCACGGTACGCATGCCGCGCAAAGCAAGGCGCTGAGCATGGAGCACGGAATCGGTCACATAGGTGACATCTTCAAGGTGCGGAAGATGCTCGATGAGCCTGAGCGTCGTCGAGCCCGAGTCGATGTATACAAAGCTCTCAGGCTCCACAAGCGCCGCCGCACGGGCGCAGATACGCTCCTTGTCATCGTTATGGAGGTCGCTGCGCTCATTAAGCGTTAGGTCGCGCGTCACGTGCGCGCGCTCAAGACTCGTCGCTCCACCGTGGACCTTGGCGATGCGATGCGCTCGGTCGAGCGTCTGCAGGTCGCGCCGAATGGTAGACGCCGTCACGCCCAGGGCCTCAGCAAGCTCCGGCACGGTAACCGAGCCGGCTCGCTGTACCATCGACACGATCGCGTTGAGCCTATCTTCCGCAAGCATCGCTTACTCCTCCTCGGGGTACACGACTCCCCAGTCGGCGCGGAGCTTGGTCATCAGCTCCATAACATCAGAAGCATAGTCCAGAAGCTCGCGCTTCGAATCATCGCCGGCAACGGCCTTCTCAAGATCGGCCATCTCGTAGCACAGAGCGTATGCCTCGGTGCCAGCGTGGACCTCCTCACGGTGACCGTCTGCAGTCCACACGATGGTCGCGTGATCGGCACGCGGATAATCGTTGACCTCGATATAGCACTTATCGAAGCTGATGACCGAGCGCTTGGGCTGCTTGGAGTGGAGCGTGAGGCTCACCACGCCCAGCTGCTGTTCGGAATTACGGCATACGATGCCGCCCGCAACGTCGACACCGGTCTCACAGGTGTTGCCCAGCGAGACAACCTCAGCGGGCTGACTCGCCATAAAGAGGCGCATGACAGACAGGGCATACACACCAATATCGAGCATGGCACCGCCGGCAAGGTTGCGGTTGTAGAAGCGGTTGGTCAGGTCGCCGTACTCCTTATAGCTGCCAAAGTTGAGTTGGGCGAGGTTCATGTGGCCAAAGTCGCCGGCATCCATGCGACGGCGCAGCTCCTGATACAACGGCATGTGGAGCAGCGTGGTGGCGTCCATAAGGACCACGTTGTGCTCGTCGGCTATGACACGGGCCTCGTCGAGCTCGGCAGAGTTGAGGGTAATGGCCTTCTCGCAGAGCACGTGCTTGCCAGCTGTCAGAGCGGCGCGCAGGTAGGTGATATGCGTGTTATGCGGCGTGGTAATATAGATCGCGTCGATGTTCGGATCGGCATAGAGGTCCTCGACCGTGTCATAGACCTTCTCGATGCCATACTGATCGGCAAAAGCTTGAGCCTTGGACAGTGTGCGGTTGGCGACGCCCGCAAGCTTGCGACCGGCAAGAGCAAGAGACTGGGCCATCTGGTTGGCGATAACGCCGCACCCGATCACAGCCCAACGAAGCTCGGGGGCCGTAAAGATATCATCGGGGAACGGCTTGTCCTGGACCGAAGCGAACGCTGCCTTAGCGGCTGCCGCAGCATCAAGCGGAGCCTGTTTGGAATCTGCCATATGTGCCTCCTGCGTCGTGAAAAGTCTTTCATTTCTGACAGCTTTATATTCGCACAAATGCGCGCGTATATGCACGTATATGCGTATTTAGGTGCTTAACGGTCATCATATAGCCATAATTTGCACATGTTTGCGCGGTTACACGCAATGTCACGCAATGACATGCGCGTAAATGCGCATGCAACGATCCTTGTTAAACATAAAGGGACGGAACACCAAAGCCCTAAAAGACAGAGTAGGTCGTTTTACTCCACACCTATAGAAGCATCAGGCATCAAAGGACCGTACCAAACTGCCGGCACATAGGGACGTTCCCAACGACCACTCATTTAAGCCTGTCCCCAATGCGTACCCAATGAGTAATGATCCGTTTTCCTCCGTCCCCAAGGGATCAAAAAAGGCCCGGGTGCCGTAGCATCCGGGCCTTTGCTAGCAACTTGATGTTGCGGGCAGCTTAGAACTTGTGGCCGCACTTCTTGCAGACGCGCAGCTTGTTCTTGCCGTCCTTCTCGTGACCGACGCGGGTAACCTTACCGCACTCGGGGCAAACGAGATTGACGTTGGAGGCGTCGATGGGAGCCTCCTGCGAAACGATGCCGCCCTGCTGGTTGGCAGCGTTGGGCTTGACGGCCTTCTTAACGACCGAAACGCCCTCGACAACGACCTTGTTCTCGGCGGGGAGAGCGCGCAGGACAACGCCCTGCTTGCCGCGATCCTTACCAGAGAGAACCTGGACCTTATCGCCCTTCTTGATATACATATATCTCCCCTAACTACAGGGTCTCGGGAGCGAGCGAGACGATCTTCATGTACTTCTTGTCACGAAGCTCGCGAGCGACAGGCCCGAAGATACGGGTGCCGACGGGCGAACCATCGTTGTTGATGACAACGCAGGCGTTCTCATCAAAGCGAATGTAGGAGCCATCCTTGCGGCGGATCTCCTTAACGGTGCGAACGACGACGCAACGGACAACGTCCTTCTTCTTGACGTTGGCGCCAGGGGTAGCCTCCTGGACAGCACCGATGAACACATCGCCGATGCCTGCATAACGACGCTTGGAACCGCCAAGCACCTTGATGCAGCGAATCTTGCGAGCGCCGGAGTTGTCGGCGACGTTCAGCATGGTTTGCATCTGAATCATGGTAGATGTTCCTCCGAACTAAGAACCGAAGAGAGGTGCGCTGCCTTTATACGGCCTGTGGTATGCAAGCCAGGCATACGCACATCTTCGGAAACGTACAAGTCGTAAGAGCGACTGCTTATTTAGCGCGCTCGACGACCTCGATGAGGCGCCAACGCTTCATCTTGGACATAGGACGGGTCTCCATAACGCGGACGGTGTCGCCCACGCCAGCCGTGCACTCCTCGTCGTGAGCGTGCAGCTTCTTGGAGCTGGTCATCATCTTGCCGTACTTGGGGTGACGCTTGCGCTCGGTGATGGTGACAACAATGGTCTTGGCACCGGAGACGGAGGTAACGACACCCGTACGGACCTTACGCGAGTTACGCGAATCAGTCATGTTCTCTCCTTAGGTCCTACTCGGCGACAGCGGACTTCTCCGCTGCGATCTCACGGGCGCGCTGCTCCGTGAGGACGCGAGCGATGTCCTTCTTCACGGTGTTGACGCGAGCGGTGTTGTCCAGCTGGCTGGTGGCCATCTGGAAACGAAGGTTAAAGAGCTCGGCGCGCATTTCCTTCAGCTTCTCAACGAGCTGAGCGTCCGAGAGCTCACGAATCTCTGCGGGCTTCATTAGTTCTCCTCCTTGGCGGCGGCGGCGTCCTCAGCAGCCCACTTGGCCTCGAGAGCGGCCTCCTCAGCCATCTCCTTCTCGATGCGCTGCTCAGCGTTCTTGGCAGCAACAATCTTGGTCTTGATGGGAAGCTTGTGCTGTGCAAGACGCAGAGCCTCGCGAGCGACCTCCTCGGGCACGCCCTTGACCTCGAACATGATGCGGCCGGGCTTGACGACGGCCACCCACTCCTCGGGGTTACCCTTACCAGAACCCATGCGAGTCTCGGCAGGCTTCTTGGTGATGGGCTTATCGGGGAAGATCGTGATGTAGACACGACCGCCACGCTTCATGTAGCGGGTCATGGCAATACGAGCGGCCTCGATCTGACGGTTGGTGATCCAATGGGCCTCGAGAGCCTGGATACCAAACTCGCCGAAATGCAGCTCGGTATTACCCTTGGCCTGGCCCTTCATGGAGCCACGCTGCACCTTGCGGTGAAGAATACGCTTAGGGGCAAGCACTACTGACCCCTCCTCTCGGAGTTACGACGACGAGGACGGGAAGAGCCCTCGAGTGCAGGGTTGGGAACAGGCTGGCCCGGGAGCTTCTCGCCCAGGTAGATCCAGACCTTCACGCCGCAAGCACCCATGGTGGTGCTGGCGACAGCCGTGCCGTAGTCGATCTTGGCGCGGAGGGTGTGCAGAGGCACGCGACCCTCACGGTACCACTCACGACGGCCCATCTCGGCACCGCCGAGACGACCGGAGCACTGGATACGGATGCCCTTAGCGCCGGCCTTGCGGGCGGACTGGACAGCCTTGCGCATAGCGCGACGGAAGGCAACGCGGCCCTCGAGCTGCTCGGCGATAGACTGAGCAACAAGGTTGGCGTCGAGCTCGGGGCGCTTAATCTCGACAACGTCGACGGAGAGCTGGCCCTTGGAGACGCCAGCGACCTTCTCGAGCTCGGTGCGGAGGGTATCGATCTCGGCACCCTTCTTACCGATGACAACGCCGGGGCGAGCGGTGAGGATGATGACCTTCACCTTGTCGCCAGCGCGCTCGATCTCGACGCGGGAGACAGCTGCGCGGGAAAGACGCTTCTCGAGGTACTTGCGGATCTCGAGATCGTTACCGAGGGTCTTAGCGTAATCCTTCTCTGCGAACCAGCGGGAGCGCCAGTTCTCGGTAATGCCAAGACGGAAGCCGGTGGGGTAGACTTTCTGACCCATACAGCTTTACGCCTCCTTTCGAGGAGCAACGACGACGGTGATGTGGGAAGTACGCTTCAGAATGCGAGAAGCGGAACCCTTGGCGCGGGGACGGATGCGCTTAAGCGTCGGACCCTCGTCAACATAGGCAGCGGCGACAACCAGGTTGTCGGCACGCAGACCGTTGTTGTTCTCGGCGTTCGCAACGGCGGAACGGAGAACCTTCTCGACATCCACGGCGACGGCGCGGTCGCAGAAGTGGAGGATGTCGAAGGCCTGAGCGACAGGCTTGCGGCGGATCAGATCGACCACCAGGCGGGCCTTGCTGGGGGAAACACGCACGTACTTAGCGACGGCGCGAACCTCGGTGGCCTCAGTTTCAATAGACTTAGTTGCCATTTACGGTTAACCCCCTATTTGGCCTTGTGGCCACGGAACGTACGAGTCGGCGCGAACTCGCCGAGCTTGTGACCAACCATGGACTCGGTAACATACACGGGCACATGCTTGCGGCCGTCGTGGACGGCGATGGTGTGACCAACCATCTCGGGGAAGATGGTGGACGCGCGGGACCAGGTCTTCACGACGTCCTTCTTGCCAGCCTCGTTCATCGCGGTGATACGCGAGAGAAGGCGAGTCTCCACGAACGGGCCCTTTTTGAGACTTCTGCTCATAAGTGCTTTCTCCTAAAACTCGGTATCCGAAATTACTTCTTACGGCGACGAATGATGTGCTGGTTCGAGACCTTCTTCTTCTTGCGCGTACGAAGGCCCTTCGTCGGCTTACCCCAGGGGGTAACGGAGGGACGACCAGAGGTGTGGTTCTTGCCCTCGCCACCGCCGTGCGGGTGGTCGACAGGGTTCATGACGGTACCGCGGACGGTCGGGCGCACGTTCATGTGACGCTTACGGCCGGCCTTGCCGATGACGATGTTGGCGTGATCGGCGTTGCCGACCTCACCGACGGTGGCGCGGCAGGTAACGAGGATGCGGCGCATCTCGGAGGAAGGCATACGGACGATAGCGTACTTGCCCTCCTTACCCATCAGCTGGCAGGAGTTACCGGCGGAACGGGCGATAGCGGCGCCCTTGCCCGGCTGGAACTCGACAGCGTGGATGAGCGTACCGACGGGGATGTCGGCGAGGGGCAGAGCGTTGCCCGGCTTGATGTCGGCGTCAGAACCGGACATGATGGTCTGACCGACCTCGAGGCCCTTGGGAGCCAGGATGTAGCGCTTCTCACCGTCAGCGTAGTGCAGCAGAGCGATGCGAGCGGAACGGTTCGGATCGTACTCGATCGTGGCAACCTTGGCGGGCACGCCGTCCTTGTTGCGCTTGAAGTCGATCACGCGGTAACGACGCTTCACGCCGCCGCCCTGGTGGCGGGTGGTGATGCGGCCGTTGTTGTTACGACCGGCCTTCTTGGGCAGGGGCTCGAGAAGAGACTTCTCGGGCTTGGTGCAGGTGATCTCGGAGAAATCGGAGATCGTCTGCCAACGCCTACCAGCGGAGGTCGGCTTAAGGTGCTTTACAGCCATTACAATCCCTTTCAGTAGGAATCCGTTAGCCATCGCAGACAGGGATTCGAGGTTCTGCCTCGGGTGCGATGACACCGGACGTATACACGGTTCCGGGCGTGTCCATTTAATACGCCCAAAACCTTGAGCTCTCGCCTCCCCTATTTGGGAGGCATGAGCTCACTCAACAGCAGCGAGTCTTAGGCCTGGTTGCCAAAGACCTCGATGGTGTCGCCCTCAGCCAGCGTGACGATGGCCTTCTTCCAAGAACGGGTCTTGCCGGCGACATAGCGCACGCGCTTGGTCTTGGGCTTGACCGTCAGGGTGTTCACGCGAACGACCTTGACGCCGAAGATCTCCTCGACAGCGTCCTTGATCTGATACTTGTTAGCATCCTTGGCGACCTCGAACGTGTACTTGTTCTGCTCCATGCCGGAGAAGGAACGCTCGGACACGATCGGACGGATGATGATCTCGTGGGCGGTCATTTATGCAAGCACCTCCCCGAAGTGAGCGGCGATGTCGGCGGGCATCAGCACAGCGTTGTTGTTGACGAGATCGTAGGTGTTGGCCTCGTCGGCAGTGATGATGAACGTCTTGGGAATGTTGCGGAACGACAGGTAGGCGTTGACGTCCTCATCGCGAACGATGATGGTCAGACGCTTACCCTCAAGGCCGAGAGCCTTGAGCATGGCGACGGCAGCCTTGGTGGAAGGCTTCTCGAAGCCGTAGTCGTCGACGAGCACGAGCTCGCCATCGGCCAGCTTGGCGGACAGCGCGGAGCGCATAGCCAGCTTGACCTCCTTGTTGTTCATACGCTTAGCGTAGGAACGGGGCTTGGGGGCGAAGACAACGCCACCGTGACGCCACTGGGCAGCACGGATGGAACCCTGGCGGGCACGGCCGGTGCCCTTCTGACGCCAAGGCTTCTTGCCGCCACCGGAAACCTCAGAGCGACCCTTAGCAGACTGGGTGCCCTGACGCCAAGAGGCCATCTGGCACTTGACGATGTGGTGCATAACGTGGATGTTCGGCTCGATGCCGTACACCTCAGCGGCGAGCTCGGCCTCGGCGACCTTCTTGCCCTCGCTGTTCTTTACTTCAAACTTTGCCATTTAAGTGTTCTCCTTGGTATGACGCTGGGCTAAATGGGCTGGGCCCTTAGGCCATACGGATGGCGACGAGACCATTCTTGGCACCCGGGACAGCGCCCTTGACCAAGATGAGGTTCTGCTCGGCATCGATGCGGACAACGGAAAGGTTCTTGACGGTAACGCGCTCGTTACCCATGTGACCGGCCATCTTGACGCCCTTGAGGACGCGCGCAGGATAGGCGCACTGACCGATAGAACCGGGGTGACGCTGGAAGTGAGAACCATGCGTCATAGGACCGCGGCGCTGACCCCAGCGCTTGATGCGACCCTGGAAGCCCTTACCCTTGGAGGTACCGATGACGTCGACCTTCTCGACATCAGCGAAATCAGCGACGGTAACGACCTCGCCGACCTTGTGCTCCTCGCCGTTCTCGACGCGGACCTCACGAAGGAAACGGACAGGCTCGACGCCAGCCTTGGCGAAGTGACCAGCCATGGGCTTGTTCACGTTCTTGGCCTTGATGTCGCCGAAACCGATCTGGACGGCGTCATAGCCGTCGGTTGCCTGAGTTTTAACCTGCGAGACAGCGCAGGGGCCAGCCTGGATGACCGTGACGGGAACGACGTTGTCGTCCTCGTCCCAAACCTGGGTCATGCCAATCTTGCGGCCGAGAATCATGCTGATCAAGATATGATCCCAACTCTCGCGTGGTCTTGGGACAATGCGTACACCACCGAGCGTACGCCCCTAGAGGACCACTACTTACACGACGTGCTCTCCAGCCTTGTATTGCGTCCGAACTACCTGACAACCCTATTAAGCAGGCGTTTTGTCCAGCCAGAATACTCCCCTGGTTACACACAGCTGTCTAGTATACACGGCTGCGGGCGTATCCATCGAGATTCATATTTCACTCACATTGTTTACGCAGGTAAAGTGCGTGGCACGTTCCCAGTGTGCGGCGGAGGGGGCGGGCCTGAGACATATTAAGGTTGCTGCTCTACAGTCCTGCTCACGACGGAGAGCACATTAAGTGCTCTCCTGTTCGTGCGGAACTCGCGACAACCTTAATATGTCTCAGGCCCGCCCCCTCCGCCGCACACTGGGAACGCCACGTTGACGTCTACTAAACCTTGCTCGCTCAGCTAATTACTTTGTTGGGGATCGATAATTTGCCGCAAGGTGAACTTGGATTGAGACGTATCGCCCTCTTCTCCCGACTCTTCCTCGTCAAAATCGAAGATCATGATGGCGCAGTTGGGGAGTTTTGTTGGGAGCTCGAAGCCCTCTGGGGCGGCGGCTTTGATGAATTGGCGGCTGGCGCTGCCGTGGCTTACTGCCAGGACGGTTTCAACATCATCGGCGCTCATGAGATTAGCGAGCGTGCTTACCATACGCTCTTGCAGCGCCTGACTTCCCTCCCCTCCGAAGGGGATTAAGTCCTCGCCCGGATCCCAGACGTCGGTAGGCAGTGCGTCGTGCGGGCCCCCTTCAAAGGAGCCATAGCAGCGTTCGATGATGCCTTCGCAGGGCTCGACGGCGGCGTCCGGGCCGAGGAGCTCGCCTGCGACGAGCCGAGCCGTGGCCATGGCTCGGCTTAAAGGAGACGAGACTACCTTGTCGGGGGTGACGTCGCGGGCTTTAAGCCATGCGGCGGCCTTTGCGGCCTGCTGACGGCCCAAGTCCGTTAGCAGTGAATCGCAGCGGCCCTGGACGAGCTTTTTGACATTGAACTCCGTCTGACCGTGACGGAGCAGATACAGTTTCTTCATGGTCTCCCCTTTTGCGCGAATGGCCCTAGCGATACAGCCCTACTCGCGTGCCGCGCCGACGTAGTCTTCATCGACCGTAATCTTGGCTATCGACTTGGGATATTCGGACTCCACCTGCTGCGCCAGCGTGCGCCTAAGGTCATCGGCGCCCATCGTTAAATCCGAAGGACGCACGCAGTCAAAAATCACGTTAGTGTGCGTAGGGCCCGACACGCAGCGCAGGTCGTGGATCGAAATACGGCCGTCGATCTGTTTGGCCATCGCGTTGATGCGGAGGCGCATATCTGCCACCTTTGGATCGTCGGTCACGATGGGGTCGTAATGAAGCGTGACGATCATGCCGTCATCTTTCCTAAACGCCTGCTCAATGTTGTCGAGCGTGTCATGACTCTCCAGCGGATCGGCTTCGGCCGCCATCTCGGCATGAGCGCTTGCGAACTTCCTGCCCGGGCCGTAGTCGTGAACCATCAAATCGTGAACTCCCAAAACGCCGGGATAGCTCATGATCTTGTCTCGAATGTGCTTGACCAGCTTAGGATCGGGCGACTGACCCAAAAGCGGGCTCACCGTATCTTGAATAAGTTCAAAGCCGCTCCAGCCAATATAGGCGCCAACGGCAAGGCCAACCCATGCGTCAAGATTGATGTGCGTCACCTGCGAAACAATTGCACATGCCAGCACGGCGCCTGTGGCAAGAACATCGTTCTTGGAATCCTGGGCAGTCGCATGCAGTGTCTCGGACTCGATACGGTCGCCGAGCTTTTGGTTGAGCGCCGCCATCCACAGCTTAACAACCATCGAAAGCGCCAGGACTGCCACCAGGGCAAGCGAGAACTCGACAGGTTCGGGGTGGATGATACGCTCAAACGAGGACTTCACCAGTTCAAGGCCAATGAGAAGCACGAGCGCCGCCACGACAAGACCCGAGAGGTACTCGTAGCGACCATGGCCGTATGGATGCTCGGGGTCGGCGGGCTTGCTCGCCAGCTTAAAGCCCAGCACGCTCACGATATTCGAGCTGGCATCGGACAGGTTGTTCATGGCATCCGCCACAATCGAAACCGATCCCGAAACCACACCGATTGCGCCCTTTGCAGCACAAAGCGCCACATTGGCGACAATACACACCATGCCCGCTAACGTGCCCACACGCGCACGATCGCCCTGCGCGCGCTTAACTATCCACTCGACCATCTGCATCCGCCCCCACGGTACTACCTATATATCTATTGCTCAAACGGATTGTAGTGTAGCCACTTTGTCTCCCAGATACAAAGAGGCCGCAGCCCGCACGGGCCACGGCCTTGGAGCATGACAAAAGAATCGTCCTTTTGTCGCACAGGTTTATGCGCTTACTTCAGCAGCGCTCGCCACTGTTTCGGGTGAATCGGCCCCGTCTTCTGCCGCCTGTCCCTGCGCCGGCACCACGCCAAAGCAGTAGCTCAGCGCCGCAGACACCGCAAATGCCACACCGCCGGCAACGCAGCACCACAGCAGGTTCGAGATGCCGCCCGTGGCAAAGCCAATGACCATAAGGACATTCGTCATGCCGATGGTATAGGCCGTAACGTGGCCCACGGCCGCAACAAGGCCTCCGACGGCGCCGCCAATGGCCATGCACGTCAGGCACCTGCCATATTTAAAGCCGCAACCGTACAGCGCCGGCTCGCTTACGCCGCCAAGCACACCCGAGATCGAATAGCCCAGCATGAGCGCCTTCTCGTCCTTATCCGCAACGCGGAGCGACGCGCCAAAGGGCATGCCCCAAACGGCGAACGTCGCCATCGTCGCGGCGATCAGGATGCACGAATCCGTTCCCACACTCATAAACTGCGCATAGGCGAGCGATAGGACAACGTTGCTGACGCCGGCGATCTTTAGGAACTCCCAGCCCGCGGCAAGCCCCATGAGCGTGAGCAGCGACACGATGCCACCGGAATTGCCAAGCATAAACATAAGCTGGCCCAACAGCATGCCCAGATAGCTGCCCGCCGGCGCCGTAATGCACAGCGAAACCGGAACCATGACAAGCATGGTCGCAAACGGAACGAACGAAAACGCCACGGCCTTAGGGATAACGCGCTGAAAGAAACACTCCACTCGCCATAGCACGGGCATCGAGATGAGAACCGGAATAACAGTCGTCGTGTAATCGTTGACCGGCGCGGGAAGCAGACCATACACGGAAGTCATCGATGCCCCCGTCGTCGATGCGGCATCGACGAGCTTGAGCAGATCGGGCGCAATCAATACGCCGCCCAGCATCATGCCTAGCTGCTCCGAGCAACCGAGCTGGCGGGCGGACGCCCAACCAAGATAGATGGGCAAAAAGTAGTAGCCGGCGTTATAGAGCCAACTGTAGAACAGGCGATAGATTTCGGAATCGGCAGACCACAGGCCCAGCATGCCTTCGCCCATAATGACGGCGACGGTGCGGAACAACGCCGCGCAGACAATAAACGGCAACGCCGACATCATGCTTTTGGACAGATAGTCCACCACGGCCATGGCGTTTGATGAAACCGTCGTTGCAAACGAGGTTCTAGAAACTTGTGACATGGAACGCCTTTCCCAATGTGACATGCGGGCTGCCCCTTTGTCACATCGTGCGGTAGCGACCGATTGCGCGGTACTTTTCGTAGCGGAGGTTTGTGAGGGTCGCGTCGTCGAGCTGCCCAAGCGTATCGAAGGCAGCAAATGCCGAGGACATGACGGCACCGGCGATCTCCTCATGCGACAGGCCCCTATCGTCAACAATGCCGTCGATGATGCCGAGCGCCAACAGATCGGGAGCCGTGAGCTTCAGCGCCTCGGCAGCCTCATTCGCGCGCTCGGTATCCTTCCACAGGATCGACGCACAGGCCTCGGGGCTCACGACCGAATAGGCCGAGCTCGAGAGCATCAGGATGCGGTCGGCCACGGACAGCGCCAGCGCGCCACCAGAGCCGCCCTCGCCCGTCACCACCGAGACAATCGGCGTCTTAAGGCCGCTCATCTCCATGAGATTCTGGGCAATCGCCTCGCCCTGGCCGCGCTCCTCGGCACCGATGCCGCAAAACGCGCCCGAAGTATCGACCAGGCACAGAACCGGTCGACCAAACTTTTCGGCCTGGCGCATCAGACGACGCGCTTTGCGATAGCCCTCGGGATGTGCCATACCAAAGTTGCGGCGCATACGCTCTTTGGTCGTGGTGCCGCGCTCGATGGCGATGACCGTTACGGGGCGTCCATCTTTCCAGCCAATGCCAGCCACCACAGCGGCGTCGTCGCCAAAGTAGCGGTCGCCGTGCAGCTCCACAAATCCATCCAGGCCCAGCGAGATCATCTCGCCTGCCGTGGCGCGATCTGCCGAGCGGGTCTGCTTGACAATCTCGAGCGCGGTTTTTGGTGCGGCCGAGCGCTTGAACAAGTGTCCCAGCTTTTTGCCGCGGCGACCCGTATGCACGATCTCATGCGGTGCCCCCAGGCCGGGCGCGTGCCCTTCGTGCAGCGCCAGCAGCTCGCCTACCGTGAGCGCAATCTCGCCACGCGGAACAACGGCATCGCAAAAGCCGTGCTCCAGCAAAAACTCGGAGCGCTGGAATCCCTTGGGCAGGCGCTTGTGCATGTTCTGCTCGATCACGCGCGGGCCGGCAAATGCCGTCAGGGCATCGGGCTCGGCCAGGATAATGTCGCCCTCCATGGCAAAGCTCGCGGTTACGCCTCCGGTCGTGGGGTCGGTGAGCACCGTGATATACAGGCCGCCCGCCTCGCTGTGGCGCCTAACCGCCGCAGAAATCTTGGCCATCTGCATAAGCGATGTCACGCCCTCTTGCATGCGCGCACCGCCCGAAACGGTAAAGCCGACAACTGGCAATCCAAGCTCGGTCGCTCGCTCAAATGTGCGACAGATCTTCTCGCCCACCACGGAACCCATCGAGCCCATCATAAAGTTGGCGTCCATAAAGAAGAGCGCGGTATCGCAACCGCAGATTTTGCCCCTGCCGCACACAACGGCATCGTGCTCGCCCGAACGCTCGCTCACGCTCTTGAGCTTGTCGGCATAGCCGGGAAACGAGAGGAAGTCCTCCGGCGCCAGACTGGCATCCCATTCCTCAAACGTGCCCTCGTCAATCGTCATGCGCATGCGGTCGCGCCCGCTCACGCGAAAGTGTTTGCCGCAACGAGGGCAGACCTCGAGGTTGTCGTGCAGGCGCGCCTCATCGATCACGCGGCGGCACTCCGGGCACTTGATAAACACGTGGCGCGCGGGAAACTCGGCGCACGACTCGGTCATCGGTCCCTCGAGGACGTTGACCGTCTTCGCTTTTCTATTCATCAGCATAGAGATGCCCCATCAGATCGGTGTGATACATGCCCGACAAGAACTCGTCGTTTGCCAGCACGTCGAGCTGAAGCTCGCTGTTTTCGCTCACGCCCTCAATCACGAGCTCGCCCAGGGCCGAGCGCATCTTGCGAATGGCGCCGTCACGCGTGGGCGCACACACGATGAGCTTGCCAAGCATGGAGTCGTAGTACGGCGGAACTTTAGCACCGGTAAACATGGCGGAATCCCAGCGCACGCGCGGACCACCCGGCACACGCAACGCGGTGACCGTTCCGCATGACGGCAGAAAGTCCGGCGTTTCGGCATTGATGCGGCACTCCATGGCGTGGTTGCGGACCGGCATGTCCTCCTGCTCAAAGGGCAGAGGCTGGCCGGCTGCCACGCGCAGCTGCCACTTGACCAAGTCGGTATCGGTCACAAACTCCGTAACCGGATGCTCCACCTGCAAGCGCGTGTTCATTTCCATAAAGTAGAAATTGCCGTCGTCCGAATACAGGAACTCGATGGTACCGGCTCCTTCGTAGCCGACGGCACGAGCCAGGTCACGCGCTGCCTTGTGCATGCGAGCACGAATGTCGTCGTGTCCGTCGAGGCACGGCGCGGGGCTCTCCTCGATTAGCTTTTGGTTGCGCCGCTGCACCGAGCACTCGCGCTCGCCGAGCGAAAACACATGGCCCTGCTTATCGGCCATAATCTGTACCTCAACGTGATGCGCCGGCGCGACGAACTTCTCCATGTAGCACTCGCCGTCGCCAAAAACGGCCTCGCCCTCGGCGCGTGCTTCAATAAAGGCCTTTGCCGCATCTTCCACGCGCTCGACCTTACGAATACCGCGACCGCCGCCGCCCGCACGCGCCTTAATAAGCACGGGGCAGCCAATGCGCTCAGCCTCGGCCGTTGCCTCCTCGGGACTTTTGAGCAAATCGCAGCCCGGCACGATGGGCACGCCCGCCGCGGCAGCCGTTCGACGTGCGGCGTCCTTGTCGCCCATGCTGTCGATCACCTTGGCCGAAGGACCGACAAACGCCAGGCCATACTTGTCGCAGTCGCGCACGAAGCTCGCCTTCTCGGAGAAAAAGCCATAGCCGGGATGAATTGCCTTAGCTCCCGACTTTACGGCACAGGTGAGCACAGCATCGTCGTTGAGGTAGCTCTCGGCAAGACGCGGACCGCCGATGCAATACGCCTCGTCGGCAAGCTGCACGTGCAGCGCGTCCGCATCGGCCGTGGAATAAACGGCGACGGTCTTGATGCCCATATCGCGGCACGCGCGGATAACACGGACCGCGACTTCGCCGCGGTTGGCGATGAGCACTTTGTCGAACATGAAGCCTTCCTTAACTTTCGTGCATGAGTGCAAAAGACATATCGGCGCGGCAGCAAACCTCACCGTTGACGCTCGCAGTACCCGTCGCAAAGCGGAACGGCCCGCGCGCACGCGTGATGGTGCACACCAGATCAACCGTGTCGCCCGGGCGCACCGGACGCTTAAAGCGCACCTTGTCCAGACTCGTGTAGAACGGCGTCGCGCCGCGCGCTTCCTCATCGCCCATCAGCAGCACGCAACAGTTTTGGGCGAGCATCTCGCACTGAATCACGCCGGGGACCACCGGGTTTCCCGGAAAATGCCCCTGCAAAAAGTACTCGTCGCCCGTAATCGTGATCTTGCCGTGGGCCTCGTCGCCCACCAGCTCGGCCTCGTCGAGCAAAAGCATCGGTTCGCGATGCGGCAACAGTTCCTTAAGCTCTTCTTTGTTCATGGATATCACCTATCCGATCCTCATGAGGCAGCTGCCAAACTCCACGAGGTCGCCGTCGGCCACGCAGATCTCGAGCACCTCGCCATCCGCCTCTGCCGTCACCTCGTTGAGAACCTTCATGGCCTCGATGATGCAGAGCGTCTCGCCGGCCTTGACCTTAGAGCCCACGTGCACAAACGGCTCGTCGCCCGGCGCCGGGGCAGCATAGAAAACGCCGACCATGGGAGCGGTCACCTCGGTGCCCTTGGGCTCCGGTGCGGCGGCAGGTGTCTGCGCGGCGGGCTCCGGTGCGGCAGGCGCGACTGTGGGAGCTGCAACTGGAGCGGCCATAGCGCTCGGCATGGGCATGGGCACGGCAACCGGCTGCGCGGCGCTCGCGCGCTCGAGTTCGACCGCGGTGCCATCGGGCTCCTCAACGCGTACGCGCGTGAGGCCGCGGTCCTCCATCACATCGGCTATCTCGGCAAGTCTTTTGGAATCCATGCTCTAGCTCCTCATATATCTACGCAGCGCGATGGCGGCGTTGTGCCCGCCAAAGCCCAGGTTGGTCGAAAGCGCCCAGGTAAGGTCGGCGCGAACCGCGCGATTGGGCGTGTAATCAAGATCGCAGGCGGGATCGGGTGTGTGGTAGTTAATGGTCGGCGGCACCACGCCCTGCTCGAGCGCCATGGCGCAGGCCATGACCTCGATGGCGCCCGTGGCACCGATCATGTGGCCGGTCATCGACTTGGTCGACGAGACATGCGCGGCGCGCGCCGCGTCCTCGCCGAGCGCTCGTTTGATGCCCGCCGTCTCGGACGAATCGTTGAGTTTGGTCGAGGTGCCGTGAGCGTTGATGTAGAGGCCCTCGGAAGGCTTAACGTCGCCCTCGGCCACCGCCAGCGATATCGCACGGGCGATACCTGCCGCGTCCGGGTCGGGACTCGTGATGTGGTAGGCGTCATCGGTGTTGCCGTAGCCCACGACCTCTGCGTAAATGTGCGCACCGCGGGCCTGTGCGTGCTCCATACCCTCGAGCACGAGCACGCAGGCGCCCTCGCCCATCACAAAGCCGTCGCGGTCTGCATCGAACGGGCGGCAGGCCGTCGCGGGATCGGGGTTGGTGGTCAATGCGCGGCAGGACGTAAAGCCCGCAACGGCATCGGGGATAATGGCGGCCTCGGCGCCGCCGGCCAGGATTGCATCGGCATAGCCGTGCTTGATGGCGCGGAACGCCTCGCCCACCGCATGGGCAGAAGTCGCGCACGCGGTCACCACGGGCAGGGTCGGGCCCTTTGCCTTATGGCGAATCGCAATGTTGCCCGAAGCCATGTTGGGAATCATCATCGCAATCATGTAGGGCGATGCGCGACGAGGCCCGCGATCGGCAATCGTGTGGACGTTGTCGACAAGCGTCTGCATGCCGCCCACGCCCGAGCCCACATAGACACCCAGGCGATCGCGATCGACCGCGCCCTCAACATCGAGGCCCGCATCGTGCATGGCCTCGTCCGACGCCGCCATCGCAAACTGAACACAGGGGTCGAGATGCTTGGCGTCATGCTTGCCAAAGTACTCGTTGCCGTCAAAGCCCTTGACCTCGGCCGCCACTTTAACGGCGAACGCATCGGTATCGAAGTGCGTGATCGGGCCGATACCGCACGTGCCGGCGCACATGGCCGCCCAGGTGGCAAGCGCGGTATTGCCGAGCGGCGATACGGCACCGATGCCGGTGATTGCAACTCTCTGTTCCATCATGGTCTCCTCATCCAAGCCGCTTAACCGGCTTGCTTTCTATATCGCCATTCCGCCGTCGACGCGTAGGACTTCGCCCGTAATGTAAGCGGCCGCATCGCTCGCCAAAAAGCGCACCACGCCGGCCACTTCCTCGGGGCGCGCCATGCGCTTTAGGGGAATCTGCTCCTCGGTTGCCGCGCGAACCTTCTCTGAGAGTTTTGCCGTCATATCTGTCTCGACAAACCCGGGGGCGACCGCGTTCACTCGTACGCCGCGGGGCGCAAGCTCGCGCGCTACCGCCTTAGTCAGGCCGATAACGCCCGCCTTGGAGGCAGCGTAGTTGGCCTGCCCGGCATTGCCCATCAGGCCCACAACCGAGCTCATGTTGACGACGCAACCGCCGCGCTGGCGCATAAAGGTCTTGGTGAGCGCGCGCGTCGTATTGAACGTGCCCTTGAGATTGACATCGAGCACGCGGTCGAAGGCATCGTCGCCCATACGCATGAGCAGGCCGTCGCGCGTGATGCCGGCGTTGTTGACGAGCGCCCAAATGGAGCCAAAGTCATTGAGAATCGCTTCCACGCAGGCGTTGACGGCATCGGGGTCGGCCACATCGCATTGATACGCGCGCGCCGTGGCGCCAGCGGCCTCGCAGGATTCGCACGTCTCGCGCGCCGCATCGACGCTACCGGCATAGACGACGGCGATATCAAAGCCGTCCTCCGCCAGACCGACAGCGCAGGCGCGGCCGATACCGCGCGAGCCGCCCGTAACCAGTGCCACGCGACGTAAGTCGTTGCGCTCGAGCGTGCCGTTGTTCAAGTTGCCCATGTCATTCCTTTCGGGTTATAGCCCTGTGGACTATGCGAGCTCGTCGGCAATAGCTGCGACCTGCTCGGCCGTTTCGCACGAATACACGCGAACGTCGCTCAGCGTACGCTTGACCAGGCCCGACAGCGTTTTGCCAGGGCCAACCTCAATAAACGTGTCGATGCCTTGATCCTGCAGAGCATGCAGCGTTTCGACCCAGCGCACGGCATGGCTCACCTGGTTGGCCAAGACATCCGATGCTGCTCGCGGGTCCGCCGGATAGGGCGCCGCCGTCATATTTGCCATAACAGGAATGAGCAACGGGGACGGCGTGTGACCGGCCTCGATATATGCAGCAAGGCCACAAGTCGCCTCGGCCATATAGGGGCTATGGAATGCACCCGACACCGCGACTTTCATAGCGCGGCCGCCAGCCTCTTTTACCAGGACGTCGAGCTCCTGCAGCGCCTCGGGCGCTCCGGCCACAACCGTCTGCTGCGGGCTGTTGTAGTTGACCGGCCAGCAGTCCTCGCCGGCTTGCGCAGCCAGGTTCTCGACTTGCGCTGCATCGAGCTTGATGACGGCGCGCATGCCGCCCGGATGGCGCTCGGCAGCCGCGGCCATCAATGCCGCGCGCTCACACACGAGCTCAAAACCCGCTCGCGTATCGAATGCCCCCGCAAAGGTGAGCGCGGCGACCTCGCCAAGCGAAAAACCCGCACAGGCGGCAGGCACCACGCCGCGCTCACGCAGGGCGGTAGCCGCTGCCAGGTCGTGAACGAACACGCACGGCTGCGTGTTCTCGGTCTGCGAGAGCTCCTCCTTGGAGGCGCTCCGGCACTGCTCGCTGGTCCCCGGGCGCACCTCGTCGGCAATGGCGAACACCTCGGCAGCCGCCGGCGATGCCTCGATCAGGTCAACGCCCATCGCGGGGTGCTGGGCGCCCTGGCCGGCAAACAGAAACGCTACGCTACCCATGTGGACGCACCCTTCAGAACGCGCTCGGCACCATCGACCAGGTCGTCAACGATTTCACGTGCGCTTTGGCGCTCGTTGACCATGCCGGCAATCTGCCCACACAAAAACGAACCCTCTTCGTAATTGCCGTCCTTGGCGGCCTTGCGAAGGGCGCCCGTACCCATGGCCCCGAGCTCCTCGGCACTTGCGCCCGCCGCCTCACTTTTGGCGTAGGCATTGGTAAAGGGGTTCTTGAGCGCACGCACCGGATGTCCCGTCGAACGACCGGTCGCGCGCGTCGAGGTGTCTCCCGCCTTGAGCACCAGCTCTTTGTATTGTTCGGAGACGGTACACTCATCGGCAACGAGAAAACGCGTTCCCACCTGGACGCCAGCGGCGCCAAGCATAAAGGCCGCTGCCACGCCGCGACCGTCGGCGATACCGCCAGCTGCCACAACGGGGACATCGACCGCGTCGACAACCTGCGGAACGAGCGCCATCGTCGATGTCTCGCCAATATGTCCACCCGATTCGGTGCCTTCGGCAACCACGGCGGTGGCCCCGCGACGCGCCACGAGACGCGCCAGTGCCACCGAGGCAACGACCGGGATGACCTTGATGCCGGCGTCATTCCAAGCCTTCATGTACTTGGTGGGATTGCCGGCACCCGTCACGACGACCGGCACCTGCTCGTCAATCACAACCTGCGCGACCTGGTCGGCAAACGGGCTCATAAGCATGACGTTCACACCAAAGGGCTTATCCGTCTTGGTGCGCAGCTCGTGAATCTGATCGCGCAGCCAGTTGGCGTCGGCATTCATGGCCGCGATGATTCCCAACCCGCCGGCCTCGGACACGGCCGATGCCAGCGAGGCATCGGCAATCCAGGCCATGCCGCCCTGGAACACGGGCTTTTCGATGCCGAGCAGCTCGCAGAGAGGAGTCTTGAGCATCTCTACTTCTCCAATGCCGCCTCGACCGTATCGGCGAACTCGCCGACCGTCTTGGGGTTCTCCTTGGTATCGAGCTCAATGCCAAACTCGTCCTCGACGGCGACGAGGATCTCGACGGTGCCCAGGCTGTCGAGGCCAATCTCCTCGAGCGTGGACTCGGGCTTCATCTCGACGTCGTCAAGGCCAGCGGTCTCGCGGATAACGTCGCAAACGCGCTCGAAGGTCTTCTGATCTGCCATGGTAGTTCTCCTTTGTTTGTGCCCTAGGGGCGTTTTTATTTCCTATGTGCGACTACTTCCAGCGAAGTAAATAGCCACCTATATCCAAACCGGCGCCAAATCCAACGAGGGCGATGGTGTCGCCCGCAGTCAGTGCGTCGGTACGTGCCAGCCGGTCAAGCGCAAAGGGAATGCAGGCGCTCGAAATGTTGCCGGTCTCGCGCAGCGTTCGAACCACGCGCTCGTCTGGCACGCCGAGGCGCTTGACCGCCTGACTCAGGATTCGTTCGTTAGCCTGATGGAATACAAAATGATCGATGTCTTCGACCGAAATGCCCGCATCGATCGCAAGCTTATGGACCGTGTCGCAGATGGCGCTGACGCCGAACTTGAACACGCGGCGGCCTTTCATGGACAGCACGCTCTCACTATCTGCGGAGTCCTTAAACGGCGAGGTGCCGATCAGACCGGGAACGCGCAACGTCTCGACGTCGGGCGCCGTCGAAAGCTCGACGGCAAGGGGGCTGTCTCCCCCAGCTTCTATCACTGCAGCACCCGCGCCGTCACCAAAGAGCACGCACGTGGCGCGATCTGTCCAGTCAAGCGCGCGCGTCATCTGCTCGGCAGCAACGACAAGCACATGCTTGGCTCGTCCTCGGGCGATATAGCCCTCGGCGACATCGAGCGCAAATACGAAGCCGGCGCAGGCCGCCGAGACATCGAAGGCAGGGCACGTCGCGCCCAGACGCTCGGCAACGGCACATGCCTCGGCGGGAACGAGATGGTCACCCGTTGTCGTCGAGCAGACGATCAGATCCAGCTGGCTCGCGTCGATTCCGGACACCTGGAGTGCCCGCTCGCTCGCCGCTACGGCAAGGTCGTCAAGTGACTCGGTGGAGCAGACGTGGCGGCTCTTGATACCTGTGCGGGTAAAAATCCACTCATCCGAGGTATCGAGGAACTCAGACAGCTCGTCATTGGAAACACTGCGCTTAGGAAGCGCCGAGCCTGTTCCAAGAATCGTGAAACCCATCACTAACCTCCTTTGAGTTGTTGACGTGTTTACATCGACCAAGAGAGGATAACGCATTTCAGTCGTTGTTGACGTGTTAACATTAAATTGTTCAAATGCGACAAAGGCTTCACATTGTGTCTATCTCTCGACACCATTACGCGATTGCCTTATTACCTTAGGAGGTAGCAGCTGTTATGGATTCTCGTTTAACGGTGGTCGACGTAACCGGATCGACCAACGATGACCTGCTCGAAGCAGGAAAACAGGGAGCGCCGCACGGCACAGGACTTGCCGCCCGGGCTCAGACAGCAGGACGCGGCCGGCGCGGCCACAAGTGGGATTCAACTGCCGGCAACCTATTGCTTTCGATTGTTCTGCGCCCATGCGTTAATCCTGCAAAGTACTCTGGTCTTGCCGCCGTCAGCGGCCTAGCGGTGCTCGAGGCGCTCGAAATGCAGGGCCTTGCAAACGAGATTGACCTCAAATGGCCCAACGATCTGGTCGCGCGAGGGCGCAAGCTCGGCGGCATTCTGGTCGAGGCCGCACGCGATAACGAAGGCAAACCTTTCGCCGTCTGCGGCATTGGCGTCAATGTGAACTATGTGCCCTCGGAGGTTCCCGATGGCGGCCTGCCGGCAATCGGTCTCTTGGATCTCAACGAGAACGTTCCCGCCGTCGACATGCTCCTCGATGAGGTCTATCACGCGGTCGTGAACGCAGTAGACGCGTGGGCAGAACACCTCAACGCCAAGGAAGAAGACGCCGATCCGCTCGCGCCCGTCCACGACGAATATATCGCTCACCTCAATTGGATCGGGGAACACGTTCTCGCCCGCTCCCCTGCCGGACATGAGCTGGCACGTGGCATCTTTAAAACCGTCGATGCCTTTGGTCGCGCGTGTATCGAAGCGGAAAGCGGTGTGCGATCCTTCCATTTTGAGGAGGCATCGCTGCGCCCCTTGAGCGAATAGGGCGCCGCAGCCACCTACTCGGCAGCAATACCCGGCAGTCCAAACCATCATTCAAAACAAAAGAGCCCCGCTACCGTAATGGTAGCGGGGCTCTGTAAGCTATGAGCGATATCGCTTAGAGCTTGATGTCGATGTCGACGCCAGCGGGAAGGTCGAGACGCATGAGCGAATCAACGGTGCCCGAGGTGGGGTCGAGGATGTCGATGAGGCGCTTGTGGGTGCGCATCTCGAACTGCTCACGGGAGTCCTTGTTCACGTGCGGCGAGCGGATAACCGTGTACAGGTTGCGCTCGGTGGGCAGGGGGACAGGACCGGAAACGCGAGCGCCGGTCTTCTGAGCGGTCTCAACGATGAGCTTCGCGGACTGATCGACGACCTCGTGATCATAGCCCTTGAGGCGAATGCGGATCTTCTGGGTAGCCAACTTAAACCTCCAAAGAGTGCGAGAGATGTTCTCGCGGATTACGTAACAGGGAGCTCGAACTTAGGCGTTCTTGCTCATGACCTCGTCCACGATGGACTTGGGCGCCGGCTCATAAGAGTCGAACTGCATCGTGTAGGATGCACGGCCCTGGGTCTGGGAGCGAAGGTCGGTAGCGTAACCGAACATCTCGCCCAGCGGCACCTTGGCACGGATGAGCTTGCTGTTCTTGCGATCCTCCATGCCCTCGATCTTGCCGCGGCGACCGGAGAGGTTGCCCATAACGTCGCCCATGTACTGCTCGGGGGTCTCGACCTCGACAGCCATGATCGGCTCGAGCAGCTGCGGATCGGACTTCTTGAGGGCGTCCTTGATAGCCATGGAACCGGCGATCTTGAAGGCGGCCTCAGAGGAGTCGACCTCGTGGTAAGAACCGTCGAACAGGGTGACCTTAACGTCGAGGACCGGGAAGCCGGCGATAACACCGGTGTTCAGGGCCTCCTGGATGCCCTTGTCGATGGACGGGATGTACTCCTTGGGCACGACGCCGCCGACGATAGCGTTGACGAACTCGTAGCCGAAGCCCTCCTCCATCTTCTCGAGCTTAATGACGGCGTGGCCGTACTGACCGCGACCACCGGACTGACGGACGAACTTGCCCTCAGCCTTCTCGACGTCGTGACCAGCGGTCTCGCGGTAGGCAACCTGGGGCTTACCAACGTTAGCGTCAACCTTGAACTCGCGGAGCAGACGGTCGACGATGATCTCGAGGTGCAGCTCGCCCATGCCGGCGATGATGGTCTGGCCGGTCTCGTGATTGGTGGACACCTGGAAGGTCGGGTCCTCCTCGGCGAGCTTGGTCAGAGCCAGGGACATCTTGTCCTGCTCGGCCTTGGTCTTGGGCTCGATGGCAACGTCGATAACGGGCTTGGCGAACTCGATCTTCTCGAGGACGATCTCCTTGCCCTCGGCGCACAGGGTGTCACCGGTGGTGGAGTTCTTGAAGCCGACGCAAGCGACGATGTCGCCGGCAGCGGCGTCGTCACGGTCGATACGCTCGGCGGCGTTCATCTCGAGGATGCGGCCGAGGCGCTCACGCTGACCGTTGGAAGCGTTGACCACGTAGGAGCCGGACTCGGCGCGACCGGAGTAAACGCGGACGTAGGTGAGCTTACCGACGAACGGGTCGGTCATGATCTTGAAGACCAGGCCGGAGAAGGGCTCGTCGAAGGAAGGATGACGCTGGATCTCCTCGCCGGTGTCCGGATCGGTACCGGTGACGGCCTCGACGTCGAGCGGGCTGGGCAGGTAGTCGACGACAGCGTCGAGCAGCTCCTGAACGCCCTTGTTCTTGTAGGCGGAGCCCACGAAGACGAGGTTGAGCTCGTTGGCCAGAACGCCCTTGCGCAGAGCAGCCTTGAGCTCCTCGACGGTGAAGTCCTCCTCCATGAGGATCTTCTCCATGAGCTCGTCGTCAAAGCTGGCAGCAGCGTCGAGGAGCTCCTCGCGCTTGGTGGCAGCGATGTCAGCAAACTCAGCCGGGATCTCGTCCATCGGCTCGGGGTAGGTCATGCCCTTCTCGTCGGCCTTGAAGTCCCATGCAGTCATGGTAACCAGGTCGATGACGCCCCAGAAGTTGTCCTCGGCACCCATCGGGACCTGAGCGGCCACGGCGTTAGCGTCGAGACGATCCTTCATGGTCTCGATAGCGTTGAAGAAGTCAGCGCCCACGCGGTCATACTTGTTGATGAAGGCGATGCGGGGGACGTTGAAGGTGGAAGCCTGACGCCAAACGGTCTCAGACTGAGGCTGAACGCCGGCAACGGCGTCGAAGACGGCGACAGCACCATCGAGGACGCGCAGGCAGCGCTCGACCTCGGCGGTGAAGTCAACGTGGCCCGGGGTATCGATGATCTGGATGCGGTAGTCCTTACCGTCCTTGTTCCAGAAGCACGTGGTAGCAGCGGAGGTAATGGTTACGCCGCGCTCCTGCTCCTGAACCATCCAGTCCATGGTGGCAGCGCCCTCATGGACCTCACCGATCTTGTGGGTCTTACCGGTGTAGTAAAGAATACGCTCGGTCGTGGTGGTCTTACCAGCATCGATGTGAGCCATGATGCCGATGTTACGGGTATCGGAAAGCTTGTACTTAGGCTTAGCCATGTTAGTTCCTTACCTTAACTTACCAACGATAGTGAGAGAACGCGCGGTTGGCCTCGGCCATCTTGAAGACGTCCTCACGCTTCTTGACGGAAGCGCCCAGGCCGTTGGAAGCGTCGAGGATCTCGTTGGCGAGACGCTCGGCCATGGTCTTCTCCTTGCGAGCGCGGGAGAAGTTGACGATCCAGCGGATACCCAGAGCGGTGGAACGACGGGAGTTGACCTCCATCGGGACCTGATAGGTAGCGCCACCGACACGCTTGGGCTTAACCTCGAGCGTGGGCTTGACGTTGTCCATAGCCTTCTTGAAGGTAGCGAGAGCGTCGCCACCCTCGGACTTCTCGGCAACGATCTCGAAAGCGGTGTAAACGATGCGCTCAGCGGTGGCCTTCTTGCCGTCAAGAAGGACCTTGTTGATGAGCTGAGTCACCAGGCGGTTGTTGTAAACGGCGTCAGGCTGAACCTCACGACGATTAGCTGCTGCACGACGCGGCATGTGAAATCTCCTTAAGTGTCTACCGTGCGGCGCTTAGGCGGCACACGGCGAAAGTATCAAAACGTTATCTGGCTTATTTGGCCTTGGGGCGCTTAGCACCGTACTTGGAACGGGCCTGCATACGGTTCTGGACCGGAGCAGCGTCGTAGGCGCCACGGATGACGTGATAACGGACACCAGGGAGGTCACGGACACGACCGCCGCGGACGAGCACGATGGAGTGCTCCTGCAGGTTGTGGCCCTCACCCGGGATGTAAGCAGTAACTTCGATGCCGTTGACGAGGCGAACACGGGCAACCTTACGAAGAGCCGAGTTCGGCTTCTTGGGGCTCGTGGTGAAGACACGGGTGCACACGCCGCGCTTCTGGGAGTTGTGCTGCAGAGCAGCGTTCTTGGACTTCTTGGGCACGGAACGACGGCCCTGGCGAACCAGCTGGTTAATAGTAGGCAAAGCGTACTCCTTCTCGAATGATTCCAGCTTTCTGTAAAGTGCAACGGCTTGAATCGAGGGGTCAGCATCCCCCTACGAAACACGCAGTTCGATAGGATACGTGGCGTTAGCTGTGCCGTCAACAGACCACGCCGCCGGGCGTATCCCAAAATAGGCACATTTCCGCAAAGCCTACACAAAAGGAATCCCCTGCTGTGCGCGGGGGCAGATCCCCGGAACGGGCCGCCCGCTGTTTAAGTTTGCTGCTCTACAGTCCTGCGCAAGACGGAAAGCACATTAAGTGCTTTCCTTTGCGTGCGGAACTCGCGACAAACTTAAACAGCGGGCGGCCCGTTCCGGGAATCCGACGTGCTCGTCGGGACAACGTTTCTCAACAAAAAAGACCCGCTTCCCTGCTGGGAAACGGGTCTTTGGAAGGGCGGTTAACGTACTAGGAAATTACTCCTCGTCGTTGTCCTTGGCCTCTTCGGCGTCGTCGGTGTCCACGAGCTGGTTGAGCAGCTCGTCGAGGGACGCCATGTCCTCGTTGATGGCACCGTTGGCGGGAGCCTTCTTGTCGTCGATCGGGGCGCCCAGGAGCTCCTCGTCGGCGTCGGCGTGATGCGTCGGCGTGGCGGAGGTGCCCAGCAGGATGTCGTCCGGACCGTCGGGGCTAAAGACCATCTGCAGCAGCTGCGAGAGGTCTTCCTCGTCGGCAACGTCGTCGTTGTTCTCGAGGATGTAGAGCAGGTCGTGGGCCTCGAGGCCGTCACGGAGCTCCTCGATCGCCTTGGCACCGATGCCGTCGATGCGCAGCAAATCCTCCTCGGACTTGCCGACCAGGTCGCCGACCGTCTCGATGCCGACCTCGCTGAACTTGTTAGTCCAGCGCTGCGACACGCCCAGGTCGTCGAACAGGTACAGGCGAGCCTTCTCGGCGGAGATGGTGTGGCCGTTGCGGGTGAACGAACCGTCAGCACCACCGAACTCGTCATAGCCGGCCCAGTCGAGCTGCTGCGGGAGTTGCTCGTCCAGGTCCTTGAGCTCCACCGGGGCCCACTCGGGCAGCGACTTGGCGTTGGGCGAAGCCGGGCCGTCGATGTCCACGTAGCCGTCGGCCGTGCGATACGTCAGCTTGGCGTTGGCGTACGGCTTGAGGCCGGTACCAGCCGGGATCTTCTTACCGACGATGACGTTGGACTTAAGGTCGAGCAGATGGTCGACCTTGCCCTCGATGGCAGCCTCGGTAAGGACGCCGGCGGTACGGATGAACGAAGCGCTCGACAGCCAGGAGTCGATGTTGGACGCGACCTTGAGCGTACCCAGGATGACGGGCTCGGCCACAGGAGCCTGACCGCCCAGACGGGCAACGCGCTCGACCTCGTCGGCGAACTCGTAGCGATCGACGTACTGACCAAGCAGGTACTTGGAGTCGCCGGGGTTGGTGATCTGAACGCGACGCAGCATCTGACGTGCGAGCACCTCAATGTGCTTGTCGTTCAGGTCGACGCCCTGGCTGGTGTAGACGTCCTTAACGCTCTCGACGAAGGTGTGCATCGTCGACTCGATGTCGGTCAGCTTACGCAGGTTGCGGAAGTTGACGAAGCCCTTGGTGATCTGGTCGCCGGCGCGAACCTCACAGCCGTCCTCGATCTCGGGCATAAAGCGCACCGAAGCGGGGACGCGACGCTCGTCGAGGACACGGGTGTGGTCCTCGGAGTCGGTGAGCGTCAGCACGTACTCGGACTTCTCGGGCTTAATCGAGAGGTGACCGGAGTACGGAGCCAGCTCGGCCTCGCGACCCAGGATCTTCTCGTTGACGTTGCCGACGATATCGAACATACGGCTGACCGTAGGCAGACCCTGCGTAATATCGTCGACGCCAGCGACGCCGCCGGAGTGAATGGTACGCATCGTAAGCTGCGTACCGGGCTCGCCGATGGACTGGGCGGCAATAATGCCGACCGCGGTACCGATGGCGACCGGACGACGGGTGGAAAGATCCCAGCCGTAGCACTTCTGGCACACGCCGTACTTGGAGCGGCAGGTGAGCAGCGCGCGGAGCTTGACCTTCTTGAGGCCCGCATCGACCATCTTCTGGATGTCGGCGACCTTCTCGATGTAGCCGTCCTGTTCAAAGAGCACGGTGCCATCGGGAGCCACGACGTCCTCAATGAAGCAACGGCCGACGAGGTCGGTGTTGAGGTCGGTGGTGCCGGGAATGATGAGGTTGTAGGTGACGCCCTCGTGCGTACCGCAGTCCTCCTCGCGGACGATGACGTCCTGGGCCACGTCGACCAGACGACGGGTCAGGTAACCAGAGTCCGAGGTGTGGGATGCAGTATCGACCAGGCCCTTACGGGCGCCGTAGGTCGAAATGAAGTACTCGAGCGGCAGCAGGCCCTCGCGGAAGTTCGCCTTAATGGGAAGGTCGATCGTCTCGCCGGACATGTCTGCCATCAGGCCACGCATGCCACCGAGCTGACGCAGCTGGGTCTTAGAACCACGGGCGCCGGAGTCGGCCATCATGTAGAGCGGGTTCTCCTCGTCGAACATGTCGAGCATGAGCGCTGCGACCTTGTCGGTACAAGCGGTCCACTCGTTAACGACTTCGATGTGGCGCTCCGTCTCGTTGATGAAGCCCTCCTCGAAGTACTCGTTGATCTGGTCGACGTTGGCCTGGGCGCGATCGAGCAGTTCCTGCTTCTCGGCAGGGATGAGAGCGTCCCATACCGAGATGGTGAGGCCGGCGCGGGTAGCGTAGTGGAAGCCGGAGTACTTGATGGCGTCGAGAATCGGGCCGACCTTGGCCTCGGGGTAACGATCGCAGCAGTCGGCAACCAGCTTGGCCACATCGCCCTTGACCATCTTGTAGTTCATGAACTCGTAGTCTTCGGGCAGGCACTGGCGGTTGAAGATGATGCGGCCGATAGAGGTCTCAAAGCGCGCGGTCTTGTTGCCGGTGACGTCGTAGTCGACAAACTCGTTCTTGCCGTTCTTGACGCGGAAGATACGGGTGCCGTCCTCGTTGATGACGTTGGCGTTCTCGGCGGACACGCGGACCTGGATCTTGGCCTGCATGTCGACCTCGGAGCGGCAGTCATAGGCGTGCAGCGCGTCGTCGAAGCTGGCGAACACGTGGTTCTCGCCGGGCAGGCCGTCGCGGACCTGGGTGAGGTAGTACACACCGATGATCATGTCCTGCGAGGGGATGTTAACCGGCTTGCCGGATGCCGGCGAGCGCAGGTTGTTCGCAGAGAGCATGAGCACGCGAGCCTCGGCCTGAGCCTGGCTGGACAGCGGCACGTGGACAGACATCTGGTCGCCGTCGAAGTCGGCGTTGAAGGGCGAGCAGACCAGCGGATGCAGGTGGATAGCCTTGCCCTCGACCAGCACCGGCTCAAAGGCCTGGATGGATAGACGGTGCAGGGTCGGTGCACGGTTGAGCAGCACGACGCGGCCGTCGATGACCTCTTCGAGGATATCCCACACAAAGGTGGCACCGCGGTCGATAGCGCGCTTGGCGCCCTTGATGTTCTCGACCTTGCCAAGCTCGACCAGGCGCTTCATGACGAAGGGCTTGAAGAGCTCCAGCGCCATGGTCTTGGGCAGACCGCACTGGTGCAGCAGCAGCTTGGGGTCGGTAACGATGACCGAACGGCCGGAGTAGTCGACACGCTTGCCCAGCAGGTTCTGACGGAAACGACCCTGCTTGCCCTTGAGGGCCTCGGCGAGCGACTTGAGCGGGCGACCGCCACGGCCAGAGACCGGGCGACCACGACGGCCGTTGTCAAACAGGGCGTCCACGGACTCCTGGAGCATGCGCTTCTCGTTGTTCACGATGATCGCGGGGGCGTCCAGGTCGAGCAGGCGCTTGAGTCGGTTGTTACGATTGATCACGCGACGATACAGGTCGTTGAGGTCGGACGCGGCGAAGCGGCCGCCGTCGAGCTGAACCATCGGGCGCAGATCGGGCGGAATGACCGGGATGACGTCCAGGATCATGTTCGCGGGGCTGTTGCCGCCCTTCAGGAAGGCGTCAACGACCTCGAGGCGCTTGACGGCCTTCTCGCGCTTCTGCTTCTGGGAGTCCTCGTCGGCGATGATGGCCTTGAGCTTCTCGGCCTCGGAGGGGAGGTCGATGGCAGCGAGCAGGTCGCGGACGGCCTCGGCACCCATACCACCCTTGAAGTACATGGAGTAGTAACGGGTCATCTCGCGGAACAGCGGCTCATCGGAGATGAGGTCGCGCTCGGTGAGCTTCATGAAGGCGTTGAAGGCGTCCGTGCGGAGCTGCTTCTCGTCCTTGCACTCTTCCTCGATGTCGACGATGCCAGAGGCGATCTCCTCGGGGGTCAGCGGCTCCTCGTCGGAGAACTCGTCAAAGTTCTCGGGGTTGCCCTGCTCCTTGAGGGACTCGATCTGGCGGGCGCACTCGGCATCGATCTCTTCCAGATCGGCGGCGAGCTCCTCGCGCAGGTCGTCAGCGTCGGCCTCGCGAGCCTCGTAGTCGACCTCGGTGATGATGTAGCTGGCAAAGTACAGAACCTTCTCGAGGTCCTTGGACTTGATGTCGAGCATACGGCTCATCGGGAAGCTCGTGGGGCTCTTGAAGTACCAGATGTGGGACACGGGAGCGGCGAGCTCGATGTGACCCATGCGGTCGCGACGCACCTTGGCCGAGGTGACCTCGACGCCGCAGCGCTCGCAGACGATGCCCTTAAAGCGGATGCCCTTGTACTTGCCGCAGGAGCACTCCCAGTCCTTGGCGGGACCGAAGATCTTCTCGCAGAACAGGCCGTCCTTCTCGGGCTTGAGGGTACGGTAATTAATGGTCTCCGGCTTCTTGACCTCACCGTGCGACCAGGAACGGATCTGGTCGGCGGAGGCAAGGGAGATCTTTACCGAGTCAAAATCAGTAGCTTCGAAATCTGCCACAGTCAACTACTCCTTATCAGTGGTCGTGGCGGCGACAGCCTCGGGTGCCTCGGCGGTCTCGGCATCCTGGGCCTCGACGTCGGCGTCAACGCCGGCGAGCGCAGCCAGGTCGTCGAGAGCAGAGGTCTCCTCGGCGGTCACAGGGGCGGAGGCGTCCTCGTCGGCATCGTGCATGGGCTCGATGTCCAGCGCGAGGGAGCGAATCTCCTTGACGAGAACCTTGAAGGACTCGGGGATACCCGGGACAGGAACGTTCTCGCCCTTGACGATGGACTCGTAGGTCTTGACGCGGCCCACGGTATCGTCGGACTTGACGGTCAGGATCTCCTGCAGGACGTTGGAAGCACCGTAAGCGTACAGTGCCCAAACTTCCATCTCGCCGAAGCGCTGGCCGCCGAACTGAGCCTTGCCGCCCAGAGGCTGCTGGGTAACCAGGCTGTAAGGGCCGGTCGAACGGGCGTGGATCTTGTCGTCGACCATGTGGCCGAGCTTGAGGATGTAGGACGTGCCCACGGTAATGGGCTCGCGGAACTCCTCGCCGGTGCGGCCGTCGAACAGACGGGTCTTGCCGCGCTCGTCAAGCTGGGTGACAAACTCGGGGCGCATGTGATCGCCAAAGGCAGCGGTGGCCTTGTTGAGCATGTTCTTGTTGGCGCGACGGATGACCTCGGCGATCTCGTCCTCCTTGGCGCCGTCGAAGACGGGCGTCGCGGTGAAGAACGGACCGGGGACATACTTGTCGGAGTCGGCATCCTCGGTATCCCAACCGCAGGCAGCAGCCCAGCCAAGGTGGCACTCGAGCAACTGGCCGACGTTCATACGCGAAGGAACGCCCAGCGGGTTGAGGATAACGTCGATCGGGGTACCGTCAGCCATGTAGGGCATGTCCTCGACCGGCAGAACGTTACAGATAACACCCTTGTTGCCGTGGCGACCGGCGATCTTATCGCCCTGCTGGATCTTACGACGCTGGGCGACGTAGACGCGCACCTGCTCGTTAACGCCGGGGGCCAGATCGTCGCCGTTCTCGCGGCTAAAGCGGACGACGTCGATAACGCGGCCGTAAGCGCCGTGAGGCATCTTAAGGGAAGTGTCGCGAACGTCGTGAGCCTTGGCACCGAAGATGGCGCGCAGTAGGCGCTCCTCGGCGGTCAGAGCGCTCTCGCCCTTAGGCGTGACCTTGCCGACCAGGATGTCGCCAGGACCGACCTCGGCGCCGATGCGGATGATGCCGTCCTCGTCGAGGTTGGCAAGCATATCCTCGGAGAGGTTCGGGATCTCGCGAGTGATCTCCTCGGGGCCGAGCTTGGTGTCGCGGGCGTCGATCTCGTGACGGGTGATATTGATGGTCGTCAGCAGGTCCTCGGCCACCAGGCGCTCGGACACGACGATACCGTCCTCGTAGTTGAAGCCTTCCCACGGCATGTATGCCACGGTGAGGTTCTGGCCCAGTGCGAGCTCGCCATGATCGGTCGAAGGACCATCGGCCAGAGGCTCGCCCTGCTCAACGGTGTCACCGACACGCACGAGCGGACGGTGGTTGATGCAAGTGGACTGGTTGGAGCGCTGGTACTTGGCCAGGTGATACTCGTCCATGCCACCGGCATGCTTGACGATAATCTTGGAAGCGTCGGCAAAGATGACCTCGCCGGCGTTCTTGGCCAGGGTGACCTCGCCAGAGTCCAGGGCGGCGCGACGCTCCATGCCGGTACCGACATAGGGAGCGGCAGGGTGAACCAGCGGCACGGCCTGACGCTGCATGTTGGCGCCCATGAGCGTACGCTTGGCGTCGTCGTGCTCGAGGAACGGAATCAGCGTGGCTGCGACGGAGAGCATCTGACGCGGCGAGACGTCCATGTAGTCGACGTCCTCGACAGGCACGTCGGCGGGAGCGCCGAAGGAGCCGTCGAAGTCGCGGGTACGGGCGATCACGGAGTGCGGACGAACGATCTTGCCATCGGCATCGGTCGTGATGAACTCGTTGGTCTTGGGATCGAGCGGCGTATTGGCCGGCGCGATGACGTGCTTCTCTTCCTCGTCAGCGGTCATCCAGTCGATCTGGTCGGTGGCAACGCCGTTCTCGACGCGACGGAACGGAGCCTCGATGAAGCCGTACTCGTTGACGCGGGCGTAGAGGGCGAGCGAGCCGATCAGGCCGATGTTGGGGCCTTCGGGGGTCTCGATCGGGCACATGCGGCTGTAGTGCGAGTTGTGAACGTCGCGGACGGCCGTCGGCACGTTAGTGCGGCGGCTGGAACCCGACTTGTGGCCGGCAAGACCGCCAGGGCCGAGTGCAGACAGACGGCGCTTGTGGGTCAGACCGGTCAGGGGGTTCGCCTGGTCCATGAACTGCGAGAGCTGCGAGGAACCGAAGAACTCCTTGATGGAGGCCACGATCGGGCGGATGTTGATAAGCGACTGCGGGGTAATCTCATCGATGTCCTGGGAGCTCATGCGCTCACGGACTACGCGCTCCATACGGCTCATGCCGATACGGAACTGGTTGGCGACGAGCTCGCCGACGGTACGGATGCGGCGGTTGCCAAAGTGGTCGATGTCGTCGACCTTGAAGCCCTGCTCGCCAGCAGCGAGGGACAGCAGGTAGCGCAGCGTAGCGACGATATCCTCGTCGGTGAGCACCGTGACCTCTTCCTCGGTGGTGAGGTTGAGCTTCTTGTTGACCTTGTAACGACCGACGCGGGCCAAATCGTAGCGCTGCGGGTTGAAGAGCAGGCCCTCGAGCAGGCTGCGGGAAGCATCCACGGTGGGAGGCTCACCCGGGCGCAGGCGACGGTAGATCTCGATGAGGGCGTCCTCGCGGGTGAGGGCGGTATCGCGCTCCAGGGTGCGCTTGATCACATCGGAGTTGCCGAGCAGCTCGATGATGTCGTCGTTGGTGACGGCGATGCCAAGGGCGCGCAGGAACATCGTGGCGCTCTGCTTGCGCTTACGGTCGATGGAGACCATGAGCTGGTCGCGCTTGTCGACCTCAAACTCGAGCCAGGCACCGCGAGACGGGATAATCTGGGCCTTGTAGATCTGCTTGCCCGAATCCATCTCGGAGCTGTAGTACACGCCCGGGGAGCGGACGAGCTGCGAGACGACGATACGCTCAGTACCGTTGATGATGAAGGTGCCCTGATCAGTCATCATGGGGAAGTCACCCATGAAGACGAGCTGCTCCTTGATCTCGCCGGTCTCCTTGTTGGTAAGACGGACGTCGGTCAGAAGCGGAGCCTGATAGGTCATATCCTTCTCGCGGCACTCCTCGACGGTGTGCGCGGGGTCGCCGAACTGATGCTCGCCGAAGGTAACCTCGAGAACATGGTTCTGGCTCTGGATGGGGCTGGATTCCTTGAACGCCTCACGAAGGCCCTCGTCCTTAAAACGCTCAAAGGATTCCCTTTGAACAGAGATAAGGTTGGGGAGCTCCATGGCCTCCGGGATTTTCCCGAAGCTGACGCGCTTGCGCTCAGTGGCAGTGTATGCGTAGGTCACCAGGTTTTTCCTCCTTCACGGAAATGCTCGGTGGGTTGGCGAGGCATAGCTTCGCCAGTTATCGCAACCTAATAGTTTATCAGGTACCGACCGTTGAGCAAGATAAGCCTTGACGCGATTGAGTTTTTGGAGTAGCAAAGTTTTTCGACAGAAAATGCGCAGGTAAATAGGTGTGCATCGAACATCTGTTCATATATTTTCTGTGAACAGAGAGCCGGCAATCGCAGCTCTTATAAAAAACGGGCGCGAACCGAGATCCGCGCCCGTAAATGTCGATGCCCGAAGCCTTATTTGCGCATCAAGCCGCCGCGCTCGTCGATGGCGTCCCAGAAGGCATCGGCAAAGCGGGGGTCACTTGCGGCCATGAGGGCGTTGGTGGCCATCCAGCCAGACGGGGTGCCGGTGTCGTAGCCCGAGAGCGGGTCGATGACGACTGCATACATGGCCTCACGGTCGAGCGAACGGGCCATGGCGTCGGTGAGCTGGATCTCGCCGCCCTTGCCGGCCTGCTGATCTGCCAGCAGGTCCATGACCAGCGGGCTCAGCAAGTAGCGACCGACGATGTACAGGTTGGACGGAGCCGCCTCGGGAGCGGGCTTCTCGACCAGACCGCCGATACGCCAGACAGCGCCCGGCTCTGCATCGGCAACGTCCTCGGCGCCCTCGAGCGAACCGACGCGCTCGCCGGCGATAACGCCGTAGCGGCTGACTTCCTCGGGCGAGCAAGCAGCGACGGCGATAACCGAAGCTCCACCGTGCTCCTTGGAAACGGCGAGCATCTTGTCGCAGATGTCGCGGTTAGGCACAACGTAGTCGCCCAGAAGAACCAGGAAGTTCTCCCCTGCCACGGCGTCGGCAGCAGAGCGAATAGCATGGCCGAGGCCCTTGGGCTCGTACTGATAACGGAAGTCGACCGGCATACCGCCAGCGTGGGCGACGGCATCGGCATAGGCGTTCTTGCCGCGCTCGCGCAGCAGGTTCTCGAGCGAGCGATCGGGCTGGAAGTAGTTCAGTAGCTCAGGCTTACCGGGAGAAGTAACGATGATGGCGTCGTCGACTTCCTCGGGGTCGAGCGCCTCCTCGACGACGTACTGAATGACGGGCTTGTCGAGCACCGGCAGCATCTCTTTGGGCGTGCACTTGGTGCCAGGCAGAAAACGCGTGCCAAGACCGGCGGCGGGGATGATTGCCTTCATGTTATTCAAAGATCCTTTCGCAGGCGCAAAAGCGCCCCATGCGTGCGGCACACGGCCGCAGACCAAATTGCGATACCCAAGCATCTTACCGCTGGAACTATATGTCGCTACAAGGCAGAGACAATTCTTCAGCAGGTCAACGCAAATTATTGCTCGAATGGTGCAATTTTATTGCCCAACGGCAGGGTACCCGATACGACGCAAATCGCAGAACATGGCAGTTTGAGCAACCGATGCCGAGGGACCGAAAAACAAAAAAGACGGGGCTCGCAATGCGAACCCCGTCTGCAAAGAAATCTGGCGAGAAAGCCTGATTACTTGAGGGTGACAGCAGCGCCAGCAGCCTCGAGCTTCTCCTTGGCAGCCTCGGCGTCCTCCTTCTTGGCACCCTCGAGAACAGCCTTGGGAGCGCCCTCGACGACCTCCTTGGCCTCCTTCAGGCCAAGGTTGGTGAGCTCACGGACGGCCTTGATGACCTGGATCTTGTTGTCGCCGAAGCCCTCGAGCACGACGTCAAACTCGGTCTTCTCCTCGGCCTCAGCGGCGCCAGCAGCGGGAGCGGCGACAACGGCGGCAGGAGCAGCGGCGGAAACGCCGAAGGTGTCCTCGATAGCCTTAACGAGCTCAGAAGCCTCGAGAAGGGTCATTTCCTTAAGAGCATCGATGATCTCATCGGTGGTAAGCTTAGCCATTTCTAAGTCCTTTCGGTTTCCGTGTCTGTGCACGGAGATCAGTTAAAACACGGCGCGAATGCGCCAGGGGTGCGGCGTTGCCGCCGCGGGTGAAAACAGCGACTAGGCTGCCTTCTGCTCGGAGACCTGCTGGATCGAACGAGCGAGACCAGAGGAAACGCCGTTGACGCAGACAGCGATGTCGCGAGCGAAACCGGAGATGAGACCGGCGATCTGGCCAAGAAGCTGATCCTTGGTGGGCAGCTCGGCGATAGCCTTAACATCATCAGCGGAAACGGCCTTGCCGTCGGAGATACCGCCCTTGATCTCAAGGACACCCTTGGACTTAGCAGAGAAGTCCTTAAGGGCCTTAGCGGCCTCGACCGGCTCGGACTCGTAGAACACATAAGCGACGGGGCCGGCGAGGATCTCGTCGAGCTCGGGCTGCTCCTGGTTCTTGAGGGCGATCTTGACCAGGTTGTTCTTGTAGACCTTCATCTCGGCGCCGCACTCGCGAAGCTGATGACGCAGCTCCTGAGCCTGCTTAACCGTCAGACCGTTGTAGTTGACGACGAACAGACCGGCGTTCTCGGCGATACGGGACTCGATCTCTGCAACCTTGTCGATTTTGTACTGCTGGGGCATGAATTACACCTCCTCGAATTCTTTCCGGGCACGGTCCGCCACAAGGACGTGACGGGGGCATGTCCAAAAAGAAAGCCCCCGCGCTGCATGAGCGACGGGGGCGAGAAGACATATCTACTCGACCACCTCGGCTGGCGGGATATCCCATTAAGCTCGCGGGCGATGCCCGTTTGCACCGGCTGTCTCTGGCAGCGGATTCGTGCGTGAACCGAAAGTATTATGGCGGGGACCCCGGCGTCGGTCAACGGAAAACCGGGCTGCACACAATTCCACCATCCGGCACGCTCCGCCGAAGGCCGGGCGCAAGGTTTTCGCTCGGTCAAGTCCTGGGCTCGCACGAAGGCCACATTAAGTGGCCTTCGGCTCGTGCGGAATCTACGAAAACCTTGCGCCCGGCCTTCGGCGGCGCGGCCTGCGGTGACTTTGGGGCAGCCCGGGTTTTCGTTGGCTGACGCCCCCACTCATAGTGCTTGAGTCGGTGGGCTGATGTGTTGCGTCCCGTTGGGCTATAAGGTTGAAATGAAGGTGGACAGGCGATTTAGGCCTTCGTCCAGATCTTGGTCGGAGACGCAGTAGCTTAGGCGGATGTGGCCTTCGGTGCCGAAACAGTCGCCCGGGACTAGGGCTACGTTTGCCTCTTTGATGGCTTTGATGCAGAAGTCTTCGCTTGTTAGGCCGAATTGTTTGATGCTGGGGAAGGCGTAGAAGGCGCCTGCCGGTTCCACTACGTCGAGGCCCATGGCGTTTAAGGCTGCGAGTACGCGTTCGCGGCGGGCTCGGTAGACTTTGAGCATGGGGGCCGGGTCGACGGTCAGGGCTCGCGCTGCGGCGTCCATTTCGAAGGAGACGGCGCTCGATACTAGGTATTGGTGGGCCTTTGCGATCTCGACGATGGCGGGCCCTGCCGCTGCGAGCCAGCCTAAGCGCCAGCCGGTCATGGCCCAGGGCTTGGAAAAGCTTTCGATAACTACCGTCTGATCGCGAAGCGCCGGGTGGCGCTGGGCAAAGCGCTCGTAGCCATCCACATAGACTAGACGGTTGTATACGTCGTCGCAGACCACGTAGATGCCCGCCTGCTCTGCCACGCGCGCCACGGCGTCGAGCGAAGCCGCGTTGAGGATACAGCCCGTAGGATTGTTGGGCGTGCAGATGACGATGGCCTTGGTCGCCGGCGTCACGCAAGCACGAAGTGCGTCCTCGTCAATCTGAAATTGCGCAGGCTCCGTATCCAAAAAGACCGCTTTGGCGTGATTGGCCACGACGATGCTCTCGTACAGGCCAAAGGCCGGCGTGGGAATAATGACCTCGTCGCCGGGGTTGAGCATAGCCATGAATGTTGCCGACAGGGCCTCGGTCGCGCCGTCGGTCAGGATGACCTCATCTGCCGAAGACGTAAGGCCCGCGTCACCCATATATTTGGACAGCGCCTCGCGCAAGGCAGGACGACCGTTGTTGGGCGGATAGTGCGTGTCGCCGCGGTCGAGCGAGGCCGTCACCTCGGCGCTAATCACATCGGGCGTGGGAAAATCAGGCTCGCCAAGCGCAAGCGCGATGCACCCTGGGTGCTGGGCGGCGAGTGCGTTAATCCGACGGATGCCGGAGGGCTTGAGCGTGGCAAGCGAGGTATTCATAGGCAGACGCATGGCGTTCCTTTCGTAAGGGTTGCACTAGGATAGCGCGGCGGGGCGCCGTCAGACGGTGTAACCTAAACGGACACGAGCCGGAAAGGAGATGGCATGGAGACGACTGCACGCGGCGATAAGCCCAAAACGCTGCAAACCATTGCGTATATCAGTATTCCCGAGAGCGTCGATCTTGAGTTTTTGCTCTGGGACCTGCAGGATGCCATCGCCGCCTATGCCCGGCTTTCTGGCACCGCGCTCCCCCACCCGGTCGATTTGAAGGTGGATGATGCCGGTGCAGTCGATGGCATGGTGCTCGCCGTTGATGATGCATTTGACGATGAGGCTATGATCGCTGTCGAGCAGATACTCGATCGCCTTAAGAATACAGACGCGCGCGTCTATGTCATCGTCCAAGCCCTGTCCAAAAGCACCAAGCAGGCGGACGAAGCCCTCGACCGCCTGTATCGGGAATGCCTTCTACGTGATCTGCCGTGGTGCAACGGCATTGTTGCCTGTGCCGGCAGCGGCATCGCAGCGCTTCGCCACTCACCGCGCATGGGACTCCTGCGACGGCCATTTTCGGAAGCGATGGATAAACTTGTGGGCGCTGTGCGCATGGGCTGCTCCATTGAGCATGCGCAGCTGCTTGGCGGCGGCAATGCCGATAGCGTCGATGCTGACGGCATGGTGCGCGTCAAGCCCGCGCTGCCCGCACCGATATGGCATGCCATCATGAAATACCTCGGCAGCCGCGCCCAATCAGATATCTAAATTACAGAGCGCCCCATTCAACGGCCTCGCGCCAGCGCTCGACAAGGCGTTCCAGGCGCCATGCCGCATTGGCGGGACTTGTCGACGGCAGAACGATGACCGGTAGCCCGGTGCGTTCTTGTAGATAGCGCTTGTAGAGCCGGCCAGCTGTACCGCCGTTGCATATCACCTGCTCAATGGGAGCTGCGCCGGTAATGCGCTCGACATGCGCCGGAACGACGTTTTTGATGCTCGCGTCGCTTGAGCCCTTGATGTCACAGCTCTCGATCACGTCCCACAGGGCCACACCGCCGTTCAGCAGCATAGCCCGCTTGGCGGCAATCGAGACGTCGAGCGTCGCGGGCTCACCGCTTGCCAAAGGGTCGCCCTCGTTGGGCGGCACGGGCACACCGAGGCATGCGGCCATCACGCGCCAAAAGCGATTCTGAGGGTTACCGTAATAAAAGGCATTGGCACGCGAAAGCACCGAGGGAAACGACCCGAGCACCAAAACGCGCGAGTGCTCGTCAAACACGGGTTCAAACCCATGCTCAATATGTTGATAGCCCTCGTCGGACGCAGCCACGATCTAGACCCTCAACAGATAGCGCACCTCGTAGGGTGCAAGCTCAAGAGAGCCCGGCAGCTCGACCGTGGGAGCATCGTCGGCAAGCAGGTCGACGAAGGAGCCGTTGAGTTCGCCGGCGCCAAAGGTGTAAGGCTCGTCCACGGCGTTCACCGCCACGAGCACCGTCGCGTCGTTGCAGGCGCGCTCGAACAGCAGCTGCTTGTTCTGGATCACCACGTTGCGATAGGCACCGTAGTTGAGAGCACGGGCCGCCACGTCGTCGGCCGAGCGCAGGTGCGTGAGCTGCTTGATGAAAGCCGTCAGCTCGTTGGGCGCAGGCTCATCGAGCGCAGGGCGCAGCGCCCAGTCGCCATCGGGGCCGCCCTTTTCGCCGGTAATTCCCCATTCGCTGCCATAGTAGACGCACGGGATGCCCGGCATGCCAAAGAGCATGCCATAGGCGGGACGCAGGCACGACTTGTCGGTAAGGATGCTCGCCAGGCGCGGCACGTCATGGTTGTCGACAAACGACAGCAGGTGCTTGCCACGGTAGATGCACCAGGGGTCGCCGCCAAACTGACGGTGCAGCGAATGGGCGATCTCGAACATGTTGACCGAGTTAAAGCTGGAGTACAGGCCCTTGTAGCACTCGTAGTTGGTGCAGGAGTCGAGCATCTCGTCGTTGACGATCTGACTGTAGTCGCCGTGGAGCGTCTCGCCGATCAGCACAAAGTCGGGCTTAAGCTCACGGGCAAAGTTATGCAGACGACGCATGAAATCGCGGTCGAGCATGTAGGCAACGTCCAGGCGCAGACCGTCGACGCCAAAGACATCGGCCCAAAAGCGCACGGACTCGAGTAGGTAATCGATCACAGCGGGATTTTGCAGGTTGAGCTTCACGAGCTCAAAATGGCCTTCCCAACCCTCGTACCAAAAGCCGTCGCCATAGCAGGAGTCGCCGTCAAAGCTAATGTGGAACCAGTCCTTGTACGGCGAGTCCCACTTACGCTCCTGCACATCGCGGAAGGCCCAAAAGCCGCGACCGACGTGGTTGAAGACGGCGTCGAGCACCACGCGGATGCCGTGGGCATGCAGCGTCTCACACACGGCGGCAAAGTCGGCATCCCCACCCAGGCGGCGGTCGATATGGCGCAGGCTGCGCGTATCGTAGCCGTGGCTATCAGACTCGAGCGGCGGGTTGATCAGTACAGCGCCAATACCAAGTTTCTGCAAGTAGTCGGCCCATTGGGCGATTTTCATGATGGGCGCATCGGGGTTGGGCGCGGCGTTGGCAGCCTGGGCGAGCTCATCCTCGGCAACGGGCGCGACGTTTTCGCGCGGAGCCCCGCAAAAGCCCAGCGGATAGATCTGATAGAACGTCGTCTCATATGCCCACATAACAGCCTCCCGGTAAGCTCAACACAACGACATCCATTGTATGCCCGGCTTGTATCCTCTTCCCCAAAATAAGTTGCGGTGGAATAGTTCCTGCTTGGGCCTTCAGAGGCCTTAAACAGGAACTATTCCACCGCAACTGATGAGGGGACGTGATTAGGCGACGGGCTTGGCGCGGCGTATGGCTGGGAATAGCACCGTGATGGCGAGGATGACGCCTACGACGGCGATCGCCCCGCCCACGAAGCCGATCCAGGCGATACCGGGGCCCGACACCACGGCGCCACCAATCGCCGTGCCCGTGCCGATACCCAGATTGAACAGGCCCGAGAAGATCGACATGGCAACGGCCGACGAATCCGCCGGCGTGTACTTGATGAGCTCAGCCTGGAACGCCACATTGAAGGCCGTGGCGCAGCAGCCCCATAGCGCGCAGACGGCAAGCACCAACACGAGCGCCGAGGCTGCAGGAGCCATAAGCAGCAGAGCCGCCGGCACGCCGGAGAGCGTAATAGCCAAGAACGGGAAGCGATGCCCATCGAACAGGCGGCCAAACAGCCAGCTTCCGAGCAGACCAGAGCAGCCAAACGCCGTCAGCGTCATGGTGATAGCGCCCGCGTCGACGTGCGCGACCTGTGCCAGGAAGGGCTCGATATAGCTGTAACCCGCGTAATAGCCGGTCGCCATGAACACCGTGACCACATAGAGCGCGATCAGGAACGGGTTCTTGAGCAGCTCGGGCAGCTGCTTGAGCGTAAAACGCTCGCCCGCCGGCATGGCCGGGAACACGGTCGCCTGGTAGACGACCGCGATGGCCGAGAGGACCCCGACCACGGCAAACGTCATGCGCCAGCCCACGGCCAAGCCAATAGCGCGACCGAGGGGCAGACCAAAGATCTGCGCGATGGACGAGCCCGTAGCGATCATGCTGATGGCGAGCGCCCCGTGGCGCGTGTCGACCAGGCGCGAGGCCATAATCGAAGCGACCGACCAGAACACGGCATGTGCGCAAGCGACCACCAGGCGCGCACAGACCAGGATGGGATAAGTCGGCGCCACAGCGGACAGAAACTGGCCCAGCGAAAACACGGCCAGCACGCCCAGCAACATCCGCTTGAACTCAAAGTGCGAAGCGAACACCATGAGCGGCAGCGACAGCAGCATGACGCCCCAGGCATAGACCGAGATCATGATGCCGGCTTGGGACTCGGTGAGCGAGAACGACGCGGCGATGTCAGTCAAAAGACCGATGGGCATAAACTCCGACGTGTTGAACACGAAGGCGCAGCAGGTGAGTCCGATGAGCGGGAGCCACTGCTTGAGCGTGATGCCGTCTTGCCTTGCCTGAGTCATATATAACGTCTCCAATCGTTTTGAGCGGAGGCGATTATATAGCAACGGCCCCGCATCCGTCAGCAACAGATGCGGGGCCGAAAACAATTCGATACACAGAGGTTGCGCCGTCAATATATAACTAAGCCAACCCCAGCAATATACCTGCCGAATGCACGACAAACGCCACGATCCAGGCGACCGTCACCTGAAACGCGAACACGGCAACGGCATAGCGCGCGCCCAGCTCACTCTTGACGGCGCCGATTGCCGCCACGCAAGGCGGGTACAGCAGCGTAAAGACCAAGAACACGTAGGCGGTGAACGGCGAAAACATGGTCGACAGTGCCGCGGGCGAGGTCGCGCCCAAAAGCACGGTGAGGGTCGAAATGACGCTCTCCTTGGCAATAAGTCCGGTGACGAGCGCCGTGGATGCGCGCCAATCGCCAAAGCCAAGCGGCGCCAGCGCCGGCGCGATGATGCTGCCGAGGCCCGCAAGCAGACTCTGCGACTGATCGGCGACCACATTAAAGCGGATGTCGAACGTCTGAAGGAACCAGATGACCACAGTCGCGGCAAAGATAATGGTAAAGGCCTTGGTAATAAAGTCTTTGGCCTTATCCCATGCCAGCATCACCGTCGTCTTGACGCTCGGCAGACGGTAATTGGGAAGCTCCATGATAAACGGCACCGGGTCGCCCTTAAATGCCGTGCGGTTAAGCACCAAAGCCGCGATGCAACCAACCGCAATGCCAATCAGATAGAGCGAGACCATGGCGGGAACCGTCGCCTGTGGGAAAAACGCCCCGCACAGCAGACCGTAGACCGGCAACTTGGCCGAGCAGCTCATGAACGGCGTGAGCATGACGGTCATCTTGCGGTCGTGCTCGGATGGGAGCGTACGGGTCGACATGATAGCCGGCACGGTACAGCCAAAACCGACGAGCATGGGCACAAAGCTGCGGCCCGACAGGCCAAAGCGACGCAATACCTTATCCATGACAAAGGCCACGCGCGCCATGTAGCCCGAGTCTTCCAGAATGGAGAGGAACAAGAAGAGCACGACGATAATCGGCAGGAAGGTCAGTACACTACCCACACCCGTAAGCACGCCGTCGACAGCCAGCGAGCGCACTACGTCGTTGGTGCCGAACGCCTTGAGACCCGCATCGGCCGAGGCGATGATGGCAGCGATGCCGTCCTCCATAAGTCCCTGCAACGCCGCGCCGATCACGCCAAACGTCAGCCAAAAGACGAGACCCATGATCACCAGGAACGCCGGAATGGCCGTGTAACGACCCGTCAGGATGCGGTCAATCTTGACGGAACGCACGTGCTCGCGGCTCTCGTGCGGCTTGACGACGCAACGCCCGCACACGTCGCCGATAAAGCCGAAGCGCATGTCAGCCAGCGCAGATAGACGGTCGGTGCCGGCCTCGCCCTCCATTTGGCTAATGATGTGCTCGATGGCGTCGAGCTCGTTGCGGTCCAGGTGAAGCGCCTCGGTCACCAGCTCGTCGCCCTCAACCAGCTTGGTCGCCGCAAAACGCACGGGAATGTGCGCCGTCGCGGCATGGTCCTCGATAAGGTTGGCGATGCCGTGAATGCAGCGATGCAGCGCGCCGCCGTCCGGACCATCGGGCGCGCAGAAGTCCAGGCGACCGGGACGCTCGCGGAACCGCGCCACGTGCAAGGCATGATCCACCAACTCGCCAATACCCTCGTTGCGGGCAGCACTAATGGGAACAACAGGCACGCCCAGCAGGCTCTCGAGCAGGTTGACGTCCACGGCGCCGCCGTTGGCCGTCACCTCGTCCATCATGTTGAGCGCGATGACCATGGGTCGATCGAGCTCCATAAGCTGCAGCGTCAGGTAAAGGTTACGCTCGATGTTGGTGGCGTCGATGATATCGATGATGGCGTCGGGGTGCTCATCCAGGATAAACTGGCGGCTTACGATCTCCTCGCCCGTGTACGGCGACAGAGAATAAATGCCGGGCAGGTCGGTAACGCTTGCCTCGGGGTGGTTGCGGATGGTGCCATCTTTGCGGTCGACCGTCACGCCAGGAAAGTTACCGACATGCTGGTTGGAGCCCGTCAGCTGGTTGAACAGCGTGGTCTTGCCGCAGTTTTGGTTGCCGGCGAGGGCAAAATGCAGCGGTGCGCCCTCGGGCACGGCCGTCTTTGCCGCGCGGGGCGAATACGTCCCCTCGCCCAGGGCCGGATGCTCCGTCGTGCCGATTGCAGCGTTAGCGCGCGGACCCGTATCGGTGTCGTGAATGCCCACGAGCTCGATGCGAGCGGCATCGTCCTTGCGCAGCGTCAACTCGTAGCCACGCAGGCGAATCTCGAGCGGGTCGCCCATAGGGGCGTACTTCATCATGGTGACTTCGGTGCCCGGCGTTAGGCCCATGTCCAAAATATGCTGTCGGAGTGCCTGATCGTCCGATGCCACCGATGCGACAACGGCATCCTTTCCAATCTCGAGTGTATCGAGTCTCACGTCCGCGTTCCTCCCCCGGCGCCCACAGGGCGTTGCATTTTGTTTATCTTGGCTAACCGTTTGCCATGGCTAACCATTTAACCACGCATGATAGCGCGAACACACACCGATGTTCAATCGACAGATTGCCGCTCTGGCGGGCTTGCAGCGTCAAGTGGTTACGGCGTTTGGTAAAACCGCGTAACTAGAAACCGTGACGCTCCAGGAAGCGGAAGGCTAGGCGAATCCAAGGACGGACCGCCACCTGCTTGTCCTCGTTGTCGACCGCGGTGTTGGCGTTGCCGAGCGAAAGGCCGTGGCCGCCCTGGTCAAAGACGTGCATCTCGCATGCGACGCCCTCCTCGGCCATGCGCTGCGCAAACGGATAGACCTGCGCGATCGGCGCCGTCTTGTCGTCGGACACGCCCCACACAAAGGTCGGCGGCATCTGACGCGAAACATGTGTGGTGGGGCAGATATCGGCCAAATGCTCGTCAGTTGCCTCGCCGCCCGTCACCATCGACAGGTAGTCGTTGAGCAGATCGCGCCCCGTCTTGCCGCCCGTCTTGGGCACGCGCAAGTCAATGCGCGGATCGCGCGTCTGCATGTCGCGCACATAGGCAAAGTCGAGCAATGGATAGCCCAGCACCACGGCATCGGGACGAATGTCGTCCGGACGCGCCCCGGCAAGTGCCGCGAAGGGGCCGGTCTTCCACTGTGTTGCCAGCGAGGCGCAGATCATACCGCCCGCCGAGAATCCCACGACGCACACGCGCTTAGGATCGACATGCCACTCGTCGGCGTTGGCGCGCACCGTGGCGACCATCTTGGCAAGATCTGCCTGCGGGTGCGGAAAGCTCACATCGCCCGTGCCACTCGTCACATAGTTGAGCACAAAGGCCTGGTAGCCGCGGTCCAAAAACGCAAACGCCACCGGGTCCTGCTCGTGCGGAGCGATATGCGTAAACCCGCCTCCGCCGCAGATGATCACCGCGGGGCGGCGGCCATTGGGCTTGTCGGGCAGCGGCTCGGCACCCAAATACGTAAACGTCGCTGGATATTCCTCGGTCGGCTCCTCGCCCCACAGCGCGTGGTTCTCGACAATCATATGTGCTCCCTTCGCGCAAATTACGCGCCCTTGCTTTTCGCGTCTAAGCGTACCCCACTTGAACCCGTGGCACAGAAACACTTCAGCAATAAGCCTCCCTTCAACTGATATATCACATAATCCCAGCTCAGAGGTATCACTGAGCAGCGTAGAATAGGGGGCGTTGACCAAGCCGCGAAACACATATGAAACGTTTCCGGCAAACCAAACGCGCGATATGCGCCTATTTAAGTTGGAGGCAACTATGGGTCTGCTCGATTCGCTTAAGTCCACCTTCACCTCGACGGGCGAGGCGTCCGTTCCGCCCGCAGCAAGCTTCGCCACCCGCGAAGGCGTCATCTATGCCCCCGTCAACGGCGTGCTCGTCAACCTGAACGAGGTCCCCGACGAGACGATCGCCTCGGGCATGCTTGGCCAGGGCTATGGCATCGAGCCCATTACCGGCACCATCTATGCGCCCGCCAACGGCCGCATCGGCGCCACCACCGTCACCAACCACTCCATTGGCATGATCACCGAGGACGGTCTTCGCGTGTTCATCCATGTTGGCCTGGGCACCGTGGAAATGAACGGCAAGGGTTTTGCCCGCTTTGTCGAGATGGGCGATGTGGTCAAGGCAGGCCAGCCGCTCATCAGCTTCGACCGCGAGGCCATTAAGGCCGCTGGCCACGAGGACATCGTGACCGTCATCGTCTCCGAGCTCGATCGCCTTAAGAGCATCGACCATGTCGGCGAGTCTGGAACGCTTATCGGCGGCAACCCGCTCGTCAAGCTGGGCGACCCGCTGCTGGTAGCCAAGACCAAGTAGCCAGGCCCCGCGCCACACAGCCAAAAGGCACCACGCCAAGCGCCCGCGACCATTTGGCCGCGGGCGCTTTTCGTTTGAAAAACCATCCCGCCAATGCCTTATCTGTATAGCCCAAATGAGCCGAGCTGCTAGAATATCGAACTGTATGGATAACTATCATTCAACCGTTATGGGAGGATACGTGAACCGCACCAAAATCGCGCAGCTCTATGCTGATGCCGAGTCGCTCGGCGGCCAGACCGTCACCGTCGCCGGCTGGGTCAAGTCCATCCGCGACATGAAGAACTTTGGCTTTGTTACGCTCAACGACGGCAGCTGCTTCCGCGACCTGCAGGTCGTCATGAACCGCGAGGCACTCGACAACTACGACGAGATCGCCCATCAAAATGTCTCGGCCGCCCTCATCTGCACCGGCACCGTCAAGCTGACCCCCGATGCGCCCCAGCCTTTCGAGCTTTCTGCCACTTCCATCGAGGTCGAGGGCACGAGCGCCCCGGATTACCCGCTGCAGAAGAAGCGTGCAACCGTCGAGTTCCTGCGCACCCAGCAGCACCTGCGCCCGCGCACCAACCTGTTCCGCGCCGTGTTCCGCATCCGCTCTGTCGCGGCTGCCGCCATCCACCGCTTCTTCCAGGAGCAGGGCTTTGTCTACGTCAACACCCCCATCATCACCACGAGTGACTGCGAGGGCGCCGGCGAGATGTTCCGCGTGACCACGCTCGACCCCAAAAATCCGCCCCTCACCGAGTCCGGCGAGGTCGACTGGAGCCAAGACTTCTTTGGCAAGCACGCGAGCCTCACCGTGTCCGGTCAGCTCAATGCCGAGAACTTTGCCATGGCCTTTGGCGACGTGTACACCTTTGGCCCCACCTTCCGCGCCGAGAACTCCAACACCACGCGCCATGCCGCCGAGTTTTGGATGATCGAGCCCGAGATGGCCTTTGCCGATCTGAACGACTACATGGATAACGCCGAGGCCATGCTCAAGTACGTCCTTAAGGACGTTATGGCCACCTGTCCCGACGAGCTCAACATGCTCAACAAGTTTGTGGACAAGGGCCTGATCGAGCGCCTGGACCATGTCGCCAACTCCGACTTTGCCCGCGTCACCTATACCGAGGCCGTCGAAATCCTGGAGCGGGCCGTCGCCGCCGGCCACAAGTTTGACTACCCCGTGAGCTGGGGCATCGACCTGCAAACCGAGCACGAGCGTTTCCTGACCGAGGAGCACTTTAAGCGCCCGACCTTCGTGACCGACTACCCGGCAGAGATCAAGGCCTTCTACATGCGCATGAACGACGACGGTAAGACCGTCGCCGCCGCCGACTGCCTGGTGCCGGGCATCGGCGAGATCATCGGTGGCTCCCAGCGCGAGGAGCGCCTGGATCTGCTCGAGGCCCGCATCAAGGACCTGGGCATGAATCCCGAGCAGTACAAGTACTACCTTGACCTGCGCCGCTACGGTTCCTGCAAGCACGCCGGCTACGGTCTGGGCTTCGAGCGCTTGGTGATGTACCTCACCGGCGTGGGCAACATCCGCGACGTCCTGCCGCACCCGCGCACCGTGGGCAACGCCGACTTCTAATCGTCTGACGCTAGCTCGCGTCGCCACACGCCAACGCTCATCGCACAAGCGTCTCTCGACATCGGTCGAGAGACGCTTTTTTCAACAGCATCCGTCAAGCTTTTGGCAAGTTTTTGGTCAGTTGAGCAGGGCTGTTGAAAACTCGACCCGCCGTTTGCCGACGACTACCGACCGCCCAGAGCGCCCTGCGCCCCTGGGAAAGCCCCGCGTCCTAGGCTCCATACCGTCGCCACCCAAAACGGAAAGGACGTGGGCACGATGACCGAAGCCGCTGTTGAAACCTACGACACCACGACGAGAGGCGCCGCCTCGATGGCAGCCTATCGCGCCGTTCGCATCCTGCAGCTCTTGGGCGAAAACACCGGCGAAGACAAGGCCATGCTTTCCGATGAGCTGATCCGGCGCCTCGCCCATCCCGACGACCCCGCCCGCATGCCCATCTCGGCGGCGCGGCGCAGCATCTACACCGCCATCTCCGCGCTTCGCCATGCCGGATACGAAATTGAGTACAAACGCGGCGTGGGGTATCGGCTCTTGACCCGTCCGCTCACCGACGAAGAGATCATCCGGCTCCACGGTATGGTCATGCGCAACCGCTCTACGCCCATTGCCATTCGAAAAAGCATGGCTCAGCACTTGGTCGCCATGGCGAGTGCCGACGTTCGCGGCTACCTCGATGCACCCGAGCCTGCTCCAAGCGCCGGTGGCAAATCCACCAAGGCCACGCGCACGCCCGTCAAGCGCATCGACACCTGCGAGCTCATCGAGCAGGCCATCGACCACGGGACCACGGTGAGTTTTGATATTTCGAGCGTCACGACACGTGGCGAAACTGAAGTAGCACGGATGACACTCCGCCCCTATGCCATCAAGCAACGAGACGGCATCTCGTATTTGCTGGGAACGGTCTATGACGCCCGAGGCGCCGATGACACGCTGCGTACCGTAGAGATCGGCCGCATGAGAAACGTCACCACGCGCCTCCTCGACGGCAAGAAGCTCTTCGCCGCCCTCGACGAGGAGGACGACGCCTCTGCCGCATAAGAACCTCCGCCGTCCATTCGACTACCCGTACCGCCCATCCGGTTCTGTATTAAAAAACCTGCCAGGTTATTGTAAAAATGGACATCCGCGCTACTATAGTTCCACTTGCACTTTGTTTGAGTGCAGTATTTCCAGCCATTTCTATACTGGGGGTAACGATATGAAGGACATCACCATCAGCCGCAGGAGCCTTCTGGTCTCTGCCGGCCTGCTCGCGCTCGCTCCGCTCGCCGGATGCGGCGGCAACTCTGGTTCCGGCTCTGCTGCCGCCGGTTCCGACTACACCGTCGGCGTTCTGCAGCTCACTGAGCACTCCGCACTCGACGCCGCCAACGACGGCTTTGTCAAGGCCATCAAGAAGAGCGGTCTCAAGGTCAAGATCGATCAGAAGAACGCCCAGAACGACCAGTCCACGTGTAAGTCCATCGCCGACAAGTTCGTGGGCGATGGCGTCGACCTGATCTACGCCATCGCTACGCCCGCCGCGCAGGCCGCCGCCGGCGCCACCGCCGATATCCCCATCGTGGGTTGCGCCATCACCGACTACGCCGCCTCGGGCCTGGTCCAGGACAACGAAAAGCCCGGCACCAACGTCACTGGCGCCTCCGACCTCACCCCGGTCGCCGAGCAGCTCGAGATGATGCAGAAGGTTCTGCCCGACGTAAAGAAGGTCGGTCTGCTCTACTGCACCGCCGAGTCCAACTCCGACGTCCAGATCAAGGCCGCCAAGAAGGAGCTCGACAAGCTGGGCCTGGACTACACCGACTTCACCGTCTCGAGCTCCAACGAGATCCAGTCCGTCGTCGAATCTGCCGTGGGCAAGGTCGACGCGCTGTACTCCCCCACCGATAACACCATCGCCGCGGGCGCTTCGCAGGTCGGCCAGATCTGCAAGGAGAATAAGCTCCCCTTCGTAACCGGCGAGGAGGGCATGTGCATGGCCGGCGGCCTGTTCACCCTCTCCATCAACTATGAGGACCTGGGCTACGCCGCGGGCGAGATGGCCGTTAAGATCCTGAAGGGCGAGGCCAAGCCCGAGGATTTGCCGATCAAGCACCTCTCGAGCAAGGACCTGGTCGTCGTCAAGAACGACGAGATGGCCGAGGCGCTGGGCATCGACCTTTCCGCTCTGGACGAGTAGCGCCATGCGCGGTAACGCGTCTAGGACCCGCACTCGCGCCATAGCTGCGTTATTCAATATCTGAGCCACAGGGGCGAACGCCAAAGACCGGCGTTCGCCCTGCTTGTTACGGATGAGACAAAACATCCGGCCGCAGCTCTTTTATGCATTGTTACCGCTATCATGGTGACTCACGTGTCCACCCTATCCTAGGAGGTATGAAGCATGCTTATTGCATTGCAGGGCGCCGTTTCGCAGGGCGTCCTCTGGGGCATTATGGTGCTTGGCGTGTTTATCACGTTCCGCCTGCTCGACATCCCCGATATGACCTGCGACGGCAGCTTTGCCCTCGGCGGCTGCGTCTGCGCCGTACTCATCGTCAATAACAACGTCGACCCGCTGCTCGCCGTGCTGGCCGGCATGTGCGCCGGCGCCATCGCGGGCGCGGTCACGGGCATTTTGACCACGGTCTTTGAGATTCCCGCGATCCTCGCCGGAATCCTCACCCAGATCAGCCTGTGGTCCATCAACCTGCGCATCATGGGCAAATCCAATACGCCCATCCTTGCCAAGGGCACTATCTTCTCGTCTGTCAGCAACATGACGGGCCTGCCGCAGTCCACCGTCGCCATCATCCTGGGCATCTTGCTCGCTGTGGCTATCGTCGCCATCCTGTATTGGTTCTTTGGCACCGAGATCGGCTCGGCGCTGCGCGCCACCGGCAACAACGAGTACATGATCCGCGCTCTGGGCGTCAACACCAACTCCACCAAGATGATCGCCCTCGTGCTCTCCAACGCCCTCATCGGCCTTTCGGGCGCGCTCATCTGCCAGAGCCAAAAGTATGCCGACATTGGCATGGGCACCGGTGCCATCGTTATCGGTCTTGCCGCCATTGTTATCGGCGAGGTGCTCGGCCGCCTGCTGCCCGGCGGCCTCACGCAGTTTAGCGTCCGTCTTGCCTCCGCCGTCTTTGGCTCCGTGGTGTACTTCCTCATCCGCGCCATCGTGCTGCAGTTGGGCATGGACGCCAACGACATGAAGCTGCTTTCCGCTGTGATCGTCGCCGTGGCCCTGTGCGTGCCCGTGGTTTGGGAGCGCTATAAGCTCCGCAGCTCCTACACGAAGGGGGATGAGGCAGATGCTTAAGCTCTCACACGTCAAGAAGACCTTTAACAAGGGCACCGTCACCGAGAAGCGCGCGCTCACCGGCGTCGACCTCACCCTTAACGACGGCGACTTTGTAACCGTGATTGGCGGCAACGGCGCCGGCAAGTCCACGCTGCTCAACATGATCGCCGGCGTGTATCCGCTCGATTCGGGCGTTATCGAGCTCGACGGCATCGACATCTCGCGTCTGAGCGAGTCGCAGCGCGCCAAGTACCTGGGCCGCGTGTTCCAGGACCCCATGCGCGGCACCGCAGCCGACATGCAAATTGCCGAGAACCTGGCCCTCGCCAAGCGCCGCGGCCAGCATCGCGGTCTTTCGTGGGGCGTCACCAAAGCCGAGAAGGACGAGTACGTTGAGCTGCTCAAGCGCCTGGACCTTGGTCTGGACACGCGCCTCAACGCCAAGGTCGGCCTGCTTTCGGGCGGCCAGCGCCAGGCACTCACCCTGCTCATGGCCACGCTCACCAAGCCACGCCTGCTGCTGCTCGACGAGCACACCGCGGCGCTCGACCCCAAGACAGCCTCTAAGGTGCTCAATCTGACCGAGGAAATCGTCGACGAGCACCACCTGACCACGCTCATGGTCACGCATAACATGAACGACGCCATCCGTCTGGGCAATCGTCTGATCATGATGCACGAGGGCCACGTAATCTACGACGTGGCAGGCGACGAGAAGAAGTCGCTCACCGTTGCCGACCTGCTGCAGAAGTTCGAGGAGGTCTCGGGCGGCGAGTTCGCCAACGACCGCATGCTGCTGAGCTAACGACCTAAAAAAACCACCACAAAGGGGACAGGCACCTTTGTGGTGGTTTTTGTTAAAGAGTAAGGAGACAGCCATGAAAAGACTCCCCCGCCTTGCGTTAGCTGCCGCGTTGTTTGCCGGCGCGCTCACAGGCATCCCAAGCCTCGCTTTCGCGGGGAACCTGCCCGCCGCTATTGACGGCGCCGTAACCGTCATGCACACCAACGACATCCACGGCAGCTACAAGTACAGCTACAACGCAAGCAGGGGCACGGGCACCATTGGCTTTGACGGGCTGGCGGTTCTCTATAGCGCTCAAAGCAACGCCCCCGACTTTCTGCTCGATGCAGGCGACACCTTCCACGGGCAGTCCTTTGCCACCATGAGCGAGGGCAAGAGCATCGCCGAACTCATGAACACCTTCTACGCAAACGGCTACGACGCGACCACACCGGGCAACCATGACTGGAGCTACGGCGCGGACAAGCTTCGCACGATGGCCGGCAATGGTGCCACCAGTACACCTTTCGCCATGCTCTGCGCGAATGCAACGTCCTCGAACGGCGTATGGAGCTCGAGCATCACCAAGACGCTCAATCGCACTTGGAAGGACGGCGAGGGCAGCCCCACGTTTAACTACAAGATTAAGGTCGGCGTCGTCGGAGCCATGGATGAGTCGCTGGGCTCCTCGCTACGCGCTGACCTGGTCGCGGGCACGTCGTTCTCGGGTGCGGCGGACGCCATCAATGCCGAGGCCAAGCGACTGCGCGAGGATGAGGGCTGCAACGTTATCGTCTGCATCGCGCACACGCTCAACGCCAAGACCTTTGCCGCAAAGCTCGTTGGGGTCGATACACTGGTCGCGGGCCACGAGCACATCAACTTAGACGAAAACGTGACGGGGGCCGACGGCAAGCCGGTCCGCGTCGTCGAGGCAGGCAGCGCCTTTGCCGAGGTTGGTCTGCTTTCCATTCCCTATGAGTACGACACCAGGGGTACCGAAACCACCAACGACGACATGGTGACGGTCTCCGCAGGCGACAGCGACGAGAAGCTCTACACCGCCAAGGACGTCGACGACCTTTTGGCAGACCCTAACAACCAGAACATCCTTGACGAGGTTCGCAACAACAAAATCAAGCCACTCGACGATGCCTTTGAAAGCGAATCGAACAAGGTGCTCGGCACATCCTCCACCAACTATTTCTACGGCGAGGACGCCGCGGGTACGCATGGCTGGGAGATGGTGCGCACCACCGATCTGCGCCCCAGTAAAGCGGGCGACGCCACCAAAGCCCAGACCATCGGGCATGTTATCTGCGGCTCCTATCTTGCTCTGACGGGGGCAGACCTCGCCATCGAAAACGCGGGCGGCATCCGCGGCGGCATCGCGGCGGGCGATGTGACCGCCGGCAACGTCGTCGCCATCTCGCCCTATGGCAACACCGTGGAGACCTGGGGCATGACCGGCGCAAACTTCCTCGCAGCGCTTGAGCACTCACTGCAGATCAGCGACGATTGCAACGACAGCTACGAGCTTCAGCAAGCCTATGTGGCAGCCGGCCACACCGAGCAGGAGGCGCAAGACAAGTACAAGTGGCGCGATGACTCTGGCAGCGTTCTCTCCTTTGGCGGCATTAACGTGACGATTGATTGGACGCAGCCCGAAGGCAAGCGCATTGTGAGCGCCACGCTCACCAAGGATGGCAGCACGCTCGATCCCGCCAAGAACTACACTGTCGCCACCAACAACTACATCATTACCAACACGACCGACTTTCCCACTTTCGCAAATGCCACCAAGCGCACCGAGTGGGGCACATGCGAGGCGGCGATCAGAGCGCTGATCGGGAAGAGCGACTGGGAGAACAAGATGGCCGGGCTCGCCGGCACCATCAGCTTCAGCTCCGCAGCCGTGGACCCCACGCCCAATCCGAATCCAACGCCTAAGCCCTCGCCCAAGCCCGGCACGACTACTACGACCACGAAAACCAGCGCCAAGAAGACAACCGGCAAGCTTGTCGCAACGGGAGACCGCACGCTGGCCGTGGTCGGCGCATGCCTCATCGGCGGCATCATCGTCATCATGCTCGGCATTATCTGGATGCGCCGCCGCTAAGCTACACCGCCGGGCCTTGCAGCCCCTCCGTGCAAACCTTATATCGAGCACAGAAGCCCGTCCGATGTGATCGGACGGGCTTTTTGGTGGGTATCATGGTTGAATGATCATTAGGAGGTTTTCCCTACATGGAATTGTTTGAGCCGATTCTTCATTTCTTTGAGCAACGGTGGGTCCACAACATCATCTGGGCCGTCATCTTGGCGATAGGCACCGCCGTCGCCGCCAAGGTCGCATCCAAGACTCTGCGTCACCTACTCAACCGCGACGATAACCCGCTTCCGGCATCGAGTATCTTCATCAATATCGCGCGCGCCGTCATCTGGGTGATCGGCGGCAGCTTTATCCTCGACAACTGCTTTGGCATTAACGCAAACGCGCTCGTCGCCGCTCTTGGCGTCGGCGGCATCGCCATCTCGCTCGGCTTTCAGGACACGCTGTCGAACCTTATCGGCGGCATGCAGGTGACCTTTATGGGCATTATCAAGCCCGGCGACAATATCGAGGTCGGCGGCGTGTCGGGCGTGGTCCAGGACATCACTTGGCGCCACACGACCATCGAAGATGCCTGCGGGCAGACCGTCATCGTCCCCAACTCCAACATTTCCAAGAACACACTCGTGCATTTGATGCCCTTTGGGCGCGTGGCCGTCCCCGTCGCGGTCAAAGACCCCTCCAAATGGGCATCGCTCGATGTGCTAGCAGACGAGCTCGTCAGCGCCACCAAAACGGCCGTCTCGCCCATCTCAGGCTTTGACAAGGAACCCTACGTGCTCTTTAGCGAGATCGGCGACTTTGGCATTAAGGGCAAAATCATCTTTATCGTCAGCGACGACAGCACCACCTTTACGGCGGCCGACGCCTGCATCCGCGCCATCGCCCCCATCATCGCCTAAACCACCACAAAGGGGACAGGCACCTTTGTGGTGGTTTTCATTCGTGGTACCATGGTTCATATAGTTGTTTAAACGACTAAGGGAGCAAAACTATGGAAGAGGCCTATCGTCAAGCACGCAAGCGCGGCGAGCAAGGACGTCGACGCGCCATTAGTCAAAGCGAGCATCCGTATCTCACGGACCTCGATAGCTTGGTTGCCCAGCTCCCCTTAGGCCAGCGAGAGAATGTCGGCCTGAGAGACATTCCACTCGAAATGGTCGTCGGTACGGTTACCAAGGGCCGTCAGTCGGCCTTTTCATGCAACTTTATGCCCTTGCTGCCGTTTAGCACGGAGTTCGCCCGCAAGTGGTCCAACCTCTACGACATCCAGGTGACCGAGGGCTATCGCGATCCCGTCATCGTCACCGAGTTCATGCATCGGTTTTACGTCCAAGAGGGCAATAAGCGCGTCAGTGTCCTCAAATTCCTGGACGCCCCGACGGTTTCGGCCAAGGTCACCCGTCTCTACCCAGGCACATGGGATTCCGTCGAAAGCCGCCTGTACGGTGAGTTCTGCGCGTTTTGGCGCGTCTGCCCCCTATACGAGATCGAGTTCTCGCGCGAGGGAAGCTACGAGACGCTCGCCAAGATGCTCGGTCAGGACCTTATCGAAAAATGGCCGCAGAAAAAGGTCGACTACCTGCGCCACACCTTCCTGCTCTTTAAGCGCGCCTACCTTCGCGCGGGCGGCGACCACCTGGACATTACGCCCGCCGACGCTATGCTCGTCTACCTCAATGTGTACAACCAGGACCGCCTGCTGGATACGCCGACGGATATCGTCGTAAACCGCCTGTGTAAGATTTGGCGTGAGCTGGTCATTGCCGGCAAAAATAACGAGGACAAGGTCGATCTTGTCGAAGCACCGAGCGTCGATGAGGAAGAGTCACCCGCCAAGTCCACCTCCGGCGTGCTCAACTTCTTTATGGGCAAGACCGTCTATTCGGCGGCCAATCCCCTGCGCATCGCCTTTATCCATGAGTTCCCCTGTGCGACGTCGAGCTGGGACAGCCTGCACGACCAAGGGCGTCAGTATCTCGATGAGCACTTTGGCGGTATCGTGCGCACCGAGGCGTTCGAGGACTGCCACGATCCGGACGTGTTCTACGCCGCCGTGGAAACGGCTGTCAAACATGGAGACAGCGTCATCTTCTCGACCTCGCACCGCCTGATGGAATACACGCTCAGGGCAGCCGTTGAGTATCCCCGGTTGCGGTTCCTCAACTGCTCTATCGGCCTTCCCCACCAAAGCGTGCGCTCGTATTTTGGAAAGATGTACGAGGCAAAGTTTCTGCTGGGCGCCCTTGCGGCCAGCATGGCGGACAACCACCGCATCGGTTACCACGCGTCGGTCTTCGCCTCGGGCGCACTCAGCGAGATCAACGCCTTTGCGATTGGCGCCTCGCTGCTCGACCCCCGCGCGCAAATTATCCTGACCTGGGGCGATGTGCCCGCCGGTGGCCTTGCCGAGGCCATGTGCCGCGAAGGTGTAAGCGTCATGACCGGCGCCGACATGTCAAAGTCGCTCGAAGACCCCACGGCCTACGGACTTCACCGCATGATCGATGGCAAGGTCGTCGGCATCGCCATGCCGGTATGGAACTGGCGCCGATACTACGAGCTTATCGTGCGAAGTCTGCTGCATGGCACCTGGGATGAGACCAGTGACGACAACCAGGTTCGCGCCGTCAACTACTGGTATGGCATGAGTTCGGGCGTTATCGATATTCGCTACGCTCCAGGCCTGCCCTATCAAACGCGCAAGCTCGTTCAGCTACTGCGCAATGGCATTGTCGAGGGCTCCATCAATCCATTTGGCGGCGAGCTCCATAGCCAAGACGGCGTGGTACAGATCGAAGGCTTTCCCCCACTGCCGAGCACGCAAATCGTCGAGATGGACTGGCTGGCAGACAACGTGGTGGGCACCATTCCGCAGCCCGACGATGAGCCGAAGGTCCGCGCCCTATGAAAATCCTTGCCATAGCCGATACCGAAGAACGATGCCTTTGGGAGTGCTTTCGCAAAGAACGCTTTGAGGGTGTCGACCTGATTTTGTCCGCTGGCGATCTGGACCCGGACTATCTTGAGTTTTTGGTCACGGTCATCAACAAACCGCTCATCTACGTACGCGGCAATCACGATGACCGCTACGCACGTCATGCACCAGGTGGCTGCATCTGTGTCGAAGACACCGTGTACGTGTATCGCGGCGTCCGCATTGCGGGGCTTGGCGGCTCCATGCGCTACCGAGATGGCGCCAACATGTACACCGAGCGCGAGATGGCCAAGCGCGTGCGAAAGCTGTCCCGCAAAGTGAAGATGGTCGGCGGCTGCGACATATTGCTCACCCATGCGCCCGCCGCCGGCGTGGGTGATCTGGACGATCTGCCACATCGAGGATTCGAATGCTTTAACACAGCGCTCGAGTCCTGGAATCCCGACTACATGGTGCACGGGCATGTGCACCAATGCTATGGTCGCGACTTTCAACGTGAGCGTCAGCACGCATGCGGGGCAACGATCATCAACGCCTACGGCTATACGCAGTTTGAGCTGGACGAAGCGCGCTACCCCATCCGTGGCTGGCAGGCAGCCTGGCTCAATTCGCAAACCATGCGTCGCGAACTCAAGCGCCACGAGGCTATCGAGTCCTCAACCGCTAGAACACCCTGGTAACCACCTTAAAGGGGGCGCTGTCCCCTTTAAGGTGGTTTTAACGCGATAGCAAGAAACCCGGTACTGCACGAGACAGAACCGGGTTTCTTTAGCAATGCTTGCTTTGCTCAGGCAGTAACTAAAAGTTACTCAGCCAGGAAGTCGCGCTGGATAGCGGGATCAACCTTGATGCCAGGGCCCATGGTGGAAGACACGGAGATGGACTTAACGTACTTGCCCTTAGCAGAAGAGGGCTTGACGCGCAGGATCTCGGTGTACAGGGCAGCGTAGTTCTCAACGAGCTGCTGCTCGGAGAAGGACTTCTTGCCCAGGGGCACGTGGCAGATGCCGTAGCGGTCGGCGCGATACTCAACGCGGCCGGCCTTGAGCTCGGAGACCATCTTGGCGACGTCCATGGTCACGGTGCCGAGCTTGGGGTTCGGCATGAGGCCACGGGGACCAAGGATCTTACCGATGCGGCCAACCTTGGCCATCATGTTCGGCGTAGCGATAGCGGCGTCGAAGTTGATCTCGCCCTTCTGAATCTGGGCGACGAGCTCGTCGGAACCGATGATGTCGGCGCCGGCAGCCTCGGCCTCGCGGGCCTTCTCGCCCTCGGCGAAGACGGCAACACGAACGGTCTTGCCGGTGCCGTGGGGCAGGGAGATGGAGCCGCGGATGTTCTGGTCGGCCTTACGAGTATCGACGCCCAGACGGAAGTGGGCCTCGACGGTCTCGTCGAACTTGGCGGTGTCGAGCTCCTTGATGAGCTTGGCAGCCTGAAGGGGGGTGTAGAGCGTGGCGCGGTCGATCTTCTCGGCAGCGGCGTTATAGCTCTTACCATGCTTAGCCATGTGCATTACCTCCTGTGGTTAAACGGGCGCGAGCCCTCCCACATCGTATCGTGTGCCCTATTGCACACATTTAACGGGCGCCCCGGTTGGAGCACCCGTCGTTACCAAAAGAAATCGCTACTCAGCGATGGTGACGCCCATGGAACGGGCGGTACCGGCGATGATCTTCTTGGCGGCGTCAATGTCGTTGGCATTGAGGTCCGGCATCTTGATCTCGGCGATCTTGGTGAGCTGCTCCTGGGAGAGCTGACCAACCTTGTCGGCCTGGGGCTTAGCGGAACCAGACTTGAGGTTCAGCTCCTTCTTGATGAGGTGAGCCGCCGGCGGGGTCTTGGTGATGAAGGAGAAGGACTTATCCTCGAAGACAGTGATCTCAACGGGGATGATGTCGCCCTTCTTGTCCTGCGTCTCGGCGTTAAAGGCCTGGCAGAACTGCATGATGTTCACGCCAGCTGCGCCCAGGGCGGGGCCGACGGGAGGAGCGGGGTTAGCTGCACCAGCAGGAATCTGGAGCTTAATGACGTTGGCAACCTTCTTCTCAGCCATGGTCATTCCTTTCGAATCACGAGTGTGAAGTACTTGCTATATCGTAAGCACGCACGTGTTAGAAGCACTCCTGAGATGAGCAGTCACAGAAGAAGCACGCTCGCGCGAACGGACGAAAACTTAAGCGATGACAGCAACCTGGTTAAAGTCGAGCTCGACCGGCGTCTCACGGCCAAAGATCATCAGGGTGACCTTCAGCTTGCCTGCCTCGGTGTTAACCTCGGAGACCTTGCCATCAAAGTCGGTAAGCGGGCCATCGGTGACACGGACGGACGTACCGACCTCAATATCGACCGACGTACGCTTGGGCGAATCGCCCTTACCGGGACGACGAGTCATCTTATTGTACTCGTCGCGGGAAAGCGGAGCGGGCTTGCCGTTGCCGCCCAGGAAACCGGTGACACCGGGCGTGTTGCGAACACACGTCCAAGCATCGTCATCCATCTCCATGCGAACCAGGACATAACCCGGGAAAATCTTGGAATCCTTGGTCTCGCGCTTGCCACCCTCTTTGATCTCGGTGACGCGCTCCATAGGAATCTCGATATCAAAGATACGGTCCTGCATGCCCATGGTCTCGATGCGATGCTCGAGATCGGACTTAACACGGTTCTCGTATCCAGAGTAAGTGTGAACGACGTACCAACGCTTAGACATGGTTTAGCCCCTCAATCCGGAGAACAGAGCAAGAGCTTCGCCAAAGCCAGCATCGAGCAGAGCGATGACGACGCCGACGACGACCAGAGAAGCGCAAACGACGACCGAGTAGTTCACGAGCTCCTTTTTATCGGGCCACGTAACACGCTTCATCTCGGACTTCACCGAAGCAAAATACTTCTTGGTGCGGGCGAAGAAGCCGGGCTTCTCGTTCTTCTTGGACTTCGCAGCCTTCTCGCTCTTCTTGGCAACGGCCTTCTTGGCCTCAACCTTGGAGTTGGCGGCAGCGTTGTTGGCAGGCGCCTGCTGCTGTGCCTTCTTCTTGTTCTTCTTGTTGGCCATTTGGGTTACCTCCGCGCAATGCGCTTATACATGAGTAAACCGTAAGCCCCCAAATGGGAGCTTACGGAATAATGACTGGCACGCCAGGAAGGACTCGAACCCTCAACACTCGGTTTTGGAGACCGATGCTCTACCAATTGAACTACTGGCGTATGTAACTAGAGACTAGCGAGTCTCTTTGTGCAGCGTGTGGCGACGGCACCAGGGGCAATACTTCTTGATCTCCATACGATCAGGCATGGTCGACTTGTTCTTGGTGGTCGTATAGTTGCGGCGCTTGCACTCAGTGCACGCAAGAGTAACTAGAGTACGCATGTATCCTGAACCTTTCATATCCGCCCCGTACGGGCACGAGTTGTTACTTTATCAGCTCTACGTAAGTGCTGTCAATGAAAACCTTGAATCAATTGGTTCTCGCTGGATCCATTCATATTTGGAACACATCAATGAAGCCAGCGAGATCTAATCGATCCCTCACGCTCGGCTTAAGAGCGAGCGAAGCGCAATCGTCAGGGAACAAGCCCCGCGTAGAAAAGAACCCGGCACCCTATAAGTGCCGGGTTCTCTCTAAGTCAGCTATATCAAAGAGCTAATTTACTCAATGATCGTGGAGACGATGCCCGAACCGACGGTGTGGCCACCCTCGCGGATAGCGAAGCGCAGGCCCTCCTCCATGGCGATCGGGTGAATGAGGTCGCCCTCGATGGTGATGTGGTCACCAGGCATAGCCATCTCGGTGCCCTCGGGCAGCTTGACCGTACCGGTAACGTCGGTGGTACGGAAGTAGAACTGAGGACGATAACCATCGAAGAACGGGGTGTGACGGCCGCCCTCCTCCTTGGTCAGAACGTAGATCTCACCGGTGAACTTGGTGTGCGGGGTAACCGAACCGGGCTTGCAGAGAACCTGGCCACGCTCGATGTCCTCGCGCTTGATGCCGCGGAGCAGCAGACCGACGTTGTCGCCAGCCTCGCAGAAGTCCATGGACTTACGGAACATCTCGATACCGGTAACGACGGTGTTCTGGGTATCCTTGATGCCGACGATCTCGACGGGCTCGTTGAGCTTGAGCTCACCGCGCTCGACACGGCCGGTAGCAACGGTACCACGGCCGGAGATGGTCATAACGTCCTCAACGGCCATCAGGAACGGAAGGTCGTTGTTACGAGCAGGCGTCGGGATGTACTCGTCGACGGCCTTCATGAGCTCGCGAATGGCGTCCATCCACTTGGCGTCGCCCTCGAGAGCGCCCAGAGCGGAACCACGGATGACGGGGATGTCGTCGCCGGGGAAATCGTACTCGGAGAGGAGCTCACGGGTCTCCATCTCGACGAGGTCGATGAGCTCGTCATCGTCGACCATGTCGCACTTGTTCAGGAAGACGACGATGTAGGGAACGCCGACCTGACGGGCGAGCAGGATGTGCTCGCGGGTCTGAGCCATGGGGCCGTCGGTAGCGGCGATGACCAGGATAGCGCCGTCCATCTGAGCAGCGCCGGAGATCATGTTCTTGACGTAGTCAGCGTGGCCCGGGCAGTCAACGTGAGCGTAGTGACGGGCAGCAGTCTCGTACTCAACGTGGGAGACGGAGATCGTAATGCCGCGCTCGCGCTCCTCGGGAGCCTTGTCGATGTTCTCGAACGCAGTGAAGTCAGCCTTGCAGCCCTCGGTCTCGGAGAGAACCTTGGTGATGGCAGCGGTCAGCGTGGTCTTGCCGTGGTCGACGTGACCAATGGTGCCGATGTTAACATGCGGCTTAGTGCGCTCAAACTTCTCTTTGGCCATAAAGCCCTCCTCTTAACAGGTCGTCCCCGGACGGGACTTTGCCTTTATACCATAGTGGCCTCTCAACATACTATTGAGAAGCCACCGTGTTACCTATGGTAGCGGTGACTGGATTCGAACCAGTGACGCCACGGGTATGAACCGTGTGCTCTAACCAACTGAGCTACACCGCCGGATGGAGCCTGCAACCAGACTTGAACTGGTGACCTCTTCGTTACCAACGAAGTGCTCTACCGACTGAGCTATACAGGCACTTGACGGGTGGGAGCTATAGGATTCGAACCTATGTAGGCAGAGCCAACGGGTTTACAGCCCGTCCCCATTAACCACTCGGGCAAACTCCCAATCGTTCAAGTATCCGCAGGTTCTTTGGTCTTTTGGACCGCCGCCCCCGCGAACGAAAAAGATAATACGATGCAACCTTGGGGGCTGTCAACGAAAACCTCTAGATACACGGTGCCGGGCGTATCTATATGCCTTTGACCTGCGTTTTTGTTGAGTTTAGATATGAAGGGCGGTGGATTTCGCTACGCTGGTGACATTTCCCAAGGGAACACTTTGGCACGGTGGAGTACGCCTGCAATATCGACCCTCGATAACGACCCTCTTGCACTATTACATAGGTTGCGATCGGACTTTTCCGGCACGAACGAGCGTGGATTTTCTCCCGTTTGAAATCGAGCGTGGATAATCTCCCTCTTTTAGCACGGCTTCGAACCCAAAGTGGCAGATTATCCACGCTCATTCACTAGGCGGGAGAACTATAGAGCCGCTACTACTCGGGCCAGACCAAAGTAGACCCATAGAGCGGCTCCCCTTGGTGCAAGGGTAGCGACTCAAGTAACACGACGATAGCAAGTCGAAGAAATAGGTCATGGCGTATTTCGAATAAACGCCGAGTCGGTCAATTCCGTTTCCCGCATTTCCAAGACGATATACACGGTCAAAAGACCTCGATTTGTCATCGTTGCTAAACGCAGTAATTAGAATCTTCCTCCCCGAACGGCAATCAAGATACTCACGCGCCTGTGACGCAAATAGCCCGGAGACCGATACGAGAATTATCAATGACTGCGAAGCATCTCCCATGTTTTTCAATTCCGCGACGTTAGCCCCAGCAACTATGCGAACTATCTTGCCCGCATAAAACATTTCCTGCTGAAATCGTACGAGATTGGCGCTCACATTATTGGTGCACCAGATTTCAACGTTATTATGGCCATCAATTTCGTCGGCAAGGTGCTTAATAGCGATATCGGACACGCCGCTTTCAACCTCAGCGAACATCTCGATCATGCGAACGTCGAGTTCTGCCCTGTACTCCTCGTAGCCAAATTCCTCCTCTCGATGGCTTAAGTCGCTTGGAAAGACTGATTGAGTAAATGATTCTTTCAAATCGCTAAGAGACTGGTAGCCCAAACGATTGCAGAAACGACGAACAGCGGAACGGGTCACGAATGCATCGCGGGTTATTGCGGCAACATTGATTTCGCTCGAACGCCTAATGTGAGCGATGAGATATCGAGCGATGGCGGCATCGTTTGACCCAAACTCGCTGTTGATGATGGAGCTAATGCGATTGAGCACATCGAAGTCATTGATATTCACGTGATTCCTCTTTCCGCTCTCCTCGAAATCATAGTTCATTTATTGAATCAAACAGCTTTGGTCGTTCTCCTATGATTCAAATCAGTTGACGTCATCTTAATCGTAATTCCGTCACACGTATCCACCGTGTTGAATGATGGAAAGGGGATTCATGGACAACGTGAACAACATGCCGTTTCTCTGGGGTTCCGCCACGGCGTCTTATCAGTGCGAGGGTGCCTGGAACGAAGGCGGCAAAGGCCTTGGCGAGTGGGATTTCTTTAACCACACAAGCAATAAGAACATCAACCATGTTGACGGTGATGTATCTTGCGACTTCTACCATCGCTATGAAGAAGATATCCGCATGATGAAAGAAGGCGGACAAAACACCTATCGCTTCTCTCTTTCATGGAGTCGAATCATTCCCACGGGTATCGGCGAAGTGAATGAAAAGGGTATCGATTTTTATAATCGGGTCATTGATTGCTGCCTCGAAAATGGCATAGAGCCCAACGTTACGCTGTTCCATTACGATCTGCCATTCACGCTTGCTTGCAAAGGCGGATGGCTGAACAACGACATGGCAGAGTGGTTCTGCAAATACGCCAGGATTTGCTTTGAGCGCTTTGGAGACCGCGTCAAAATCTGGGCTACCGTTAACGAGCCGCATTTCTACAGCTACTGCGTAAACATGTTGGGCAACTATCCCCCCAATCGATCGCTCGACGTTCAGTCGTACATGCAGTTTCAGTACAACCTGATGCGCGCCAGCGCACTCGCAGTCCGAGCATATCGTCAAATGGGCTACGACGGCATCATCGGCGCCGTCCACGATGGCGGCGTTGTCGAACTCGACCCGGCAACCGAGCACCCCGATGACGTATTTCGATACGCAGACTTTTTCGCCAATCGCATGATTCTGGCACCAGCACTTCAGGGTCAACTGCCGCCAGAAATGGACGAAATCCTTGAAAAACTTGGCGTCTCGCTCTATCGATCCCCAAATGACGTAGAAGAATTCAGAGACGGTAAAGTCGATTTTATTGGACTCAACGTGTATTGCCGAGAGTATGTAACCGACTGGCACGGTGGAGAGCTTGCCGTTTCGGCGAACAATAAGGGCGGTTCGAGCAAAAAGGTCGAAGGAAAATGCATTGCGCCCTTGTTTGAAAGCGCCCGCGACAGCAATGTTCCCCGCAATAAATGGGGCCGCGAAATACTCCCAAGTTGCATGTATTCAACCATCATGGATGTCCACGAGCGCTATGACGCGCCCCGCATCTTTATTACGGAAAACGGACATGGCGCCTATGAGCAACCAGACGCAGACGGAATGATCCACGATGATGACCGCATCGAGCTTCTGGGCCAGTTCATCGAGCACATGATGAGGGCTAAGCGCGACGGCGCGCGCGTTGAGGGCTACTACCTCTGGTCGACGATGGATCTGTATAGCTGGATCAACGGCTACGAAAAACGATACGGACTTGTCCATATCGACTTCGAAAACAATCTGGAGCGCACCCCCAAAAAGAGCTGGTATTGGTACCGAGACCTTATCTCGAAGTATCAGGAGCAGGAAGGTTAGGAGAAAGAGATGAAATATCAGGCAATGTCCGAAACAGTCCTAAAGGCTGTTGGCGGCAAAGAGAATATTACATCGGTAACTCATTGTGCGACGCGCCTTCGCATCGACGCACGAGACACCTCGATCATTGATCTCCAGCTCGCCAAATCAGGCGCTCGGGGCAGTAGTCAGCGGTGGCCAGCTTCAGGTGATCATCGGCCCCAACGTCACCGAGGCTTACAACGACTTCCTCGACTTCGCGGGAATCGAAGTCGGCGGTGGCACGGTTGCCGACGATGCCCAAACCGCCAAAGACCTTGCAGAAGGCATTAAAAGCGGTAACACCGCCATGGGCTTGATTGAGAAATTCGGGAACGTCTCTGCACAGGTATTCATGCCCATCGTCCCGGCGCTCATCGTTGGCGGACTCATTCTTTCGATCAAGAATCTCCTGGTCAATTATTGCGGATTGAGCACCGATAGCGGAACCGCCCAGGTCCTGTTGGCGATCTTTAGCGCTTCGTTTAGCTTCTTACCCGTTTACCTCGGCTATCAGCTCGCCGCCGTCATGAAGATGCAGCCTATCATGGGCGCACTGCTGGGCGCAATCATGATTAGCTCGTCTATTAGCGGTGCTGAGGGTCTCGACTTTCTTGGCATCCCCATCCCGACGAATGACTACTCGAGCACGGTGGTGCCAATCGTACTGGGCGTTGTGTTCATGTACTTTGTTGATCGCGGTCTTCAGAAAATCATCCCCGACGTTACCAAACTGTTCTTGAAGCCGCTACTCACCATGTTCATCGTCGTGCCTGTTGAGCTGATTGTTCTCGGCCCCGCCGGCAGCATGATGGGCTACGCGCTGAGTGATGCCGCCACATGGCTCATGGACAACGTGGCATTTATCGCTACCCCGATCCTGGCAGCCCTTAACCCCTATTTCGTCATGCTCGGTCTCGATAAGGCTTACATCGCAATCGAAGTTACGAGCCTGGCGCAGCTCGGTTGGGCACCCATCATCTTTGGCTTCATCTCAAACCTCTGCATTGGCGGCACGAGTCTCGCCTTGGCAACTGCAATGAAAGGCAACAAGGAGAAGAGAGGTATGGTCACCACGGTTGCCGTCACCGCACTTTGCGGCGTAACTGAGCCCGCATTTTACGGCTGCCTCATCGAGCGTCCCCGCCTGCTTGTCGGCACGGCAATCGGCGCCCTCTGCGCGGGACTCCCTGCAGGCATCTTCGTCCTGAAGGAGTATGTTGCGGGAGCATGCCCCGGTCTTCTTTCGGCGCTGATCTTTATCGCTCCCGATGGATCCATGGGCAACTTCGTACTGGCGTGCGTTGTCGCCGTCATCGCCATCGTCGTCTCGTTCATCGCTGCACGCGTGATTATCAAGAAGAATCCCAACTATATTGAGTAAATGCCCGCTGTTTGCATTGGGGACACCCTCGGCAGACCATTAGCAAGAACCCAAGAAGTCCCTTAGGAGCTCGATTAATCCATTCGGATTCCTGAGGCACAAACGACCCCGATTCCACAATGAAATCGGGGTCGTTGTTTCTAAAGCCTTCGATAGACAATCGGTGTTTACCTTAGCTCCCTATCCAAGTTAATTATCCACGCTCGTTCTCCGGCCGGCAGATTTTCTTCTCTCGCGTGTCCAGAAATCCACGCTCGAGCAGGACATCTGGGTCCGTACCCGCCCTTGTCTCGATTTGTAACAGCAAGAGGCCTATTCCGCTTCTACATGTTACAGATCAAGATATTCCTGAAACACCCTAAGTTTTATCTCAATCTGTAACAGTTAGATGCCAAATATCGGTCTTGGTGTTACAGATTTAGACAAACTGGAGGACGAGACAAACCAAAAACGGAATGGGCGCTAACCCGATGGCGCACCACCTAAATAGAAACGGGCCCTGCCCCACAAGGGAACAGAGCCCGAAACTCTCATGGAGCCAGTGACAGGAATCGAACCTGCAACCCACTGATTACATCGCTTTCCATTCTGGTTAATAGCGTCCATCTGCGACTATAGCGACCGTAACCTCGCCTTTTTCTTTCGCTTTCCGCTTATAGTCTCACTTGAGACGTCTCCGAAACAGTCAAATTGCACACTCATTGCACACGCGATTGCACACGGAGGGACAATGGAAGAGAAATACACCACCTCGTCTATTTATAAGTTTAAGGACGATCGCTGGCGCGCACAGTTCCCCTATTTGGAGAACGGCATCTGGCATAAGAAGACTCAGCTCTTGGAACATCGAGGGCGCGATAAAGGCAGAAGCCATAAGCATCGCGATGCCGCCATGCTCGAAGCCGAATCCATCCGCGCATCTCTCAATGAGAAGGCCACCGCAGAAGCAGCTAAACCCAAGGGGCTTGGTATCACCGTTTCAAAGCTCGTGACATGCTATATCGATATCGAGTGCGCGGACGTCGCGCGCTCCACGGCGACCGGATACCACGGCATGCTCCGCCGGAATATCGAACCGTATCTCGGTGATGTCCCATTGGAAGACCTTACGGAAGAGGATGTTCAGGAATGGATAACGGCGATCGCCTCAACCCACGCACGGTCCACCGCCTGCAATTCCCTACGGTTGTTACGAGGCTCGCTCAAATATGGAATGCGAAAGAAATGGATTGACGAAAACGTGGCCTCTTGGGCAAAAGTCCCCAAAAACGAAGACGCGAACTACGGTCTACCGAATTCGCTTACAACCAAAGAGCGAACCAGGGTCTTGAACACTCTGAACGCCTCCATAGATATCCCAGCGATGCTTGCAGCCAAGATAGCGCTCTACACGGGATTGCGGCGCGGCGAGCTCTGCGCCCTGAAATGGAAAAACGTGGACTTTAAATCCGCAACGATCCGAGTCGAGGCCGCGATTGGGCACACAGATAACGAGTTCTATATCAAGGGCCCCAAGAGCATTAGCAGCCGGCGCGCTATCCCCAACTGCCCGAAAGACCTTATGAAAGACCTTGCGAAGCGCGAGGCCGATATGAAGTCCGAATGCGCGAATCTGGGCGTTGAGTTCAGCGACGAACTGTTTGTCCTCGGCTTTCCGGACGGTTCCTTCTTGAAACCGCCCAGGATCAACGACGCTTGGCGGGCCCTGGCAAAGGCCTTGAAGCTCCATGGTGTCTTGAACAAGAACACCGTCACCTTCCACGACCTCAGGCACAGTTTTGCAACGTACGCCGTCTCCAACGGAATCGATCCGAGAACTCTCGCGAGCCTCATGGGGCACTCGAAGGCGTCAATGACACTCGACAGATACGCCAGCGCCGATCCAAAAGCCACCGCATCGGCCATGAGAACTCTTGGACACTTATATAAAGAGTAACTTGCTTCATAGCAAGGAGGGAAACAACAGTGACTCGGAGGCCCGGCTTCAACCGGGCCTTTTCTTGTTATCTCGGCCTTTCAACGCCTTTTTGGTCCATAGCGTCCACAATGCCCGTACTTTGACGAATGCCGGTAGCGTCGTGTCAGACTGCGAAATGAGAGAAATCGGCAAATTCCAGAAAGGAGGCCAAAATGAAAGTCAAAGAAAAGCGTATCGGGGTCGACGACTTCCGCAGTATGCCGGATATCGTCGATCCACTGCCAGTCGCGCACCTGCTCGGCATCAGCGACCGCTCCGCCTACCGTCTCTGCCAGAACGGGACATTCAAAGCCGTGAAATGCGGCAAGCTGTGGCGAATCAATCGCGATAGCGTTCTCAACTATATCGGGGTCGCTATTGACCGAACCGAATGCCCGTCAACCCGCATCAATTAAACGACCATTGCACGGGGTCCAAGAGGCCCCTCTTTTTATAAGGAGACTCTATGGTCGGAACAAAAACCGTCAGCGTGAAGCTCGACTCAAAGCTTTACACCGCCCTCAAGACTCGGACCGAACTCAACAAGTCCAACGTTAGCGACGAGATCCGCTCGCTCCTGCGCTCGGCGCTCGCCGCGGAGGGGCTCGACCTCTACGGCAACGAGGTCGCGGGCTTCATCCGCGGCGTCGTCGACGCGCGGATGGACGTCGCCGCACTCGACATCGAGCGCAAGCTCGACGCCACCGAGGACCGCATCGCCGCGGTCCTCTCGCGCCCCATGACCGCCGCCATCATGGCCGGCCTCATGTCGGCCGACGTCCTCAAGGCCTCCTACGCCTCGCTCGACGACGTCCCCGTCGCGGACATCTGGAAGAACTACCTCGCGCAGGCCGGCGAGCTCAGCCGCGCCGGCCTCGGCCGAATCGACGAGGTGAAGCTCCACGCGCGCGAGCGCGCCGATGGCTAGCCCGCCCGTCATCGTCAACCACTCCGTCGTCCGCGCCGGGACGGCGGCTAGGGCCTCGGCCGCCGGGCTGGCCGCCTACGCGGGTACCCGCCGGGGCGTCGTCATCGAGCTCAGCGAGGCCGACGGGCGGAGGCTCGGCGTGGACGGCCTGGCCGCGTACGCCGCGAACAGGACCGGCTCGACGGGTGGCCTCTGGGATGCAGACGGGGCCGCCCCAGTGTCCAAGGCCAGGCGCGCCATCACAGGAAACGCCGGCGCGGTCCTCACCACCGTCGTCACCGTCCCCAACGAGATTGCCCCCTCGGCCGGGCTCGACCGGCTGGAGACATGGCAGGCGCTCGTGCGGTCCGAGTGGCCGAGGCTCTTCTCCGAGATGACCGGCGTGCCCGAGAGCCGCGTCGAGTTCTATGCCGCCATGCACATCAACGACACGAGCCACCACGTCCACATCCTCACGGTCGACCGCGCGGGCGAGTGGGATGCGCTACTCCCCAAGCGAAAGATGGAGGCGGCACGGCTCGAGATCTCCTCGAAGGCCATGGCACCGCTGCTGCGGGAGGCGCGCATCGAGCGCGACGTCGCAAGGGAGGCCGCCCTGGACGCCGTCGCCCGCGTCGACCGAAGTCGCCTGGACGTCGAGCTGCCGCGCGACGGCAGGATCGAGGCCGCGCACCTCAGGCGTTTCCATCCGGAGACCTCCGCCGCGCTTAGGGAGGCGCTCGACCGGGCGGCGTCTGAGGTCCCCGGCCTCGCCGGCGCGCTGGACCGATACAAGAAGGCGGTCGAGAGGTGCGCCGACCTCAGATGCCTGACGGGGGACGCGCGCGAGGCGTACATCCGCAAGGCTACCGACGACCTCGGCCTCCGATGCGAGAACGCGGCCCTTCGCGTCGTGGTCCCCGACAGGGCACCGAAACGGGACCTGCGGCCCGCAAGACGCCCCGCCCCCGCATCCGGACCGGCAGCGGAGAGGCGGCGGGAGGCGGGCCTCGCCACCGAGGCCCGGGCCTGCATCCCGCGGAAGCGCCTTGAGAAGATCGCGCGAAAGGTCTCGCGCGGCCATGCGATCGAGCGCGTCGACCTCAAAGGGTGCCCCACGGCGGATCGGGTCCTCCGGCACGCGCCGGCAGCCGGCCAACTCATCGGGAGCGCCGCGACGATGGCGTCCCTCGTCGCCAGAGAGGCCGTGCGTGACGCCGGCGGGCAAGACATGGGGGACGAGGCAGGCGAGCGGGCCCTGCGGATCATCGCGGCGACCCTGAGGATCCTGGCATCCGGCGGCACCAAGCCGTCGAGCGCCCCCGCGGTAAAGATCGCCAACAGAATAGAGAGGACGATAGCCAGATGAAACCAAAATCCTTCAACCGCGACATGAAAAAGGAGCTCGCCGACACGCTTGCGGCCCACGCCGTCGCCGCCGGTATCGCCTGTGTGGCGACCGTCAGCGCGTGGGATCATATCTCATGGTGGGCGGCATCGCTCTCCTCAGACCTCTCCGTCTTCCTCCAGCTGCAGGTCGACGACCCGGGTCCTGAGCCCGACGTCATCTTCCGCAACCCGTTGGAATCGATCGCTGACTCAGCCGCGACGGGTCGGCTCCCGCTGCTGGTCTCCGCCACCGCCGCCGTAGCCGCCATCATCATCCTCCTCGGCCTCGTCTCATGGGTCCGCTCATGGATGTGCCTCCACGACGGCACGTTCGCCGGCGACCGCGCGCCGACCCGCACGCACGGCGACGCCTGGCTCGAATCCAGACCTTCTAGGATCGCGAGGCGATGCCCCGTATGGAACGGAAAGGGGGCCGCGAAAGGACTTGTGGCGACTGGTTGCATCGGCAGCGGGATCGCGATGGTCCCCGCCGTCCACTGCCTCATACGAGCAGGCAGCGGTGCAGGCAAATCCAGACGCGCGCTCGCACCCTCAATCGCCGCCGCGATTGACCGCAATGCCCACGGCATCCCGACCTCCGTCATCGTCCACGACCCGAAATCCGAGATTCGCGCCTGGACCGAGCCGCTCGCCCGGAAGGCGGGGATGAGGGTCATCGCCATACGCCTCGACGACCCCGTCAGGTCTGCGAGGTACAACCCGCTGGACCGCGCCATCTCGGCGCTCAAGACCGAGGGACTCCCCGGTGCCGTCTCCGAGCTCCGCGAGCTCTCCTCCACCATCGTGCCGGACGCTTTCTCCTCCGGTCAGCGCTTCTTCACGGACGCCAGCCGCAACCTCATCACCGGCCTCTGCCTCCTCGCGATCACGGACGAGCGGATCCCCATCGAAGCGCGAAACCTCTCGACCGTCCTCGCGCTCCTCGAGCCCAGGGGCGGCAAGAGCGCCGTCAAGTCGCTCGAGGAGCTCGCCGGGAACCTTCCCGCCGGAAACCCGGCCCGACAGTTCCTCCTCGTTGCGTCCTCCAACGGGGGCGGCGGCGAGGCGCTCGTCTCCACCGCGCGCAACTACCTGATGAGCTTCTGCGACGACGACGTGAGCCGCATGATCTGGGACGGCGAGGTCGACCTCGCCTCGGTCGGGCGCGAGCCCACGATCCTCTATATCGCGAGCGCGACGGACCGCGGCGACCGGGGAGCCCTCGTCTCGTGTATCTTCTCCCAGGCCCTCTCGGCGCTCCGCGAGACCGCGCGGTTCTCCGGAGGGAAGCTACCCGCGGAGACCCTGCTCGCCATCGACGAGGGCTCGGGCATCCCCAAGATCCCGCGCCTGCTGGGCGACCTCGCCGAGGTGCGCAGCATCGGGCTCCACGTCGTCTTCGTCCTGCAGAACACGTTCCTGCTCCAAGCGCGCTGCGGCTACTCAAAGGCGGAATCCGACGCGCTGCTGGCGCTCCTCGGGACCCAGGTGATCCTCTCGGTTGAATCGGTCGAGGAGGCTGAGGAGATCAGCAAACGCCTCGGCGACTACAGCGTCAAGACGACCGGCCAGAGCTCGACCAAGGGCACCCAGAGCTCATCGTCCGGCAAGTCCTTCTCCGTGGCGCGCCGCCCGCTGATGACGCCGGCGGAGCTCATGGCCTGGAGCGCCCGCGAGAACGGTGCTCTTGTGATCGACGAGAACGGCCCGATGGCCCTCGCCAGCCGCGATATCACCGAGACGTTCCTCGGGCCGCTGCTCAGCCTCGCCTCCCCCGAGGCGGAACGGGCCATGCTGGAGACCGCCGTCGCGGGCGAGCCCCGCAACACCGGGGCGGCACCGGTCTGGCGGCTGCCCGAGAAGCCGAAAGAGGGCAAAGGAAAGCCGACGGGGCCGAGGAAGCACAAGGTATCCGCGACCCCCGACGGATTCTGACGCGTCACACGCCATCACCTGCGCAAACGCCCATCCGTCATACGGCCGCCCTTCGCCGTATGACGGGGCCGCCGGCGCACGTCCCGGTTTATCCGGTCCCGCTACCTGCGGGTTCGAACTCGGCCCGCCGAGTTGCGCCACGAGACCCGGGGCGCGCGTAGTGTGCCCTTATCCTGCTTCCATCACCCAAGGCCCTTGGGTGATGGAAGGCCCGCGACGCGGGCGCATGAAAAAACGCGGCCCTTCTGGACCGCGTCTCTCTTTTCTCTCTATTTCCGTTCTGCGATATAGACCGTCCGGCCCGTCTCGCAGTCGATGGTCTCGGCGTCCCCGAAACCGACTCGCACCACCGCCCATGCACCGCCCTCGCGGACGGCGGCATCGGCCTCCGCGCGTGCCGCCGCGACGAGCGCGTCGAGCTCGGCCGAACCGGCCGGCGCGGTTCCGATCTCGAACGCCCCGCCATCATCGTCAGCACCATACTCGACGACAACCGTCGAGCCCAGCACCTCCTCAAGGGCCTCGATGCGGCTCCCCATCTCGGTCACGGCCCACCCGTCGACCGCGGCGAGCCGGTAACGCGCCATGCCCGACGCGGCGAGATGCCCGTCGAGCGAGATGATTCCGGCCGCGGCGAGGGCGTCGATGAGGACGTCGGGTATATCGACCGCGATGGCGATGCGGCCCGGCCCGGCCGCCCCGGGGACGTTCACCGTGAGGACGCCCCACTCGGCCATGTAGCCGTCGGACTGCGGGTCCGTGGCGTCGAGCAGGAGGACGGCGAGCCCGCCGTCCTCGTATCGCTCGGCCACGGGGGCGATGACGGTCTCCTCGCCCATGAAATCGAAAGCGACCGTGACCATGTCGCTACCTCCCCACCGTGCTGAGCGGTGCCGGTTTGAAGTGCTCGTCCCGCTCGATTACGGGGAAACCCATCGACCGGTTCAGCTCCGCCATCTCCTTGACGCTGAAATAGCCGAGTTCGTCGTCGTAGCCCTGAACGAGCCCGAACGCCTCGTCCGTCCCATCGAACTCGAGCAGCCACCAGTCCCATCCGTTCACGCACGAGAAGTAGTGGACGTATACCGTGGGGTCTTCCGCGCCGCCCTGCTCGTAGAGCCTCGGCACCGCCTCGGCGATTTCCTTGGTCATGAGCTCACGCATGTCATCCTCCGTCTCCGGGCCTGTCGCCCTGAACATCTCGCCCTTGCGGGCAAAGCCGAATGGCGACGCCGCGCGTCGTCGTCGGCTTTGCTCCCTGCAAAGCCATGCCGGAGCGAAGGCCTGTCAAGGTCCTCCATGATGACCTCCACCAATCGAAGCGAAGCGTAGATTTGTGCGAGGTCTCATGGAGCGGCCTTTACAGGGCGCAGTGGAGGCATCACCCGGCCGCGAAGCCGTGGCCGCAACATGGCGGATGCCGCCAGCACCGTCACGAACTATTTGATTTTGCTTAGCCTATGATTCACGGCAATGCATGCAGACCGGCGCTGCCCTTTGACAGTATGTATGGCTACCACCGTGAGCTTGCCCCTTCCGATGGCTCCCCCTATGAGAAGAAGGTGGATGCGAAGGGACGCGTGACTAGTGATAAGTGCATCGTGGATGAGGTGCCGTTTGAGGAGCTGCCCGAGGGGTGGTGCTGGACGAGGCTATCGGACGTCGCCTCTATCCAACTGGGCAAGATGCTTGACAAACAGAAAAACCAAGGCGATCCTGCGCCATACCTTGGAAATGCCAATGTTCAATGGGGCAAATTTGACCTCGCCAATGTGAAGACCATGCCCATGGGCGAAACGGATCGCGCTAAGTATGCGCTCTCTGATGGTGACCTAATCGTCTGCGAAGGCGGTGTACCGGGGAGATGCGCAATCTGGGCATCGAACGAAACAATGTATTATCAAAAGGCGCTCCATAGAATTCGCTGCAGCAAAAGACTGCTGCTCAATACTTACTGTGAGCTGTACATTTGCTTTATAGTGCAATCGCATGAATGGGATAGTTGCTTTACCGGAACCACAATCAAGCACCTTCCCGCGCAAACGTTGTCGAGTTGGCTTCTTCCCCTCCCGCCCCTCGCCGAGCAGCGCCGCATCGTCGATCGGGTGAATGAGCTCATGCCCCTGGTCGAGG